>CAWBTX010000001.1:0-264755 GCA_963791905.1 uncultured Gaiellaceae bacterium
GCCATCAGGGGCGGTACCGCGAGCATCAAGTACAACGCGACCGTCCCGAACGGGCCGGCCACGTACATGCAGCTCAAGCGGGTCGGCATGAGCTGGACGCTCCGGTACTCCACGAACGGCGAGACCTGGCCGGTGTCGGTCCGGTTCGACGAGACCTTCGTGCCGCACGCGATCGGCCCCTACGGCGGCAATGCCGGCAGCTCGCCGCCCGCGTTCGCGGCGAAGGTCGACTACTTCCGCGTCGTTCCGCCGCCGCCGCCCGACCTCACGCCTCCGGCGATCACGTCGATCGCCGCCGTCAGGCACCGGACGTCCGCCGTCGTCACCTGGTCGACGAACGAGCTGTCGCCGTCGACGGTCGAGTGGGGCTTGACGACGGCGTACGGCCAGAGCGTCGGGGCGGGCGCACTGACAGCCCACCGGGCCCGCCTGACCGGTCTTGCCTGCGCGACCACGTACCACTATCGCGTCCACTCGACGGACGCTGCCGGCAACCATGGCGTCTCCGGCGACCAGACGCTCGTCACGGAGCCCTGCGCCGCGGGCCCGAGCATCGCCGTGTGGCGCGGCAGCCCGCAGACGTTCGGCGCGGTGGGTGTGCCGCAGCGGTGGATCAACGTCCTCGGCAACGTCGACGACGCGAACGGTGTCGCCACGCTCTCGTACCGTCTGAACACCGGTCCCGAGCGCGCGCTCAACATCGGTCCGTCGGACGACCGCCTCGCGCATCTCGGCGACTTCAACATCGAGCTCTTCTACGGAGACCTCCGGCCGGGCCTGAACGACGTCGAGATCACGGCGTGGACACCGCCGGCAACTCGACCGTCAGACGGTGCAGGTCGACTGGCAGGGCAACAGCGGCACGATCCCGCCGGCGAACGGGCCCGTGCTCGTCTCGTCGCGCACCAGGACGACGAGGCGCTCGGCTTCGCCGGCGTCATTCAGAGGCCGTGCCGCCGGGCGCAAGGTCGTACGTCGCATCGTGACGAACGGTGAAGACGGCCTGACCGGCACCCAGAGCGGCTACTGCGGCGCCGCGGCCGGAAACCCGGCGACGAACGCCGCAGTACGGGCTGCGGCGCTCGCAGGAGACCGTGGACGCGATGGGTCTCCTCGGGCTCAGCCGGACTGCGAGCCTGCTGACGACAGACATCATCTTCCTCGGCTACCCGGGAACGGGCTGGACGAGATCGCCCAGACGAACGGGACGAGCTGGCAGGGCGACCCGGCGGGCCTTCACCGGACGTACGGCGCAGACTTCGACGGCTCGAACGCGACCTGCAACGGCGACTTCCGCTTCCTGCTCAGCGGCGTCCACTCCAACCTGACGGCCGAGGCGATGGCGGCCGACATGGAGTCGCTGCTGGCCGTCACGAACCCGAGCGACATCTACACGCACGCCGGCTTCGACGGCCACGTCGACCACGCGAAGCTGACGAGCTCGCTCACGGCCGCGATGGTCCGGCAGCGGCACGAACGCGTGGCTTCACACCACGCTGATCCACCCCGAGGGGACCGGCGGGTGCCAGGCGCAGTCGGCCGCGATGTGGCCGAACCCGACGCTTGCGTCCGTGAACGGCGACCCCTTCGCCCGCTTCACGCCGAGCCTCTCCTTCCTCGCCCCGACGCTGCCGGCCTGCGACCCGGATGCCACCCCGACCGGATCGAGCTGGGGCCCGGAAGGCGCACCGAACGAGATCGTCACGGTGCCGGCCGCGATGCAGGCGACGACGGAGGCGGCGAACCTGAAGTGGCAGGTGATCTCGAGGTACGCGACGCAGATCGACTGCACGCCGCAGCCCGAGTACCACGTCAACTGCGGCTACATGCGCGCCTTCGTGAAGCGCGAGGAGTTCTTCTGGAAGCGCCTCTACAGCCCGCTGAAGGAAGTGGCCGAAGCCCTACACCGCGCAGTGGACGTCCGCAGCGTCCGCCTCCAACGGGCACAGATCTTCGAGGGGCAGTGGGTGCACGACGGGAACGGGATCCGACCGGCGGCGACCGGCTTCGACCGGGTGATCACCCTCGGCGACATGAACTGGACCGACTACGAGGTCACGGCCAAGATGACCTTCAACTCCTTCGACACTTCGCAGCCCGTGGTCGGTTCGGCGGTCGGGCTGGCCCTCGGCTGGCAGGGGCACTCGGAATGGGGCCAGCCGCGCTTCGGACATCCGTCCGGCGGCCTGTGCCTCTACTCATACAACGCCAACGATCCGCTGCTCTTCCGGCTCCAGCTCGGCTACAGCCCCGGCCCGGCGCACGACACGATCGTCGCTGGCAGAACGACGACTTCCCGCTGGGCGTTCAGTTCACGATGCGCTTCCGCGAGCGCGACCTCGGCAACGGCAATGACGCGCTACAGCTGCAAGATGTGGCAAGCAGCAAGCCGGAGCCGGGCGCCTGGACACTCGAGGCGGACATCCCGCACTGGGCAGGCGAGACCGGCACGCACCGCGGCTCGGTCGTCCTCGTCGCGCACCATGCCGACGCGACGTTCGGCGACGTCACCGTCACGCCCGTCACGACGGAGCCCTCCGCCGCGGTCGCCGTTCGACGGCAGGCTCGCGATGAGGATCGCGTTCGTCACTCAGCCCGGGCACGCAGTCGTGCCCGCGTCAGGCTCGATCGAGCTGTGGGCGGACGTCGTCGCGAGGCGACTGGCGGAGCGGCACGACGTCACCATCTACGCGAGCCGGCCGCCGGCCCCGGTCGCTCCGCCGCGACAACGGTGTCGAATACCGCTCGTGCCGCACGGTCCGCGCTCGGTGGGTCGTGCGAGGGCTCCGGCGCGCGTGGCGCCTGCTCCCCGCCGACGCGGCCGTTCTTCGCCTCGTCCTTCACCCATTCGAGTACTGGCTCGGCTCGCGCTGGACATTCGGCGAGAACCCCGATGTCGTTCACGTCTTCAACTACTCGCAGGCGCTGCCCGTCCTCAGGCGGCTCACGCGCGGCGAAGCTCGTGCTGCACATGCATTGCGAGTGGCTGTCGCAGCTCGACGGACGCATGATCGACCGGCGACTGCGTCACGCCGACCTCATCGTCGGGCTGCAGCGACTACATCACCGACAAGGTCCGGGAGCGCTTCCCCCAGCACGCGGCTCGCGTGCATGACGATCTACAACGGGGTCGAGTCCCGGCCGGCGCCCCGCGGCCACGAGCCCGAGCAAGGCGATCGACTCCTGAACGTGGGCCGCGTGTCGCCGGAGAAAGGCCTGCACGTGCTCATGGACGCGCTCGAGCAGGTCGTCGCGGTGCATCCGGAGGTGCGGCTGACGATCGTCGGCGAGGAGTCCCCCGTTCCATACGAGTTCGCGGTGGAGATCTCCGGACGATCCGCTCGTCCAGCAGCCTCGCGCGCTTCTACGCGGGCAGCTACATGCGCAGCTCTTCAGGAGCGATGTCGACCGCAGTCGCTGAGCGAGTGACCTTCGTCGATCGCGTCTCCGCACGAGGAGAGCTCTGCGCTACTACGAGGCGGCCGACATCTTCGTCTACCCGTCGATCTTCGAGTCGTTCGCGATCCCGCCGGTGGAGGCGATGGCGGCAGGCGTGCCGGTCGTCGCGAGTCGGGCAGGCGGGATGAAGGAGACGCATCATCGATGGCAAGACCGGGCCTCCTCGTCGAGCGAGAAGACCCGCCGCACTCGCGGCTGCCCTCGCGGCTCATCGAGGAGCCAGAGCCTCGCGGCACTCGATGGCGAGCTGCCTGGCCGCGAAAGAGCCGAGGAGCTCTTCACGTGGCCGAAGATCGTCGCGGACGTCGAGCGCGCCTTCGAGGCGCTCGCTCGAGCCGTCGACCTAGGACGGCTGGCCGGCCGGGACGGCGGCGTGCCCGTCCCGCCCCAGCCCAGCCCGGACGGAGCGGAGGATCAGCGACGTCGTCTCGAGCAACGTCTCACGCCGGAAGACGAATGCCGCGGCCGCGTACGTCAGCGCCGCCAGCGTGCCGCCGACGACCCCGGCGGCGAAGTCGTTGCCCAGCTGGTGCGTCACGAGCCACCCCGAGCGCGCGCCGGAAGGCAGTCCGAGAACGAGCGGCACGGCCATGAGGCGGAACGGCCGCGCGGAGCTTCGGGCCGCGACTGCCCGGCCGAGGATGAGCGCATCGACGACCGCGCCCGCGAGTGAGCCCGCGCCGATCGCGTGGATGCCGAAGGACGGCAGCAGCGGGAACGTGACGGCGAAGAGCACCGCGTGTGGGCGATCGTCGCGCGCAGGACGACCGAAGGCTCTCCCAGCGCGTAGAGGAAGCCGACGGCGACGACGGCGAGGGGCGCGGCAACGAGCAGCGAGGCGCAAACCCACTGGACCGCCACTGCGGTCCCCGCCCACTGCTCGCCGAAGACGCCCGGGCACGAGACCCGACGCGGAGGCTGCCAGACCGACGAGAACGACGCCTGCGGCGGTCCCCGTGACGCGGATGCCCCGCTCGATCACGGGCGCGATGTCTTCGCGCGCCGCGCGAAGCTGCGACATGTACGGGAACGCGACCCGGTGCAGCGGCTCCGTGATGAGGACGGCATCTCGAGCATCCGCTTCGCCAGCGTCCAGAGGCCGAGCGTGCCGATCCGGAGAACACCGCGACGCCGGCGTTCAGGCCCTGCTCGCGCAGCATCCCCGCCACGCTGACGCCCTGGAACCGGAGGCCGAACGAGATCACCGGCCACAGGAGCCGAACGGCCGCGGAGCGACGGCAGGAGGTTCGTCCCGCGGCTCACGACCGCCATCGCGCAGGTGCCGGCGACGGCCCGGAAGACGACGGCCGTGGCCAGCGCCCAGACGCCGGCGCCGGCGACGACCCAGGCGATCGCCCAGCCGTAGTACGCGAGCACGCCGACGGCCTCGACACCCGTGAGGACGCGGAAGCGCAGGGCACGTGACAGGACGACTTTGCCCGGTGTCTGGAAGGCCGCGAGCGGAAGCCCGCACATCATCACGGCGACGACGGCACCGGCCTCGCCGAAGAACGAGGCGACGGCCGCGACCCCGAGCGCGAGCACGCCCGTCAGCGCCAGCTGGAGGCCGAGCACCGAGCGCGAGCTCCGCCCGCGTGGGGTTCTCTGCGCGCCGGATGAGCCCGCTCCCGAGGCCGCCGTCCGACAGCGTCGTCGCGAAGATCATCAGCGTCGCTCCGATCGCGACGAGACCGAAGTCCGCCGGCACGAGCATGCGGGCGAGGACGATGTTGCCGCCGAAGCCGACCAGGAGGTTGATCGCGCCCCAGGCGCCGATGAAGAAGATGCCGCTCGAGACGCGTCGGTTCAGCTCCCGCCGCGGCAGGAGGTCGTCCCGCGTCTCGGGAGAGGCGTTCGAGCGTCACTTCATGACCATAGGACGCGCGCTGCCGACGGCGCTTCCGCGGATCAGACAGAGTCGACTAGCCAATGGGCTAGGTCATCTTCAGGCCCTTGGAGGGGCGATAGGCCGCAGGCACCGCTCTAGCATCGGAGAGATGCCGATTCAGGCCGAATCAACGCCCGTGCGCGAGCATCAGCGACGCACCACGAGCCCGCGCGTGACGATCTTCGTCCCGACGTACAACCGCGCCCGCTGGCTGCCGGAGGCGATCGAGAGCGCGCTGAGCCAGACTCACGAAGACTTCGTGCTCGTCGTCTCGGACAACTGCTCCACGGACGGCACGCGCGAGGTCGTCGCCGGCTTCGACGATCCACGCGTCACCTACGTCCGGCAGGACGAGCACGTCGGCCTGAACGAGCACTTCAACCGCTGCTACGCCTTCGCGGAGACGGAGTACATGTTCCTGATCCCGGACGACGACGTCATGCAGCCGGACGCGCTCGAGCAGACCATCGCCGTCCTCGACGCCAATCCGCGCGTCGGGCTGGTGCACGGCTGCGCGAAGCTCGTCGACGAGCGCGGGACGACGATCGCGGCGGCCCACGACATGACCGACCTCGATCGCGACGAGATCGAGCGCGGCGGAACCTTCATTCGACGCGCCGTCGACAAGGGGTATCGCATCCACGCCTCGACGGCGCTCATCAGGACCGCCGCGCTCGCCGACGTCCGTCTGCGGGACGACGAGTTCCCGGTCACCGACGTCGGCCTCTGGCTGCGGCTCGCCCTCAAGTGGGACATCGCCTTCCTCAAGCGCACGCTCGCGGTCGTTCGCGTGCACACCGGCGCGTACACCGCAGACGGGCGCGGAGTTACCACCGGCGGCTACTTCCAGCAGCTGGACGTGATCGAGAAGCTGGTCGAGGTGAAGTTGCGGTTCGTCGAGGAGTACGGCGAGCGGCTGCGGGAGCCCGACGAGCTCCGCGCGCTCGCGCGCCGGGCGCGGCGCCGCGACCTGCTCGACTACGCCGGCCACACGACGATTCCGGAGCGTCGCCTGCTCGCGACGACACGCACGCTCGGACGTCTCGCGAGACGCGATCCGACGATCCTCGCCGACGCCCGCTCGTGGCGGTTGCTGGGCGCGTCGGTGCTCGGCCGCCGCGCGGTCGAGCGGATCAAGCGGCAGAAGGCGAGTACGACGAGGAGGTTCGCCGCTTGAGGCGGCAGGCAGCTGTGAACAACGAACTGGGAGGATTGGAATGAAGACCGTTTACTTCGACCCGTCGTTCGACGACGACGCCAAGCGCGAGCGGCTGTACGACGGGCAGCTGATCGTGCACGGGCCACGGCCCAGCACGGTCGCGCTCGTCGAGCACGCGCAGAAGATGATCGAGGACGCGTTCGAGGGGATCGACCCGCTGATGGCGCAGTACGAGATGCCGGTCGAGCGGTACGTGGAGATCTGCGCACCCCTGAAGCCGGCGTTCATCCACAACGACACGACGAAGGAGCTGCTCCGGGCGGTCGTTGCGGACTCCGGCGCCGACCTGGACGAGACGTACATCGACGTCCCGCGGCTCCGCATGGTGACGAGCGACGGCTATCTGACCTCGGGGGTCGGCTACGCACACCATGCACACCGTGACACCTGGTACTCGGCGCCGTTCCAGCAGTTCAATTGGTGGCTGCCGATCTACGAGATCGAATCGGACAGCTCGATGGCGTTCCACCCGCGCTACTGGAGCCAGCCGGTGAAGAACGGCTCGGCCGAGTTCAACTACTACGAGTGGAACAGCGTCGGGCGGAAGGACGCGGCGAAGCATGTCAAGACCGACAGCCGCAAGCAGCCCAAGCCCGAGGAGCCGTTGGAGCTCGAGCCCGAGGTGCGTCTCATCACGCAACCGGGCGGCATCGTCGTCTTCTCGGCGGCGCACCTGCACTCGACGGTGCCCAACACGACGGGGCGGGCCCGCTACAGCATCGACTTCAGGACGGTCAACCGAGCGGACCTGGAATCCGGGCGCAGCGCGCCGAACATCGACTCCGCGTGCACGGGCACATCGCTGCGCGACTTCGTGCGCGGCAGCGACGGCGATCAGCTTCCG
Organism: uncultured Gaiellaceae bacterium; assembly: GCA_963791905.1. Taxonomy (GTDB): domain Bacteria; phylum Actinomycetota; class Thermoleophilia; order Gaiellales; family Gaiellaceae; genus Gaiellasilicea. The sequence continues at coordinate 7,411 of CAWBTX010000001.1, forward strand.
GACGAGGTTGTTGCCATGTACGACAATGCAGACGCGCACACCGGCGAGCTCGTCTATCAGCCCACCTCGTGAGGGGGCGCCCCGGTCGGGGCGCCCAACTCTCACGTCGTGTCCAGTCTGCGGCCGACGGGCCGGCGCGAGCTTCGCCGGCCTCGACGCCGTGCCCGTCCATCCGAACGTGCTCTGGCCGACCGTGCGTGCGGCGAGAGCCGCTCCGCGCGCCGACATCGCGCTGTCGCTCTGCGACGGCTGCGGCACGATCTGGAACACGTGCTTCGACGCTCGCCTGCTGGCCTATGACGCGGGCTACGAGAACTCGCTGCACTTCTCCCCCGCGTTTCGTGAGTACTCGGACGCGCTCGCGAGTCGCCTGGTCGACGCCCACCGGCTCACCGGTGGGCACGTCGCGGAGATCGGGTCGGGCAAGGGCGAGTTCCTCGCGCTGCTCTGCGAGCGCGGATCGTGCACCGGCGTGGGCTTCGATCCGAGCTACGCCGGCGAGTCGGACGGTCAGGCCGGAGACCGACTGACGTTCGTCCCGGAGTTGTTCGGCCCCGACTCGGACCTCGGCGGGGCAACGCTCGTCCTGCTCCGGCACGTGCTCGAGCATCTCGAGGATCCCGTCGGCGTGCTCACGATGGTGCGAAGCGCGCTCGGAAGCCGGAGCGCGACCATGTACGTGGAGATTCCTGCGGCGGAGTACCTGATCGAGGAACAGGCGATCTGGGACGTCATCTATCCGCACGTGACGTGCCTCTCCGCGCGTGCGCTCGGCGGAGTCCTGGAGCGCGCGGGCTTCCATCCGCAAGCGCACGGCTTCTCGTTCGGCGGGCAGTACCTCTGGATGGAGGCCGGGACCGAACCTTCGGCTGGAGCGGTACCGGACGTCACGCGCGCCGATGCCGGTGCCGTCGAGCGGCTGGCAGAGGCGCTCGTGCGGACGCGCGAGCTGTGGGCCGAGCAGCTGCCTCGGTTGCTGTCCGAGGCTCCGGTCGCGCTCTGGGGCGCCGGGGCGAAGGGGGCAACGTTCCTCAACGTCGTCGAGGGCGGCGGAGAGATCGGGCCCGTCGTCGACGTGAACCCACGGAAGCACGGGAAGTTCATCGCCGGGACGGGCCAGCGGATCGTCTCGCCCGAATCGCTTGCGCACCGAGACGTGGGCACGATCGTCGTCATGAACCCGGTCTACCGCGAGGAAATCCTTCGGACCGTCCGAGACCTCGGAATCGGGGCCGACGTTCTGCCCGCGTAACGCACGACGCCAACCGGGCTCTTTTTCCCACTTCTAACTCGGGAGGCTTTCGAAGCTCGCGCGCGGACGGAACCGCTCCGACCCCTCCCTGCACACCGTCCGTAATCGCGCTGTCGACCAGGCCGGCGTTCGGTCTCCGGATTTGACCGCGATCGCCGGTCGGATCGCAGCGCGGAGGCCGGATGTGCGGAGCTCGCGTTCGACCCGGGAGCTCCGCCCACCCGCGCTCCAAGGCCGGTCTGGGGGACGTCGGCCGAGGCAGCGACACGCGGCAGCGGCCCGCCGTGAGTCGCACAGTGACGCTAACCCACATCGGCCGATCCAGGCTCTACCCAAAGGGAGCGACTTACCAGGCCCCTACCTCCCCGGTGGGTGGGCACGGGTGGGGTTTCAGATGCCCCCCGGATATTTTCCACAATCCTCTTGTAGTTTTCCACACCTTCGGTTAGAGTGACGTCTCCCCAATTCGGCGGGGAAAGCGGCGGAATACTTACTCGAAAGGCGGCCCTTTCGTGATCGATATGCAATCAGCTGTCCTCTTGGACAGGCTACCCCTGTGGCTCGAGGCGGTGGAGTGCGTCCTCGAGCGCACCGGTGTTCGGGTGGTCGGAAAGACCACACGACCGCCGCGCGCGCTCGACCTGATCGAACAGCATCGCCCAGACCTGTTCATCACCTGCATCGAGATGGAGCCTGGCGACATGGACGGCATCGCGTGCATCCGGCACGCGTGCACGCGCAACCCTGGGCTGCGCGCGATCGTGCTTTCGTCCCATACGGAATACGTCGACAAGGCGCTGCAGGCCGGCGCGGTGGCGTACGTCCTCAAGAGCGCGCATCCGGACGATCTCTCATCGGCGGTGCGACAGGCCTTCAGGCACTCGGTGTACTTCGCCTCGGGACAGGCGGTTGCCGAGAACTGGCAGCCGGTTGCGGATGCCGCTGCGCTCGAGCTCACCGGGCGCGAGCGCGAGATCTTGCGGCTGGTGGCGGAAGGGCACTCGAACGCGAAGCTCGCGAAGATGCTCTGGGTCACCGAGCAGACGGTGAAGTTCCACCTCTCGAACGTCTACCGGAAGCTCAACGTGTCGAACCGCACGGAGGCATCGCGCTGGGCGCAGCTCCATGGGTTGCTGCCGGCCGCGGGGGCTCCGACAGCGGAGGAGCTTCGGCTCGTAGGTTAGGCGCGCACCGAGCGTCCCTCCGATCGCTCAGGCCCGGCGAGTTGTCCGGAACGGACGGCTAGGCTGGTCGAGTGCTGAGCCCGTCCGTCGACAACCTCGTCGCCCAGCTCACCCGGCTGCCGGGGATCGGCACGCGGACGGCGCAGCGGCTCGCCTTCCACCTGCTCTCGACCGGCAAGGAGGAGGCGCTCGCGCTCGCGGGCGCGATTCAGGAGGTGAAGGAACGCGTCAGGTTCTGCCGCGAGTGCGGGAACCTCACCGAGGACGAGCTCTGCGCGATCTGCCTCGACACCCGTCGCGACCGCACGGTGGTCTGCGTCGTCGAGCAGCCGGTCGACGTGATCTCGCTCGAGCGGACGCACGAGTACCGCGGCCTCTACCACGTGCTCGGCGGCTCGCTCTCGCCGCTCGACGGCGTCGAGCCCGAGCACCTGCGGATCGAGGAGCTGCTTCAGCGGGTGTCGGGCGGGCAGATCGAAGAGGTCGTCCTCGCGACGAACCCGAACATGACCGGCGAGGCGACCGCGGCCTTTCTCGCCGACCGCGTGCGCGGGCTGCAGCGGAACGGGGAGATCCGCGTGACGCGCCTCGCGAGCGGCCTTCCCGTCGGCGGCGACCTCGAGTACGCGGACGAGGTGACCCTCGGTCGGGCTCTGGCCGGACGGCGGCCGCTCTAAAAAGATGCACTTTGCGTGGTTTTTCGGTCTCGAATTGGTTGACCGGCAGCCGCGGGATCACATAAGCTCATGCAGCTGAACCGGTGGGCCTTCGGGTTTGCCGGTTCAGCGTTTTTCGTGGCGCTCTCGGGATCGCGCCGGGCGCCTGACTAGACTCGAAGCGTGACGACGACAGAGTTCGAGGCCGTCCCGACCGTCGACGCCGACGCCGTCAAGCGACAGGGCGGCACGGTCGTGATGAAGTTCGGCGGCACGTCCGTCGGCGACACCGAGAAGCTGAAGAGCGTCGCGCGCCGGCTCGTCGACGCACGCGAGCAGGGCAACCGCGTGGTCGGCGTCCTTTCCGCCATGGGGCATACGACCGACGAGCTGCTCGACCTCGCGCGGCAGATCTCGGACCGGCCCCACCCGCGCGAGCTCGACATGCTCGTCTCCGTCGGCGAGCGGATCTCCTGCGCGCTCGCGGCGATGGCCATCTTCGACCTCGGGCACGAGGCGATCTCCCTGACGGGCTCGCAGGCGGGGATCGTGACCGACACGGTGCACGGCAAGGCGAAGATCGTGGAGGTGCGCGCGCGGCGGATCCACGAGGCCCTCGACGACGGGAAGATCGTCCTCGTCGCCGGCTTCCAGGGCGTCTCCACCGCCTACGAGGTGACGACGCTCGGCCGCGGCGGGACGGACCTGACGGCGGCCGCAGTGGCGGCTGCGCTCGGCGCGGATGCCTGCGAGATCTACACCGACGTCGAGGGCGTCTTCACCGCCGACCCGCGCATCGTCCCCGGGGCGCGCAAGCTGCACGCGGTCACCTACGACGAGATGCTCGAGATGGCCGCGAGCGGCGCCAAGGTGCTCCAGCTACGCTCGGTCGAGTTCGCGCGGAATCACGGCGTCAGGCTGCACGTCCGCTCCACGTTCTCGGAGTCGGACGGGACGTGGATCACCCAGGAGGACGAGCGCATGCTGGAGAAGGCGATGATCTCGGGTGTCACCCACACGCTCGAGGAAACCTTGTACCGGGTCGACGGCGTCCCCGCGGCGAGGCTCTTCACCGCACTGGCCGAGGCCCAGGTCAACGTTGACACGATCGTGCAGACCGATGCCGAGATCGTCTTCTCCGCGCCCGTCGAGGATCGCGAGGACGCCGCCCGCGCGCTCGACTCCCTCGGCGCCAGCTGGACGGCGAGCGACGAGCTCGGGAAGGTCAGCATCGTCGGCGCCGGCATGAAGTCCCATCCGGGCATCGCCGCAAGGACCTTCTCCACCCTCGCCGAACTCGGGATCGAGCCGCAAGTCGTGACCACCTCGCCGATCAAGATCGCGTGCCACGTGAGCCGGAGCGACGTCGAGCGCGCCGTCGCGGCTCTGCATGAGGCGTTCGAGCTCGACCGTCCCGAGGCGATCCGTGCCGATGCCTAACGAGGCGCGCATCGGCGTCGTCGGCGCCACCGGCGCCGTCGGGACGATCACGCTCGAGCTCCTGCGCGAGCGCGGCTATCGGAACGTGCGGCTCTTCGCCTCTGCGAGGTCGGCCGGGAAAGAGCTCGGCGGGCGGACGATCGAAGAGGCGACGCCCGACGTGCTCGCGGCGGGCGATCTCGACCTCTGCCTCTTCTCCGTCGGAACGTCAGCGAGCCGCGAGCTCGTCCCCCACGCCGTGCGCGGCGGCGCGCTGTGCGTCGACAAGTCCGCCGCCTTCCGGCTCGAGCCAGGTATCCCGCTCGTCGTCCCCGAGGTGAACGGCGCCCGCGCCACCGAGCACGACGGCATCGTCGCGAACCCGAACTGCTGCGCGATCCCGCTCACGATCGCGCTGAAGCCGCTCCAGGACGCCGCCGGGCTGCGACGGGTGCGCGTCTCGACCTACCAGTCGGTCTCGGGCGCCGGGGCGCAGGCGATGGAGCGGCTCCGCGGAGAATCGGCGGAGGAGCACGACCTCCGCATGGACTGGAGTTTCGACGGAGTGGAGTTCGAGGAGGAGCAGAAGCTCAGAGACGAGACGCGCAAGATCCTCGAGCTTCCCGAGCTGCCGATCAGCGCAACGTGTGTCCGCGTGCCCATTCTGGTCGGCCACGCCGAGGCGGTCTGGGTCGAGACCGAGCAGCCGCTCACGCCCGAGGCCGCCACCGACCTGCTCCGCCGTGCTCCAGGCGTGCGCCTCGAGCAGTTCCCGACTCCGGGCGGCGCGGCGGGCGGCGACGACGTCCTCGTCGGGCGCATCCGGCGCGATCCGACGGCCGAGAACGGGCTTGCGCTCTTCGTCGTCGGCGACAACCTGCGCAAGGGCGCGGCGCTCAACGCGATCCAGATCGCCGAGCTCCTTCTGGCCGAGCAGCGCGTCGCGGCTTGATCGCCGCCGCAACGGTCTTCTCCGCGCTCTCGCTCCTGGCGCCTGCGCCGCCGACGCTGATCGCGGCCGGCGACATCGCTTCCTGCGACTCGCGACACGACGAGGCGACGGCGGCGCTCGTCGCACGCATGCCGGGAACCGTCGCGGTGCTCGGCGACGCGATCTACGAGCGCGGCACCGCAGACGAGTTTCGCCGCTGCTACTCCTGGCGGCGCTTCCGCGCCCGCACGCGGGCGGCGCTCGGAAACCACGAGTACGGCACCGGCAACGCGAACGCCGCCATCGCCTACTTCAGGCTGCCCAGGGTCGGCTACTACTCCTACCGGCTCGGCACGTGGCACATCGTCGTGCTCAACTCGAACTGCCGGCCGGCCGGGGGCTGTGGCGAAGGCTCGCCGCAACAGCGCTGGCTCGAGGGTGAGCTCGCCCGCGTCGGCGCGAGGTGCACCCTTGCCTACATGCACCACCCGCGCTTCAGCTCCGGCCTGCACGGGCCTGACCGCACGATGGCGCCGCTCTGGCGGACGCTGTCGCGGGGCGGCGCCGACGTCGTGCTCGCCGGGCACGACCACCACTACGAACGCTTCGCGCCATTCGGAGGGATCCGCTCGTTCGTGGTGGGTACGGGCGGACGCAGCCTCTATCCCGTGCTCCCCCGTTTCACAGGGCCGCGCAGCATGGCCGTGAACTGGCGGGCCTACGGCGTCCTGAGACTGACGCTGGGAGACGGGCGCTACGACTGGCGCTTCGTCCCGGTCCCGGGCTCGAGCTTCCGCGACGCCGGCTCGGCGCGCTGCCGCTAGGAGCGGCCGAGCAGCCCAAACGTCAGTCGACGCAGCCGGGCTTGTCGACGCATGCTCGATCTCCGCAAGCTCGCGCTCGCGGCCTTCGACGGCGCCGGAGAAGCTCCTCCATCTCCGGCCGCTGCGCGCCCATTCGGCGAGCAGCGCCGGGTCAATCTTCTTCTTCGCCATCGTCCTCCCCGAGCCAGGTCGCGGATCTCGATCACGTTAGCGTCGATTCGCATGACCATCTCGATCAGCCTGAGTCATCTCCGCCCATAGATGACCGGCTGCTCGCGCCGCCGAACATCGCGGAGATGATCGATGCCGCGAGTCGGCGACAAGGTGGCCCGTTACGGCCCCTGCGGGACCGGCGCGGGCGCGAACGCCTCTTTCACCACGCGCAGCACCTTCGCGCGCTTGCCCTCGACGACCGGCTGCAGGCCGCCGAGCTCGAGGCGCGCGAGCTCGACGCGGCCCTCGCTGACGGACCGACTCGAAGCCGAAGTCGGCGAGGAAGTCGCGCGGGAAGACGGTGCGGTGGACGATGAAGCGCTCGTACGCCGACTCGCCCTCCGGGTAGCGGTAGGCGAAGGCCTCGAGAGCGCCGGCGCCCTTGTCGCGGGCCTCCCCGATGGCGGCGAGGAAGAGCGACTGCTCGACCCAGGGCGACGCCCGCGAGACGAGGTAGACACAGGTCACGAGCACCGCGTCCTCCGACGGCGGCCCCGCCGGGAGCTCGGAGGCGCGGGGGAAGAGCGTCGCCGGCCCATACTGGATCGAGCCGAGCAGCCGCCCGTCGTCGTCCTGGTAGAGCGCGCCCCAGGCTCCCCACTCGTCCTCGATCCGTTCGATCCAGCGTGGCTTCACGGCGGGCCGGCCGTGCCGCGACTGCCAGAACAGGCATTCGTGACAGACGCCCGGGGCGTGCTCGAGCGTCGCGCCGGTGAGGCCCTGGACGCGCGTTGCCATTAGATGGGAGCGGCGAACTCGTCCACGACGACGTCGACCGAGTCCGGCCGAACGTCCGCCATGCGCACGAGATAGTCGGCGACCCGGGACTGGACCGCCGCCCCGACCGCGGGCGCGCTCGCGTCCCAGTCGAGGACCAGCCGCAACTCAACTGCGACGCGTCCTTCCTCGCGCGTCACCTTCACCCCCTCGCGGCGGTGCAGCGCGCTGCCGACGAGACCGCGCACGCCGGACACCTCGCGCGCCGCGTCCGCGGCGTAGCTCGCGAGGATGTCGGGCGAGATGAGCGACTGGCCTTCCATGACCATCAGTGTAGAAGCGGCCTCAGGACGAGCTCGGTCACCTCCGGGCGCGCGAAGAAGCGGAAGGGCACGAACGTCGTGCCGAGCCCGGGCGAGACGTGAAGCGCGGTCGCGCCGGCGCGGTAGACGCCCTGTGACTCGCGCGCCCGCGGGTGCGCGAAGAGGTAGCGGCCGCCGGGGTACGGGAGCACGATCTGGCCGCCGTGCATGTGCCCGGCCAGGATGAGCTCGAAGGGCTTCGGAGCGCGCGCTCGGATGAGCTCCGGAAAGTGCGTGAGGACGATCCGCAGGTCCGCCGTCGGATCGACGAGACCGGCGATGACGCTCGACGCGCGCCGACGCGAGCGCGGGTGGAGCCCGACGACCTGCACCCGGCGACCCCTCAGCTCGACCACTCGCGCCTCGTCGAAGAGGAGCTCGGTCTGGCCGAGGTCGCCGAGCTCGACCGGCCGGGAGAAAGGGTCGCGCGAGTCCGCGAGGTCGTGGTTCCCGAGCACGGCGAACGCCGGGCCGAGGCGATCGAGGAGCCGGCGCAGCTGTGGCTCTCCGCGCGGCCGGGAGAGGAGGTCGCCGGTGATGCAGACGAGGTCGGGCCGGCGCTCGACGACCCAGTCGACCGCGCGCGAGCCGCCACGGCGCCTCGCGACGGCATGCCCAGGTGGAAATCGGAGAGGTGGGCGACCCGGAGGCCATCGAGGTCCGGTGAGAGACCCTCGAGCGGCAGGTCGAGCACCCGCGTCCTCAGCCAGCCTGCCTCGAGCCAGCCGTAGGCCAGGCCGCCTGCGGCGGCGAGGCCTCCGAGGAGGAGCGGGCCCCTAAACGGAGAGCTTCTCGACGACGGGTTGGACGGAGACGACGTGGCGCTTGAACTTCAGCTCGGACTCCTCGAACCCGGCGGCGACGCCGATCAGCTGCGAGAGGTGCAGGATCGGCATCTGGAAGTCCTTGCCGGTCGTGGCCTTCAGCTTCGACTGCCATGCGTCGAGCGAGAGGTGACAGAGCGGGCACGGCGTCACGATCGCGTCGGCGCCGGCCTCCTTCGCCTGTTCGATCGGCTGGATCAGCTCGCCGAGCGCCGTGTCCTCGCGGGCCTGGATGATCGGGAAGCCGCAGCACTTGATCTTCGCCGGATAGTCGATCGCCTCGCCCCCGCACGCCTCGATGATCCGCTCCAGCGAGGAGGGCCGGTCGGGATCCTCGAAGCCGAGCAGCTTGGACGGACGCAGGATCTGGCAGCCGTAGAACGGCGCCACCTTCAACCCCTTGAGCCCCTTGTGCGCCACCGTCTTCAGGAGCTCGTAGCCGTCTCCCTCCGCGACCAGCCAGAGGAAGTGGCGGACGTCGACGGTGCCGTTGTACTCGGGCACGCCGACCGAGGCGAGGTTCGCGTTGACCCGTTCCCGCAGCGCGTCGTCGCCCTGCAGCTCGAAGTTGGCCTGACGCAGGTTCAGCGTGCAGACGTTGCAGACCGTCATCAGCGTGTCGCTGCCGGTCGCCTCGGCGTACGCGAGGATGCGTGCGTTCAGGTGGAGGTAGTAGTCGGGCTCGGCCTCGTGGATGTCGCCGGCCCCGCAGCACGTGACCGCCTCGAGCTCGATGAGGTCGAGCCCGACCTTCGGCGAGAGCGCCTGCGTCGAGATGTCCAGCTCCTTCGCGGACAGCGAAGCGAGACAGCCCTTGTAGTAGGCGACCGTCTTCACGCCGGCCCGCCCGTCTCCGGCTGCTCGCTCGTCGCCTCGCCGTCGGCCTCCGGCTCGTGGTCGAGGCCGTGCTCGAGGCGAGCGAGCGCACGCTCGCCCTGGACGATCCCGAGCGCGCCGTCGCGGCCCTGCTGCTTGACAAGGTCGTAGAGGGCGCGCGACTCCTTCACGCCCTCGGCGACGTGCGGCGGTATCGGCGACGGCACCTTGCCGTGCTTCAGGAGGTTCATCGCGAACTTCATCTGGGCGATCGCGGTCACAACGCCCTGTGTCTTCGGCACCAGCTCCGTCTCGCGCAACCAGCCCGTCGTCTTCGCGGAGGTGACGAACCACTTGGCGTGCTTCGCGCCCATGTCCTCGTCGATCCCCTCCTTGATCGCCTCTGCGCCGAGCTTGGCGATCGCGTCACGCGGGTCGACGCCCTTGGGGCAGCGCTCGGTGCAGAAGTAGCAGCGCGTGCAGTCCCAGATCCCGTGCTCGGAGCTGTACTCGTCGAGCCGCTCCGCCGTGTGGGCATCGCGCGGGTCGCCGACGAAGCGCATGCCCTTCGCGAGCGCCTGCGGGCCGAGAAAGTCCGGGTCGGACTCCATTGAATTGCACTCGGAGACGCAGCAGCCGCAGTTGATGCAGAGCGACTCCTTGTGGATGACGTTCATACGCTCCTGCGAGATGATGTACTCCTTGCCGTCCGCCGGCTGGTCGTAGCCCGGCTGGAGATACGGCTTCATCGCCTTGAACTTCGCCCAGAAGGGCTCCATGTCGACGACCAGGTCCTTGACGATCGGCAGGTTGCCCATCGCGGAGACGACAGGGACGTGCCCGGACTGTGCGATGTCGTACATGCGCGTCTTGCAGGCGAGCACCGCGGCGCCGTCCATGCGCATGCCGCACGAGCCGCAGATCATCATCCGGCAGCTCTTGCGATACGCGAGCGAGCCGTCGACCTTGTCCTTGATCAGATCGAGGACATCGAGGAGCGTCACCCACTCCGGCGCCTCGACCTCGTACTCCTTGAGCGCGCGCTGACCTGTCGCGGAGTCGAAGCGCCAGATCTTGAGCGCGACGTCGATCGTCTTCGTCGGTGGGTGCGCGGTCGCGTCGACTGCCACTACTCGTCCTCCTCCGGGGTCACGGTGCTCACTCTGGGCGCCTCGTGCAGGTCCTCGAGCTCGCCGCTGTCGACCTGTTCCTCTGTTCCTTCCGCCGTCAAGAGATTGTCGATCGACTCGACCTGATCCTCGGGCGGAGCCTGGACGTCTACCTCGACGCCGAAGTCGTAGAAGTCGAGGGTCACCTCGTCCTCCGGGTCGAAGATCGTCAGCCGCCGCGCGAACCCTTCGTCGTCGATCCAGACCTGCATCGGGATTGTCTTGCGGGACTCGCGCTCGAGCTCCTCGAGCAGCGCCTCACGATGCGCGGCTGGGGCCTCGTCCACGACCCGGCGCATGTCGACGCTGAGCCGATATCCCTCCGTTCCGACGCCACGCACGTCCTTCCTGCCAAGGCTCTCCACGCTGCCGCTGACCTCCTCGAGCGCATTCAGCAGCCTGGACGGATCGACGAACGGGAACGGGAAGATCAGCTCGTAGAGGGACGGCTCCTGGTCGTCCCACGGGAACGACTGCCAGCGCCTCGGCTTGCGCTTCAGCTCGGGGATGACCTTGTTCGGATCGATTCCGAACATCGACGTCTCCATGTACGCGGTGGTGCCGACAAACATCATCTGACCGCTCTGCTCCGGGCTGTCGTCCGCCGGTCCGTACCGCACCGTCATTCGGGCTAGACGGCGGTTGTAGTCGACCTCGCCCTCGGCCGTTTCGCGACCCTGTCCGTCCTGGCCGGCGATCGAGACGCGGCTGCTCCCGACCGAGGCGGTCTTCTCGACAGCCGCCGACACATCCTCCGATGCGACCGGATCGGCCGCACCGCAACCGGCCAACGCGACCGAAACCGCCACGAGCAGCATCCAGCGCATCAGTACGTCCGCTCCTGCGGCGTCCACTTCGTCATCGTCACCGGCTTCCAGTCGAGCGTCGCCTCCCCTGCTTCCCAGGTCACGAGGGTGTGCCTGAGGTAGTTCTCGTCGTCGCGGTCGGGGAAGTCGTACGGACGGGCGTGGGCCCCGCGGCTCTCCTTGCGGGCGAGTCCGCAGACGACCATGCAGTCCGCGAGCTCGAGCAGGAACTCGAGCTCGAGCGCCTGGGTCAGGTCGCTGTTGAAGACGTCGCCCTTGTCCTCGACGACGACGTGCCGGTAGCGCTCGCGGAGATCGTCGACGATCTCGCCCTGGCGGAGCATCTGCTCCTCGCGCCGGAAGACGCCGAAGTTCTCGTGCATCGTCGACGCGAGCTCGTCGCGGATCAGCCACGGCCGCTCGCCCTCGGTCCGACGGAGGAGCGTCTTGAGGTCGCGCTCGGCGTCGGAGAGCTGCGACACCGGCATCGTCACCGTCGTGTTCGCGAGCGCCCACTCCGCCGCGTGGCGCCCGGCGCGCTTGCCGTACGTGATCGTCTCCATCAGTGCGTTGCCGCCGAGCCGGTTCGCGCCGTGGACGGACACGCACGCGACCTCACCCGCGGCGTAGAGCCCCTCGAGCGACGTCTGCCCCCAGACGTCGGTGTCGACGCCGCCCATGTGGTAATGGGCGCCCGGGCGAACGGGGATGGGCGTGTGGATCGGGTCGATGCCGGCGAAGACCTGAGACAGCTCGCGCGTCCCCGGCAGTCGCTCGATGATCTTCTCGGCGCCGAGATGGCGCAGGTCGAGCAGGACGTTGCCATCGACGCCGCGGCCTTCGTCGATCTCCGTCTGCTCGGCGCGCGAGATGACGTCCCGCGAGGCGAGCTCCATCGCGTTCGGCGCATAGCGCTTGAGGAAGCGCTCGCCCTCGGCATTCAGGAGGTACGCGCCCTCGCCGCGGCAGCCCTCGGTGATGAGCACACCGGTCGGCGACAGCGTCGTCGGGTGGAACTGCATCATCTCCATGTCCTTCAGCGGCACGCCGACACGCAGCGCCATGGACATGCCGTCGCCGGTGCACGAGTAGGCGTTCGTCGTGCCGACGTAGAGCCGGCCGGCGCCGCCGGTCGCGAGGATGGTGGTCTTCGCGCCGAGCGCCTTCAGCCCACCGTGCAGGAGGTCCCAGGCGATCACTCCCTGGCAGCGGTCGTCGTCGACCATGAGCCGCCAGCCGAAGTACTCCTCGTAGACGGGGATGTCGCGCTTCACGAGCTGCTCGTAGAGGACCTGGATGAGCACGTGGCCCGTGATGTCGGCCGCGTATGCCGTGCGGGGCGCGCCCGCGGCGCCGAACGGCCGCTGCGCGATCCGCCCGTCCTCGGTCCGCGAGAAGACGGCGCCCCAGTTCTCGAGCTGGTAGACGTCGTCGGGGGCCTCGTTGCAGAGGATCTCGATCGCGTCCTGGTCGCCCAGGTAGTCCGAGCCCTTGACGGTGTCGAACGAGTGCGTCTCGGGATCGTCCTCGGACGCGTTCCCGAGGGCAGCGTTAATGCCGCCTTCGGCGGCGCCGGAGTGGCTGCGTGTCGGGTGGAGCTTCGAGAGGATCGCGACGTCGGCGCCCGCGTCGTGAGCCTCGATCGCGGCGCGCATCCCGGCGCACCCGGCTCCGACCACGAGTACGTCGCGATTGGCGCTCACCGCGACGGACGCTACCGAATCGCCCTTGGATTGCGCTCTTCCAACCGCGAGAATGTGCGCCGTGGCTCGCACCTGTCGCTGCGCCGTCCTGCTCCTGCTCGTGGTCGTGCTCGCGACGGCGTGCGGCGAGGACGACGACTCCGGCTCGGGTGGCGGCGCCACGACGACCGGGACGACAACCGGGACGACGACTGCCGCAACGACGGACACGACGACCGGGACCACTACTGGGACGACCACCGAGACGACGACGGACACGGTCGACGACGATGACGACGGCCGTGACGACGACGGGCGCGGACGACGACGGGCCGGGCGACGACGACGGCGGCCGCGACGGGGACGACGACCCCTAGGTCTTTGCGGGCGGCTCACCCGGACGATCTCGAGTCGCCGCCAGGGCGCGAAGTGCCTCGAGGATCGCCAGGTAGCGATGGATCTCCCTGATCAGGGCCTCGACCTCTGCTGACCGCGGCCGCTCCTGCACGCGCCGGCCGGCTCTCTAGGGACGCGTGACGGTGAGGTGAAAGGAGCCGGGGGCCTGCGCGGCGGTCACACGCAGGGTGAGTCGGCGTTGCCCGCAGACGGTGAACGAGAGCCTGCGCGTCGAAGGTCCCGCCCAGAGGCCGCGGGCGAGCACGCGACCTTCCGGCGAAAGCAGTTCGAGCGTGTCGAGCCGCCCGCGCGGCAGCCGCAGCTCGGCCGTCAGCAGTCCGTCGAGCGGGGTCGCCACCGGAATGAGCCGGCGCTGTGGCCGGCCGCGCTCGAACCGGCCTGCGAGGGCCGTCCTCACGGGGGCAGTCCACGGCTTCGTAACGTCGTCCTCGGCCGCGTGAAGCGCAGCGGCGTCCGGAATGAAGCTGTCGTCGACGATCGCCCACGTGAGCGCGGCGATGCCGCTACGGCGCTCGTCGAGCACACGGTAGACCTCGGCCCACGCCTCTCCCGGATGTCGCTCGTAGTCCTCGTTCGAGTCGGGAAACGCCGTGCCGGCGGCCGCGCGGGCGCAGATGCCGGCCTGCGACGCCCAGCGCTTCGGTCCCCAGTCGAGTGCGAGCCAGGGCGGATTCGCCCGACTCGCCGCGACGTGGTGGCCGTACTCGTGGCGCGCGAGCTCCTCTGGGGTCTTGCCGCCGAAGAGCTCGCCGGAGGTGACGAGGACGCCGTCGCCGTAACAGGCGAACGCCTGGAGCCCGCACTCGGCGAGCACGTCGAGAGGCGTGCCGATCCGAACCGTGACGGTCGCCAGCTCGTGCCCGTGCACGAGGCGTGCGAAGAAGTCCGCCCACGCCTGCGCGGAGACCGCCTCCGGCGCGTAGGCGTCCGAGACCTCGATGCGCACGTGCTCGCCCGTCGCCGCCGTGTAGGTGCCGCCCCTCCACGAGCTGGAGCGAGCTCCCGAGACCGCACCGTGCTCGCCGATGCGGAGCATGAGGTCGGCGCCGGAGCGGGGCCCGGGAGCCCCCACTCCCGGTGCCCCGCCCCCACCGACCCCTCCCCCCAGCGCGAGAGCGGCGAGATCCGATCGCGAGCCTGCGCACGATCGTCCGTCCTCAGCGCACGCAAACGGCGTAGACGCTGCCGTTCTGCGCTCCTGGCGCGTCGCTCGACACGACGACGTAGGTCCGCCAGCCGGCGCCGTCGCCGGTCGGACGGGTGTCCCAGGTGTACGCGTAGCCGTTCGGGTCTTCGAAGCCGCCGCTGACGGCCCGCTGGCCCGCATCGCACATCACGGCGAAGTCGTTGCGGCCGCCCGGGCCGAGCGACCACTGGGTCGAGTTGACCGTCACAAGGCCGGCCGCCGAGCTCGCCGGCCCCGGCCGCTGCGCGGCGCTGGCCGCGATCGAGTCGGCCGTCTGGCCGCCGAGCTTCTTCGAGTTGTCCGCTGTGAGCGCTCGCTTGGCGAGCGGCCGACGATGCAGCCTTCGGCGCGGAAGGCCTCGACGACGGCGAGGTAGCGCTCGATCTCGCGCACCAGCTCGTCGACGTCGATGGTTTCGATGGTGTCCACACGGCGATGGTCGGCAAGGGCGCTCACGCGGCACTCATCCGCCGGTCATCGGCACCCGGAGGGGCCGATTACCGCCTCCTGCCGCGACTCACGACGAGGGCGACCTGGCCGCCTGCGCGGAGGCGCGCACCGGCCCGCGGCGTCTGCCGGATGACGCGTCCGGTGGCGACCGACGCGGAGGACAGGCGGCTGACGCGTCCGACCCTGCAGCCGGCGCGACGAAGTGCGTCGCGGGCGCCCGTCAGCAGCTTGCCGCGGACGTTCGGCACGAGGCACGGCCGTGCGGCGGCAGGCGGCGGCGGTGGCGTCACCGGCGGCGGAGGGGGGCGCGACGACCGGTGGTGAGGAGGAGGAGGAGGAGGAGGAGGAGGAGGCGGCGGACGAGGCGGAGGCGGAGCGCCGTCCGCCAGATACCGAGCGACCACGAAGTCGCACGAGCACGGACCGGTGGGTGTGATCGGGCCACTGAGGCCGGCGGCAACGGCCCTGCCGTCGGGCAGAAGCGCGAGACCCGCGAGATACTCGTGCGCACCCAGATCGAGGATGGAAACGCCGTCCTGGCTGAAGCTCTCGTCGTTCGTCCCGTTCGATCGCAGCTGGGTCAGAACGAAGTTGCCCAACGTCGCGTCGACGTTGCTCGTGCCCGCAACGAGGATCCGACCATCGGCGCGCAGCCCGAGCCCCCGCGCGGAGTCGCCGCGCACACGCGCGATCCCGCCCGTGCCGAAGGTCGCGTCGAGCCGACCATCCGAGACATAGCGCACCACCGGGACGGAGTCGAAGCCGGATGTCCCGGCGACGAGGATGCTCCCGTCAGGCTGTACCGCCAGGGTCGAGGCGATGTCGAAATCGGTGCCGAGGTCAGTGACCACGGTGCCACCGGTCCCAAACGTTGCATCGAGGTCGCCGTCTGCCTCGTAGCGGGCGAGTGCGAAGTCCCGGCACATGGGTGTGCACCCCGCGGCCCCTGCGAGCACGATTCCGCCGGTGGGCTGGAGCGCCATCGCCCACGCGACGCTGCCGCCGAGCGGCGTCTCGACCGAGCCTCCGGTGCCGAAGGCCGGATCGAGCACCCCGCCGGCACTGAACCGCGTGAGGAGGAAGGCGGCGCCCGTTCCGCCCGCAGCGAGGATGGAGCCGTCGGGCTTGACGGCGACCGCGCTGGCGAACCCGGCTCCCGGACGGACGGCCACTCCCCCGGAGCCGAAGCTCGGGTCGAGCGCACCGAAGGTCGTGTACCGGGCGACGAAGAGGGAGCCGCCGATCGAGCCTGCTGCGAGGATCCGTCCGTCCGGCTGGATTGCCACAGCGCCCGCCTGATCTCGGAAGGGGGACAGGTCGGTGGTCACGCGGCCGTCCCCGTCGAACGTGGTATCGAGACTCCCGTCGACGTTGAAGCGCGCCAATGCGATCTGGTCGGGGTCGAAGTTCGTCGTGTCGACGTTGCGGCCGCCGGCGAGGACGACCTTGCCGTCGGGCTGGACCGCCAACGCATCGGCTTGGTCGTCCGTGCCCCCGAAGTCGGCGAGCGCGAATCCGTCGCCGTCGAACGTCGGATCCAGATCGGCTGACGCCGACAGCGCCGCCGGAACGAGCACCAGCATGAGGATGCCGACCAGGGCGAGCCCTCTCGGCCTGTTGTGTGCCCACACTTCCATTTCCTCGTCCTCCCCTTCTCGAGCGCCAGCGGGGTGGGCCCCCGCCTGCGCCGAGGATGCGCGCCCGCTCTCACGCCGCTCTCACGCGCCGCTCACGCGCAGGCTGGCTTCGGCTCGTTGCCGGTGTTAGAACGCGTCAGTGGAGATCCGTCTCTTCGGGCCGCTCGAGGTGCGTGTGGGCAGCGAGCAACTGCCGCTGCGGCGACGGCAGCAGCGGTCCCTGCTCGCCGTTCTCGCGCTGCAGGTGGGTGAGGTCGTCTCGACCGACCGGCTGATCGAGGATCTCTGGGGCGGTTCCGCGCCGCGGTCGGCGCTGGGTTCGTTGCAGAACACGGTCTCGGCGCTGCGCGGCGTCCTCGGCGCCGAGATCGTCGTGACCCAGCCGCCGGGCTACCGCCTTGCCCTGGCGCGGGAGGCGGTCGACGTGCTTCGCTTCGAGGACCTGGTTCGATCGGCCCGCCGGGCGGAGCCGGCGGAGCGCGCGTCGCTGCTGCGGGAGGCGCTCGCGCTCTGGCGCGGTGAGCCGCTCGCCGATCTCGCGTTCGAGCCCTTCGCCGACGCCGAGATCGCCCGGCTGGAGGAGTTGCGTGTGAGCGCGGTCGAGGACCGCGTTGACGCGGATCTCGCCCTCGGTCAGCACGCCGAGATCGTTGCCGAGCTCGAGGCGCTCGTGGCGAGTCATCCACTGCGCGAGCGGTTGCGAGGCCAGTTGATGGTGGCGCTCTACCGCTGCGGCCGGCAGGCGGAGGCGCTCGAGGTCTATCGCGCCGCTCGGTTGGCGCTCTCCGATGAGCTCGGCCTCGATCCGTCGCCGGAGCTGCAGGAGTTGGAGCGCAAGGTGCTGCGCCAGGATCCCGAGCTGGCGCCGCCTGCGTTCGTGGCCGGTGCGTTCGTGCCGCCGCCGGCCGAGCGCCGGCTGGTGACGGTGCTGGCGGGGGTGCCGACGGCGGAGGAGGAGCCGGAGGCGCTGCGCCGCGCGCTCGACGAGCTACTCGCGCGGACGCAGGCCGTGCTGGCCCGTCACGGTGGAGAGCTGGAGCGGTTCGGCCCGGAGGGCTTCGTGGCGACGTTCGGCGGAGCGGCGGCGCGCGACGACGACGCGGTCCGCGCCGTCCGGGCCGCGATCGAGCTCGAGCTCTCGGCCGGAGTCGCGACCGGCGAGGTGGTCGCGGGCGCCGGCGCGGTCGTCAGCCGCGCGGCGAGGCTTGCCCGCGACGGCGGCGTCCGCCTTGACGCACGCACGCACGAGGTCGTGCGCGACGCGGTCGTGGTGGAGGCAGAGGACGACGCGTTTCGGGTGCTGGAGCTGGATCCGACCGCCGAGGGGTGGGCGCGCCGCCTCGACGCGCCCCTGGTTGGCCGCGGCGCGGAGCTCGCGCAACTCGAAGCAGCCGTCGCGTCAGCCCGAGGAGACGGCCGCTGCCGTGCGCTGACGGTGCTCGGCGAGCCGGGCATCGGCAAGACGCGGCTGGCGCGCGAGCTGGCGCTGCGGCTCGGCGCGCATGCCGACGTGCTCGTTGGGCGTTGCCTGCCGCAGGGCGAGGGCGCGACCTTTCTGCCGCTTCTCGCCGCGCTCGACCGCGCCGACGCTGAGCGCACGCTCGCGGGCGATCCCGACGCCGAGCTCGTGCTCGCACGCCTGGCCGCGCTCGCCGAGGACTCCGAGGGCGCCTCGCTCGGCGAGGCCTACTGGGCGGTGCGGCGGCTGCTCGAGGCGCTCGGCCGGACGCAAACCGTGCTCCTCGTCCTGGACGACATTCACTGGGCGGAGCCGGCGCTCCTCGATCTCGTCGACTACCTCGCCGACCGCGCCGAGTCCCCGATCCTCGTCCTCTGCCTCGCGCGGCCCGAGCTCGAGCGGGCGCTCGGCGAGACGATCATGCTCGGCCCACTCGCCCCCGATGACACACGCGCCGTCGTCGCCGGCACGGCGGCGCTACCCGAGCAGACGCAGGAGCGGATCGTCGAGCTCGCCGAGGGCAACGCGCTCTACGCCGAGCAGCTCGCGGTCTTCGCAGCCGAGGGCGGCGAGGGGCTTCCGCCCACGCTCGAGGCAGTGCTCGCGAGCCGCCTCGGCCGCATCGACCCGGCCGAACGAGGGGTGCTCCAGCGGGCGGCAGTGGTCGGCCGCGAGTTCTCCCGCGACGCGGTCGCCGCCCTCGCCGAGGACGACGTCGTTCGCCATCTGCTCGCGCTCTCGCGCAGCGGGCTCGTCCACCCAGCTCCGGGCGCCGACCCCGGCGACGACGCCTACACCTTTCACCACGTCCTCCTGCGCGACGCCGCCTACACCAGCCTGACCAAGGCCGACCGCGCCGAACTCCATCAGCGCTGCGCCGCCTGGCTCGACCGCGACGGCCGCGGCGACGACGTCATCGCCGGCTACCACCTCGAGCAGGCCGCCCTCCTCCGACGCGAGCTCGGCGAAGACGCCGACGAGCTCGCGGCAACGGCCGGCGACCGGCTCGGCGAGGCCGGCATGCGAGTCTGGCGAACGAACGATCCCGCAGCCGCCTCGGGCCTGCTCGGCCGAGCCGTCTCCCTCCTGTCCCCGGGCGCCCTCCGGGCGGAGCTGATCTGGGAGCAGTCGCTCGCACTCCGACTTCGAGATCGAGCTGCCGACGCCGATACGGCGCTCGCCCGAGCCGAAGAAGAGGGGCTAGCGGTGGGCGCGCGAGCGATCGTGGCGCGGGCGGTCGCGGAGCGCACCCATGCGATGCTCTTGAGCGGCGAGCTCGCGCTAGACCAAGCCGTCGCGCACTTCGAGGGGGCGCTGAGCACACTCGCCGCGGAGCGCGACGAGAGAGGGCTCGGACGGGCCGAGCTCCTGGCCGGTTCCGTGCACTGGTTCGCCGGCAACCTTGCCGACGCGGCGGTGACGGCCGAGCGAGCGTGGGCGCACTACTCGGCAGCAGGCTTCTCCCCCGCAGGCTGCATCAGCACGCACGCGGAGGCCCTCTACCACGGCAGCACGACGGTCGAGGCGGGAACCGCGAGATGCATCGAGCTCCTCGAGACGGCGCCCGACCGAATGACGCAGGCGAATGTCACGACGGTGCTCGGGGGGTTCCGCGGGCTCGCCGGCGCCGTCACCGAAGCACGCGATCTCCTCGATCATGCACGCGAGTTGTACGACGACCTCGGCAGCAGCCGCGGCGGGTTTGATGATCTGGACGCCGTACCGCGTCGACGCCGAAGCCCTCAGCGGCGAGCTCGACGCCGCGATCTCGTTTGCGCGCGACAACGTCGAGACGCTCATCGCGCTCGGTGAGCGGGGCTATTCGAGCGTCCGTGCGCTCCGCCTCGCGGATCTGCTCCTCTGCCAGGGCGACGAGGAGGCGGCGGACCGCTACCTGACCGTCGCGGAGCGAGACGCGTTGCCGTCGGATGTCGTCGCGCAGTTCCTCCGGCGCGGCATGCGCGCGAGAATGCTCGCGCGCTCGGGTGACGTCGCGGCCGGGGAGGCAATGGCCCGGGACGGCGTCCGGCTCGCGTCGCTGACCGACGAGCTGTGCGCCCGCGCCCGCGCTCATTTCGCTCTGGCCGAGGTGCTCGAGTTGGCGGGTGAGCGATCCGCAGCAGCAGCCGAGGACGGCGTCGGGCGCGAGTTGTTGCTCCTGAAAGGGGCGAAAGGAGCTCTCGTGGGAGCTCCCTTCGCCTAGCCCGCCGGGGATCAGCCCCCTCCGCCGGGACCACCGCCACTCGGCATATGACGCTTCTGCATGGCGCACCTCCTTTCTGGTGCGCCACGCTCGAAGGGAGCTCAAACAGCAGGCTCACGCCCCGCCAACGGTTGGCTAATGAGTGGGCCCCGCCTCGCGCCCCGCTCGTCAGGGAACTGGAACGGCGCACGGCTGCGCCCGCGGGCACCCCGAAGGGCGGTCGGTGAGCGCGGCGGAGCTGCTAGGGGCTGCTACGCAGAGGCAGGACGACGGCGCCGACACGCGCCGGCGACGCTCACGGCCGCGACCGCGGCGAAGGCCGCGGTCTCGGCAATCCACCAGTGGCCGAGGTGGTGCGCGCTCGCCCGGCAGCCGATGCCGAGAACGATCCCGAAGGCGCCGGCGACGGCCGACGACGACCAGCTGAGCGGGAGCCGCACGAAGCGCGACAGCAGAGCCCCGATCCCGACGACCGCCAGCACGACGCCGACGAGATAGAGCGCGTCCCACCACACGAGCGGTGCGTCCGCCTCGTCCGCGGGCACGGGTGCAGCTCCCAGGACGACCACGGCGGCGATCCAGGCGAGCGTGAGCGTCCCCCGATCGGTCGCGACCCGCACCAGGTGCTCACGCGCACGAGCGTGGCCGGACGTCGCCGGCTCGGACGCGCTCGGAGCCTCCCAGAGCCGCTCGAGCTCGGTGATGTCCGTCGCGCGCTCCTCGGTGCGAATCGCGCTCATTGCGTCTCCGCTACCGCGGACCGCCGGCGACGATGTTGTCGTCGGCGTCGAACTTCGAGAAGTTCGCGCGGAAGAGCTCCGCGAGCTCGCGGGCCTTCACGTCGTAGACACTCGGGTCAGCCCAGGTCAGACGCGGGTTGAGCAGGTTCGCGTCGACACCCGGAGCGGAGACCGGCACCTCGAAGCCAAAGAGGTCGTCCGTCCGGTACTCGACACCGGCGAGCTCACCCGCGAGGGCCGCCCGGAGCAGCGCGCGCGTCGCCTTGATCGGCATCCGCTCGCCCTCGCCGAAGGGGCCGCCCGTCCAGCCCGTGTTCACGAGCCAGACCCGCGCTCCGTGCTCGTCGAGCTTCTTCGCGAGCAGACGCGCGTAGACCACGGGCGTGCTGCGGCAGGAACGGTGCGCCGAAGCACGCAGAGAAGGTCGGCTGCGGCTCCGTCACGCCGATCTCGGTGCCGGCGAGCTTCGCCGTGAAGCCGGAGAGGAACCAGTACATCGCCTGGTCGCGTGTCAGCCGCGCGATCGGCGGCAGGATGCCGAACGCGTCCGCGGTCAGGAAGACGACCGACGACGGGTGGCCCGCGCGCTTGGCCGGCAGCGCGTTCGAGATCTGCTCGAGCTTGTACGCCGCCCGCGTGTTCTCGGTCTTGGAGGCGTCGTCGAGGTCGACAACGCCCTCGTCGTCGAGGCGACGTTCTCGAGGATCGTCCCGTACGAACGCGTGGTCTTGTAGATCTCGGGCTCCGCCTCGGCCGAGAGGTTGATCACCTTCGCGTAGCAGCCGCCCTCGAAGTTGAAGACGCCGTCGGTGCCCCAGCCGTGCTCGTCGTCGCCGATGAGGCGCCGCTCGGGATCGGCCGAAAGAGTCGTCTTGCCCGTGCCGGAGAGGCCGAAGAAGACGGCGACGTCGCCCGCGTCGCCGACGTTCGCCGAGCAGTGCATCGGGAAGACGCCGTCGAGCGGGAGCCGGTCGTTCATGAGCGTGAAGATCGACTTCTTGACCTCGCCCGCGTAGAACGTGCCGCCGATCAACACCTCCTGGCGGGTCGGGTGCAGGGCGACGAACGTGCTCGTGCGAGTGCCGTCCTCCTCGGGGACGGCCTCGAGCCCCGGCGCGTGCAGCACCAGGGCATCCGGCTCGAAGTTCGCTAGCTCCTCGGGCGTGGGGTCGATGAACATCGTGCGGGCGAAGAGCGCGTGGTAAGGGCGGTCCGTGACGACCCGCAGGGAGATGCGGTGCGCGGGATCAGCTCCCGCGAAGGCGTCGATCGACGTAGAGGTCGCGCGCGCTCAGGTAGTCGGTGACCTTGTCGCGCAGACCCTCGTATCGGTCCTCCTCGAGGCCGGCGTTGATCTCGCCCCACCAGATCCGGCTCTCGGAGCCGGGCTCGCGGACGATGAACTTGTCCTTCGGCGAACGGCCGGTGTGGACGCCGGTGTCGACCGCCAGCGGGCCGCCCTCGGCCAGCCGGCCCTCGCCGCGCACCAGCGCATCTGAGTAGAGCAGCGAGACGGTCGGGTTCCAGCGACGCTCGCCGTCGCCGCCGATGCCGTGCTCCAGCAGCGCCCGCCCCAGTTCGCCCGCGGTTGTCTTCTCGGCAATCGCCATGAACGGCCTTTACCCAGGCCGTGGGGAATCCTACGCAGAATCCACTCCGACGGAGACGGCGTATGTTCCAGACGTGATCGTTCGAGTGCTCGCGCTGACGCTCGTGCTTCTCCTCGCGGGGTGCGGAAGCGATGACTCCGACGAGTCCGAGCCTGAGGCAGTAGGCACCGAGATCGCCCTCAGGGACTTCCTGCTCATGCCGCCGAATGCAGAGCTCGACGATGCGGGCACTGCGACCTTCACGGTGGTGAACGACGGGCAGACGACGCACGCGCTCGAGATCGAGGGGCAGGGCGTCGAGGAGGAGACGGAGCTGCTCGAGCCGGGCGAGACCGCCGAGCTGACCGTCGACCTCGAGGAGGGCGACTACGAGATGTACTGCCCGGTCGACGGCCACCGCGCCCAGGGGATGGAGGGGACGCTGATCGTCGGCGCCGGCTCGGCCGGCTCGCCGTCCGGCGGGACGGACACCGGCGAGGACGACGACGACAACGACGACGGGGGCTACCCGTACGGAGGATGAGGCTCTAGGGTCGTGGCGTGAAGCCGCGCGCCCCCGAGCTCGGCATCGGGATCGGCACCCTCCCGCGTGGCGCGGCGAACGCCATCACGGACGTGGCCGGGATCCGCGTCGGGCAGACGACGCTGATCGAAGGCGATGACGTCCGGACAGGCGTCACGGTCATCGTGCCGCCGCCCGACCCGCTCTTCGCCGGCTGCCACCGCATCAACGGCAACGGCGAGCTGACCGGGCTCGAGTGGGTCCGGGACTCCGGGCTCCTCACGACGCCGGTCGCGCTGACGAACACGCACTCCGTCGGCGTTGTCCGTGACGCGCTCATCGCTGCCGCGCCTCCGGGCGAGGGGGCGTGGAGCCTCCCCGTCGTCGGCGAGACCTGGGACGGCTTCCTCAACGACATCAACGGCTTCCACGTCCGGCCGGAGCACGTCCGGGCGGCGCTCGAGTCGGCGAGCGACGGGCCGGTCGTGGAGGGCGCGGTCGGCGGCGGTACCGGCATGATCTGCCACGGCTTCAAGGGCGGTATCGGCACGGCCTCACGCACGGTCGACGACCGCTGGACAGTCGGCGCGCTCGTGCAGGCAAACCATGGTCAGCGCCGACGGCTGCGGATCAACGGCGTCCCGGTCGGCGAGCGCATCGGCCCCGAGCAGGTGCCGCTGCCGGGCACGCCCGAGGGCGCCGGTTCGATCATCGTCGTCCTCGCCACCGATGCGCCGCTCATCCCGGGACAGTGCGAGCGGCTCGCGCGTCGAGCCGGCTTCGGGATCGCCCGCACCGGCGGTCTCGGGGAGCATTCGAGCGGCGACTTCGCCCTCTGCTTCGCGACCGGAAACCGCGGGCTCGCGCGGACCGAGCCTGAGCTCGAGCTCCGCATGCTCAACGACGAGCGCATCAACGCCCTGTACGAGGCCGTCGTCGACGTCGTCGAGGAGTCGATCCTGAACGCCCTCCTGGCGGCCGAGACGATGACGGGCCGGGACGGCCACACCGTCCACGCGCTCCCGCACGAGCTCCTCGTCGAGGCGCTGGGCTAGACGGGCGCGCCCTCGATGTCGCGCGCGAGCAGCGCGGCGTAGCGGCCGCCGGCGGCGAGCAGCTCGTCGTGCGTGCCGATCTCCGCGACGCGGCCGTGGTCGAGCACGACGATCTGATCGGCGTCGCGGACGGTCGAGAGGCGGTGCGCGATCGCGATCGTCGTTCGCCCTTCTTCCAGGCGCTCGAGCGCGGCCTGGACGAGCCGCTCGGTCTGCGTGTCGAGCGCTGAGGTCGCCTCGTCGAGGACGAGGATCGGCGGGTTGCGCAGGATCGTCCGTGCGATCGCCATCCGCTGCTTCTCGCCGCCCGAGAAGCGGTAACCGCGCTCGCCGACGACCGTGTCGTAGCCGTCCGGCAGCGAGGCGATGAGCTCGTGGATCTGCGCCGCCTGCGCGGCCTCCTCGACTTCCTCGTCGGTCGCTTCGGGCTTGGCGAAGCGCAGGTTCTCCCGCACCGTCGCATGGAAGAGGTACGTCTCCTGCGAGACAACGCCGACCGCGCCCGCGAGCGAGCTGAAGGTGAGGTCGCGAACGTCGATGCCGTCGATCGTCACCCGGCCGTCGGTCGCGTCGTAGAGTCGCGCGACGAGGTAGCCGGCGGTCGTCTTGCCCGAGCCGGTCTCCCCGACGAGCGCCGTCGTCGTGCCCGCCGGCACCTCGAACGAGACGTCCTGAAGCGTCCAGGCGTCGCCGCCGTACCGGAACCAGACGCCGTCGAACGCGACGTTGCCCTCGCGGCTGTGCGAGCCGCCGCTGTCCCTCCTCGATCTCGACGGGGAGGTCTTGGTACTCGAAGACGCGGTCGAAGAGCGCGAGCGAGGTCTGGACGTCGAGCGAGACGCCGAGGAGCGAGCCGATCGGGAAGAACAAGCGCGTCTGCAGGGTGGTGAAGGCGATCAGCGTGCCGAGCGAGATCGAGCCGGCGTAGTGCCCCGCGAAGAGGTAGACGAGCGCGGGCATGATCGCGAACGTCATCTGAATCGAGGACATCATCCAGCGGCCCGTCATGCGGCTCCGGACCTCGAGGTCGGCGAGCCGGGCCGACTCGTTCTCGAAGCGATCGGCGAGCGCGGCCGATCGGCCCATCGTCTTCCCGAGCAGGATGCCCGAGACCGAGAGCGACTCCTGGACGAGGCTCGAGATGTCGGCCATCGACTCCTGGCGAACGGTCGTGATCTTCTTCCGTGCGTCGCCCACGCGCTTCGTCATCCAGACGAAGACGGGCAGGAGCGCGAGCGCGAAGAGCGCGAGCCGCCAGTCGAGGATGAACATCGCGACGACGCTCGCGATCACCGTCGTCACGTTGCCGACGATCGACGTCGCGGTCGACGTCACGACCTCCTGCACGCCGCCGATGTCGTTCGCGAGCCGCGACTGCACCTCGCCGGTTCGCGTCCTCGTGAAGAAGGCCAGCGACAGCCGCTGCAGGTGCTTGTAGACGGCGGTGCGCAGGTCGTGCATCACGTGCTGGCCGACCTGGTTCGAGAGCAGCGTCTGCACGACGCCGAGCGCGCCGGTCGCGATCGCGATCGCGATCATCCCCGCGACGAGCCAGTTGAGCAGCGTGAGGTCGCCGTTCGGGAGCGCGTCGTCGAAGATGCTCTGGAGGAGAAAGGCGGGGATCGCGCCGAGCGCCGACGAGAAGAGGATCAGGCCGAGGACGGCCCCGAGCCGCATCCTGTAGGGCCGGAAGAGGCGGACGATGCGGCGGAGGTTCGCCCGCCGCACGGCCGGGTCCGCGGGCCGCTCGACCGGCTCCGCCGGGTCGAAGGCTCGAGAACGACCACGTGGCATTGCTTACAGAGTACGGAGCGCGCCCACCGTGGCCGCGAGGCGGTTCGTGAGCTCCCGTGCCGCTGCGACGGTCGGCTTGGCGCGCTCGACCGGGATCGGCTCGCCCACCACGAGCGTGATCCGGGGGAAGCCGATCCGCCCGCGCGAGAGCGCTCGCGCCGAGCCGATGATCCGCACGGGCACGATCGGGACGCCGGCCTCGAGCGCCAGCCTGGCCGCGCCACGCGTCCAGACACCGCCGCGCACCGACCCCTGGGGGAAGATCGCGACTGCCTCTCCGGCGGCGAGCAGCGCGGCCGCCTTGCCGACTGCGACATGCCCTTCACGGCCACGGCGGACGGGCACGCCGCCGAGCGAGTCCATGAGCCAGGCGCCGGGGCGGTAGCGCCAGAGCTCTTCCTTCGCCAGGAAGCGCATCGGATAAGGCGACGCGACCGCGAGCAGAGGTGGATCGAGGAGGCTCTCGTGGTTGGCAGCGACCACGCAGGGGCCGGCCGGGATCGCACCGACGATCCGCACGCGGTAGAGGAGGCGCGCGGCGATCAGCGCAGCCGTGCGGATACCGCGGTAGAGGCTTACGCGCAGAAGTTCTCCAGCTCGTCTGAGACGAGCTCGGCGACGCGTCGCGAGCCGGGCAGTGCAAACGGGGCGCCGCCGCGGCCGCGCAGTGCGATGGCATGGAAGCTCGGCACGACCTGGCGCTCGACCTCGACGCCGAGCGCACTCGCTCGCTCCGCCGCGTGCCGCGACATTGAGGGCTTCACTCCGGGGATCCCCGGCAGCGGCGCGTCGAGCGAGCCGTGGATGATCGCGAGTCGGCGTCCGCGGAGCGGTTCCAGCTCGAGCTGCGGCGGCAGCCACGGATTGACGCCTATGACGAGGCGCACGGCAGGGGCCGCCGCGTTCTGGACGGCAACCGCGCCGCCCATCGAGAACGCGAGCAGCGCGAGCTCGCGTGCGCCGGTGTGCTCGGCGGCGGTCACGGCAGCCGCGCCGTCCTCGACGCACAGCTCGAGCCGGCGCCACGACTTGACGCGGTAACGCACCTCGAGAAACGAGAGCTCGGGGAAGCGCCCGGCCAGCCGCCGGACGAGCCATTCGATCGAGGCGCTCCACGTTCCCGGCGTCTCGGCGGCCGTTCCACCGTCGACGCAGACAACTGCGCGCGGCCCTCCCTCGTTCGTCCAACGCCCTTCGGCGCCGCTCGCCAGCTCGAAGGACATGCGTCGACTCTAGGGAACTTTCTCGGGGCGATGGAGACTGCAGCCGCCGTCGATCGGTTCCTCACGTCTCCGAAGCTCGCGGAGTCGACGCGCCGCTCCTACGCAGCCGATCTCCGCCACTTCGCCGACTGGCTGGACGCGCGAGACACCCCGGTCGACGAGGTGGACGTCCGTGTTCTCGCCGACTACGTCACCGGGCTCGGCCGTGGGCGCCCGCGCCTCGCGCCGGCGACCGTCGCGCGCCGGATCTCGACCGTCCGCTCGTTCCTGCGCTTCACGTTCGGCCCGGCCCGGGTACCGGATGCTCCGCTCTCGCCCCGCCTGCCGCAGCGGCTTCCCGAGGCGCCGAAGCAGGCCGAGATCGAGGAGCTCGTGGCCGCCTTCGGGGGCGACGGCGCGTTGGCGCTGCGCAACCGGGCGCTCTTCGAGCTGATCTACTCCGCGGGTCTGCGAAGCGCGGAGGCGGTCGGCCTCGACCTCGGCGACGTCGACTTCGACCAGGAGCTCGTCCGCGTGCGCGGCAAGGGCGCGAAGGAGCGCGTCGTGCCGCTGGGCGAGCTCGCGGCGCTCGCGGTCGCCCGGTATCTGCGCGAGGCTCGGCCGCAGCTCGCGCGCGGGCGCGGAGAACGCGCTCTTCCTCTCGGCGCGAGGCCGCCGGCTCGACACGAGCACGCTCAGGCGGCTGCTCCGGCACCCGCACCGCCTCAGGCACTCGTTCGCAACGCACCTCGTCGAGGGAGGAGCCGACCTGCGCACCGTCCAGGAGCTGCTCGGCCACTCCTCGCTCTCGACGACCCAGGTCTACAGCCACGTCGACGCCAAGCGACTCCGGAAGGTCTATGACTTCTCCCATCCCCGATCCTGACCTCGAGGGCTTCCTGGCCCTCCTCGCCGCGCGCCGCGCGCCGCGAACCGTCGACGCCTACCGGCGCGACCTGACACAGCTCTCTCGTTGGCTCGATGCCCCGGTCGGCACCGCCACGGTCGAGACGTTGGAGCGCTGGATCGCGGAGCAGCGGGCGGACGGCGTGGCGGCGTCGACCGTGGCGCGCCGCGTCGCGGCCCTGCGCAGCTTCTACCGTCATCAGCTCCTGCTCGGCACCCGCACGGACAATCCCGCCGCCGGGCTCGAGCTGCCGCGCCGCCCGAAGAAGCTCCCGCGAACGCTCTCGGCCGCCGAGGCCGAGCGGCTCGTCGAGGCCGCGAACGGCACCACCCCTCGCGCGATGCGCGACCGGGCGCTCGTCGAGCTGATGTACGGCGCCGGGCTCCGCGTCAGCGAGACGCTCGGCCTGCGCCGCAGCGCGGTCGATCTCGAGTCCCGGCTCGTGCGCGCGTTCGGCAAGGGAGCGAAGGAGCGCATCGTCCCGCTCGGACGTCCGGCCGTCGAGGCGCTGCGGCGCTACATCGCGATGGGCCGTCCGCACCTCGACCGCCGCAACCGTCCGGAGCTCTTCCTGAACGCCCGCGGCGGCCCGCTCACGCGTGCGGGCGCGTTCCTGATCCTGCGGCGCCTCGCCGAGAAGGCCGGACTGGAGCCGCAGCGAGTCCACCCGCACCTGCTCCGCCACTCGTTCGCCACGCACCTCCTCGAGGGCGGCGCCGACCTGCGCAGCGTCCAGGAGATGCTCGGCCACGCCGACCTGTCCACGACCGAGCTCTACACGCACGTCACCGATCGGCGACGCCGCGAGCTGTACTTCCAGGCGCACCCGCACGCGCACCGGAGATCGACGCGGACGACGAAGCCGGACGAGGCCTGACGGCGATCGCTCCAGCGCGCCGAGCCGCTCCGGCGTCGGATCGAGCAGCGTCACGTGGCCGAGCTTCCGGCCGGGGCGCGGCTCCTTTCCGTAGAGATGCAGGTGGGCGCCCGGGATCGCGAGGACGCCCGCGGGCGGCGGCGTCGTGCCGATCAGGTTCAGCATCGCGATCTCGCCGCGCACCTCGGTGGAGCCGAGCGGCAGCCCGAGGACGGCGCGCAGATGGTTCTCGAACTGGCTCGTCGCAGCGCCCTCGATCGTCCAGTGGCCGGTGTTGTGGACGCGCGGGGCGAGCTCGTTGGCGAGGAGCTCTCCGCCCGTCTCGAAGAGCTCGAGCGCGAGCACGCCGACGTAGTCCAGCTCGTCGAGGAGGCGGGCGCCGTACTCCTCGGCGAGTGCCTGCGGCCCGTCGGCGGCCGGTGCGCGCGAGCTGCGGAGGATGCCCGTCCTCGTGGACGTTCTCGACGAGCGGATAGAACAGCGTCTTTCCGTCCGCGGCCGCGGACCGCGAGCAGCGACAGCTCGCGGTCGAACGGGACGAGCTCTTCCAGCACGTGGCCCGGGTCCGGCGCCGGCCGTGATTCGACCAAACGCTGGCCCTTGCCGTCGTAGCCCAGCCGGCGGGTCTTGAGCAGCGCCGGGAAGGTCTCGACCTCGTCGTCGATCCGCGCCGTCGGGATCCCGAGCCGGCGGAAGAGCTGCTTCTCGACGAGCCGGTCCTGGGCCGCCTCGAGCGCCGCGGCGGCCGGAACGGCGCCGACGCGCCGAGCCGCCTCGACCGGGACGTTCTCGAACTCGTACGTGACGGCGTCGACGCCGTCGGCGAGGCGGTCGAGGAGCTGCGGATCGTCGTACGCGCCGACGAGCAGCTCCCCGACCTCGCCGGCCGGCGCGTCAGAGGCCGGGTCGAGGAAGCGGAACGAGAGCCCGAGCGGGATCCCGGCGAGCCCGAGCATCCGGCCGAGCTGCCCTCCTCCGATGACGCCGACGATTGCCAAGTAACAGACTGTTGCTAAGTCGGGTCGGGCGCGGCGAGCACGGACTCGGTCTGCTCCGCCCGGAAGCGCTCGAGCCTCTCCCGCACCCCCTCGTCCGTCCTGCGCGACGATCGCGGCCGCGAGGAGCGCCGCGTTCACCGCCCCGGCCCGTCCGATCGCGAGCGTGCCGACGGGCACCCCGGCCGGCATCTGCACGATCGAGAGCAGCGAGTCCATCCCCTTGAGCGTCTTCGACTCGACCGGGACGCCGAGCACCGGCAACGCGGTCTTCGCCGCCGCCATGCCCGGAAGATGGGCGGCGCCGCCGGCGCCTGCGATCAGGACCTGCAGACCGCGGCCCTCGGCCGAGGACGCGTAGTCGAAGAGGAGGTCAGGCGTGCGGTGCGCCGACACGACCCGGTGCTCGTGCGGCACTTCGAGCGCGCTCGAGCGTCTCGACCGCGTGCCGCATCGTCTCCCAGTCGGACTGCGAGCCCATGATCACGCCGACGAGCGGCCCGTCGGTCATCGCGTGTTGGCGCGCTTCTGCAGAGCCGTGGCGACCGCCTTCGCCGTCTTGCGGACGTCGCTCTCCTGCTCGTCGTCGTCGGCGATCCCGTTCAGGAGGAGGATCGTCTCGCGCTGCGGCGACCCGTTCTTCAGGCAGACGATCGCGAGCCGGCGCACTGCCAGGTTGCCGTCGTTCGTCGCCAGCTCGTGCAGGAGCGACCGGACGGCGTTGACATCGCCGGGGTGCGTGCGCGAGAGCCCCTCGAGCGCAATCAGCGCCGAGCCGCGGGCAGCGGGGCTCTCGTCCTCGAGCCCGCGGCGCAGCAGCTCGAGCTTCTGGCGGTAGCGGAACTGGGCGATCGCGCGGTAGGCCTGGGCGCGCTGCCGGTAATCGGCGTGCCGAGCCGCGTGCTCGACCTCCTCGTCCCACTGCTGCCGGAGCACCGCGAGCGCCTTCTCGTCCCCGGCCGCAGCCAGCTCGTCGGCCTGCGCGGCTGCCTCGGCCAGCGTCATCGCGCGAGCGTCATCCGATCGACGAGGCCGGACGTGGGCTTGGACCGACGTAGCGCGCAGAAGGGCGCACGAGTCGGCCGAGCTGCTTCTGCTCGAGGATGTGCGCCGACCAGCCGGCCGTCCGCGAGCACGCGAACATCGCCGGCGCGAGCGGCGGCGGGACGTCGGCGACGTCGAGCACCACCGCCGACCAGAACTCGACGTTCGTCTCGAGCGGCCGGTCGGGCGAGCGCTCGCGCAGCGCCGCGAGCGCGGCCTGCTCGAGCTGCTCCGCCACCTCGTAGCGCGGCGAGCCGAGCTCCTTCGCCACGCCGCGCAGGAGCCGTGCTCGCGGATCCTCGGCGCGATAGACGCGGTGTCCGAAGCCCATGATCCGCTCCTTGCGGTCGAGTGCGTCGGCGACCCACCGCGCCGCGTCGTCGGACGCGGCGACCGCGTCGAGCATCGGGAGCACGCGCGCGGGCGCGCCGCCGTGCAGCGGGCCCGAGAGCGCGCCGATCGCCGACGAGAGGCACGCTGCGCAGTCGGCGCCGGTCGAGGCGACGATGCGCGCGGTGAACGTCGAGGCGTTCAGGCCGTGCTCGGCGGTGCAGATCCAGTACGTATCGATCGCCTTCTGGTGCTTGGGATCGGCCTCGCCGCGCCACTCGAGCAGGAACCGCTCGGCCGCGGTCTCGCCCTGCTCGACGACCTGCGGAGCGATGCGATCCGTGAGCCCGTCCGCGACCCGGAACGACTGGGCGGCGACGGAGAGGAGCGCCGCCGACAGCCGGCGCAGATCCTCGCGCGCCTGGTCGTGGGAGATGTCGATCAGCTGGCCGAGATCCCAGTCGGCGCCGAGCGACGAGCTGATCGTCTGCAGGTCGGCCGGGGCGTCACCGGTAAGGCCTTCGTACTCCCGCGGCTCGGCCTCGGGCAGGCCCGGCTCGAACCGCTCGTCGACGAGCAGCCCCCAGACCTGCTCGAACGGCCGCGTGCCGACGAGCTCCTCGATGTCGACGCCGCGGTACCGAAGCGCGCCGCCCTCGCGGTCGGGCTCGGCAATCTCTGTCTCGAAGGCAACGACGCCTTCCAGACCCGGCTTAAAATCGTTCACGCCTTGATAGCGCTGACCGGATAGTCGCGCGGCGGCTCGCCGACGTACTCGGAGCTCGGCCGGATGATCTTGCCGCCCGCGTGCTGCTCGAGCACGTGTGCGGCCTGACCGGCGACCCGGCTCATCTCGAAGAGCGGGATGTAGAGATCGGTCGGGATCCCGAGATAGTGGTAGAGGACGCCTGAGTAGAGGTCGACGTTGGGCCAGAGTCCCTTCTGGTCGTGCGCCTCACGCTCGGCCGCGATCGCGATCTCGAGGTAACCGGGCTCGCCGTTCGCGAACTGCTCGGAGAGCCGCCGCAGAATCGGCGCGCGCGGGTCCATGGCGCGGTAGAGCGGATGGCCGAAGCCGTAGAGCGGCTTCCGCGCTTCAAGCCGCTCGCGGACCCCCGCCGGGACGCCTTCGGGCGTGCCGAACTCGTCGAGCATCGCCATCGCCGCCTGGTTGGCGCCGCCGTGGAGCGGGCCCTTCAGCGCGCAGATCGCGCCCACGATCGCGGAGTGCATGTCCGCGTTCGTGCCTGCGACGACGCGCGCGGTGAACGTCGAGGCGTTCAGCTCGTGCTCGGCATGGAGGATCGTCGCGATCTCGAAGGCACGCGCCTCCTCGGCCGTCGGCGCCTCTCCGCGCAGCATCGTCAGGAAGTTCTCGGCGTAGCCGAGCGACGCGTCGGGCGAGACGATCGGCTCGCCGCGGCGGCGGCGCTCGTAGCGGGCGATGATCGTCGGCAGCTGTGCGATCAGCGCCCCCGCCTTGCGGCGCTCGTTGACAGCGTCGATCGCGTCCTCCGCCGGATCCGAGAAGGAGAGCGCCGACACGGCCGTCCGGAGCGTCTCCATCGGCGACGCATCCATCGCGTTCCCGTCCACGATCGTCGCGACGGCGTCGGGCAACTCCCGCTGCTCGGCGAGCTCCTGCCTGAAAGTGTCGAGCACGTCGGTCGACGGCAACTGCCCCTCGAGGAGGAGGTACGCGACCTCCTCGTACGTCGCGTGCTCGGCCAGCTCCGTGATGTCGTAGCCGCGGTACATCAGGATGCCGCGATCCGCATCGATGGAGGAGATGCTCGTCTCGGCCACACTGATGCCGGAGAGCGCCACGGACTTCTTCGGGGCGGCCATTCGGCGGAACCTTACCCACATCCCCGAGCAGCTAAGCGGCGGTAGAGTGCGCCGCCGAGTCATCGAGGAGGCGGAAGGAGCGGCATGAGAAGGAGGGTCACTGTCGTCGGAGCGGGCAACGTCGGCGCGACCTGCGCGCAGGAGATCGCACGTCGCGACTACGCCGATGTCGTGCTCGTCGACATCAAGGAAGGGCTCCCCCAGGGCAAGGCCCTCGACATCAACCAGGCCGCCGCGGTGCTCGGCTACGAGGCGAACGTGACCGGGTCGAACGAGTACGAGGAGACGGCCGGCTCCGAGGTGGTCGTGATCACGGCCGGGCTGCCCCGCCAGCCGGGGATGAGCCGCGACGACCTCGTCACGACGAACGAGAAGATCGTCACGTCCGTCACGGAGCAGGTCATCGCCACCAGCCCGGACGCGATCCTCATCGTCGTCTCGAACCCGCTCGACGCGATGTGCCACGTCGCCAAGAACGTGTCGAAGTGGCCGAAGGAACGCGTCTTCGGGATGGCCGGGATCCTCGACACGGCCCGTTTCGCCGCCTTCATCGCGTGGGAGACCCGGAGCTCGATCAAGGACGTGACCGCCACCGTCCTCGGCGGCCACGGCGACCAGATGGTGCCGGTCGTCTCCGCCACGACGATCGGCGGCGTGCCGCTCCGCAAGCTGGCACCCGAGGACCGGATCCAGGCGATGGTCGAGCGCACGGCCAAGGGCGGCGGCGAGCTCGTCAACCTGCTCGGGACCTCGGCGTGGTACGCGCCCGGCGCGGCCGCGGCGCAGATGGTCGACGCGGTCGTGCTCGACGAGAAGCGCGTCCTCCCGTGCACCGCGTACCTCGAAGGCGAGTACGGAATCGACGGGCTCTACATGGGCGTGCCCGTCAAGCTCGGCGCCGCCGGGATCGAGCAGCTGATCGAGCTCGACCTCGACGAGGCCGAGCAGCAGGCGCTGAAGGCCTCCGCCGAGGCCGTGCGCGACGTCGTCTCCATCCTCACCACCTAGGAGGCGCGCGCGTGGACCTCGGCCTCCGTGGACGCACCGCCATCGTGTGCGGCTCCTCCTCCGGGATCGGGCTCGGCTGCGCGGAGTCGCTCGCCGCCGAAGGGGCGAACGTCGCCATGTTCGCTCGGCGGCGCGACGTGCTCGAGCGCGAGGCGGAGCGCCTGGGCGCGCTCGCCGTGCGCGGCGACGTCACCAACCCGCGCCACCTCGAGCAGCTCGTCGACCGCACCAAGGACGCGTTCGGCGGCATCGACATCCTGCTCCTGAACAGCGGCGGCCCGCCGCGTACGAACGCCTGCGAGGTCACGGACGAGCAGGTCGAGGAGGCCGTCGAGCTCCTGCTCCTCTCCGCGATCCGGCTCGTCCGGCTCTGCCGCTCGGCGCTCGAGGCGAGCGGCCATGGCCGCATCATCGCGATCACGTCGAGCACGGTGCGGGATCCGGTCGACAACCTCGCCCTGTCGAACGCGATCCGACCCGGCCTGACCGGCTGGCTGAAGACGGTCTCGCGCCAGCTCGGCCCGAGCGGGGTCACGGTCAACGCCGTCGCGCCCGGCCGGATCGACACCGACCGCCTCAAGGAGGTCTACCCGGACGGGCCCACGGAGGCCGACCTGGCTGCGATCCCGCTGCGCCGGCTCGGCACGGCCCGCGAGCTCGGCGACGTCGTCTGCTTCCTCGCCTCCGATCGCGCCGCCTACATCACCGGATCGACGATCGACGTCGACGGAGGCATGGTCCGCGGCCTCCACTGACGGGCTCGGCTCGACAGCTACCCTGAGCGGCCGTGAAGCGGCTCATCACTCCCGGCCGGCTGGCGGCGGCCGGGCTCGTGCTGCTCGCTGCGGTCGCTCTCATCGTCTGGATCACCCCGTCGAGCAGCTACCTGATCCTGCCCGACCGAGCGAAGCCGCTCGCCGAGCGGGTCGCCGCCCCGGGGGAGAAACCGGACGACAACGGCGGCGGCATCTACTACGTCGATGTGATCGTCCGGAAGGCGTCGCTCCTCGAGGAGAAGTTCGACCTCTTCCGGCCCGATGGAGCCGACCTCGTGCCGGAGCACGCGATCGTCCCGCCCGGAACGGACTTCGGCGATCGCCGCCGCCAGAACCTGCGCCAGATGGATCGCTCCCAGGAGGTCGCGACAGCGGTCGCGCTCCGCGAACTCGGCTACGACGTCGTGGCAGAGCCCGAGGGAGCGCTGGTCGTCGACGTCGCGGAAGATGCGCCCGCCGACGGGAAGATCGAGCCGACCGACGTGATCGTCGCGGTCGACGGCAAGCCGGTCGAGACGCCGGACGACCTCCGGCGGCTGATCGCCGAGCGCAAGGTCGGCGACTCGGTCCGCCTCCGCGTCCGCAGCGGCGGCACGACCCGCACGGTCGAGCTCGACACCATCGAGAGCCCGGTCGAGAAGGGCCGTCCGATCATCGGCGTGCAGGTGGAGCAGAACGCCGACATCGATGTTCCGGTCGACGTCGACATCGACCTCGGCGGCGTCGGCGGGCCGTCGGCCGGCCTCGCCTTCGCGCTCGACATCCTCGAGGAACTCGGCCGCGACGTCGACCGGGGCAACCGCGTCGCCGCCACCGGCGAGATCGAGCTCGACGGGGGCGTGGCGCCCGTCGGCGGCCTCAAGCAGAAGACGATCGGCGCCCGGCGCGCAGGTGCCGATGTCTTCCTCGTCCCCGCTGGGGAAAACGCAGAGGTCGCGCGAGAAAACGCCGACGGGCTGCGGATCATCCCTGTCGAAAACTTTCAACAGGCGTTGCGCGCACTGAAAACGCTGCCGAAAAAAGTTAGCTAGCAGCATTTTTCCGAGGTTCAAATCCTCCGGAATTTGCGCTGTTTTCATCGTGGAAACACTTGCTGCCATTGGGCGCCGGGGCAAGAATGCCCACTGTCCGCGGGGGACGAGATTCGACCAAAAAGGGACGATGAGCAAGAGAACCGCACCAACGTGCAGTGATTGCTATTTTCGCCGCGCGGGCCTGTGCGCCCTCCCTGGAGACACCCCCTGTCCCACGTTCCGCCTCGCACAGGCAGGTTCGCTGGAGCCCCCACGCCAGCCGCGTCTCGTTCCCCGCGCTCCTCACCTGGCACCAGCAGCCGCATAAACTCCACCTATGGAGTCGCGCGAGCGCGAGTTCGAGCGGCACTGGCAGCCGCGCCTGTGGGTACGGGTCGGCGTCCTCATCCTCATCGCGGCCTACCTGATCGCCTTCATCGTCGGCAACGACGAGGATGCGTCGGTCAGCTTCATCTTCGTGGAGGCGCAGACCTCCATCATCTGGGTGATCCTGCTCTCGCTCCTCGCCGGGCTGATCGCCGGCGTGCTGCTCTCGCAGCTGTACCGGCGGCGCGCGTATCTCCGGGATCAGCCGCCCACGAGCGAGGCGAGCGTCGACACACCCTCCTCGATCGCAGACGGCGACTCGTAGCTGAAGGCGAGGCGCGCCGAGCGCGAGCCGCCGTCGCCGCCCGGGAAGAAGTCGGCCCCCCGCACGAACGTCACCCCGGCGTCCGTCGCGCGCTCGAGCAGCTGAGACGCGTCGGCCGGTAGGTCGGCCCAGACGAAGTAGCCGCCCTCCGGCCGGCTCCACGTCGCGCGCCCGTTCAGGTCGCGCTCGAGCGCCCCGAGCATCGCGTCCCGGCGTGCCTTGAGCAGCCCACGGATCCGTTCGAGGTTCTCCTCGAAGGCGCCGCGCGCGATCAGCTCGTGCACCGTCGCCTGGGTGAGGAACGGCGGCGAGATGTAGGTGGAGACGGCGCGCTCCTCGAGCGCCGTGGCGAGGTCCGTCGGCAGCACGAACCAGCCGACGCGGACGCCGGGTGCAACGGTCTTCGAGAACGAGGAAGCGTAGGTGACGGTGCCCGCCTCGTCGAGCTCGTGCAGGCTCGGAGGGCTCTTCCCCTCGTACCGGACGAGCCCGTACGGATCGTCCTCGAGCACCGGCAGCCCGTGCGCGGCCGCGAGCTCGACGACTCGGCGCCGGCGCTCGAGCGGCAGCGTCCGCCCGCTCGGGTTCTGGAAGGTCGGGATCGTGTAGAGAAAGCTCGCACCTCCGCGCGCAAGCTCCCGCTCCAGCGCGTCCGGCTCGAGCCCTTCGTCGTCCATCGGCAACGCCACGACCTCGGCGCCCTGCCGCGCGAGCAGCTTCAGCGGGCGATCGTATGTCGGCGCCTCGACGAGCACGCGTCCGGGCCGCCGGGCGAGGAGCTCCTCGAAGTAGAAGGCGATGCCCTGGAGGCCCCCGCTCGTGACGATCACGCGGGCCGGCTCGACGCCGTGCCGTTGCGCCAGCCACTCGCGCAGAGGCCCATAGCCGCCGCCGGGGCCGTAGGCCAGCACGGACGGATCGCGCTCGACGGCGACGCGCGCGCAGTCGGCGAGCAGCTCGACGGCAAGGCACTCGGGCGACGGCGCGCCCCGGGCGAACGAGATCACCGTCCGAGGTTACTGCTACCTTGATGGCATGGACGGCAGTTCCGCCGTCCTGTGAGATTGAGCTTCTTCGGTTCCTCCCTGCTGCGCCACTAGAACTGCAGAGGCGGCAGGCGATCGAGGCAAGTTGGATCTCGATCGCTACCAGCACAAAGGAGTCGAATCGAATGCAGTCCTTCCATGAGCTTGGCGTGTCCGCGCGCGTCGCGCAGGCGCTCGCCGAGCGAGACATCCACACCCCCTTCCGGATTCAAACGCTCGTCCTTCCGGACGCCCTGGCGGGCCGCGACGTGCTCGCGAAGTCGCCGACCGGGTCCGGGAAGACCCTGGCCTTCGCGGTACCGATGGTCGAGCGGCTCGACCCGGACGACGGCCGCCCGAGCGGGCTCGTCCTCGTTCCCACTCGCGAGCTCGCGGCGCAGGTCGCAGCCGAGCTGGAGACGATCGCTCCGGCACACGACCTGAAGATCGCGGCGGTCTACGGCGGCGTCACGATCTCGACGCAGGCGAAAAAGGCCCGCGAGGCGCACATCCTCGTCGCGACGCCCGGTCGCCTCCAGGATCTCATCGACCGCAAGGCGGTCAAGCTCGACGGCGTCCGGATCCTCATCCTCGACGAGGCCGATCGGATGCTCGACATGGGCTTCCAGCCGCAGGTCGACAAGATCGTCGCCAGGATCCCGCGCAAGCGCCAGACGATGTTCTTCTCCGCCACGCTCGACGGCGAGGTCGGCGAGCTCGCACGTGCATACACGACGAACCCGTCGCGCTACGAGGGCCAGGTGCCGGTCGAGCAGCAGCAGGGTGAGGTGCAGCACCGGTTCGTTCCGGTGACCGCCGACAACAAGGTGGAGACGCTGGCGCGGCTGCTCTCAGAGGAACGCGGCCTCGCACTCGTCTTCGTTCGCACGAAGCGCGGGGCCGACCGCCTCGTCCACAAGCTGGCGAAGAGCAATGTGACCGCCGTCGCGATGCACGGCGACATGAACCAGGCTCAGCGTGAGCGGGCGCTGAAGCGGTTCGAGAACGGCCAGGTGTCGACTCTCGTCGCGACCGACGTCGCCGCTCGTGGGCTCGACCTGGACGACATCACGCACGTGATCAACTTCGACCCTCCCGAGGACAACAAGGGCTACGTTCACCGCGTCGGCCGCACGGGCCGCGCGGGCCGCGATGGCACCGGCGTGACGCTCGTCCTCCCGGAGCAGCAGGCGGAGGTCAGCCACGTGGCGCGGATGCTGGGTCACACCGAGCAGTACGCCAACGAGGGAATGAAGATCGCCCCGCCGCGCCTGGTGTACTCCTCGAAGCGCCGAAACTCCAAGTGGGGCTCGGTCAGGCCCCGCCGCAAGATCTAGATTCGACGGGTGGACATCGCCGCGCGCTCACGCATCGCCGATGCGTCGCTCGCCCCGCAGGGTGAGCAGCGCATCGCGTGGGTCGCGCGGCACTCGCCCGTCCTGAACCGGCTCGCCCGCGAGCGGCTCGCCGACGGGGCGCTCCGCGGCCGGCGCGTCGCCGTCGTCGTCCACCTCGAGGCCAAGACGGCCTACCTGGCGCTGCTGCTCGCGGAGGCAGGCGCGCAGGTCGTCGCCGCGGGCTCGAACCCAGGCTCGACGCAGGACGCGATCTGCGCGGCGCTCGTCGCGCGCGGCGTCGAGGTACACGCGACGCACGGCGCGAGCCCGGACGACTTCCATGCCGATCTGCTCGCCGTCGCGGACACGGAGCCCGAGATCGTGGTGGACGACGGCTGCGAGCTGACGGCACGGATCGTCGAGCACCGACCCGAGCTCGTCGGCGGGCTCGCCGGCGTGACCGAGGAGACGACGACGGGAGTCTCGCGCCTGCGCGCGCTCGAACGCGACGGCCGGCTCACGTTTCCGGCGATCGCGGCGAACAACGCGCGCTGCAAGCACCTCTTCGACAACCGCTACGGCACCGGTCAGTCGACGATCGCGGCGATCGACCGCCTGACGAACCTGACGTTCGCGGGCCGAGAGTTCTGCATCGTCGGCTACGGCTGGGTCGGCAAGGGCCTGGCCCGCTACGCCCGCGGCCAGGGCGGACGCGTGACGGTGGTCGAAGTCGACCCCGTCGCCGCCCTCGAGGCGCATATGGACGGTCATCGCGTCGCTCCTCTCGAGTCGGCGCTCCCGGACGCAGACGTCGTCATCACCGCGACCGGCGCAGTCGACGCCGTGCCGGCGGAGGCCATGCTCCTGCTGAAGGACGGCGCCGTGCTCGCGAACGGCGGCCATCACGAGCGCGAGCTCGCAATCGACGCGCTCGGCCCGGGCGAGGAGGTGCGGCCGAGCGTCACCGAGCACCAGCTCCCTGGCAGCCGACGCGTCTACGTGCTCGCCGACGGCCGCCAGACGAACGTCGCCGGCGGCGACGGCCACCCGGTCGAGATCATGGATCTCTCCTTCTCGGTCCAGGCGCTGTCGGCGCACCTGCTCGCACGCGGAGGCCTCGAGCCGGGCCTGCACGCCTTCCCGCCCGAGCTCGATGCCGAGATCGCACGCGTGAAGCTGGCCACGCTCGGCATCGAGCTCGGCGCGAAGACGGCGAAGCAGCGCGAGTTCGAGGCGCGCTGGACCGTCTAGGCGTGGTCGAAGTCAGGCCCGCCGTGCAGGACGACGATCGGCCGGCCGGCCCCGATGTCGCGGGTGAACAACCGGCACCCGTCCGCCGGCACCCATTCCTCGCGCGCTTCCACAGCAAGTAACAGTCTGTTACTTGGCGATCTCGGCGGCGAGCTGGGCGACCTCGGTCGGCGTCGTGCCAACGCGGACGCCCCTCGCCTCCAGCGCTTCCTTCTTCCCCTGCGCGGTGCCGGACGAGCCCGAGATGATCGCGCCGGCGTGGCCCATCGTCTTCCCGGGCGGCGCGGTGAAGCCGGCGATGTAGGCGACGACCGGCTTCGTCATCTTCTCCTCGATGAACGCCGCGGCCTTCTCCTCCTCGTCGCCGCCGATCTCGCCGACCATGACGACGTACTCCGTCTCCGGATCGTCCTGGAACTTGGCGAGTACGTCGATGAACGACGAGCCGACGACGGGGTCGCCGCCGATGCCGACGATCGTCGAGTTGCCGAGCCCGAGCTGGGTCAGCTCGTGCCCGATCTGGTAGGTCAGGGTGCCCGAGCGCGAGACGAGGCCGATCGACCCCTCGGAGAAGATCTCCGCCGGGATGATCCCGACGTTCGCCTTTCCCGGCGAGAGCGCTCCCGGGCAGTTCGGGCCGAGCATCGTCACGCCCTTGGGACGGATGTAGGTGTAGATGCGGAGCATCTCGTGCGCGGGCAGGCCCTCCGCAATGCAGATGACCGTGCCGATGCCGGCGTCGACCGCTTCGTAGATCGCGTCGGCCGCGAAGCGCGCGGGGACGAAGACCATGGTCGTGTTCGCGCCGGTCTCGGCGATCGCCTCCGCGACGGTGTCGAAGACCGGCACGCCCTCGACGTCCTGGCCGCCCTTGCCGGGGGTGACGCCGGCGACGACCTGGGTGCCGTACCGCTTGTTGCGGAGGCCGTGGAACGAGCCCTCCGAGCCGGTCAGGCCCTGGACGAGGAGCTTCGTGTCGCGGTCGACGATGATCGCCACTACCGCTTCCTCGCCTTGAGGAGGATCTTGCGGTCGACGTAGTCGCCGTCCTCGATCGCGTCGTCGAGCAGCGCCAGCACCTGCTCGGCGTCCCGGCCGGTCGTCCCCGTCCACGCGAGCCAGTCGGCGACCGGGCGCCGCTTCTCGTGGACCGCCGTCTCATCCACCACCAGGCCCGCGAGCCCGAGGAACTGGCGCCACTCGTCCTCGGTGTACGAGCGCACATGGGTCGGATCGCGCAGCCTCTCCGCCTCTTCCACCTTCTCGCTCGCGAAGAGGGTGTCCTCGATCAGCACCAGCCGACGCGCGACCCGCGCCATCTCGCGCACCGCAGCCTCGATGTCTTCGAAGTGGTGCGGGGCGATCCGGCACGTCACGACGTCGAAGGACGAGTCCGCGAACGGAATGTGCTCCGCGCGCGCGAGCACGTCGGCCCGCATCCCGGGCGCCGGGTCGAGCGTCGTCACGAGAAAGCCCGCCTCGCGCAGGCGGTTCGCCGTGTGGCCGCCGCCGCTCGCGACGTCGAGCGCCGTCTGGCCTTCCGCCCACGAGACGAGCACCTCGAGGTCCGGCCCCTCCCGATGGTAGGCGGACGCGCGATACGTCTCGGCCCGCTCGCTCCAGACGTCCGTCATGCCGCTGCCGCCAACTCCACCGCGCGGCGCGCCGCGTCGAGCATCGTCGGCTCGACGTGGAGGTTCGGCGGCGCTGCTTCCGCGAGGATCCTCCGACCCTCCTCCGCGTTCGTCCCGTCGAGGCGCACCACGATCGGATGCTCGATCGTCATCCGCTCGAGCGCCGCGAGGATCCCGCGCGCGACCTCGTCGCAGCGCGTGATGCCGCCGAAGATGTTGAAGAGGATCGACTTCACCTGCGGGTCGCGCGTGATCACCTCGAGTGCGTCCACCACCCCTTCCGCGTCGCCGCCGCCTCCGAGATCGCAGAAGTTCGCCGGTCTTCCGCCGGCGAGCGCGATCACGTCCAGCGTGGACATGACGAGCCCGGCGCCGTTGCCGAGAATCCCCACCTCGCCGTCGAGCTTGACGTACGTCACGTGCTTCTCCCGGGCGAGCGCCTCGAGCGGATCGGCGGCCTCGACGTCGCGCATCTCCGCGATGTCGCGGTGCTTGTAGAGCGCGTTGTCGTCGACCGTGAACTTCGAATCGAGCGCCTTGACCTCACCCTCGGGCGTGACGATCAGCGGGTTGATCTCGCAGAGCACCGCGTCGGTGCCGACGAAGGCGTCGTAGAGCTTGCCGACGATCGCCGCGATCTGGCCCTGCTCACCGGGATCCTCGACGCCGGCGCCGTAGACGAGCCGTCGTGCCTGGTACGGCTGGAAGCCTTCGAGCGGGTCGACGTGGAGCAGCACGAGCGCGTCGGGATGCTGCTCGGCGACCTCCTCGATGTCGACACCGCCCTGCGTCGTGAACATGAAGAGCGGCTGCTTCGCACCGCGGTCGAACGTGATCGAGAGGTAGTACTCCTTCGCGATGTCCGACGCGGACTCGATCCAGAGCCGGCGGACGACGTGGCCGCGGATGTCGAGCCCAAGGATCTCCCGCGCGCGCGCCTCCGCCTCGTCCGGAGTCGCCGCGAGCTTGATGCCACCGGCCTTGCCACGACCTCCGGTCAGGACCTGCGCCTTGACGACGACCGGCCCGCCGAGATCCTCGGCCGCCTGGCGGGCCTCCTCGGGTGTGGTGACGAAGCGACCCTCCGAGACGGGAATCCCGTAACGCGCGAAGAGCTGCTTCCCTTGGTACTCGTACAGATCCAAAACGGCCGCGAGTCTATCTTGCGTGCGTGTCCCGGCTCGTTCTTGCGCTCGCCGTGCTCGCGGCGGCCGGTTGCGGGGCCGACGAGCAGGTCCGGCCCTCGGAGCCGGTGCGCCCGGCGGAGCCGCAGACCGCCCAGCTCGACTGGCGCGAGACCTATCCCGAGACCGGGGCGCAGCTCCGCTTCTACGTCGACCGGCTCGTCGTGCGCGAGAACGGCTGGGCGGCGGACGTCGCCGTCGAGAACGCGACCTCGATCCCCTTCCAGCTCGCCACCGACCCGGTCGAGCTCGAGTTCGGTCTGATGCTCTTCGCCAGCGGCAGCCTCGAGGAGCTCGAGAGCGCGTCCCGGAACGGCACGCTACCCTCGCTGAGGCGCGCAACCACGATCGAGCCTGCGCCTCCCGAGAGGCTCGCGCCGGGTGCCACCTGGCGGGCGACGCTGTCCGCTCATGGCTCCCTCGTCGACGGCTCCTTCGCCCGCGTCTCGTTCGGCCCCTTCGTCGCAGTGGGCGAGCCTCCGCCGGAGATGGAGCCCGTGGTCGTGTGGATCACGGACAAGGCGCACCGGCTCTAGTAGTCACGCGTCGGGCCGAACCTTGTAACGTCGGCGCCACAGCCCGGAAAGGAGACCTTGATGGACGATCAGACCACGTTGTCCGAGGACGAGATCCTCACCGTCCAGGACGAGGACTTCATGGCCGTCACGGCCGACGCCGACGGCGACGACACGGACACGACCGACGGTGACGCCGACGACACAGACGCGGACGACTCGGACTCCGACGACGTCTAGCGCGCTCGCGCGGGCGATCGCGCCCGTCGGCGTCGACGAGTTCCTCGCGGAGCACTGGGAACGAAAGCCGCTCGTCGTCCCGCGCGGGGAGGCAGGTCGGTTCGAGGATCTGCTCTCCGTCCGGGACGTCGAGCGGCTGATCACGGAGACGGCGATCCGCATGCCGTCGTTTCGGCTGGTCAAGGCCGGGGCCACGGTCGCCGGCTACGCCAAGGACCTCTCCTGGCGGCCCGAGCCGTTCACCAACGTGGCCGACGTGCCGCGCGTCCTCGCCGAGTTCGACGCCGGCGCGACCATCGTCCTGCAGGGCCTCCACCACTCCTGGCTCCCGCTCGCCCGCTACTGCCGACACCTCGAGGCCTTCTTCGGCCACCCCGCCCAGGCGAACGCGTACTTCACCCCCCGCGGCTCCCAGGGGCTCCCCGTCCACCACGACACCCACGAGGTCTTCACGCTGCAGATCTCTGGCGAGAAGCGCTGGCTCGTCTACGAGCCGGCGCTCGAGCTGCCCCTGAAGACGCAGAAGTACCGCTCGGCGCTTGGCGAGCCGGGCGAGCCCGTGCTGGACGCGACCCAGTCGGCGGGCGACACGCTCTACCTGCCGCGCGGCTGGCTCCATCAGGCCCTCACCTCGGAGACGGACTCGCTGCATGTCACGGTCGGCGTGAGCGTGCGCACGTGGCTGGACGAGGCCCGAGCCGCCGTCGCGCGCGGCGCGCACGACGTCGAGTTCCGGCGGGCGGTCGACGGCACGGAGCCGCCCGAACTGCCCGTGCTCGACCGCGACGCGGCCGCGCGGCGCGCCTGGCGCCGCCTCGTTCGCACGCGCCGCCCGATCCTCGACGGCCAGCTCGCCGAGCTACGGGCCCTGGACGGCCTCACGACGGAGACGCGGCTCGAGCGCCGGGACACCGTGATCGCCGACCTCGACGGGACGACGCTGTCGTTCGAGGGCCGGGAGCTCGAGTTCCCGCGGCGGCTCGCGGACGAGCTCGGGTTC
This sequence comes from uncultured Gaiellaceae bacterium, assembly GCA_963791905.1. Taxonomy (GTDB): domain Bacteria; phylum Actinomycetota; class Thermoleophilia; order Gaiellales; family Gaiellaceae; genus Gaiellasilicea. Next base: position 52,157 of record CAWBTX010000001.1, read on the forward strand.
CTCGTCGAGGCGACGGAGCCGTTCATGGCGGCGGAGCTGCCCGGGACACTCGACGAGGCGGGACGGCTCGTCCTCGTCAGGCGGCTCGTTCGGGAGGGCTTTCTGCGACGAAGCGCTTCGGACGCCTGAGCTCCACGGCCGAGCACGTGAGGTGGGTCGGCTCGCCCTCCTCCCGGCGCACGTCGACCACGTACTCGGCGCCTGCGGCCTGAAGCCGAACGCTCCAGCCGGTCTCCGTGCGCGATCCGCCAACGAAGCGGACGTCGTCCACGCCGAGCAGACCGAGCGACTCCCGGACTGCCCGCTCGGCCGCCTGCACGGGAAACGGGTGGCAGGAGCGGCCGCGGTAGCGCGGGAGATAGATCTCACCGGCGAGCGCGCTCTCGAGCAGCGGCCAGACCTCGGAGGGCTCGACGCGCCCGTAGTAGACGCCCTCCGGCAGCGCGACGAGGTTGCCGGCGAACCTGTCGCCGCCCACGTGGGACGACTGCCAGACCCAGCCCTCGTCGACCTGCTCCCGCACCGCGTCGTAGAGCGGCCGCCCGTACTTCGCGCAGCAGCGGTCGTGCTTGCCGTGCGTGCACACGAGGAAGAGGGGATGGTCGACCGGCTCACCGGCGGTGGCGAGATCGAGGTCGAGCAGGTCGTCGTAGCGCCCGAGCTCGAGCCGGCGCAGCTCCCGCTCGAGCTCGGTCGTCCGCGCCACGAAGGCATAGAGGCCGTCCTGGGCGCGCCGCTCCGTGCGGCGCACGAAGAGGATCCGCGAGTTCGGCTCCTGACGGCGCTGCACGCGGAGGTACGCCTTGACGTCGGCCGACAACGTCGAGTCGTCGACGGCGTCGTGCGCCCACAACCCGCGGTACTCGAGCAGGATCCAGCGGTCGACCCGGCTCGCCGTCGCCGCGAGCGGCTCCGCGTCGGCCCGCGACGTCTCCGCGCAGAGCGGCCTGTCCCTACTCACCCTGTCCTTACTCACCCTGGACGAGGCAGATCACCTGGCCGGACGCGACCGCCGCACCCGGCGTCACCGACAGCTGCGCCACGAGGCCGGCACGGTGCGCCGCGATCTCGTTCTCCATCTTCATCGCCTCGACCACGCACAGCACCTGCCCCGGCTCGACGTGGTCGCCCTCCGCCACCTCGACCTTGAGCACCGTTCCCTGCATCGGGCTGACGACGGCCTCGCTGCCTGCGCCGCCTCCGCCGGCGCGCACTCGCTCCCGGCGGCGCCGCGCGAGCTCGACCCACGGCGGCTCGGGCTCGAGCACGGTCACGTCGTAGCGGCGTCCGTCGAGCTCGACGGCCCGAACGCGCTCGCGCAGCCGACCGTTGCCGACCGAACCTTGTGTTGAAACAACACTTTCTCCACTTGCGAGCGCCTCGGCCCGCGCCGCGAGCTCGTCCGACTCGACGATCCCGTGGCAGGTCTCGCCAGCCACGAAGCACGGGTGCTCGAGGAGGGCACGATGGAAGCCGATGAGCGTCGGCGGACCGCCGATCTCGAAGTCCTCGAGCGCCCGCAGCATGCGGCGGCGTGCATGCTCGCGGTCGACGCCGCGGACGATCAGCTTCGCGATCATCGGGTCGTAGAGGCCGCTGATCTCCGATCCGGCGACGACGCCGGAGTCGACGCGGACGCCCGGCCCGGATGGCTCCCGGTAGGCCGAGATCACCCCCGGCGCGGGCAGGAAGCCCTTGCCCACGTCCTCGGCGTTGATGCGGCACTCGATCGCGTGCCCGCGGACGGCGATGTCCTCCTGCCTGTGCGCGAGCGGCTCGCCGGCGGCGATCAGTACCTGCTCGCGGATCAGGTCGATTCCCGTCACCTCCTCCGTGACGGTGTGCTCGACCTGGATGCGCGTGTTCATCTCCATGAAGTAGTAGTCCCCGCCCGCCGTCAGCAGCCCCTCGATCGTCCCGGCGGACCGATAGCCCGCCGCCCGCGCGGCCGCGACCGCGATGCCGCCGATCCGCGCGCGCAGCTCCTCGTCGACGGCGGGGGACGGAGTTTCTTCGATCAGCTTCTGGTGGCGGCGCTGGATCGTGCAGTCGCGCTCGCCGAGATGGATCACGTTCCCGTGCCCGTCCGCGAGCACCTGCACCTCGACATGGCGCGGGTCCTCGAGGTAGCGCTCGACGTAGACGCGGCCGTCGGCGAAGTACTTCTCGCCCTCGCGCTGCGCGGTCGCGAAGGCCCGCTCCGCCTCGGCCGGCTCGCCGACGAGCTTCATCCCCTTGCCGCCCCCGCCGGCGGCCGCCTTGATGATGAGCGGGTAGCCGATCTCCTCGCCGAGCCGGAGCACCTCTGCGACGTCCGCGACCGGCTCGGTCGCGCCGGGGATGATCGGCACGCCGGCTGCCCGCATGGCCGTGCGGGCCTCTGTCTTCGAGCCCATCAGCTCAATGGCCGAGCTGGGCGGGCCGATCCAGACGATCCCCGTCTCCTCGCACAGCCGCGCGAACTCGGCGTTCTCGGCGAGGAAGCCGTACCCCGGGTGGATCGCCTCCGCTCCGGCCTTGACCGCCGACTCGACGATTCGCTCGCCGACGAGATAGCTCTCGGCGGCCGGCCCCGGGCCGATCAGGTACGCCTCGTCCGCGGCCCGCGCGTGCACTGCGTCGCGGTCGGCCTCGGAGTAGACGGCGACCGTGCCGATGCCCAGCTCGCGGAGCGTCCGGAAGATCCGGACCGCGATCTCGCCGCGATTCGCGACCAGCACCTTCGAGAACGGGCTCACCGGCGTATTCTCACGAAGCCTTGACGCTTCCCGACCAGCTCACCGTCGCCCGGGCCGCGTCCGTCCCGCTTGTCGTCCTGCTCTACGCCTGGGACTTCCCGAACAACGAGTACTGGGCGACCGCCGTCTTCTGCATCGCAATGGCGACCGACTGGCTCGATGGACGGCTCGCACGGGCGCGCGGTCTCACGTCGCCGCTCGGCACGCTGCTCGACCCGATCGCCGACAAGGTGCTCGTCCTCGCCGTGCTCGTGATGCTGATCGAGGACGGCATCTGGCCGGCGTGGATGGTGGTCGCGATCGTTTCGCGCGAGCTCCTGATCTCCGGGCTGCGGCTCGCTGCGATCGAGCGTGGGGTCGTCCTTGCCGCGCGCGATCTCGGCAAGCTGAAAACCTGGGCACAGGCGCTCGCGGCCGCGCTGGGCGGTTTCGCCGCTGCCGGCGCGTGGAGCGACTCGATCGGTTGGTGGGCGCTGGTCGTCGCGCTCGTGCTGACCTGGGTCTCGGGCCTCGACTACGCACGCGTCGCCCCGCGGCTTTTGCGCGGCAGCGCTGCCTGACTCAGGCGGTGACGCCGGTGCGCCGGCGTGCAACGCACCACTCGTCGAACGCCGCCCAGGCGCGCAGGTAGGCGGCGAGCTGCGTCAGCCCCCGCGCGACCTCGACCTTGATCGAGATCACGCAGATCGGGCAGAAGGGCTCGTCGGCCGACCGGGCGGGATGATCACCACAGCGACAGCACATCGTGGATTCAACGACCCAGGGCCACGACCGGTTACGGCTCCTCCGGCTCCGTGCCCTCCCGCAGCGCCTCCAGCCGCCACGGGCTGTCATACGGGTCCGGTTCGGCCTCCCGCAGCGCCTCGAGCAGAGCCCGGCGCTCGCTGTCGGACGGCTCGGGAACGACCACTGCCTCCATGCACAGACGCTAGCGGCTCAGACCCTACGATGGGCCCGTGAAGGTTCAGCTGCTCGACGACGCAGCTGAGTTCCTGCTGCGGGCGGGACCGCTCCTCCTCGCAGACGAGGCGCGCCACAACCTCATCTTCGGCATCGCGGGGACGATCCGCGACCATCCGGGGCACTACCCGGAGCACCGGTTCTGGCTCGTCCTCGACGGAGAGGAGATCGCGGGCGCTGCGGTGCGTACGCCGCCGTACAACCTCGTCGTCGCCGGCCGCGAGCCCGCGCTCGAGACCCTCGCGCGGGAGCTGGACGAGGAGCTGCCGGGCGTGGTTGGCGCCGTTCCCGAGCTCGAGGCGTTCGCTCGCTGGTGGGAAGCCCGTTGGGACATCACGCGCGAGGTGACGATGTCGCAGGCGATCTACGCGCTCGAGAACTTGATCGAGCCGGCCAGGCCGCCGGGCGCGCCTCGCCCGGCGACCGAGGGCGATCGCGGGCTCCTGATCGAATGGCTGAACGATTTCGCGCGGGAGGCGCTCCGTGAGGAGTCGCCCAACGCGGAGCAGCACGAGCGCATCATCGATGCGCGGCTGAACCGCGCCGACGCGGGCTTCGTCATCTGGGAGGACGACGGCCCCGTCTCGCTCGCAGGCTACGGCGGCACGACGCCGAGCGGAAGCCGGATCGGCCCGGTGTACACGCCGCCCGAGCACCGTGGCCGCGGCTACGGGAGCGCGGTCACGGCGGCGGTCTCGGCGGAGCGCCTCGCGGCGGGCCGGCGCTTCTGCTTCCTCTACACCGATCTCGCGAACCCGGTCTCGAACAAGATCTACGTGCGGATGGGCTACCGCCGGGTGTGCGACTCGCTCGAGCTCCGGTTCGTCTAGAGCGGGATGTTGCCGTGCTTGCGCTTGGGGCGCGGCTCGCGCTTCGTCAGCGACGTCTCAAGTGCCGAGATCAGCACCGGCCGTGTCCGGCGCGGCTCGATCACCTCGTCGACGTAGCCGCGCTCGGCCGCGTGGTACGGGTTCGCGAACCGCTCCTTGTAGTCCGCGATCAGCTCGGCGCGGCGGGCAGCCGCATCGTCGGCCTCCTCGAGCTCGCCGCGGAAGATGATGTTGACGGCGCCCTCCGGCCCCATCACCGCGACCTCCGCCGTCGGCCAGGCGACGTTGAAGTCCGCGCGGATGTGCTTGGAGCTCATGACGTCGTACGCGCCGCCGTAGGCCTTGCGCGTGATCACGGTCAGCTTCGGCACGGTCGCCTCGGCGAACGCGTACAGGAGCTTGGCCCCGTGACGGATGATCCCACCCCACTCCTGCTCGGTCCCCGGCAGGAAGCCCGGCACGTCGACGAAGGTGACGAGCGGGATGTTGAACGCGTCGCAGGTGCGGACGAACCGGGCCGCCTTCGTCGAGGCGTCGATGTCGAGGACGCCGGCCAGGGAGGCGGGCTGGTTGCCGACCACACCGACGGAATGGCCGCCGAGACGTGCGAAGCCGCAGACGATGTTCGTCGCATAGCGCTCCTGCACCTCGAGGAACTCGCCGTCGTCGACGACGTGCGCGATCACACGCTTCATGTCGTACGGCTTGGTCGGCTCGTCGGGGATGAACGTGTCGAGCTCGGCCGCCTCACGGTCCGGCGGATCCGACGGCGCTGCGTACGGAGGGCTCTCGAGGTTGTTCTGGGGTAGGAAGGAGAGGAGGTACCGAGCGTCCTCGAGCGTGGCCGCCTCGTCCGCGGCGGTGAAGTGCGCGACGCCCGACTTGGCCGCGTGTGTGGCGGCACCGCCGAGCTCCTCGAAGGACACCTCCTCCCCGGTCACCGTCTTCACCACGTCGGGGCCCGTGATGAACATGTACGACGTGCCCTCGGTCATGAGGATGAAGTCGGTGATCGCCGGCGAGTAGACGGCGCCGCCCGCGCAGGGGCCCATGATCAGCGACAGCTGCGGGACGACGCCCGAGGCCTGCACGTTGCGCCAGAAGATCTCGGCGTAGCCGGCGAGCGAGACGACGCCTTCCTGGATCCGCGCACCGCCTGAGTCGTTGATCCCGATCACCGGACAGCCGTACTTGACGGCCATGTCCATCACCTTGCAGATCTTCTCGGCGAAGACCTCGGAGAGGGAGCCGCCGAAGACGGTGAAATCCTGCGAGAAGACGAACACCTTGCGGCCGAAGATCTCGCCATAGCCGGTCACGACCGCGTCGCCGTACGGTCGGTTCGCCATCGAGTCGAAGTCGGGGTTGCGGTGGCGGACGTAGCGATCGAGCTCGACGAACGTCCCCGGGTCGACGAGCTTCTCGACCCGCTCCCGCGCGAGAAGCTTCCCCCGCTCCCGCTGCCGCGCGACGGCCTTCTCGTTCCCGGCGTGCGCGGCCTGGTCGGACAGCTCCTGCAGCCAGGCGAGCTTCCCGGCGGTCGTGTCGTGCGTCTCGGCCATGGCGGGCTGAGCCTAACCGCCTTCGCTGCGGCGGAGGTATCGTCGGGAGAGTGGAGCACCCGGTCGAACGGTTCAGGCGCGCGGCGAAGGAGCTGCGTGCCGCCGTCCGTTCCGAGGAGCCCGACCTGCACGAGTGGACGCGGCGCGTCCGCAACGGCGTCGCCCGCGCGTGCCTCGCAGCCGCGCTCTTGCCACACGGTCCCGTGACGAATGCTCGACGTCCCGGCGGAGCGTCGGACGCGAACGAGGACGCACTCGCCGCCCACCTGGCGGAGCGGCTCGGCGATGCCGACGCGTACGTCGAGCTCTCGGACGGCACCGACTCGCTCGACAGCGACTTGCTGGCGAGAGCCGGCTGGATCTCGCGGGGTCTCGCCGAGATCGACGCCGACCTCGCGACGGCGCTGGAATGGATCTCGTCACCGCACGACGACCTCCTCTGGGACCTTCGCTTCGCCTTCGAGAATCACTGGGGCCGGCATGCGGTCGACGTTCTCCGGCCGCTGCACACGCTTGCATCGGGTTACCCGGGCTGACGAGTGGAGCCGCCGCTCGACCGCTCGACGATCTGGGCCTACGAGGACGGGCAGCCGGGCAGGTTCTACTACTCGCGCTACGCGCACCCGACCGGCGTGGAGGCCGAGCGCGCGCTCGGCGAGCTCGACGGTGGCGAGGCCATCCTCTTCGCGTCAGGCACTGCCGCGGCGACGGCGATCGTCCTCGCGCTGCTCGAGCAGGGCAAGACGGTCGCCCTCGCGGACGGCGCCTACTACGGCACCGGCGTCGCGTTCCGCGAGCTCGAGCGCTGGGGGCTCCGGCACGTTCTCTTCGACCAGACGGGGCAACCGCCTGACGCCGACCTCGTCTGGATCGAAGCCCCCTCGAACCCGCTCCTGACGATGCCCGATTTCGAGGCGGCGGCAGCTCATCCCGCCCTGGTCGTCTGCGACGCGACGGCCGCCACTCCCGTGCACCTCCGCCCGCTCGAGCGCGGCTGCGATCTCGTCCTCCACTCGGCGACGAAGTACCTCGCCGGCCACCACGACGTCCTCCTCGGCGCGGTCGTCTGCCGACGTCCCGAAGACGCGGAGCGCCTGCGCGAGTTCCGCGTGCGCACCGGCGCGTCGGCCGCGCCGGACGCGGCGTGGCTGCTCCTCCGCGGGCTGAAGACACTGCAGGTGCGGGTCGAGCGCCAGACCGCGACCGCTCAGGAGCTCGCCCGCCGGCTCGCCGAGCACCCCAAGGTCACCACCGTCCGCTACCCGGGCTTCGGGGGGATGCTCTCGTTCGACGTCGAGGACGGCGACGCCGCCCGAGCCGTCGAGACCTCCACGCGGCTGATCGTGAACGCCACGAGCCTCGGCGGTGTCGACTCGACGATCGAGACGCGGTACCGCTGGGAGCCCGAGCGCGTGCCGCCGGGATTGCTGCGGCTCAGCGTCGGGCTCGAGCCGGTCGACGAGCTCTGGAAAGACCTCTCATCCGCCTTGGCGTTACGTTAGAGCCAACTCGCCAGCTGAAAGGAGTCCCTGTGGCAACTCCGCCGACGACCGGCGCGCGCGCGACTCGCAGCCGGGCCACCGCGCGCGGCCGCTCCGAGAACGGCACGACACCACTTACCCCCGCGCAGATGACCCGGCTCGTGAACGCGCTCCAGGCGGCGTGCGACGGCGACTTCTCCGTTCGCCTGCGCGCGGAGGGCGCTCTCGCCGAGATCGCCCCCGCCTTCAACGCGCTCGTCGAGCGGAACCAGCAGGTGACGCGGGAGTTCGTCCGGATCGGGAAGGTCGTCGGGCGTGATGGGAGGATCAACGAGCGGGCGATCCTCGCGGGCGCACCCGGCTCCTGGGCCGACAACGTCGGCGCGCTCAACGAGCTGATCGACAACCTCGCGCGCCCCACGATCGAGGTCGCGCGCGTGATCAACGCCGTGGCAGACGGCGACCTGAGCGAGCGCATCCAGCTCCAGATCGACGGCCAGCCGGTGCGCGGCGAGTTCCGGCGGATCGCCACCACCGTCAACGGCATGGTCGACCAGCTCTCCTCGTTCGCCGACGAGGTCACGCGGGTCGCCCGCGAGGTCGGCACGGAGGGGAAGCTCGGCGGCCAGGCGCAGGTGAAGGGTGTCTCGGGGACGTGGAAGGACCTGACCGACTCGGTGAACCAGATGGCGTCGAACCTGACCGGCCAGGTGCGGAACATCGCCGAGGTGACCACCGCCGTCGCGATGGGCGACCTCTCGAAGAAGGTCACCGTCGACGTCAAGGGCGAGGTGCTCGAGCTCAAGAACACCGTCAACAAGATGGTCGACCAGCTCTCGACGTTCGCCGCCGAGGTGACGCGGGTCGCGCGCGAGGTCGGCACCGAGGGGATCCTGGGCGGCCAGGCCGCCGTCGAGGACGTGTCGGGCGTCTGGCGCGGCCTCACCGAGAGCGTCAACTTCATGGCGAACAACCTCACGGCGCAGGTGCGGTCGATCGCCGAGGTGACGACTGCGGTCGCGCGCGGCGACCTCACGCAGAAGATCACGATCGAGACGAAGGGCGAGATCGCACAGCTCGCGTCGACCATCAACACGATGGTCGACCAGCTCTCCTCGTTCGCGGACGAGGTCACGCGCGTCGCCCGCGAGGTCGGCACGCTCGGCGTGCTGGGCGGGCAGGCCGAGGTCGAGGGCGTCTCCGGCACCTGGCGCGGCCTCACCGACAACGTGAACCAGCTCGCGCAGAACCTGACGACCCAGGTGCGGGCGATCGCCGACGTCACGACCGCGGTCGCGAAGGGCGACCTCTCCCAGAAGATCACCGTCGACGCCAAGGGCGAGATCGCCGAGCTGAAGTCGACCATCAACACGATGGTCGACCAGCTGTCGACCTTCGCCGACGAGGTCACCCGCGTCGCGAAGGAGGTCGGCACGGAGGGCAAGCTGGGCGTCCAGGCCGAGGTGGAGGGCGTCTCCGGCGTCTGGCGCGGGCTGACCCAGAACGTGAACGTGATGGCCACCTCGCTCACCGAGCAGGTGCGCAACATCGCCGAGGTCACGACCGCGGTCGCGAACGGCGACCTCTCGCAGAAGATCACCGTCGACGTCAGCGGCGAGGTGCTCGAGCTGAAGCAGACCATCAACACGATGGTCGACCAGCTCCGCTCGTTCGCGGCCGAGGTGACGCGCGTCGCCAAGGAAGTCGGCACCGAGGGCAAGCTCGGCGGCCAGGCCGAGGTGATCGGCGTCTCCGGCACGTGGAAGGACTTGACGGAGAACGTCAACCAGCTCGCCGGCAACCTCACGGGCCAGGTGCGCGCGATCGCCGACGTCACGACCGCGGTCGCCAAGGGCGACCTCTCCCAGAAGATCACCGTCGACGCGAAGGGTGAGATCGCTCAGCTCAAGTCGACGATCAACACGATGGTCGACCAGCTCTCCTCGTTCGCGGACGAGGTAACGCGCGTCGCCCGCGAGGTCGGCACCGAGGGCAAGCTCGGCGGCCAGGCACAGGTGAAGGGCGTCTCCGGGACCTGGCGCGACCTGACGGACAACGTGAACGTCATGGCCTCGTCGCTGACCGAGCAGGTGCGCAACATCGCCACGGTCACGACGGCGGTGGCGAACGGCGACCTCTCCAAGAAGATCACGGTGGACGTGAAGGGCGAGGTGTTCGAGCTCAAGGACACCGTCAACACGATGGTCGACCAGCTCCGCTCGTTCGCCGCCGAGGTGACGCGCGTCGCCCGCGAGGTCGGCACCGAGGGCCGCCTCGGCGGTCAGGCGACCGTCGAAGGCGTCTCGGGCGTCTGGAAGGACCTCACCGACAACGTCAACACGCTCGCCGGCAACCTGACGTCGCAGGTGCGGAACATCGCGCTCGTGACGACCGCAGTCGCGAACGGCGACCTCTCGCGCAAGATCACCGTCACCGCCGAGGGCGAGGTGCTCGAGCTCAAGGACACCATCAACACGATGGTCGACCAGCTCTCGACGTTCGCCGCTGAGGTCACGCGCGTGGCCCGCGAGGTGGGCACCGAGGGCGAGCTCGGCGGCCAGGCCGAGGTGGAGGGCGTCTCGGGCGTGTGGCGCGGCCTGACCGAGAACGTGAACCAGCTCGCGGGCAACCTGACGAGTCAGGTGCGCGCGATCGCCGACGTCACGACAGCGGTCGCAAAGGGCGACCTCTCGCAGAAGATCACCGTCGAGGCGAAGGGCGAGATCGCGCAGCTCTCTTCGACGATCAACACCATGGTCGACCAGCTCTCGACCTTCGCCGCCGAGGTGACCCGCGTCGCAAAGGAGGTCGGCACCGAGGGCAAGCTCGGCGGCCAGGCGCAGGTTGAGGGCGTCTCCGGCGTCTGGAAAGACCTGACGGAGAACGTCAACCAGCTGGCCGAGACCCTGACCACGCAGCTGCGCGCGATCGCGAACGTCTCGACGGCCGTCACCTCGGGAGACCTGACCCGCTCGATCACGGTCGAGACGGCCGGCGAGGTCGCCGAGCTCAAGGACAACATCAACGAGATGATCGGGAACCTCCGCGAGACGACGGAGCGGAATGCCCAGCAGGACTGGCTGAACTCGAACCTGGCGCGCTTCTCGGCCATGCTGCAGGGCCAGCGCGACCAGAAGACCGTCGCGCGGCTCCTGATGAGCGAGGTGACGCCACTCGTCGACGCGCACCACGGGGCCTTCTATCTGAGCCTGAACGGGCACGAGGACGAGACCGAAACGGAGCTGCGCCTGCTCGCGACCTACGGCTACAAGGAGCGCAAGTCGATCTCGAACCGCTTCAAGGTCGGCGAGGCGATCGTCGGCCAGGCGGCGCTCGAGCGGAAGCCGATCGTGATCACGCAGGCGCCCGAGGACTACATCAAGATCACGTCTGGTCTGGGCGAGGCGGCACCGTCGAGCATCATCGTCATCCCGGTCCTGTTCGAGGAGCGCGTGCTGGCGGTGATCGAGCTCGCCTCCTTCCAGCGCTTCACGGACGTCCAGGAGACGTTCCTCGACCAGCTCTCGGAGTCGATCGGCGTCGTGCTGAACACGATCCAGGCCAACATGCGGACGGAGGAGCTGCTCCAGCAGTCCCAGACGCTGACGCAGGAGCTGCAGAGCCAGTCGGAGGAGTTGCAGGCCCAGCAGGACGAGCTCAAGCGCTCGAACGCCGAGCTCGAGGCGCAGGCGGCGACGCTGCGAGCCTCCGAGGAGCTGCTGCAGACGCAGCAGGAGGAGCTGCAGCAGACGAACGAGGAGCTCGAGGAGCGCTCGCAGCAGCTGGAGGAGCAGAACCAGCGGATCGAGATCAAGAACGCCGAGATCGAGCTCGCGCGCTCGGCGCTCGAGGAGAAGGCAGAGCAGCTCGCGCTCTCGTCGCGCTACAAGTCCGAGTTCCTCGCGAACATGTCGCACGAGCTGCGCACGCCGCTCAACTCGCTCCTGATCCTCGCGAAGCTGCTCGCAGACAACGCCGAGGGGAACCTGACGGAGCGACAGATCGAGTTCTCGCGCACGATCCACACGGCCGGCGCCGACCTGCTCGACCTGATCAACGACATCCTCGATCTCTCGAAGGTCGAGGCCGGGAAGATGGACATCAGCGTCGCCGAGATCCAGATCGCCGGCGAGCTCGCGGCGCTCGAGAAGACCTTTGCGCCGATGGCCGAGGAGAAGGATCTCGCCTTCGAGCTCGACTTCGCGCAGAACGCGCTGCCGCAGATCCAGACGGATGCCCAACGGCTGCAGCAGATCCTCAAGAACCTGCTCTCGAACGCGATCAAGTTCACCGATACAGGGTCCGTCACGCTCAGGGTCGGCCAGGCCGAGCAGGGCGTCCTCTTCGCCGGGGACGTGCTCGCGCACGCCGAGCGCGTGATCGCGTTCTCGGTGATCGACACGGGCATCGGCATCCCGGCCGACAAGCTGCGCTTGATCTTCGAGGCGTTCCAGCAGGCCGACGGCACCACGAGCCGCCGCTTCGGCGGCACGGGCCTGGGCCTCTCGATCAGCCGCGAGATCGCGCGGCTGCTCGGTGGCGAGATCCACGTCGAGTCGGTGCCCGGGAAGGGGAGTGCCTTCACGCTCTACCTGCCGGAGCACTACGTGCCGCACGCGCTGCCCGCGTCGGGAGCGGACATCCTGCGTGAGCTCTCGACGGGCGTCACGTTCGCGATCGCTGCGGCCGACGCGGACGAGCCCCCGCTCGAGCCAGCCGCCGTCGATCTCACGCTCCTCGAGCCGAGCGGGGTCGACGACGACCGCGAGTCGATCGAGCCCGGCGACCGCGTGGTCCTGATCGTCGAGGACGACGCCGACTTCGCCGCGACCGTGCTCGCGGTCGCACGCGAGCGCGGCTTCAAGGGCCTCGTCGCGGTGCGCGGCGACACGGGCCTCGCGCTGGCGCGCGAGTTCCGGCCGGACGCGATCGTGCTCGACATGGAGCTGCCCGGCCTCAACGGCTGGACGGTGCTCGACCGTCTGAAGCGCTATCCGTCGACGCGCCACATCCCGGTGCACATCGTCTCGGGCGGCGAGGAGCGGCAGCCGGCGCTGATGGCCGGCGCCGCCGCCTACATCCAGAAGCCGGCGTCGCTGGACGCGCTGAACGAGGTCTTCGGCGGGATCGAGACCTTTATCGACCGCGACGTGCGCCGCCTGCTCGTGGTCGACGACGACGAGGCGCAGCGCGACGCGATCATCGAACTCGTCGGCGGCGACGGCGATGTCGAGATCGTCGCGGTCGGCTCGAGCGAGGAGGCGCTGTCGGCGCTCGACGCGCAGGCGCCGTTCGACTGCATGGTCCTCGACCTGAAGCTGCCGAAGATGACCGGCTTCGCGCTGCTCGAGAAGGTCAAGAGCGACGACCGCTTCGGCCGCTTGCCGGTGATCGTCTACACCGGCAAGGAGCTGACGCGGCGCGAGGAGACGAAGCTCAAGCGCTACGCCGAGACGATCGTGGTCAAGGACGCACGCTCGCCCGAGCGGCTGCTCGACGAGACCTCGCTCTTCCTGCATCGCGTCGAGTCGAAGCTGCCGGACGAGAAGCGGAAGATGCTCGAGCAGCTGCACAGCGCGGACGAGGTGTTCGTCGGCAAGAAGATCCTCATCGTCGACGACGACGTGCGCAACGTGTTCGCCCTCACGAGCGCGCTCGAGGCGGCCGGGATGGACGTCGTCTTCGCCGAGAACGGCCGCGAGGGGATCGAGTGCCTGGGCGCCAACCCCGACGTCGACCTGATCCTGATGGACGTGATGATGCCGGAGCTCGACGGCTACGAGACGACGAAGGCGATCCGCGAGCTGCAGGAGTTCGAGCGGATGCCGATCATCGCGCTGACGGCGAAGGCGATGAAGGGCGACCGCGAGCGCACGATCGCCTCGGGCGCGTCGGACTACATCACCAAGCCGGTCGACACGGATCAGCTGCTCTCGCTGATGCGCGTGTGGCTCTACCAGTAGACAGAGGAGCGGAGGAGGACCCCGAGGGGCTCGAGATCGAGCTCCTGCTCGAAGGGATCTACCGCCGCTACGGGTTCGACTTCCGCGAGTACGCGCCGGCGTCGCTGCGCCGGCGGCTGCACCGGCGGATGATCGGCGAGCGGGTCGAGACCGTCTCGGCCCTCCAGGATCTGATCCTGCACGACCCGGCCGTGATGGAGCGGCTGCTGCTCGACCTGTCCGTGAACGTCACCGCGATGTTCCGCGACCCGAGCTTCTTCGTCGCCTTCCGGACGAAGGTCGTGCCGCTGCTCAGGACGTATCCCTTCACGCGGATCTGGGTTGCCGGGTGCTCAACGGGCGAAGAGGTCTACTCGCTCGCGATCCTGCTCGAGGAGGAGGGGCTCTCCGAGCGGACGCGCGTCTACGCGACGGACATCAACGAGGCCGTGCTCGACCAGGCTCGGCTCGGCGTGTTTCCGCTGGACAAGATGCAGGAGTACACGCAGAACTACATCCGGGCCGGCGGTACCCGTGCCTTCTCCGAGTACTACGTCGCCCGCTACGACGGCGCGCGGTTCGCCCGCTCGCTCGCCGACAGCGTCGTCTTCGCCCAGCACAACCTCGCCTCCGACGCGGCGTTCAACGAGTTCCACGTCGTGTGCTGCCGCAACGTGATGATCTACTTCGACAAGCCGCTCCAGGAGCACGTGCACAAGCTGTTCTACGACAGCCTGGCCGTCTTCGGCGTCCTCGCGCTCGGCCAGAAGGAGACGATCAAGTTCTCACCGCACGAAGACGATTACGAAGACCTGGACGCAGCCGAGAAGCTCTTCCGAAAGGTCAAATGACGTCGCTCGCCTTCGGCTCGCTCCCGTGGGGGAAACCATGTTTCCCCCACGAGCCCCCTTCTTACAGCCTGATGTGGGGGAACCTCCCGGTTCCCCCACACCCCCTCCACGTCACCGGCCAACGAGTTGGCCCGTGACCTACGACCTGATCGCGGTCGGCGCGTCGTGGGGCGGGCTCCAGGCCGTGAGCACGCTCCTCGGCGGGCTGCGCAGCGAGGTCGACGCGGCGATCGTGATCGTCCAGCACCGCGGCCCGCATGCCCAGCGCGGGCTGCTCGAGCTCCTCCTCCAGGAGCATGCCGACCGGCGCGTCTCCGAGCCCGGCGACAAGGAGCCGATCGAGTGCTCGCACGTCTACGTCGCGGCGGCGGACTACCACCTGCTCGTCGAGAACGGCCGCTTCGCGCTCTCGCTGGAGCAGCACGTCAACTATGCACGGCCGTCGATCGACGTCCTCTTCCAGTCCGTCGCCGACGACTACGCCGAGCGTGCGATCGGAGTCGTCCTGACGGGTGCGAACGCCGACGGCGCCGAGGGGCTCGCCGCGATCAAGGCGCGCGGCGGCGTCGCGATCGTCCAGGATCCGGCGACTGCCGACCGCGGGACGATGCCCGCGGCGGCGATTGCGGCAACGACGGCCGACGCCGTGCTCCCGCTCGAGGAGATCGCACCGTTTCTCTACGGGCTCTGCGCCCCGGTCCCGCAATGACCAGGCCCGCAATGACCAGGCCCGCAATGAGCAGGCTGCGGTAGTGAGCGAACGCGCGAGGATCCTGCTCGTCGACGACCGGCACGAGAACCTGCTCGCGCTGGCGGCGATCCTCGAGCCGCTCGGGCAGGAGCTCGTTCGCGCGCAGTCGGGCGAGGAGGCGCTGCGCCGGCTCCTGCACGACGACTTCGCGCTGATCCTGCTCGACGTGCAGATGCCGGATCTGGACGGGTTTCAGACCGCGGCGCTGATCAAGCAGCGCGAGCGTACGCGGCACGTCCCGATCATCTTCCTGACGGCGATCTCGAAGGAGGCCGAGCACGTCTTCCGCGGGTACGAGGCGGGCGCCGTCGACTACCTGATGAAGCCGCTCGACGCGCACGTGCTCCGCGCGAAGGTGTCCGTCTTCATCGACCTCTGGCAGGCGCGCGAGGAGGCGCGCCGGAACGAGGAGCTGCTGCGCGTGCAGGAGCTCGCCGCGGAACGGCGCGAGAGCGAGGAGCGGTACCGCTCCCTCGCCGAGGCGATCCCGCAGATCGTCTGGACGACCGACGCCGCAGGGAAGACGACCTACTTCAACGAGCGCTGGTTCGAGTACACGGGCTCAGACCGGGAGGCGCCCCTGGAGCCGACCGCCGTGATCCATCCGGAGGACATCGGACTCATGCTCAGCCGCTGGGAAGAGGCACGCGAACAGGGCGACATCTTCGAGACCGAGTACCGCTTCCGCCGCGCGGACGGCACGTACCGCTGGCAGCTCGCCCGCGCGCTGCCGGTCCGCGACGCCGCCGGCACGGTCACAGGCTGGGTCGGGACCGCGACCGACATCGAGGACCGGCGGCGGATGGAGGAGCGCGAGCGGTTCCTGGCCGAGGCGGGCTGGGTGCTCGGCAGCTCGCTCGACTACGAGCAGACGCTGTCCGACGTCGCCCGACTGGCGGTGCCTCGGTTCGCGGACTGGTGCGCGGTGGACATCTTCGTGAACGGGAGGCTCGAGCGCGTGGCGCTCGAGCACGTCGATCCGCTCAAGCTCGCCCTCGCGCGTGAGCTCGACCGGCCGATGCTGGCCGCCGCGGAGGCCGCGGGCGCGGCCGCGATCCGCTCGCGCGAGCCGGTGCTCGTGCGTGAGATCGACGAGGCGGCGCTCGCCGCGTTCGACTTCGACGAGCGGCAGCTCGAGATCGCCCAAGCGATCGCGCCCCGCTCGTACGTGACCGTGCCGCTCATCGCCCGCGGAGAGGTCTTCGGCACGATCAGCCTCGTCACGGCGGAGTCCGAGCGCGTCTACGACGAGGACGACGTCACGCTCGCGCAGGAGCTCGCGCGGCATGCGGCAGCGGCGATCGACAACGCCCGCCTCTACGACGAGGCGGAGCGGCGCGCCCGCGCCACGCGGGTGCTCGCCGCGATCGGCGACGGCGTGGTGATGGTCGACGACCAGGACATCGTCCGGCTCTGGAACCCGGCCGCGTCCGCGATCACCGGACTGCTCGACGGGGAGGTACTGGGCCGCCCGATCGCTGACGTGCTCCCAGGGTGGGAACGGATCGTGTCGAGCATCCCGGTCGGCGAGGCGGGAGCGCCGGCCCGAGCCGAGACGGTGCCGCTCGAGCTCGAGGGCCGCGAGCTCTGGCTCTCGGCGTCCGGCGTTGGCTTCGCGGACGGCACCGTCTACGCGTTCCGCGACCTCACCGAGGAGCGGGCGCTCGACGAGCTGAAGTCGGAGTTCGTCGCGACCGTCTCGCACGAGCTGCGGACGCCGCTGGCAGCGATCTACGGCGCCGCCCAGACGATCCGCCGCCACGACCTCGAGCTCTCCGACGAGACCCACCACGAGCTGCTGGGCGTGATCGCGACCGAGTCGGACCGGCTCGCATCGATCGTGAACGACCTGCTGCTCGCGAGCCACCTCGACTCCGGCCGGCTGCCGGTGCACATCGAGCGCTGCGATCCGCTGGAGCTGGCCAACGCCGTGGTCGAGAGCGCCAGGACGCACCTGCCGCCGACGATCGACCTCAGGCTGAAGGCGCCGCGAAAGCTGCCGGCGATCGCGGCCGACCCCGGCCAGCTCCAGCAGGTGCTCGCCAACCTCGTCG
Source organism: uncultured Gaiellaceae bacterium (assembly GCA_963791905.1). Classification (GTDB taxonomy): domain Bacteria; phylum Actinomycetota; class Thermoleophilia; order Gaiellales; family Gaiellaceae; genus Gaiellasilicea. The sequence continues at coordinate 69,326 of CAWBTX010000001.1, forward strand.
ACAACGCGATCAAGTACTCGCCCGGGGGAGGGCCGGTGCGCGTCCAGCTCGAGAACGGCGCCGCCGGCGTTCGCTTCTCGGTGGTCGACGTTGGCCTCGGGATCCCGGCCTCCGAGCATCGCCGGATCTTCGAGAAGTTCTACCGCCTCGATCCCGACATGACCCGCGGCATCGGCGGCACCGGCCTCGGCCTCTACATCAGCCGCGAGCTCGTGCGGCGGATGGACGGCGAGATCTGGGTCGAGTCCCGGCTCGGCAAGGGCTCGACCTTCGTGGTCGAGTTGCCGGCAGCCCCGAACTCGTAGCTCAGGTCAGCAGCAGCTTCCCGATTCGCCTGCTCGCGACCCAGGTGCCGACGACGCCGAGCACGCCGAGATACGCGACGTTCGCCAGCTGTCCCCAGCCGACGGCGCCCGTCGTCAGCGCACGCAGGAGGTCGACACCGTGATAGAGCGGCGTCGCCTGGATCACGAGCTCGAGCCAGTCCGGATAGGCGGAGAGGGGGAAGAAGGTGGCCGAGAAGAGGAACATCGGCAGGATCGCGAGGTTGAGGATGTCGAAGTCCTGCCAGCTGCGCATGTAGGTCACCGCCGCGATGCCGGCACCGGCGAACGCGAAGCCGATGAAGACCGTGGCCGGCAGCGCGAGGAGCGCCCACCACGACTCGACCAGCCCGAGCGCGAGGATGACGATGAAGAAGCCGACGGCGTAGATCAGTCCACGGAAGAGCGCCCAGACCGTCTCCCCCGCCGCCACGTCCTTCGGCCCGAGCGGCGTCGCGAGCACCGAGTCGTAGAGCTTCTGGTAACGCAGCTTCCAGAAGATGTTCGTCGCGTCGTAGAAGGCGCCGTTCATCGCGGACGCGGCGAGCAGGCCGGGCGCGACGAACACCGCGTACTCCATCTGGACGCCGTCGATCGTGACGTCGCCGACGTAGTTGCCGAGGCCGTAGCCGAGGGAGAGGAGGAAGAAGAGCGGCTCGAAGAAGCCCGAGACGATGATCGGCCACATCGACCTGTAGGAGAGGACGTTCCGCTCGAAGAGGAGCAGGCCGCCCGCGCCCGGCAACGTCCGTACGCGCTCCACGAAGACGCTCAGTTGAACAGCCTCCGCCGATAGGTGTAGCGCGCGGCGAAGAAGCCGGCGATCGTCCAGGCAAGCAGGTAGGCGAGGTGCCCGAGGGCCGCCAGCGGCTCGACGTCGCCGAGAGTGAGCTGCCGGCAGAGCTCGACGCCATGCCAGATCGGCGTCAGGTACGCGGCCAGCTCGAACGCCAGCGGCAGCTGGTCGACCGGGAAGAACGTCCCCGAGAAGAGGAACATCGGCACGATCACGAAGCGGAAGATCGGCGGAAAGCTCGCGTCGTTCTCCCGCGTCGCCGCGTAGGCCGCGATGGGGAACGAGAACGCCGTCCCGACCAGCACCGCCACCGGAATCGCGAGCAGGCCGTACCAGGAGCTGACCGCACCGAACGCGGCCACGACCGCGAGATACGCCGCGCTGGCGACGAACGACGCGCGTGATCACGAACAGCTGGTGCCCGATGAGGACGTCGCGCTCCGTGAGCGGCGTCGCCGTCATCGCGTAGTACGTGCGTGTCCACTTGATCGCACCCATGACCGGCCAGCTCGCCTCCACGCTGGCCGTCTGCATCGCGGCGGCCGCGAGCAGCCCCGGCGCGATGAAGTCGAGGTACGGCACGCCTGCCGGCGGGTTCTGCGAGCTGTCGACGATCGTGCCGAGCCCGACACCGAGCGCGGCGAGGTAGAGCAGCGGGTTGAGCAGGCTCGTCCCGATCGTGCCGCGCCAGACCCGCTTGTACTGCGCGAGCCAGTGCTCGTACGCCCGCAGCGGCTGGACGAGGCTTTCCACGTCAGCTGGTCGCGGCCGTCACTAGTCGACGAGCGTGCGGCCGGTCAGATGCAGGAAGACGTCCTCGAGCGAGCTGCGACGGACGAGCGTCGAGTGCGGCGGGAGCCCTCGGTCGGCCACGGCGGCGGCGGCTGCGTCGCCGTCCCGTGTGTAGATGAGCACGCGGTCGGGGAGCTCCTCGACGCGCTGCGCCAGATCTCGTTGGGCGAGGTCGCGGAGGCTGCCGTTCGACGGCCGCTCGTCCTCGAACCGGACCTCGACGACCTCACGCGTGGAGTAGCGCTCGATCAGCTGCCGCGGCGAGCCTTCGGCGACGATCCGACCATGGTCCATGACGACCAGCCGGTCGCACAGCTGCTCCGCCTCGTCCATGTAGTGCGTCGTCAGCACGAGCGTGACGCCGCGTTGCTTCAGCCGGAAGAGACGATCCCAGACGACGTGGCGCGCCTGCGGGTCGAGGCCCGTCGTCGGCTCGTCGAGGAGCAGGAGGTCGGGGTCGTTGACGAGCGAGCGCGCGATCGTGAGCCGCCGTTTCATGCCGCCGGAGAGCGGCTCGACCTTGTCGCCCGAGCGCTCGCTGAGCTGGACGAAGTCGAGCAGCTCGTCGATCTTCGGCCTCAGCTCACGCCGCGTCAGCCCGAAGTAGCGGCCGTAGATGAGCACGTTCTCCCAGACCGTGAGCTCGGTGTCGAGCGTGTCCTGCTGCGGGACGACGCCGAGGCGCGCCCGGATCTCCGGCCCGTCCTCCATCGGGTCCCGGCCGAGGATGCGGAGCGTGCCGGCGGTCACGGGCGAGACGCAGCCGATCATCCGCATCGTCGAGCTCTTGCCGGCGCCGTTCGGCCCGAGGAACCCGAAGGCCTCCCCGCGACGCACGTCGAGGTCGATCCCGTCGACCGCGACGAGATCGCCGAAGCGCTTCACGAGCCCCCGCGCGTGGATCATGGACCCGTTCTCGCTCACGCTCCGACGCTACCAACAGGACGGCTACCACCTACCCGCCCCTACCCGTCGACCTACCCGCTTTAGCCAATCGCCGCACGAAAAGGGTGTGGGTATCCACACTTAAACTTGTTGCGGGGTCACATACGATTGTCCTGTGCCCAAGACAGTAGTCATCGTCGACGACCACCCCAGCTTCCGCGCTTCTGCCCGCGCGGTGCTGCAGGCGGAGGGATTCGAGGTCGTCGGCGAGGCTGAGGACGGCGCGGGCGCGATCGCGACCGCCCGGGCGCTCAAGCCCGACGTCCTTCTGCTCGACGTCCAGCTGCCGGACATGGACGGCTTCGCCGTCTGCTACCAGCTCAACATGAACGGCAGCACACCGGCCGTCGTCCTCGTCTCGAGTCGAGACGCGGCCGACTACGGAGGTTTGATTCAGCAGAGCGGCGCGCGCGGCTTCATCCCCAAGGGTGAGCTGTGCGGCGGCGCGCTGTCTAACCTGCTCGGATGAGCATGCGCAGGCTCGTCCTGCTCGCCGCACTGGCGATCCTTCTCGCCGCGGGCGCATCGTGGCTCGTCCTGACGAGCGACCACAACGACAGCAAGGCCGCGACGCTGACGCTCACCCTGACGGTCGGGCTCTCGTTCGTGATCAGCGGCCTGGTCGCCCTCTGGCGCCGGCCCGAGAACGGCACCGGCTTTCTCCTCGCGGACGTCGGCTACCTCTGGTTCCTCACAGCCCTGACGGAGTCGAACAACGACTGGGTCTTCACCATCGGCGGGATCGTCGGGCCCATCGCCTTCGGGGCGTTCGTGCACCTCCTGCTGGCGTTCCCGACCGGCCGGCTGGGCTCGCGACGTGACGCCTGGCTCGTCGCCGCCACCTACGCGCTGATCCTCGCCGGCAGCACCGCCCTCTTCGCGGTGCGCGAGACGCCCGACACGAGGTGCGACACGTGCAACAGCACGATCTCCATCTGGGAGAGCGACTCGGCCTGGACCGCCGTCAACATCGTCGACAGTGCCGTCGCCCTCGCCCTCGGGGGCGCCATCCTCTTCATCGTCGGCCGCCGCTATCACCGCGCTACGCCGGCGCTCCGGCGAACGCTGGCACCGGTGCTCGCGGTGGGATCGCTGACGCTGCTGATCCTGCTCGTCACGCTCGTCGTGCAGTCGATCGACGAGGAGGCGGCGGAGCCTCTGGAGGTCCTGCTGCTCGTGAGCCTCGCGCTCGTGCCTGTCTCCTTCCTCGCCGGCGTGCTCAGAAGCCGCCTCGCCCGGGCGGGAAGCGGCGAGCTGCTGATCGAGCTCACGCGCGGGACGCCGCTTCGGGACGCGCTCGCCAAGGTCCTGCACGACCCGTCGCTCGAGATCGCGTACTGGCTCCCCGAGGCCGGCCGCTACGTGACCGCGGAGGGCAAGCCGCTGCCGGAGGAGACGGACGGCCGGCACATCACTCTCGTCGAGCACGCGGGCCGGCCGACCGCCGCCATCCTCCACGACCCGATGCTGACCGAGGAGTACGAGCTCGTCGAGGCGCTCACGGCGGCGTCCGGCCTGTGGCTCGACAACGAGCGCCTCCAGGCCAAGCTACGCGCCCAGGTGAACTTCCTCGAGACGACGGTGGACACGTCGCCGTCGCTCCTCTGCTCGCTCGACCGTGAGGGCCGGATCTCGAACCTGAACGAAGCGGCGCGCAAGGTCGCCGGCTTCGACCACGTCGAGGAGATGCGCTGGCATGCGTTCTGGGACGTGTTCGTCGCTCCCGAGGAGCGCGACTCCGCGCGCCGCGGGTTCGAGCGCTCCGCCCCGTTCCACGAGGCGTCCGCCTTCGAGCACACCTTCGTGAACCGCCTCGGCGAGGAGCGGACGATCGCCTGGTCGACGGCGCCGCTGCACGACGAGCACGGCAATGTCCGGCAGGTGATCTGCGGCGGCCTCGACGTGACAGAGCGCAAGCGGAAGGAGTCCATGCTGCGGGCGAGTGAGGAGCGGCTCCGCGCCGCGCTCGAGGCCTCGCCGGTCGCGATCGTCGAGTACGCCCTCGACGACACGATCACGCGCTGGAATCCCGCCGCCGAGCGCATGTTCGGCTGGACCGCCGAGGAGGTCGTCGGCGGCAAGGCGAAGCACCAGCCGCCCGGACGGGAGGAGGAGCTCGCCGAGCTCATGCGGCGCGTGCGCCTGGGCGAGGTGTACACCTCGATCGAGAGTCGGCGCGTCCGCAGCGACGGCGCCTACATCGACGTCGAGATCTCGGCGGCGCCGATCCGCGACGCCGGCGGCGAGGTCATCAGCCATCTTGCGCTCTTCACCGACATCACGCAGCGCAAGCGGCAGGAGGAGGAGCTGCGGGCTTCGCGCGCGCGCATCGTCGAGGCGGGCGACGAGGCGCGCCGCCGGCTCGAGCGGAACCTCCACGACGGCGCTCAACAGCGTCTGGTTGCGCTCTCGCTGACGCTCCGGCTCGCGCAGTCGAAGATCGCGGCGGATCCCACCGTCGCCGAGGAGGCACTCGAGTCGGCCCGCGAGGAGCTCGCCGCGGCTCTCGAGGAGCTGCGCGAGCTCGCGCGCGGCATCCATCCCGCCGTGCTCACCGACCGCGGCCTGGCCGCGGCGGTCGAGTCGCTCGCGCGACGGTCGCCAGTGCCGGTCGACGTGGAGACGCCGGCCGAACCGCTCCCGAAGCCCGTGGAAGCGGCGGCGTACTACGTGATCGCCGAGTCGCTCGCAAATGTGAGCAAGTACGCGCACGCCTCGAGCGCAGCCGTCAGGGTCAGCCGCGAGAACGGCCGCGCGCTCGTCGAGGTCGTGGACGACGGCGTCGGCGGCGCAGATCCGACCGGGGGCAGCGGCCTCCGCGGGCTCGCCGACCGCGTCGAGTCGCTCGCCGGGACGCTCGCGGTCGAGAGCCCGCCCGGCGGTGGGACCCGCGTGAGCGCGGAGATCCCGCTCCAGGTGCCCGCCCCCACCGGTCTGGAGCAAGCAGAGGTAGTGCAGGCCGCACCGCAGAACACCAGCGCTCCGCATGGGGAGTGATCCGATCGCATGGGATCGTGCGAATACGAAGGTAACCCTCAAGGAGAGCCGCCATGTACGCCGACCAGAGAATCGAGCTAGCCCACCGCAGGGGCGACGGCATCGACGTCACCCTCTGGTGGACACGTGAGACCGGAAGCATCTCCGTCGAGGTGCTCCACTTCGCCAGCGGGTCCGTGATCGAGCTGAACGTCGCTCGGGACCGGGCTCTGGAGGCCTTCTACCACCCGTTCGCGTACGCCGCCCGGCGCAGCCCCGAGCTGCTCGAGCTGGCTGCGTGATGACCCTGGCCGACGGAGACCTAGACTCCACCATGTGAGCACGCTCCCCACCGGCTCTGTCACGTTCCTCTTCGCCGACGTCGAGGGCTCCACCCGCCTCGCCTGGGAGCTGGGACAGGAGTGGCAGGCCGTGCTCGGGGACATCCGCCGGCTGCTGCGCGACGCGGTGGCCGGCGCCGACGGGCACGAGGTGGACTCACGCGGCGACGAGCTCTTCGCCGCCTTCGCGACGCCCCAGGCGGCCGTCGGCGCCGCCGTCGAGGCGCAGCGGCGGCTCGGCGGTCACACCTGGCCTGCCCCGGTGCGCGTCCGCATCGGCCTTCACACCGGCACGGCCGCTCTCGGCGACGACGGCTACGTCGGCGTCGACGTCCACCGCGCCTACCGGATCGCCTCGGCGGGTCACGGCAGCCAGATCGTCCTCTCCGAGACCTGCGCGGCGGAGCTCGCCTCCGAGCACGAGCTGCGCGACCTCGGCCTCTGGTCGCTCCCCGACCTGCCCGACCCGGAACGGATCTTCCAGCTGGAGGATCCCGGCTTAGGAGGCGACTTCCCTCCGCTCCGCGCCCGCCCCGGCGCGACGCCCGTGCGAGTCGTGCTCGCCGACGACTCCGTGCTCCTGCGTGAGGGAATCGCGCGGCTGCTCGACGAGACGGGCTTCGAGGTCGTCGCGCAGTCGGGCACCGCCGAAGACCTGCTCCGCCATGTGGCGATGCACCGCCCCGATGTCGCGGTGGTCGACATCAGGATGCCGCCCACCCAGACGGACGAGGGCCTCCGCGCCGCGAAGTCGATCAGGGAGAAGCATCCGGACACCGGCGTGCTCGTGCTCTCGCAGTACGTCGAGCCCGGATATGCGATGGAGCTCCTCTCCGACAGTGCCGAGAGCGTCGGCTACCTGCTCAAGGACCGCGTGGCCGACGTCGACGAGTTCGCGTCGGCCGTGCGCCGCGTCGCCGAAGGCGGCTCAGCCCTCGACCCGACCGTCGTCAGCGAGCTCGTCGGCCGGCACCGGCGCGACGACCCTCTGGCCGAGCTCTCGCCACGCGAGCGCGAGGTGCTCGAGCTGATGGCCGAGGGCCGCTCCAACCAGGCGATCGCCGAACGCCTCTTCGTCACGCTCCGCGCGGTCGAGAAGCACGTCACGAGCATCTTCGTGAAACTGCGCCTGCCGGCGACGGCGGAGGACCACCGCCGCGTCCTCGCCGTCCTCGCCTTGTTGCGGAACTAGCGGCTCTCGGCCGCCCGCAGGACGACGTCGCTGTCGCTGTGTGAGGACGGAACCTCAAGATCGACCGGAACGCCCGCTCCCTCGACGCAGCGGCCGGTGCGGTCGTAAGTGAGCGCGGTGCTGACGGTGAGGCGCCAGCCGGGAAGCAGGCGGAGACTGCGCGGCCTGCCGCTGCCGCCGCCCGTCGGGCGGCCGACGACGGTCACGTGCTCCAGGCCCTGGAGGCCGAGGAGGAAGTCCTCGCTCGACGAGAAGGTCAGCTCGTCGGTGAGCACGATCAGCCGGCCCGGCCAACGGGCGGATTCGTCCGGCGGCTTGGACTCGAGCGAGATCGGCGGCGACAGCCGGCCGTCGCCGACGCTGTAGCGGATCGAGCCGAGCGTCGTGCGCGCGCGTAGAAACCGGTCTCGCGTGCGGGCGGCGAGGACGAGGTTGCCGCCCGGGTTCCAGCGCAGGTCGAGGATGAGCCTGTCGCAGCCCCGCAACTCGAACAAGCCGGCCTCGATCTCGTCGTCGAGGCCCTCGAGCCACATCGCGATGCGGAGGTACCCGGCACCGGACCGGAGCCGACGCCAGACGACCGTCGGGTCCGGCGGGCGGGCGGTCGGCTCCTCCTCCCAGGAGACCTCGCGCCCGCCGGGGCCGACCGCGGTGAGGCGGCGAGTCGTCCCGGCAGGCCCCGCCAGAAGACGCCTGCCCGCGAGGTAGGGCCGCGAGTGCGGCGGTGCCGCGGTCCGCGCCAACCACCCGGCCGCGTCGGGAGCCTCGTCGTCGAGCCCGGTGAGCCGCCAGCCGGCGCGCGCGCCCGCCGCGGCCCCGGCCGTCGAGGGCGGGACGTGCACGAGCGTCACCAAGGCCGGCTCCACGCGGGCGACGTACGGGAGGTTCGCGTGACCCGGCGAGACCCACGTGTGCGAGTCCTCGAGCTCGGCGAGCCACCTCTGGAAGGCGGCCAGGCGATCCGCGGCAGGAGCGCGGACGACCTCGGCGACGTGACGGTCGCAGATCGTCTCCCAGTCGAGACCGCGCAGCTCGAAGGCGGGATAGGTGTCCGCGACCTCCGCGACGACGCGATCGACCGCAGCTTCGGTTGTCGTGCTGTCCACGGCCTCGACACGGCCGCCGCAGCGCAGAGCCGTCCGACAGAGGTTGAGCGCGTCGAAGAGCCCTTCGACGTCCTTCCCGCGCGAGACGATCGTCGCCGCGTCGGCGTCCCACGAGGTCTGCGGCGGCGAGTCGTCGGCCGGGTCGAGTTGGAGCAGCCACCGCGGCCCTGTGCCGGGATCTGCTGTGCCGAACACCACGGGCGCGCCCAGCTCGGACTCGAACTCGGCCCGCTCGAGCTCGAACAGCGCCAGTCGCCCTCCGAGCGTCGGATCCCGCTCCGGGAGCACGATCGCCACCTCCCGCGCGCCCGCAAAGGGAGGTTTCCGCATCGGGCCACTATCGCACGGCCGGGGTGCGGATAACCCCACTCGAAGAGGCTGGGTCGCCCCATTTCCCAGCGCCTTCGGTACTGAGAGATTTCCGGCATGGCTTCAGCGACATTCCTTCTCCATCGCGCGGCGCGCCCCCACTCCGGCCGCGTCGAGCTCGCCGCCCTCGTAGTGCTCTACGGCATCTACGAACTCGTGCGCGGGTTCGGCGGGGAGAACTGGGCTGCGGCGCGGGCGCACACGGCAGACATCGTCGCGCTCGAGGAGCGCCTCAGCCTCTTCGTCGAGCGCGATATTCAGGCCGCTGCGTCCGCAATCGGCGGCGCGCCCGCGCTGCTCGGCTTTCTCTACGTCGCGCTCCACTTCGCCGGCACCGCGGCGGCGGTCATCTGGATCCACCACCGCGCCCCGCACGCCTTCGCGCACCTCCGGACGACGCTGATCGTCGCCACCGGGCTGGCGCTCGTCGGCTACGTCTTCTACCCGGCCGCGCCCCCGCGCCTGGCGAATCTCGGCTTCGCGGACACGGTCACGTCGCACACGGGCCTGAACCTGAGCTCGGACTTCCTCGGCAGCCTCTACAACCCGATCGCGGCCGTGCCGAGCCTCCACTTCGGCTACGCGCTGGCGATTGGGGTCGCGCTGGCCCGCGTGATGACGCGCCGGAGCCTCCGCATCGCGTTCGCGCTCTATCCCGCGCTGATGCTGCTCGTGATCGTCGCGACGGGCAACCACTTCTTCCTCGACGCCGCGGCCGGCGGCATCGTCGTCGCGGTCGGCTGGTGGGTCGCGTCTCGGCTCACGCGCGCTGATCGCGCTCAGCAGGGCGTCGTGGTCGAGCTGCCGCAGCGGCGGGCCGAGCCGGCCCGCGCGCAGGCCGCGTAGCCCCAGCCCGGGGACAGACCCTCAGACGTGGCCGATTTGGCCACGATCCGGCACGCCGTGGCCGGGGGTCTGTCCCCTCGAGGCGGGAAGCCAGCCGCACCGCGAGACACCTGAAGCCCGCATGTTGCGGCGGCCCTCGATCAACGAGCGTACGGCCTATGCACGAACACCCCCCGCGAAAGGAAGCAATGTCACCCTTGAAGCAGAGCACCAACGTCGCGGCCCGCATGGGTCGTTGGAGCGCGAATCATTGGAAGACCGCGGTCTTCGGCTGGCTCGCGTTCGTGGTCGCCTCCGTCGTTCTCGGCAGTGCGCTCGGGACGAAGTACCTCGAGACCGAGGACCTCGCCGTCGGCGAGGCAGCCCGCGCCAACGAGATCCTCGAGGCCGGGTTCCCGCAGGTGCACGACGAGCAGAGCGAGATCGTCCTCATCCAGTCCACGACGCTCGACGCGGACGATCCCGCGTTCGAGGCGGTCATCGCGGACGTCGCGAAGACCGTCGGCGGCTTCTCCGAGGCGCGGAAGATCGACACGCCTCTCGAGGTCGGCCACACCGATCTCGTCTCTGACGACCGCCGCTCGGCGATGGTCGAGTACGAGCCTGTCGGCACGTACGAAGAGGCGGCTCTCTACATCGACAAGATCGAGACCGCGGTCGACAAGACCGCCGCCAAGCATCCGGGCTTCGAGGTCAACCAGCTCGGCAGCGTCACCACGACCAAGGCGACTGACGCCGCCTTCAACAACATGCTGAAGACGGCCGGGCTCGTCGCGATCCCGCTCACGCTCGTGATCCTGCTCCTCGTCTTCGGCTCCGCCGTCGCGGCCGTCGTGCCGCTGCTCCTGGCGATCACCGCCGTCATCGCGACGACAAGCCTGATCGCGATCCCGAGTCAGTTCGTCCCTGTCGACGAGCAGATCGCCGAGGTCATCCTCCTGATCGGGCTCGCCGTCGGCATCGACTACTCGCTCTTCTACCTGCGCCGGGAACGCGAAGAGCGGGCCGCCGGGCGCAGCGAGCATGCCGCCCTCGAGGCCGCCGCCGCCACCTCCGGCCGCGCCGTCCTCATCTCCGGCATCACCGTCCTCATCGCCATGGCCGGCATGTTCCTCTCCGGCGACAAGTCGTTCATGTCCTTCTCGATCGGGACGATGATGGTCGTCGCAGTCGCGATGATCGGCTCGCTCACCGTCCTGCCTGCGCTGCTCGGCAAGCTCGGCGACCGCGTCGAGAAGGGCCGCATCCCGTTCGTCAGCCGGCTCCGGCGCAAGGACGGCGAAAGCCGCGTCTGGGGCGCGATCCTCGACCGCGTCCTCCGGCGCCCGGTCGTCTCGGCCGTCGCCGCCGGTGCCGTGCTGGTCGCACTGACCATCCCGGCCTTCACCCTGAACACGGCGACGACCGGCATCGACGACATCTCGATCCCCGAAGTCGAGCCCGTGAAGAAGTTCGACGAGGCGTTCCCGGGCGGGAACAACCCGGCGATCGTCGCGATCAAGGCCGACGACGTCCGCACGGAGCAGATCCAGGACGCGATCGTGCAACTGAAGCAGCAGGCGCTCGCGTCCGGCCAGATGAAGGGCCCGATCGAGGTCGAGGCGAGCCGCGACAGCACCGTCGCCGAGATCTCCATCCCGCTCGCCGGCAGCGGCACCGACGCGGCCTCGCAGGCGGCACTTGCCACCCTGCGCGAGGACGTGGTGCCGCAGACGGTCGGGCAGGTCGACGGCGTCGAGTACGCGGTCGGCGGTCCGACGGCGGCCGACAAGGACTGGGAGTCGAAGATGGTGACGACGGCACCGCTCGTCGTCGGCTTCGTGCTCATCTTCGCCTTCCTCATCCTGCTCGCCTCGTTCCGCTCGATCGTCGTCGCACTGAAGGCGATCGTCCTGAACCTGCTGTCCGTCGGAGCCGCCCTGGGTCTCCTCGTCCTGCTCTTCCAGAACGGCTGGGGCGAGAGCTTCCTCGGCTTCGAGTCGAACGGCGGCATCACGCCGTGGCTGCCGATGTTCCTGTTCGTGATCCTGTTCGGGCTCTCGATGGACTACCACGTTTTCATCCTGAGCCGCGTCCGCGAGGCCTATGACCGCGGCCTCTCCAATGAGGAGGCCGTCGCGTACGGGATCAAGTCGACGGCAGGCGTCGTCACGAGCGCGGCCGTCGTCATGGTCGGCACGTTCTCGGTCTTCGCCCTGCTGCCGGTGATCGATATGAAGGAGATGGGCATTGGCCTCGCCGCCGCCATCCTGATCGACGCCACCCTCGTCCGCGCGGTGCTCCTGCCCGCGACGATGAAGCTGCTGGGCGACCGCAACTGGTACCTGCCGAACTGGCTCCAGTGGCTCCCGCGCCTCGAGCACGAGACGCCCCGCGCACCCGAGGCGCCGGCACCGTCCGCCGCCTAGTCGAACCGCACCAGATCGACGAAGCCCCGTCTCCGCAACAGCGGAGGCGGGGCTTCAACCGTTCGTGAGCCCTTGGCGTCAGGAGCCGGAGGCGGGACTCGAACCCACGACCCACGCTTTACAAGAGCGTTGCTCTACCAACTGAGCTACTCCGGCCCGGAGTAGCAATGTTACTCGTGTCCTAGTTCAGCACCTCGCGCGTCTTCTGATGCGCGAGGATCTTCCGCTTGACCCGCTGGAGCGCGTTGTCGATCGTCTTGCAGTCGCAGCCGAGCTCCTCGGCCATGTCCTCGTAGGAGAGGCCCTCGAGGTAGCAGCGCAGCGCCTCCGCCTCGAGCCGCGACAGGCCCGTGCCGAGGGTGAAGACGAGGCTCTGCAGCTCCTCGGTCGAGATCACGCACACGGACGGGTCGTTCGTCGAAGGCCCCGGCAGCGCGTCGCCGAGCGTGCAGTCCCCCTCCGACTCCTGGCCCGCCGGCGTGTGGCTGAACGAGATGTACTGGTTCAGGGGCTGGTGCTTGTACCGCGTCGCCGTCTTGATCGCTGTGATGATCTGGCGCGTCACGCAGAGCTCCGCGAAGCTCCGGAAGGACGTCTCCTTGTCGTGCCGGAAGTCGCGTACAGCCTTGTAGAGGCCGATCATGCCCTCCTGGATCAGATCGTCGGACTCGCCGCCGGCCAGGAAGTAGGAACTTGCCTTCAGGCGGACGAAGCCCGTGTAGCGGCGCATCAGCGCGTCGAGCGCTTCCTGGTTACCGTTCCGTGCCTTCACGACCAGCTGCAGATCCTCAAGCTCTCGTTGAGCCTTTTGTGCCGGGCCGACTGCGGTGGCGCTGCGAGCTGACATGGCGATCTCCCTGGAAATTCACGGGTATGAGCCGAAGCATCCGCCTCTCCGGATACCCAACTCTCACCCTGAAGTTGAGGGAGAAAATAGCACCGCGACGCGCAAGTTACAAGTCTTTTGCAGTGGACCTATTGTGTTAGGAACATATGTTCGTATTTCTCACTCCTCGCCTCGGCGCATACGCTCGAGCCGTTCCCGCGTCTCGGCGTCGAGCGAGTCGCGCAGGCGGGTGCCCGACGCCTCGCCGTGGCGCGTCGGCTCGAGCTCGGCCAGGAAGGTCCGGGAGGAGCGCTTCTGCACCTCCTGCCCGGAGGTCCCGCGCACCGCGAAGTCCGACGACACGAGACAGACCACCTCGGAATCGCGGTGCTCCGCGGCGAGCCGCTCCAGGAGCGCGTCCGCGTGTGACGCGTAGCGCACCGCGAGGGGCCCGACTTCGCTGTCGGTCCCCGCCCCGTCCCAGACGAGCACGCCGCGGGCACCGCGAACGGCGACGTAGGACGCGAGCGTGTCCGTCAGCTCGCGCCGGTCCCCGCCGAACCCGCCGGCGTGGAGCAGGTTGTAGCCGTCGAAGAGATAGAGGGTCGGGTCAGCCATGCCGACTCCGACTAAGTAACAGACTGTTACTTGGCATCGCGGCGGCGTCGGGCCTCGTAGAGGAGCAGTGCGGCGGCGACGCTGACGTTAAGCGACTGCACCTGCCCGGCGAGTGGGATCGAGATGGCGGCGTCGCATGCACGCCGTACGAGCGGGCGCACGCCCTTGCCCTCGGCGCCGAAGACGAGGGACAGACCCCCGGACAGGTCCGCCGACCACATGTCCTGCTCGGCCTCCGCGTCGGCGGCGTAGATCCAGAGGTCGGCGCGCTTGATCTCGTTCAGGTAGCGCGCCAGATTCGGCACGACCGCGACGGGAAGATGCTCGACCGCTCCTGCAGACGCGCGGCACACGGCCGGCGTCACGCGCGCCGCACCGTGCGCCGGCACGACGACGCCGGTCGCCCCCGCACCTTCGGCGCTCCGCAACACCGCACCGAGGTTGCGGGGATCCGTGACCTGGTCGAGGCAGGCGAGGAGCGGCTCGTCGACGGCGGCGAGCTCGTACGCATCCGCGTACCGGTACGGCTCGCACCAGGCGAGGACGCCCTGGTGATCGCGCGTGCCCGCGGCCTCGCTTACCTCCCGGTCCGGTTTCACCAGGACGCGGAGCCCGTCACGCAGCCACGGCTCGGCCGCGACGGCCCGCTCGGTCGCCCAGAGCTCGAGCACCTCACGCGGCCCGCGCAGCGCCTCGTGCACGGGTCGGCGGCCGTAGACCTGCTCGCGCGTCACGACAGCGGGACGAGCTTGAACCCGCCCGCGTCGTCACGGATCTCCCACCCGGCCGCCTCGATCTCGGCGCGCAGCCGGTCGGCCTCGGCGAAGTCGCGCGACTCCCGTGCCTCGTGCCGGCGGCGGGCGAGCTCGTGCAGCGCGGCCGGCGCCTCCGCGTCGACGGCGAGGCCGGCCAGCCCAAAGAGGTCGAGCGCGCGGCGCAGCAGGTCGTGGTCGCGCCACTCGTGCATCAGGGCCAGCGCCAGCGGCGTGTTGAAGTCGTCGTCGAGCGCGCTGGCGAACTGCTCCCACGCTCCCTCGGGCGCGGGCTCGGAGGGGTTCCGGAACACCTCTCGGAACCCGTCGGCACGCGCCTGCGCAGCGGCCATCTGCTCATCCGAGAAGTCGATCGGGCTACGCCAGTGAGCGGTGAGGAAGAACAGCAGCGTCGTCTCGACGCCCCACCGGTCGAGCACCTCGGCGATCGTCTCCACGTTCCCGACCGACTTCGACATCTTCTCGCCGGTGAAGCGGAGCATCCCGTTGTGCATCCAGATCCGCGCGAACTCGTACCCGCGCGCCCTCGACTGCGCCAGCTCGTTCTCGTGGTGCGGGAACACGAGATCGAGCCCGCCGCCGTGGATCTCGAAGACCGGCCCGAGGAGGGCCTCCGCCATCGCCGAGCACTCGATGTGCCAGCCCGGCCGGCCACGCCCCCAGGGCGACTCCCACCAGGTGTCCTCGCCCTCCTTGTTGGCCTTCCAGAGCGCGAAGTCGCGCGCGTCCTCCTTGCGCGGGTTCGGCTCCTGCTCCTCGACCTGGTCCGGTTTCTGCCCCGAGAGCCGCCCGTACTCGTCCCACCGCGAGACGCGGAAGTAGACGTCCCCGTCCACCTCATAGGCGAACCCGAGCTCGACGAGATCGGCGATGAACCGGATGATCCCGTCCATCGACTCCGTGACCCTCGGCCAGTGGTCGACGGCGTCGAGACCGAAGCGGCCGGTGTCCTCGAGGTACCACCGCGTCGCCTCCTCTGCGCGCTCGGCGCTGTGCCCGGGAGCAGCCTCGTAGATCTTGTCGTTGACGTCGGTGATGTTGTGGACGAGAGTCGCTTCGTAGCCGCGCTCGCGCAGCCACCGGGCAAGCCAGGAGAAGACGACGTAGGGCCGCGCGTTGCCGATATGGGCGCGGGCGTACACCGTCGGCCCGCACACGTACATGCCGATGCTCGCGGGCGCCGGCGGCAGCTCGACGAGCCCGCGCTGGAGGGTGCTATAGAGCCGCATGGACCCTCCGCAGCGCCTCGTCGCGAGGGAGAGCCGCGATCACGGCCGAGAGCTCCGGCCCCCGCTCTGCGCCCGTCAGCGCCAGCCGGAGCGACTTCAGGTCGCCGCCGACCGCCTTCAGCTCCCGCACGAGCTCGCGCCCGTCGAGACCATCCGCCCGCAGCTCGGCGAACCGCTCCAGCGTCGGGCGCGCAGCCTCGGTGACCTTCACCGGCTCGGGCGTGAGGATCGACTGGGCGATCTCGCGCGCCTCGACGAGGTTCCGTGCCCCGCGGAGCGCGGGCACGAGGCCCGGGGGAGCGCCGGAGGCCTCGGCGAGCTCCTCGTCCGGCATCGAGGCGATCGTGTCGATCGCGAGGCGGCGAATTCGAGGAAGGTCGAGGTGGACGTCGTGCGCGGGTTCGCCGAGCTCCTCGAGGTACGCGCGCAGGGCCGCGGCGGGGATGCCTGCCTCCCGCAGATCGGCCACCGTCGCGACCGGGCTGTTCCGCTTGGAGAGCTTCTTGCCGTCGTCGCCGAGCAGGAGGCCGTGGTGGACGTACTCCGGCGGCTCGAAGCCGAGTGCGCGTGCGAGCTCGAGCTGCGGCTCGGTGTTCGCGCGGTGGTCGGCGCCGCGGACGACGTGCGTGATCCCGAAGTCGTGGTCGTCGACGACGCTTGCGAGGTGATACGTCGGCGTGCGGTCGGAGCGGAGCAGGGTGAGCCTGCCGAAGCGCAGCGCCCCCTCGGCGTCCTCGGTGCCGATTGCAGCGGCGGCCTCGCGATGACGCTCGACGCGCATGCTCTGCCGTACGGGCCCTTCGTCCCAGTCAAGCCCGAGCCAGCGAAGATCGTCCGCGATCGCGTCCGCACCACCCTCGAGCTCCCGTCCCGCGTCGGTGTCGTCGATGCGGAGCAGGAGCCAATCTCCCCGCCGCCGGTTGACGACGGCCGAGAGCGCGCCGCCGAGATGGAGCGGCCCGGTGGGGCTGGGAGCGAAGCGGGTGCGGCTCGTCACCGCCCCAATGTAACGAGGGCCTACCGCGCGTAGTCGAAGGGCCGTGGCGCCGGCTTATCGTCATGCCGGCAACGGTGGGGCTTCGGCGCGGGCTCCTCGGGCTCGGCGGCGGCGAGCTGCCATTGCTCGGGGGGAGCCACGACCGCAAGCCTCGGCAGCGCGAGCGCCCCGAACGCTCCCGCGGCCAGGGCAAGCGCCGCGAAGAAGATCACCAGTCGCCAGACGGGCGGCCGACCGCTCTCCACGCCTCGACGCTAGCACGGGAGGTAGCTCGACGCTAACCGGGGAGCCTGGCCGGCCGCTTCACGAGCGTCACCGTCACCAGTCTCGGGCCTGCGCTGTCCACCAGCTCGAGCTCGATCTGCTCGCCGATCTCGCGCTCGGCGAGCTCCTCCTCGAACGCCGCCGCCGACCGCACGGGCGTCCCGTCGATGGCGACGATCACGTCGCCGACGACGACGCCCGCCTGCGCCGCCGGCTGGCCGTCGTACACGGCGCTCACGACCACGCCGCGGACCGAGGGATCGAGCCCGAGGCGGACCGCGGCGGCGTCCGACTCGACCGAGCCGACGGCGACGCCGAACCACGCTCGCGCGGCGGCCGGCCGCTTGATCCGCTGGATCACCGGCAGCGCCTCCTCGATCGCGATCGCGAAACCGATGTTCTCGGCGTCCTGCTGGCGCGCGACCGCGGTGTTGATGCCGACCAGCCGGCCCGCCAGGTCGACGAGCGGCCCGCCCGAGTTGCCGGGGTTGATCGCCGCGTCCGTCTGCAGCAGCCCCTTCAGCCGAGCCGCCCCGGCCGGCTCGACGGTGCGGTCGAGGCCGGAGACGATGCCTCGGGTCACGGTCGGCCCGCCGAGCCCGAGCGGATAGCCGATCGCGACGACCGCGTCGCCCAGACGAAGCGCCTGGGACTTCCCGATGCGGATCGGCACGAGGTTCTTTGCGGCAACTCGAATCACCGCCAGGTCGCGCTCGGGCGCGACGCCGATCACCTCTCCGCGCAGCGTGCGCCGCGACGCGTCGTTGAACGCGACGTTTACGCGGGTCGTCCCCTCGACGACGTGGTTGTTCGTGACGATGATCCCCTCGCGGTCGAGCACCACGCCGGATCCCTCTCCGCTGCCGCCGCCGAAGCTCGTCGTGCGCACGTTCACGACCGAAGGCAGCACGCGCTCGACCATGTCGGCCACGGACGTTCCCGGCCCAGGCGCCTCAACGGACTCGACCGTGGTGACGGTCACCGTCTCGGTAGTCGTCGGCCCGGCCGGCGCTGCCTCCTCGTCACCGCCGAGCGAGCAGGCGGTCGGAACGAGCAGCAGCGCGAGAGCGGTCAGCCCGGCGAGCCCGCGGCTCACGGCAGCCGCGGGAAGACCAGCGCAGCGGCGAGCATCCCCGCGAGGAGGAAGATCGCGCCTGCGCCGACGAAGAAATGCGTCACCTCTTGTCTCTTCTCCGTCTTGCTCACGAGCGAACCCAGGCGCTCGTACGACTCCTTGAGCCGGTCGGCGCTCTCGGCCTCGAAGTACTTGCCGCTCGTCGTGTCGGCGATCTGGCGCAGCGTGATCCGGTCGGGCGGGACTGGGATGACGCGCGTCTCGCCCCAGCGCGACCTCACGATCACGCCCTCGGGCGTGCCGAGCGCGACCGTGAAGACCGGGATCTTGAACGAGCGTGCGCGCTGCGCGCCCTCGATCGGCCCGAGCAGGCCCTCCGTCTGCGTGCCGTCGGAGAGCAGGACGATCGAGATCGCGCGCTCCTCCGGCGGTGCCGTCGCGGTCGCTGCTCGACCGACCTGGACGGCCCGCGCGAGGGCGTCGCCGATCGCCGTTCCGCGCTGCGGAAAGAGGTAGTCGATCGACTCGACCGCGATGGCGTGGTCGTCGGTGACCGGCGCGACCAGCTCGGCCTGGCCGGAGAACGCGACCACGCCGACGCGATAGCGCTCAGGCAGGTCGAGCACGAAGTCGCGGACGACCTTCTGCGCGGCCTCGAGCCTCGTCGGCCGTACGTCCTCGGCGAACATGGAGCCGGACGTGTCGATCACGAGGATCACGGTCGCGACCGGCTGATTCACCTCTCGCATCATGTTCGGCCGCGCCACGCCCACGAGCAGGGCCGTGAGCGCGAGCAGGAAGAGCGCGAGGGGCACGTGGCGGCGCCACGAGCCCGTCGACTCGACGACGCTCGCGAGCACGTCGAGGTTCGTGAAGCGCACTGCGTAGCGGTTGCGCCGCCGGCCGACGTAGACGTACGCGAGCACGACGGCGAGGAGCAGCAGCAGCCCCAGCAAGAGCCACGGCGAGCCGAATCTCATGTCGCGTGCCTCACGGATTCGGCCTCGCGCAGACCACTTGAACCTGAACCCGTACCGGCAGGCCGCTGACTTCCTCGCCCGCCCGGCCGACGACCGTGACGCGACCGCCGCGGGCGCTCGCGGTCGCGCCCACGTCCGCCAGCTCACGCGCCCTGGGCTGCCGCTTCATGTGGAAGGCGACGGCGTGCGCGTAGGAGACGAGACGCTCGTCCGGGCGGCAGCGGAGCGAGCCGGTGACCTCGCCGCCGGCGCGGAGCCGGAACGACTTCACCCGGCGCAGCGTCGGATCGCCGCGCTCCGCAGCCGCGGAGCTGAGCGAGCGCGTCGGCGGGCGCATCGTGCGGCCTCGCCCACCCCCGCCTCCGGGGATGCAGCCGAGCAGCGGCTTGAACGCGGTCGGGAGCGCGATCCTGCCCGTCTCGGTGCCTGCGAACACCGCCGCCGTCGACGTCGTCACGCCCGGGCTGATCGGGCCGCCGAGCGTGGCGGCGAAGCTGAGCTCGATGCTGCGATGAGTGACCTCGGCATCGATTCCGCCGATGACGGCCCCCGGCGGGCAGCTCAGGTGGTAGTAGGTCGGCAGCCGCCGGGTGCCGGACTGCGCCGGGATCTTCACCCACGGCCCGGCGACCGGGATGCAGACGAGGAGCCCGTTGCACTCGGTGCCGGCACGCGCGGTCGACTGCGCGCCCGGCGTGAGCGCCGCCAGCAGGGCGACCGCGGCTGCCACCAGCAGCAAGCGCTTCACGGCATCCTCCCGAAGACGACGGCGGTGAAGCCGAGTGCGGCGAGCAGGAGCGCCGCTCCGGCGCCTGCGAACGCAGCCGTCAGCTCCTTCTCCTCGGTCGTGCGTCCGATCCGGGAGCCGAGCTCCTCGTAGACGGCCTGCAGGCGGGCGCCGTCGGGCGCGGCGTAGAACCGGCCGCGCGTGAGGGACGAGATCTCGCGCAGCGTCGTGGGGTCGGGCGGCACCGTGATGCGCTCCGTCAGGCCGTCGGGCCGCTGCACCTCGACGACGCCCTCCTCCGTCCCGAGCGCGACTGTGTAGACGGGGATGCGGAACCTCTGCGCGCGTCTGTGCCGCCTGGGCCGGCTGGAGCACGCCCTGCGTCTGCGCGCCGTCGGACAGCACGAGGATCGCTGCGGGCGGCCGCTCGCCGTCCTTCGTCCGCGCGCCGCGCGCGAGCTGGATCGAGCGCGCGATGCCGTCCCCGAGCGCGGTCCCCTCGCCCGGCCTGATCGCCTTGAGCGCTGCCTCGGTCACCTCGCGGTTGGTGGTCGCCGGCGCGACGACGTACGCGACGTCGTTGAACGTGACCATGCCGACCCGGTACTTCGACGGCACCTTCTTCACGAACGCCCGGATAGCCTTCTGCGCTGCGGCGAGCCGCGTCGGCTTCACGTCGGTCGCCACCATCGAGCGGGACGTGTCGATCGCGAGGACGATCGTCGCCTCCTCCCGCGGCACCGACAGGGCCGCATGGGGCCGGGCAAGCCCGAGCACGAGCGCTGCGAGCGCGATCAGCAGTGAGGGCGATCGGGAAGTGGCGCCGCCAGCCGGGTCGGCCGGCGACCAGGTTCGGCACGAGCGCGGGATTGGAGAAGCGGGTCGAGTCCCGCTCGCGCCGGCGCTCGAGCAGCCAGTAGAGACCGGCGGCGACCGGGAGCACGAGGAGGGCGACGAGCGCAATTGGAGCGGCGAAGCTCATTTCCGACCCTTACGAAGGAAGCCTGCCATGCTTCGCAGCCAGTCGCCGTCGGTGGAGACGACGACATGGCCGACGCCGAGCGACGACAGCTCCGGCGCAGCTCCCCGCGCTCGGCCGCCGCTGCCGCGGCGAAGCGCTCGCGCAGCCGCTTGTTGGTCGTATCGACCTTCAGCTGTCGGCCCGTCTCGGGATCCACGAGCCGGAGCTCGCCGACGTCCGGCAACGTCTCCTCGCGAGGATCGCGGACCTCCACCGCGATCACGTCGTGGCCGCCGGCGAGCCGGAGCATCGCGCCTCGCCAATCGCGCGGGCCCCGGAAGTCGGAGACCACGGCCACGAGAGAGCGCTGCTGGGCGAGCCGCCCGACGAGGTGGAGCCCGTCCGAGAGCGTGCCGTCGCCGGCGCCGTCCCCCGGCGGCTCCTCGCGCAGGGCGAGCAGGAGCGCGAGCATGCCCGTGCGCCCTTGCCGCGGCGGGACCGCGCTCTGGCGCACGCCGCCGAAGGCGACGACGCCGAGCCGGTTTCCACGGCGGCTCGCGAGATGGCCGAGCGCCAGGCACACGCCTTCCGCAACGTCGGCCTTCCGTCGTTCCGCCGTCCCGAAGGCCATCGACGCCGAGACGTCGAGCACGATCCACGTGACGAGCACCCGCTCCGCGAGGTCGACGCGCACGTGCGTCTCGCCCGTGCGCGCGGTCACGTTCCACTCGATCCGGCGCACGTCGTCTCCCGGCACGTACGGCCGCACCTGGGCGAGCTCCGTGCCGCTGCCGAGCAGCGACGAGCGGTGATCGCCCGCGAGCATCCCCTCGACACGGCGTCGCACGACGAGGTCGAGCGACCGCAGCAGCACCTCCGGCAGCGGCCCCGGCCCGGGCCGCTCCGGCGTGCGTTCCTTCGCGGTGGCGACCTTCGTCACGCAGCTGCCTCCCGTCGCCGCAGATCGAGCTCGGGCGCGGGAACGGTCTCGATCACGGCGTCGAGGATCGCGTCGGCTGGCACCTCCTCCGCCAGAGCCTGATAGCTGAGGACGAGGCGGTGCCGGAGAGCGTCCTTGGCGAGCGCCGCCACATCCTCGAGGGTCACGTAGTCGCGGTCGCGGATCAGCGCGAGCGCGCGGGCCGCCTGCACGAGGCTGATCGGCCCTCGCGGGCTCGCGCCGAACGAGACGTACGGCGCCCAGCGCTCGAGGCCGTTCGCAGCAGGCTCGCGTGTAGCCGTGGCAAGCCGCACCGTGTAGCTGATGATCGCCGGGTCGACGTACACCTCAGCCACGAGCCGCTGAAGCTCGCCCAGGCGCTCCAGGTCGAGGACTCGACGGAGGTCGGGCGGCCCCTCGAGCGACCGCTGCACGACCGTGAGCTCCTCGTCGTGGCGCGGATAGCCGACCAGGATCTTGAGCATGAAACGATCGATCTGCGCTTCCGGCAGCGGGTACGTGCCCTCGGACTCGATCGGATTCTGGGTCGCCATGACGAGGAATGGGTCGGGCACGGGGTGCGTCATCTTGCCGATCGTCACCTGCCGCTCCTGCATCACCTCGAGCAGGGCGGACTGCACCTTCGCCGGCGCGCGGTTGATCTCGTCGGCGAGGAGGAAGTTGCAGAACACAGGCCCCAGCTCCGTGTCGAAGGTCTGCGTCCCGGGCCGATAAACGCGCGTACCGACGAGGTCCGACGGCACGAGGTCCGGCGTGAACTGGATCCGCTGGAAGGTCCCACCGAGCACGTTCGCGGTGGTCTTGATCGTCAGCGTCTTCGCCAGGCCGGGCACGCCTTCGATCAGCAGATGCCCGCTCGACAGCAGACACACGAGCACGCGCTCGAGCATCTCGTCCTGCCCGGCGATCACACGCCGAATCTCGTACAGGGCAGCCTCGAGCAGCTCGCTCGAGCCGGCTTCTTGTTCGTCCATGGACGCTCCCTTCGCCACGTGGGTGCCCGGAGTCAACCACTGGATGGGTAAAGCCCCGATAAAGAGATTGAGGCGATCGCGTTACAGTTGATGAGGCCATGCGGGTACTCGTGGTCGAGGACGAACAGGATCTGGCCGCTGCGATCGGGCGCAGCCTGCGGCGCGAGGGCTACGCGGTCGATCTCTCCCATGCCGGCGACGACGCGCTCGTCAAGGCGAGCACGTACCCGTACGACGTCATCTGCCTCGACCTGAACCTGCCACGGCTCGACGGCAGGGAGGTCTGCCGGCGGCTGCGCTCCGTCGGGCATGTCAACGGCCGGCCGCAGCCCCGCATCCTCATGCTGACGGCCCGCGCGGGGCTCGACGACCGGATCGGCGGGCTGGACGACGGCGCCGACGACTACCTCGTGAAGCCGTTCGAGCTGCGAGAGCTCGCTGCGCGCGTGCGGGCGCTGTTGCGGCGGCCGGCCGAGCCAGGGGATGGGCATCTCCGCGTGGGCGCGCTCGAGCTCGATCCGGCGCGCCATCACGCGACGCAGCACGGCGAGCCGCTCAGCCTGACGCCGAAGGAGTTCTCGCTGCTCCGCTACTTCATGTCTCGCCCGGGCGAGGTCTTGTCGGAGTTCGAGCTCCTCACGCACGTCTGGGACGAGAACGCGAACCCGCTGACGCGAACGGTGCGCGTGACGGTGATGACGCTGCGACGCAAGCTCGCGGACGCGGACGGCGACCAGCCGATCGAGACCGTCACGGGCGTCGGCTACCGCCTGAGGAGCGACGAGTGATGCTGCCCGCGCCACTCCGGTCCGTACGTGCGCGCCTGACGCTCCTCTACTCGACGCTGCTCTTCGCCCTGGCTGCCCTCGTCGTCGGCGGGCTGTACCTCGGTCTGTCGATGAGCCTGCGCGACGAGCCGATCTCGCAGGGCGTCGTGATCCAGTCGACGGTCCCGGTGAACGACGGCGGCACGGAGGTCGAGCGGACGTTCGTCGAAGCCGCAGCCTTCGAGCGCCAGGTCAACGAGCACACGCTCCGGAACCTACGCCGCTTCTCGATCGGCGCGCTGCTCGGGCTCTTCGTGATCAGCCTGATCGTGGGCTGGGTGATCGCGGGACGCGTGCTCGCCCCGATCTCGCGGATCACCGACGTCGCCCGCGATATCCAGGCGACGGAGCTCTCGCGCCGGATCGGGTTGCGCGGGCCGGACGACGAGCTGAGGCGGCTGGCCGACACCTTCGACTCGATGCTCGCCCGCCTCGACGACGCCTTCGCGTCGCAGCGCCGCTTCGTCGCTGACGCCTCGCACGAGCTGCGGACGCCGCTGGCGATCATCCAGGCGAACCTCGAGCTCGCCCTCTCCGAACAGGCGACAGAGGACGGGAGCCGGGAGGAGGCCTCGCTCGTGATCGAGCGCGCGCTGCGCCGGATGACGCGGCTGACCGACGACCTGCTCGCCCTCGCACGCCTCGAATCGCCGGAGATCGCACACGAGGTCTTCCCTGCGCGCGAGCTGCTCGAAGAGTCCCGGATCGAGTTCGCGAGCGCCGCCGCCGGACGCGGGATCGAGCTGGAGGCACTCGCCCCCGACGGGCTCGAGGTCTACGGCGACCGCGAGGCGCTCCGGCGTGCGCTCGCGAACCTCCTCGACAACGCGCTGCGCTATGCGCCTGACGGCTCGAAGGTCGTCGTCGCAGCAGAGAACGGATCCGAGCGCGTCCGGCTCGAGGTCGCGGACGAGGGGCCGGGGCTGGACGAGGCCGACCGCGACAAGGTCTTCGAGCGGTTCTGGCGCGCGGACGGCTCACGGGACCGGAACGGCGGTGGCAGCGGGCTCGGGCTCGCAATCGTCAAGCGCATCGCGGTCGCCCACGGCGGCTCGGTGTCGGTCCGGTCGGA
Source organism: uncultured Gaiellaceae bacterium (assembly GCA_963791905.1). Lineage (GTDB taxonomy): Bacteria > Actinomycetota > Thermoleophilia > Gaiellales > Gaiellaceae > Gaiellasilicea. Next base: position 93,704 of record CAWBTX010000001.1, read on the forward strand.
GCCCGGCGCAGGCGCGACGTTCACCATCGATCTGCCAACCGTGACCGTTTGAGGCTCGGCGCCCTCGTTCTCGTCGCGCTCGCCGTGCTGCTGTCGGCGACGGCGGCCGGGTCGGCGCAGGCCGCGCGGGACCCGAAGACGCTCGTCCTTCAGCCGTCGGATCTGCCGTCCGGATTCGAGCGGGACCGCGTCAGGTACGTCACGAACGCACAGGCGAACCGGGAGAGCCCGATCAAGAAGGACTACGCGAAGCTGGGGCGGCTACGCGGCTACGAGGCAACGTTCGAGAGGAACGCACTCACGGGAGTCATCTACCTCTCGTCGGCGGCGAGTACCTACAAGACAGCCGCGGGTGCGAGCGACTCGTTCGCGGTCACGACCGACGCGGTCGCCAAGAGCCGCGACCCGCGGTTCCGGCGCCTCTCGCTGGGGTCGAAGCTGGGCGACGAGGCCCGTCTGTACAAGACAACTCTGACGCGCGACGGGATCACGATCGACGTCTTCTCGCTCGCCTGGAGGTCGGGCGGCGTCCTGTCGGTCGTGCTCGGCAGCGCGGTGGCCGGCACGGCCCAGCCCGGAGCGCTCGTCGCGCTCGGCCGCAAGCAGCAGGCACGGATCGCGGGCGGCTAGGGCGCCGCGTGGACGGCCTGCTGCGCACCTGGTTCGAGGCCCACGGCCGTGACCTGCCGTGGCGTCGCACCCGCGATCCGTACGCGATCCTCGTCTCCGAGGTCATGCTCCAGCAAACCCAGGTGGAGCGCGTGCTTCCGACGCTACGAGCGTTGGCTCGAGCTCTGGCCGACGCCAACCGCGCTCGCGGGGACTTCGCCGGCCGCGGTGATCCGCGAATGGCAGGGCCTCGGCTACAACCGGCGTGCAGTCAGCCTCCATCGGGCTGCGCGGGCGATCGCCGCAGAGGGTTGGCCGGACGACCTCACCAGCCTGCCGGGCGTCGGGCCGTACACCGCTGCCGCGATCCGGAACCAGGCCTTCGGCGAGCAGGTGCTGGCGGTCGATACGAACGTCGCCCGCATCCAGGAGCGAACCGGCCACGAGTTCGGGCCCGAGTCGCAGCAGGCGCTCTTCGATCTCGGCGCCACGATCTGCCTCGCCCGGATCCCGCGCTGTGCGCGGTGCCCGCTCGCCGACGTCTGCCCCTCCCGCGGGCGGACGTACGAGCCGCTGCGGAAGCAGTCGCGCTTCGAGGGCTCGTTCCGCCAACGCCGAGCTGCGCTCCTGCGGCTGGTCTCGGAAGAGGCGCAGCCCGTCGCAGCGGTCGATGCCGACGCCGTGACATCGCTGCTCCAGGACGGCCTCGTCGAGCAGGTCGACGAGCTCGTCCGCCTCCCGGTCTAGACGGGGTGCCTCATCCAGACGTTGGGCTCGACGTGGGTACCGATCCCGTCGCGCACCGTCAGCGTCGCGAGACAGCCGGGAAAGATGTACTCGCCGTCCTCGGGGAAGCCCATGCCGGTCCATTCCTCCCAGTCCGCGACCGGCGCGCTCATCACCATCGACCGGGGCGCCGCCGCGATGATCTCGCCGCCGACGCGCTCGTGGATCCGGATCCACGGGTCGAAGTGAGCGCCGCCGTCGCGTCGCCACTCCAGGTACCGCTCGATCGCGATCAGCGGGTAGCGCTCCTTCCAGGTGGGCCGAACCGGCGCGATCACCGCGTTGAGGCCGGCGGCACGCGCGCCGTCCTTGAAGGACTCGATCATGCGCGACGAGAGCTGCTGCCCTTGCCGCGCCGGCGAGACGCTGATCGCGAGCGCCGAGAGGACGGTCGCGTCGCGGTCGGACGTCATCCCGCGGACGAACGCCTCGTCCCATCCCGCGGGCAAGTCCTCCAGCGTGCCGTCCCAGGCGACCGGCAGAGCGTGCGCCTCGGCGACGAGCTCGTCGCCGTCCAGGAGCGCGACCTGGAACTCCGGGAAGTCCGTGTAGAGACGGCCCCAGTACTTGTTGCCGGGAACGTTGTTGTGCATGTACTCCGGGAAGGTCGGCTGCGAGAGGAGCTCGAAGCGCGTCTCCATCAGGTCGGGCCGGTCGGCGTAGCGGACGAACCTCACGCGCGCTCCAGCAGCGCGATCGCCTGTGCGGCGAGACCATCACCGCGACCCGTGAACCCGAGCCGGTCGGTGGTCGTGGCTCGCACGTTGACTCGGTCGGCGTCGACGGCGAGAGCCCCCGCGAGTCGGCGGCGCATCTCGTCGCGCTGCCCGGCGATGCGCGGCTCCTCGCCGACGAGGACGCAGTCGGCGTTCACGAGCGCGAAGCCCGCGTCGCGCACGCGTGCGTAGGCGTCGCGCAGGAGCTCGAGCGAGTCGGCTCCATGCCAACGCTCGTCGCCGGACGGGAACAACGAGCCGATGTCGCCCAGCCCGGCCGCGCCCAACAGGGCATCCACGAGCGCGTGGGCGATCACGTCGCCGTCCGAGTGGCCGCTCAGCCCGCGTGGATGGTCGATCCGGACGCCGCCGAGCACGAGGGGCACGCCGTCCTCGAGCGCGTGCGCATCGACGCCGATCCCGACGCGGAGGTCAGACACCGAGCGCCGCCGGAAGCTCCTCGAGCGTGCGGATCCGGATCGCCTCGGTCGGCGGCTCGTGCAGGTGCCCCCACGGACCGCGCCGCACGTGCACAGCGACCATGCCGGCGCCCAGCGCAGGCTCGACGTCGTTGTCGACCCGGTCGCCGACGTAGGCGATCTCGCCAGCGTCGACTCCGGCCTCGGCCGCGAGCCGTCGGAAGAACTCCGGCGCCGGCTTCTCGACACCCCAGCGAGCCGACGAGCCGACCAGGCCGACGTGCTCGCGCAAAAGCTCCTCCGTCTCGGCGGGCGTGTTGCCGACGGCCCCGACGAGCAGGCCTCGTGACCGAAGCGTCGCCAGGCAGGGCACGGCGTCGTCATAGAAGTCCGCGCTCCGCCACGTCGATCTCGGCGGCTCGACGCCGAGGATCTCCCAGGCACCCGAGTGGTGCTCGCCGCGGGCTGCGAGCCCGCCGAGCACGCCCATCAGGGTGAAGCGCGGAACGCCTGCCGCATCGGCCGCGCGCTCCCACATCCCGGTCTCGTCGACGAGCGTCTCGCCGACGTCGAACACGACCGCTCTCACAACCACGAGGCGACCAGCTCGAGATCCGCTTGGGTCGTCACCTTCTGCAGCCGCGGCTCGCCGGGTACCCAGCGGACCATTCCGCCGGCGGCCTCGACGAGCGAGGCGCAGTCGGTCGCGCCCGCGATGTCGCCGGCATACGCGCGCCGAAGGCGCTCGGCGACGAACGCCTGCGGGGTTTGCACCGCCACGAGCGCGGCGCGATCGAGCGTCCCGGTGATGCGTTCGCCGTCCACGGTCTTCACCGTGTCCGTGAGCGGCAGCGCCGGAACGACCCCGTCCCAGCCCTCGGACAGCGGCGCGAGGACCCGCTCGATGACGTCGTCGTCGACGAGCGGACGGGCGGCATCGTGCACGAGTGTCACGACCGCATCGTTGGGCACCTCCGCGAGCGCCGCCCGCACGGACTCGGCCCGCGTTGTTCCGCCCGTCACGCTGGCGACGACCTTCGTCGCGGCGAGCTCCTCGGCGAGCAGGATCGCGGGCTCCTCCCAGCCCGGCGGCGCGGCGACGACGATCGCGTCGACCCACGCCGACTCGTCCAGCCGCCGCAGGGGCTCTGCGAGCAGCGGCAGCTCGCCGAGCCGAACGAACGCCTTGGGCCGCTCCTCACCCAGCCGCTCTCCCGCCCCCGCGGCGACGAGGAGGGCCCACACCCCCGCTCCCTCGGAGCGGGGGTTAGAGCGAGTCATTGCCGGTGTTCATCCGGCGCGCACTCTTGCACACGCGCGCGCCCTCTCACCTCGATCGCCCAGAGGGCGATTGAGGCACTACGCCGCTGCGGTCGCCTTCGCCTTCGCCTTGCGCGGCTTCGCCCCGCCGACCTCGACGCCCGCGAGAACCCCTTCGAGCCACTCGGCGGCCTCCTCCTCGTCGACGCCCTTGGCGTACATCAGCTCGGAGGCCAGGATCTTCTTGGCCTTCACGAACATCTGCTTCTCGCCCGTGGAGAGACCCTTCTCGTGGTCGCGGAGCGACAGGTTCTTGACGACTTCGGCCAACTCGAAGATGTCGCCGGTCTTCATCTTGTCCCGATTGTGCTTGAACCGGCGGTTCCAGTTCTTCGGCATCTCCGTCGAGCCGCCCGTGAGCGCCTTGACGACGGTGGTGACGAGATCCTCGTCGATCACCCCGCGCAGGCCAACCTTCTCGGCACTCTCGGTGGGAACGTTCACGGTCATATCGTTGTGCAGGATCTGAATGGTCAGGTACTCACGCGTCTGTCCCAGCACCTCGCGCTTTTCCTTCTTGATGACCGTGCCTGCCCCGTGGTGCGGATACACCACCTTGTCGCCAACGTCGAACAAGCCAGCCTCCCCGTGGGTAAACGTCTGATTCACTAAAAGAGCCGGCGGTCTGAATCTCCGCCGGCGTGCGCGATCCAGTATAGCGGAAATGCCTGGAAAACGCGCGTTTTAGCCGTTTCTGGCTATTTGCGGGGATTTTATGAAGACGGTGATTCGGCGGGCGCCTGGAGGCCGGCGCGCAGGGCATCGCGGAGCGTTTCCGACTCGAGCAGGCGCACTTTTCCGCGACTGCGGGTCGCCTCCGGGACGACCGCGGCGGCGATCCCGAGCTTCGCGCACTCCTCCAGACGACGCTCCGATTGGGCAGCCGCACGGAGCCGACCGGTCAGCCCGATCTCGCCGAACGCGACGAGCCCCTCTCGGACTGGCGCGTTCCGCGCGGCAGACGCGATCGCAAGCGCGATGGCCAGATCGGCGCCCGGCTCGTCGATCCGCAGGCCGCCTGCGACGTTGACGAACACGTCCGCTGTACCGAGCGCGAGGCCCGCGTGGCGGGAGCAGACGGCGACGATCATCGCCAGCCGCTTCGGGTCGACGCCCGTGCCGACGCGGCGCGGCATCGCGAGGTCAGTCGGTGCGACGAGTGACTGGATCTCGAGCAGGATCGGGCGCGTTCCTTCGAGCGTGCAGGCGACGGCGGCGCCGATCTCGCCCGGCGTCGTGCGCCCGAAGAGCTCCGACGGATCGGGCACGCCAACGAGCCCGGTGCCCGTCATCTCGAAGACTCCGAGCTCGTTCGTCGAGCCGAAGCGGTTCTTCGCCGCCCGCAGGACGCGATGTGCGTGGTACCGGTCGCCCTCGAACTGCAGGACGCAGTCGACGAGGTGCTCGAGGACGCGCGGGCCGGCGACCGCACCGTCCTTCGTGACGTGGCCGACGAGGATCGTGGCGACGCCGTTCTCCTTCGCCACCCGCAGCAGCCGACCGGCCGCCTCGCGCACCTGGCCGACCGAGCCGGGCCCTGAGCCCAGGTCGCGCGAATACAGCGTCTGCACGGAGTCGATCACGCAGACGTCCGGCCGCTCCCGCTCCAGGGTTGCGCACACGGCGTCAAGCTCCGTCTCGGCGAGGATCTCGATCGCTTCCGGGCCTCCGAGTCGCGCCGCCCGGAGGTTGACCTGCGCAACTGACTCCTCGCCGCTGATGAGCAGCACGCGGTTCTTCGCGCTCATCGCGCGCAGCGCCATCAGCAGGAGCGTCGACTTCCCGACCCCCGGCTCGCCGCCGACGAGCACGAGTGAGGCCGGCACGAGCCCGCCGCCGAGGACGCGGTCGAGCTCGGCAACGCCTGTGGAGATCCGCTTCGCCTCGTCCGTGGAGACGTCGACCAGCCGCAGGACTGGCTTCGGCGGCGACGCGGCCGCGGCCAGAGGCGTCTCCTCGACGAGGGAGCCGAAGGCATTGCAGCCGGGGCACTTGCCGAACCAGCGTCCGGCGGAGTAGCCGCACTCGGTGCACGCGAACTGGACTGCGGCCTTGGCCATGGGTCGAGGCTAACCGCGTCGACGGACGGCTCTGTGACGAAACTGCACCAGCTTCGTGCCGGTTTCGAGGAGTCGTGGCTCGAGGCGGTCGTGGCCAGACCAGGGCCAGTCGAGCGCATCGCGGACGAGGCCGGCACGCACGGGGTTGTCGAGCACGTAGTCGCACGCCGCCTCGAAATGGGCGCGTGAAGCGATGTCGGTGCAGGTGTAGCGCTCGCGGAAGAGGTGTCCTCGCCGCTCGTAGCGCTGGTTGAACTCGCGGGCGTAGACGCCGTTCAGCGTCTGCATCGCCCAGGCCACTCTGAGGTCAGCGCCGGGCGAGAGCACCAGGTGGTAGTGCGTGTCCATCAGGCACCACGCCGCGATTTGCCAGCCGACCCGTTTCGTCACCTTCTCCGTGAGCGCGAGCAGCGCGAAGCGGTCGAAGTCCGTGCGGAAGATCGACTCGCCCTCGACGCCGTTAGCGGTGAGATGAACAGGTGCCCCAGGAGCGAAGCTGCGACGGCGAGAGGGCATGAAACGACGCTAGCGCGGCGGTTGCGCCGCAAGGCCGTCGGCGCGCGAATTGTTGCGCTTTCGCCGCTGGATTCTTACGAAGGACACGGCCGAATCAGACACGCATGCCAGACACGCGCCAGAGACGTGCCAGACACGCGCCAGACACGTGCCAGAGACGTGCCAGAGACGAGTCTGACGGCGCCTGTCCGGCTGGGACACGGCTGCTTGAGGTGGCCTTAGGCAGCGGTTGCCGGCGTGCCCGCGAGGCTCGCGAGCAGGGCGGTCGCGGCGTCCTGGAAGCGCTCGACGTTGTCGTACGGCCTCGCGACGAGCATCGCGCCCTCCAGGGTGCTGACGATGAGCCGGGCCGTCTCCCGCGCGGAGCCCGTGAACTCGAGCCCGCCGGAGGAGCGGCCGGCTTCGAGCACACGCTCCAGCCACGTCTCGTTCTCGTCGAAGAACCGCAGGACGGCCGCCTGCATCGCCGGCGGCAACGTGCCGTACTCGGCCGCGAGCATCCCGCAGAGACACATGCGCTTCGTGCGAAGCACGTCGCCGTACAACGCGGCGTACGCGTCGAGCTTCGCGCGGGGGTCTCCTCCCTCGGTGTCGATCTCGGCCAGGGCGGCGGCGAAGCGCCCGGCGTAACGCTCGATGAGCGCCTCCCCGAGCTCGGCCTTGCCCGCGAAGTGGTAGTGGAGGCTCGCCTTCGTCACTCCGAGCTCCTCTGCAACGTCCGCGTAGCTGAAGCCGTTGAACCCACGCTGCTGAACCACTCGCTCGGCGACGTCGAGGATCCTCGGCGCGGTATCGCGGTTCCTGCGCCTCTGCGGCATGAACCCATTCTCGCACAGGATTGACTTCTTACCTATTAGTAAGTTAGTGTCATCCGGCACGGCACCCGACACTCGACAAGAAGGGAGCCAGATGTCGCAGACGGAGCTGCAGCGGTCGATGCACAAGGCATTCGACAGCCCGGACGAGGTGCGTGAGTTCCCGCTCGGGCAGGCGGAAATCCTCAACATCGGCGGCGGTGAGGTCGGCCGCTACACCGTTCAGCCCGGCTGGCGCTGGTCGGAGCACATCAAGCCGATCGCCGGGACAGAGCTCTGCGAGGCGCCGCACTTCCAGTACCACGTCGCCGGCACGCTTCGGATCCGCGAGGCGGACGGAACCGAGTTCGAAATCGGCCCCGGCGAGATCAGCATGCTCCCGCCCGGCCACGACGCCTGGGTGGTCGGCAACGACCCGGTCACGGTGATCGACTGGGGCGGCGCCCACGTGTGGGCGAAGCAGGACGAGACCTAGAGCCGCGCGCAGAACGGGAGAGGCCGCCTCCCGGCGGCCTCTCGGCTCTCACTCTTCTTCCGAGGTCTCCTCGGGCTCGGCGGGCTCCTCGGGCGGCACCGTCACCTTCTCCTGCGCCGGCGGCGCAGTGCCCTCGATGAGCTTGATGTCGACCAGGGACTCGTCCTCGGCGCCTGTCAGCTCCGTCCGGCGGTCGACGAGGATCGTCGCACCCGGGGTGAGCTCGCGCCCGAGCACGTAGTCGGCGAGCGGATCCTCGATGAACCGCTGGATCGCCCTGCGGAGCGGCCGGGCGCCCATCGCGGGGTCGAAGCCCTGCTCCACGAGCAGCTCCTTGGCGTCGTCGGTCAGCTCGATCGCGACCTCGTGCGTCGCCATCTGCTCGCGCAGGCGCTTCAGCATCAGGTCGACGATGGTCAGGATCTCGGTGCGGTCGAGCTTGTGGAACACGATCGTCTCGTCGATCCGGTTCAGCAGCTCCGGGCGGAAGACCTTCTTCAGGTCGCCCATGACGCGGCCCTTCATCTCCTCGTAGGAGAGACCGGCCTCGTCGCCGACCGAGAAGCCGAGCGTCTGGTTCTTCGCGATCTGCCCGGCACCGATGTTCGACGTCATGATCACGATCGTGTTCCGGAAATCGACCTTCCGGCCCTGCGAGTCGGTGAGCTTCCCCTCCTCGAGGATCTGCAGGAGGATGTTGAAGACGTCCGGGTGCGCCTTCTCGATCTCGTCGAGGAGGAGCACCGAGTACGGCTTCCGCCGCACCGCCTCGGTGAGCTGGCCGCCCTCGTCGTAGCCGACGTAGCCGGGCGGTGAGCCGACGAGCCGGGACACGGAGTGCTTCTCCATGTACTCCGACATGTCGACCTGGATCATCGCGTCCTCGTCGCCGAAGAGGAACTCGGCGAGCGTGCGCGCGAGCTCGGTCTTGCCGACGCCGGACGGGCCGAGGAAGATGAACGAGCCGGTCGGGCGCTTCGGGTCCTTGATCCCCGCGCGCGCACGCCGGATCGACTTCGACACGGCGACGATCGCCTGGTGCTGGCCAATGACCCGCTTGTGGAGCTCGTCCTCCATGCGGATCAGCTTCTGGGACTCGGCCTCGGTGAGCTCGAAGACCGGAATGCCCGTCCACATGGAGACGATGTCGGCGATCTCGTTGCGGCCGACCTCTGGCTGCTCCTCGCCTTCCTCGGTGCGCCAGTTCTCCTCGAGCTCCTTCTTCTTCTGCGTCAGCTTCCGCTCCTTGTCGCGTAGCGAGGCGGCCTTCTCGAACTCCTGCGCCTCGATCGCGTTCTCCTTCTCGGTGCGCACGCGCTCGATCTCGTCCTCCAGCTCGCGGTAGCGGGGCGGAGCGGTCATCGTCTTGATGCGGAGGCGGGAGCCGGCCTCGTCGATCAGGTCGATCGCCTTGTCCGGCAGGTGCCGATCCTGGATGTACCGGTCTGCGAGCTCTGCGGCGGCGCGGAGCGCGTCGTCGGAGATCTGGCAGCGGTGGTGGGCCTCGTAGCGGTCACGGAGGCCGCGCAGGATCTGCACCGTGTCGTCGATGGACGGCTCCTCGACGCGCACCTGTTGGAAGCGCCGCTCGAGCGCGGCGTCGCGCTCGAGGTACTTGCGGTACTCGTCGAGCGTCGTCGCGCCGATCGTCTGCAGCTCGCCGCGGGCCAGCGCCGGCTTCAGGATCGAGGCCGCGTCGATCGCGCCCTCGGCCGCGCCGGCGCCGACGAGGTTATGCAGCTCGTCGATGAAGAGGATGATGTCGCCCCGCTGCATGATCTCCTTCATCACCTTCTTCAGGCGCTCCTCGAACTCGCCGCGGTACTTCGAGCCGGCCACCAACGCAGCGAGGTCGAGCGTGTAGATCTGCTTGTTCTTGAGCAGCTCGGGCACCTGGTTCGAGGAAATGCGGGCGGCGAGGCCCTCGACGACGGCGGTCTTGCCGACGCCGGGCTCGCCGATCAGCACCGGGTTGTTCTTCTGGCGGCGTGACAGGATCTGCATCACGCGCTCGATCTCGGTCTGGCGGCCGACGACCGGGTCGAGCTTGCCCTCCGTCGCCTGCTTGGTCAGGTTGCGGCCGAACTGGTCGAGGAGCTTCGAGCTCTTCGCCTTCTCGCCCGAGCCGCCGCCGGAGCCCTGCTGTCGCCGGCCGGGGCCGGAGAGCATCCGGATGATCTCGTTGCGGATCTTCTCGGCGTCGGCGTCGAAGTCGAGCAGGATGCGCGCAGCGACGCCCTCGTTCTCGCGCACGAGCCCGAGCAGGATGTGCTCGGTGCCGATGTAGTTGTGGCCGAGGGAGAGAGCCTCGCGCAGCGCGAGCTCGAGGACCTTCTTCGCGCGCGGCGTGAACGGGATCTGACCCGTCGTGACCTCGTCGCCCTGGCCCACGATCCGCGCCACCTGGGCGCGCACCTCTTCGACCGTGATGTCCAGCGACTCGAGCACGCGCGCAGCGAGCCCTTCCTCCTCCCGCAGCAGCCCAAGCAGGATGTGTTCTGTCCCGATGTAGTTGTGCTTCAAGGCACGCGCCTCGTCCTGGGCGAGTACCACGACCTGACGAGCCCGTTCGGTGAATCGTTCGAACAACGCCTTCGACCCTCCTTTCGCGACGGAACCGGAGGACGGATCATCCAACCTCCGGGCCGAAGGTCTGCCCCATGGTATCGGACGCGTGCGTCGACTCCGATAGCGCGGCCGAATTCTTGCCTGACCGTCCCGTCCCGTACACTCGTGCCCATGCTGGAGGCTCGCCTCCGTTCATTCGCCGAGACTCGGGGCGAGGTGAAGGTGGCGATCGTCGGAGCCGGCTTCATCGGTCGAGGCCTGGCCTGGGTGCTTGAGCGAAGCACCGGCATGCGTCCGGCGCTGGTCGTGAACCGGGACACGGCGCGCGCCGTCCAGGCGTTCGCTGCCGCAGGGCGTGATTCCGAGGCAGTCGTCATCTCGGACGACGCCGATGTGCTCGAGCGGGCAATCGAAGCGGAGCGCCCGGCCGTGACCGCGGTCGCGCAGGTTCTGCCTGAGCTGCGCGGGATCGATCTCGTCGTCGAGGCGACGGGCGCGCTCGGCTTACGGCGCCGACGTCATCCTCTCGGCCCTCCGCGCAGGGCGCGACGTGGTCTCGATGAACGCCGAGCTCGACGCGACGATCGGGCATCTCCTGCACGAGGAGGCGCGCTCGTGGCGGGCGCCGTCTACACCATCGGAGACGGCGACCAGCCGGGCGTCCTGCTCCGCCAGCTCGACTTCGTCGCCGGAATGGGGTTCGAGTCGTCGCAGCCGTCAACTGCAAGCGGAACCTCGACCTTCACCAGAACCCCGACGACAGCCGGCCGTACGCCGAGCGGGACGGCACGAGCGAGCTGATGACGACCGCGTTCGGCGACGGGACGAAGATGCAGATCGAGAACGCCGTCGTCGCCAACCTGACCGGCCTCGTCCCGGACGTACGGGGGATGCACGGCGTCGAAACGACGCTGGAGCAGGCGGCGGCCGACATCACCGCCCGCCTCTCCGGCACGGGCGTCGTCGAATACACGCTCGGCGGCGACTTCGGCGGCGGCGTCTCGTGGTCGGCGCGCTCGGACGACCCGACTCGTGGCGCCGTACATGCGCTACGCGCAAGCTGGGCGACGGCCCGCACTACTGTTCTTCCGCCCGTACCACCTCCTGCATTTCGAGGTGCCGCGCACGATCGCCGACGTCGTCCTCGACCGGCAGCCGCTCGCCGCACCCGCCGGACCGCCCGTGGCGGAGGTGATCGCCGTGGCGAAGCGCGACCTGAGCCGGGCGAGCCACTCGACGGGATCGGCGGCTACTGCCTGCTACGGACACGTCGACACGATCGAGCGGCGCCGCGGGCTGTCTGCCCATGGGCCTGGCCGAGCACGCCGTGTGCGCCGCGCGGTCGCCCAGGACGAGGCGGTGCACGCTCGACGCCGTCGAGCTCGACGAGGACGCGGCGCTCGTCCAGCTCCGCCGGCGCCAGGATCGAGCCTTCAGCGCCGTCCGCGGTCGCCGAGTGAGCGCCGACCGACGTCGTCGGCGTCGTGCCGGCCGCGGGCCGCGCGACGCGGCTCTCGCGGCTGCCGTGCAGCAAGGAGATGCTGCCGCGTCGCGTCTCGACGGCGAGCAGCGCGTCGTCGCCCCTGCGAGCCGCTGCTCGAGGCCATGCGCGCCGGCGGCGCCGCGAGCAGCGCGTGATCGTGCATCGGGCCGGGCAAGTGGGACATCCCCGGGTACCTCGGCGACGGACTGCGCCGGCCTGACCGTCGCCTATGCTGACGGTTCGGGACTCGCCCAGTGCGGCCGCGACGACCGTCGACCGCGCTGCCGTTCGTCGGCGACGCGCTCGTGCTCTTCGGGTTCCCCGACATCCTCTTCGAGCCCGCCGACGCCTTCCTGCGCCTCCGCGAGCAGGCAGGCCGGTCGGACGCCGCCGTCGTCCTCGGCCTCTTTCCCGCCCGCGAGCCGGAGCAGGTGGACATGGTCGACGTCGACCCGACGGGCCGGATCGCCGCATCGTGATCAAGCCGGCAGGCGACCGACCTCGAGCTCGCGTGGATCCTGGCCGTCTGGACGCCGGAGTTCATCGAGCTTCCTCACGAGGCGCGTCACACAGGCCGAGTCCGGCGACGCCGAGCTCTACGTCGGCGACGTCGTCCGCGCCGCGATCGCGGCCGGGCTGCACGTCGAAGCGTCGCCTTCGCCGAGCGGTCACTTCCGCGACGTCGGCATGCCGGCCGACCTCGACGCCGTCCTTCGGGACGGCTACGCGTCGCTCGCCCGGCCGACGCCCACGTAGCGGGCGGCACCGAGTCCGGTCGGGCGAGAGCGCGCGCCGCCCGTCGACGACCAGCGGGCCGCCGCCGCGGCGGCCAGGCAGCACTCCCGAGCGCCGGCGTACTCGGGCGCGTTCGTCGTCACGACACGCCCTCCGCCGCCCTCGAGCGCGGCCGCGAGCGCTCGGCGCCCGGACCGCGCCGCGCGCCAGCCAGAGCCGATCGCGTCCGCGCGGACGAGCGGGTCGTGCACCGTCACCCGGGCGCCGCGCGGCGAGCAGCTCGTCGAGGACACGAGGCCCGGCGAGGCCCGCAGGTCGTCGGTGCCGCCCTTGAAGGCCACGCCGAGGACGCGCGACGCCTGCGGCCCTCCAGGTCGCCGAGCACCGCTCGTGCCAGCTCGACGACGCCGGGCCGGCTGCGAGTCGTTGACCTCGCGCACGCCTTCGAGCAGCGGGTGCGCGAGAACCGTCGGCTGCGCGGCGCGGCGAGAGCGCCGAGAGGTCCTTCGGCAGGCAGCTGCCGCCGTAGCCGCAGCCGGCGTTGAGGTAGGAGAGGATCGCCGGCCGCACCTCGCGGCCGTCGACGGTCGGGCGTCAGCCGGCGGTCGCGGTGGACGATGCCGAGCACGTCCTCCACGTCCACGCCGGGCAGCGACTCGCTGATGCGGGCGATCTCGTTCGAGAAGGAGACCAGCGTCGCGAGGAGCGCGTTCGACGTGTACTTGGCGAGCTCGGCGGTCGCGGGTGAGGTGAGGACGACCGGCGCCCCAGCGGCTGTAGAGGTCGGTGAGGAGCTCGCGGCCGACCGGGTCGTCGCAGCCGACGACGATCCGGTCGGCGTCGAGGAAGTCGGCGACCGCGGACCCCTCGCGCGAGGAACTCCGGGTTCGACGGCGACCGGCGCCACGCCCGTCGAGAATCGGCGCGACGACCCGTGCCGCCGTGCCCGGGACGACCGTGCTGCGGACGCGACCACCTGCCGCCGCCGCCGCGTCGCGAGCACGCTCGCGAGCTGGCTGCGCGGCGTCGCGGAGGAAGCCAGGTCGATGGCGCCGTCCTCGCCCGGCGGTGTCTGCACGGCGAGGAACACGACGTCGGCGTCGGCGGCGGCAGACATGTCAGCCGCGAGGCTCGGAAGCTGCCCGAATCGAGCCGCACTGCGGAGCAGCTCGTCCAGCCCAGGCTCGTAGAACGGCGCGACGCCCGGCTGCCGATCTGCTCGCGCCGGCCGGCGTCGACCTCGATGCCGACGACGCGTGGCCGACGAGGCGCCAGCCCGAGGCCGGTCACGAGCCCGACGTAGCCGCAGCCGACGACCGCGACGTTCATCCGCGACCCTCGTCTGCGATAGTAGGCGAGCGTCCGCGCGAAGCCCTCGCGCAGCGCGACCCGCGGCTCCCAGTCGATCGCCGCCTTCGTCTTCGTGAGGTCGGGGCAGCGCCGCGAGGGTTGTCGGTCAGGTACTCGGGATCGCCGCTGGCTGCGGTCTCGACGCCGGGACCGCTCCGGCGATCTCGGCCATGAGCTCGGCCGACCTCCCGCATGCGTCACTTCCTCGTCGTTGCCGACGTTGTACGCCTCGCCGGCCCGTCCCGGCGACGAGCAGGAGGAGGAGCGCGGTGACGAAGTCCGCGACGTAGCAGAAGCTGCGCGTCGGCGCGGCCGTCGCTGCAGGAGCGCGGATCGGCTCGCCTGCCAGCGCGTCGCGAGAGGAAGTCGGGGACGACGCGGCCGTCGTCGAGCCGCAGGCGCGGCCCGTAGACGTTGAAGGGCCGGACGATCCTCGACCGGCGTCCCGTGACGCGGTGGTACGTCGCGCACAGCGTCTCGGCCAGCCGCTTCGACTCGTCGTACGGCGCCCGCGGCCCCGTCGCCGACACGTGGCCCCAGTACTCCTCGGGCGTCGGGATCCGGTCGGCCGGCGGATCGCCGTAGATCTCGCTCGAGCTGAGGTAGAGGAGCCGTGCGCCTCGTCTCGCCGCGCGAGCTCGAGGCAGGTTCCGCGTGCCGGTGACGTTGACGTCGATCGTCTCGAGCGGATAGCGCCGGTACCAGGTCGGCGAGGCGATGCTGGCGCCGTGGAGCGACGTAGTCGACGCGCCGTCGATCGCGAGCGTCCTCGCTCACGTCGGCCCGGACGAAGCGAACGTCGTCGCGGCCCTCGAGGTGAGCCAGGCGCTCGGGAGGCCCGTCGATCATGTTGTCGACGCAGACGATCGAGCACGGCTCGTCGAGGGCATGGGCGTTCGCCCGCGCGAGGGCATCGACGAAGTAGCTCGGCAGGAAGCCCGCGGCGCCGGTGACGACGACCGTCCGACCCGAGAGATCCGAGATCGCCGCGCCGGCGCGCTCGACGATCCGCTGCACTCCGGCCTCCACGATCGGGTGGATCCGATGCCCGCTAGCCGATCCCACAACCTGCCTCCATCTGCCGCTCCTGACCGTGGCGTACGCTGGCGTCCTGATGCTGTTCCTGCCCACCGACGTCGACGGCGCCTTCGTCGTCGAGCTCGAGCGACGCGAGGACGAGCGCGGCTTCTTCGCGCGTGCGTTCTGTCAGGACGAGTTCTCGCGGCAGGGGCTCGAGGACACGTTCGTCCAGGCGAACGTCGCCTTCAACGAGCACCGGGCGACCGTGCGCGGGATGCACTACCAGCTCGCGCCGCACGCCGAGGCGAAGCTCGTCCGCTGCACCCGCGGCGCGCTCTTCGACGTGGCGCTCGACCTGCGGGATACCTCGCCGACCTACGGCCGTTGGACCGGCGCCGAGCTGACGGCCGACAACGGCCGCATGCTCTACGTGCCCCCCGGGTGCGCGCACGGCTACGAGACGCTGGTCGACGGCACCGAGCTCTTCTATCTCACGTCCGCCGCCTACGCGCCCGCCCACGAGCGTGGAATCCGGTTCGACGACCCGCGCTACGCGATCGAATGGCCCGACGTCGGCGAGAAGACGATCTCCGAAAAGGATCTTGGCTGGCCGCCTGCAGAGGGGTCGTGAAGAAATGATCATCGCGCGCGCGCCCGTCGCAGCCTAGCCACTTCGTCCGACCCGTCAATCCGCCGCGCCCGCCGCAGTGGGCGCGGCGGACAGACGGGTCAGTCGACGGTTCTGAACCCCGTGAAGACCGCCGCGAAGGTCATGAGCAGGATCTTCGCGTCGAGCCAGAGCGAGAAGTTCTCGATGTAGTAGTTGTCCCACTCGACGCGGTCGGTGAGTGACGTGTTGCCGCGGAGGCCGTTCGCCTGCGCCCAGCCGGTGATCCCCGACTTCACCCGGTGGCGGTCGCCGTAGCGGTAGATGCTCGACTCGAACTGACGCACGTAGTGGACGCGCTCGGGCCGCGGGCCGACGAGCGACATGTGGCCGAGCAGGACGTTGAAGAGCTGGGGCAGCTCGTCGATCGACAGCCGCCGCATCAGCTTGCCGACGGACGTCCTTTGATCGATCCGAGCGTGGCCGTTCGTTTCGGCAGGCGCGCCGCCGTTCAGCTGGCGCTGTGCCCACTCCGCGTCGGCCTCGCCGCGATCCTCCGGCAGGCCGCGCATCGTCCGGAACTTGAGCATGTCGAACTCGACGCCGTCCCGGCCGACACGGCGCTGGCGGAAGAAGATCGGCCGCCCGAGCGACAGAGACGTCGCGACCGCGGCCGCCAGGAGGACCGGCGAGAGGAGCAGGATGAGCGTAGCGGCCACGAAACGGTCGGCGAGGTACTTCGCCGCGAACTGGAGGCCGCGCGGGTCGACGGGATGCGAGGAGAGCAGCGGGAGCCCGCCGAGGTGCTCGACCGTGAGACGCGGTGGTCGTCTGCTCGTAGAGCCGCGGCACCGTCGAGACGGCGAGACCGAGCTCCTCGCAGCGCCGCGCGAGCCGCAGCAGCACGTGGTTGGGCGCGGTCGAGAAGCCGATGATGACGTGCTCCACGCCGTGCTCCCGGACGACGTCGTCGAGATCCCAGCTCGCCCCGAGCACGGGCAGCACGCCGTTCTCCTCCTCGGCGGGCGGGAGCGGATCCTTGTCGAGGAAGCCGATCGGCTTGAGCCCCAGCTGCGGCTTCGCCAGCAGGCGCTCGGCCGTCAGCCGCCCCACCCGTCCGGCGCCGATGATCAGCGTCGGCGCCAGCGCCTCGCCCGCCCGGCGCGCGCTCCGCTCCGTCCAGTACAGCGTCACGCGGCCGAGGACCATGACGCCGGCCGCGTAGGCCCAGAGGCGGGCGCCCTGCTGGGCGATCGACGGGTCAGAGGTGAGGAAGGCGCGAACGCACAGCAACAGCATCGCCGCGAGCGCGCTCGAGGTCAGAACTGCCCTCAGGTCCTCGAAGATGTGCGTCCCGCGCCGGCGCCGGTAGGTCCCGCGGAACGCGAGCACGCCGAGCGTCAGGGCCGGGAACAGCACGAGCACGCCGACCGGGGTCGACGCCACGGCCGCGCGACCGGCACCGAGCTCTGCCAGCAAGATCGCCGCGACCAGCGTCAGCACGTCCAGGGGAAGCAGCGGCAGCCGCCACTTCGACCTGCGGACGCGCTCGCGCTCCCGCGCGGCGGTCTGGCTTTGGGTATAGCCGGATGCGACCTCTGTTGTGGTCATCGCTCAGCAAACTCTCCGTCGGTTGTCGGACCGCCCCCTCAGGGGCGGTCCGTTCACACGTGACTACTTCGCGACGTCGCGATTCCGCGCGACACGCCGCGTCAGCAAGCCCATGCCGACGAGAAGAAGCGCACCAAGCACGATCAGCGCCAGGTCACGGCCGGTGAAGGGCAGGACGCCTACCTGCTCTGCCGCCACATCACCGCTTTCGACCTGACTGTCGATGTCGGGCCCCCGCCCGCCATATGTCGGCCCCGTCGGATCCTGCGCGAGGGCGGTCGACGCCCACACGAGGACGGCCAGAACCACGCCGCTGAATGCCAATCCCCTGACTCTCATACCACAGCTCCTTCGCCGCAATCCCCCCAGAGCAGTCCGCCTGCCCTCGAAAGATCCCCTAGTCGAACCCCTTTACTGCAACAAACTTAACCGAAGAGTATCCGTTATTCCACCCCTCTAACCGGTGATTTTTGGGTGGGCTTCCGGGTAGGTTCGCCGGGGCGAGGCCGGTATGTTCCGCGCCTATGCTCCTCCACCGGCAGCGATGCTGATCGACGGGCGCGAGCTGGCCAAGCTCGGCCCTGTCCAAGCCGATGTCTGCGTGATCGGAGCCGGCCCTGCGGGGCTCTCGGTGGCGTTGGAGCTCGATTCGACCGGGCTCTCCGTGTGTGTGCTCGAGAGCGGCGGGGAGGCTGGCCTGCCCTCCGGCGGCGTCGAAGGCAGCGCCGACTCGGAGCTCCACCCGAGCGATCACCTCGCGGAGGCGCACGGCACCGGGATCGGCGGCACGGCCAACGGCTGGGTGATCGACGTCGGCGCGGGCGAGTCGTTCGCGCGCTACGCGTGGCCGGACGACATCGACTTCCGCTCTCGCCCGCCGCTGCGCGACGCCGGTTGGCCGTTCACTGGAGAGGCACTCGACCCCTACCTCGGGCGGGCCGCAGCCGCCTGCGGCGTCGACGAGCGGAACTTCTCGCTCGACGGGCAGCCGAGCGCGCTGCGACTCGAGGACGACGGCCTCGCGACGAAGCTGTTCGCGTTCGGCCCAGCGTCGGTCTTCACACGCGAGGCGCGCCGCCGGCTCGCCGAGCTCCCCGACGACGACGCTGGCGGTCCGCTCGACCGCGACGGAGCTGACGTTGGCTCGCGGCGGCGCGCGGGTGACGACCGTCGTCGCCAACACCGGCGAGAGCACATTGCGGGTGAGCGCGCGCCAGGTCGTGCTCGCCGCCGGCTCGATGGAGAACGCCCGGCTACTCCTCTCCGGCGGTGACTGGAACGAGCACGACCTCGTCGGCCGATATCTCATCGACCATCCGTTCCTCGAGCTCGGCTTGCTGACGCCTGCCGACCGGAGCATCTTCGAGCGGACCGAGCTGTACGACCTCCGCCGGGACGGGGGCGTGCCGGTGATGGGCTACCTGTCGCCGACCCCGGCGGTGCTCGAGCGGGAGCAGCTCCTCAACGCCGCCGTCTTCCTCTTTCCCCGGCCGCGCGCGTACGGCTCTTCGGGGGTGCAGGCCGTGCGTGAGCTCGGCCTGCGACGAGGCCCGGATCTGGACACGGCGCGCCGTTCCGTTCGCGCGCTGCTCGGGCTACCCCACGTCGCGTCGTGGCTCGTGCGACGCCGCTTCTCGGCGCGCGCTGCATGCGACCCGCAGGCCGGCGGCTGGTCGGCGACGAAGGAGCTCGCGAAGCGCTTCGCGGTCTTCCGCATCGACGCGCAGCTCGAGCAGGCTCCCGATGCGGACAACCGGGTCACCCTGAGCGGCTCTCGGGACGCACTCGGCCGGTCCCGGCTCGATCTGCACTGGCGGTGGACCACGACCGATAAGGAGAGCTTCGCCCGGCTCCAGGCCTCCATCAGCAGGGCCTTCTCGAGCGTCGGCGCCTTCCGCGCAACCGGCAGCCTCGCGACCGCGTTCAGCCCGCACCACACGATCGGCACGACGCGGATGCACGCCGACCCGACCCAGGGCGTCGTCGACGCGGACTGCCGTGTCCACGCGGCGGAGAACCTCTTCGTTGCCGGCGGCTCCGTCTTCCCGAACGCTCTGGGTTCGGCAAACCCGACGCTCGCGGTCGTCGCGCTCGCCGTCCGGCTCGCCGACCACCTGAAGAACCTGCTCTAGCCCGAGGGCTCAGCGGGCTCGATCGGTCGCTCGGTGCCCGTCACGCCGGCGTGACGGTCGAGGAGCTCCGCCGACACCTCGTCCACGTCGACGGGCTCGCCGCTCGCGAGTTGCGCGGCGACCTGCTCGAGCAGCGGCTCACGAGGGTTCAACCGGCGCGCGGCTGCAATCTCCGCCGCGGCGTCTTCGCGACGGCCCTGCTGCGAGCGCGCGAGCGCGAGCTGGAGACGGCTGTACCAGCTGTGTGGATTGCGGTCGAGCGCTCGCTCGTACGCGAGCGCCATCGCGTCCCAGTCCTCGCGGCGGCGGGCGATGGACCCCGCCACGAGGTCTGCGCTGTCCGTGAGCGGGTTGAGCCGCCGCGCCCGGTCGACCGCCGCGAGGGCGGCGCCGTAGTCCTGCCGCCAGACCGACGCCGCATACGCCGTGTGCCGCGCTGCGAGCCAGGGCAGGAGAAACGAGACAAAGACCGCGGCGGCGATCGTCACGACGACCAGTGGCAGCGCCCGCGCGTAGCGCGGGGGCGGCGCAGGTGCGCTGTGCGGTGACGCTGCGCCGGCCGCCAGGGCGAGGAATGCGAGGGCCGGAGCGGTCAGCGCGGGAAGCTCCCAGAACCAGTCGATCGACGCGTGGGCGAGCCAGTAGGCGACCGCGACGAGCGAGACCGAGATCAGCACGCGGTCGAGCCCGTGATGGCGAGCCCGGGCCGCGAGAGCCGCTGCGACCGCGGCGGCGAGGAAGGCGAGGAAGAGCGCCGAGCCCACGATCCCCGTTTGCGCGAGCACGCCGACCTCGAGGCTGTGCGGGTAGAGCGTCTCTTCCTCGGAGTTGCGCTCGCGGGCGTAGGAGACGCCGTAGTTCTCGCTCCCGAGGCCGCCGATCGGGTGCCGGCGGAACTCCTCGAGGCCGACGCGCCAGAAGTCGGGGCGGTTCGTGTCGAACCCCCGCAAGAGCCGCGCGTCGTCGGTCGACGGCGGCTCGGCATCGCCGGTGAACTCCTCCCAGGCGGACTCGACTCGCTCGACGGGGTCCAGCACGGTGACGGCGACGACAAGGGCAATGACGCCGCCGGTGACCGCGACTACGGCTGCCGCGCGCTCGATGCGGCGCTGCAGCGGCTGCGAGATCGTGAGCCGCCGGTCGAGCGCGACGAGCACGCCGCCGACGACCAGGAGCGCCAGGGCCGACCAGAGCACCGTCTCCAAGGCCAGGTCTGCGGCCGCCGTCAGCGCGTCGCCCTCGTCCAGGTTGCTCGCGTCGAGCAGGCGCCCGAACACGACTGCGAGGGTGACCGCGACCGGGGCGAAGAACGCGAGCGACCGAAGACGAGCCGGAACGAGCACGAAGTAGACCGGCACGATCAGCGCGAACGCGACGGCGGCGCCGCGGCTCTGCGGCAGGACGGCGAGCTCGAGGAGGACGCCGGCGGCCGCGAGGAACACCGGCCTGAGCAGCGCCGGCAGCTCGCGACGGGAGGCCAGGGCGAGCGCCGGCCAGAAGGCAAGCAGGAAGAGGCCGGCGTTGCCGTTCCGGTACAGGACCGGGGCGATCAGGTTGCCCTCGGCGTACAGCTCGGACGGGTCGACGGCCCGGCTCGCATCGACGAGCGTCCACAGGCCCGTGGCCGCCACGCCGAGCGCGAACCCGCCGAGGACCACCTCCCGGCCGAGCGTCGACCAGCTCCAGAGCGCGAAGATCGCGAAGACGGCGAGGTAGAGCGCCGCGCGATTGGCACCGTCCCACGCGTCCCCCTTGACGTCGGCCCAGGCGATCGAGAGGTAGCTCCAGGCGACGAAGCCGGCGAGTGCGCCGAGCGCGACGACGACGCGGCGGTCGTGCCCCCGCAGGAGGTCTCGCCACGTCAGGGCAAGGATCCCGAGCGCAGCCACCAGCAGCAGACCGCCCGGATACCAGTCCCGCGGGAAGAAGCCGCCCGACTCGTTCGCCCAGTAGAGGAAGACGCCGAGGGCCAGGAGCCCGGGCACCGTGCCGGCGAGCGCGTACCGCCGGGAGGACGTTTGCGCAGCGTCGGCCAAGACGCTGCGAGACTATGCCAACACGACCGGCGAGCCCGAGCGGCGGGCTCCCTCGTTCACAGCGCAATGCCGAAGCGACAAGCGATCCACAAGCGTCTTCCACCCCACTGGCGCGCCCGGGCCCGCAGGCTCGGCCGCCTGCGCTGGTACGCGAAGTACCGCGGCCTCCGGCGGTCGGGCGTCCCGTTCAGGCCGCAGCCGGCCACGTACCTGAAGCACGTCTTCCTCGATCCCGAAGTCGACAACTTCACGTACGAGCTCGACAACGCCGAGGAGCTGGCCCCGTTCCTCGCAGGCGCTCTCGGCGTTCCCCTACCGACGGCCGAGCAATTGCTCGCGGAGGCCGAGCAGGACGAGGAGCTTCACGACGCACTGACCCGCCGCGTGCGGTGGCGCTTCGACACCAAGAGGCGTCTCCATCTCGGGCGCCGGGTGCTGTGGTACGCGATCGTTCGTCACGTGCGCCCGAAGCTGGTCGTGGAGGTCGGCGTCCAGGAGGGCCTCGGAACGCTCGTCCTGCTCCGCGCGCTCGAGCGGAATGCGCATGAGGGCGCACCGGGCCGGCTGACCTCGATCGACCCGCTCCCGAGCGCGGGCTGGCTGGTGCCCGAGCGCTTGCGCGCCGGCTGGACGTTCGTCAACGCGCGCAGCGAGGAGGGACTGGCGGAGACGTTGGACGGTCAGATCGTCGACGTCTTGCTGTCCGACAGCGGCGGGGACTACCACCGCGAGCTGTTCGAGCTCGAGCAGGCGGTGCAGCACGGGTCGCCCTCGCTCGTGCTGATCGCCGGCAGCGGTGACCATACGACCGCCCTGCCCGAGATCAGCGCGCAGCACGGGCTGCGCTATTCGCGCTTCGCCGAGCGGCCGAAGGCGCATTTCTTCCGCGGTACGGCCACGGCCGTGGCGGTCAGGCCACCGGCACAGGGCTGACGCGGCGCACGAGCTCGTCGAGCGGCGTCTCGGGTGCGAGCTCGTCCACGAGCCGGTCGCCCTCGTCGAGCATCGGATGGGTCATCAGCTCCGCCGCCGCCAGCTTCGCGGCGCCGTCCCTCGTCGCGGCCAGCTGCTCCAGGTCGTCGAAGTCCCCGAAGTACCGGCTGCCCGCCACGCCCCTGACGCGCAGCCAGGTGTTGAACGCGAGCTTGTAGGCACGGCGGCCGATCCCGATCCCCGGGCCGCAGTTGCGCGCGATCCGCACCCGGGGGACCTCGAGCCGCCGGGCGACGGGCAGGAGGGCTCGCACGACGGCGACCTCGTTGTGGACGTGGTGATGCGAGTCGACGTGGGAGAGCGGCAAGCCCTGCTCGCGACAGCGCTCCAGCTGGGCCGAGAACTCCGCCGCCACGGCCCTCGCCTCCGCGCGACTGACGTGGAAGATGTGCTTCCTGCCCGCCCAGTCGTGGAAGGCACCCGACTCACAGAACCGCGTCGCTCGGATGTCCGCGGTCAGCGGGGCCCCTTCGGTGAGGACGACGTGGGCGCCGATGCGATCCTCGAGCCGATGCTCGTGCGCGAGCTGGCAGGCCTCGGCGAACCCCGGCATGTTCGCCATCAGCGAGGCATGCGTGATCAGGCCCTCGTGGAAGGCGCGCACGATCGCGCGGTTGCGGTTCTCGTCGCGACCGAAGTCGTCGGCGGTGACGATCAAGCGGCGTGCAGCTCGGACTCGACCAGCACGATCCCGCTCGGCGGCTCCAGCGCGGCGAGGTCCATGCTCAGCAGGGTGCGCTCGTCCGACTGCTCCACGACGCCGAACGGGAGCTCCTCGAGCACCTGGCGCAGCGGTCCGTTGCGCGGGGTGCGCACGAGCTCGGCCTCGAGGCGCGTCGCACCGCGGGCGCGCTCCCGCTCCGCGAGCCAGTCGAAGAACGTGCGCTCGACGCGCTTCTGCGCGACCCGGCACGACATCACGAAGTCGAGCAGGCGCGGCGTCTCGGCGCGCTCGTCCACCGACGCGAAGCCGACGATGCCGTAGTGCCCGAAGCGGTCTCGGCAGTCGAAGGCGACGCAGACCACACCGTCCGTGTCGAGCAGCCGTTCGAACTCCTCGGAGCCGTAGCGCCGGGCACTGAGGTTGAGCTGGTTCGTCCGCTGGACGAGCTCGAGGCACCGCTCGCGCTCCGACGCCGTCGAGGGGGTGAAGATGCGCATCTGCATCTCGCAGGCCCGCAGGAAGCTGTCGTAGTCCTGGCCGTACGCCTCCTGCGCTTGCTCCCGCTCGACCTGCTCGAGGTAGGTCAGACGCCGCTTCCGGCTCATCTCCGTGATCGGGACGTCGAGCTCCGGGAAGCCGAGGACGTCCTCGAGCTGCTCGATCGGGTACGTGCGCACCATCGGCAGCGCCGCCTCGATCTCGGCCCGCTCGAAGGGCGAGTCGTCGATCACCGCGAACGTGTCGAGACCGATGTTCAGCCTCTCCGCGATCTGGCGCAGGCCCTCGCTCTTCTGGCCCCAGTTGATCGCCGGGTAGAGGAAGTAGTCGGCAAGCCCGAGCGACTCGATCAGCGGCCACGCCTCGGCGTGGTCGTTCTTGCTGACGACGGTCTGGATGATCCCCCGCTCGTCGAGGGCCTTCACGAGGTCGAGCGCCGCCTGCCTGGGTCGCAGGCCGTCGGGGCCGACCTCGATGAGCGTTCCCTCCCAGAGGGTGTTGTCGAGATCCCACGCGACGCACTTGACCTTCGCGGCGGGTTTGTCGGCCTTCCGCGCGTAACGGACGAAGTCGAGCCAGCTGAAGACGACGCGGCGCTCGGCGTCCTCGTCGGGGTACAGGAGGATCCGCGCGTTGTCACCAGGGGCGAGCGGCCCGAAGCCTGCGGCCCCGAGCGTGTGGAAATTGTGGCCCGGCGTGATCTCGAAGGCGTGCCGGAGGCGCGTCTCGCCGTCCCGGACGTACTCGAGGATGAGCCGGAAGGGCTCGTCGTCCGCCGCGAAGCACTCGAGCACGAAGTCGTCGAACTGGGTGCCGTCCTCGCTGCCGGCGAAGCGCAGCAGCTTCCCCCGCCCCACCGTGAGGGCGCCGTTCAGGCGCCGCTTGGGGTTGACAGGCGCGATCGTCTTCGCGAGCGCGCTCGTCGCGCCGGTGACCCGGCCGTCCAGGCGGTCGAGCCGGCGGTGCTCGTCGACGGAGACACGCCTGCCGTACAGCGACGTCTCGATCTTCCCCCAGCGCCGGAAGCGGATGTCGGCGCCGCGCTCGAGCAGCCCCGCGACCTCGGCCGCCGGGTAGATGCCGTACACGAAGCGCGCGCATTTCTTGTCCGCCCGCTCGACGTAGATCGGGCACACCTCGTAGCAGGCGGGAACAGCGCACTCGATGCAGTGCTCCTGCCAGTGGAGGAGCAGCGTCTCGGCGACGTCGCCGGCGGCCAGCCGGGAGGCGAACCCGGCCGGGAGGGGCGCCTCGCGGTCGCGCAGGTCGGAAGCCCAGTCGAACTGGAACACGGCGTCAGGGTAGCGGCCGGTTTCGGCGCTCTAGCCCCGGCCGGAGGCGCCGAAGTAGGGATCGTGGGCAAGCTCGCGGAACGCCGCAAGCGCGTCTCCGGAGGAGTCGACGCGGAAGTCGCGGTCCTCGCCCCGGAGGTGAAACCAGAGGAAGGCGCGGATCTCCGGGTAGCCGGCGGGGAGGCGCCGGCGGACGTCGGCGATCCACGCGGCCTTCGAGACGCCCGTCGGGGCGTCGTTCGCCTCAGCGGCCTCCTGCGACGCAGTCTCGGAGATCATGATCGGCTTCCGGCCGGCGAAGTGGTGGTAGATCCGGGGCAGGTCGTCGGGGGCGAGCAGCTCGTCCCACGACGCCCACGAGCCGGCGTTGTACGCGTCGATGCCGACCCAGTCGACGTAGCGGTCACCCGGGTAGTAGTTCCGGAAGTCGTTCCAGGCGGCCTCAGGGCCGTCATCGCGCGTGTTCGGGATCGAGACGTAGTTGGGCGCCCACACCCAGATCGCGTTGTCGGCGCCTTCCCTCGTGAAGATGTCGTGGACGCGCCGCCACGCCTGCACGTAGTCCGACGCGGCCGCGTGGCTCGCGCCGTTCCGGGCGCCCGACCAGTCGTACCAGTCGCCGTTCATCTCCCAGGCGAAGCGGAGGAAGACGGGGACGTTCAGCTCCTGCACCGCCCGCGCGCGGGCGGCAATCCAGTCGTCGTGCCGACCGTCGACGATCTCCTTCAGGGCGGTTCCGTCCCAGTTGATCATCGGAATCGCACCGTGCTCGATCGCCCAGCCCTCGAACCCGTCGTCGGGGAAGCCGTCCTGCCAGCCCCAGTAGAACTGGAGCACGTCGAACGGGCGGCCGAGCCGTCGCTCGAGCTCGAGCGTCGACCGCCACTGGTACTGCACCTCGACGTTCGTTCCGGGCACGAGCGCGTCAGGGTTGACGTACGCGCCGAGGAGA
Organism: uncultured Gaiellaceae bacterium; assembly: GCA_963791905.1. GTDB lineage: Bacteria > Actinomycetota > Thermoleophilia > Gaiellales > Gaiellaceae > Gaiellasilicea. Next base: position 119,361 of record CAWBTX010000001.1, read on the forward strand.
GCGCCGTTGCGAGGGACGCCCAGTTGCGGCGCCAGCCGCGTGGAGCCGGCGACCGTCAGGGCAGTCACCGCCGCGAGACAGACGGCGACGCCGGCTCCGAGTCTCGCCGGCAGGCCCCTCAATGTGGCCTGAGGAACGGGAAGCGGATGCCGCTCTTCACCACGAAGGCTCTGAACCGCCGCAGCGCACGACCGCCGAGACTGCCGAACGGCAGGGCGAGAAGAGCCACCGCCACACGGGGATCCACGAGCGAGCCCCGATCGACGCGAACGGCGGCGCGGAGAAACACGAGCGCTTCGCGCCGTCGCCCCTGGACGACGGCGTCGAGCGCCGAGCTCAGCAGCGCGCTCGCGCGGCGTGCCCGGCTCTCGGCGGGCGTGAAGGCAGCCGACGGGAAGTCCCGCTCGAGCAACGCCTCGACGTGCTCCTGGTAGAGCACCCACGACTCACCCCAGCTCGAGCGGGCCGTCAGCGACTGCGTGTGGATCCGGTAGAAGGCGTCGTGGGAACGCACGTAGCCGACCGGGAAGCGGATCGCGAGCCGTAGCCACATCTCGAGGTCGAAGGTGAGGAAGCGAGGGTCGAAGCGCGTTCCGGCGGCGTCGTACGCGTCCCGCCGGACGAGGATGGCCGGTGGGCTCGGCTGGATTCCCTCGGCCCGCACGAGGCGCGGCACGAACTCGACAGACGGATACGGCCGCTCCTCGAGCGCCGCCGGGAACCGCTTGAGCTCGCTGCCCGACTCGTCCACGTCGACGTGGGGCCCGTAGACGAGCCCGCACTCCGGATGCGCCGAGAAGAAGTCCACCCGGCTGGCCAGGAAATTCGGCCCCCACCAGTCGTCGTCGTGTAGCAGCGCGACGTACGGCGCCGTCGCTCCCTCGACCAGCCCGGACCAGTTCCCTGCCGCGGGTCCGCGCTCTCCCGGCAGGATGAGCTCGTTGCGCCGGTACGTGAAGCGGGGATCCTCGAGGTACGGCTCGACGATCTCGGGCACGTTGCCGCCGCCGTTGTCGGACACCGTCACGCGCCAGCCCGTGAAGGTCTGGGCGAGGATCGAGTCGAGCGTCTGGGTCAGGTACTTCGGCGAGCCGTAGGTCGGCACGCCGATGTCGACGATCGCCTCGGCCGGGTCAGTCGCCATGGGCCGCCCCGTCCCGCCCCGGCGGAGCAGCCGGGATCCAGCTCGGCCGCCCCCGGCGCCGCTCGAGGTCGGCGAGCACCCGGCTCCGACGGAGCCTGAATGCGGCCGACGAGAGCACGAAGCGGAGCCTCGTGCCGCGATCGCCATCATCGAGGCCGATCCGGGGCCACAGCAAGGGCTCGGCGACCGACTGCATCCGCGTCAGCGTGACGCCGACGCTGTAGCCGACCCGTCGGGCGACGTCGGCGACGCGGCGGTCGGCGAGCCCGTACGGATAGCCCACGGTCTCACAGGCGCCCAGCCGCCTCACGAGCTCGTCGCGGGATCCCGCGAGCTCCTCCTCCAGCCGGTCGTCGTCGAGGTCGACGAGGACCGGATGCGATGCCGTGTGCGAGCCGATCTCCCACCCCGCGTCCCGCAGGCCCTCGAGCTCGCCCCAACCAAGCGAGCGTGGCTCATCCGAAGCGGCGATCCCGACCTCCGCCAGGCCGGGCCAATCCAAGACCCTGCCGCCGTCGGCAAACCGGGTGACGGCGAAGACGGTCGCCGGAAAGCCGAGCTCGTCGAGGATCGGCTTCGCGCGCAGGACGGAGCGGAACGCGTCGTCGAAGGTGACCACGAGCGTCCGGCCGTCGAGGCCGCCGTCGCGCCGCCGCCGTTCGCACTCCGCGAGCGTGACGCCCACGTAGCCACGACCCGCAAGGAGCTCCAGCTGCTCCCGGAGAACGGGCTCCGAGACGGCCAGCGGCGACCGCCAGGTCGAGCTGACGGCGTGATAGGCGACGACGAGCGGCTCGGCCATGACTTCCCGGCTACCGATCCGAGGCCGCGGGCTGCGAGGACACTGACCGCGGCGCCGCTCGGCGCGCCGCCACCGCGCCGGCGAGCACACGCTCGAAGGTCTCGGCGATCCGCTCGATGTCGAAGGCGTGCTCGGCGTAGCCGCGGGCCCGGTGCCCGAGCTCGACGCGCCGGGGCTCGTCGTCGAGGAGCGCTGCCGCCGCTTCGTCGAAGGCCGTGTGGTCGTTCGGCTCCACCACCACTCCCGAGCCGACCTCGCCGATCAGCCGAGCGGCGAGATTCGAGGCCGGGACGGCGGCGAGGATGGGACGGCCTGCGCAGTGGTACGCCAGGATCTTGGAGGGCACGGAGTAGACGCCTGCGTCGGGCTCGAGGATCGCGAGCAGGACGTCCGCCGCGCCGAGGACCTCCGGCAGCCGCTCGTACGGCTGGTACGGCAGCACGAGCAGGTTCTCGAGACCTTCGTCCCGAGCGCGCGTGCTGACGTAGTCGGCGCCGCTGCCCTCGCTGACGACCACGACGGCGACGTCCTGCCGCCCGGGGAAGCGGCGTGCGAGCGAGACCAGGTGCTCCGGATCGTGTTTCAGCCCGAGCGTGCCGGAGTAGAGGAAGACCGTCTTGCCCGCGAGGCCGTGCGTGCGCGCAAACTCGTTGTCGCGCGGCGCGAGCGGCAGCTCCTCGACGGGAGCCCAGTTGTGGACGACGTGAACGCGGTCCGCCGTCACGCCCCAGCCGCTCAGGATCGGGCCGAAGTCCTCGGAGATCGGGACGACGGCGTCGCTGCGGCGGAGCAGCGAGCGCTCGAGGATCGTGAACGGCTTCGCGAGGATGCGGAGCGGGCGCGGCAGGCGGCCGGCCGCGTAGCGCTCGATCGCGACGCTGATCACGTCCTGCTGCCAGAAGACGAAGGCGGCCTGCTCCGAGCGTGACGCGCGAAGCAGGAGCCCCTGGGAGACGAGCGGGGTGTTGCTCGACAGGACGACATCCGGGCGAAAGCGCCTCACCCTGGCGCTCGCGCGGCGGCCGTAGACCAACTCCTGCGCGACGCGCCGGAGGGCCGAGTGCTTGGCGAACTCGGCGTCCAGCGTCACGGCCTCGATCTGCAGCGAGGCGGGGTCCGAGTCGGTGCGTTCGAGCGCACCCTTCCCGGAGGTGTAGGAGGGGCAGTGGAGGTGGATCACCGTGTGGTCTCGCGCCGCGAGGGCGCGACTGAGCTGCACCGGGAAGGCGTGACCCGTGTAGTCGTGGACGACGATGCGCATCGGCCTTACCTACTCGTCGCCGCGGGCCGGCCGTTGAGGGCACCGGCGTAGACGTCGACGACCCGCCCTGCGTACTCGCCGGGCGAGTGGTGCGCTGCCACGGCGGCCGACGCGGCCGCGGAGAGCCGCTCCCAGGCGGCCCGGTCGTCGTAGACGTGCGCGGCGGCGCGGGTCAGCGCCTCGGCGCCGGCCTCGACGATCACCCCGCCTCCGGCATCGGTCACGTACTCGGCGAGGCCGCTGTGGTCATAGCCGACGACCGGCGTCCCGTGCGCCATTGCCTCGATGGCCGTCAGAGGGCCGATCTCGGGGAACGAGGAGGGCATGACCAGGACGCGCGCGGCGGCGAAGAGCGACTCGAGCTCGCTCCGGCTCGCGGGGCCGAGGTAGGTGACGTTCGGGAGCCTCGCCGTCTCGGCGCGTACGTGCTCCTCGAGCGGCCCCGCTCCGGCGATCGTCACGGGGTAGCCGGACAGCGACTGTGCGAGCTCGAGCACGTCCAGGATCCCCTTGTGAGTGGAGAGACGCCCGACGAAGAGGATCCCGCTGCGGTCGTCGTAGCCCGGTAGATCGCGCTTGCCCGCGAACTCGGTGAAGTTCGGGATCACCTCGGCCTCGATGCCGAACCGGCGGTGCGTGTCCGCCACGAACCGAGACGGCGCCACGAACGCGGCGATGCCCGGCCGGTGCAGGTACCGGCGGATCGCGAATGTCGCCGTGTTGAGCGCGCGGTAGTCGGCCCTTTCCTCCGTGCGGTCGCGCCACTCGCCGCCGGGGGCGATCGGGTTGGCGGCGATCAGCTCCAGGTCGTGCAGGGTCTGGACGACGGGGATGCCGCCGCGCCTGCCGAGGACCACCGGCGCGACCGAGATCTGCGGATAGAGCTTGTGCACATGGATGACGTCTGGCTCGAACTCGTCGATGAGAGCGCGCATGTGGCTGGCCGCAGACCAGTTCCAGACGGCACGCCCGGCAACCTCCGCGCGCCGCAAGGCCGACAGCTCGCCTCTGTTCGCGTTCGTGACGAGCAAAGGGACGAATCTGCCGTCCCGCTCGACGTTCAGCGGGCTCTGCGTCGTCAGAACGCGGACCTCGTGATCCTGTTCGCGCAGCGCGGCTGCGAGGCCGATGACGTGCTGATCGGCCCCTCCGGTCACGTGGCCGAACTTGTTCACGAGGAGCACCCGCAGGCCCCGTGAGCCGGCACGCGTGGGACGACGGGCTGCCTCGAGTCGCCGGGGGCGCTCGGCGGCCGGCCGCGCGGCGAGCTGCGCCGTCCGGCACGCCTCGTAGATCAGCTGCGCGGCGACCTCGGGGCGGTACCACGCGACCTTCTCGCGTCCGACCGCCGCGGCCCGCTCGCGACGCGCCTCGTCCCAGGTCGTGATCTCGCGCATCGCGTCCACGAGGGCCTGACTCGAGCGCGCAGGCACGACGAGACCGTTGACCCCCTCCTCGACGAGGTCGTCGACCGCGCCGACCTGGTCGGTCGCGATCACCGGCAGTCCCTGCGCCAGCGCCTCGTTGACGACGAGCCCCCAGACGTCGTAGAGCGACGGGAAGACGAGCGCGTCGGCCGTCCCGTAGAGCCCCTGGAGCGTCTCCCAGTCGACGTGACCGAAGAATTGAACGCGCTCAGGCGGCAGCAGAGCCTCGAGCTCGCTCTGCAACGGCCCGTCGCCGGCGAGCCAGAGCCGGACCTCGGGCAGGCTCCGAACGGCCTCCGCGAGGTAGCGCAGGCCCTTCTCCTCGACGAGTCGCCCGACGTAGAGAAACGTGAACGGCTCGCCGTCCTGGCGTCGAGAGCGATCGTCGCTCGCGGCCGTCCGTGGAAGTGACGGGATCGTCGGCGCGATCACCGTCCGGTCGGGGTCGGCTCCGAGCCCGACGATGCGGCGAAACGCGCGGCGGCCGGGCACGATCCACGCGTCGCTCGCGCTCATGACCCGCCGGCTGAAGGGTGCGGCGAGCTTCTGCAGGAGCGACGGCTCGGGGTGCTGGATGCTCTCGTACACCGACACAAGCCCCCACCCCTTCCGCCGCCGGGCCCAGACGGCGGCGAGGTTCGCCGGCGAGGTCCAGGCCCCGCCCATGGCGACGACGACGTCGGGACGGAAGCGTGAGACGGGCGCGGTCGGCCGCCAGGGGAGATGGAGGAAGAGCTCGGGCACGAGCCTCCGCAGGTCGACCGTGAGCGACCTGAGCACGACGTGCTCGTAGGGCAGGGCGTCGGGCAACTCCCAGCTTCGGTTCGGCTCCGAGGCGGTCTCGTAGACGACGAGGAGCTCGCAGCCGTGGTCCGTCGCCAGGCGCTCGAAGATCTGCGTCGTATACGGCGCGATCATGTTCGTGAGCACGGCGATACGCAGCGGGCGTCCGCCGGCTGGAGCAGTCCGTTCTCCGCTACGCATCGTCAAAGGTGTCCCTGCTCCCGAGCGCCGACCGGAATCGGGGCCGCCCGAGCCGCTCGAGACAACATAGAGTACCGAGTCAGCGACGAATCCCCAGTCCGGGGGATTGGGCTTGAGTCTGCGGCAGGAGCACCGATACCGCAGCCATGAGCCGCCGCATGCACTTCCTCATCGCAGCGAGTCTTGCTGCCGCCATGCTCGCAACCGTCTCAGCAGCGACATCCGCACCGGCCGCAACCACCGCCTCGGGCTCGACCGCCGCACCTGCGAACGGCGCGCTGTTCGGGGCCTACGTCAACCCCGACAACGTCGCCCCCGGCACCACCGTCCCCGTGAAGTACCAGTGGGACGCGACCAGCGCTCTCGAGCAGAAGCTCGGGCGCAGGCTCGACATCCTGCAGTACTACTGGGGCTGGGGCGACGCCTTCCCGGACGCCGACTTCGAGGGCTGGGCGATCCAGCACGGCGCGACGCCGATGATCAACTGGGACGGAACCGCGCTCCAGCCGATCGTGGACGGTCAGCACGATGCGTGGATTCGCGCACGGGCACGCGCCGTCAAGGCGCTGAACGCGCCGGTGTTCATCCGCTGGGCCTGGGAGATGAACGGGGACTGGTACCCGTGGGACGGCTACCACAATGGCGCGAACCTCGCGGCCACGGACAGGTACAAGCAGGCCTGGCGCCGCATTCACGACCTCTTCCGCCAGGAGGGCGCCACGAACGTGAGTTGGGTGTGGGCGCCGAACTACGCCTCGATCCCGAACACGCGCGACAACGGCCCGGGCGCCGCGTGGAACCACTTCCTCAACTACTACCCCGGTGACGCCTACGTCGACTGGGTCGGGATCGACGCCTACAACTCCGGGTACTGGCTGTCCTGGGACGACATGCTGAAGAACCCTGGGCTCCCCAGCATCTACAACCACTTCGAGGGCAAGAAGCCGATCATGATCGCCGAGACCGCATCGCAGGAGGCGGCGGAAGGCGACCACGTGCCGGCCGGGCAGACGAAGGCGATCCTGGATCGCCGACACCCATCGCGTCGATCAAGGCCGAGTACCCCGGCATCGACGCGTTCCTCTGGTTCCATGTCAGGTGGAGCGGCCGCGACTTCCGCGCCGACTCCTCGTCGTCCGCGTTCACGGCCTTCAAGACGATGGCGCTGGATCCCTACTTCAACGGGACGAGCGCCTTTGCCCCGGCGACGCCGCCCCCGGCGCCGACGCCGCCCGCGCCGCCACCCCCGGCAGCTCCGGTTCAGCCTGCGCTGCCGGCTCCACAGCCGTCGCCCGCGGAGCCGCAGGCACCAGTCACGTCCGGCTTCTCCGTGCGCAACGTGCTCGAGCCGGCGTCGACGACCCTCGTCGGCCGGGTCCGGTGGTCGGCCAAGCCCAACACAGACGACGTCCAGAAAGTGGAGTTCCAGGTCGACGGCAAGACCCGCTGGGTCGAGTTCGTCAGCCCGTACGTCTACGCGGGCGACGACGCGACGCTCGACACCGCGTCGCTGACACCCGGCAGGCACAAGCTCACCGTGCGGGCGTTCCGCGGCGACGGCAAGGTCGCGGTCGACCAGGTGACGGTGCAGCTCAAGACCGCCCGCGCCAGCAAGCGCGTCTCCGCCGCCGCGAAATGCGCTCCGGGCCAGAAGGTCAAGCCGGGCAGCCGGGCCCGCCCGAAGACCAAGGCCTGCCGTTCGCGCGGATAGGACGCCGAACCTCGAGGCGGCCGTCGCGCGACTCGCTGGCGGCCGCCTCGACAGGACTCAGATGGCCTGCGCGGAACAAGTGCTGACGCAGTTCCCGGGGGTCTGCGCGCGCGAAAGGGCCGGATGAACGCAGGCTACACTTCTCAGGTGGAGGAGAGAGAAACTTCCGTTCGGGAGTACGTCGACGTCCTCCGACGCAGGCGGATCATCCTCGCCCTCACGATCGTCCTCGTTCCGCTGGCGACGTATCTCTTCTCGATCTCTCAGGACGAGCGCTACGCGGCGTCGTCGGACGTGCTCCTTCGCAGCCAGGATCTCGCGGCGAGCCTCACGAACATCACGAACCTCGGCGGAGACGATCCCGAGCGCCTGATGACGACGCGCGCGCAGCTCGCGCGACTACCGGTCGTCGCCGAGCGCACCCTCGAAGCGGCCGGCATCGACGACCGCACGCCCCAGGAGTTCCTCGACCAGTCCGAGGTCAACACCGCGGACGACTCCGACATTCTCGAGCTCGTGGTCACGGACGCCGTGCCGGAGGATGCGATCAAGCTCGCGACCGCGTACGCGCAGGAGTACAGCGCCTTCCTGCAGGAGCTCGACACGAAGGAGCTCCGCGAGGCGAGGATCGAGGTCCAGGCGCAGCTCGAACAGCTCGGCCCGCCCGGCGCCCAGCCCTCGGCGACCTATCAAACGCTGGTCGACGATCTCTCGCAGCTCAGGGCGCTCGAGACGCTGCAGACCGGCAACGCGGAGGTCGTCAGGGTCCCGACCGACGCCACCCAGGTGCAGCCGCGACCCGTCCGCAACGCCGTCCTCGGCCTCGGCCTCGGCCTCGTGCTGGCAATCGCGTTCGCGTTCCTCGCGGAGGCGCTCGACACGAGAGTCCGCTCCGACGAGGAGATCGCAGGCGCGCTCGGGCTCCCCCTCCTCGGCCGGCTCTCCCGCCCGAGCCGCCGCCTTCAGTCGCAGAACCAGCTGGTGATGCTCGCCGATGCGAGCAGCCCCGACGCGGAGGCGTTCCGCCTGCTGCGGACGAACCTGCAGTTCGTCAACGCCGACACGATGGCGAGACGGATCCTCGTCACGAGCGCAGTCGGCAGCGAGGGCAAGTCGACCACCGCGGCGAACCTCTCCATCGCGCTGGCGCGTGCCGGCGCGCGCGTCGTGCTGGTCGACTTCGACCTCCGTCGGCCCGCCGTCGAGCGCTTCTTCGGGCTGCGCGGTCAGGCGGGAGTGACCGACGTCGCTGTCGGGCGCGCCAGCCTCGAGGACGTGGCGGTGCGCGTGCCGCTCGGCGACGCACGCGGCCCCGGCACGGAGACCGCCCCGAGAGCCCGGACGGCCACTCGCGGGACGCGGACCGCGACCAACGGCCGCTCGCCCTCGGAAAGCGGGTCGCTGAGGGTGATTCCGCGCGGCTTCCCGCCGCCCAACCCCGGCGAGTTCGCTGGACGCTCGCGGCTCGAAGAGCTGCTCGACGATCTCGCCGCCGACGCGGACATCGTCGTCGTCGACGGCCCGCCGATGCTGCAGCTCGGCGATGCGCTCCTGTTCAGCTCGTACGTCGACGCCCTGCTCGTGGTCACGCGCCTCGACCTCGTCAAGCGCAAGACGCTGCGCGAGCTGAGGCGGCTGCTCGACGCTGCCCCGACTCGCGCGCTCGGAGTGGTCGTGACCGGGGCGCCCAGGTCGGAGTCCTACATGTACTACGGGGACTACCACTCGGCCGCGAAGGTCGGCTCGGAGCCAGTCGTTCGGTCGTGAACCGCCGGCGCGTCCCGTCCGGAGACCGCAGGCGAGGAAACGGTCAGACAGGCGGCTGGACGCTGCGGCCGTTCTTCCGCGCAGGCCGCCCCGACGTCGACGGCGTCGACGTCGCTTCGGGCTGGCGCTCCCTGCGCTGGCGCACGCTGCGCGCGAACAGGCTCGCCCTCGCCACCGCCGGGACACTCGTCACCGCGGCCGCCGGCCAGATGTTCCTGCTCATCAGCGGACCGCTCGTGGCGCGGCTCCTCGGCGTCGACGACCGTGGTCACTTCGCCTGGCTGACGGCGTGGGCCGGGATCATCCTGATCGTCGGGCACTTCGGCACCTCGTGGGCGTGCGGGTACTACGTCAGCCGCTACCCGACCCAGACGCGTCAGATCCTGCGGACGGCGTCGCTGCTCTACGTCGTCCAGTCGATCGCGCTCACGTTCGTCCTCTGGGTCGTGCTGCTGTTCGTGGCCTCGGACGACGCCGGTGTCGCGAGCGCGATCCCGGCGACGCTCGCGCTCGTCCCGGCTGCGCTGCTGCACATCTACGTCATGAGCTTCCTGCAGGCGCAGCAGCGCTTCCTCACCTTCAACCTGATCAGGCTGGCGCCGTCGGCCCTCTACGCGGCGGCGATGGTCGCGCTTTTCCTCGCGGACGTCGACCAGCTCGACGTCGTGGTCTGGGTGTGGACGGCAACGCAGGCGATCCCCGCCCTCGTCGGCCTGCTGCTGGTGTTTGCGCGCCTGCCTCCGGAGCACGACCGCGAGCCGCGCCAGCTGCGGCGGATCCTCAGCTTCGCCGCAAGGGGCTCGCTCAGCACCACGTCACCGCTGGATCTGCCGATCGACCAGCTCGTCATCGGCGCCGTCCTCTCGGCCGCATCGCTGGGCCTGTGGGTCGTCGGCAGCGCGTTCCGGAACCTGCCGGCCTTCATCGGCCAGAGCGTGGGCATGGTCGCCTATCCGGCTGCGGCTGCGCTCACGGAGGCGAAGGACGGCTGGCGCCTCGTGTGGCGCTTTCTCGGCGTCGTCACCGTGCTCATGGTTCCGCTGACGGTGCTGCTCATCGCGCTGATGCCTAAGCTCGTCGAGCTCTTCTTCGGGGCGCAGTTCGCCGATGCGTCGTCCATCGGACGGCTCCTCGTGCTCGGCGCCTTCTTCGCGTCCCTGCGGCGCGTGCTCCTCGACGGCCTGCGCGGCACCGGCCATCCCGGCCACGCGACGCTTGCAGAGCTCGCCATGTACCCGTGGCTCCTGGTGGGCGGCGCCCTGCTGCTCTGGCAATACGAGGCCGACGGCCTTGCCGCAGCGATCGCCATCGGGTACGCGATCTGCTTTTTCTTCGCTCTCGCGTCGGCGCTCAGGCTCTCCCGGCGAGCGCATGAGGCGCGCGTCGTGCCCTCGTTGTCGTCCGTCTCGGAAGCGTGACGCGCCCAGCCCTCCTCCGGCTCGGCGGCCTCGCCGGCATCGTCGCCACGGCGATCCTCGCCGGGGCCACGATCGCCACGCTCGGCTCGAACCTGTCGCCGGGGCTCTTCCTCGCGGCGCTCGTCCTGATCTGCCTCCTGGTCCTCTGGGTGTCGTCGACACAGCGGCTGTTCTGGCTCCTGGCCGCCGCCGTTGCGACCACGCCGTTCTCGACCTTCCGGGCTCTCGGCGACGTCGGCAACGTCTCCGACACGCTCTTCCTCGCCGTGCTCCTGGCGCTCCTCGTGCGCTCCTGGACGGCTCCTCAGGTCGCACGGACGCTCTTCGCCCTCGGGGCCGCCCGCGGCATCCCGCTCGCGTTGATCGCGGCCGGCGGGATCCTCGCGTCGATGAACGCCGTCACCGCCGTCGGCTCCCTGCTCGTGCTGGCGAAGATCGTGTTCACGTTCTGGATGATCCCGAACATCTTCGCCGCCGTCACGGAGTCACACGAGCGGCTGCGCTCGCTCGTCTGGGCGTTCCTCGTCGGGGCGTCGCTCGCCTCGCTCGGGGCGATGAGCGACATGCTCCTCGGCACCAACTTCGACGCGATGGCGAGCCAGGGCATGGAGGTCAACTCGGGCGGGCGCTTCGCCGGCCCCACCGGTCACCCGAACCTGCTCGGCCTGGTCGCGGCGATCGGAGTGTCCGGAGCCGTCGGCCTCTATCTGGTGGGCACGCGCCGCGGCGCGCTCGCCCTCGTCGCCGCGGGGATCTGCTCGATCGGAATCGTGCTCTCGGCCTCCCTCACCGCGATGGCCGCCGTGGTCGGCGGCGTCGCGGTCGCGCTCTTCATGGCCGGGCGGCGGGCCGCGCTCCGTCGCGGCGCCATTCTGCTCGGCGTCTTCCTCGCGACGATGTTCCTGATCGGGAAGGTGGCCTCGGAGGACGGTCAGATCCTGCTGCTCTCGCGGCTCGAGGGAGACGTCTTCGGCCAGGAGAGCGTCGACGAGCGCGACACGATCAACTCCTGGGCGATCGCGGAGATCAAGGAGAACCCCTACACCGGCTACGGCCTCGACCAGGTCGGCACCGGCCCAACGCATGACATCAACCATCCGATCATCCACAACCTCTGGATCCAGACCTGGTACACGGCCGGGCTCTTAGGGCTCGTCGGGTTCGCATTGCTCTACCTGTTCACGTGGCGGATGCGGAAGGCCTCGCCGCGGTCGTTGCTGGTCCCGTTCATGGCGATGACCGTGCCCTGGGTGGCGTCGATGATCAGTCAGCCAGACGTCTACGCCCGGTGGGGGCTCTTCGGCGTGCTCGGCATCATCGCCTCCTACGTGCTCGCGACGACCCAGCCGCACGAGGTGCGGGAGCCCGCGCCACCGCCGCCGGCCGTGCCGCGGCTGGTCCCCTCAGAGCCCTAGGAGGGTTTGGCGGCATGTCGCTCGTCGCAGGGGTGCGATGCTCGTTCCGAGGCAAGGACGCAGGGAGCGCCCGTATTGGTAAATACGGGCGCGACCGAGGACGCCGCATCGGGGCGAGCAGCGCGGCCCGGCGGCTCAGCCGATATTTCGCCAAACCCTCCTAGGAGCGCCGCAGGGCCCGGTCGCGGAGCCGGCCGAGACGCGATTGCGGCGCCAGGGGCCGTTCGGGGACCGGTGCGGAGGCGAGGATCGCGGCGGGGACGTCCTCGGTGAGCCACTTCCCCAGCTCGTCGTCGCCGAGCACAGCCACCGCGCGGGAGAGTCGTACGTCACGGCTGACCGGGTCGTGGGCGTCGCTCGCAAGCAGATGCGCGGTGCCCTGACGGACGAGCTCGAGCCCGCACTTCTTCGAGTCCGAGCCGAACGTGCCGAGGATCGAGGACGACGTGACCTGCACGAGCGCGCCCGTGGCCACGACCTCCTGTAGCCGATCCGGATTGCGGTGGACGGCGTGGTTTCGCTCCGGGTGCGCCAGGACGGGCGTGAGCCCCATGCCGAGCAGGCGGTGGACGACGGCGTCCAGCGCAAACGGCCACTCCGTGTAGGGGAACTCGAGCAGCAGGTACCCCCCGCGGCCGCCGTACGAGAGGCGGACGAGCGAGTCGCGGTCGAGCGTGGCGGCCGGATCGAGCGCTACCTCGGCACCCGTCACGAGCTCGATCTCCAGCCCTCGCTTCTTCAGCTCACGCCGCAACGCCGCCGCCCCGTGCTCGATCTCCTCGGGGCGCGTCGGATAGTCCTCCCGCACGTGCGGCGTCGCGGCGACCGTGTGCACGCCGTCCGCCTGGAGCACGCGCACGAGCTCGCACGCCTCGTCGAGCGTCCGCGCGCCGTCGTCGAGGCCAGGTAGGACGTGACTGTGGAGATCGATCATCGACAGGTGTCCGTGCGCGCCCGGGCTACCACACCTTCCAGGGAGCGTCGCCGGAGGCCCACTGCTCCTCCAGCACCATCTTGTCGCGCAGGCTGTCCATGTTCTGCCAGTACCCTCGTGCCGGTAGGCGGCGAGCTTGCCGTCCCGCGCCAGGCGCTCGAGCGGCTCCCGCTCCCAGCTCGTCGCGTCGCCCTCGATGTAGTCGATCGCTCGCCGGTTGAGGACGAAGAAGCCGCCGTTGACCCAGCCGCCGTCCCCGGACGGCTTCTCGTGGAAGCTCTCGATCCGCGCCGCGTCCTCCTGCAGCCCGAGTGCCCCGAACCGGCCGGGAGGCTGGATCGCGGTCAGGGTGGCGTCGACGCCCTGCTCGCGGTGGAAGTCGATGAGCTTGCCGATGTCGAGGCGGGCCAGGCAGTCGCCGTACGTGAGGCAGAAGGTGTCCTCCTTCAGGTACGACGCGACGCGCTTGATCCGGCCCCCCGACATCGTGTCGTCGCCGGTCTCGACGACGGTCACGCGCCACGGCTCCGAGCTCGCGGAGTGGGTCGTGACCTCGTTCGTCGCGAGATCGAACGTGACGTCCGAGCTCCGCAGGAAGTAGGTCGCGAAGTACTCCTTCAGGATGTGGCTCTTGTAGCCCGCGGCGACAACGAAGTCGTTGATTCCGTGGGCCGAGTAGATCTTCATGATGTGCCAGATGATCGGCCGGCCGCCGATCTCCACCATCGGCTTCGGCCGGACGCCCGTCTCTTCGCTGAGCCGGGTGCCGAACCCGCCGGCCAGGATCACCGCTTGCATCGCCGCAATCTACTCGCCGCTTGTCCGTGCGGCTACGTGCGCTCCTTCAAGGCCGGGAACAGGATCACGTCGCGGATGCTGTCGCGCCCGGTGAGCGCCATCGCGAGCCGGTCGATCCCGAGCCCGAGGCCGGCGGTCGGCGGCATGCCGTAGCTGAGCGCCTCGACGTAATCGGGATCGTCCTCGACGATCTCCTCGGCCCCCGCCTGCTTCTCCGCCAGCTGGAGCTCGAAACGGGACGCCTGCTCCTCGGCGTCGTTGACCTCGGAGTACGCGTTGCCGAGCTCCATCCCGCCGACGAAGTACTCGAAGCGCTCGACGAGGGTGGGATCGTCGTCGAGTGTCCGCGCGAACGGCGAGAGCTCGATCGGATAGTCGTAGAGGATCGTCGGCTCGATCAGCGACGGCTCGACGAAGTACGTCAGCGCGTGGTCAGCGAGCTGCGCCCAGGTGTGGTCGTGCCGGACGTCCACGTCGCGCGCCACGAGCGCGGCGCGCAGCTCGTCCTCGTCCCGGCTCCACAGGCCGTGCTCGGCGAGCGCGTCGGGCAGCCGCAGCCTCCGCCAGGGCTTCTTGAAGTCGAGGTCGTGGCCCCTGAAGCGGACGTTGGTCGTCCCGATCGTCTCGAGCGCGACCTGCTCGATCATCGTCTCGAGCCGCGCCATCGCGTCGCGGTAGTCGGCGTAGGCCTCGTACCACTCCAGCATGGTGAACTCGGGGTTGTACTTGTAGGAGACGCCCTCGTTCCGGAAGTCCTTGCCGAGCTCGTAGACCCGCTCGAGGCCGCCGACGATGAGGCGCTTGAGGTAGAGCTCGGTCGCGATACGGAGGTAGAGGTCCGCGTCGAGCTCGTTGTGGTGGGTGACGAACGGCCGTGCGAAGGCACCGCCGTAGCGCGGCTGCAGCACCGGGGTCTCGACCTCGACGAAGCCCTCCGCGTCGAGGTAGCGCCGGATCGCCGTGACGATCCGGCTGCGGAGGAGAAAGTCCGCCCGCGTCTCCTCGTTCATGAGGAGATCGAGGTAGCGGCGCCGGTAGCGGGCCTCGACATCGGTGACGCCGTGGAAGGTGTCCGGGAGCGGCGCCCGGATCTTCGCCAGCAGCGTCAGCTCGTCGACGGCGAGCGAGGGCTCGCCGCGACGCGACTTCGCCGGCGAGCCGACGACCCCCACGACGTCGCCGAGATCGAGGTCGATCTCGCCTGTCCGGCTGGTGTCGCAGAGCAGCTGGATGCGGCCGGAGCGGTCGACGAGGTCGAGGAAGACGAGCTTGCCGTGGCCTCGGCGCCCGAGCACGCGGCCGGCGAGGCGCCGCTTGTCCGGCGCCTCGGTCCCGGCCTCGAGCTGCTCGCACTCGGCGCGGACGCTCGTGATCTCGTCGCGGTCGGGAAATCGCTTCGGCAGCACGCGGCGAGTCTAGTTCGCGGGTCAGGCGGGCAGGGCCGAGCGCCGGGCCGGCGAGGCCCGGTCGCAGCCGGTCCGCGCTACGCGGCCTTGATGTCGAGGATCTTGTACTTCAGAGATCCCCGTGGCGTGGTGACCTCGACGGTCTCGCCCTTTTTCTTGCCGATGATCGCCTTGCCGACGGGCGACTCGTTCGAGAGCTTGAGCTCGGCGGGGTTCGCCTCCGCGGAGCCGACGATGAAGTACTCGTCCGTCCGGTTGGCGTCGACGTCGCGGAGCCTGACCTTCGCGCCGACCGAGACGACGCTCAGGTCGACGTCGCCCGAGTCGATGACGCGAGCGTTCAGGAGCCGCTCCTCGAGCTGGGCGATCTTGTGCTCGAGCATCGCCTGCTCGTTCTTCGCATCGTCGTACTCCGCGTTCTCGGAGATGTCGCCGAACTCACGCGCGACGCGGATGCGGTCCGCGACCTCGCGCCGCTTGTCGGTCGACAAGTACTCGATCTCCTGCTTCAGCTTCTCGAATCCCTCAGGAGTGAGGATGACTTCCTTCAAGGTTCCTCCTACGGAAAAAGCCGGCGAGCAACCCGCCGACGCGGGCGCGAATGGTAGCTCGCATGCCCGACCTGGTCAATACCAGAAGTACCATTCGGAATCCATGTCCGTGAACCTGCGCGAGAGCTGGTGGATCGACGGCGTCGAGATTCCGACGCGTGTCGTGCTGGCGCCGATGGCCGGCGTCAGCGTGCAGGCGTTTCGGCGCCAGGGACGGCGGTTCGGGGCGGGTCTCGTCTGCTCGGAGATGGTCAGCTGCGCCGGGATCGAGCACCGGAACGAGAAGACCCTCGGCTACCTGCGCGTGGCGGCCGACGAGCACCCGCTCGCGATCCAGATCTTCGGCGCGGAGCCCCGGGCGATGGCCGAGGCGGCCCGCATGGTCGAGGCGGCGGGCGCCGACCTCGTGGACATCAACTTCGGCTGCCCGGTGAAGAAGGTGACGAAGACCGGCGCCGGCGCGACGCTCCTCGACGACGCCGACCGGGCGTGCGCGATCGTGGAGTCGGTGGCCGAGGCCGTTGACCTCCCCGTCTCGGTGAAGATGCGCCGCGGCCTGCGTGACGGGGATCGAACCTGCCTCGACGTGGGGCCACGCTTCGTCGACGCCGGCGCGGCGACGCTCACCCTGCACCCGCGGTCCGCGCAGCAGATGTACACGGGCACGGCCGATCACTCGCTGACCGCCGAGCTCGTCTCGCTCGTCGACGTCCCCGTGATCGCCTCCGGCGACATCGTCTCGCGCGCACGCGCGCAGGCCGTCCTCGCGACGACCGGAGCTGCCGCGGTGATGGTCGGCCGCGGTGCGCAGGGCAACCCGTGGGCGCTGCGGGAGATCGTCGACGGGGACGACAGCCAACCGACGCGCGAGGAGGTCGCCGCCGAGCTGGTCCTGTTCATCCGCGAGACCGTGAGGGAGCTCGGGGAGCGCCGCGCGACGGGGTTCCTGAAGAAGTTCTACGGCTGGTACCTCGGTCGAGGCCGGTTTCCCAAGCCGTTCAAGCAGGAACTGCTCGTCCTCGACTCGACCGAGGAGGTCGAGCGTCGGCTCCTCGCCGCGGCGCCGGGGGCGGCTCAGCTGCTCGAGCAGCTGGAGGAGGAGACCGCCCCCGGCGACGAGGTCCTGCTGGACCTGCCGATCTCGATCTACGGCGGCGGCTAGGCGCGGTTCCGTTCCCAGACCAGCCGCAGGCCGTCGAGGGTCAGGAAGGGGTCGATGACCTCGAGCGTGGCAGCGTGTGGCGCGATCAGGTCGGCGAGACCGCCGGTGGCGATCGTCTGGGCGTCGACGCCGAGCTCGCCCCTGATGCGGCCGACGATTCCGTCCACCTGCCCGGCGAAGCCGTAGACGAGCCCCGACTGGAGCCCGCCGACGGTGGTCTTCCCGATCACGGTGGCCGGCGCGGCGAAGTCGACCTTCACCAGCCGGGCGGCGCGGGCGAAGAGCGCGTCCATCGAGACCTCGATCCCCGGCGCGAGCACGCCGCCGACGTACTCGCCGTCGGGGGAGACAATGTCGAAGTTCGTCGAGGTGCCGAAGTCGACGACGATGCACGGCGGCCCGTAGCGCTCGCTGGCGGCGACGGCGTTCACGATCCGGTCCGGCCCGACCTCCCTGGGATCGTCGTACCGGATCGCGATGCCGGTCCGCGTGCCCGGGCCGACGACCAGCAGCGGCGCCTGCAGCCAGCGCTCTGCCACCAGCTCCCACTCGCGCTGCAGCGCCGGCACGGTGGTCGAGAGGCAGACGCCGTCGACTGCGTCGAGGTCGAGCAGCGCCGAGAGCGTCACCCCCAGCTCGTCGCCGGTCCGGCTCCGGTCGGTCGCGAGCCGGAAACTGTCGGCGAGCTCCCCGTCGCGGTAGAGCCCGAGCGCGGTCTGTGTGTTCCCGACGTCGACGGCCAGCAACATGGCCGCGAGCCTAACGCGGCACGCCGGCTAGGGCGTCTCGTCGTCAGTCGGGAGCGGCTCGCCCAGGCGCTCCGCGAGCGTCTCCGCCGTGAGCTTCGGCTCGTCGCCCTCGCCGCGCAGCTCCTCGATCGTCACATCGCTCGAGGTGTAGGCCTCGGCGCGCGGGATGATGCGTGTCGGGCGGTTCTTGTCCCAGACCCAGACGTCCTCCATCTTGATGTGGAAGAACGGGTACGCCGTGCCCTGGGTCACCTGCAGGTCGAGCTTGTTGCAGAGATAGGTGGCGTCCTGCGTGAGGATGCAGTAGCGGAAGAGGCCGAAGACCGCGGTGTACTCGCGCTTCAGCCGCAGCTCGAGATCGGCCTCGAATTCGTCCAGTTCATCGATGTGGGACATGAACTCAGTCTAGCTTCGAGAGCAACTCGTCCACCCGGCCGAGGCCCGGGACCACCAGGCCAGGATTCAGCTCGGCGAGCGGCTCCAGCACGAACCGGCGTTCGTGCAGACGCGGATGCGGCAGCGTCAGGCCCGGCTCCTCGAGCTGCTCGTCCCCGTACAGCAGCAGGTCGAGGTCGATCGTCCGCGGGCCCCAGCGCTCGCGGCGCTCGCGCCCGAGCTCCCGCTCCACCGCGAGCAGGACGTCGAGCAGCTCGCGCGGCGAGAGCGTCGTCTCGACCCGCGCGGCTGCATTGACGAAGCGAGGCTGGTCGAGCACGCCGACCGGGTCGGTCTCGCGAAACGAGGACACCGAGTCGATCTCGACGCGCGTCCCCAGGAGCTCGAGCGCGCGCCGCAAGGTGTCTTCGCGGTCGCCGAGATTCGAGCCGAGCCCGACGTAGGCGGCCGTCACGGCCGCTCGGCGACGACCGCGGCGAACTCGACCGGCGGATCGAGCACGACCTCCGGTTTGCGCACGCGGACGCGCGCCCGCGAGACGCCGAAGCGCTCGTGCAGCGCGCCGGCGAGCGCCGTCGCCAGGCCCTCCAACAGCGTGTAGGCGGTCGCGTCCGAGATCTCGCGCACGCAGGCGACGACGTCGCGGTAGTCGACGGCATCCTCGAGCCGGTCCGACGAGCCCCGCTCCCCCACGTCGAGCTCGACGTCGACGAGAAACCGCTGGCCCCGCTCGCGCTCCCACTCCAAGGCGCCGTGGTAGCCGTGGAGCTCGATCGCGATCAGCTCGATCTTCACGGCAGCTCGATCTTCATGCCGAGACCGCGCCGGCGACCGCCAACGCCTCCACGTGCTCCCGCACGTCGTGCACGCGGAAGATCGACGCGCCGCGCTCGAAAGCCGCCAACGCGGCACCCACCGAGGCCGCCGCGGTTCCCGTGCGCGCGTCCGGATCGCCAATGATCTTGCCGAGCGAGCTCTTGCGCGAGAAGCCGACGAGCACGGGCCGGCCCAGCGCCACGATCACCTCCAGGCGGCGCACGAGCTCGAGGTTCTGCTCGGTCGTCTTGCCGAAGCCGATGCCGGGGTCGAGACAGATCCGCTCCTCCGCGACTCCGGCCGCCACGGCCGCTTCGAGCCGTTCCTCGAGGAACGCCGCCACCTCCCCGGCCACGTCCCGGTAGTGCGGGTCGCGCTGCATCGTCCTCGGCTCGCCCCGCATGTGCATCAGGCAGAGGTACGCGCCGGCGTCCGCAACGACTCCCGCCAGCTCCGGGTCGCCCCGCAACGCCGTGACGTCGTTCACCAGCTCGGCCCCGAGCTCGAGCGCGCGGCGCGCGACCTCGGCCTTCGCCGTGTCGATCGAGACCGGAATGTCGGTCAGGCGCTCCAGCACGGGCAACACGCGCGCGAGCTCCTCGTCGAGGCTGACGCCCTCGGACCCCGGCCGGGTGGACTCTCCGCCGACGTCGACGATCGCGGCCCCCGCCTCGATCATCCGACGAGCGGCCGCCTCGGCGGCGGCCGGCTGGAGATGGACGCCGCCATCCGAGAAGCTGTCGGGTGTGACGTTCACGATCCCCATCACCGCCGGGCGGCGCAAACGATCTTCCAGGGGCGGGCGTCTCACCTTGCATGGAGAGTAACGCCGCACCCCGGTCGCTCCGGACCGTGCTGACAGTGCTCGGCGTGCTCGTCTCGGTCGGCGTCGTCGCGGTCGCCTCGCGCGGTGAGATCCCGGTGGGCGAGGCAAGCGGGCGGAAGCCGTCCGAGACCCTCATCGACGTCGTGTTCACGCTCTACCTGGTTCTGCTCGCCGTCGGCGTCGTGTTTTTCGTGTACCTCCTCGCCCTTCAGAAGCGGATCAAGCGGGAGGCCGGCATGTCGACCACGAGCCCGCTCAGCTGGCTCGTCCTCATCGTCGTGCTGCTCGTCGGCCTCTTCGCGGCCCGCCGTCTGCAGGGGCTTCAGCGCCGTCCGCCCGCCGACGAGACACTCGTGCCCGGCGACGCGCCGACACCACCGCCGCCGACAGGGGTCGAGGACACGACGAGCTACGACCCCGGGTTCTCGTGGCCGGCCGTCGTCCTCGTCTGCCTGCTCCTCCTCGCGGCCGTCGGGATCTGGTGGGCGAGCCTCCGCAGGCGCCGGGCCTACGAGGTCCGCGACGAGGCGGCGCTCGGCGAGGCGCTCGCCGACGTGCTCGACGAGTCGCTCGACGATCTTCGCGCCGAGCGTGATCCCCGACGCGCGGTGATCCGGACGTATGCGCGACTCGAGCGCGTCCTCGCCGCCCACGGCCTTCCACGCCGCCCGTCCGACGCGCCACTCGAGTACCTGAACCGCGTCCTCGTCGGGCTGTCCGTCAGCCCGGAATCGGTGCAGCGGCTGACGCTGCTCTTCGAACGGGCTAAGTTCTCTCACCATGACGTCGGGCCGGACATGAAGGACGAAGCGATCGACGCCCTCGTGACGATGCAGAACGAGCTGCGCGCCGCCGAGGCGCTCGCGCGACAGGAGCGCGAGCGCGCAGCACGGGCCGCGATCGCCGCCGCCAAGGCGCGAGCGTGATCCGGGCGGTCAAGCTCGCGCGGCTGCCCATCGCCGCGACGATCGCGGCCGCGATCGCGCTCCTTCTCTTCCCGGGCCGCAACGAGCTCGTCCTCGACATCTACGTGCTCGTGCTCGGCGCATTCGCGCTCGGCGTGCTCGTCACGGCGCTGCGGCGGGCGAACCCGGTCGCGAAGTCGTCGCCCTTCGACCGCGCGCTGCGCGGCGGCACGCGCAGCCGCGAGCGGCTGCCCGACCTCGAACGGATCGAGCGCGAGCTGACGCTCGCCGGCCAGACCGCCGCAGACGTCCACTTCCGCCTCCGGCCGCGGCTCCGCCGCATCGCCGGGCGGCTCCTCTCCGCGCGGCGAGGGATCGACCTCGATACCGACCCCGACGCCGCCCGCCGGGCGCTCGGCGACGAGCTCTGGGAGCTCGTCCGAGCCGACCGCGAGCCGCCGCGGCGCCGTGACGCACCGGGCCTCTCGCTTCCCGAGACCGAGCGCATCGTCGCCGCGCTCGAGGCCGTCTAGTGTCCGCGCTTCCACTCGCACAGGTGCAGCAGCTCTCCCAGCGCCTGCTCGACGAGGTCGAGCGCGCGGTGGTGGGTAAGCGGGACGCCCTCGAGCTCGTCCTGATGGGCGTCCTCTCCGACGGGCACGTGCTGCTCGAGGACTACCCCGGGCTCGCCAAGACGCTGACGGCGCGCTCGTTTGCGGACGTCACGAGCATCGGCTTTGCCCGGATCCAGTTCACGCCCGACCTGATGCCGGCCGACGTCACCGGCTCCTCGATCTGGAACCAGCGCGACGCCGACTTCGACTTCAGGCCGGGGCCGATCTTCACCAACCTCCTGCTCGCGGACGAGATCAACCGCGCCCCGCCGAAGACCCAGGCCGCGCTGCTCGAGGCGATGCAGGAGCGCCAGGTGACGATCGAGGGCTCGACGCACCAGCTCGCACGGCCGTTCCTCGTCCTCGCCACGCAGAACCCGATCGAGTACGAGGGCACGTACCCGCTGCCCGAGGCACAGCTCGACCGGTTCATCCTGCGGGTCAGCTTCGGCTACCTCTCCGCCGACGACGAGTGGGAGGTGCTGGAGCGGCGGCTGCAGCGCCGCGTCGACGAGATCGAGCTCGAGCCCGTGATCGACGGCCCCACGCTGATCTCGCTCCAGGATGCGATCGAGCAGGTGCACGTCGGCGAGAGCGTCGGCCGGTACATCGTCGCCCTCGTCGCCGCGACCCGCACGAGCGCCGCGACCGCCGTCGGCGCGAGCCCCCGGGGCAGCCTCGCGCTGCTCAAGCTGTCCCGCTGCCGCGCTGCGCTCCACGGACGCGACTTCGTGACACCCGACGACGTGAAGGCGGTCGCCGTGCCGGCGCTCTCGCACCGGCTGATGCTGAGGCCGGAGCTCTGGATCCAGCGCACCACGGCCGAGGACGTCGTTCGCGACCTGCTCGAGTCGGTGCCGACGCCGGCGGCGCAGGAACCGGCCGGGCAGCCCGCACCGACCGCAGAATGACGCGGTCGGCATCGCCGCGCGTGGCGGCCTACGCCGCGCTGGCCGCCGCGGGGTTGCTCGGCGCGCTCGTCGCGGGCAGGCCGGAGCTCGCCGTGCTGGCGGCGCCGTTCGCGGTCACGCTCGCGCTCGGCCTCCGCAGCGACCCGGGGCCTGGGGTCGACGTCCGCTTCGCGATCGACCGGCTGCGCGCGCTCGAGGGCGACGAGGTCGAGGCCGAGATCGAGCTCAGCTCGGTGCTGCCGGTCGAGCGACTCGAGCTCCTCCTCGTCGTCCCGCGCGGGCTCGAGGTCGCCTCGGGGGAGAGCCGGATCGCGGTCCGGCTCGGCTGGGGCGAGTCGCGCACGCTCACGCTGCGGCTCCGGTGCCTGCGGTGGGGGAACTATCTGCTGGGCGACGTCCGCATCCGTGGCCGCGACCGGCTCGGCTTCCAGATCTGGGAGCGGCAGTTCCAGCAGCCGCAGGCGTTGCGCGTGTACCCGCTGCCGGAGACACTCCGGCAGCTCGTGCCGCCGGCGTCCACCCAGCCGACGACCGGGAACCAGGTCGCGCGCGTCAAGGGCGAAGGGCTCGAGTTCGCGGATCTGCGCCAGTTCGCACCCGGCGACCGCGTGCGCTCGATCAACTGGCGGGCGAGCGCGCGGCGCACGATCGCGAGCGGCGAGCTCGTCGTCAACGACCGCCATCCAGAGCGGAACGCGGACGTGATCCTGTTCCTCGACACCTTTGCCGAGGCCCGGACCGGCACCGCATCGACGCTTGACCTCGCCGTGCGGGCCTCCGCGACGCTGGCGACGCGCTACCTCGCGCGGCGCGACCGGGTCGGCCTCGTCTCCTTCGGCGGCATGCTGCAGTGGCTGATGCCCGGAATGGGCCTCGCGCAGCGCTACCGGATCGTCGACGCCCTGCTCGAGTCCGAAGTGGTCTTCAACTACGCCTGGAAGGACGTCTCCATCGTCCCCGCGCGCATGCTGCCGCCGCAGGCGCTCGTGCTCGCAGTCACGCCACTGATCGACGATCGCTCGGTCACCGCCCTCCTCGACCTCCGCGCCCGCGGCCACGACCTCGCCGTCATCGAAATCTCGCCGGTGCCGTTCGCCGACCCGGGCGAGACCGAGCTCGAGCAGCTCGCCTACCGGCTCTGGCTCCTGCACCGCGAGGAGCTGCGCTCGCGCTACGAGGCGCTGGGCGTCGCCGTTGCGAGCTGGCGTGAGGATCTGCCCCTCGAGGCGGCACTGGAGGGGGTGAGGGGATACCGGCGCCACGCCAGGCTTACGCGCGCGTGATCGTCGGCGCCGCGGGCGTCGCGGTGGCGGTTGCGATCGCGGCGTGGCTCACGTTCTCCGCCGAGGACACCCTCCGCTCGGCGACGCTGCTTGTCGTCGGCCCGGGTGTCGTCCTGCTCGCCGCCGGTCTGGTCCTGCGCCGCCCGGTCGGGATCCCGCTCGGGATCTTCGCCCTCGGCTTCGCGTATGCGCTACGACTGCTCGCCGAGGAGGACACGCTCGACCAGAGTGCCGCGCTGCTCGCGGCAGCGCTCTTTGCCTCCGCCGAGCTCTCCTACTGGTCGCTCGAGCTTCGAAGCCTCGTCACCGAGGAGGCTGGCGCCTATTTGCGCCGCATCGGCCTGCTCGCGGGAATGACGGTCGGCGCGCTCGCGCTCGGGATCGCGCTGCTCTCGCTCGTCGATCTCCTCCAGACCGGCGGCGTGGCCGCCGAGGCCGTGGGCGTTGCTGCTGCGGTCGCGGCGCTCGCGCTGCTCGCGCTCGCCTCGCGCCGGGCGGAGTCCTAGCCGGAAGCGCCTTCGGGCGGCGGCTGCATCGCCACGCCCGGGACCGGCCTCGGCTGCGGCTTCGGCTGCCGCTTCCGCTCTTCCTCGGTCTCCGGCGTGGGCTCGGCAACGACCTCCTCCTCGGGGAAGACCGACGCCTCGTCCTCGCCGGCGAGCAGGCGCTCGAACTGGTCCTTGTCGATCGTCTCGCGCTCGATCAGGATCGCCGACAGCTTGTGCAGCACCTCGAGGTGCTCGCGGAGCACGCGGTGGGCCGTCTGGTGCGCCTCCTCGATCACGCGGCGGATCTCGTCGTCGATCTCGCGCGCGATCTCGTCCGAGTAGTCGGGCTCGTTGCCCATCTCCCGGCCCAGGAACGGCTGGTCGTGGTTCCGGCCGAGCACGCGCGGGCCGAGCTTCTCGCTCATCCCGTAGCGCATGATCATGGCCTTCGACGTCGCCGTCACCTTCTCGAGATCGTTGGCGGCGCCGGTCGTGACCTCGTGGAAGACGAGCTCCTCGGCGGCACGGCCGCCGAGCGTCATGGCGAGGTCGTCCATCAGCGTCGACTTCGTCGTCAGGTACTTGTCCTCGGTCGGCAGCGAGATCGTCAGGCCGAGCGCCTGCCCGCGCGACACGATCGTGATCTTGTGCACCGGGTTCGTGTTCTCGAGGTAGTGCCCGACGAGCGCGTGCCCCATCTCGTGGTACGCGGTGATCTTGCGCTCCTTCTCGCCCAGCAGCCGTGCCTTCTTCTCAGGGCCGGCGATGACGCGCATGATCCCTTCCTCGAGCTCGTCCTGGCCGATCACCTTCTTGCCGTGGCGTGCTGCGAGGAGCGCAGCCTCGTTGATCAGGTTCGCGAGGTCGGCGCCGGTGAACCCGGGCGTGCCGGCCGCGAGCGTGTCGAGCTCGATCTCGCGGTCGAGCGGCTTGCCCTTCGAGTGCACCTCGAGGATCTTCCGGCGGCCGCTCCGGTCGGGGCGGTCGACCACGATCTGGCGGTCGAACCGTCCGGGCCGCAGAAGCGCCGGGTCGAGGATGTCGGGCCGGTTCGTGGCGGCGATCAGGATGATGTTGTCCTTCATCTCGAAGCCGTCCATCTCGACGAGGAGCTGGTTCAGCGTCTGCTCGCGCTCGTCGTGGCCGCCGCCGAGGCCCGCGCCGCGATGGCGGCCGACGGCGTCGATCTCGTCCATGAAGATGATGCAGGGGCTCGACTGCTTCGCCTGCTCGAAGAGGTCGCGCACGCGCGAGGCGCCGACGCCGACGAACATCTCGACGAAGTCCGAGCCGGAGATGGAGAAGAACGGCACACCCGCCTCGCCGGCGACGGCGCGCGCGAGGAGCGTCTTGCCGGTGCCGGGCGGCCCGTAGAGAAGCACGCCCTTCGGGATCCGCGCGCCCAGCGCCTGAAACTTCTTCGGGTTCTCGAGGAACTCCTTGATCTCGTGCAGCTCCTCGACCGCCTCGTCCGCGCCGGCGACGTCCTTGAAGCCGATCTTCGGCGAGTCGGGCGTCATCCGCTTGGCGCGGCTCTTCCCGAAGCTCATCACCTTCGAGCCGCCGCCCTGCACCTGGTTCATGAGGAAGATCCAGAAGCCGATCAGCAGCACGAACGGGAGCACGGAGATGAGGAGCGAGCCCCACCACGAGCCGCCCTTGCCCTTCGAGTCGAAGGTGACGTTCTCCGTCTCCAGCATCTTCTCGACCTCGAGTGCGGACTGGTCGCTCGGATAGCTGACCTTGAACTTGTCGCCGCCGACGAGCGTCCCCGAGATCTGGAACCGGTTCGGGTTGAAGACGGCGTCCTGCACGTCGCCGGCCGTGATGCGGTCCTTCAACTCCGAGTACGTGAGCTTCTGTTGGTCCTCGCCGCGAGGAATCAGCGTCTGGCTCGCCAGATAGACGAGCAGAACGATGACGATGAGCGGGAAGAGTGCGCTGCGAAAGAAGCGATTCACGGGGGTCTGTGGGGAGGGTAGCAGCCTGTCTGCGTCAGTTGATCCCCCAGAATTGGTGATCTGATCGCAGATCGTGCCTGCGGATACGGCTCAATGAGGCGGAATCAGGTCAGGATGAAGTACGGCGACGTGCGGCAGATTCCTGTACCGCTCGGCGTAGTCGAGGCCGTAGCCGATCACGAACTCGTTCGGGATCTCGAAGCCGACGTAGCGCACCGGGACGTCGACCTCGCGCCGCTCGGGCTTGGTCAGCAGCGCGCAGACGTCGACCGACGCGGGCTTGCGGGCGGTCAGGGTGCGAACGAGGTACGAGAGCGTGAGGCCCGAGTCGATGATGTCCTCCACGACGAGCACATTGCGGCCGGAGATGTTGAGGTCGAGGTCCTTGAGGATCCTGACCACGCCCGAGGAGTCCGTGCCCGCGCCGTAGCTCGAGATCGCCATGAAGTCGATCTCGCACGGAATCGTCAGCTCGCGCATGAGATCGGCCATGAAGAAGACCGCGCCCTTGAGCACGCCGACGAGCAGGAGGTCCTTGCCGGCGTAGTCGCGTGAGATCTCCGCGCCGAGCTCGCGGACCCGCGCCTGGAGCGCGTCCTCCTCGATCAGGGTGCGGCCGACGCCCTCCTCCCGTGCCGGCCCCTCCGTCGAGACCGGGGTGCTCACGACTTCTTCCACGACACGACTCCTTCCCAGCCGGGTGCCTCCGCCAGTCCCGGGACCGCTACGACCTCGTCGCCGTTGACGACGATCGGCCAGGCGTCCCGCTCGCTCCGTGCGACCTTCGCGTCCACCAGGAGATCCTGCACCTTCTTGCGCCGGCCTGCGAGGCGATCGCCAGGTCGCCGCGCTCGAACCTCGAGCCCCGAGGCCCGCGACTCGATCGTCCATGGTCCCCAGGAGACCGTTCCCTCGAGCCTGAGCGTGTCGTACTCCCGCACCGCGCGGACTCCGCGACCCAGGTCGGCCGACTTCGTCCCGTCCATCGACGAGAGCAGCTGCGCCAGGCTTCGCTCGAGCGTGCGCGGCAGGCGCGGCTCTGCGTCGGCGAGCGCCAGCAGGTTGGCACGTGCCCGGGGATCGAGCCGCTCGAGCAGCGGCAGGAGCTCCGAGCGGATCAGCCCGCGCTTCGTCCCCGCGTTGGAGGAGTCGGTCCGGAAGGGGAGGCCGTGCTCGCGGCAATACGCCTCCGTCTCCTCCCGCCAAACGCCGAGCAGCGGGCGGACGACGCCGTCCTCGCGCCTGGCCTTGAGGCCCTTCGTCCCCCCGCTCGCGACGAGCCGGAGAAGCACCGTCTCGACCTGGTCGGA
The DNA here is from genome assembly GCA_963791905.1 of uncultured Gaiellaceae bacterium. GTDB lineage: Bacteria > Actinomycetota > Thermoleophilia > Gaiellales > Gaiellaceae > Gaiellasilicea. The sequence continues at coordinate 146,400 of CAWBTX010000001.1, forward strand.
TGCCGTGTGGCCGGTCGCGCGCAGGCGATCGGTTGCGAGCGAGTAGCGGAGGTCGCGCAGCTCGGCCTCGGTCGTCCCCGGTGCCTCGACGACCTCGGCGCCGAAGCGCTCGCGGCAGAACCGCGCGTCGTCGTCCGACTCCGCGCCCCGCAGCCGATGGTTGACGTGGAGCGCCGAGACGCGGTAGCCGAGCGTCCGCAGCACGTGCCAGAGGCAGGTCGAGTCGGCGCCCCCGGAGACGAGGCACGTGACCTCGCCGCCGGGCGCGATCAGGTCGCGCTCGCGGATGAAGGCCTCGACCCGCGCCAGCATGTCCGTATTGTCCATTAGAAGGCGGGTGCCGCGGCCCAGGCCTCGAGGACGTCCACCGCGCGCGCCAGCTGCTCGCGCGTCAGCGTGTACGGCCGGGCGTACTCGACGAGCCCGACCTTCGCCCGCGGCGAGACGCCCTCGGCCGCGTCGAGCGCGTAGCGGATGGGAAGCGAATGCGCGACCAGCAGGACTGTGTCCTCCGGACGCTCCAGAAGCTTCCGGAAGCCGGCGGCGTAGCGCGCGGCGATCGCGCCGCGGTGCTCGCCGCCGACCGGGGCGTCGAGCGGGCCGCGCTCCCACACCCATTCCCGGTAGGCGTCGAGCCCGCCGCCCTCGAATTCGCCGTAGCGGGGATCGTTGAGCTCGGGTACGACGAGGCGGGGCACGTCCCGGTCGCCGAGAGCGAGGTCTGCCGTCTCGCGAACCCGCTCGAACTCCGTCACCGCCACGAGATCCGGGTCGGGGAGAGCCGCACCGAGCGCGCGCGCCTGCTCCCGTCCGGCAGGAGTGAGCGGGCAGGCGATCCCCGGATCGCCGTTCACGAGCTGCTTGAGGCTGTACTCGCTCTCGCCGTGACGGGCGAGGACGAGCTCCCTCACAGCAGCACGCTGCGGTAGTCGAGCACATGCCGCATGCCGACGCGTTCGTAGAGCCGGATCGCCTCGGCGTTCTCGGCGCGCACGAACAGGCAGACGCACGGAACGCGCTCGAGCAGCAGCCGGATGAGATCGCGAAGCCCACCGTGCCGCATGCCCCCTGCCGCGGGCCCCGGGGTCGGTCCAGACCTGCTGCAGCTGCACCGCCTGCGGCGTCCACGCCGACGCCTCGGCCTTGAAGAGGACGACCCCGTCGTCCGCCCACAGCCATGAGCGCCCCTCCTCGATCTGGGAGCGCGTGCGCCAGCGGAACCCGTCGGCGTCCTGCCCGAGCGGGTTCACGCCGAGCTCCAGCTCGTGCGCGGCCGCGCAGGCTGGGACCAGCAGGTCGAGGTCGTCGAGCGTCGCGGCGCGCAGCCCCGACCCTGCGGGCTCGGGCGCCTCCGCGATCGCGAAGACGGGTTGCCCCGGCCGGTCCTCGCGCTCCTGAGGCAGGCGGCCGCGGATCGCCTCCCAGAGCTCCGTCACGGCGTGCTGCTCGCCGATCAACATCCGGGCCTTCGAGCGGGCGGCCGCATCGCCGAAGGCGGCGCAGCCCCGGCCGGAGGGGACGACGTTCGCGCCCGTGTGGCAGAGGGCGACGAGCCGGCCGTCGTCGCCCGCGACCGCCGCGAAGCGGCCGATCCGGCGCCGGGCGACGTCCTCCAGGAAGACGCGCTCCACCGGATCCTCGGCGCAGTACTCGAGGATCTGCTCCAGCTTCGGATCCACGAGGTGCGCCATCCGTCTGATCCTGCCCGATAGGGTTGCGCGCATGCCGATCCACGTGCGCGCGGAGCCGGGCGAGTACGCGGAGGCATGCCTCCTCCCCGGCGACCCCCTCCGAGCGAAGTACATCGCCGAGACGTATTTCGAGGACGTCGTCGAGCGGAACACAGAACGCGGCCTCCTCGGCTACACGGGCACCTGGGAGGGGAAGCCGATCTCCGTGCAGGGGACCGGCATGGGCTGCCCGGGGGCGACGATCGTCTTCGAAGAGCTCATCCAGCTCGGCGTGAAGAAGCTCCTGCGCGTCGGCACGTGCGGCGGCCTGCAGCCGCACCACGCGCTCGGCGACCTGATCGTCGCCCTGACCGCGGTGCCGGCCGACTCGACCGCGTCGCACCTCGTCGGCAACGAGCCTCACTGCCCGACGGCGAGCTGGGAGCTGATCCACGGCGCGGTGCACGCCGCCAAGGAGTTCGGCCTGGACATGCACGTCGGGCCGATCGTGTCGAGCGACCTCTTCTACAACCCGGACGACGGCCAGTACGAGCGCTGGTCGAAGCGGGGCATTCTGGCGGTGGAGATGGAGGCGTCGGCGCTCTTCACGGTCGGCGCCCTGCGCGGCGTCGAGGCCGGCTGCCTGCTCACGGTGAGCGACATCGTCGTCGAGGGCGAGTTCAAGCGGATCTCCGACGACGAACTGCGCGCGGCCGTGGATCGCATGACGCGCGTCGCGCTCGCCACGGCGACGAGCGGTCATTAGCGACACCGTCTTCCTCGTCAACCCGGCGTCAGATAACGGCGCGACCGGCAAGCGCTGGCCCGAGATCGCGCGCCGGGCGGCGACGAGGGGCCTCGAGGGCGACACGCTCTTCTCGGAGTCGCCCGGCCACCTCACCCGGCTCGCCCGCGAGGCCGCTCTCGGCGGAGCGAAGCTGCTCGTCGTCGTCGGCGGCGACGGCTCCGTGAACGAGGTCGCGAACGGCATCTTTGACCTGCCCGAGCCCGAGATCGCCGTGATCCCCCGCGGCACGGGCTGGGACTTCGTCCGCACGTTCGGGATCCCGCACAAGGTCGACGGCGCGATCGATGTCGCACGGGACGGACGCGCCCGCGCCGTCGATCTCGGCCGTGCCCTTTACCGCGCCTGGGACGGCAGCGACGCCCAGTCCTACTTCGCCAACGTGGCCAGCGCCGGCATGAGCGGGGCGATCGCGGAGCGCGCGAACGAGACGACGAAGGCGCTCGGCGGCAAGGCGTCGTACCTCTGGGCGACGCTCGCCGTCTTCTCGCGCTGGCAGAACTCCGAGATCCGCGTCTCCGTCGACGACGAGATCCGCGGCGGGCGGATGCACGACGTCGTCGTCGCGAACGGACGCTGCTTCGGCGGCGGCATGAAGATCTGCCCCGAGGCCGAGCCCGACGACGGCCTCTTCGACGTCCTCACGATCGGCGACCTGACGAAGCGCGACCTGCTGACGACGCTGCCGAAGACGTTCTGGGGCAAGCACCTCCCGCACCCGAAGGCGGAGCTCCTGCGCGGCGCCGTCGTCACCGTGGACTCGACGGAGCCGCTGCCGATCGAGCTCGACGGCGAGCAGCCGGGCACGACCCCCGTCCGCTTCGAGATCGTCCCGCGCGCGCTCCGCGTGCGCGTGCCCGGCTAGTGGAAACAGCTAGGAGGCGGGCGGCTCCTTCGGCTCCTTCGGCTCCTTCGGCTCCTTGGGCGCGGCCGGCTTCTTCGCCGCAGTGGGCTTCTTCGCGGCGGCCGGCTTCTCGAGCTTGGCGAGGCGCTTCTCCAGGACGGCGACGCGCTGCTCGAGGACGTCGAGGCCGCGCAGCTTCTTCTGCATGTCGTCGAGGCGCGTGCGGCTCTGGTGGACGGCCTCCACGAGCCGGTCGCCCCCAGGGAAGCTCGGCAGCTTCTGGAGCGCTTCCTCGCTCAGATCGGCGAACCGCGTGAGGATGTCCTTGGGCTGGTTCTTGGCCATGGCCTGATGTTAGAGCCTGACGATGACGGGAGTCCCGGCCACCGCGCGGACGAAGAGACGTCGCAGAGCGTCGTTCCGCACCCGGATGCAGCCGTTCGACACGCGGCGCCCGATCAGCTCCGGATGATTCGTGCCGTGAATCGCGACCGGGCCGCCCTGCGTCCAGCCGGTGTGCACTTCGGAGAACGCGGAGAAGCCGATCGCGCCGGGCCCGAACGGGCCGTTCGGGTTGTACGGGATCAGCCGCTGGTTGACGTAGTACGAGCCGAGCGGCGTCGGCGTGGCGGGCGTCCCGATCGCCGCGCGGGTCCAGAGCACGCGCCGGCCGCGGTTGTAGAGCGAGACCCGGCGGGCCGAGAGGTCGACGATGATCCTCGTCGTGACGGGCCGGATGCGGACGTCGCGAGCCCGGATCCAGCCCTTGACGCCGTTGGGACGCAACGGCAACTGGACGCGGTACCAGCGCGCGCGGCAGCCCGCGTCGACTCGCTTCGCGTGCACGGCGAACGCCGTTCGGGCGCCGTTCGCGTTGTCGAGACCGAACGAGGCGAAACGGCCGCGGCCCGGGCTGCGGAACGCAGCCACGCTCGTCCGGGCGATCGCGACGTAGGTCCGGCGCCAGGTGACCACGCGCTTGACCGAGCCCGCCGCGCACCGGACGTTGGCCGCTCGGATCTCTACGTCATGGCTGCCGTCGGCCGCGCGCGCCGATCCGCACGCCACGACGAGGACCACACCGATAAAGACCGCCCGTGCCAGCCGCATGGCAAAACGCTAGCGAAGCAGGGCGCTTCATCACAGAAATGACACAAAGAATTACCCCTTTCGATACTTGAAACCAATCGACTCGGGAGTACTCTTGAGGTGCGAAATGGCCGAGAGAAAGCACCTCCGGCGTCACCGGCGGCTCCACGAGCACACCGCCGTGGTCACGCGTGCGGTCGGGCAGCGGGGCGGGATCCCATACGAGATCGAGCAGCACGTCTGCTCGGACTGCCGGCGGGTGCTCGACGAACGCCGCCTCCGTCGCACGGCCGCCTAGGCCTCGCTCGAGCCCAGAGCTTCCACGGTCTCGCGCAGCAGCGAGCCGGCGCTCCCGTCGAGCCGTAGGTCGGCGTGGTGGTCCAGCGCGGTCGGGCCGCGGTTCACGATCGCCAGCGACTCCCCGACGGCCAGCGTCTCGAGGGGCAGCCCCGCCACCGGGTGCACTTCGAGCGAGGAGCCGACCACGAGAATCAGCCGCGCGCGCCGCGCCAGCTCCGTCGCCCGCTCGAGAGCACCCGGCGGCAGGAGCTCGCCGAAGAAGACGACGTCTGGCTTGAGCACCGCCGAGCAGCGCTCACAGCGAGGCGCGGGCGCCGTTTCCAGCTGCGCGATCACGTCCGCGAGCGGCGCCTCCGCGCCGCAGGCGAGGCAGACGGCACGCCTGATCGAGCCGTGCACCTCGACGACCGAGCGGCTGCCGGCGCGCTCGTGGAGCAGGTCGATGTTCTGCGTCACGACCGCCTCGACCAGGCCGCGGGCCTCGAGCTCCGCGAGCGCGCGATGCGCGTCGTTCGGCTCCGCGGAGGCGAGAAACGCGAACCGGCGGCCGTAGAACTCCCAGATCCGCTCGGGGTCGCGGCGGAAGGACTCGATCGACCCGTAGTCGAGCGGGTCGAACTCCGACCACAGACCGCCGGGCGAGCGGAAGTCGGGGATCCCGCTCTCGGTGCTCACCCCCGCCCCGGTGAGCACGACGCAGGGCTGTCGCGCGAGGATCAACTCGGCCAGGCGCGACGGCTCCCCCATCCGCACCAGTGTAGGAGCGTGCGAGAGTCCGTCCCGATGGAGGGCTTCAAGTTCTCGACGGAGATCTCGGTGCGATTCGCCGAGACGGACGCGCAGGGGATCGCGCACCACGCGTCGTTCGTCGTGTGGCTCGAGGTCGCGCGCGTCGCCTACCTCGCCGAGCACACGGGCGGGTACAAGGCGATCCGCGAGCAGGGCATCGAGGCGCTCACGACCGAGGTGAACGTGCGGTACCACCGGGCGGCCTACTTCGACGACCGGCTGACCGTCTGGACTCGTTGCGTCGGCCTGCGCGGCGCGCGTTTCCGCTACGAGTACGCCGTCGAGCGGCCAAATGAGTCTGGCAGGGCAGAGTTGGTCGCCGAGGCGTACACGTCGCACGCGACCGTCGACGCGGCGACGTGGCGGCCGCAGCGGCTGCCGCAGTCGTTCGTGGACGCCGTCGTTAGGGCTGAGTCGTAGCCGGCGGAGTCGTCTCCGTCGGAGCCGTGGTCGTCCCGGGAGGCGGCTCCTCCGCGGGCGGCGGCTTCTCCTTTTCGCCCTTCTTCTCGGCGGGCGGCTCGGGAGGCGGCTTCGGCTTCGTGCCGACGCGGATCTCGCGGTACTCGCCGCGGTAGGAGGTGTTCCAGGTCTCGTCGTACAGCACCGAGCCGTCCGCGTTGTAGACCGTCCGCTGGACGCTCGTGGCGCTCGGCTGCGATCCGGTCGAGTCGACGATGGACGTCCCCTTCTCGAGCGTGGCGTCGCGGATGCGCCGCACCGGGACCGAGCCGGTGATCCGGAACGTCCCCTCGCTGCTCTCGACCCGACGCAGGGGGCCGCCACCGTAGAGGGAGACCGTGATGCTGGCGCCGTCCCAGCTCCCCGCGACGAAGATCCAGTTCGGCGTGTCGTTGCGGAACTTCAGATCCAGATCCGGGAAGTTGACGGTCGCGTCTCGGCCGAGCTGGTAGCGGCTGATGTAGAGCGAGTGCGGGTTGCGCTCGACGATCTTCACTCCGGACTCCCACGCGGCGTTGAACACCGTCGTCCCCACCTGGGAGACGCCCCCGCCCACCGCCTCGTCGTACTCGTCCTTGATGATGACCGGCGCCGGGCGGAATCCACGTTCGATGGTCCGCTCGCCGATGCGGGCGTTGAACGAGAAGACCTCGCCCGGAGCCACCAGCGCGCCGTGCAGCAGCTCGATCGCGCGGCGGAGGTTCGTGATGCGGTCGTAGGTGCCGGCGTTCAGGGTCGTGTAGGTCCCGAGCCTGCGCTCGATCCCCATCGCCTCGGCGTCGGCCGTCGTCAGCTCGGGCTCCGCGGTCTGCAGGACGAGCTCGGCCGACCGGTTGGCCGGCCGCGTCGCCGCAGCGAGCAGCGCTCTCGCGGTTGCGAGCACGTTGACCTCGATGCCGTCCTTGTGCGGCGCGATCGCGACGTTGCCCGACCCGACGATGAACTTTGCGTCCACGGGTGCCCTGTCGACGCTCCTCTTGAGCTGGTGGAACCACTTCTCGGCGTCCGCGCCGCCGATCTCGAGCGTGGTGGCGCCGTCCGCGGGGAGCTTGAGCAGCTTGGCGATACGCCAGCGTGGGATCCTCCAGTGGGTGCCGCCCGCGGTCAGCCGGAGAGACGCCGAGACGGCGACGCGGGCGCGCCGAGCCGCGGGGGCGAGCTCAGCCGCGGTGACCTCGACCGCGTCGACGGTGACGGGCAGCGGCACCTGCGCGCCGCGCTCGAACCGAGCGAGCGCGCGGACAACCGTGTCGGCAGCGGCGTCGCGGTCGAGCTTCAGACCGGCCTGTCCGCGAACGACGGCGATCTCGAGCCCGCGGCGGACGACCTTCGCCTCGATGTGGTCGCGGTCGACCTCGTCGGCGACCTGGCCGAGCTTGTAGTCGAGCGCGGTGGTGTACGCCTGCACCGGCGGTGAGATCTCCGCGCCGAAGAACCGCGTCTGCAGGCGCTTGAAGCCGCGGACGGGGCCGAATCCCTCTCCCTCGCTCGCGGCCGTGCGCAGCGCTGCCTGCCAGTCCGCCTCGACGCCCAGCGAGCTCGCCTTGATCGGGAACTGCTGCTCGCCGACGGTGAAGACGATCGGGACCCGCTCGACCTGCTCGGCGCGGGCCTGGAGCAGGCGCCGTGCCTCGCGCGTCGTCAGTCCGCCGACGTCGACGCCGGCGACGTGGACGCCCGCGGCAAGCCGCGCCTCCGAACCTGCGAAGGCGAACCCGACGAGCACCACGAGCACGACGGTGAGGAGGCCGAAAACGGCCAGCCAGCGTGTGAAGGTGCGCGTCGTCCGGCGCCGTGCAGCGCCCGGTTGCAGAGGACCGTCGACCGGCAAGAGGCCAGTCTAGCCACGAAGATGTTGGACTATCACGTGGCGCTGGATCTCCGAGGTTCCCTCGACGATCTGGAGCACCTTCGCGTCTCGGAGCCACTTCTCGACCGGGTGATCGCGCATGATTCCGGCCCCGCCGAGGACCTGCACGGCGTCCGTCGTGACCGACATCGCCGTATCGGCTGCGAACGCCTTCGCGTACGAACCGAGCAGGCCTGCCTCGCCGCCTGTCTCGAGCGCCGCGGCCGCACGCCAGACGAGCAGGCGCGAGGCCTCGATCTGCATCGCCATGTCGGCGAGCTTGAACGACACGCCCTGCTTCGCCATCAGCGGCTTCCCGAACGCATGACGCTCGTTCGCGTACGCGGTCGCGTACTCGAAGGCCGCGCGGGCGATCCCCACCGCTGACGCCGCCACCTGCGGGCGCGAGTGCAGGAAGAAGTCCATCGCGATCGCGAACCCTTCGCCGGGCTCGCCCAGCAGGCGGTCGGCCGGGATGCGCGCGTCCTCGAGCAGGATCGAGCCGGTGTACGACGCGCGCAGGCCGAGCTTCGGCTCCTTCCGGCCGGCGGAAACGCCCGGGTCGCCCTCCTCCAGCACGAATGCCGAGATGCCCTCGTCGAGGCTGTCTCCCTGAAGACGGGCGAAGACGATCGTGATCTCGGCGATGCCGCCGTTCGTCACGTAGCACTTCTCGCCGTTCAGGACGTACCCGTCGCCCTCGCGGCGCGCGCTCGCCTTGATCGCGGCCACGTCGGACCCGGCTCCGGGCTCCGTGAAGGCGATCGCCGCGAGGCAGCCGTCCTCCGCTGCGAGTCGGGGAAGCCACCGCTGCCGCTGCTCCTCGGTGCCCGCGGTGAGCAGCGGGCGGACCGGGAACATCGTCGCGCCGAGCGGAGCTGCAAGCCCCGCGCAGCCCCACGAGAGCTCCTCGGCCACGATCGCCGAGGTCACGGCCGGGACGCCGCCGCCGCCGTACTCGACGGGGATCGCATGCGAGGTCAGCCCGACACCGGCGGCCTTGGCGAGGAGCTCGGGCGGGCAGTCCTCACGATCGTCCCACTCGCGCGCGATCGGCCGCAGCTCGCGCTCGGCGAACTCATGCGCCAGCGCCTGCAGCTCCTGCTGCTCGTCACTCAGGCCGAACGAGACCCCGGCGCCGGTCAGGTGCGCCATCGGGCCTCGCTGTCGGTTGGCGGCGCTAGAACTCGAACGACGCGTCGTCGAACGGGCACGGACCGTCGTGCGTACCGACGTTCTCCGGCGCCGGCGACTCGACCGTCGACGAGCTCTTTGCGATCGCGGGCGGAGCTGCGAGGAACGCTCCAATGATGCCCAACAGAACCAGCCGCTTGAGCATGGCCCAACCCTACCAAGCTCACGTGCCGTTCGCCACCAGCGCCACCAGAGCCGGGAGCCGCGCGGGCAGGGTCTCCCAGGAGTCGCCGGCATCGTCGCTCGCGAGGATCGTTCCGTCCGCGAGGCCGGCGTAAAGACGTTCGCCCCAGGTCAGCGCGTAGGCCATCGAGGACAGCTCGTCCGTCACGGCCTCCCAGGGCGAATCGCCGCGGCGGCGGAAGATGCGCGCCTGCGGCGGGCCGCCGCCGTGCGCCGCGAACGGACCGGTGCTGACCGAGACGAGCCACGTGCCGGCGTCCGCAGGATCGGCCGCCACGGCCCAGGTGTAGTGGCGGTCGCGCCCCTCGTCGGCGGGCTGCCACGTCACGCCTGCGTCGTCGCTCCAGGCGGCTCCGCCGCCGCCCGCCTCGTAGGCACGGCCGTCCGGATGCCAGAGCAGCGAGTGCACGTCGCGCTGCGCTCCCGGCGCATGATCGGCCCACGTCTCGCCGCCGTCGCTCGAGCGCATGAGGCCGCCGAGCTCGATCCCGACGAGGAGGAGATCGGCGTCGACGGGACTCGGCGCGATCCACCGCACGTGCGACGTCCAGGGCCGAGGCGGGAACCTCCAGGTCGGACGCGACGGCAGCTCGAGCAGCGCGTCGAGCGCCCGCCACGACTCGCCGCCGTCGTCCGAGCGGAACAGCCGTGAGGGTTCCGTGCCCACGTACACCATCCCGTCGACCGGCGAGAGGGCGAGCGAGAAGATCCCGCGGTCCGGCGGCGACACGTCGTGCCACGTCTCGCCGCCGTCGCTCGTCCTGCGGACGCCGTCGCTGCGGAGCCCTGCGTAGACGGTGTCGGCGTCAGCGACGGCGAGGCATTGCGCGCCGCTGCCCTCGAGGCTCAGCGCGACGGCGCCGTCGTCCACCCTCGCGATCGCATCGCCGGTCGCCGCCCACAGCCTCACCCCTGGATGCTAGAAGACGAAGAGCTCGACGCCGCCGCTCACGTACAGCTCGACGCCCGTGATGTACGCGGCCAGGTCGGAGCAGAGGAAGCAGATTGCGTTCGCAATGTCGTCGGGCTCACCCGGCCGCTTGAACACGGTGCGGTTGACGATGCGCTCGTTCATGGCGGGATTCGCGAAGTTGAAGGCCTCGGTGCCGATCACGCCGGGCACGATCGCGTTGCACGTGATCCCGTGGCGCCCGCCCTCCATGGCGAGCGTCCGGGTCAGGCCGAGGATGCCCGCCTTCGTGGTCGAGTAGCTCGCCTGGCCGAACCCGCCGAGCGTGCCGGCGACCGACGCCATGTTCACGATCCGGCCCCACTGCCGCTCCCGCATGTGCGGCCAGACCGCCTGCGCGCAGTTGAAGCCGCCCGTCAGGTTGACGCGCAGGTCGCGCTCCCACAGCTCGGGGTTCTGGTCGAGGAACTGCGCCGCGTGGTCGAGCGTGCCGGCGTTGTTGACCAGGATGTCGACCGACTCGAACTCCTCGACGACGCGCTCGACGGTCTGCTCGACCTGCTCGCGGTCCGTGACGTCGCACTTGATCGCGGCCGCACGGCGGCCCATGGCCTGGATCTCCTGCGCCGTCTGCTCGGTGTAGACGATCCCCTGCGACTTGGCGACCTGGGCGAGCACGCCGTACTGCTCGGCCGTCTCGGTCGACTCGTCCGACTCGACCTGGATGTCGGCGATGACGACGTCCGCGCCGGCGCGCGCGAGGGCGAGGGCATCCGCGCGGCCGAGGCCACGGGAGCCACCCGTGACGAGAGCGACGCGGCCGGAGAGATCGATCTCTATCGCCACGCGGCGATCCTACGGTAGAAGGACGGCGTGCACCGGGTCGACGTCACCGAGCGGCGAGCGCGGCTCGTCCAGCGCCATCGCCTCGATCCGGGCGAGCGCTCCGGCGACCCGCTCGAGGTCGCCCGCTCGCTGGTGTGCCTCCATGCGACCGACGCGGTCACGGTCTTCCTCACGGTCGCGGCGCGTGGCGACGGCGTTGCGCCGATGGACGTCGAGCGCGCGCTCTACGAGGACCGGAGCCTCGTGCGCGTGCTCGCGATGCGACGGACGCTGTGGGCGGTGCCGCGCGACCTGGTGCCGATCGTATTCGCGGCCGCGACGCGCGCGGTCGCCGCCCGGGAGCGGAAACGGCTCGAGGGCTTCGTCCGTGACAGCGGCCTCTCGACCCGGCCCGCGGCGTGGCTGACGCGCGCGTCGAACGCAGCGCTCGCCGCGGTGGAGGCGCGCGGCGAGGCGATGACGAGCGAGATCACCGCCGAGGTACCGCTCCTCGCCAAGAAGCTCCGGCTCGGGATCGGACAGAAGTGGGAGTCGACCCAGAGCGTCGCAGCCCGCGTCCTGCCGCAGCTTGCGATGGAGGGCCTGCTGATCCGCGGGCGCCCGCGCGGGAGCTGGGTCAGCCCGCAGTTCCGCTGGGTGACCACGACGTCGTGGCTCGGCGGGGCGATCGAGGAACTCGACCCGGGCGCCGCCCAGGCCGAGCTCCTACGGCGCTGGCTCGCCGCCTTCGGGCCCGGGACGGAGACGGACATCCGCTGGTGGACGGGCTGGACGGCGCGCGAGGCGCGCGCGGCCCTGGCCGCGATCCCGCACGCCCAGGTCGACCTCGGCGGCGCCACCGCCTACGTGCTCGCCGACGATCTCGAACCGACGCAACCGCCACCGCCGTCCGCGGCGCTGCTGCCGACGCTCGACCCGACCACCATGGGCTGGAAGGAACGGGACTGGTACCTCGGCCCGCACGGCCCGACGCTCTTCGACTCGAACGGCAACGCGGGGCCGACGATCTGGTGGGAGGGTCGCGTCGTCGGCGGCTGGAGTCAGCGCAAGAACGGGGAGATCGTGATCGGCTTGCTCGAGGATGTCGGTCGCGACGCCCGCGACGCGATCGACCGTGAGGCCGCGCGAATCGCCGACTGGCTCGGCGACGTCCGCTTCTCGCCGGGTTTCCTACCGCCGTTTCAGCGAGCGCTGGCCGCCTAACCACGAAGCGACATCAGTCGCTTCGTGGCAGGAAGATCTCCTTCGCGATCACGAGCCGCTGGATCTGCGACGTGCCCTCGTAGATCTGGAAGAGCTTCGCGTCGCGCATCAGCTTCTCGACCGGGAACTCCTTCATGTAGCCGTAGCCGCCGAACACCTGCACGGCGTCGGTCGTCACCTTCATGGCCGTGTCGGCCGCGAACCGCTTCGCGAACGACGACTGCAGCGTCGCACGCTGGCCCTGGTCGTGCAGCCACGCGGCCTGCCAGACGAGGAGCCGCGCAGCCTCGATCTCCGTCGCCATGTCGGCGATCATGAAATTGACGCCCTGGTGCATCGCGATCGGCACGTCGAACGTGACGCGCTGCTTCGCGTACTCGACGGCGTGCTCGTACGCGGCCTGGGCGACGCCGACGGCGCCGGCTGCGGTGCCGGGCCGAGTGAAGTCGAGCGTCTTCATCGCGATCTTGAAGCCCTCGCCCTCCTCGCCGATGCGGTTCGCGGCCGGAACGACGACGTCGTTCAGCGCGAACGCGGACGTGTCGGTCGCGCGCTGTCCCATCTTCTCGAGATGCCGCTCGAGCTCGACACCGGGCGCATCCATCGGGACGACGAACGCCGACATGCCCTTGTGGCCTTTGTCCGGGTCCGTCTTCGCGAAGACGACCGTCCAGGCGGCCTTGCCGGCATTCGTGATGAAGGTCTTCGAGCCGTTCAGGACGTACTCGTCGCCACGCCGCACCGCCGTCGACTTCAGCTTCACGACATCCGAGCCGGCCTCGGGCTCCGAGAGCCCGAACGAGCAGAGGATCGGCTCCTCGAGGAGCGGCGACAGCCAGGTCGACTTCTGCTCGTCGGTACCGGCCAGGATGACGGGCCCCGCGCCGAGACCGTTCGCGCCGAGGGTCGTGCCGATGCCGGAGCAGCCCCAGTTCAGCTCCTCGCCGACGAGCATCCCGTCGAACGCCGAGAGGCCGAGCCCCCCGTACGCCTCGGGGACGTGGAGGTTCATCAGGCCGACCTCGTGAGCCTTCGCGACGATGTCGGCGGCATGGGTCTGGTGCTCGTCGTACGACGCCGCCTTCGGCCGGATCTCCTTCTCCGCGAAGTCGCGCGCCAGCTCGCGGAGCGAGCGCTGCTCCTCGCTCAGCGCGAAGGAAACGCCGGTTCCCGTTGCCTGCTCGATCGTCGCCATTGAGTGCCCCCGCGTATTGACTGATTGGTCAATCAACAGCATAGCGAGCTAACACTTTTCCCAACTTCCCGCGCTAGCGTGGCGACTTCCGTGCTACGCCCCCTGCTCACGCTCGCCGTCGCGGCGGTCGCCGCGACGTCACTCTCGGGTCCTGCGGCCGCGGCCGAAGCCGCACGGCCGCCGGTGACCTGGCTCAAGGGCGAGGGCAACTTCACCAAGGCGCACCGGTCTCCGACCTCGCTTCGGTCGATCGTCGTGCACGTCACGGAGGGCGCCTTCTGGGGCTCGGTGCAGTGGCTCCAGAACCCGCGCGCCCACGCCTCGTCGCACTTCATCGTCGCCCGCTCCGGGCGGATCGTCCAACTCGTCCACGTCTCTGACATCGCCTGGCACGCCGGCAACTGGAAGGTCAACGTCGGTTCGGTCGGCATCGAGCACGAGGGCTTCACGTACGGGCCGGAGGGCTTCACGGCCGGGCAGTACGAGAGCTCGGCGCGGCTGACCGCGTGGCTCGCGCGGCGGTCGCTCATGCCGATCGACCGCGACCACATCATCGGTCACGCGGAGGTGCCCGCCCCGGGCGGCGGCACCGGCGGCGCGAGCCATCACACCGACCCCGGCCCGCACTGGAGCTGGCGCCGGTATCTCTCGCTGGTGCGGCGCTACGCCCACGGCGTCAAGCTGAGCGTCGTTCCGGGGCTCCGCCGCGGTCCGCTCGCCGGGATCGTCCCCTGGCGTGCAAGGACGACCGGCGGCGTGCGCACGGTGGAGTTCGTGGTCGACGGGCGCGTGGTCTGGACCGACCGGCGACCGCCGTTCGCCCTCGCCGGCGGGCGGGGCCTGAACACGACGCGCCTCGCGAACGGCACGCACGTGCTCGAGCTCCGCGCCTACGGCGACGGCACACGGCACGACATCACGCGCCGGACCGTCGTGGTGGACAACCGCGCTTTCAGGCTCACCACGGCGGGGGCACGGGAGTGGACGCGCGTCCGCGGCACCGTGCGGCTGCGAGCGCGTGCCTGGGGGGCGAAGGCGCGGTCGGTCGTCCTCCGCATCGACGGACGGGTCGCACGCCGCGACTCGCGCGCTCCCTACGTCTTCCGCTGGAACACGCGGCGCGTCAGAGACCGTCTGCACGTGCTCGAGCTCGAGGCACGTTCCGTCGACGGGCGCGTTGCCGGACGGCGGATCGCGCTCGTCGTGCGCAACCGGCCGCTGCGGCCGGCTCGGCCAGCTCGCCCGCCGCGGCCGGCGCCGCCGAAAGTCCCGCCGCTCCGCATCCTCGAGCAGAGCGTGCGCGACGGCCAGGAGCTCGACGGCCTCGTGATCTGGCGGGTGTCGGTGCAGGGAAGCGTGGAGCGCCTCGAGTTCACGATCGACGGCACCCTCCGTGGTACCGACGTTGCGGCGCCCTACACCCTCGGCTGGGACACGTCGCTCGAGACTCCCGGCCCGCACGTGCTCTCCGCCAGGGCCGTCGGCCCGAAGGGCAAGGCCGTCGGCGCGACGGTCACCGTCACGGTGCCGGAACGCCCAGCGAGCGCCGATACCGCAGCACCCTGACGACACTCTCGTCGAGCTCGCCGCGACGCGCGAGCGGGACGAGCGCGTCGACGATCCGCGCCGCGTCGCGTGAGCTCGTCGTCAGCACGAGATCGGCGCCGGCGCGGATCGCGAGCCTTCCCCAGTACGGCGCATACGGGCTGCCGAGCACGCCGAGCGAGTCGGTGATCGCGACGCCGTCGAAGCCGAGGTCGCGCAGGAGCCGATAGGTCGCCGGCTCGAAGGACGCCCGCCGGCCACCGAGCCGAGGGTAGATCGCGTGGCCGACCATCACGCACGACACGCCGGCGCGGATCGCGGCCCGGAACGGCGCGAGATCGCGAGCACGCAGCGTGCCGTGAACGCGGGCCTCGTCGGTCGAGCGCGCCGCCGAGCCGAGACCGGGGAAGTGCTTCGGGCACGCGGCTCCGCCGAGGCCGCGCGCGAACGCGACGCCGTACTCGGGCCTGGCGAAGTGCCGCGACCCAAGCGGCCCGTCCGGCAGGTCGAGCACCGGCGCGAACGCTGCGTGAGCGCCGACCCGGCGGAGCCCGGCCGCAGTCTCGCGACCCGCTGCGAACGCCTCGCCTGCGCTGCGGTACGTCGAGGCCGCCCGCCACGGCGGGAGCGCCGTGAACGTCCTGACCGCTCCGCCCTCCTGGTCTGCGAAGACGATCCCGCTCGGACGCGGCAGGTCTGTGTTCCACGATCGGACGAGGACGCCGCCGAAGCCGTCGCCCGCGGGCATGCCGGCGACGACGACCAGCGCCGCCTTCTCCCTCGGAGTCATCGCCGAGACCTCGTGATCCGCTCCCGCAAAGATGGCCGTGACGGCCTGGGCGATCGCGGCGAGCACGACGCAACGGTAGCCTTCGAGCGTGGCCGTGACGGAGAAGCAGACGGCGCTCGACCCACGGGACTTTCTCGCCATCGACGCTTTGCTCGACGACGAGGAGCGTGCGATCCGCGACACCGTGCGGACCTTCGTGCGCGAGCAGGTGCTGCCCGAGGTAGGAGACTGGTTCGAGCAGGGCATCCTCCCGCGAGAGCTGCTCGCAGAGCTCGGCAAGCTCGGCCTGTACGGCATGCACCTCGACGGCTATGGCCTGCCCGGCGCGAGCGCGGTCGCGTACGGCCTGACCTGCCTCGAGCTCGAGGCAGGCGACTCCGGCGTGCGCAGCGCCGTCTCCGTCCAGGGCTCGCTCGCGATGTACTCGATCTGGCGTTGGGGCTCTGAGGAGCAGAAGCAGCGCTGGCTGCCGGCGATGCACACCGGCGACGCGATCGGCTGCTTCGGGCTGACAGAGCCCGACGCGGGCTCCGACCCCGGCTCGATGCGCACGCACGCGCGACGCGACGGGTCGGACTGGATCCTGAACGGCGCCAAGATGTGGATCACGAACGGCACGATCGCCGACGTCGCGACCGTCTGGGCGCGCACCGACGACGGCGCCATTCGCGGCTTCCTCGTCGAGAAGGGGATGCCGGGCTTCACCGCCCCCGAGATCCACAAGAAGCTGTCGCTCCGCGCCTCGGTCACCTCCGAGCTCGTCCTCCAGGACGTGCGCGTGCCGGACGAGAACGTCTTCCCGGATGTCACCACGCTACGCGGGCCGCTCTCCTGCCTCAACGAGGCCCGCTACGGGATCGTCTGGGGCGCTGTCGGCGCCGGTAGGGCCTGCTTCGAGGCCGCCCTCGACTACGCGAAGGAGCGCATCGTCTTCCAGAAGCCGATCGCGGGATACCAGCTGACCCAGGAGAAGCTCGCCGAGATGGCGCTCGAGCTCAACCGCGGCCTCCTCGTCGCGCTCCACATCGGCCGGATGAAGGACGACGGCACGCTGCGCCAGGAGCACGTCAGCCTCGGGAAGATGGGCAACGTGCGCGGCGCGCTCGAGGTCGCGCGCTCCGCCCGGACGATCCTCGGCGCGAACGGCGTCACGCTCGAGTACCCGGTCATCCGCCACGTCAACAACCTCGAGTCGGTGCTTACCTACGAGGGCACGCACGAGGTGCACACGCTCGTCGTCGGCGAAGCGCTGACCGGCGAGAACGCCTTCCGCTAGTCCTCCCCGTCCCAGTAGTCGACGTCCGACTCGAGGCGGAAGAGCCGCGGCGCGTCGGCGTCACCGCCGGGCCAGATGCCGATCTTGCCGCTGTCCGGATAGACCGCCGCGGCCGGCGTCTGCTTCGTGGACGCGATCAGCACCCTGACCGGCTGGTCGGTGTCGTTGCGGACGAGATGTGCGCCATCTGGACCCTCCGGGAAGCAGACGACGTCACCCGGGCGGAGCTCGTGCTCGCCGTCCGGGACGCGCACCGTCGGCCGGCCGGAGACGCAGATCAGCCACTCCTCGCAGCCGTACTCGTAGTGGTACGGGAACGTCCGCTCGCCGGGCTCCAGCTCGTAGAGGCTCGCGCCGACCTTCTCGGCGCCGACCTTCTCCCCGACGCGGGCGGCGCGCCAGCTGAAGCCGGGCCGGTCGCGCTCGAGGTCGAGCTCGCCGTCGAAGAGGTTGAACGATCTCAAGGCGCCTATCCTCACAGACGTGCGCCTCGTCGGCGTTCTCGCAGCAGCGCTCGGACTCACGCGCCTCCGCGTTCGGTGCGCCGCCGCACGCCGGGGTGCTCGTGCCCGGCGAGAGCCTCGGCAGTCTCCGGCTCGGCGCCACGGCAGCGCAGGTCGAGCGAGCCTGGGGGCGCGCGTACGGGCGCTGCACCGACTGCCGCCGGGAGACGTGGTACTTCAACTACTTCGCCTTCCAGCCGCGCGGCGCCGGCGTCGAGTTCCGGGACGGCCGGGCCGCGGCGGTCTTCACGCTCTACCAGCCGTCCGGCTGGGCGACCTCGAGCGGCCTCGCGCTCGGCGAGCCGGCCTCGCGCGTGCGCGACGAGTTTCCGAGCTACACGCGTCGGAGCTGCGGGGACTACTACGCGCTCGTCGGCCGCCGCGGACAGGTCGTGACGGCCCTCTACGTCCTAGACGATCGGCTCTGGGCCTTCGGGCTCTCCCGCCCCGGCCTGCCGCTCTGCCGCTGAGAGCCGGGCGACGAGCGGGATCGCGAGCAAGATCGGCACGCCCAGGATCGGCCACAGGGCGGCGTAGCCGTGTGTGTCCTCGAGGTACGGCGACAGGAGGTCGATCGCCACGCCAGCCAGCAACGGGCCGATTAGGAGCCCGACGCCCTTCGTCGTCGTGGCAAGGCCGGCGATCGCTCCGCGGTCGGCCGCCGGCATCAGCTTGAACAGAAGCCCCCAGGACAGGGTCATCACCATCCCGCCCGCGATGGCGACGACGAAGACCACCGGCAGGTACCAGCGCTTCCATTCGGTCGCGAAGCCGCCGGCGAAGAGCCCACCGGCGTAGACGAACGAGGCGAAGAAGATCACGCGCGCGAGGCCGAGCCGGTCGCCGAGGAGCCCCGAGACGAGCGCGGCGACGACGTAGCCGCCCGCGACCGCCGCCAGGACCGCGGTCGTCGTGCCGAGCGGCTGCCCGAGACCGACCGTGAGGTAGAGCACGACGAACGTCCTCGCGCCCGCGAAGGCTCCCTCCCACGCGGTGTTCGCGATCAGGAAGCGGCGCACCTCTTGATTCCGTTGGAAAATCCGCCAGCTGTGGGCCACGTAGGCGCGCACGCCCTCGAAGACACGTCCGTGACCGCCGTCCTCGCGCAGGAGCACCACGGGAGCCGCGAGCGCGAGTGTCACGACCACGGAGGCGACGAGGAACGGGCTCGCCTCCCAGAGATGGAAGAGCGCCCCGCCGCCGATGAGCGCCGCGCCGAGCGCGAGACCCCGGAGGAGGTGCTGTGCGCTCTGTGCGCGGCCGTACACGCTCTCCGGCAGCAGATCCGGGTAGAGGCCCCGGTACGGCGGCTCGTAGACGTAGTACGCGAAGAAGAAGGCGAAGACGAGGAGCGCCGTCGTCCAGAGGTTCGGCATGAACGCCATCAGCGCGAGGCAGAAGGCGATTGGGCCGAGCGCGACCAGCATGAACGGGCGGCGGCGCCCGAGCGGCGTGTGGAAGGTGTCGCTCCAGGGGCCGATCACGAGCGGCAGCGCGATCGCGAACACGCCCTCGGCGGCCAGGACGAGCGCGATCAGCGTCGTCGAGTCGGTGAACCCGCCCAGCAGCGGCGGCAGGTAGGCGGCCGTCGTCGTCAGCGAGAATGCGAGCCCGAAGGCGCCGAGCGCGAGCGTCCACGCCGTCCTGACGTCGCCTCGCTCGGGTCTGGGGGGAGTCGGCTGCGCCGTCGACGTCGCGACTGAAGGCCGTCCTCGCAAGAGCGTCTCAGCCTAGAGGTATCGTCGGCCCCCGTGCGGCCGCTCTCCGGCATGCTCGTCGTCGATCTGACCCGCTATCTCCCGGGGGCGTTCGCGTCCCGCGAGCTCCTCGAGCTCGGCGCCCGTGTCGTCCGGATCGAGCCGCCGGAGGGTGACCCGATGCGCCACGTCGCGCCTGCCTGGGAGGCGGCCCTGAACACCGGGAAGGAGTCGGTCGTCATCGACCTGAAGACGGAGCCCGACTTCGCACGAGCGCTCTGCGCCGGGGCGGACGTCGTCCTCGAGGGGTTCAGGCCCGGCGTCGCGGCACGGCTCGGCATCGGCCCCGACGACGTGCCCGCGTCGGCGGTCTACTGCTCGATCACGGGCTTCGGCACGAGCGGCCCGCACGCGCTGCGAGCAGGCCACGACCTCAACTACCTCGGCTGGGCCGGGGTTCTCGAGGACACGGCGCCGAGCCTGCCGCCGGTTCAGCCCGCCGACCTCGCGGCGGGTGCCCTCGGAGCCGTCACGTCCGTCCTCGCAGCGCTCCTCGAACGGTCGCGCACCGGCCGCGGCGCCCGGCTGACGACGTCGATGACCCACGGGTCGCACCGGCTCGTCTCCCACCGGCTCGGCGGCGACCCGCTGCCGCGCTTCCTGACTGGCGGCCTCGCCTGCTACCGGATCTACGAGACGGCGGACGGCCGCCACCTCACCGTGGGTGCGCTCGAGCCCAAGTTCTTCGTGCGGCTCTGCGAGGTGATCGGGCGACCGGAGCTCGCCGAGCTGCACCTCGTGGCCGACGCGCAGGCCGAGCTCGCGGCCGCGCTCGCCGTCGTTTTCTCGAGCCGCCGGCTGGACGAGTGGCTCGACCTCTGCGCGGACGAGGACGTGGCAGTCGGGCCCGTCGCGACGCTGGCCGAAGCAGCGCCTGAGTTCGGAACTGGAGCCGCAGGCCGCGGGCCCGGCCTCGGCGAGCACACCGACGTGTGGCGCGCGGAGCTGGAGCTCGGATGAGGCTCGCGCGACTCGGAGCCGTCGCGCTCGTGCTGCTGCCGCTCCCGCTGACTGCGGCGCTGCTCGAAGTCGGCGACGCGCGCTCGCTGCCGCCCGCCGTCGTCTCCGCAAAGGGCGGCGACCTGTTCGTCGGCGCCGAGCAGATCACCGCGACACCGGCCGACGACTCCCAGCCGGACTGGTCGCCGGACGGCCGGCGCATTGCCTTCGTCCGCCAGGAGCCCGGCCGCCGCTCCTCCAGCCTCTACGTCGTCCGTCGGGACGGCGGCAGCGTGGAGCGGCTCACGGTGCGCGAGCAGGTCGTCCTCATGCCCGCCTGGTCTCCCGACAGCCGCCGGATCGCGTTCGCCGCGAGCCCGCTCACGGGAGGCAGCTTCGACATCTGGACGCTCGAGCTCGCGACCGGCCGTACGGCTCGCTTCACGACGTCCGCCCAGGAGGAGGTGCTCCCGACGTGGAGCGACGACGGCGAGCTGCGCTTCCGTGTGATCGAGCCCGGGACCGAGCTGCCCGAGAAGTCGAGCGACGCGGACACGCCGCAGACGGGGCCCCGTGAGCTCCTGCCCGACTTCGATCAGCGCCCACCGTTCCGGCTCACGATCAGGGGCACGAAGCTCGGCTTCGCCTCGGCGACGGACAACATCGGCGACGGGCCGGTCTGGGTTCGCGGCCAGCGGGGCGCGGACGGGGAGCCGATGCAGGCGCGGCAGATCGTCAAGCTGTCCGACGGAGGCGTGCGCGTGTACGACCGCGCCGGCCGGCTGCGCTACACGCCGGAGTCGACGCACTCGCACTGGCACCTCCTCCGCTTCCAGCGCTACGAGCTGCGCGATCTGACGGGCAGGCTGCTCGTCCGTGACCGCAAGAGCGGCTTCTGCCTGGCAGACCACTACGGCCTCGCCCGCGGTGCCGTCGCCGACTTCCGCGGCCCGCGCTTCCTGAGCAACTGCGCCGCGTTCGAGCCCGAGGCGCTCGCCGTCGAGCAGGGCACCTCCTCGGGCTACACCGACCTCTATCCGCCCCACTTCCACGGCCAGAACCTCGAGCTGCGCGGCGTCCCCGCGGGCGTGTACCTCCTCGTGCACCGCGCCAACCCGGACGAGGCGCTCGAGGAGCTCGACTACACGAACAACGCGGCGTCGATCCGGATCAGGCTGACGTGGCGCGGCGGCAGACCGTACGTCGAGACGCTGCGCCGCTGCCCCGACGGCGACCGCTGCTAGGCGGCGGCCAGGCCGAGCGCCGCCGGCAGGGCGTAGAGATCGGTCAGCCGCTCCGGCTCCTCCGGATAGCGGCCGTCGCGGTCGAGCAGGAACGCACGCAGCCCGAGCGCGCGTGCGCCCTCGATGTCGTCCTCGTACGAGTCGCCGACCATCGCGGCGTCCTGCGGCTGGACTTCGAGGAGCGCGAGGGCATGCCGGAAGATCCCCGGGTGCGGCTTCGTCCGGCCGAACGCTCTCGAGCCAACGGCGCAGTCGACCTCGAGCGCGTGGTGGCGAACGAACTCGTCGAGGTCGCGGCTCCCGTTGGACACGAGCCCGAGCTTCAGCCCGTGGCGACGTAGCTCCTCGAGCACGGGCAGCGCGTCCTCGTAGAGCGTGAACTTGTCGTGCGACTCCCACACGGCGACGAGCTCGACCGCGCACTCGTACGCGGCGTCCGCGTCGCCCCCCATGCCGCGCACGATCTGCTCGGTGAAGGCCACCCAGATCTCGTCGTCGTGCTCGAGCTCCGGATGCCGCTGGAGCGACGCGTGGGCCGCGCGCCTCGCCTCCTCGTACCGCTCCGGATCGAGCGTGAGACCGTGCCGCTCGCCGAGGCGGCGGTAGCCCTCTGGGCCTAGCTCGGGGCCCGGGAGGGCGAGCGTGAAGTCGACATCGAAGAGGACCGCGCTGACCACCGCGCTGAGGGTAGCTTGGCCCCATGAGATCGCCCGCCGAGATCCTCCGTGAGGCGAAGACGATCGCGCTCGTCGGAGCCTCGCCGAGGCCCGACCGCCCGAGCCACGGGGTCATGCGCTATCTCCTGGCGCAGGGTTACCGCGTCATCCCGGTCCGACCGGCCGACTGCGACGACGTGCTCGGCGTGCCGTGCGTGCAGTCGGTGCAGGAGATCGAGGAGCACGTGGATCTCGTGGACGTCTTCCGCAGGCCGGAGTTCACGCCCGAGCACGCGCGCGACGCGGTCGCCGCCGGCGCGGGAGCGCTGTGGCTGCAGCTGGGCATCCGCTCGCCAGAGTCGCGCGAGATCGCCGAAGCAGCAGGCCTGGACTACGTCGAAGACCTCTGCACGGCCGTGGTCCACCGCCAGGAGCTAGCCACGCCCTAACCCGAACGCGCGAGCGAAGCGAGGCGCAACGAACCTTGCGACGCCTACAAAGGCGGGCGGAGCGGAATTCACTTCCGCGCAGCCCAAGAGCGGCCCACGGGCGGCAGCGAAGGAAGAAGGGGGTCACGGGGGAAACATGGTTTCCCCCGTGCTCTTATCGGGGTGCCGAGATTTGAACTCGGGACCTCTCCGACCCGAACGGAGCGCGCTACCAGGCTGCGCCACACCCCGAGCGCGGGAAAGGTTAGCTACTCGGCTCGCTACTCGGAGCTCGCCGAGCCTGCGCGGAGGCCCCGCCCCAGTCGCGCATGGCCTTCCCGGCTCCATTGAGGACCCCGCGCGAGAGGATGAGGAACAGGACGTAGCCGGCCGCGAGTGCGATCCACTCCATGTCCATGTATCGAGAGTAGCAAGCAGCCAGGGGCCTAGAATCGCCTGCGTGGCGAGACGAGACGAGATCCTGGGCTACGCGAATGAGCTCCTGGAGGTGCACCGCTTCCCGGAGTTCGCACCTCCCGGACTGCAGGTCGTCGGCGCCGGCGAGGTGACGAAGATCGCCTGCGGCGTCTCCTCGTCGGTCGAGCTGTTCGAGCGCGCTGCGGCAGCGGGCGCGCAGCTCCTGATCGTCCATCACGGGCTCTTCTGGCGGAACGAGTCGCCGGTCGTCGACCGCCGCCAGCGCGCCCGGCTCGAGGCGCTGTTCCGCGCGGACCTCACGCTCGCGGCCTACCACCTCGCACTGGACGCACATCCGGAGATCGGCAACAACGCACTCCTCGCAGCCGCGCTCGGCGTCGACGTCGAGCGTCAGTTCGGCCAGGTCGGCCAGGGCGGGCGACTGCGCGAGCCGTGTAGCGCACCCGAGTTCGTCACACGAGTGCAGGCGCTGGTGGAGCGCGAGCCGGTCGTCTTCGCCGGCGGCTCAGAACGCGTCGAGCGCGTCGCGATCACGAGCGGCGGCGCGGGCGGCGAGCTGATCCTGGCGGCGAGCGAGGGCTACGACCTCTTCCTGACCGGCGAGCCGGAGGAACCGAGCCTCCACGCGGCACGGGAGCTCGGCGTGCACTTCGTCGCGGCGGGCCACTACGCGACGGAGCGCCTCGGCGTGCAGGCGCTCGCGGAGCGGCTCTCCGTCAGATTCGGAATCGAATGGGAGTTCCTCGAGGTGCCGAACCCGGTCTGAGGGCTAGAGCGCCTTCCGCATCAACACCGACTCCTCTGCGTAGCCGAGGGAGCGATAGAGCCCGCGCGCGACCGTGTTCCCGCCCCAGACGTTCAGGCCGATGCTGTCGAACCCGAGCGACCGGGCCTGCACCTCGAGCGCCGTCATCGCGGCGCGGCCGTAGCCTCGGCCACGCACGCCCTCGTCGATCGTGATGTCGTAGAGCCAGGCGCCGCCGGAGTGGACACCGAGGAACACGGTGCCCACGCGCAGGCCGTCCGACTCGACGATCCAGAAGTGCGTCTCCGGTGTCGCGAAGCCCTGGGGCAGCACGGACGCGGTGTCGCGCGCAGCCTTCTCCTCGGCGACGGACCGGGGCAGCCCGGCGTCGTCGACCATGCCCCGGGCGTACTCGCGCCGCTGCGCCTCGAGCCAAGCCGGGAACTCGTCCTCCCGGAGGGGGCGCAACGTGACCTCCACGGGCCGATCCTAGTGGCGTGCGAGCTCGGCGAGGGCGTCCAGACACGCCTCCGGGCGCTCGCCGATCACCAGGTGGCCGCAGTCGGCGACGACCCGCAGCTTCGCTCGGAGCCGGCGCGTGAACTCGAAGGCATCGTCGAGCGGCAGCTGCGGGTCGCGGGCGCCCCAGACGACGACCACCGGACACCTGATCTGCTCGAGGTCGTGGCGTGGGTCGTCGCGGACGAGCGCCCGGCCGGCGGTGCGGAGGTCGCTGTGCTCGGTCGCGCCCTCGAGGAAGCCGAGCGCCGCCCGCGGCGAGAGCGAGAGGGCGTCCGACACGAACCACGGCCGGAAGAGCGCCCGCCGGTACCAGAGCCGCGTGGCGTACCGATGGCGGAACGGAGCGACCCAGCGGCTCGGCCGGACGATGCCCGTGACGAGGATCGCCGCGCGCGCGTAGCGGGCGCTCGAGCCGATGCCCGCAGGCGCGACGAGGAGCAGACCGCGGACCGCATCCGGACGGCGCTGCGCCAGTCGGAGGGCGACGAGGCCGCCGAACGAGTGGCCTGCGAGGAGCGCCGGGGCGGCCAGCTCGCGCTCGATCAGATCGCCGACCACGTCCGCATAGCCGGACATGGCCGCGCGCGGAGGCAGCCGGCCCGAGCGGCCGTGGCCGGGCAGGTCGGGGACGACGACGCGGTAGCGCTCGACCAGCGCGGGCAGCAGCTCGACCCAGTTCAGCGCCCCACCGCCGAGCCCGTGCAGGAGCACGAGCGGCGGGCCGGCTCCGCCGGCGAAGTACCGGATTTGGAGGCCGCCGAGCTCGGCCCGATGCTCCTCGAGGGCCGGCACACCCATCGGCACTCCCGTTGCGACCGTCATGCCGAGGAAGTATCCTGGCGGTATGAAGGTCTTGGGGGTGCGGGCCCGTTGAATCCCGCACAACACAACGAGCGAGCGGTAGCCGAGCCCGCCTGAGCGCATCCTTGCGCCAGCGGGCTTTTTCGTTGCCGCGAAGGGAGGACCACGCATGGCAAATCACCTGACGCCGGACGAGCTCTCGAAGGAGCTTGGAATGGAGCGGCAGGACGTGATCCGGTTGTGCATCGAGGAAGGCGTGCCGATCTACCAGGGCAAGATCGACAAGACGCTCTTCCAGGCCCAGCTTGAAGCGCTGAACGCGATCCCGCAGCCGCACTAGCGCGCAGCCGGGGCCCAGCTACTTGCGCGCGGCCGTGCGCTTCCGAGTGGACGGCCGCGCAGCAGCCTTCTTGCTCGAGGCGCTTGCCGGCTTGTCCCGCTGCGCCTCTTCGACGCTGCGCCGCAGCGCCTCCATCAGGTCGACGACCGGCGCCTCCTCCGCGACCGGCTCCGGCGCCGTGATCTCCTGACCGGCCGCCTTCGCCTCCAGCATCGCGCGGAGGCTCCCGCGGTACTCGCTCTGGAGAACGGACGGGTCGAAGTCGGCCTCGAGGCTCGAGATCACCTGTCGGGCCAGAGCGAGCTCGGCGTCCTTGACCTCGATCTCCTCGACGGCCTCGCTGATCTCCGCCTGGGAGAAGACGTCCGCCGAGAGGTAGAGCGTCTCGAGCGCGAGCGCGTCGCCCTTCGCGCGGATCAGGCAGAACTTCTCCTTGCCCTGCTGAATGAAACGCCCGAGTGCGGCCATCCCGGACTCGGTCATCGCGTTCAGGAGCAGGACGTACGGCCGGCGCGCCGCCGGCGCCTGCGCGGGAACGAGGAAGTAGGTTCGGTCGAAGAAGATCGGATCGACCTGAGCGGCGTCGACGAAGCGTGTGATCTCGATCGAGCGCGAATCGTCGTGCTGCGCGAGCGCCTCGAGCTCCTCGTCCTCGACGAACACGAACTGGTTCTTCGCGATCTCGTAGCCCTTGACGATCTCGTCCGGGTCGAGGTCGCGCTCGTGCACCGGGCAGTAGCGCTTCTGCTTGATCGGCGTTCCGCACTCGCGGTGGAGCATCCGGAACGACACGTCCGACGCCCGCGCGGCCGGCTTCGTCGCGGGCGCGAGCCCGACCGGAATCGAGACGAGGCCGAAGCTGAGAGAGCCGTTCCAGCTGGTGCGCATGCTGCTCCTAGTCTAGTGGGACCACCTTCGTTGTCCGTTTGCAGGCCGTTTCCTGCCTCCTCGCGCATCAGTAAAGTCCGGTCATGGACGAGAAGCGCACGATCGCGAGGCTCTGGCGCGACGCAGTCGCCGCCGGCCGGCAGGAACCCGCCTACCTGGAACAGCGTGGCGACGAGTGGCATCCGATCCACTGGCCCGAGGCAGCCGAGCGCGTGGAGGCGTACGCGAACGGCCTGCTCTCACTCGGCGTCAAGAAGGGTGATGCGTTCGCGCTACTGGCGACGACGCGGGCCGAGTGGGCGCTCTTCGACTTCGCGCTCGGCTCGATCGGAGCGATTGGCGTCGGCATCTACGCGAACAGCTCCCCGAAGGACGCCGGGTACATCCTCGACCACTCCGAGTCGGTCGGGATCCTGTGCGAGGACGACGACCAGCGCGCGAAGGTCGAGTCGGTGCGCGACTCGATCCCGCGCGTGCAGCACGTGCTCACCTTCGCCGACCTGCCGGAGCTCGCCGAGCGTGGACGTGCGTTCGCCGCCGAGCATCCCAACGCCCTGCGCGAGGCGTCCGACGCGATCGAGGAGAACGACCTCTTCACGTACATCTACACGTCGGGGACGACCGGTCCGCCCAAGGGCTGCATGATCTCGAACCTCAACTACTACGCCATGGTTGCCGTCGTCGACGACCTCGAGCGCTTCACAGGCCCCGGTGACTCGATGCTCCTCTACCTGCCGCTCGCGCACAACTTCGGCCGCCTGATGCACCTGTCCGGCCCCTACGTCGGCTACACGATCGCCTTCCTCCCCGACCCGCTCCAGGCCGCCGCGGCGCTACAGGCGGTGCGCCCGACCGTCTTCCCGAGCGTTCCGCGTGTCTACGAGAAGGTCCACACCGCCGTCGTCGCGAAGTTCGACGAGGCGACGGGGCTGCGCCGGAAGCTGGTCGACTGGGCGCTTCGCGTCGGGCGCGAGGTGAGCACTCGAACCCGCGCGGGCCAGCCGGTGCCACGCGGGCTCGCGCTGCAGCACCGCGTCGCCGACCGGCTCGTCTACGCCAAGGTCAAGGAGCGCCTCGGCGGGCGTCTGCACACGGCCATCTCCGGCGGGGCTCCGCTCTCCCTCGAGATCGCCGAGTTCTTCCATGCGATCGACATCCTGCTCGTCGAGGGCTACGGGCTGACGGAGTGCACCACGGCTGCCTCGACGAACACCCGCGACGCCTTCCGCTTCGGCACCGTCGGCAAGGCCCTCCCCCGCTTCGAGGTCAAGCTCGCGGAGGACGGCGAGCTCCTGGTCAAGAGCGAGACCGTCTTCCAGGGGTACTTCAAGGATCCCGCGGCGACGGCTGAGGTACTCGGGCCGGACGGCTGGCTGAAGACGGGCGACATCGCCACGATCGACGAGGACGGCTTCATCACGATCACCGACCGCAAGAAGGACATCATCGTCACGGCCGGCGGCAAGAACGTGGCGCCGCAGAACCTCGAGAACGACCTCAAGGCCTCGAAGTACGTGTCGCAGGCGGTCGTCGTCGGCGACCGGAAGCCGTACGTCGCCGCGCTGATCACGCTCGAGCCGGAGGAGGTCGGCAAGTGGGCGGCCGAGCAGGGTGTCAACGGCGAGATCGAGGAGCTTTCGCGCGACGAGCGCGTGCGTGAGCTCATCCAGAGCGTTGTCGACGAGGTCAACGCCGACCGCTCTCGCTACGAGCAGATCAAGCGCTTCACCATCCTGCCGCGCGACTTCACGATGGACAGCGGCGAGCTGACGCCGACGCTGAAGCTGAAGCGACGCGTCGTCGTCGAGCGCTTCGCCAAGGAGCTCGACGAGCTCTACGCCGGCGACACGCTCAACGCCGCCGCCGGCATGTGACGCCGAGCCTGAACCGGCTCGCGTTCAGTGCGACCGTGCACTGCCTGACGGGCTGTGCGATCGGCGAGGTGCTGGGGTTCGTGATCGGCACCGCGCTTGGGTGGGGCGACTGGGCGACGATCGCGCTGGCGGTCGTGCTCGCCTTCTTCTTCGGCTACCTGTTGACGATGCTGCCGCTGCTCCGCTCCGGGATCGCGCTCGCCGCCGCCGTCCCGGTCGCCCTCGCCGCGGACACGGTCTCGATCGCGGTGATGGAGCTCGTCGACAACGCGATCATCCTGGTCATTCCCGGCGCGATGGACGCCGGCCTGGCCGACTTCCTCTTCTGGGGAAGCCTTGCGTTCGCGCTGCTCGTCGCGGGGGCCGTGGCCTATCCGGTCAACCGCGCGCTGATCGCCCGCGGCAAGGGCCACGCCGTGGTGCACGCGCACCACGCGCACTAGAGAACGTCAGATCCGGCGGGCGCCGACGTACGTCGCGGCGTACCAGGAATCCGACAGGCTGGAGATCTTGACGACGTCGCCCGTGTGCGGCGAGTGGATGAACTGGCCGCCGCCGATGTAGATGCCCGCGTGGCCGAGGCCGTTGAAGAAGACGAGGTCGCCGGGCTGCAGCTGATCCCTCGAGACCCCCACGCCGGCGCTGTACTGCGAGGCGGCGTGGTGCGGAAGCGAGACGCCGACCTTCGAGTAGACGTACATGATGAAGCCCGAGCAGTCGAATCCCGACGGGTCGGCGCCGCCCCAGCGGTAGGGAACGCCGAGGTACTGCATCGCGATCCCGACCACGCCTCCGTAGCGCGCATCCGGCGCTGCGGCCACCTCGACCGGGTCCGCAGCGGCGACCTGCTCGATCGGCGGCGCGAGGGTGCTCTGGTCCTCCTGCGGCTCGAGCGCCGACGCGGCGATCCGCGCACGCGCCTCCTCCTGCAGGCGCGCCTGGCGAGCCGCCTCTGCGGCCTCGAGCTGCGCAATCTCCTCACGGACGCTCGCGAGCATCTGCTCCCGCTCGTTGAGCTGGGCCTCGATCGCGCTCCGCTGCGACGCGCGCTCGGCGACCTCGCGCTGCTGAGCCGCGCGCGCGCGCCGAAGCTTCAGCTTCTGCGCCTTCACCTGCGCCTTGAAAGCCCTGACCTCGCGCAGCACCCGCGTGTCCTGCTCGGTGACGCGATCGACAGCGTCCATGCGGTTCAGCAGCTGGTCGAGCGACTCGGCTCCGAGCAGCACCTCGAGGCCGCTCGAGCGACCACCGTTGACGTACAACGTCACGATGCGCTGCGACAGCGTCGCCTGCGCGCCCTTGAGGCTCGTGCGCGCGATGCCCAGATGTCTGGCGTTCGTGACGAGGTCCGTGTCGATCCGCTCGAGCCGCAGGTTGGCGAGGTTGTACGCCTCGACTGCGTGGGAGAGCTGCGAGTCGATCTCCCGAATCTGGTTCAGGACATCCTCCGCCTGAGCCCGCTTCTCACTGATGGTCGGGTCGGCGGCCGCGGTCTTCACGGAGGCCGAGCACGCTGCGAGCACAACCGCAGCCAGTGCAAGGATCGCCGGCGCCTTTCGCAATCTCGAACTGATCAGGGACTCCCTGCCCCGATTGCCACAGTCCGAGCTTGCGAGGCACCCACTGTGGGGGCCCGGTCGGTCACAAGCGGCGTACCCTAGCAACCTCCACGGACGCCTGCAAACCGCAACCGAGCCAGAAATGCCCCTTTCGGGGGGATGATTTACAAGTCACAAACTTCGCCCTCGACCGGGGCCGCGAAACGGCCCCCTGTGGTACGGTCCGCGCCTCGTGCGGGCGCAATCGGGATGGGGCGGCGCACGTCTCGCGGCGGCTTGTGCAGGTCTGGCGTTGATCTGCGCGGTGCCCGTCGCGGTCGGCGCGGACGAGACGACGCTGCGGTCGAAGGCCGAGCGTCTGCGTGGGCTCGCCCGTTCGGTCGACGCCGACCGGCAGTCCGCGCTCCTGCAGCTCTACGCGCTCGAGAGCGAGCTCGAATCCGCCCGCGCCGCCGCGGCGGCTCTTGCAGCCAGGCGCGCGGATGTCGAGCGGCAGCACGCATCGGTGCGAGGCAGGCTCGCCGTCGCAAGGAGAGCGTCGGAGCTCTCCACTCTTCGCCTGGAAGAGCTGCTCCGCCGCTTGTACGAGCAACGGGCCATTGACCCGCTCGAGGTCCTGCTCGGCTCGCGGTCGCTCGAGGAGGCGCTGTCAGATCTCGAGGGCCTCGATCGCGCAGCCGCCGAGCAGAGTCGCATCCTGGACCGGTCCCGCGCGACGCGGGCGCGTCTCACGCGCCTGAACCGGCAGCTGACGGCCCGCGCGGCCGAGCTCACGAGCCTGACGGAGGCGGCCGAGGCGCGAGCCGGCGAGCTCGCAGCCCACGCCGCCGCGAAGGCGAACTACGTCGCGACGCTGCAGCGACGGCAGGACCTGACCGCGCAACAGGTGAGCTCGCTCGAGGCGGCCGCGAGCGCCGCCCAGCAGCAGGCCGCGACGCTGCAGACGTCCACCGCGACCGCGCCGAGGCTGCTGGCCGAGCCCACAGCGTCCGCGATCGAGCCCATCCTGAACGCAGACAGCACGCTGACGCTCACGGTGAGCGCGATTGGGTACAGCCTGCCCGGTGAGACCGCCGCCGGGCTCCCGGTCGGGCACGGCATCGTCGCGGTCGATCCGAGCGTGATCCCGCTCGGTACCCCTCTGTACGTGCCCGGGTACGGCCATGCGGTGGCTGCCGACACCGGCGGCGCCATCCGCGGCGCCGTGATCGACCTGTGGTTCGCGACCGTCGCCGAGGCGCACGCCTGGGGCCGCCGGACGGTCACGATCACGATCGGCTGAGCCGATTTTCTAGACTGGCCGTCTGCGGGTGACCACCGAGGAAACAGGCATGAACGAGACCGGATCCGTCGCGGCCGAGGAGCACGAGGTTCGTGTCCTTCTCGTCGACGACCACGACCTCTTCCGGACGGGCCTGCGGAACCTCCTCGAAGAGCAGGGGGTCGCCATCGTGGGGGAGGCCGGGAGCGGCTCTGACGCGCTGCGGATCGTCCGCGAGAGCGCGCCGGACGTCGTGATCATGGACCTCAACATGCCGGGGATGAACGGCGTCGACGCGACGAGGCACATCAGCCGCGACGCCCCGCTCACGCGCGTGATCGTGCTGACGATCTCCGATCAGGAGCAGGACGTGATGGATGCGATCCTCGCCGGCGCGTGCGGCTACCTGCTGAAGGATGCGTCGATCCAGGACCTGATGAGAGGGATCGAGGCCGCCTGGGTGGGAGAGTCGCTCATCTCACCGCACATCGCCGGCAAGGTCTTACAGCACGTCCGCGCGACGACCGTCGCGCCGGAGGCCGCGGCGACCATCCGGGCGGAGCTCTGGACCGCGAGATTCAAGTCCTGAAGCTGATCGCGAGCGGCAACGACAACGCGATGATCGCCCGCGAGCTCCACATCAGCCCGAAGACGGTCAAGAACCACATCTCCAACATCCTGATGAAGCTGCAGATCGAGAACAGGATCCAGGCGGCTGTCTACGCGGTCCGCAGCGGCATCGTCTAGCTCTGAGCTACGCGAGTGCCCGCGCCCTCAGCGTCGAGAGGAGTCCACGCAGGTGCGCGAGCTCCTCATCGGCGCGCGTCAGCTCGACGGTGAGGTCGGCGGGCTCGCCTCCCCGCTCGCCGCGCATCACCGAGCGCAGCCGCTTCTCGATGCGGAGGCGCCTCGCGTCGAGGATCAGCGCGTGCGCGTAGCCGTTCGTGAGCGCGTGCTCGACGACATGCCGATCCGGCCGGTCGCCGGCAGGCGCATGGAGCAACGAGACGATCTCGTCGAGAACGGAGGCAGAGTCGGACACGGCGGCGGTCATTCGATTATCCGGGCCGCCGTCGACGGCGACATGGGCCGCGGGTCCCATCTTCGGCTCGTCCTCGGCCCATTTATCGCCGTAGTCGCGCTCGCCACCGTGCTCTGCACGTCGGCCGGGGCGTCCGGCACCGCGCTCGCACCGCGACTCGAGCGCGCGCTCCAGGTCCCTCACGTCGACCCGAGTCGAACGGCCGCCCTCGCGATCGACCTTCGCACGGGCTCCGTCGTCTATTCGCGCAACGAGACGCTGTCGCTCGTGCCCGCCTCGAACGAGAAGCTGTTCGTCACCTACGCCGCCCTCGCGCTGCTCGGAGGCGGCTACAAGTTCCAGACCGATGTTCTCGGCACCGGCGTGCAGGCCGGTTCCGTCTGGCGCGGGAACATCGTCCTGCGCGGATTCGGCGACCCGACCCTGGACGTGGCCGATCTCGATGCCCTCGCAGCCGACCTCGCCGCGCTGGGGATCAGGCGCGTCGCCGGATCCGTCGTCGGGGACGAATCGTGGTTCGACACGGCTAGGACTGCCCCGGGCTGGCTGCCGAGGTTCTACATCGAGGAGTCGCCGCCGCTCTCGGCGCTCGTCGTCGCCCGCGGCCTCTACCGGGGCCGGACGTCGAGGAACCCGGCTCTCGCCGCTGCGTCGCTGTTCCGAGCGGCGCTGGAGGCGAAGGGCATCCGCGTCGTGGGACGGTCTCGGGTGGCGGCGCCCTCCGCCAACGGCAGACTGCTCGCCCACGACGAGTCGCCGCCGCTGGCTTCCATCGTCCGCTTCATGGGCCGCGAGAGCGACAACTTCACCGCCGAACTGCTCGTCAAGCACCTGGGCACGGTCGAAGCGCCGGCCGGCACCAGGGGCACGACGGCGGCCGGGGTCCGCGTCGTGAGGTCGAAGCTGGAGGAGGCCGGCGTGCCGCTCGCAGGAGTGCGGCTGGTCGACGGCTCGGGGCTCTCTCGGCTCAACCGGATCACCGTCGCCGCGGTCGTGGCGGTGCTCGAGGCGGGGCTCGCCCGGCCCGACACTCGGGACGCCTTCGTCGCCTCGCTAGCCGTCGCCGGCGTGGACGGAACGCTCGAGCACCGGCTCGAGCGGCTGCCGGCCCGCGGCCGGGTGATCGCGAAGACCGGCACGACACGCGTCGCGTCGGCGCTCTCAGGCTTCGTCCGGCGCCGCTACGTCTTCGCCGTCGTCCAGAACGGCGCGCCGGTCTCGACGTACTGGACGCGCCGCGCGCAGGACCGCTTCGCGACGATTCTGGCGGGCGCGCGCTAGCGCCGCCGCGGCGGTGGGACAACCGTCGGCTTCGCCGGCTCGCCCGCGTCGGCCAGGAGCGTGCGGAGATCCGCCTCCGCCAGCAGCGGCACGCCGGCCTTCTGCGCCTTCGCGACCTTGCTGCCCGGGTTCTCGCCGACGACGACACCCGTCGTCTTCTTCGAAACGTTGTCGGAGACCTTGGCGCCGAGCCCCTGCAACGCAGCAGCCGCCTCCTCGCGGGTGAAGCCCTCGAGCGTCCCCGTGATCACGTACTGCGAGCCCGTCAGCGGGCCCTCGATCGGCCGCTCCTCCTCGCCGACCTCGAACCGCAGGCCGAGCTCGCGCAGCTCCTGGACGAGCGCCCGGTTCTGCTCGTCGGCGAACCACTCCGCGATCGACTCCGCGCGGTCCGGGCCGATCCCGTCCACCTCCTGGATGTCCTCCTGCGTCGCCGCCAGCAGCCTGTCGACGACCGCGAAGTGGCGCACCAGGTTCTGGGCCGTCACCCAGCCGACGTCGGGGATGTTCAGCCCGAACAGGACCCGTGAGAACGGCTGCGACTTCGACGTCTCGATCGAGGCGAGCACATTCGACGCCGACTTCTCCTGGAAGCCCTCCAGCTCGAGCAGCTGCTCCTTCGTCAGCCGGTACAGATCGGGCATCGAGCGCAGCAGGCCGAGGTCCCAGAGCCTGCGGACGAATTGCTCGCCGACTCCCTCGATGTCCATCGCCGCCGTGACCCAGTTGATGAGCGTCTCGAGCCCTCGCGAGGGGCAGGCGCGGTTCGGACAACGGTGCATCACCTCGCCCTCGGGCTTGACCACGTCCGCGTCGCAGAGCGGGCACTTCGCCGGCATCCGGAACTCCTTCGTCCCCGGCCTGTGCTCACCGGCAGGCCCGACGATCTGCGGGATCACGTCGCCTGCCCGCTGGACGATCACGAGGTCGCCCTCGCGGATCTGCTTGCGGTTGATGTCCTCCTCGTTGTGCAGCGTCGCGCGCGAGATCGTCACGCCGCCGACCTCGACGGGCTCCAGCAGCGCCCACGGGTTCAGCGCGCCCGTCCGGCCGACGCGGATCAGGATCTTGTTCAACGTCGTCTGCGCCGTCATCGGCGCCCACTTGAACGCGCGCGCCCAGCGGGGCCGGTCGTGCAGCGACCCCAGGCGGGCCTGCTGCTCGAGCGAGTCGACCTTGATCACGATCCCGTCGATCTCGTAGTCGAGCTCGATCCGGCGCTTCTCCCACGCGCGGCAGGCCTCGGCCACGTCCTCGATCGACTCGATCCGCGCCGCGAACGGGTTCGTGCGGAAGCCGCGCTCCTGCAGCCACTCGAGCGTCTCCCAGTGCGTCTCGGCGGGAATGCCCTCGCGGAGACCAGAGCCGTACACCCAGATCGCAAGCTGACGGTCGGCCGTGATCCGCGAGTCGAGCTGCCGCAGCGAGCCCGCGGCGGCGTTACGGGGGTTCGGCGCGATCTTCTTGCCGGCGGCCGCGAGCTGCTCGTTGACGCGTGCGAAGACGGAAAGCGGGAAGTAGATCTCGCCGCGCACCTCGAGCAGCGCGGGCGCCTCGCCGCGCAGGTTCAGCGGGATCGACCGCACCGTGCGGAGGTTCGGCGTCACGTCTTCGCCGCGGCGGCCGTCGCCGCGCGTCGCGCCGCGGGTGAAGACACCGTTCTCGTAGACGAGCGAGACGGCCGAGCCGTCGATCTTCGGCTCGATCACATACGCGACCGGCTCGTCGGAGTCGAGCCGCTTGCGCACGTCGTCGGCCCACTTGTAGAGCGCGTCGTCCGTCGTCACCTTCTCGAGCGAGCCCATCGGCGCGACGTGCTCGACCTTCCTGAAGCGCTCCGACGGCGTCGCGCCGACCCGGCGCGTCGGCGAGTCGTCGCTCGCGAGCCCGGGATGCTCCTCCTCGAGCGCCTTCAGCTCGTCGAAGAGGCGGTCGTACTCGGCGTCGGCGACCTCGGGGTCGTCGAGAACGTGGTAGCGGTAGTTGTGGTGGTGGATGAGCTCCCGCAGCTCGGCGACGCGCGCCTCCACCGTCGTCTCAGAGCGCGCCAAGGAGCTCCTCCGTCGTGTCGACGAGCGCGTCCGGCTCCTCCGCCTCGAGCCGCTCGCGCACGTGGATCCCACCCCAGGTCACCGCGACCGCATGGACGCCGGCGGCCTTCGCTGCGCGGATGTCGAACGGCGAGTCGCCGACGTACGCCGCGTGCGCAGGTCCGACCTGCAACTGCTCGAGCGCGTAGAGCACCGGTGCCGGGTCGGGCTTGTGGCGCTCCGTGTCGTCAGACGAGACGACGACGTCGAAAAAACGCTCCAGCGGAAGGTACGAGAAGGCAAGCTCGACCGTGGCGCGGCGCTTCGCGGTCACGATGCCGAGCCGGCGATCCTCGGCCCGAAGCGTCGCCAGCACGTCGGTCATCCCCGGGCACTCGGCGAGCTCCGCGTGAAGCGGCTCGTTGTGCGCCCGGTAGGACGCGACGAGCTCGTCGACCCGCTCCTCGTCGAGGAGACGCATCTGCTCGACGAGGCCCGAGCCGCCGACGGCGGCCATCAGGATCTCGTCCTCGAGCTCGCGCTCGAGGACCGTCTTCGTCGCGTGCCGCATCGAGGCGAGGATGATCGACCCGGAGTCCACCACCGTCCCGTCGAAGTCGAAGAGCACCACGGGGAAGCGCATGCGTTCGATCGTAGCGGGGCCGTTGCTAGTACCCGACGGCCTCCAGGTACAGCCCCCATGGAGGTGCGGTCGAGCCGGCCTCCGCCCTCGGCCGGCCCTCGAGCAGCCGCGAGAGCTCGTCAGGCGACTGCTCCAGCATCGTCCCAACGAGCGTCCGGACCATATGGCGGAGGAAGCTGTCGGCCGTGATCGTGAAGTGGAGCTCGTCGTCTCGGCGCTCCCACGCAACCGCGGAGATCGTGCGCGTGAAGGCGCTGTGTCTCGTCTCGGTGGGCGTGAAGGCCGTGAAATCGTGCTCGCCGAGCAGCCGCCGAGCCGACTCCGCCAGGCCGTCCTCGTCGAGGGGGCGCGGCCACCACAGCGCGCGACGCACCTCGAACGGCGAGCGCACGCCGCGCCGCAGCACCCGGTAGCGGTAGCTGCGGGAACGGGCCGAGAACCGCGCGTGGAAGTCCTCGTCGGCGTCCGCGGCCGCGAGCACCGCGATGTCCGCCGGCAGCTCGGCGTTGAGCGCCTCGGCGGCGTGCTCGGTGGGCGGGCCGCCGCCGTCGGCGCGAAGGCTCGCGACCTGGCCGAGCGCGTGCACGCCCGCGTCGGTGCGACCGGCGACGGCGAGCCCGCTCCAGCCCGAGACAACGACATCGAGCGCTCCCCGCAACTCGCCTTCGACGGTGCGCGCGCCCGGTTGGCGGGCCCAGCCGCGGAACCCGGCGCCGTCGTACTCGAGCGTCAGCCTGAGCGTCCGAGGCTCCACGGGCCGAGTCTAGGCTGGCAACGGTAAGCTCGGCGCATGGCCGTCACCGAGAGGAAGTACGACCTGTACGGGACGACGTTCCGCGCCGACCCGTACTCGACCTTCGCGACGATGCGGGCCGACGACCCGGTCTTCTGCCAGCCCGGCATCGACGGCAAGGCGATGATCTGGTTCGTGACCCGGTACGACGACGTCGCCGCGGTCCTCCTCGACGACGAGCGGTTCGTCCGCGATCCGCGGCTCGCGCTCACGCCGGAGCAGCTGGCGGAGAGCCCGTCGCCGCCGAGCCTGGAGATGATCGAGAACAACATGCTCAACCGGGACGGCGAGGATCACCGCCGCCTCCGCCGCCTCGTCACGAAGGCGTTCACGCCGAAGGTCGTCGAGCAGCTGCGCCCGCGGATCCAGGCGATCGCCGATGAGCTCCTCGACGCCGTGGAGCCGCGCGGCGAGATGGATCTCGGCGCCGAGTACGCGTTCCCGCTGCCGATCACCGTGATCGCCGAGCTCCTCGGCGTCCCGACCGCGGACCAGGATCGCTTCCGCGGCTGGTCGGAAGCGGTCATCACGCCCGCCATCACCGACGAGGAGATGCAGCGGTTCTTCGAGCAGATGGGCGAGTTCGTGGCGTATTTGCAGGACTTTTTCGCCGAGCGGCGCTCGCGTCCGCAGGACGATCTCGTGAGCGCGCTCTTGCGGGCACGGGACGAGGGAGACGCGCTGACCGAGGACGAGGTGTTCGGCACGGTCGTGCTCCTCATGGTGGCCGGCCATGAGACGACGGTCGGCCTGATCGGGAACGGCGTCCTCCACCTGCTTCGCGCACCCGGACCAGCTCGAGCTCGTCCGCAGCGACGAGCGCCTGCTGCCGGGGGCGATCGAAGAGCTCCTGCGCTTCGAGGGGCCGGTCGAGCGAGCGCTGAACCGCTGGGCAGCGACGGACGTCGAGCTCGGCGGCAAGACGATCCGGCGGGGCGAGCTCGTGATCGCGATCGTCGCGTCTGCCGACCACGATCCAGAGCGCTTCGCCGACGCCGACCGGCTCGACGTGACGCGTGCCGACAACAAGCACTTCGCCTTCGGCCGCGGCAGCCACTACTGCCTCGGCGCGCCGCTCGCGAGGCTCGAGGCGGAGATCGCGCTCGCGACGCTCTTCCGCCGGTTGCCGGGGCTCAGGCTCGCGATCGAGCCGGCCGAGCTCGAGTGGCGGGCGACGCCCGGGTTCCGACGGCTCGTCTCGCTACCGGTCGCCTGGTAGCTCGACCACGAGCGTGAGCCCGTCCACGGCGGCGACGACCGCCTCGTCGCCGGCGTCGAGCCCCTCGTCGCAGCGCGCTTCCCAGATCTCGCCACGCACGCGCACCTGGCCGTAGGGCCGGCAGGGCCCGATTGCCGTCGCCCGCGCGCCGATCAGCGTCTCCACGCCGACCGCCGGTTGACGGCGATGCGACAGCCACCACCAGAACCAGGCCTCGATGACCTCGATGGCCGCACCGATCACGACGGCGACCCAGTTCCACGGGTACGGCAGCACGAAGAGCGCGAGCAGGAGCGCGATCAGGAACGCCACGCGTAGACCCTAGGACTAGGCTCGAGAGCTAGGCGCCCGCGAACGCGGTCGCAGGAGGCTCGTAGTCCACGAGCTCCAGGTACACCATCTCGGCAGCGTCGCCCTGCCGCTGGCCGAGCTTGATGATGCGCGTGTAGCCGCCGGGGCGCTCCGCGAAGCGCGGCGCAACCTCGGCGAACAGGTGATGGACGACGAACTGGGACCTGAGCTGCGCGAGCGCCTGGCGGCGGGCCGCCAGGTCGCCGCGCTTGCCCAGGGTGATCATCTTCTCCGCGAACGGCTTGACGGCCTTGGCCTTCGCCTCGGTCGTCTGGATCCGGCCGTGCTCGATCAGCGAGCCCGCGAGGTTCGAGTAGAGCGCGCGCCGGTGCGCGGCGTCGCGCCCGAGCTTCTTGCCTGAGCGGGCGTGCTTCACGGGGTTACTCGTCCCCCCGCAAGGTCAGCCCGTGCGCCTGGAGGGTCTCCTTGACCTCCTCGACGGACTTCTTGCCGAAGTTCGGGATCGCAGCGAGCTCGTTCTCCGACTTGGAGACCAGGTCGCCGATCGTCTCGATGCCGACGCGCTTGAGGCAGTTGTAGGAGCGAACGCCGAGCTCGAGCTCCTCGATCGGGAAGTTCTCCATCCCGTGCGCGACCGGCGCCTCGAAGCCGGAGTCGGGAGCAGCCGACTCGCCGAAGCCCTCGATCGCGTCGAGGTCGGTGAAGATCGCGAGCTGGCGGATGAGGATCTCGGCCGCCTGCCCGATCGCGTCGCGCGGCTCGATCGAGCCGTCGGTCGTCACGTCTAGCCGGAGCTTGTCGTAGTCCGTCCGCTGGCCGACACGGGCGGCCTCGACGTCGTACGAGACGCGGCGGACCGGCGAGAAGATCGAGTCGATCGGGATGACGCCGATCGTCGTCTCCGGGCCGCGATTCAGCTCGGCGGGGACGTAGCCGCGGCCGCGGCCGATCGTCAGCGTGATCTCGAGCTTGCCCTTCTCGGAGAGGTGGGCGATCTCGAGCTCGGGGTTCAGGACCTCGAGGTCGGCCGGCGCCTGGATGTCGGCGGCGGTGACGACGCCGGAGCCCCTCTTTGCGATGTGCACCTCGATCTCGGGCGACTCGCCGTGGAGGTTGCAGATCAGGTTCTTGAGGTTGAGGATGATGTCGGTGACGTCCTCGCGGACGCCCGGCAGCGTCGTGAACTCGTGCGCGACACCCTCGATCTTGACGGCGGTCACGGCGGCGCCCTCCAGCGAGGAGAGCAGCACGCGGCGTAGGGAGTTGCCGAACGTGTAGCCGAAGCCGCGATCGAGCGGCTCGATCTCGAAGACGCCACGGTTCTCGTTGATCTCCTCGTGGACGATCCTCGGGACCTGGAAGTCCATCAGGCTGGTGCGTGTAGCCAAGTCGATCCTTTCCTGCCATTCTTCGCCTTCGGCGAACAATGGTTAGTAAAAACTATTGAAATACTTTCTTGTTGAATTTTCCCTTTCTAAACTCCAAGTAAATCGCTCTTTGATTTACTTGGAGTACAGCTCGACGATGAGGGACTCCTGCACCGGCGTGTCGATCTCGGCACGCTCGGGCCACTTGAGCACCTTCCCCGTCAGTCCTTCGTGATCCGCCTGCAGCCACGGCGCGACCGAGGCGGTCAGGTCGGTGGCGTCCCGGATAACCGGCTCCGCCGGACTGCCCGGCTTCATCGTCACGACGTCGTCCGGGCGGACGCCGAAGCTCGGGATGTTCACGCGGCGGCCGTTCACGAGGAAATGGCCGTGCCGCACGAGCTGGCGCGCCTGGGCGCGCGAGCCCGCAAAGCCGAGACGGTAGATGACGTTGTCGAGGCGCGTCTCGAGCATCCGGAGCAGGTTCTCGCCGGTGTTGCTCGTGCCGCGCGTCGCCTTGTCGTAGTAGTTGCGGAACTGCTTCTCGAGCAGGCCGTAGTAGCGGCGCGCCTTCTGCTTCTCGCGCAGCTGCAGCAGGTACTCGCTCTGCTTGATCCGGCCGCGGCCGTGCTCACCCGGCGGATATGAGCGGCGCTCGATGGCGCACTTCTCGGTCAGGCAGCGCTCGCCCTTGAGGAAGAGCTTCATGCCCTCGCGCCGGCAGACGCGGCACTTCGGTCCGAGGTCTCTCGCCATTAGACGCGCCTCCGCTTCCGGGGGCGCACCCCGTTGTGGGCCTGCGGCGTCACGTCGCGCACGCCGAGGATCTCGAGCCCGGCCGCCTGCAGCGACCGGATCGCGGTCTCACGGCCCGAGCCGGGGCCTTTGACGAAGACCTCCACCTTCTGGAGGCCGTGCTCCATGCCCTTCCGCGCGCACGAGTCGGCGGTGACCTGTGCAGCGAACGGCGTCGACTTGCGCGAGCCCTTGAAGCCGGCCGAGCCGGCGGACTCCCACGCGATCACGTTCCCGTCCTTGTCGGTCAGCGCGACGATGGTGTTGTTGAACGACGTCTTGATGTGCGCCTGGCCGATGGCGATGTTCTTGCGCACACGGCGACGCGTGCGGCCGCGGGCCGCCGCTTTGCGAGGAGGAGCCACTACTTCGCCTTCTTCCCGCGGCCGACGGTCTTCTTCGGGCCCTTGCGCGTGCGCGCGTTCGTCTTCGTCCGCTGGCCGTTCACCGGCAGGCCGCGCCGGTGGCGCAGGCCGCGGTAGGAGCCGATCTCGGACAGCCGCTTGATCGCCTGGGAGCGCTCTCGCCGCAGGTCACCCTCGACCTGCAGATCGCTGTCGATGTAGCTCCGGAGCTTGTTCACCTCGTCGTCGGTGAGGTCCCCGCACCTTCTCGTTCGGATCGAGCCCGAGCTTCGCGCAGATCTCGCGCGCCGTCGGCTGACCGATGCCGTAGATGTACGTCAGCCCGATCTCCAGACGCTTCTGGTTCGGGAGGTTGACGCCTGCGATTCGTGCCAAGTGACTAGCCCTGCCTTTGCTTGTGGCGTGGATTGGTGCAGATGACCATGGTGCGCCCATGCCGCTTGATCACGCGGCAGCGCTCGCACATGGGCTTGACGGACGGGCGGACTTTCATTCGGGTTACCGGTGCCGGTAGGTGATGCGGCCGCGGTTCAAGTCGTAGGGAGAGAGCTCGACCTTGACTCGGTCGCCGGGCAGGATGCGGATGTAGTGCTTGCGCATCTTCCCCGAGATGGTTGCGAGGACGCTGTGCGCGTCATCGAGCTGCACCCGGAACATCGTGCTCGGGAGCGCCTCGACGACCTCGCCTTCGACCTCGATCTTCTCTTCCTTGACTGCCATTGACCTCTCTATGGTTCTTGGTTTCGCAGCTACTCTCGTTGACTGAACGCTGCGCGCGGCAAAGCGCGGCGTGGCCGCGCGAGGCGCTCATCGTAGCAAAGACGCCTCGCGATCGCCCGCAGCCGTAAGGATCCGCGGGCCTGCGGCCGTGATCGCGACGGTGTGCTCGAAGTGGGCCGACAACGAGCCGTCCTCGGTCGAGATCGACCACTCGTCGTCGTGCACGAAGACGTCCGGCCCGCCTGCCGTGATCATCGGCTCGATCGCGATCGTCATCCCCTCGGAGAGCAGCGGGCCGCGGCCGGGCTCGCCGAAGTTCGGGATGTGCGGGTCCTCGTGGTACGAGCGGCCGACTCCGTGCCCGACGAGGCTGCGGATGACCGAGAAGCCCTGCCCCTCGACGGAGCGCTGCACCGCCGAGGAGATGTCGCCGACGCGGTTGCCGGGGCGAGCCTGGGCGATCCCGAGCTCGAGCGCGAGCTGACCGGCGTCGAGCAGCCGCCGGGCCTGCTCCGAGATCTCCCCGACCCCGAAGGTGTAGGCGCTGTCGGCGATGAAGCCGTCGAGCGTGACCCCGACGTCGATCGTGACCACGTCTCCCTCGGCCACCGTGTGGGCGCCCGGGATGCCGTGGACCACGACGTCGTTGGGCGAGATGCAGATCGCGGCCGGATACCCCCGGTACCCGAGCGAAGTGGGCACGCCGCCGCCGGCGCGAATGAAGTCCTCGGCGATCGAGTCCAGCTCGGCGGTGGTGATCCCCGGCTCGAGGCGCTCGCCGACATGATCGATCGTCTCGGCGACGAGGCGCCCCGCCTCGGCCATCTTCTCGATCTCGTGCGCGGACTTGCGGATGATCATCTCACTGCCACCTGGTCGAGTGCCGACCCGATTTCGGCGTACACCTCCCCGATGCTACGTGCAGCGTGCAGGGGCACGAGGCGCCCGGTGGCGCGGTAGTGCTCGACGACCGGCTCGGTCTCATCGTGGTAGATCGCGAGCCGCCGCTCCATCGCGTCGGGCGTGTCGTCCGGGCGATCCTCCTCGACCGCGCGGCGGCGCATTCGCTCGCGCGCGGTGTCGTCCTGCAGGTCGAAGAAGAGAATCGCGTCGAGGCCGCGGCCGATCTCCGCCAGCATGGCGTCGAGAGCACGGGCCTGGATCAGGTTGCGAGGGAAGCCGTCGAGGATGAAGCCCTCCACCGCGTCGTCTTCGGCGAGGCGCTCGCGAATCATCTGAATCGTCACCTCGTCGGGCACGAGCTCGCCGCGCGACATGATCTCGAGCACCTGGCGGCCGAGCGGCGTCGACTCGTCGAGCGCGCGGAACATGTCACCCGTCGACACATGGGGCAGGCCGTGCTCGGCCGCGATCCGCTTCGCCTGGGTGCCCTTGCCGGAGCCCTGCGGGCCCAACAGAAGCAAGTTCACTGGTGGCTCGCCTGGTGCTGTTGCCGCGCCGATAGCGTCCGCAAAGCGAGCAGGGCTAGGACGCAGGGAGCGTCCGTACCGAAGAGGTACGGGCGCGACTGAGGACGACGCACTGCGAAGTCTTTGCGGGCGCTAGCGGCCCGGAGGACAGTGCCAGGCGAGTCACCTATTTCAGGAAGCCTTCGTAGGAGCGCATCATCATCTGCGACTCCATCTGGCGCATCGTGTCGAGCGCGACGCCGACCGCGATCAGCACGGAGGTGCCTCCGAGGGCCCCTGCGGTCGCCTGCGAGAAGCCGCCGTACCTGATGAAGAGCGTCGGCAGCGCCGCGACGAGCGCGAGGTAGATCGCCCCCGGCAGAGTGAGGCGCGTCAGCACGCGGTCGAGATACTGCGCCGTCGGCGGGCCCGGGCGGATGCCTGGGATGTAGCCGCCGTAGCGGCGCAGGTTGTCCGCCTGGTCAATGGGATTGAACTGCACCGCCGTGTAGAAGTAGGTGAAGACGACGATCAGGAGGCTCTGGAACAAGATGTAGGGGACGCTCGTCGGCAGGAAGTGCTCGTTGACGAAGCCCTGCGTAGCGGGGAAGAACTGGCCGATCGTGGGCGGGAACGCCATCACGGCGGCGGCGAAGATGACCGGGATGACGCCTGCCATGTTGACGCGCAGCGGCAAGTAGGTCGAGCCGCCCGAGGTCATGCGGCGGCCGACCATCCGCTTCGCGTACTGAATCGGAATCCGGCGCTGGCCCTCCTGGATGAAAACGATGGCCGCGATGATCGCGAGGGCGATCAGCGGGAAGAAGAGCTTCTCCATCGGGCCGCCGTTCCACCAGGCCGCGATCCCGATCGGGGCACCGACGAGGATCGACGCGAAGATCAGCAGCGAGATGCCGTTGCCGATGCCGCGCTTCGTGATCAGCTCGCCCATCCACATGAGCAGCACGGTGCCGACGGTCAGCGTGAGAACGATCAAGGTCAGCCGGCCGAAGTTCGCGTCGAGGACGCCCTGGCGGCGGAAGAGGAAGCCGTAGCCGAGCGCCTGCGAGGCCGCGAGGACGACGGTGAGGTAGCGCGTGTACTGGTTGATCTTGGCGTAGCCGGCCTCTCCCTCCTTCTGCAGCTCGGCGAGTCGCGGGATCACGACCGTCATCAGCTGCAGGATGATCGAGGCCGTGACGTACGGCATGATCCCGAGCGCGAAGAGCGAGAACTGCGACAGCGCGCCGCCGGAGA
Organism: uncultured Gaiellaceae bacterium; assembly: GCA_963791905.1. Lineage (GTDB taxonomy): Bacteria > Actinomycetota > Thermoleophilia > Gaiellales > Gaiellaceae > Gaiellasilicea. The sequence goes on from CAWBTX010000001.1 coordinate 190,535, forward strand.
AGAGATTCAGGAGGCCGAGAATCGTGCCGCCGCGGCCCTCGAAATAGTTGTTGATCGTCTCGGAGTCGACGCCCGGGGCGGGAATCCACGAGCCGAGACGGTAGATGGCGAGGATCAGTGCGGTGAAGAGGACGCGGCGGCGAAGCTCGGGCACGCGCCACGCATTGGCGAGCCAACTGAACACCGCCTTCTAAGCTCCGCTTAGAAGGTTAGACATCATCGTCTCCCGCGCTGTCGTCCGCCGTCGTCTCCGCAGGCGCGGGCGATGGAGCGCGACGCCTTTTCTTCTTTGTCTTGCTAACCATTTCGCGAAGCGAAATGGCGCTGCCGCCGGCGGACTCGATCTTCGTGCGCGCCGACGCGGAGAAGCCGTGTGCGGAGACGGTCAGCTGCTTCGAGAGCTCGCCGACGCCGAGGATCTTGACGTCCTTCCGCACCGTCCGGATCAGCCCGGCGGCCTTCAGCGCTTCCGGGGTCACCTCCGCGCCCGCGTCGAACCGCTGCTCGAGGTCGCGCAGGTTGACGGGCTGCGAGTAGGTGCGGAACGGGCCGATCGGCATCGCGTCGGCCGAGTGGTTGCCGCGGAGCTTCGGGAGGCGCATGTCGATCGGCATCTGGCCGCCCTCGAAGCCGGCCGGCAGCTTGTGCGAGCCCGCGCGCGACTTCTGGCCCTTGATCCCGCGACCGGAATAGCGGCCCTTGCCGGAGCCCAGGCCGCGCCCGACGCGCTTGCGATCCTTGCGCGCCTGCGCCGGCTTCAGGTTCGAGAGGTTCAGCTCGTCGGTCATGGTCTTACGCGTCCTCCACCCGCACGAGGTGGGCGACCTTCCTCAGCATACCCGCGCTCTCCGGGGTCGCCTTCAGCTCGTTGGACTGGCCGATGCGGCCGAGCCCGAGCGCGCGCAGCGTGCCGCGGTGCCTCTGGCTCTGACCCGCCTCGCTCCTGATCTGCGTGATCTTGATCGAGCTCACGAGCTCTCCTCGGCGGCCTCGGGCGCCTCGACGTCGACGACGACCGCCTCCGGCGTCTCGACGACCTCGACGGCCGGCTCGTCCGTGGGTCCGGCCTGAAGCTCGGCGATGCGCGCGCTCGAGAGCGGCAGGATCTCCGCCACCGTCTTGCCGCGCATGCGCGCGACGTCCTCGGGGCGGCGCAGCTTCTTCAGCCCGTCGACCGTCGCCTTCGCCATGTTGATCGGGTTCGTCGTGCCGAGGCTCTTCGCGAGCACGTCACGGATCCCGGCCAGCTCGAGCACGGCGCGAACGCCGCCGCCGGCGATGACGCCGGTTCCCTCGGAGGCCGGCCGGATGAAGACCTTGGCTGCGTCGAACCGGCCGAGAATCTCGTGCGTGACGGTGGTGCCGTGCTTGGGGACCGTGAAGAGGTTCTTCTTCGCGTCGTCGACGGCCTTCGAGATGGCGAGCGGTACCTCGCGCGCCTTCCCGTAGCCGACGCCGACCCGGTCGACCTCGTCCCCGATCACGACCAGCGCCGTGAACGAGAAGCGCCGGCCGCCCTTCACGACCTTGGCGACGCGGTTGATCTCGATCACGCGCTCCTTGAGCTCGCGAACCTCCTCGCGGGCGATGACCTCACGCTCGACGACGCTCATAGCTCCACCGCCGGCAAAGCCGGCGCCTCCGCTTCATGCTGCTCCGTCGAGCCTACGCAGCTACTGCTCAAAAAATCAGTCCTCCCTCGCGCGCGCCGTCGGCGAGCGCCTTCACGCGGCCGTGGTACAGGTAGCCGCCCCGGTCGAAGATCACGGTCTCGATGCCGGCCTGTTTCGCGGCAGCGGCGATCGCCTTGCCGACCTCGGCCGCCTGCTCGGACTTGTCGCCCTTGAACGACTTGGCGAGCCCGAGCCAGCTCGCGCCGGCGATCGTGCGGCCCGTCTCGTCGTCGATCAGCTGGGCGAAGATGCCCCGGTTCGACCGAAACACGGCGAGACGCGGGCGCTCGGCGGTGCCGGCGACCTTGCCGCGGATGCGGCGGTGGCGGCGCTCACGCGCCTGGCGGGTCGTGAGGGTGCTCATGCGCGCTTCCCGACCTTCCTGCGCACCAGCTCGCCCTGGTAGCGGATGCCCTTGCCCTTGTAGGGCTCGGGCGGGCGCACGGAGCGCACCTCGGCAGCGGTCTGCCCGACCTGCTGCTTGTCGGTTCCCTTGACGATGACCTGCGTCGGCGCCGGCACGTCGAACGAGATGCCCGGCCGCGGCTTGATGACGACCGAGTGTGAGTAGCCGACGTTCAGCTCGAGGTCGGTGCCGCGCAGCGAGGCGCGATAGCCGACGCCCTGGATCTCGAGGTGCTTCTCGAAGCCCTTGGTGACGCCCTCGACCATGTTCGCGATCAGCGTGCGGGTGAGACCGTGCAGCGCGCGGTCCTCGCCCCGTTCGGTCGGGCGGGTGACCGTGAGGGCGCCTTCGTCCTGCTCGATCTTCATGCGCGTCGGCACCGTCTGCGAGAGCTCGCCGAGGGGACCGTTCACCTGCACGCGGCCGGGCGAGAGCGCGACGGTCACGGTGGTGGGAAGCTCGATGGGCTTTCTGCCGATTCGGGACATGAGGGTTACCAGACGAAGGCGATCACTTCGCCGCCGATGCCGCGCTCGGCGGCTTGGCGGTTCGTGACGAGCCCGGAGGACGTGGACAGGATCGCGGTGCCGAGACCGCCGAGCACGCGCGGCAGGCGATCCTTGCGCGCGTAGACGCGGCGGCCGGGGCGCGAGACGCGCTTCAGGCCGGTGATCACACGCTGGCGGTTCTTGCCGAACTTCAGCTCGACGACGAGCGTGGAGTACGGCGTCCCCTCGGCCACGCGGAAGTCCTTGATGTAGCCCTCGTCCTTGAGCACGCGCGCGATCTGCTCCTTCATGCGCGAGGTCGGCATCTCGACGGTGTCGTGCATCGCCTTGTTCGCATTGCGAATACGGCTCAGCATGTCTGCAATCGGGTCGGTCAGCATTCCTTCCTCCCTACCAACTGCTCTTCGTCATGCCGGGGATCGCGCCTTGGTGCGCGAGCTCGCGCAGGCAGATCCGGCACAGGCCGAACTTCCGATACACGGCACGCGGCCGGCCACACCGGTTGCAGCGTGAGTTGAAGCGCGTCTTGAAGCGCGGCTTCCGCGACTGCTTGACGACGAGCGACTTCTTGGCCATACGGGTTAGCTCTCTCCTTCTGCGTCCGTGCGGACGAACGGCAGCCCGAGGCCGCGCAGGAGCGCGAGGGCGTGCTCGTCGTTCGCCGCCGTGGTCGTGATGGTGACGTCGAAGCCGCGAACGGTGGCCACGGAGTCGTAGTCGATCTCCGGGAAGATCACCTGTTCGCGGACGCCGAGCGAGTAGTTGCCCCGGCCGTCGAACGAGCGCGGGTTGAGACCGCGGAAGTCACGGATGCGCGGCAGCGCGATCGAGACGAGACGGTCGAGAAACTCGTACATGCGATCGCCGCGGATGGTGACCTTCGCACCCACGGCCATGCCCTCGCGGAGCTTGAAGGCGGCGATGGACTTTCGCGCCTTGCGCACCTGCGCGCGCTGGCCGGCGATCGTCGTCAGCTCCTCGATCGCGGAGTCGAGCGCCTTCGCGTCGGTCTTCGCGTCGCCGACGCCCATGTTCAGCGTGATCTTCTCGATCCGCGGCACCTGCATGATCGACTTCAGGCCGAGCTCATCCTGGAGCTGCGGGCGAAGCTCGTGATAGCGGTCCTTGACGCGCGGGCTGTAGGTCTCGACCGCGCTCACTTGTCGATCTCCTGGCGGCAGCCCTCGCGCTTGCAGACGCGGACCCGCACCTTCTCGCCGCTGATCACCTTGTCGAGCATGCCGACGCGGGTCGGCAGGTTGCAGACCGGGCACACGAGCATGACGTTCGAGACGTCGACCGGCGACGCCTTCTCGATGCGGCCGCCGGGCGCCATCTGGACACCGCCCATGCGGCTCGAGTCGCGCAGCGGCTTCGGCTTGGTGTGGCGCGTGATCACGTTGAGGTTCTCGACGATCACGCGCCCGTCCGCGGGGCGCGCCTCGAGGACGCGGCCCTGCTTGCCCCGGTCCTTGCCGGCCAGGATCTGGACGAGGTCGTTCTTCCTGATCTTCATCTTCGTTGCCATTGTCTAGAGCACCTCTGGAGCCAAGCTCACGATCTTCATGAAGTTCTTCTCGCGCAGCTCGCGGGCAACCGGTCCGAAGATCCGGGTCCCGCGCGGGTTCCGCGCGGCGTCGATGATCACGGCTGCGTTCTCGTCGAACGCGATCTGCGTGCCGTCATTCCGTCCGTAGGGCTTCTTCGTCCGGACGACGACCGCTCTCACGACCTCGCCCTTCTTGACCGCACCCTGCGGCGTCGCCGACTTCACCGTCCCGACGATGATGTCGCCGACCCGGGCATAGCGGCGGCGCGAGCCGCCCATCACCCGAATACACAGTAGCTCGCGTGCACCTGTGTTGTCGGCGACGCGAAGGCGGGACTCCTGCTGAATCACTGACCGCCTCCATCCGTACAGATCGTGTCCGATCGCCGCGCAGGGTGGTGGCTCGCAAGGACGTAGGGAGCGGCCAGGCTGACGAAGCCTGGGCGCGACTGAGGACGCCGCGAGGCGCCGCCCTGCGCGCCCGAGCGGGCGCGAGATGTGCGGGTGGTGGTGGTCACTTAGCGGCCTCCACGATCTCCGAGAGCCGCCAGTTCTTCGTCTTCGAGAGCGGGCGCGTCTCGACGATGCGGACGACGTCGCCCGGCTTTGCCTGATTCTGCTCGTCGTGCGCGTGGAACTTCGACGAGCGGCGCACGACCTTCTGGTAGCGCCGGTGAGCCTTGATCGTGTCGACCTTGACGACGATCGTCTTGTCCATTGCGGCCGAGACGACCGTGCCCTGCAGCTCGTTGCGCCGTCCGCGCTCGTGCTCGGGCTTCGGGAGCCGGACGATCGGCTTGCGCGCGCCGCCTGCGGCCGCCGTGCCGCGCTTCGGGCGCGGGCGCTGCCGGCGCTCGGCGCGCGGCAGCCGCTTGCCCTTCGGCTTCGGACCGGACGGTTGTGCAGGTCGCGAGGCGCCTCGGCTGCCGGAGCGGTCTCCTCGGCCGCCTCGGCTGCGGGCTCCTCGGCAGGCTCATCGGCCACGGCCTCTTCGGCCACGGGCTCCTCGGCGACAGGCTCCTCGGCCGCAGGCTCCTCGGCCGGCCGACCTCCGCACGGCCAGGCGCCTCCTCGGCGACCTCTTCGGCTACGGGCTCCTCTGCTGCGGGCTCCTCGGCCGCAGGCTCCTCGGCGGTTGCCTCTGCGGCGGGCTCCTCCGCGACGGGTTCCTCGGCCTCGGCGACAGGCTCCTCCAACGCAGGCTCCTCGGCGGCAGGCTCGGCCTCCGCCACGGGCTCGGGTGCCTCTTCGGCTGCGGGCTCCTCTGCTGCGGGCTCTTCGGCGGCCTCGCCGACCGGAGTTGCGTCCTCGACGGCGGGCGCGTCGGCCTCGGCCGTCGGCGCAGCCTCCGTCTCCGGGGTCTCCGTCGTCTCGTCGACCGTCTCGTCGGTCTTCTTCGTCTTCTTCTCAGCCATTTCTCGTCTGTCCTCGCAGTGCCTCGGCCTCGCGCTCGTGACGGATCGTCAGGATGCGGGCGATCTCGCGCTTGGCCATCCGCAGCCGCGCGCTGTTCTCGAGCGCGCCGGTCGCGGACTGGAAGCGCAGGTTGAAGAGCTCCTGGCGGGTCTCGCCCATCTTGCGGTCGAGCTCGTCGTCGGTCATGTCCCTGAGCTGTCTAGCCCTCAAAGAGATCCGCCTCCCTTTTCACGAACTTCGACTTGACCGGGAGCTTCTGAGCGGCGAGCCGGAGCGCCTCCTTGGCGAGCGGCTCGGGGACACCGGCCAACTCGAACATCACGCGGCCCGGTTTGACGACCGCGACCCAGTGCTCCGGGGAACCCTTGCCCGAGCCCATGCGGGTCTCGGCCGGCTTGGCCGTCACCGACTTGTCCGGGAAGACGTTGATCCAGACCTTGCCGCCGCGCTTGATCTTGCGCGTCATCGCGATACGAGCGGCCTCGATCTGACGGTTGGTGAGCCAGCCGGCCTCGAGGGACTTGATCCCGTAGTCGCCGAACTGCACCTCGGTCTGGCCGCGCGAGACGCCGGCGCGGCGCCCACGGTGGACCTTGCGGTACTTGACCTTCTTCGGGAGGAGCATCGCCTAGCTCGCCTCGCCCGGCTCGTCCGGCTTCGTGGTGTCGTCGGCCTGCTGGGTCGAAGCCGGCGTCTCCGGCGCATCCGCCACGGGCGCATCCGCAACGGGCGGAGGCGTCGTCTCGACCTGCGGCTCGGTCACGGCGTTCTCGTCCTTGGGCGGGCTCTCGACGTTGTCCTGAGGACGCGGCCGGCCGCCGCCCGGGCGGTTGCGACCGCCGGGACGACCACCCTGCCCGCCGGGCCCGCCGGGGCGTCCGCCCTGGCGGCGCGGGCGCTTGACGAGGCCCAGGCCCTCGCGATCCTGACCACGGCCGCGACCGCTTTCGCGCGACGCGCCGAGGCCCTCGGCGGCGCCACCGCGGCGGCGGCGCGCCTGATCCTGGTCGCCGAGCCGGGTGTCCTTGCCGGTCGTGACGCCCTCGAAGCCCTCGGGCATGATCTCGCCCTTGTTGATCCAGACCTTGACGCCGATCCGCCCGTACGTCGTCTTCGCCTCGGCGAAGCCGTAGTCGATGTCGGCGCGGATCGTGTGGAGCGGGATCCGCCCCTCCGTGTAGCGCTCGGAGCGGCTCATCTCGCCGCCGCCGAGACGTCCGCCGCACTGGATCTTGATCCCCTGCGCGCCGGACCGCATCGCCGACGCCAGCGACCGCTTCATCGCGCGGCGGAAGCTGACGCGGTTCTGCAGCTGCTCCGCGATCGACTGCGCGACGAGCTTGGCGTCGAGCTCGGGCCGCTTGATCTCGTTGATGTTGATGTGGACGTTCTTGCCGGTGATCGCGTGCAGCTCCTTGCGGAGCGCGTCGACCTCGACGCCGGACTTGCCGATCACGATCCCGGGGCGGGCCGTGTAGATGTCGACCGTGATCCGCTGTTTGTCCTTGCGGATCAGGATGTCCGACAGGCCGGCGTGGCCGAGCTTGCCGTTGATGTGGTCGCGGATCCGGACATCCTCCTGGATGTAGGTCGCGAACTCCTTCTTGCCCACGTACCAGTTCGACTTCCAGTCGTGGATGACGCCGACCCGGAGGCCGCCGGGATGCACTTTCTGGCCCATTACGCGGCCGCTCCTTCCTTCTTCTTGCGGGAAGCCCGCGGCTTCTTCGCAGGCGTCTGCTCGGTCTCGGTCTGTGCCGCCGCGCGGCGGCGCTTCGGCCGCTCCTCGGCTCTCGGGTCTTCGCCGAGGACGATCGTGATGTGGCAGGTGCGCTTGAAGATGCGGTTGACGCGGCCGCGCGCGCGCGGGCGCCAGCGCTTCAGGGTCGGGCCCTCGTTGGCGTAGGCCGACGCGACCACGAGCTCGTCGCCGATCAGGCCGTGGTTCGCCTCGGCGTTCGCGACGGCCGAGCGAAGCACCTTCTCGATGTCCTTCGCGGCGGCGCGCTGCGTGAAGGCGAGGATCGTCCGCGCCTCGGGCACGCTGCGCCCGCGGATGTGGTCGAGCACGATCCGCGCCTTCCGTGCAGAGGTGCGGACCCACTTGGCCTCCGCGCGCACGAGCACCTTGTCTGGCGGTCGCCATCGCCTAGCGCTTCACCTTCGCCTGGCGGTCGCCGGCATGGCCGCGGAACGTCCGCGTCGGAGCGAACTCACCGAGCTTGTGGCCGACCATCTGCTCGCTGACGAATACGGGTACGTGCTTACGGCCGTCGTGGACGGCGATCGTGTGGCCGACCATCTCGGGGAAGATCGTCGACGTCCGCGACCACGTGCGGATCATCCGCTTCTCGTTGGCTGCGTTCATCGCCTCGATGCGGGCGAGCAGCCGCTCCTCCACGAAAGGCCCCTTCTTCGAGCTGCGACTCATCTAGCGCTTGTCCTTCCCGCGGCGACGGCCGCGCACGATCAACTTGTCGGATTCCTTGTGCTTGCGGCGGGTGCGCTTGCCGAGCGTCGGCACGCCCCACGGGGTGACCGGGTGCCGGCCGCCCTTCGACTTGCCCTCGCCGCCGCCGTGCGGGTGGTCGACCGGGTTCATCGCAGAGCCGCGCACCGCGGGACGCTTGCCGAGCCAGCGGTTGCGGCCCGCCTTCCCGATCGAGCGGTTCTCGTGGTCGGTGTTGCCGACCTGGCCGACGGTAGCCCGGCAGGTGAGCAGCACGCGGCGCATCTCGCCGGACGGCACGCGGAGGACGGCGTAGCCGGCGTCCTTCGCGACGAGCTGGATGCTCGAGCCGGCGGAGCGGGCCATCTTGCCGCCCTGACCCGGCTTGAGCTCGACGTTGTGCACCATGGTGCCGGTGGGGATGTTCTCGAGCGGCAGCGCGTTGCCGGGCTTGATGTCGGCGCCGGGGCCTGACTCGATAGTCGCGCCGACGCGGATGCGCGCGGGGGCGAGGATGTAGGACTTGGCGCCGTCGGCGTAGTGGAGCAGCGCGATGCGCGCCGACCGGTTGGGGTCATACTCGATCGCGGCTACCTTCGCCGGCACGCCGTCCTTGACGCGCTTGAAGTCGATCGTCCGGTAGCGACGCTTGTGGCCGCCGCCCTGGTGGCGCGTCGTGATGCGGCCGTGCGCGTTGCGGCCGCCCGTCTTCTTGAGCGGCTCCGTCAGGCTCTTCTCCGGCCGCGTCTTCGTCACCTCGTCGAACGAGGAGACCGTCATGAAGCGGCGGCCAGGGCTGGTGGGCTTGAACTTCTTCAGCGCCATCAGACCTGAGCCCCCTCGAAGATCTCGATCGACTCACCCTCGCGCAGCTGCACGATGGCCTTCCGCCAGCCGGGGCGCGTGCCCTTCGTGAATCCGCGCCGCTTGGGCTTGGCCTGCACCTTGATGATGTTCACCTTCTCGACCTTGACGCCGAAGAGCTCCTCGACGGCCTGGCGCACCTGCGTCTTGTGCGCGTTCTTGTGCACCTTGAAGGTGTACTTGCGGTCGGTGATCAGGCTGTAGCTCTTCTCCGAGACGACCGGAGCGAGCAGCACCTCGTTCGGATGCAATGACACTAGGACGCCCTCCCCTCGACGAGCGGCAGCGCCTGCTCGCTGATCAGGAGCGAGCGCGCCCAGACGACGGTGACCACCTCGAGCTCGGACGGCACCGTCACGAGCGTGTCCGGGAGGTTCCGGAACGACTTGATCAGCGCCTCCTCCTCCTCGCCGGCGACGACGAGCAGCGGCCCCTCCTGGCCCCAGTCGCCCACGAGCGCCTTGGCCTGCTTGGTCGACGGATCGTCGAAGGCCGAGCCGGCGAGAATGCCGAGCGTCCCGTTCTGCGCGTGGTTGGAGAGGGCGCCGCGGAGCGCGGAGCGCCGAGCCTTGCGGTTGACCTTGACGCCGAAGCTGGTCCCGACCGCGAAGGTGACGCCGCCGCCGGTGAACTGCGGGGCGCGGATCGTGCCGGCGCGGGCGCGGCCGGTGCCCTTCTGGCGCCAGGGCTTCGCCCGGCCGCCCGAGACGAGCCCGCGGCTCTTCACGGCGCGTGTCCCCGCGCGGCGGGCGTTCAGCTCGGCGCGCACGGTCTCGTGGACGAGATGCGGCTTCACCTCGGCGCCGAAGATCTCGGCTCCGAGCGTGACGTCCTTCGCTGTGCCCTTCTCATTTGGGTCACCGAGCACAGGTGCTTTCGGAGCTGCCATTACTTGGATCCCCGGATCTCGACGATGCCGCTCTTCGGGCCTGGGACGGCGCCCTTGACGAGCAGCAGGTTGCGCTCGACGTCGACGTCGTGGATGACGAGTCCGCTCTGCGTGACGCGCTTGCCGCCCATCCGGCCGGCCATCTTCATGCCCTTGAAGACGCGCGAGGGCGTCGCCGAGGCGCCGATCGAGCCCGGCTTGCGGACGTTGTGCGAGCCGTGCGAGACAGGGCCACGGTGGAACTTGTGACGCTTGATCGTCCCCTGGAAGCCCTTGCCGATCGAGATGCCGGCGACCTTGACCGCCTCGCCGGGCTCGAAGGCCTCGACGGTGACGGTCTCGCCCACCTGCAGCTCGCTCGGCCCGCGCAGCTCCACCAGGTGCCGGTGCGGCGCCACGCCGGCCTTGTCCAGATGGCCGCGCTCGGCGCGCGAGAGCTTCCGCTCCGCGACCTCGTCGAAGGCGATCTGCACGGCCTCGTAGCCGTCCGTCGGCACGGTCTTCACCTGCACGACCGGGCACGGGCCGGCCTCGATCACCGTCACCGGCGTCACGTCGCCGGACTCCGGATCGAAGACCTGCGTCATGCCCAGCTTGCGTCCCAGGATGCCCTTCATCAGAGCTTGATCTCGATGTCGACGCCGGCGGGAAGATCGAGCCGCATCAGCGAGTCCACCGTCTTCGGGGTCGGGCTATGGATGTCGATCAGGCGCTTGTGCGTGCGCACCTCGAAGTGCTCGCGCGAGTCCTTGTCCTTGAAGGGGCTGCGGATCACGCAGTAGACGTTCTTCTCAGTGGGCAGGGGCACAGGGCCGGTGATCGTCGCACCGGTGCGCTGGGCCGTCTCCACGATCTGCGAGGCGGAGCGGTCCAGCTGCTGGTGGTCGTAGCCCTTGAGCCGGATGCGGATCTTCTGTTGCGGCACGATCTTCCTTCGCTCTCGTTACTTGGTGATCTTCGTGACGACGCCGGCGCCGACCGTGCGACCGCCCTCGCGGACGGCGAACCGGAGGCCCTCGTCCATGGCGATCGGCTGGATCAGCGTCACCGTCATCTGCGTGTTGTCGCCAGGCATGACCATCTCCTGGCCCTCCGGCAGCGTGATCTCACCCGTCACGTCCGTCGTGCGGAAGTAGAACTGCGGGCGGTACTTCGAGAAGAACGGCGTGTGGCGTCCGCCCTCGTCCTTCGAGAGCACGTAGATCTCGGCGTCGAAGTCGGTGTGCGGCGTGATCGAGCCCGGCTTCGCGAGCACCTGGCCGCGCTCGACCTCCTCGCGCTTGACACCGCGGAGCAGCGCGCCCGCGTTGTCGCCGGCCTGAGCCGCGTCGAGCGTCTTCTGGAACATCTCGACGCCCGTGACGACGGTCTTCTCGACCTTCTCGTGGATGCCGACGATCTCGATCTCGTCGCCGATCTTGATCTGGCCCTGCTCGACGCGGCCGGTGACGACCGTGCCGCGGCCCGTGATCGTGAAGACGTCCTCGATCGGCATCAGGAACGGCTTGTCGATGTCGCGCGTCGGCTCCGGGATGTAGGAGTCGACGGCCTCCATCAGCTCGAGGATCTTCGGCGTCCACTCCGCGTCGCCCTCGAGCGCCTTGAGCGCCGAGACGTGCACGATCGGGATGTCGTCACCCGGGAAGTCGTACTTGGAGAGGAGCTCGCGCACCTCCATCTCGACGAGCTCGAGCAGCTCGGGATCGTCGACCATGTCGGCCTTGTTGAGCGCGACCACGATGTACGGCACCTCGACCTGCTTCGCGAGCAGGATGTGCTCCCGCGTCTGCGGCATCGGGCCGTCGGCGGCCGACACGACGAGGATCGCGCCGTCCATCTGGGCGGCGCCCGTGATCATGTTCTTGATGTAGTCGGCGTGCCCCGGGCAGTCGACGTGGGCGTAGTGGCGGTTCGCCGTCTCGTACTCGACGTGCGCGGTGTTGATCGTGATGCCGCGCTGGCGCTCCTCCGGTGCCTTGTCGATCTCATCGAACGCGACCGCCTCGCCGCCGCCGGTCTCCGCGAGCACCTTCGTGATCGCAGCGGTGAGCGTGGTCTTGCCGTGGTCGATGTGACCGATCGTGCCGACGTTCAGGTGCGGCTTGGTGCGCTCGAACTTCTGCTTGGCCATTCTGGCTCTCTCCTCCGTCTTCTACTTACGAACTTGTCTGGGTGTCGACGATCTCCGCGGCGATCGAAGCCGGGACGTCCTCGTAACGGTCGAACTGCATCGAGAAGGTCGCGCGCCCCTGGGTCATCGAGCGCACGTCGGTCGCGTAGCCGAACATCTCGGAGAGCGGGACGATCGCCTTGATCGTCGTCGCGTTGCCCAGTGGGTTCATCTCCTCGATGCGGCCGCGCCGGCTGTTCAGGTTGCCCATCACGTCGCCGAGGAACTCCTCCGGCGTCACGACCTCGACGGCCATCACCGGCTCGAGCAGCTTCGGCTTCGCGCGCTTCATCGCCTCCTTGAAGGCCATCGAGCCGGCGATCTTGAACGCCCGCTCCGAGGAGTCGACGTCGTGGTAGCTGCCGTCGATCAGCTCGACCTTGACGTCCACGACGGGATAGCCCGCGAGGATGCCCGAGTTCATGGCCTCCTGGATGCCCTCGTCGATCGGCTTGATGTACTCGCGCGGGATCTTGCCGCCCACGATCTTGTCCTCGAACTGGTAGCCGGCTCCGGGATCCTGCGGGAGCAGGTTGATGACGGCATCGCCGTACTGGCCCGAGCCGCCGGTCTGGCGGACGAACCTGCCCTGCACCTTCTCGGCCGGCTTCGAGATCGTCTCGCGGTAGGCGACCTGCGGCCGGCCGACGTTGGCGTCGACCTTGAACTCGCGCATCAGCCGGTCGACGATGATCTCGAGGTGCAGCTCACCCATGCCGGCGATGAGGGTCTGGCCGGTTTCCTCGTCGGATGAGACGCGGAAGGTCGGATCCTCCTCGGCGAGGCGCTGCAGTCCGGTGCCGAGCTTGTCCTGGTCGCCCTTCGTCTTCGGCTCGATCGCGACCGAGATCACGGGATCCGGGAACGTCATCGACTCGAGCACGATCGGCGAACTCTCGACGGCCAGTGTGTCGCCCGTCGTCGTCTGCTTCAGGCCGACGCCCGCAGCGATGTCGCCGGCGCCGATCTCTTCCCGCTCCTCGCGATGGTTGGCGTGCATCTGGAGGATGCGGCCGATCCGCTCGGTCTTGCCGTTCGTCGTGTTGAGGATCCGGTCGCCGGCCTTGACGGTGCCCGAGTACACCCGGAAATAGGTCAGCTTGCCGACGTACGGATCCGACATGACCTTGAAGGCCAGGGCGGCGAACGGCGCATCGGGATCGGCGTCGCGCGTCAGCTCCTGCTCGGTCTTCGGGTCGATACCCTGGATCGCGGGGACGTCGAGCGGGCTCGGCAGGTAGTCGATCACCGCGTCGAGCAGCGGCTGCACGCCCTTGTTCTTGAACGCCGAGCCGAGCAACACCGGGGTCAGCGCGTCGGCGAGCGTGCCGGTGCGGAGCGCGCGCTTGATCATCTCCGGGGTGACGAGCGACTCGTCGGTGAGGTACGTCTCCGTGAGCTCGTCGTCGTGCTCGGCGATCGCGTCGATCAGCTGGTGGTGGTACTCCTGCGCCTGCTCGACGAGCTCGGCGGGGATCTCGCCGATGTCCATCTTCGTGCCGAGGTCGTCGGCGTACGTGATCGCCTTCATCTCGACGAGGTCGACGACGCCGCGGTGGTTCTCCTCCTGCCCGATCGGGAGCTGGATCGGCACGGCCGTTGCGCCGAGGCGGTCGACCATCGACTGGACGGACTTGAAGAAGTCGGCGCCGGTGCGATCCATCTTGTTGATGAACGCGATCCGCGGCACCTTGTACTTGTCGGCCTGGCGCCAGACGGTCTCCGACTGCGGCTGCACGCCGGCGACGGCATCGAAGACGGCGACCGCGCCGTCGAGGACGCGCAGGCTGCGCTCGACCTCGACTGTAAAGTCCACGTGCCCGGGCGTATCGATGATGTTGATGCGATGGTCGCGCCACTCCGCCGTCGTCGCGGCCGAGGTGATCGTGATGCCGCGCTCCTGCTCCTGGGCCATCCAGTCCATCGTCGCGGCGCCCTCGTGGACCTCGCCCATCTTGTGGGTGCGGCCGGTGTAGTAGAGGATCCGCTCCGTCGTCGTGGTCTTGCCGGCGTCGATGTGCGCCATGATCCCGATGTTGCGGACGCGGTCCAGCCCGATGCGGGTTGCCGTGCTGCTCATGTCTCCCTTACCAGCGGTAGTGCGCGAAGGCCTTGTTGGCCTGCGCCATCCGGTAGATGTCGTCCTTCTTCTTGAACGCGCCGCCCTGCCCGTTCAGCGCGTCCTGGAGCTCGGCGGCGAGCTTGGCCTGAAAACCCTTCTCACGCCGGTCGCGTGAGAACTGGACGAGCCAGCGGATCGCGAGCGTGCGGGCGCGGCGCTGCGGCACCTCGACAGGCACCTGGTAGTTCGCGCCACCGACGCGGCGCGAGCGCACCTCGAGCACCGGGGTCACGGTCTTCACCGCGGCCTCGAGCGCCTCGACCGGCGGCCGGCCGGTGCGCTCGGAGACGATCGCGAGCGCGTCGTAGACGAGCTTCTCGGACGTCGAGCGCTTGCCGTCGAGCATGACCGCGTTGATCAGCTGCGTCACCAGCTTCGAGCTGTGCACCGGATCGGCGACGAGCTCGCGCGGCGTGATGTCGGCCCGGCGCGGCATCAGGTCTTCTTCGCTCCGTAGCGCGAGCGGGCCTGCTTGCGGTCGGAGACACCGGAGGTGTCGAGACCGCCGCGGATGATCTTGTAGCGGAAGCCCGGCAGGTCGGCCGTGCGGCCGCCGCGCAGCAGCACGACGGAGTGCTCCTGGAGGTTGTGGCCCTCGCCGGGGATGTAGGCGCCGACCTCCGCCCCGTTCGTCAGCCGGACGCGGGCGACCTTGCGCAGCGCCGAGTTCGGCTTACGCGGGGTCACCGTGTAGACGCGCGTGCAGACGCCGCGCTTCTGCGGCGCTCCGCGCAGCGCGGGGCTCTTCGTCTTCGACTTCGAGGTCTGACGGCCCTTGCGGACAAGCTGATTGACAGTCGGCACTTCTCTCCTTGGGAACGGGAACTTCTGCTCACACGGCGACAGTCGGCGGGCCCAGAGGCACCTGCCAACCGGACAGCGGATGATAGCGAACCTCCCCTGGAGCCGCCAATCGGCGCGGGAAAGCGCAGTCCCGGGCTAACGACTACCCGGGTATGGCCGCGATTTTATGACTCGAAACTCATACCTTTGGCACGAAATGCCGATTATTGTCAGATCGCGGCTCCATCTTCACCATGACGACTGTACTCATCGCCTGCGCAGTGGCTCTCGCAGCGACGGCCCTACTCGCCGTCGTTTTCCTCAGTGTGCGCCGGAACGCGAGCGACCGGCGGCTCGAGGAGATGGTCGAGCGCTTCAACGAGCGCATGGAGGCGATGGTGCGGGAGGTCTCCCAGGCTCTCGACCGCGTCCAGGAGGAGAGCCGGACGACCCAGAACTTCAGCGAGCTCTCCACCTCGATCGACCTCGACGAGGTGCTGACGCGCACGCTCGAGGCTGCGGCCTCCTTCGCCGGCGTCGACGCCGCGCTCGTCGCGGTCGAGGAGGGCTCGGCGCCGGCCGTCGCCGCTGCGCTCGGGATGGGTCTCGACGAGTCGCCGCGGCCGACGGTTGCGGCGCCGCCGGACGGCAGCACGCCGCGGGCCATCTCCTTCGCCTACGAGTACGACCCGAGGGAGAGCCCGCCCGACGCGATCCGCGCCGGCATCTCCGTCCCGCTCCTGAGCGAGGGCGAGCTGATCGGCTATCTCGCCGCGTTCACCCGCGGCCCCGGCCACCACTTCGGCGAGGCTCAGGCGCGCTTGCTGGAGGACCTCGCGCTCCGCGCAGGACCCGCGATCCAGAACGCACGCCTCTTCCGCGAGGCGCGCCAGCTGGCCGACCTGGACGCGCTCACGGGCCTGCACAACCGCCGCTACTTCCACGAGACGCTCGCCCGTGAGGTCGCCCGCGCACAACGGTACGAACGCCAGCTCGCCCTCGTCGTCATCGACCTGGACGACTTCAAGGCGGTGAACGACCGCATCGGCCACCTCGCCGGCGACGCGGTCCTGGCGGAGGCGGCCGAGCGGGTCCGGGACGTCGTGCGCTCCGCCGACGTCGCGTGCCGCGTCGGCGGGGACGAGTTCGCCGTGATCCTGCCGGAGTCCGGCGTCCACGACGCCGAGCAGTTGTACCAGCGCCTGCAGCACGCGATCTCGAGCCGCGCGGTCGGCCAGGTGGGGCGGCTGCACGTGTCCGCCGGGGGAACCGAGCTGCGCGGCGGCGACGATGCCGTGGCCTTCTTCCAGCGGGCCGACGAGGCCCTGTACCGCGCGAAGCGGGAAGGCAAGGGGATGTTCTTCGGCGACGGCGACGAGGGTGAGCCGCCGCTCGGGCTCCCCGCCGAGCCGGGCCCGAGGCCGATCCGCCCGGTGCCTAACCAGCCTCCGCAAGCGTCAGAAACGGCAAGTAGCTCGTGAGCTCGACGGCGCCGACCTGCGGCAGCCGGTCCCGTACGCACCGCAGCTGATCGAGCGCATTCTTCTGCTGCAGCGCCGTCCAGCTGTGGTAGCGGTCGGCCTGGGCCGCCGTCCGGAGAGCGCGGCTGATCGCCGGACGCGCCGCCTCACCGGGGATCGCCGCGAGCGGCGCGGTGTCGGCGAGCGCGCGAACCTCGAACACGCCCTCGAACGTGCGGATCGTGATCGTCCTGCCGAGCGGCGCGGTGAAGACCTGTGCCGGTGCGTCGAGCGCGAGGGCGATGCCGCGGCCGTCGGGGAGCCAGGACGGAGCCGGCTCCACCTCGACCTCGCGCGCCGACACGCTCCCGTACGTCTGCTGTAGCTCTTCCAGCACCGCCCCCGACGGCGCCGGCACCGTGAGCCGCGCCTGGATCGACCGCCGCCTCAACTCGTCGCCGATGATGTCTCGGGCGACTCCGCGCGTCGCGCGCCCTCGCGCCAACGCGCCCGCGTAGCCGGCGGTGCTGCCGCCGAAGCGGCGCGCGACGATCGTGCGCTCGGCGGCGAGGATCTCGTGCAGGCCCACGGAGGCCTCCCGGCTCTCGACCAGCCGTGCGAAGAGCCCGGAGAGCGCGACCTCCGGGTCACGCGTGAGGCGGGCGAGCTCGCCGATCTCGTTCGTCGTGATCGTCTGCTCGCCCAGAGCGCAGCGCACTCCGGCCGGCAGATCGATCTGGCCCGTGCGCCGGTCGGCGTCGAATCCCTCCGCGTGGCGCGGTGCGTTGCACAGGCTCGGGTCGCGCGCCCACAGCCACACGCACGCGGCGCCTTCCTTGTCCGGGTCGCTCCCAGCCTCGTTGAACACGCCCCAGCCCCACGACCAGATGTGCGCGATCGAGAGCTCGCGCGCAACCTGCTTCGCCGCGAACGCCTGCAGCTTCCCGACGTCGAACCACGCCGAGGCAGGCTTCAGGCCCTCTCGCCCGCCGGAGCCAGGCCGGGTCTGGAACCCGAGCATGAACCCGAGCTTCGACGGCGGGATGTTGATCGCGAAGAGCTTGCTCGCCGCCTGGCGCATCGACGTGCGCATGCGCCTGCTGCCGAGGACGGGCCCGGCGCGGTGCACTGCGGGCGCGTTGAAGTACTTCTCGAGCACGATGTCCGCCACGGCCGCAACGTCGCGCCACCATTGCCCCGCTTCGCCGCCGGTGAAGGGGTCGCCGGACACGAGCAGGATGGGCTTGGCGCCGCGCTCGGCAAGCAGGCGCGCCCAGTCGAGGACGTTCTGCCGGTAGCGCGCGGTCGTGGGCGTCCACGGGGTCGGCACCCCGCCGCCGAAGAGCTCGTTCATGGCGATCCACGGCGTCGTGCAGCCGGTCGTGAGGACGGCGAACTCGTACAGCTTCTCGGCGCGCTCGCGCAGCACGGCGGAATCCGCAGGGACCGAGGGCGTGCCGACCCGGCGGTTCAGGTACATGTCCCAGTGGATCGTCTGCGCTCCGCGCGCGCGCATCTGGGCGGGGTAGCCCTGGCCCGAGCCGGCGACGATCACGCCCGGCCGCCCGAAGAGGTGGCCGAGCTGCGGCGTGCCGTAGTCGATCCAGAGCGGCTTCGTGTCGGGCAGCCCGCAGAGCCCCGCACTTGCGGTTCCGGGTGCGGCCGCAGCGAACGCTGCCGCGGCCAGGGCGATCAGGACGACTCGTTTCATCTCCACGGCGGCCGATTCGTTGTAGCAGCCGAGTCTCCTGGCCGTGTTAGCGAAGTCCGAAGACGAGAAGGGGCGGCCACTCGGCCGCCCCTTCAGGGTCGCGCGGTCTCGGTCGCCGGCTACGTCTCGTCGAGCGGCGAGTCGATCTCGGGCGTCTCCGTCGCCTCGCCGGACTCGGTCGGCATCCCGTCGCCGTCGGCGTCGTGCATCGGCTGCCCGCCGAAGCTGAGGCCGAGGGCCTCCAGGTCGAGGCCGTCGCCGCCGACGCCGATCTCCTCCAGCGCCGCCCGCATCTCCTCCTCGGTCTCCGGCCGCGCATACAGATGCGCGGGCACCGAGTCCGAGGGGCCGATCTCGATCTGGCGGTAGCGCTTGAGGCCCGTCGCAGCCGGGATCAGCTTGCCGATGATCACGTTCTCCTTCAGCCCGAGCAGGTGGTCGACCTTGCCCTCGATCGAGGCGTCGGTCAGCACCTTGGTCGTCTCCTGGAAGGACGCCGCCGAGAGGAACGACTCCGTCGCGAGCGACGCCTTCGTGATCCCCAGGATCAGCGGCTCGAACGTCGCCTGCTCGTCCTTCTTCTTGAGCTTCCCGTTCTCCCGCTCGACCTTGGTCTTGTCGGCCAGCTCGCCCGGCAGCAGCGAGGTCTCGCCCGCCTCCTTCACCTTCACCTTCTTCAGCATCTGGCGGACGATCAGCTCGATGTGCTTGTCGTGGATGTCCACGCCCTGCGACTTGTAGACCTTCTGCACCTCGCCCACGAGGTACAGCTCGGTCTCGGTCGTGCCCTTGCCGGCCTTCGTGTGCAGCTCGAGCAGCTCGGCCGGCGCCCTGGAGCCGTCGTTCAGCGCGTCACCGGGCTCCACGACCTGGCCGGGGGTCACGAGCAGGCGGGTCCGCCGCGGGAGCTGATACTCCTTCGGCTCGAGCGGCTCGCCGTTCTCGTCGAGCTCGGTCGGCGTGACCGTGATCTTCGGGCCGCGGCCCTCCGACTCGTCGACATCGACCCTGCCGCCGACCTCGGCCAGCGTCGCGGCACCCTTCGGGTTCCGCGCCTCGAAGATCTCGACGACGCGCGGGAGGCCGTGCGTGATGTCGGCGCCGGCCACACCGCCGGTGTGGAAGGTCCGCATCGTCAGCTGCGTGCCCGGCTCGCCGATCGACTGGGCGGCGATGATGCCCACCGCGTCGCCGATGTCGGAGACGTTGCCCGTCGCCAGGAAGGTGCCGTAGCACGTCTGGCAGACACCGGTCGCCGCCCGGCACTTCAGCACCGAGCGCACCGGGAGGGTGGCGGTGTCGTCCTCGAGCGCCTCGGCGATCTCGCGCAGCCGCGGCGCAGTGACCTCCTCGCCCTTCTCGGCCACGATCGTCTTGCCCGGCTTGCCGGACGCGAGCGGCTTGTGGACGTCCTCGGCGAGGATCCGGCCCATCACCGACTTGTTCATCCCGTCCGGCAGGCGGATCGGCAGCTCGATGAACTCCTCCGTGCCGCAGTCGGCCTCGCGGATGATCACGTCCTGCGAGACGTCGACCAGGCGGCGCGTGAGGTAGCCCGAGTCGGCAGTGCGGAGAGCCGTGTCGGCGAGACCCTTGCGGGCGCCGTGGGTCGAGATGAAGTACTCGAGCACCGACAGGCCCTCCATGAAGTTGGCCTTGATCGGGCGCTCGATGATCTCGCCCTTCGGATTCGCCATCAGGCCGCGCATGCCGGCGAGCTGGCGGATCTGCTTGAAGGACCCGCGCGCTCCCGAGTTGGCCATCATGTAGATCGAGTTCAGCTCGTTCAGGTTCTCCTGCATCGCGTCGGCGACCTCGTCGGTCGCGTCGGTCCAGATGTTGACGATCGACTCGTGGCGCTCGTCCTCGGTGATGAGGCCGCGCTCGTACTGCGCCTCGACGCCGGCAACACGCGCCTCGTACCCGCTCAGGATCTCCTCCTTGCGGGGCGGGATGACGATGTCGTTCTTCGAGATCGTGATGCCGGCCTTCGTGGCGTAGCGGAAGGCGAGGCTCTTGATCGTGTCGAGCACCGACGCGATCGCATGCGCGCCGTAGCGGTCGACGAGCTCGCCGATGAAGGCGTCGATCTCACGCTTGGAGAGGGTGCGGTTGATGTAGGCCATCGCCTCCGTGTCGCCCGCGGCGATCGCGTCCTGCAGCGACCGCTCGACCTCGCTGTTGAAGATCACGCGGCCCGGCGTGGTCAGGAAGAGCTCGTCGTGCCAGCGGTACTCGATCGGATCCTGCAGCCCGATCTGGCCGGACTCGACGTGGAACTCGACCTCCTCCTCGCTCCGGAAGCGCTTGATCCCGTTCACCTTGAGCTCCTTCGCGAGCGCCTCGGCGGTCGTCGCGCCGAGGTCGCGGGCGGAGTAGGTGAGGTAGTACGAGCCGAGCACCATGTCCTGCGTCGGCGTCGTCAGCGGGCGGCCGTGGGCCGGCGAGAGGATGTTGTTCGACGAGAGCATCAGCACGCGCGCCTCGGCCTGCGCCTCCGCCGAGAGCGGCAGGTGGACTGCCATCTGGTCGCCGTCGAAGTCGGCGTTGAACGCATGGCAGACGAGCGGGTGCACCTGGATCGCCTTGCCCTCCACGAGCACCGGCTCGAACGCCTGGATGCCGAGGCGATGCAGCGTCGGAGCGCGGTTCAGCAGCACCGGATGCTCCGCGATGACCTCCTCGAGCACGTCCCAGACCTCGGGCGTCATCGACTCGACGTACTTCTTGGCGGCCTTGATGTTCTGGACGCTCTTCCGCTCGACGAGCCGGCTCATGATGAACGGCTTGAAGAGCTCGAGCGCCATCAGCTTCGGCAGCCCGCACTGGTGCAGCTTCAGGTACGGACCGGCCACGATCACCGAGCGGCCCGAGTAGTCGACGCGCTTGCCGAGCAGGTTCTGGCGGAAGCGCCCCTGCTTGCCCTTGAGCATGTCGGAGAGAGACTTCAGCGGCCGGTTGCCAGGCCCCGTCACCGCGCGGCCGCGGCGACCGTTGTCGAACAGCGCGTCGACGGCCTCCTGCAGCATCCGCTTCTCGTTGTTGACGATGATCTCCGGCGCGCCCAGATCCAACAGCCTCTTGAGCCGGTTGTTCCGGTTGATCACCCGGCGGTAGAGGTCGTTGAGGTCGGACGTGGCGAAGCGGCCACCGTCGAGCTGCACCATCGGGCGCAGCTCCGGCGGGATCACCGGCACGGCCTCGAGGATCATCCAGTCCGGCTTGTTCTCGGACGTGATGAACGCACTCACGACCTTGAGCCGCTTGATCGCGCGCTCGCGCTTCTGGCCCTTCGACGTCTTGATCGTCTCGCGCAGCGTTGCGGCCTCCTCGTTCAGGTCGAGGTCGCGCAGGAGATCGCGGATCGCCTCCGCCCCCATGCCGCCGCGGAAGTAGACGCCGAAGCCGTACGGCGAGCCGAAGCGATCCTTCAGCTCCCGGAACAGCTGCTCGTCGTTGACGACCATCTTCGGCTCGAGCTCGCGGAAGAGCTTCCACGTCTCCTCGAGCCGGCGGACGGAGTCGACACCGGCCTCGCGCGCGTCCTCGCGCCGCGACTCGATGTCGGAGTACATCTCGCGCACCTTCAGCGCCCACTGGGCGACGGTGTCGAGATCGTCCTTCCGCGCGCCCTCCTTGAGGCAAAGGTCGTACGCGAGCTCGCGCACGTCGGCCGGATCCAGCGCAGGATCGGCCGCCGCGAGCACGTCGGTGAGCAGGCCGTTGCCGACCTCGCGCGCCTTCTCGAGGTTCTTCATGTCGATGCCGGCCACGAGCTGGGCGTCCTCGCCCACGAGCTCGGTTCCGGCGAGAAGCGCCTCGACGACCCTGTTGACGTGCTTCGTGAGCGCGCCCTTCTTCGAGCCCGAGGCAGCGTCGAGCTCGGCGCGGAGCGGCTTCATCGCCTCCTGCACCTGCTGCGCCGCCGTCGCGACCTGCTCGAGCTCGCGCGGCGCGAGCTTGCGGTCGTCACGGGTCGCCGTCGCGCGGACGAGCTCGCGGATCTTCTTCGGATCCTCGGTCGAGACCTTGCTGGCGAGCTCCGGGAAGATGCCGGACGCGAGCGAGCGGACGTCCTCGAGCGTCGGCAGCACCTGCTCCTCCGCCCAGTTCGCGAGCCCGCGGGCCCAGAAGTCGTCGTCCTCGTCGAAGCCCTTGTCCTTGCCCTTGGCGAAGTAATCGCGCCGGCGCTGGAGCCGCTGCTCGAGCGCCGCGAGCGCCTCGTCGCGGTCGACGTAGATCTGCTCCGACTCCGAGCGCACCTTGTCCTCGAGGTCGGCGACGTCTGCCTGACGCTGCTCGAAGTCGACGCCCGTGACGATCGAGGCGGCGAAGTAGAGCACCTTCTCGAGCTCGCGCGGGGCGATGTCGAGCAGGTAGCCGATGCGGCTCGGCACGCCCTTGAAGAACCAGATGTGGCTGACCGGGGCGGCCAGGTCGATGTGGCCCATGCGCTCGCGCCGCACCTTCTGGCGCGTCACCTCGACGCCGCAGCGCTCACAGATGATGCCCTTGTAGCGGACGCGCTTGTACTTGCCGCAGTAGCACTCCCAGTCCTTCGTCGGACCGAAGATGCGCTCGCAGAAGAGCCCGTCGCGCTCCGGCTTCAGGGTGCGGTAGTTGATGGTCTCCGGCTTGGTCACCTCTCCCGAGGACCAGTCCCGGATCTGCTTGCTGGACGCAAGCCCGATTCGAATCGCGTCGAAATCGTTGATGTCGATCAAGTGATCAGCGCCTCTTTCTTCTCTTCAGTCAGTTCTCGTGTCTCTGGAAATCCGGTCTCGTCAGTCGTCGATCTCGAGGTCGGCGACCTCTTCGGCGAGCGGGCCGGCCTGGGCCTGGGCCTCTTCCTCGGCCTCCTCGCCGGGCGTGAGCACGACGTCGGCGAGGTCGTCGAGATCCTCGTCGGCGGCGAGCGCGAGCTCACCGTCCTGGTCGACGCGCTCCTGCCCCTCCTCGACCTCCTCGGCCGTCGGCTGGCGGGCGGCCGCCCGGAGCGAGCCGGGCGAGAGGTCGATGCCGAGCTCCTCCGCGGCGCGGAGCAGCTCGTCGTCCTCCTCGCGCACCTCGACCTCGCGGCCCTCGTCGGAGAGGACGTGCACGTCGAGCGCGAGCGACTGCATCTCCTTCAGCAGCACCTTGAACGACTCCGGGATCGACGGCTCCGCGATGTTCTCGCCCTTGACGATCGCCTCGTAGGCCTTCACGCGGCCGATCGTGTCGTCGGACTTGATCGTGAGCATCTCCTGGAGCGTGTAGGCCGCGCCGTAAGCCTCGAGCGCCCACACCTCCATCTCGCCGAAGCGCTGTCCGCCGAACTGCGCCTTGCCGCCCAGCGGCTGCTGGGTGACGAGCGAGTACGGCCCCGTCGAGCGGGCGTGGATCTTGTCGTCCACGAGGTGGAGCAGCTTGAGGATGTACATGTAGCCGACGGTGACCTTCTGCTCGAAGGGCGCACCCGTCTTGCCGTCGAAGAGCCTCACCTTGCCCGACACCGTCCGTCCGGTATCCCGCTTCGGGTCGACGTTGAACTTCACCGGCGAGTCCGGGTTCTGCCGGGCCCACTCGGCGAGCGCCTCGTCGACGTCCTGCTCGGTGGCGCCGTCGAAGACGGGTGTGGCCACCGGCTGCGGGTTCGGCGCGTTGATCGGCGCCTTCGGGTTGACCCCGCTGCCGCCGTTCTCGGCGAAGACGCCGTGTGCGGCGGCCCAGCCGAGGTGCGTCTCGAGGATCTGGCCGATGTTCATCCGGCTCGGGACGCCGAGCGGGTTGAGGATCACGTCGACGGACCGGCCGTCCTCCAGGAACGGCATGTCCTCCTCGGGCACGATCTTCGAGATGACGCCCTTGTTGCCGTGGCGGCCGGCGAGCTTGTCGCCCTCGGAGATCTTGCGCTTCTTGGCGACGTAGACGCGCACGAGCTCGTTCACGCCCGGTGACAGGTCGTCGCCCGCGTCACGCGAGAACGACTTGACGCCGATCACCTTGCCGCCCTCGCCGTGCGGGACCTTGAGGGACGTGTCGCGCACCTCGCGCGCCTTCTCCTTGAAGATCGCGCGGATCAGCTTCTCCTCGGCCGTCAGCTCGGTCTCGCCCTTCGGCGTCACCTTGCCGACGAGCAGGTCGCCCGAGCCGACCTCGGCGCCGATGCGGACGACGCCGCGGTCGTCGAGGTTCGCGAGCGACTCCTCCGAGCGGTTCGGGATGTCGCGGGTGATCTCCTCGTCGCCGAGCTTCGTCGAGCGCGCGTCGATCTCGTACTCGTGGATGTGGATCGAGCTGAGCACGTCGTCCTTGACGAGCCGCTCACTGAGGACGATCGCGTCCTCGAAGTTGTAGCCCTCGAACGGCATGAACGCGACCATCAGGTTCGCGCCGAGCGCGAGCTCGCCGCCGTCGGTCGAGCTGCCGTCGGCCAGCACCTGGCCCGGCTTCACCTTGTCGTTCAGCGCCACGACCGGCTTCTGGTGGATCAGCGTCCCCTGGTTCGAGCGCATGAACTTGGTGAGGTTGTACTCCTCCCGGCTGCCGCGGCCCTCGACGACGATCCGCTCCGCGTCGACGTCGATGACGGTGCCGTCGCCCCGCGAGAGGACGACGTCGCCCGTGTCCACGGCCGCGCGGTACTCGAGGCCGGTGCCGACGAGCGGCGCCTGCGGGATCATCAGCGGCACGGCCTGCCGCTGCATGTTCGCGCCCATGAGCGCGCGGTTCGCGTCGTTGTGCTCGAGGAACGGGATCAGCGCGGTCGCGACCGACACGATCTGCGCCGGCGCGACGTCCATGAATTCGACATCCTTCGGCGCCGCGGTGACGGCCTCGCCGAGGCTCGAGCGGCAGAGGACGATGTCGTTCAGGAGCTTGCCCGTCTTCGCGTCGACCGGCTCAGAGGCCTGCGCGATCGTGTACTGCGCCTCCGCGGCGGCGTCCAGGTAGATGATCTCGTCGGTCACCTTGCCGCCCTTGACGACGCGGTACGGCGTCTGGATGAAGCCGAACTCGCTCACCGTCGCCATCGAGGCGAGTGAGCCCATCAGGCCGATGTTCGGGCCTTCCGGCGTCTC
The DNA here is from genome assembly GCA_963791905.1 of uncultured Gaiellaceae bacterium. Taxonomy (GTDB): domain Bacteria; phylum Actinomycetota; class Thermoleophilia; order Gaiellales; family Gaiellaceae; genus Gaiellasilicea. The sequence goes on from CAWBTX010000001.1 coordinate 215,600, forward strand.
GATCGGGCACATGCGCCCGTAGTGGGTCGGGTGCACGTCGCGCACCTCGATCGGGGCGCTTTCACGGGTCAGGCCGCCGGCGCCGAGAGCAGAGAGCCGGCGCCGGTGCGTCAGCCCGGCCAGCGAGTTCGTCTGGTCCATGAACTGCGACAGCTGCGACGAGCCGAAGAACTCCTTCAGCGCCGCTACCACCGGCCGGATGTTGATGATCGTCTGCGGCGTGATCGTGTCGACGTCCTCGGTCGTCATGCGCTCGCGGACGACTCGCTCCATGCGATAGAGGCCGACCCGGAACGCCTCCTGGATCAGCTCTCCGGTCGTGCGCAGGCGCCGGTTGCCGAAGTGCTCGTACTCGTCGAGCTCGCCGCGGATCGGATCGCGGTTCAGCATGATCGCGTCGGCCGCGAAGTCCTTCGACTCGAGATCGACGCCGAGCTTCAGCGGCAGGTCGACGAGCCGGCGAACGAGCGCGACGATGTCGGTCGTCGTCAGCGTGCGCGTGCCATCGGGCACGTCCACGCCGAGCCGCTGGTTCAGCTTGTAGCGGCCGACCTTCGTCAGGTCGTAGCGCTTGGGATCGAAGAAGAGTGCGCGGATGAGGTTCCGTGAGTTGTCGAGCGTCGGCGGCTCACCGGGCCGCTGCTTCTTGAAGACCTCGACCACCGCCTCCTCCTCGCGGGTGGTCGTGTCCTTGTCGAGCGTCGCCGCGATGAACGGCGAGTTGTCGAACAGCTTCAGGAGATCCTCGTTCGAGTCGAGCGCCAGCCCGTCGTTGAAGTCCTCGCGCGCGAGCGCACGCAGGAGCGTCGTCACCGGCAGCTTCCGCTTCCGGTCGATGCGGGCGTAGACGATCCCCTTCTTGTCGATCTCGAGCTCGAGCCACGAGCCGCGGCTCGGCATCAGGTTCGCGGTGAAGACCTGCTTCGTCGCGTCCTTCGGCTCCATCAGATAGGCGCCGGGGCTCCGGACGAGCTGCGTCACGATCACGCGCTCCGTGCCGTTGATGATGAACGTGCCGTGCTCGGTCATCATCGGGAAGTCGCCCATGAAGACCCGCTGCTCGCGGATCTCACCGGTGTCCTTGTTCACGAAGCGGACCGTCATCGAGAGCGGGGCCTGGTAGGTCAGGTCCTTCTCGCGGCACTCCTGGATGGAGAATTGGGGCTCTCCGAACTCGTACTCGCCGAACTCGACGGCGAGGGTGCCTGTGTAGTCCTCGATGGGCGAGATGTCGTCGATCGTCTCGCGCAGACCCTCCTCCAGGAACCACTGGAACGAGGCCTTCTGGATGTCGATCAGGTTGGGGAGGTCGAGGACGTGCTTCAGGCGTGAAAAGCTCTTTCGCGCGCGCGGCGCGACAGCGGTGCTGCTCAAGTGGCTACAGCCTCCCTTATGGGCGTGCGATGCGGATGTGGGTACGGCGTATGGGCGGGCAGGGCGAAACGGCTAACGTCGGCGCGAACCCCGTAGGGTAGCGGACGGCGACACCCCACCGCAAGCAAAGGCCGCGGCGGAGTGCCGAATCTGAGTGGATTGTAGCGAACGAGCGGGGATTCCGCAGGAATCCCCGCTCGTCGGCGGATCGAGCCCGCTTTACTTCAGCTCGACTGCCGCTCCGGCCTCTTCCAGCTGGGTCTTGATCGACTCGGCCTCCTCGGTCGCGACGCCCTCCTTGACGGCGCTCGGTGCGCCGTCCACGAGGTCCTTCGCCTCCTTCAGGCCGAGGCCGGTGACTGCGCGGACGACCTTGATCACCTGGATCTTCTTGTCGCCGGCGCCGGTGAGCATGACGTCGAACGCCGTCTTCTCCTCCGCCGCCGCGCCGTCGCCGCCGGCTGCGGGGGCTGCGCCCGGCGCCGCCACCGCGACCGGAGCGGCCGCGGTGACGCCCCACTCCTCCTCGATCTTGTTCTTGAGCTCGACGAGCTCGAGGACCGTCATGCCCCCGAGCGTCTCGAGCACCTTGCTCGTATCGGTTGCCATTACTCCTGCTCCTCCACGCCCCCAGCCTCCGGCTGGGGGTCAGTTGTCGTTGTTGTCTCTTCAGCGTTCGCGCCTATCGCCGATTCCGCGTCAGCGGAAGCTGCGCCTGCGGAATCTGCGACGGGCGGCGCCTCAGCGCCGCCCAGCTGCTCGATCCTTGCGTCGATCAGGCCGACGAGATCACGCAGCGGCGCCGCCAACAGCGCGACGAAGGTCGTCAGCGGCGACACGATCCCGCCCACGAGCTGCGCACGCAGCACGTCGGCCGGCGGCAGCTTGGCGAGGTTCTCGACCTCGGCCGCCGACATGGCCTGGCCCTCGAGCACGCCGCCGCGAATGGCGAGGACCTTGGTGTCGCGCGCCGCGTCCCCCAGCGCCTTCGCCACCGCCACGGGATCGCCCCCGCTCTCGACGAACGCGATCGCGGACGGGCCCTCGAGCAGTGCGAGCAGCGCGTCGGCGCCTGCGGCCTCGGCCGCGCGACGCGTGAGCGTGTTCTTGACGACCGCAAAGCGGGCGCCGTGCTCGATCAGCTTCGTCCGGAGCGCGTCGATCTCGGCATTCGTGAGACCGCGGTAGTCGGCGACGATCAGCGTCTCCGTCGTCCGCAGTCGCTCGGTCAGCTCAGCGACCACGAGCTCCTTCTGGTTTTTGTCCACGGTCATTTCCTCCGGAAATGACTAGGCCCGCCGGAGGCGGGCCGAGCATGGCGATTGGTTCGCGTCTGCTTGGCCGCCTCGACCGGTCCTCTGCCTCGCGGCTGCCGGTTGTCTCTGGCGACGGATCTAGTCTTGTTGGCTAGACGGTAGCAGCCTCTCTAGCCGAGTCTGCGTCAGCAGAATCGGCCTGCTCCTCGACGATGCCGCGGGTTCGCGTCGGATCGACCTTCACGCCCGGGCCCATCGTCGTCGCCAGGGTGATGCCCTCGATGTAGCGGCCCTTCGCGGCCGCCGGCTTCGCGCGCACGATCTCCTCGATCAGCGCCGCGTAGTTCTCGAGCAGGTTCCTCTCGCCGAAGCTCTTCTTCCCGATCGACACGTGCACACACGCGCCACGGTCGGTCCGGTACTCGAGCTTCCCGCCCTTGGCGTCCGTCACCGCCTTGGCGATGTCGAACGTGACCGTTCCCGTCTTCGGGTTCGGCATCAGGCCGCGGGGCCCGAGCACGCGGCCGAGCTTGCCGACGTTCCCCATCTGGTCCGGAGTCGCGATCGCCACGTCGAAGTCGGTGAAGCCCTCCTCGACGCGCTTCGCGAGATCGGCCGAGCCGACGACGTCGGCGCCTGCCTCCTCCGCCTCGCGGGCCTTGTCGCCCTCGGCGAAGACCGCCACGCGGACGCTCTTGCCGGTCCCGTGCGGGAGCATGATCGTGCCGCGCAGCTGCTGGTCGGCGTGGCGGACGTTGAGCCCGAGCCGGAAGTGCGCCTCGACGGTCTCGTCGAACTTCGCGTCCGGAAACTCCTTGAGCGTTCGGATCGCCTCGGCCGGCGAGTAGAGCTGCTCGCGATCGATCTTTCCGCGCGCTTCCTCATAGCGCTTGCCGTGCGAGCTCATCGCTCCACCTCCACGCCCATGCTGCGGGCGGTGCCGGCAATGACGAGCATCGCCTGATCGACGTCGCGGGCGTTCAGGTCGGGCAGCTTCGTCTCCGCGATCTGGCGCAACTGCGCCTGCGAGAGCCGGCCAACCTTGTTGCGGTTGGGCTCGGCGGAGCCGCTCTCGAGACCGAGCGCCTCCTTGATCAGGACGGCCGCCGGCGGCGTCTTCGTGATGAAGGTGAAGGAGCGGTCCTCGTAGACCGTGATCTCAACCGGCGTGATCCGGCCGTTCTCCTGCGCGGTCTGCGCGTTGAACGCCTTGCAGAACTCCATGATGTTGACGCCGTGCTGGCCGAGCGCGGGACCGACCGGAGGCGCCGGGTTGGCCTGGCCGCCCGGGATCTGGAGCTTGATCAGTGTCAGGACTTTCTTCGCCATGGATGCTCTCTACTCAGTCGATCTTCTTTACTTGGTCGAAGCCGAGCTCGACCGGGACCTGGCGCTCGAAGATGTCGACGAGCACCTTCAGCTTCTGCTGGTCGCCGTTCACGTCGACGATCTCGCCGTCGAAGTCGGACAGCGGGCCGGAGGTTACCTTCACCGACTCGCCGAGCGAGAACTCGACCTGCGAGCGGACGGCTGCGCCGCCGACCCCCGCACCGGTGTGCAGGATCCGGTCGACCTCCGCCTGTGCGAGCGGCACGGGCTTCGCGCCGGCGCCGACGAACCCGGTGACCCCGGGCGTGTTCTTCACGACCGACCAGGCATCGTCGTTCAGGTCCATGTTCACGAGCACGTAGCCGGGCAGGACGCGCTTCTCGGTCTGCACCTTCTGGCCGTCCTTGGTCTCGATCACCTGCTCGGTGGGGACCACGACCCGGCGGAACCGCGGCGCCTGGTTCATCGAGATGATCCGGTGCTCGAGGTTGGCCTTGACCTTGTTCTCGTGCCCGGAGTAGGTGTTGATCACGTACCAGCGGAACATCGGGCGCCTACTCTCCCAGAAGGACGTTGCGGACGAAGGGCTTGAAGAACTGGTCGGCTGCGTAGAGATACACGCCGACGATCACGCAGGCGATGATGACGACGATGGTGCCCTGGATCACCTGCGAGCGGCCGGGCCACTCGACCTTCTTCAGCTCCGCCCACGACTCCTTGACGAAGCGCCCTCGCTCGCGCGGCTCCCGGCGGCCCGTCTGGGCCGACGTCGGCTGCGCCGCCGGGCGGACCTGCGCCTGCCGCTGCCGCGCACGGCTCTGAGCCGGCGGCTTGGCGGGGCCGTCTCCCTGTGCCGCCTTGCGCTGGGCGCGGCGCTTCCCACGCGTGTCGCGCGCCATCAGCGGGTCTCCCGGTGCGGGGTGTGCTTGCCGCACCAGCGGCAGTACTTGTTGAACTCCACGCGGTCAGGCGTGTTCCGCTTGGATTTCTGGGATTGATAGTTGCGCCGCTTGCACTCCGTGCAGGCGAGCGTGATCGCGACTCGGACTCCGGCTGCCATCTAGATCGTGTTCTCTTCGGTCTCGGGGATAAAGCTCTTGAGGAGTAGCGGCGGCAGGACTCGAACCTGCGACACGCGGATTATGATTCCGCTGCTCTAACCAACTGAGCTACGCCGCCGCGCGCCGAGCGAGTGTAGCAAGCTCGGGACCGCCCGTCCGGCCTCTCTCCTAGGATCCCGCGCGTGATCCGAGTGAACCCCAGCGGCGGCTGGCTCGAGGTGATCTGCGGGCCGATGTTCAGCGGCAAGAGCGAGGAGATGATCCGTCGCCTGCGCCGCGCCGAGATCGCCGGCCAGCGCGTCGTCATCTTCAAGCCGCGGATCGACGACCGCTACGACGCCGCCGACGTCGTCAGCCACGCGGGCGCCAGGATGCGCGGCGTGCCGGTCGCAAGCGTGTCCGAGCTCGTCGCGCGGGCGCGGGGCTCAGACGGCACAGCCTTCGACGTGGTCGGGATCGACGAGGTGCAGTTCTTCTCCCTGGAGGTCGTTCCCGCCGCCCTCGCGCTCGCGGACGCGGGCGTTCGAGTCGTCGCGGCGGGCCTCGACCAGGACTTCCGGCGGCTCCCGTTCGGGCCGATGCCGGAGCTGCTCGCCCGGGCGGAGTTCGTCGACAAGCTGCAGGCCGTCTGCCACCGCTGCGGCGGGCCGGCGACGACGACGCAGCGGCTCGTCGACGGCAGCCCCGCGCCGTACTCGGGCGAGACGATCGTCGTCGGCGCGCGCGAGCAGTACGAGGCGCGCTGCCGCGACTGCCACGAGCCCGGCGAGGAGCTCGCAGCAGTCGCAGCGTAGGAACGCTAGCGAGCTAGCGGATCAGGGCGTCGATCCAGACGAGGCGGTGGTCGGAAGTCGGGAACGGGAAGACGCCGACGAGCCGGAACAGCGGATCCGACATCAGCGGCCAGAAGACGGCCGAGTCGGTGATGCGGATGTTGCGGCTCGGGAGGACGTAGTCCGCCCGCAGGTTGCCCGGCGCGCCGTCGGCGAAGTCCGCGGTGTCGAAGCGCGGATCCGACCTGTGCGTCAGGTTCGCTCCGCCCTGGCGGGCATTCTGCTCGACCGCCCCGAGGCTCTCCGGCGTGCTGAACGGATTGACGAGCATGTGGTCGAGCAGCAGCTGGATGGAGCCAGGGATGCTGTCGCCGTCCAGCGGATCGGAGTTCTGGTCGCCGGCGATCACGAACTTCGCCCCCAGCGGCAGCCCGCCGCGCCGGCCGGCGTCGTCGTAGATGTAGCCGCTCCGCCACGGAGCGATGTAGTCGGCCCAGAGTCGGATCTCGTCGAAGTTGCGGGTGCCGTTCCGGTCCTCCGGCCCGTCGAAGACAGGCGGCGTCGGGTGGCTCGTCAGGAAGTGGACGACCGAGCCGCCGATCAGAATCGGCAGGTCCCAGTGGCTCTTCGAGGAGAGCCGGAAGACGTTCAGCTCGGCCGGCGAGTACCAGTCCGCGGGCGCCGGCGTGGCCGGGTTGTCGGGAAGCTTCGCGCCGGGCATGTCCTTCCAGAGGAACTTCTGGAACGTCCGGATCCCGGTCGGGTCGATCGGATACCTCGAGTAGACGGCCATGCCGAACTGGCCCGGGTAGGCCCCGAAGCCGTAGGCGTCGTCCGCTTCGCCAAGGATGCCGTTGTTGTTGAAGTCGAACCCGGACGGGATGCCGGTGTTCGACTCGGCCGCGAAGCGGAACGGGTAGACGATCGGCGCGGCGCCGTTCTGCGAGATCGAGAGGTAGTTGTCCTGGAAGAGCCTGAGCGCGGTCCCGGCCGCGTCGAAGTCGAACTCGTTGATCAGGAGCACGTCCGGCCGGACGCGCTGGATCGTCTCCGCCGCGTTCCGGGCCTGCAGGTTCCCCGGCGTCGAGAGATCGGTGATCAGCTGACCTGCCGCCGATCGATTCAGTGACGCGTTGAACGTCGAGAAGCGCACGGTGTCGGCTCCGGCAGTCGGTGCAAGCGCCAGAGCCGCGAGTGCCACAATGACGAGTCGCAGCACGATTCCTCCCTCCTGGATGTCCGCGAGGGCATATCACTCCGGGTCCGCCGGCGGAAGCCCTTCACCTGAACTTCTCCCGTCGGCGACAGGAGAGAAACGCGGCCGCCCCGAGGGACGGCCGCGTCGACCGCTGCACTACTTCAGCTTGTTCGCCTTCAGGAAGGCGTCCGCGACCTTGGCCGGGGACTGCTTGTTGACCGCGACGGCCTTGTTCATCGCGATCATCGCCTCCAGCGTCAGGAGCCTGCTGACGCTGTTCAGCGTCGGCAGCACCTGTGGATTCTCTTGTGTCAGCTTGCGGGACACGATCGGCGCCACGTGCTGGAAGCCGAAGATGTTCTTCGGATCCTGCAGGACGACGTACTTCCTGGACCCCAGCGGGGGATCCGTCGAGAAGACCCCTGCGGCGAGGATCTTCTTCTGATCCAGCAGCGTGTACGCACTGATCCCGGAGAGCGGCTGGAAGTCGACGTCGGTCACGCCGTACTCCCGGGCCATGCCGACGAGACCCGTCTGCCTCGTCTCGAACTCCGGGAAGGCCGCGAGCGTGAGGTCGGGCACCTTCTTCAGATCCGCGACGGTCTTGAGCTTGTAGCGCGTCGCCGTCGAGCGGAGCACGGCCACGGCATCGACGTCCTGGAAGGGCGTCTGGCTGCCGAGCACGTAACCACGCCGGCCCCAGAGCGTCTTGGCGAGCGCGTACGTCGCCTTGGCGGTCTTCGGCGTCGACTTGCGTCCGAAGGTGACCGTCAGCATGACGCCCGTGTACTCCGGGTACAGCGTGATCTGTCCGCTCGTAAGCGCCTTCGCGATCAGCTCGGTGGAGCCGATGTTCTCCTTGTAACCCACGGTCAGGCCCTTCGCTTGCAGCGCCTGCCGGTAGAGCTGGCCAAGCACATACTGCTCGGTGAAGTTCTTCGCGCCGACCACGACCGGCGTGGAGCCCCCAGCCGTTTCGTCGTGCGCCGCCGAGGCGGCCGTTGCTCCACCCAAGATGATCGCCACTCCGAAGGCGACTGCGAAGGCGGCCCTCGCGGCCCGCCGATTGTGCTTCCGAATCACGTGCTCCTCCCTCCTGACCGAGCGCCGGCCGTTCCGGCGCTCGTGATATCCGGCTCGAACGCCGGAACCTTCTCCCGTAGTCCCTGCGGGGTCAACGCGCGCTGCAGCACCCCGAAGAGCGCGTCCGCGACGAGCGCGAGCAGGGACACGACGATCGCGGCGCCGACGACGCCCTCGATCCGATAGCCCGCCTGGTTGAACAGGATCTCCCCCAGGCCGCCGCCGCCGGCGATCGCGGCGATCGTCGCCGTCGCGACGACGAACACCACCGCGGTGCGGATGCCTGCGAAGAGCAGCGGCAGCGCGAGCGGCAGCTCGACGCGCCGGACGATCTGCCAGGGCGTCATGCCCATCCCCCTCGCCGCCTCGACGGCCTCCGCCTCGACCTCGTCGACGGCGACGTACGCGTTCGTGAGGACCGGTGGCCCGCCGACGATGACGAGCGCGACGAGCACGGGCCAGAACCCAAACGGGAGGAAGGCGAGCGCGACAGCAATGACCGCCAGACTCGGCAGCGCCCGTCCGACGTTCGCCAAGTTGATCGCGAGGAGCGAGCCACGGTGGAGGTGGCCGAGCCAGACGCCGAGCGGGACCGCGATCGCGAGCGCGACCACGATCGCCGCACCCGACAGAATCACGTGCTCCCAGGTCTTCTCGAGCAGCAGCCGTCGCTCGTCGACGATGAACTCGAGCGCGCCGCCGAAGACGCCCAAGGCACCCATGACCAGCGCCGCGGTCACGCCGGTCTCCTCGCATGAGCCCACGGAGTGAGCGCACGCTGCGCGAGGACGAAGAGCACGTCGACGACGAGCGCCAGCAGGATCGCGAGCGTGCCGGCGGCGATCAACTCGGTCTTGAACAGGTTTTCCCGCAGCGCGATGAAGATCGGGCGGCCGAGCCCTTCAGGAATGACGAAGGCGGCGATCGTCGCGAGCGCAATCGTCGAGACGGTGGCGATCCGGAGCCCCGCGACGATCGCGGGGAGCGCGAGGGGGAGCTCGATCCGCCGGAGGGTCTGGCGGCGAGTGAGGCCCATGCCGCGGGCGGCCTCGAGCACGTCGGGCGGCGCGGCCCGCAGTCCGGCGAGGATGTTCCGGAAGAGGATCAGGAACGTGTACCCGACGAGCGCGATCTCGACCGTCAGCACGCCGAGGCCGGTAGCGGGGACGAGCAGCTGGAAGAGCGCGACGCTCGGGATCGTGTAGATGACCGCGGCGACGAACCCGATCGGACGCTCGAACAACCGGTACCGATAGGCGAGCAGGGCGGCCACGAAGGAGATCACGAAGCCGATGGCGACGGCGATCAGCGTCAGCTTGACGTGCTGCAGGAGCGCAGGTTGGAGGACGTCGTCCCAGTTGTCCCGCACCCAGTCGGTGCAGAAGAACCGGTTCTCGGTCACGCAGGCGCTCGCCTCGCCGAACTCGGGGATGACCGGCCCCGCGCTCCCCGCCTCCCTCATGTCAGCAACTCGCTAAGGCGGTCGAGCGTGAGCACGCCTTGCGGCCTGCCGTTGTCGACGACGACGATCGACCGCGACCCCTCCGAGAGCATCAGCGACAGCGCGTCGCGCAGCGTCGTGTCGGAGGTCGCGGACGGCGCGACCGCGCCGTTCGGCGGGTCGAGCTGCACCTGGCCAAGAGTCGTGAGGGAGAGCCGCTTCAGGCCCCGGTCGGCGCCGACGAAGCGCGCGACGAAGTCGTCGGCCGGATGAGCCAGGATCTCCTCGGGCGTGTCGTACTGGACGAGCACGCCGCCCTCGCGCAGGATCGCGATTCGATCGCCGAGCAGGATCGCCTCGTCGATGTCGTGCGTGACGAAGATGATCGTCTTTCGGACCTCGTCCTGGATTCGCACCAGCTCCTTCTGTAGGCGCGTGCGGGTGATTGGATCGAGGGCGCCGAACGGCTCGTCCATCAGCATCACCGGCGGGTCTGCCGCGAGCGCGCGGGCGAGCCCGACGCGCTGGCGCTCGCCTCCGGACAGCTGAGACGCATACCGCCCGCGGTAGTCGCGCGCGGGCAGGTCGACGAGGTCGAGGAGCTCGTCGACGCGCGCGCGGATCTCGTCGCGAGACCAGCCGAGCAGCCTGGGCACCGTGGCGACGTTGTCCGCGACCGTCATGTGCGGGAAGAGCCCGACCTGCTGGATGACGTAGCCGATGCCGCGTCGGAGCTCGGTCTCGTCCAGCGTTCGGACGCTCTGGCCATCGATCAGGACGTCGCCGGAGGTCAGCTCCACGAGCCGGTTGACCAGCTTCATCGCCGTCGTCTTGCCCCCGCCGGACGGGCCGACCAGGCAGCACACGTCGCCGGCAGGAATCGTGAGCGTGAGGTCGTCGACCGCAGGAGCCGGGCGGCCGGGGTACCTCTTGGTCGCGTGATCGAAAACGATCTCGACCGCCTGACGCCGGCCCCTCACTGCTCCATAGCGTACGTACCAGGGATACCCACGCGACGGGCGTCAGCGTGGCGGCCGAGCGGCTCGAAGCTCCCTGGCGACCGACGAGTCGGCCTGCTCCGCGAGCAGCCAGTCGGCGAGGAACGGCTCGATGATGCAGTAGTCGCCGTCCTCGTTCCGGCCGACGATCTCCTCCTTCACGAGCGTCGTCACTGCCCGCTGCACGTGCGTGTTGGACGCGAGCCCGTAACGCTCCTGATACTCGATCCCGTAGAGCCCGGAGGGCTCCTCCGCGAGTGCGAGGAGCAGCAGACGCTGGTGCTCGGTCGCGTCGTCCCAGATCTTTGCGAAGTGGTTGTGCTCGCCGAGGAGCACTTTCTCGAGCGCCGCGACCACGTCCTCCTCGCGCCCGTAGTGCCCCGTCGGCACGAGCTCCCAGGTCATGTAGGCGAGCTGCTGCGTCCCGTACGGGTGCCCCACCGTCGCGTCGACGAGCCGGTCGAGGGCCTTGTCGGTGATGCCCTTGTCCGTCTGCTCGAACCGCCGCCTGACGAACGGCGCGAACTCCTCTCGCGCGATCCTCCCGAGCTCGAGCCTCTTGGCGCTTCGCCAGAAGGGCTCGTTCCGGTCGTTGAAGATCGTGTCGAGGATGTGCCGCTTGCTCCCGAGGTAGACGTGTCCGACCTCGGGCTGGGTCTGGAACACCGACCGCATCAGGTTCGGGAAGGCCCTGTCGAGCTTGACGACCTCCTGGAACTCATCCAGCACGAGCACGGCCCGGCGCCCGCGCTCGTGCGCGAGATCCTGCGGCAGCTCGAGCAGCCTCTCGATCGTCTCGTCGATGTCGCCGGTCCGCTTGCGCCGTGACGCGTCGAAGCTGAACCTCAGGCTCCCGGTGTCCGGATCCAGCTCCATCGTCGGCCGGAGCCGAAGCCCGCGGAAGATCGACGCCGCCTGCTCGACCAGCTGGCCGACCGGCGTGGCGATGTCCTCGTAGATCGTGCGCGCGAGCGCAGCGGCGAAGCGCTCCTTCGTCGGCGTCTTCATCAGGTCGCAGTAGGCGACGAGCACCCCGTCCGCGACGGCGTGCTCCGCGGCCCGCAGGACGAGGGACGACTTGCCGTAGCGCCGCGGCGCAAAGACGACGACGTTCTGCCCGTTGCGCATGTCCGCGGACAGCTCGGCGACCTCCTCCTCGCGGTCGGTGAACGCGTCGTCGAAGGCGAGATCGCCGAAACGGAAGGGATTCACAGCCATATACAGGAACGTATTATACGAAGAAGTATCGAGTCCTATACGTGCTCGTATGATACAGCGGCAGTAGTAGCCTCAGGCCGTGGAGGTCGCAGCACTCCCGCGCCGGCAGTTCACGCAGCGGCGCCTCGCGCGTTGGGCCGGCCCCGCGCTCTATGTCACGGTGCTCGCCGGGTTCATGTGGCGAGACGGGGTGCCGGTCGCGCGGGACCGACTCCTCATGTGGATCGTGCTCGGGCTGCTCGCCGTGTCGACGACGAACCTCGGCGGCTGGCTGCGCAGCGTCGCGCTCGAGTGGCTCCCGTTCGCGCTCGTCCTCTGGGTGTACGACCTGCTCCGGGGGTCGGCCGACGGCCTGCTCTTCGCGCCGCACTTCACGCCGCAGATCGATGCGGATCGTCTGCTCTTCGCGGGCGCCGTGCCGACCGTCTGGCTGCAGGAGCACCTCTGGGACGGGAGCTCGAGGCTGCACTGGTACGACTTCGCGGCCTGGGCGGTCTACATGAGCTACTTCGTGGCGACCTACGTCGTCGCGGGAGTGCTCTGGTTCGTCTCGCGGCCGCGTTTCCGACGCTACGTTGCGACGGTCTCGCTCCTCGCCGCGATGGGCTTCGCCACGTTCGCGCTCTTCCCGGCGGCGCCGCCCTGGCTCGCGAGCCGCGAGGGTGAGCTCGCGTGGACGACGCGCTCGATCGGCCCGATCTCCAGCGAGGTGCCGTTCATCGCCTTCTCGTGGGAAGACCTCATCGAGCGCGGCTCCGAGTACTCGAACCCGGTCGCCGCCGTCCCCTCGCTCCACGCCGCCTACACGCTGCTGATCACGATCTTCCTCTGGAGGCTTGTCCCGCGCTGGTCAAGGCCACTCCTCGCGGCGTATCCCGTCGCCATGACGTTCGCTCTCGTCTACACGGCGGAGCACTACGTCGTCGACATCCTGCTCGGCTGGGGGTACGCCCTCGTCGCGATCTGGATCGTGGGCCGGGTTGCCTCGAGCGTCGCGCTCCGACGGGGGAGGAGACGCGCACCGCGATCAGCCGCCGCGCCGACGTCCCCGCCGTGAACGTCCCGGCGTCACGAACGCCGATGCGGGCTCGCTAGCGAGTGGTGGCGGCGAAGCGCTTGCCGGAAGCGGCGACGGCGGCGAGTGCTACGTCGGGCAGCGTTCCCTTCGTGTGGACGCTCAGCAGGTAGCGGTGTTTCGTCCTAGGGCTTTGGACGCAGCGCCACGCGATCCACTCGCCACCCCAGCCGCCGTAATAGATCTTGTTGCCGGCCATCTGCAGGGTCTTGTGAAAGGCACCGCCGAGGTCGCAGTGCGTCCCGGCCGCCAGCCGCTCGACCTGGAAGCTGAAGCGATCCTCGCCCGTCCGCTTCTTGAAGGTGACGGCGAGATGTCCATCGAGGCGCTGCCAGCGCTCGTAGCTGTAGCCGAGCGGGAGTCGGGTCGGAAGGTAGGCCGCGTCGCCGAAGTTCTGCTGGATCCGCTTCAGCGAGAAGGTGGGCATCTGCGCACCGGCAACAGCCGCAGCCGGCGCCACGACGGCGGCGACGGCAAGGGCGACGAGGAGGGAGGAGCGGCGCATGCGGCCGATTCTCACCGTCGCGTGTAAGCGGAGCGTCATGCGCGTGTACGGGTTCTTGTGACATGTGGGCGCACGCGCTTCACCAGGTCCCGGAGAAGCAGTGCCGTGATGTCACCGGCCCCTAAGACTCGTCGGCACGCGTCTTGTCGCGCGCGCCGCACAGCGAGCGCGCGAGGCTGACCGCGTCGTCGCGGCTCATGGCGTCGCCGGTCGTCTGTTCGTGGGCGTACACCTCGTCCCCGAGCGCCTCGATCAACGGCTGCTCGAGAAAGCGTTCGAGCTCGACCATTCGCGGGTCGGGTGGGTACTCGCCCTCGGCGTAGAGGCTCGCGGCGGCTCCGCGGAGGCGAGCGCCATGCCGGAACTCGGCCGGTTCGCCTGCGAGCGCGATGCCGCCGAGGAGCGTCGGGAACAGCGCGTGTGCCGTCATGCCGGTACCCAGGACGATGTCCAGTGCCTCGACAAGCGCCTCTCGTGCCCCGCTGCGCCGGTCCAACCCGAGTTCGGCGAGTCCGAGCAATTGCAGGGCGTAGATGCCTCGCCATCGGTCGCCGATGCTCCTGTTCTTGGCGAGGACAGATGTAGCTGCCGCGCAGGCGGAGTCGAAGTCGTGGGCATAGAGATCGAGGAAACCGAGGTTGAGGAGGCACGTTGCTTCGCCGGTGGCGTCTTCGAGAGCGCGGAAGCCCTCGATTGACTGGCGAAGCGCATCACGCCCCTCCTCGTCGCGGTGAGCCTGCATCAGGGTGATGCCGATGTCGGCCACGACCATCGTCCTCGAGTGCTCGTCATCCTCGGCGGCCTGCTCGAGTGCCCTGGTGAACACCCGGACGGCCTCGTCCGTGTCGCCACGCTCGGCCGCGTTGACTCCTAGCTGCCGCAGTGCCTGGCAAAGCGTATGCCGCTCGCCGCTGGCCTCGGCCGCGCGTGCCGATTCGAGCGGTGCCGCGTCGCCGAGCCGGTCGAGCACGGCGCGGAGGTTGTCCTCCTCGGCCGTGAACCAGGCCAGCAGCTCGCCGCGGCGTGCGCCGACGATCAGCGGCTCGGTCTCCTCGAGCAGCGCAAGGTAGTGCTGCGCGTGGCGGAGCGCGTAGTCGCCGGACTCGCCTGCCTCGTCGAGGCGATCGCGGGCGTAGGCGCGGAGCGTCTCGAGCAGGAAGAAGCGGTCGTCCGCGAGCGGCTTGAGCAGGCTCTGGTCGACGAGCGTGGCGAGCTGGTCGAGGCCGGCCGCCGGCAACTGCCTCGGCCGCGGCGACCGTGAAGGAGCCTCGGAAGACGGAGAGCCGACGGAATGCGGCCTGCCCGTCCGGTTCGAGGAGGTCGTGGCTCCACTCGATGGTGGCGTGCAGCGTCCGTTGCCGCTCGGGGAGATCGCGAGCCCCGCCGGCGAGCAGCGCCGACGTCGTGTCGAGCCGCTGCAGTAGTGCGGCGGGCGAGAGGAGTTTTGTTCGGGCCGCCGCCAGCTCGAGCGCGAGCGGCAGGTTGTCCAGCCGCCGACAGATCTCGGTCACCGTCTCGTCGGGCTCGATCCGGCGGCCGACGGCTGCCGCGCGGCTGACGAATAGCTCGGCCGCCGCCTGGACGGGCAAAGGATCGACGGGCAGCTCGCGCTCGGCCGAGAGGTGCAGCGGCGCGCGTGACGTCGCCAGCACGACCACCTCGCCGACCATCTGCTCGGAGACGACCAACTCGACCCCCGCAAGGTGCTCGAGGTTGTCCAGCACGAGCAGCAGCCACTTCGACGCGAGCAGGCCCGTCAGGTTGTCGTCAGGACGCAGCCCCAGGGCCTCGGACACCGCTGCCCGCACACCGCCCGCTCCCGCAGCAGCGCCAGTCCGACGAAGAAGGCACCGTCCGGAAACCCGTCCGCGAGCTCCGCCGCCGCCTGCAACGCGAGCCGCGTCTTGCCCGAGCCGCCCGGCCCGGTCAGAGTCACGAGCCGTGCCCCGCCGTGAAGAGGCGGGCGATCTCCTCCAGCTCGCGCTCGCGACCCAGCAGCGGCCAGGCCGCCACCGGCAGATTCGACCGCCGCAGCGACCGTGGCGGCGGAAACTCGTCCGCCAGTCCGTCGGCCACAAGCTGATACAGGCGGATCGGCTCGAGGAGATCCTTCAATCGGTGCGCGCCGAGATCGCGCAACTCGACCCCGTCGACCAGCGCCGCGGTCGACTCCGAGACGAGCACCTGCCCCCCGTGGCCTGCGGCCGCGACACGTGCCGCGCGATGCACGTCGTGCCCCACGTAGCCCTCATCACCAAGGAGCGGCGTTCCAGTGTGAAGGCCAACGCGCACCCGTATTCGGCCAACGGCGGCGAGGCGCTCGGTGAACCCCGACGCAGCCGACAGTGCGCCTGGCGCGGTCGCGAAGACGAAGAAGAACGCATCGCCCTGCGTGTCCACCTCGACACCACCCTGAACGAGGCACGCCTCGCGGATGACCTTTCGGTGCTCGGCAAGCGCGCGGGCGTAGCCCTGTGCGCCGAGCTCGTTCAGCAGCCGCGTCGACCCTTCGACGTCGGTGAAGAGGAACGTGACGGTGCCGATCGGAAGCTCTGTCCGCACCCGGTGATCATCCGCGGCTCACGAGCGACGAGCAAGGTCTGCACTCAACCTGCCCGCCACTCCCCGCCGAAGACCAGGGGCTCTGGCGCGACGGAGCCTCGACCGGGGGACGCTGTCAAGAGTCGGACGCAACAGGACGTTGCGCACAACGACCAGGTTAGGTAGAGCCAGATGTCACTGACAACGTGCGGGGACGAGACCTCCGCGGCCTAACATGCGGCTAGGAAAGGGAGGCTGATGAACGAAGTGCGACTCATGGTCGTCCGAAACTCGCTGGAAGCGGACACGATCTGCGGCTTCTTGCGGACGGAAGGGATCGCCTGCGATCACCGCCAGACGGACGTCGGTGCAGGCGCCGGCGATGCAGTCGGCGACACGGGTCCGCGCGAGATCCTGGTCGCGCAGGACGACCTCGACCGCGCGCGCGAGCTCGTCAGCGCCGACTCCGGCTAGGCGCGCGGGGCCTCTTCCCGCTGCGGCAGCACCCACTCGGGCCGCACGAAGTGGCAGGTGTAGCCGTTCGGGTAGCGCTCGAGGTAGTCCTGGTGCTCGGGCTCGGCCTCCCAGAACGGCCCCGCCGGCGTCACCTCGGTCACTACCTTTCCCGGCCACCGGCCCGAAGCCTGGACATCGGCAACCGTCTCCTCCGCGACTCGACGCTGCTCGTCGTCGAGGTAGAAGATCGCGGAGCGGTAGCTCGTCCCGGTGTCGTTGCCCTGCCGGTTCAGCGTCGTCGGATCATGGATCCGGAAGAAGAACTCGAGCAGCTCCCTGTACGAGGTCTCCTCGGGATCGAAGGCGATCTCGATCGCCTCCGCGTGTCCAGCGTGGTTGCGGTACGTCGCGTCCGGAACGTCGCCTCCGGCGTATCCGACCCGCGTCGACACAACACCTGGGTGCCGCCGGAACAGATCCTGCATGCCCCAGAAGCAGCCACCCGCGAGGACTGCCTTCTCGACTCGTTCGTCCATCTCGCCTCCTCGACCCCTTCGTTGCACTCACCGTAGCGAGTAGGTAACGCCAACCAGCCGAGAGCGGGCTTGCGCCAATGAAGAAGAAAGCCCCCGGAGGCCGGGGGCTTTCCATTGTCCGGCTTCAGAGCCCAGCTACGGGTTCAGGAACCTGTTGAGGAAATTGCGCGAATACTCGGTGTCGGTGCGTTGATAGCTGCCGGTCGCGTTGCACGAGAGCGAGTTCACGTACGACGCATCCCCGAGGACGAAACCGTTGCTGAAGACCGGTCCGCCGGAATCGCCGAAGCATGACCCGCCTCCAGCCTTCGAGTCCTTGTCGTTGATCTGGAAGACGACGACCTCGCTCTGGACGTTCTTCAGATACGACGTGGTCATACGCCGTTCGCGGACCACGATCTGCGCCTTCTTCTCGCCGATGTCGACGCCGTAGCCGGAGAGCGTGAACGTCTCGTTCTTCAACTCGCCCTGGTTCCGATCCAGGTAACCGACCGGTGGAAGCGGAGCGGGCGTGATGCCGGGCCACTTCGATGACGCCGGCGCGTCGAGGACGACGACGCCCTGGTCGTGCTGCTTGGAGATCGACAGCTTGCCGTTCCAGCCGGGATCGGGATGGGCCGTGCCCGTGATGTAGTGCGCCGCGCGCGCGGCCCTCTCCTCCGGCGTAATGCCGGGCTGCAGCGGATCGGGCTGCAGTGCATCGTCGAACGAGACGTAGACATTGGTCGCCGGGCCCTCGGTGCAGTGGCCGGCGGTGAGCACCACTGTCTGGGAGATCAGCGTCCCGGAGCAGCGGAACCTGCCGTCCGACGTCGTGAAGCGCACAAGTCCGACGTTCTTGTGCACGGTGTCGACCTCACCCCCGGTGATGGCCAGGCCCCCGGTTGCGACGAATCCGGCCACAAGCGTCGCCAGCGCGAGCGTGACGAGCAAGGCTTTTCGAGTCATGGACTTCCCCTCTCTTCGTTCCCAGTGCCGGGGAACCATACGTCCGTGGCGTGTGAACACGGTGAGCGCGCTTTCATCACGCCCCCGCGCGCGGGCGTCGCGTCTGAGAGTCCCTACGCGCAGGAGTGGCAACACCAAACCAGCGATTCCGTTGTTTGCTGACCTCGGGAACCGGCGGCTGTGGAAGGGTTGAGCAGCATGTCGTGGACGCAACCTCTCTGTGACGAGTGCTGGTCGATGAAGGGCACTCCGCCGGAGCGGGTGCGCTGGCCCGATCCGTTGCCGTCGCCGCGTGCGCGCGAGCGGCTTCTCGGCATGCGTTGCTGTAACTGCGGGCGGAGAACGACGTCGGGCATCTTCGTACGACTTGACCCCGACACGGTTCCCTTCCCGCGGAAGGACTGACGTTGCGCAAGCGCCGGCGCGTTCACGAGCGCTTTGGCGCGGCGGGGGCGGCGGCGGCCGCGCAGCTACTTGATCAGCGTCAGCAGCTTGAACATCGGCAGGTACATCGAGATGATCACGATGCCCACCATGATCCCGACGCCGATCATCATGATCGGCTCGACGATCGAGGTCAGCGACTGGATTGAGGCGTCGACCTCGTCCTCGTAGAAGTCGGCGATCTTGCCGAGCATCTTCTCCAGCTCTCCGGTCTCCTCGCCGATCTTGACCATCTGGCTCACCATCGGCGGGAAGACGGGGTTCTCGACGAGTGGCTGCGCGATCGGGACGCCCTCGTGCACGCGTGCGCGCACGCCGGCGAGGGCCTCCTCGACGACCCAGTTGCCTGACGTCGTGCCCGTGATCTCGAGCGCCTTGATGATGTCGACACCGGCCGCGACGAGCGTGGACAGCGTGCGCGAGAAGCGCGCCATCGTCACCTTCAGGACGACGTCGCCGATCTTCATCGGGATTCGCAGCTTGATCCGGTCCCAGCGGCGGCGACCGGTCTCGGTCTTGAGGAACTTCCGCAGGCCGAAGATGCCGACGATGACGCCGGGGAAGAGGATGAACCACGTCCCCTTGATGAAGTTCGACGCCGCGAGGACGCCCTTTGTGAGCGTCGGCAGATCGCCGCCGAGGTCGTCGAAGATCTTCACGAAGACCGGGACGAGGAAGAGGAGCATCCCGACGAGGACGAGGGTGGCGAAGATCAGCACCATCGTCGGGTAGATCATCGCGCCCTTCACGCGCCGCTTGATCTTCGTCTCCTTCTCGATCTGGAAGGCGACGCGGTCGAGCACGGTGTCGAGGATTCCGGCCGCCTCGCCCGCCTCGACCATCGAGATGAAGAGACGGCTGAAGACCTTCGGATGGCGGCTCATGGCCTCGGAGAGGAGGAGACCGCCCTCGACGTCGGCGCGGAGCTCGCGGATGATCGCGGCGAGGTACTTGTCGTCGGTCTGCTGCTCGAGGATGACGAGGGCGCTGACGACGTTCAGGCCCGCCTCGATCATCGTCGCGAACTGGCGGGAGAAGATCTGCAGCGACTTCGGCTTGATCTTCTTGAACGCGGTCCGAACCGACTCCTCGCCGCTGGCGCGCTGCTCGTCCAGCTTGGTCGGGAGCAGGCCGCGGATGCGCAGCTGCTCGCGCGCGGCCGCCTGATCCGGTGCGGAGATCTCGCCCGTCGACTCGACGCCGACCGCGTTGATCGCTGTGAAGGCATACGCCGCCATGCCAGAAGGGCTATCGGCAGAGGGATGGCGCCTCTTGAGATTCCCGGTCGCCCTGCCGATGACGAACACGTGATGCTGCGGGCACGTGCGGACGACGGCTTCGGCCTCGTCGAGCTGATGATCTCGCTGGTCGTCCTGAACGTCGGCGTGCTCGCGATCGTCGCCGCGTTCAGCTCGGGCGCCGTCACGATCCGGCGCGCTCAGGAGACGCAGACGGCCCTGTCGCTCGCGGACAAGCAGATGGAGCTCTTCCGCGCCATCCGCTACGTCGACATCTACCTCGACTCGACCTCCGTCACGACCGCGGACTCCAACGCGACCTACTCGGGCGACACGGCCAACACGCACACGCAGGAGGTCGCGACGTGCTCGCCGCTGACCGACGCCTGCCGGCCGATGCGGACGGTCACCGGCAGCGCGACGCCAGACAACCGCTCGTATCGCATCGACACCTTCATCGATACCGAGACGCCCGCGAACGGCCGCACGGTCAAGCGGGTCACCGTCGTCGTGCGCAGGTCCGATCCGCTGCAGACGCTCGCGCGGCTGACCTCGGTCTTCGATCAGTCGACGGGCTAAGCACCGGGCGGCGGCTCAGCGCCGTCTTTGTGCCCAGGAACACAAGCGGGTTCGGCGCCGGCGGTCGCACGGTGGCACGAACGGCTTGCGCGAGCCATTCAAGGCCGCGCGGCGCCCGCGCGCGAGAAGGCGCTTGTGTTCCAGGAACACAAGCGTTCGCCGCGGCTCTCGGAGACCGCGGGCGCTACTTCTACTTCGTGCGCTTCGGGGGCGCGAAGCCCTGGACCGTCAGCAGCTTCAGCTCGTAGCGGCTGCCGTCGGCGGTGTTCTGCAGCGTCAGGGTCTTGCCGAGCTCGAGCTTGACCGTCGGCTCGCCGCTCGCGTAGCTCCCGCCGGCGACGCCGATGCGGACCGACTTGCCGTCGCGCGAGAGCGACACGAGCTGGAAGACGGGCTCGTCGGCGGGGAACGATGCCTTGGTCGCGACGGACTCGACCTCGCCGTTGACGGAGATCTTGGTCGCCGCCGCGGGCTCCGGCGCGTTCTTCTCGCCGGGCTCGGTGCCGGGGCTGCCCGAGTCGGGTGCCGTGAAGCTGGGCGGATCGGCGTTCGGATCCTGGTCCTGCGGGTTCGATCCGAGCGGGTCGAAGCCGGTGCCGGGATCGACGTTCGGGCCGTCCGTCTCGTCGGAGCTGGAGCTCTCCGCCGGCGCCGGCCCCTCCTCGGTCGAGCCTGACGCGGCCTCGTCCGACGAGCCCGCCGCCTCGACCTGCTGGGCGAACGGGTCCTTGGTCTGGAACTGCTCGAACGAGAGCAGCTGGCTGTCCGATGCCGCAGGCGGAAGATCGGAGTCGGCGAGCACGGCTGCCTGCGGGGTCGCCGCCGGCGCAGGCAGCGCTCCGGTGGGCGTCGGAGTGGAGGGCGTCGCGCCCGGCGTCGGCGACGCAGCCGGGGTGGCCGCCGGAGTAGTCGACGTCGCCGAGGCGACGGGCTGCGGCCCCTTCAGCATCTTGAGCGTCTTCGGCCCCTGGAACGCGCCGACCGCGACGAGCAGCGACGCCGAGCCCGATCGCGAGCTTCTTCTGCTTGGCCTGCTTGGCCTTGAGGGGATCGATGCGCTTGGCCATCAGGGGCTTGCCTCCGCTCCGGTCGGTGCCGCGGTCGGCTCGGTTGCCGGAGCGGCTGCGTTCGGGTCTGGTTCCTCGGTCGTGGTCGGCGTCGCGGCGCCGGCGGAGACTTCGGTGCCGTAGACGTAGGCGGCGACGGTGAGACCTGCCGCGATCTCGGGGAAGCCGCTCGGCGACTCCTCGAACGAGATGGTCTCGACGGCGAACAGCCGGCCCGACGCGCGCAGCTCGCCGCTCCGGACGCTCACGAGCGTGCGCAGGCGGAACAGGAAGTCGGAGAGCTCGTAGAAGTTGCCGTCGAACGCGAGCGAGATCGGCACCTTCTGGAACGTTCCCTCGACGACCGCCTCACCGGGCGTGATCGACTCGAACTGGATGCCGGTCTCCTCCGCGATGCGCGAGAGCTCGAGCAGGATCCCGGCCATGTCGGGCGTGGCCGGCATCGCGGTCGCAAGGCGGAAGATGTCGGCGACTGCGATCGGCTGCGTGTCCTCGGTGTTGGTTGCGGCGGCCGCAGCAGCGCGGGCGGTCTCAACCACGATGCGCGTCTGCGCGACCTCGTCCTTGAGCGCGCCGACGTCGGAGCGCTTCGGCCCGATGACCAGGAACCAGAAGGCCGCGGCGTAGACGAGCAGCGCCCCGGCCAGCACGCCGTACAGCACGGGCGGAGAGAGCTTGGCCTTCACTGTGCGCCTCCCGGCGGCTTGACGCCGGCGTAGATCGAGAACTGGACGATGCTCCGGGGCTCGAGCTTCAGCGTCGTGCTCGACTGCAGCTGGACGTTGCTGAGTGCGGGCAGGACGCCGAGCCGTGCGAGCAGCCGGGCGACGCCGCTGTGCGAATACGTCGAGCCAGTCAGGATGATGCTCGCGCCGACGGCCTCGGTCGTGCCGGGATCGGGCGTCTCGGCGGCCTGGCTCGTGAGCCCGGTCAGCCAGACGTCCTCGGGCAGCACCAGCGAGATCTGCCGCAGGACGCGGTCCCACGCGACGCGGGAGGAGAGCGCGCCGGAGAGGGCGGTGATGCGATCGTTCTTCTCGGCCGCCAGGGCGGCGTCGACGCCGGTCTGGCCCCCGTCGGGCTCCGGGCGGGGCAAGGCGGCGAGCTCTGCGTTCAGGGTGTCGAGCTCTGCCTGCTGCTCGCCGAGCGAGCCGCCGGCGCTGAACATGAGCGCCGCCAGGGCGACGGTGACGACTGCGAAGCCTCCCGCCGCGCCGAAGACGACGCCGCGCTTGGCCTCGAAGCTCTTGACCGGGACTTCCTTCGGCAGCAGGTTGACGGCGCGCATCAGTCCTCGATCCCGAGCCCGATCGCGACGGCGAGCGACCCGACCTGCTCCAGGTCGCCGACGCCCTTGCCGAGCTTGACGCGCGACAGCGGATCGCCGAGACGGACGGGCACGCCAACGAGCCGCTCGAGCTCGGCGCCAAGGCCGCCGAGATGCGACGTGCCGCCCGTGAGGACGATCTCGCCGATGCCCAGGGAGGCGGGTTGGTTCTGGTAGAACTGGAGCGAGGAGACGAGTTCCCGCGCGAAGGTATGCAACTGGGCTCGGGCGGCCTCGAGCGCCGTCGCGAGCTGCTCTTCGCTGAAGCCCTGCGGCGGCTCGCCCGCCCCATCGAAAGAGAGCGCGCGCTTGACGATCTCGGCCTCGCTCGGCGAGGTGTCGAGGGCACGGGCGATGGCGACGTTGAGCGACCAGCCGCCCCACTGGAGCACACGCGTGAACTCGCAGATTCGCCCGTCCGAGATCGCAAAGGTGGTGCGGTCGTGCCCGACCGACACGGCAACGATCGCGGCGCGCTCGACGCCGGGGATGGGCTGGTGGTCGGACGAGGGCTCGGCGAGCGAGCGTAGGAGCGCGAAGGCCTCGAGGTCGATGCCGACGAGCTCGAGACCGGCCTTGCGGCACGCGTCGACGTAGCGGTCGACGAGGTCGCGGTAGGCGACGACGAGGAGGACGCGCCGCGCCGGCTGGCCTTGGTCGTCGACGAACTCCGAGAGCACCTGGTAGTCGAGGACCGCGTCCTCGAGCGGGATCGGCAGCACCTCCTGGGCGCGGAACTTGATGGCGTTGTCGAGCTGCCTTCGGGTCCTCGATGCCGACGACGTCGAGGGTGCGGACGCCGATCCGATTGTTCGCGATGCCGAGCCGGACGCCCTTGCGCGGCAGGTTGTGGCGCTTGAAGAACTCGCGCAGCGCGACTGCGAGCGCCTCGGGGTCGCGGAGCTCGCCGCCGACCACGACGCCGTGCTCGAGCGGCGAGGTCACCGCCTGAAGGAGCTGGGGCGAATCGTCGTTCGACACGCGGGCCGCAGCGATCTGTGAGCCGCCGACCTTCAGGCCGACGAGCTTCCTGGCGTTCTTCCCACCGCCGCCGAGCTCGGGCCGCGGCAGCGACGGCCGTCCCAGCTTGGGGAGGCCCAGCTTCGGGCGGCTCGCGCTTCGTCGGCTCGGAGGTCTCGGCCTTGGGACGAGCTCCTCCTGCGGACCGCGGTCGGGCTTCGACCGCTTGAACGAGAGCTCGCGCTTGTAGAACGGGGCGTTGCCGTCGTCGTCGCTCTTCTGCTTCTTCGGCGCGCGCTCGCGCTTCGGCTTGCGCTCGCGCCGGGGTTTCTCGGCCTTCGGCTTCCGCTTCAGGGAGATCTCGCGCTTGTAGAACGGGACCTGCGCCTCGGCCTCGTCGTCCGGCAGCTCAGCGCTCGCCGCCGGCGGCAGGCTCGACGTCGGGCTCCGGCTCGGGCGGCACCGCTGGCACGACCGGGGGCTCGACAGGCGCGGGCAGCTGGATCACGGGCGCAGGCGCACCGAGATCGGGCTCTTGCTCGACGACGGGCGGCGCCGGCGGTTCGGCCGGCGCGACCACGGGCTCGGAGACCTCCTCGAGCGGCTGCGTCAGCCAGCTGTGGTCGAGCGCGTCGAGCGTCGACTCCACCGGCGCGGACTCCTCAGGTGTGGCCCATTGCGAGAGCTCGTGCTCCCAGCCGGAGGCCGGGCCGCTCTCGCCGTCGCCGTCTCGGCTTTCGCTCGAACGACGTCTCGGTCCTCCAGCTCGGCGTGATCTCGTCGTGCGACATGGCCTAGGCGCCGGCGACGCGGAGCGTGTTGTTGAGCGCCGCGGAGACGTCGGGCCCGAATGGGTCCTCGAAGCCGGCCCGCTCGAGCAGGCCGAACAGCTGCTCCGAGCGGCTCGAAGCGCCCAGCGCGACTTCCTGCGTGATCACCTGACGTAGGACGAGCTGCGCGAGCGACTGCTCCATCGTGACCATGCCGCGGCTGGTCGAGGTCTGCATGATCGAGTAGATCTGCTCGACCTTGCCCTGTCGGATCAGGTTCCGGACGGCGTCGTCGGGCAGCAGGATCTCGAGGGCGGCCGTGCGGCCCTGACCGTCGGCCGTCTTCAGCAGCGCCTGGGCGATCACGCCCTGGAGCGAGCCGGCGAGCATGATCCGCACCTGCTCCTGCTGTTCTGCCGGGAAGACGTCGATGATGCGGTCGATCGTCCCGGCCGCGCTCTGGGTGTGCAGCGTGCCGAGCACGAGGTGGCCGGTCTCGGCCGCTGTCAGCGCCGTGCCGATCGTCTCCAGGTCGCGCATCTCGCCGACGAGGATCACGTCCGGGTCCTGGCGGAGCGCGGCGCGAAGGCCCTCGGCGAAGCTCGTGGCGTCGACGCCGATCTCGCGTTGGTTGACGATGCAGCGCTTGTGCCGATGCACGAACTCGATCGGATCCTCGATGGTGAGGATGTGATCGGCGCGGTGGCGGTTGACCTCGTCGATCATCGCCGCGAGCGTCGTGGACTTACCGGACCCCGTCGGGCCGGTGACGAGCACCAGTCCACGCGGCTGCATTGCGAGCTCAGCAAGCGCGGCCGGCAGGCCGAGCTCCTCGAGCGTCTTCAGCTCCTCGGGGATGACACGGAAGGCGGCGCCGAGCGACTCGCGCTGGAAGTAGACGTTGACACGGAAGCGGGCGAGTCCGGGCACCGAGTGGGACGTGTCGATCTGGCGCTTGATCTCGAGCTGCTTCTGCTGCTCCGTGTTGAGGACGCGGTAGAGCAGCTGCTGGGTGTCCTCGCGCGTGAGGGGCGGCATCCCGTCGAGCCGCTCCAGCTCGCCCCGCACGCGCACGGCGGGGGGCGTTCCGACGGTGAGGTGAAGGTCTGAAGCGCCCCTCGCGACCATCAGGCCGAGCAGGTCGTCGACGGAGCGCGCGGCCGGCGCTGGTGCTGGGGCCGCAGGGGAATGAGGAGGAGCCGCCGTGCCGTCCACGCTCGGGCTATCGGCAGCCGCTCGGGGGAACTTAAGCGAGGGATCGACGGGGCTCCGATGGGTGGCGTCGAGGGCCGATATCCCCCGCGGTGAGGGATGCCGCGGGTGAATCGTTCACTCAATCGGGGGGTCAACTCGGGGACGCCGATACCCGATGTCGGACGGGCCACCGCAGTACCCCGACGTTCCCTCGTCCAAGGAGACTCACAATGCTTTCAGCGCTACAGCGGCGCATGAGCGCTAGGAGCGAGAAGGGCTTCACCCTGATCGAGCTCCTGGTCGTCATCATCATCATCGGCATCCTGCTCGCGATCGCCGTGCCGTCCTACCTCGGCTTCCGCGACCGGGCGACGAAGTCGGCCAACCAGGCCAACATCCGTGCCGCGATCCCGTCCGTCGAGACCTACTCGGCCGACAACAACGGCACCACCACCGACTCCGACACCGTCGACACGACGACCGGCTACCAGGGCATGACCCTCGGCGAGCTCGACGACATCGACGCCGGTATCGCGCCTGGCCTCCGCGTCACCGTCCCCGCCGGCGCGGCCGGCCAGACGCAGTACTGCATCGAGTACGGCGCCAACGGGACCACCTTCGAATACAAGTACTCGATCGGGCTCGCCGCCCCTGCGGTCAACGGCCAGATCGTCCAGGCCTCCTGCTGATCCGGAGAGCCGCTCTGCTCGGAACGACCACCACTGAGGCGCGGGAGACCGCGCCTCGGTGCATCACCCACACCCCGCCACCACCGAAGGAGAAAACAACCGTGCTGACCGCACTCCAGCGCCGCCTCGACGCCAGAAGCGAGAAGGGCTTCACCCTGATCGAGCTTCTGGTCGTCATCATCATCATCGGCATCCTGCTCGCGATCGCCGTGCCGTCCTACCTCGGCTTCCGCGACCGGGCGACGAAGTCGGCCAACCAGGCCAACATCCGTGCCGCGATCCCGTCCGTCGAGACCTACTCGGCCGACAACAACGGCACCACCACCGACTCCGACACCGTCGACACCACCACGGGTTACCAGGGCATGATCCTGGCGGAGCTTCAAGAGATCGACGCCGGTATCGCGCCTGGTCTCCGCATCTCCGTCCCCGCCGGTGCGGCCGGCCAGACGCAGTACTGCATCGAGTACGGCGCCAACGGCTCGCACGTTCGAGTACAAGTACTCGATCGGACTTGCGGCTCCCGCAGTCAACGGCCAGATCGTCCAGGGCACCTGCTAATCGGATGACCTGTCCGGAGCAAGGGCGGCTGCGTCTCGCGGCCGCCCTTGCTCCTTGAGAACCCCCTCACCACAGCCGATAGACACTGCGATGGAGAAGGTCAGCCAGCCCGTTCGGATCTTCGCGCTCGTGGCCGCCCTCGCGGCGGTCGGCGGGGCGCTCTTCATGTTCACGCAGGGCCGCGGTGCAACCGAGACGGCGCCGATCCCGGTGCCCCGGCCGACGCCGCCGGCGAAGCCGTCGCAGGTGTCCGTCCCCGCGACGCCGAGCTCGGCGTCCAAGCCTGCGAAGGCGGTCAACGCCGCGAAGCCGGCAAAGCCTGCGCCGACGCCTGCCGTCAAGCCCGCGCTGCCGCCGAGCGGCTTCCCGGTCGCGGTCGACAAGGCGTTCGCCAAGCACGAGGTCATCGTCGTCTCGCTCGTCGTCCCGGGCGCGCGTGTGGACGAGCTCGCCGCCGCCGAGGCGCGCGAGGGCGCGAAGGCCGGCGGTGTCGGCTTCCTCGCGCTCAACGTCCTGAACGAAGACGTGGCCCATGCGCTGCTTACGAAGCTCGAGGGCGCCGAGGATCCTTCGCTCCTGGTCGTGCGGCGTCCGGGCGAGGTCGTCCTCCAGCTTCAGGGTTTCGTCGACCGCCAGACGGTCGCCCAGGCTGCGGCAAACGCCTCGTCGTGAGCACGTCGGAGAGCGGCCCGCGCGAGCTGTTCGTCCGGCACGCGCGTAGGGACGGCCGCTCCGTCGCGTTCCTCCGCGCCGTCGACTACGGCGACTCCTGTGTCGTCGAGGCCGAGGTCTACCCCACCCGCAACGGCAACGTCGAGTCCGAGGCCCTCCACCCCGGCCCGTACACGTTCCCGGACGCGCAGCAGGCGACGAGCTTCGTCACCGAGGCGGTCGAGGCGCTGATGATCCTCGGCTGCGACGTGCAGGCCCAGTAGCGCAGCGCAGAGCGCTGCGCTAGACGAGGACGCGGGCGAGCTCTTCGACCGACGTGAGGCCGGCGGCGACCTTCGCCAGGCCGTCGTCCCAGAGGGAGCGCATGCCGGCCTCGATCGCGGCCCGCTCGACCTCCTCGCGGCTCGCCCGGGCGACCGCGAGCTGCGCGATCGTCTCGTTCATCGTCAGCAGCTGGTAGACGCCGACGCGGCCCTTGTAGCCCGTCTGGCCGCAACGCGGGCAGCCGCGCTTGCGGTGGAAGGCCATGCCGTCCGAGGCGAGGGCCACCTCGGCCGACACCCGCGACGAGAGCAGCTCCTCCGTGGACGGCTGATACATCTCGCAGCAGTGCGCACAGAGCTTGCGCGCGAGCCGCTGCGCGAGCACGCCGGTCACGGCGGCGCCGGTGAGGAAGGGCTCGACGCCCATCTCGTTCAGGCGAGTGATCGCGCCCGGGGCGTCGTTCGTGTGCAGGGTCGAGAGCACGAAGTGGCCCGTGAGCGCCGCCTCGATCGAGATCTTGGCGGTCTCGCCGTCACGGATCTCGCCCACCATCACCACGTCCGGGTCGGAACGGAGGATCGAGCGGAGCGCCGAGGCGAACGTGAGCCCGGCGCGGTTGTTGATCTGCACCTGGTTGACGCCGGCGAGCCGGTACTCGACCGGATCCTCGACCGTGATGATGTTCACCTCGGGCCTGTTGATCGTGCTCAGGCCGGCGTAGAGCGTGGTCGACTTACCCGAGCCGGTCGGCCCCGTCACGAGCAGCGCGCCGGTCGGGCGCTTGAGGATCTCGGCGATCTTGTCGCGCATCTCGTCGGCGAGGCCGAGCTCCTCGAGCGTCGGCGCGCGCCGCGACTTGTCGAGGAGGCGCATGACCACCTTCTCGCCGTCGACGGTCGGCAGCGTCGCGACGCGGATGTCGAGCATCCGGCCGGCAGCCTGCGCATTCAGCGAGATGCGGCCGTCCTGCGGCTTGCGGCGCTCGGCGATGTCGAGCTTCGCGAGCACCTTGAGACGCGTGGTCACGCCCGGCGTCATCCGCTTCGGGATGCGCTGCACCTCCTGCAGCACGCCGTCCACGCGGAAGCGGACGACGAGCGCGTCCTCCTGCGGCTCGAAGTGAACGTCGGATGCGCCGTCCTCGGCCGCCTGGAAGATGACGGAGTTGACGAGCCGGACGAGCGGCGCGTCCGAGATGCCGTCCTCGGCCTCGAGATCGTCGCCTCCCGCCTCGTCCTCGTCCTCGAGCTCGTCCTGTGCCTCCTCGAGCACCGCGCGCGCGCCGAACGCCTCGGCGGCCCGAACCATGCGCTTGATCTCGGCCAGTACGTCGTCGCGCGAGGCGACGCCGACGTCGATCGGGTAGCGCGTCGCGAGCCTGAGCTCGTCGATGCCGTGGATGTTGCCTGGGTCGGCAATGGCGATCCTGAGCGTGCCGTTGTCGAGCGCGTACGGAATCGCGACGACGCGCTCGAGCACGTGCAGCGGCACCGCCTGCGAGGCCTCCTTGTCGACTCCGGCGAGCGCGAGATCCACGAGCGGTACCTGGTAGCGAACGGCGAGTGTTCGGGCGATCCCCTCGCCGGAGGCGACGCCCTCGTCGACCATCGCCTGCGTGATCGAGCCCTGCGCGGCTCGGCTACGGACGAGTGCGAGCTTGTCGGCCGCGACGAGCCCGTCGCCGCCAGCAGGTCGACGACGAGCTCCGTCACGACGTTCAACGACATGCTGGACTGGAATGGCTGAACGTCCGGGGCGGCCACCTCAGCCCCGGCCTTGCCGGGCGTGCGCAGAGTTGACGGATGCTCGGTGGCCATATCCCTCGATCGAGTTATCGGCAGCGCTCAGACGGGCCTTGAGCGCGCCCGGCTCCTACAGCAGGTCGAGGTACGCCTCGAGCAGGCGATCGCCCACGAACAGGGCGACCAGCCCGCCGAACGCCAGGAACGGGCCGAACGGGATCCCCATCTTGCGGGCGGCCTTCCCGTGGCGTGCGAGCAGGACGATCGAGGGGACGAGCGCGGCGATCATCCCGACCATCAGGGCGACCGGGACGGTCCGGCCGAGCATCGCCCCGAGCAGGAGCGCGAACTTGACGTCGCCCATGCCCATCCCGGCCGGGTAGGCGACCGCGGCGATGAAGAGGAAGAAGCACGCGCCGAGCGCGCCGAGCAACCACTCCGGGCTCGGCTCGAGCACGGTCTGCGCCACGAGCACGATCGCCGCGGCGGGCAGGACGATCACGTTCGGGATGATCCGATGCGCCAGGTCGATCGCCGAGACGGTGACGAGCACGGCGCAGAAGAACGACGCCACGAACGCCTCGGCCGTGAGCCCGAACGCGAAGAAGCAGGCCGTGATCAGCACCGCCGTGACGAGCTCCACCGCCGGGTAGACGAGGCCGATCCTCGTCCCGCAGCCGGCGCAGCGACCGCGCAGCACGAGATAGGAGACGACCGGGATGTTCTCGTGCCACGAGAGCTCGCGCCCGCAGCTCATGCACGCCGACCCCGGGCTGACGATCGACCGCTGCAGCGGCACGCGCGCGGCAACGACGTTCAGGAAGCTGCCGAGCGCGAGGCCCGGGACGAAGGTGACGGCGGCGAGGGAGAGGCTCATGTGGCTACTCGGGCATCAGCCGGTCTGGGAGCCCAGCTTGAGCTCGTAGGTCGCCGCGTTGTTCGGGTTGAGGTAGATCTGGCCGTCGACGAGCGAGCCGAGCGGCGGGAAGGCCGAGAACGTCGGGAAGTACCCGGCCTCCGCGCCGTCGTCGATCTGGATCTGGTTGCAGATGACCGGCCCGCTCAGCTTGAAGAACTCGTGCACCTGGCAGTTGCCGACGCGCGTAGACGATCCCCTGGAGCGCGCCAGGCGCCGCCGGGTCGTCTCCCTGGCTGGAGTTCGAGCCCTGGGTCGAGTGGTCGAACTCGGCGTTCTCCTGCAGCGGGCAGCAGGGCTGGCTCGTCGACATGTTGCCGGCGAGGATCGTGAGCAGGTTCTGCGAGGGGTTCCAGTCCGCCATCGTCGTCGGGCTCGCCGCGCAGTTGGTCATGCCGCTGCCCCCGGCGCAGACGCGCTCGTCGAACTCGATGTCGTCGCTCGCGTAGATGATCCCGCGGCCCTGGTAGTGCACGATCTGGCCGTTGTCGTCGAAGCGCATGTCGCCGTCGATGTAGATCGTCCCGAAGATCGTGAGCACGTGGGTCGTGTGGTTCCACGAGATCTCGCCCACGAGCACGCCGTTCTCCTTCACCTGGCACGTGTAGCTCTGGTTCATCGGCGTGATCTCGGCCGAGCCGCCGACGCTGTTGTTCGGTGCGCTGGTGGTGCCGGCATCGTTGTCGAACGAGTTCGGGAAGGTGTTGCCCGCCTCGGTGCAAAAGTGCTTGGGGCCGGGCTTGGCGTTCTTCCACCACCAGGCGAGATCAACCTGCGGCTTGACGAGCGGCGACGGCGCACCCGCGATCGTCGTCGCGTAGACGCGGTCGGCATTCGTGCACGGCTTGTGGGCGGTGTTGGCGTTGAGCGTGCAGTAGTCGGCGATGTCGGCGCGCACGATCGGGCTCGCAGCGCTGCCGATCGCAGCCGTCGGATCGGACGAGTAGGTGACCCGGATGCGGATCCGGTCGATCTCGGCCGTCCGCGCCGAGGCGTTGTCGTTGTCTGCCCGCATGCGCAGGCCGAAGTTCGCCGAGTTGACCTCGGCCACGGTCCAGGTCGTGCCCCAGAGGTCGTCGGGGTCGCCGTACGCCTCGGTCTCGTCGCTCGTCGACGTCGTCCAGTAGTCGCCGGTGTCGGCGTGGTCGGAGCCCACGGAGGCGCCGGCGGTCTTCATGAGGTAGACGTCCTCGTCGTCGATCGAGCTGCTGTTGCTCGCTCGGCGCTCGACCTCGACCTCGACCCCGAGGATGACCGCGCCGGTCGGGATCGTGAAGCCGAAGCCGCGGGTCTCCTGCCACGGGCTCTGGCTGTTGCCGTTGACGGACTGGCTCGCTCGCACGTTGTCGCTGACGTAGACGTTGGCGGAGTCCGTGCCCCAACCGCTGTTGTGCGCCGAGCCGACGCGCCAGCCGGTGTCGATCGGTGGGCCGGTGACGAAGAGGTCGTCGCCGACGCCGGCCGTTGTCGCCGCGCCGGTCGTGTTGACGGCGACGTTGCCGCCGTTCACGAGACACATGTCGCCGCGGGAGGCCACGGCGCCTGGGATCGTGACCGTGTCGATCGTGAAGCACGTGCCCGCGTCGTCGTGGATGAAGCGGCTCCACTCGGGGACGGTCGCGCCTGCGGCGATGCCGAGCACCGTCGCCTGCTTCGTGATCGTCTTCGTGACCGGCGCGCCGCCGGTCGGGTTCTGCAGCGAGCCGACCGAGGTCAGCGTCCAGCCGTAGGTGGTCGTGTTGTACGTCCCCCAGACGGTCGCCGAGCCGTTCTCCATCGGGTAGTAGAGGCCGGCGGCCGGCGGGGTCGGAAGGATCGACTGCGTATTCGGGTTGTTGCCCGGCTTGGCGAGGATGGCGAGGGCGTTCGCGATCCCGGCCTCGGCCATCGCCTCCGCGCTCAGGGCGGTCTTGCTCAGGTTGGCGGTGCGGCCGCTCGAGCTCGTCGTCGTGATCGTCGTGACGAGGATCGCGCTCGTCGCAACGAGGACGAGCAGCGCGAGCGGAAGTGCGAACCCGCTCTGGGAACGAATGCGCCGCAGCATCGTCCTCAGCTCCGCGTGCTGTTCCGCAGCACGACATCGTCCTGAAGCTTGAACACACGCTCCGCGCTTCCTGGAGTCAGGTTGAGCGAGAGCGTGACGCCGAGCTTCGCCAGGCTCGTCTGCGACGGCGCGTAGTAGGTAAACGCGTTGCCGACGGTCAGGTAGTCCGCGATCCGGGTGCCGGTACCGCTGCACGCCGAGCCGACGTAGCGCCAGAGCCCGTACCGGTTCGTCCCGTTCGCGACGGTGCACCACGTGATGCTCGTGCTGCCGCCCGCCGTCGGGCAGGCGCTCGGCATCGTCAGCGTCGCGCGGGCGGGCGGGCCGGCTGCCGTCACCGCGGCGCTCGCGCAGTGGATCTCGCGGCGCATCCTGGTGAAGGCCACGTGGGCCTCAGTCTGGGCTTGGAAACGTCGGTTCATGTCGACCTCTGCTTTGGTGGTTACGACCAAGAGTCCGGTGAAGCCGCTCATCACCGTGAGGAGGATTCCCATCGAGGTGACGAGCTCGGGGAGGGTGAAGCCGCTCTCGTTTCGGACGAGCGCACGCCAGCGCCGACGGAGCGTCAATGGGACGCCGCCTCCACCTCGGCGAGCGCGGCGCGCGCATCCTGTTCGCTGCGGCCGCCGACGCCCCAGAGCTTCTGGACGCGCACGTCGACCTCGACGAGCGTCCGGAGAGCTGCGGCGCCGCCCGACCAGCCGAAGCGGGCACCGGTGACGAGCCAGTTGTGCTGGTAGAGCCAGTGATCCACGTTGGCCGGCGTTCGCCCCTTGTGCGCCTCGAGCCACGCCGAGAGGCGCTTGGCCCGCGCGGGGAGCGAGATCTCGTCCAACGGCTCTTTCGGCGCGCCCTTGACCACGAACGCAGGTCTGCGGGCGGCCGGGCGGCGGGTCGTCTGCTTCGCCTTCGCCTTGGTCTTCGGCCGGGCCTTCGCGACCGGCCGCTTCTGCGGCTTCGGCTTCGCGGCCGGCTTCGGATTCGCCTTCGGCTTAGCCGCGGCCGGCTTGGCGCCGACCAGGCGCGCGGGCGTACCGACGTAAGGGGCGACGTTCTCGGGCGTGCCCTCCTGCTCGTAGGAGCTGTTGCCCGCGAGCCGGAGGACGACGATCGGCGCGCCGACACCCTCAACTTTTGCTCCGGGAGCGGGGCTCTGCTCGGTGACGACGTTCGCCGCGTAGCCCTCGACGGCACCCTCCACACGCCACGCGAAGCCGGCCTGCTCGAGCGTTCCCTTGGCGAACACGTAGGCCTGGCGGCGGACATCGGGAACGACGAGTGTCTGCGGCTCGACGCTCGCCGTGGTCTCCGGCGGGGTCGCGGGTGGAACGGTCGAGGTTGCGGCGAGCGTCAGCGTCGCGGTGGCGAGCAACACCACGCCGACAAGCAGCGCAACGCGCGGAACGCGTCCGAAGACTCCCGCAGTCATACGGCCTCCTTCGGCAGGAAGCCGAGCCGACTCAATCCCCGAGAAGCGTGAACTCGATCACGTCCTGCTCAGGCTCCTGCTGGGTCGGGACAACCGCGAAAACGGGCCCCGCGAATGGATCCGTCGGCGCGTCCTGCCAGCGGAACGCGAGGCCGGCGAACTCCTCGAACCACGGCATCTGCTGGGGGTACTGCGCCTCCGGCTTCAGCCCGAGATGGAGGTGTGGCCCGGTCGAATGCCCCGTCGAGCCGACGAGCCCGATCCACTGCCCGGCGGCGAGCAGCGCTCCAGGCGCCAGCCCGCTGTCGCGGTAGGAGAGGTGGCAGTACACCCACGTGAGGCCGTCGAGCGTCTGCAGCGTCAGGCCGGTGCCGCAACGGTCGTCGTCGACGAGGCGGACGACCATCGCATCCGCGAGCGAGTAGACGGGCGAGCCGTGCGGCGCCGCGATGTCGGCGGCCGGATAGTCGTGGTGGTCGTGGGCGACCGAGACGACCTCAGGCCCGCCGCCGACCGGGAAGACGTAGCCGTCGGCCCGGGTCGGTGCGGCGAGAAGGCCCGCAGCTGCGGGTGCGAATGACGATGCATGTGCCGCCGTCTGGGCGCGCTGGAGCTCGGTCTCGGCGGCGGCCAGCTCGCGACGCAGCCGGTCGACCTCCGCGGCTGCACCCGCGCGCACCAGGTCGGCCTGGAACGCCCCCTGCTGTGCGGCGAGCTCGTCGGACAGGAGCTCCTGCGACTCGGCGCGCGCGACCGCGGCCTCGGCCGCCGCGCTCGCTTCCTGCTCCCGGCCCTCGGCCTCGCGCAGCTCCGCGCTCAGCTCGGCGACGGCCGTCTGCGCCTCCTCGAGCGCGAGCCCGAGGCGGTCGAGCGTGAAGACCACGTCGACGCCGACGCTCCCCTCACCGAACATGGCAGCGAGCTCGAGGACGTCGTTGACGTACCAGTCGGCGTGGTTGTAGGCGAAGACGGCGCGGCTGAGGTCCGCACCGCCGCCCGCGGCGGCGAGGTAGCGGGCGGCCGCGTACACCGCGTCGGTGGGCTCCCACGGATCAGCGAGGCCGTCGCCGGACGCGTCGAGCCCCCAACGGAGCCACGTGTCCGGCATGAACTGCATCCAGCCGACTGCGCCCGCCGAGCTCGGCCCCATGTTGCGGCCGAAGTCGGTCTCGATCTGGTTGATCGCGGCGAGGATCTGCCAGGGGATGCCGTACGAGGCCCCGGCCCGCTGCCAGAGGGAGTGCAGCTGCTCGTAGGGAAGCTCGCGCGGAAGGGCGAACGGCGCCTCGAAGACGTGCGGCGGCATGAGGAGCGAGCCCTCGACGTTCGGAACCTCCGCGCTCGGCAACACGAGCGGCGCCGGCGTCACCGGGTCGACGACCTCGAACGTGTCGGCGGAGGCGGTGCCGGCTGCAGCCAGGACGGCCGCGGCCGCGACGAGCAGCCGCTTCACGGCGTGGCGGGACGGACGACGCGCAACGCGAGCTCCGGCTCCTCGACCACGGGCACCGGCGGAGGCGGAGGAACAGGGACTGCAGGCTCCTCGGCCGGAGGCCTCTCCTGCTGCGACGCCTCGAAGAGTTGCACCTTCTCGGCGTGCTCGAGCGCGACGAGGAAGTCGTGTCTGTTCGTGGACGCGTTGGCGGCGATCTCGCGCTCGACGACGCCAGCGAGGACGTGGTCGATCAGCGCCTGCTGGAAGGTCTGCATGTCGAAGAACGCGCCCTCGGCGACCGCGTCGCCGATCTCCTCGGCGCGCGACTCGCGGATCAGGTCGGCGATGCGGGCGTTCGTGACCATCACCTCGACGGCCGCGATCCGGCCGCCGCCTACGCGGGGCAACAGCCGCTGGCTGACGACGCCGCGCAGGACCCCGGCGAGTACGGAGCGGATCTGCTGCTGCTTCGCCGGCGGGAAGAACTCGATCATGCGCCCGACCGTCTCGGCGGCGTCGATCGTGTGCAGCGTCGAGAAGACGAGATGCCCCGACTCCGCGGCCTGGAGCGCCGTCTGCGCCGTCTCGGCGTCGCGGAGCTCGCCGATCAGGATCGTGTCGGGGTCCTGGCGGAGCACGCGTCGGAGTGCCTGCGCGAAGTTCTCGGTGTCGAGGCCGATCTCGCGCTGGTTCACGATGCAGCCGCGATCCTGGTGCAGGATCTCGATCGGGTCCTCGATCGTGACGATGTGCTGGTTCCGCGTCCGGTTGATGTGGTCGAGCATCGCGGCGAGGGTCGTCGTCTTGCCCGAGCCCGTCGCGCCCGTGACGAGCACGAGGCCGCGGTGCTCGTTCGCAAGCCGCCTCACGCCGGCCGGCATCCGGAGCTGGTCGAAGCCGGGCACCTCGCGTGGGATCACGCGGAAGGCGAACGAGATCGCACCGCGCTGGCGGAACGCGTTGACGCGGAAGCGGGGCAGTCCTTCGGCGGTGTACGCGATGTCGAGGTCGCCGGTCTCGTGGAAGGTGCGCATGCGCTCGGGCGCGATGCACGTCACGGTCTCGAGGGCGCTCAGCAGGTCGGCCTCGAGCAGCGGCGGTGCGCCCTCGATCGGCCCGATGCTGCCGTCGCGCCGGAGCATGGGCGGCTGCTCCAGCTTGAGGTGGATGTCGCTCGCGCCGAGGTCGACGGCGCGCCGGAGGAGGGCGTTCAGGTCCATGGACGGTCGCGCCGTGAATCGGCAGGCTCAGCGCACGGCTTTAGGGCCGCTCCGTCCGGACCGGCCGCTAGACCTCCGGTCCATGGGACGACCTCGTAGGTCACTGAAGCGCTCCTGCACTCCTCCGCCGTCCCAGCGGCGGACCGCAATTCGAGCGACCGGGAAACTGAGGCGCTTGCGCCGTTTCCGCTAGCTAGACTGGCCGCTCCCGCAGGGGTGCCCGAGCGGCCAAAGGGAGCGGGCTGTAAACCCGCCGGCTCAGCCTACAGAGGTTCGAATCCTCTCCCCTGCATGCTTGGCAGTGGGTCTGATGCGCTCCGCGCATCAGACGTCCGGAATCCGCGGCGGCGGGCTTCAGTTGATGATCGGTTCCGGCGGGAGGGCGTTGAGCCGCCGCCCGCCGTCCTCGGCGCAGGCAACGATGTCCTCGATCCGCACGCCGAAGCGGCCCGGCAGCAGGATCGACGGCTCGTCGGTGAAGGTCATGCCGGCTTCGAGCGGCGTCTCGTCCTCGACCGAGATGAACGGCTGCTCGTGGACGTCGAGCCCGATCCCGTGCCCCATCCGGTGGCGGAAATGCTCGCCCAGGCCGGCCGCCTCGATCGGCGCGCGGCAGGCCGCGTTCACCTCGCGCGCGAGCGCTCCGGGGACGGCGGCAGCGCGGCCGGCCTCCTGCGCCGCGAGCATCGTGTCGTAGACGCGCTCGTAGTCGGGCGGCGGCTCGCCGCAGACGACGGTGCGGCCGAAGTCTGAGCAGTAGCCCGCGGTACACGGCGCCGAAGTCGAACAGCACGGGCTCGCCCTCGCGGATCGGCTCGCCGGCGCTCGCGTGCATCGAGTCGCGCGGATCCTCGCGGCCGAACGTGAAGACGTGCGTGGGGAACGAGGTCGTCCTGGAGCCATTGAGACGCAGCTGATGCTCGATCTCCTCCGCGAGCTCGAGCGTCGAGACGCCGGGCTGCACGCGCGGCGCGGTCGCAGTCATCGCGGCCTCGGCGATGCTGCAGGCCTGGGTCATCACCTCGAGCTCGAGCTCCGACTTCACGCGGCGGAGCTCGTTCACGAGTGGCGTCACGTTCCCGACGCTCGCACCCGGCACGGCCTGCTGGAGGTGGAGGACGGTCTCGCCCCACGTGCGAGCGCCGATGCCGAGCCGCCTGACGTTGCCAAGCGAGCGAGCGGCGGCCGCGAACAGCGCCTCGCCGTCGTCGGCCTCGTTGACGACGATGGTCTCCCCCGGCTCGCGCCCTTCGAGGTGGAAGACGAGCACCATCCGCGGCAGCACGTAGAGCGGCTCGCGCCCCGGCGCGAGGAAGGCGCCGACGACCCAGCCGTGGGCGTAGGCGGTCTGACCGAAGCTCGGCACGTCCCGGGGGAGCCCGGTGAGGTACTCGAGGTCGGACGACGGCTGCAGAAAGACCGCGTCGACGCCTGCCTCGTCGAGCCGCGCCGAGAAGACCTCGCGGCGACCTGCGAACTCGGTCTCGGGGAGCGGCTCGTGCATCACGGCTGCATTCTCCCCCGGCTAGACTGGCCCCGCTGCCCTCTTAGCGTGCGAAACAGCACTCATCCGACCACACTACGGCGTCCTCGGCCCGTCGACCACCCGGATGATCGCCGCGTTCAGATCGTAAGACAGTACGGCTTGGAGTTCACGCTGGTCGTTGTGCGCGACGGCGGCGCCGTGCTGCTCATATACCCGGAGGCATAACACCGCTGGGTATGACGCGCCTCGACTTCTACGTCGGCCGCGATCCCCGGGGGCGCCCTGAGAGGCGACGTGGTCGACCCCACGTCGCCTCCTTCCTTCTTGTCCTTCCCTGAGCGCTCGAGTGCGAGCTAGAAGAAGTATGCGCCCGAGGTCCCCGAGGGTAAGCGCGTTAGCGCTCGGTGTCGTTCGCGCACGCCACGTTGCGAATGTCACGCTCGTGACAGACACTTGACGGGTGACGGGAGCGCACAGCACCGACTCGGTGGTCGGGAGCGAGCTCGCGGGCTACCACGTCGAGGCGCTCATCGGGCGCGGCGGCATGGGCGCGGTCTACCGCGCGGAGGAGCTCACCCTCGGGCGCAAGGTCGCGCTCAAGGTGATCGCGCCCGAGCTCGCGCAGGACTCCCGCTTCCGCGAGCGCTTCCTCAGGGAGTCGCGGATCGCCGCCTCCCTCGACCACCCGCACATCGTCCCCATCTTCAAGGCGGGAGAGGAAGACGGTGCGCTCTTCCTCGCCATGCGCTACGTGGAGGGCACCGACCTGGGGAAGCTCCTGGCGGAGGGCGGCGGGCTCGCTCCCGCGCGCGCGATCGCCCTCCTCGAGCAGGTCGCGGACGGGCTCGACGCGGCCCACGAGAAGGGGCTCGTGCACCGCGACGTGAAGCCCTCGAACGTGCTCGTCTCCCGCGCCGCCGGCAAGGAGCACGCCTATCTCGCCGACTTCGGGCTGACCAAGCGCACGGGCTCCCTCTCCGGCGTCTCCGTCGCCGGCGACGTCGTCGGCACCATCGAGTACGTCGCCCCCGAGCAGATCACCGGCGAGGACGTCGGTCCCTCGGCCGACCTCTACTCCCTCGGCTGCGTCCTCTACGAGTGCTTGACCGGCCAGTCCCCTTTCCCCCGCGCGACCGACGTCGCCCTCCTCTGGGCGCACGTGCACGAGGAGGCGCCGCGGCCGAGCGAGGTTCGCCCCGAGCTCCCGCGCGCGATCGACGGCGTCCTCGCCCACGCGCTCGCCAAGGACCCCGCGCGCCGCTACTCGAGCGCGGACGAGCTCGTCTCCGCCGCCCGCTCCACGCTCGGCTTGGTCGAGACCGCGCCTGCGCGCCCCACCCGGCGCCGGCTCGCGCTCGCCGCCGCCGGCGTTGCCGTCGTCGTCGTCGCCGCGCTGCTCGGCTTCCTGCTCACCCGCGACTCGGGCGGCGGGCTCGCTGGCGTCTCCCCGAACGCGGTCGGCGTCATCGACCCGAAGACCAACGAGCTCGTCGCGGAAGTCCCGGTCGGACTCGAGCCGGAGGCGATCGCCGCCGGCGAAGGCAGCGTCTGGGTCGCGAACACGAGAGACGCGGCGGTCTCACGCCTCGATCCGGCCTCACGCACTCGGATCGCCACCATCCCCGTCGAGGGCTACCCGAGCGACATCGCTGCCGGGAACGGGTCGGTCTGGGTGGCGTTCGGAGAGGGGGGCCAAGTGCGCCGCATAGACCCGCTGAGCAACGAGGCCGACCGGCCGACCACCGTGGGCGGACATTACCCGGTGACGACGCACATCGACCTCGCCGCCGGATCGGTCTGGCACCTGTCCGGTTACGCCGCGCTCCGTCGCTTCGACCCCCGGACGGGCGAGGCGAGGCAGATCGGCGCCGAGGAGTTCCTGCTCGTGTTCCAGGGCGGTGCCACGACGCAGCTGTCCGACGTCGCCTTCGGCTTCGGCTCGCTGTGGCTCACGAACCAAGCGGGAAACTCGGTCACCGAGTTCGACCCGGAGTCGGACCGGGTCGTGAGTCAGGTCACGGTCGGCGGGGCTCCAATCGCGATCGCGGTGCGGTCGCGGACTCTCTGGGTTGCGAACTTCGGCGACGACACGGTGTCGCGAATCGAAGTCCCTGAGCCCGGGGTCCTGCAACCGAGGACCGTTGAGACCTTTCCCGTAGGGGACGGGCCGGTCGACCTCGCGGTCGACGAGACCGGGGTCTGGGTTGCGAACAGCCTTGGCCGCACCGTCTCCCGCCTCGATCCGGAGAGCGGCGACGTGGTCGCGACGATCGACATCGGAAACGAGCCGCGCCGGATCGCCGCTGGAGAGGGTGCGGTCTGGGTCACCGTGAGGGCGCCGGTGGAATGAGCATGGGGCAGGGCACCGACGCGGCGGTCGGAAGCGAGCTCGTTGGACAGTGCTGCCGCGGGCGCGCTCGGCGTACGCGAAGGCCTTCGGGAGGTTCCCGCCTGTGCGTGATAGTGCGCGAGCCGCTCGAGGTGCTCGTCCAGCGAGCTGGCGTTCCGCACTGAGCCCGCCGTACGAGAGGCAGTGGCCGTGGAGCCACGCGACCCGATCCTCCGCGAGGACGCGGAGCTCGGCGAGAAGGCGCGTCTTTCCCATTCCCGGTGCTCCCGTCAGCAGCACGACCGGTCCTCGGCCGGCGACGAGGACGAAGTATCGAGAGCTCTCGGCGAGTATTCGCGCTGCTCCAGCCCGTGAGGTCGAGGTGGACGTGTCCAGCAAGAAGCGCCGCTGCTGGCCTGTTCGCGGCAGGTGAAGGGGCGTATGGTCTGTGGGAGGCCCTTCGTCGGGGCCGAAAGGAGCTGGCGATGACGAGCTACGCGCCTGCTGCCCGCGACGAGCAACGGCCGCGCGGGTTGTCGTTGCGAAAGCGCCGTGTGGCGCTCTGGTCGATCCTCTGGGTAGCAGGCTGCGTGGGAACGATCGGAGCCCTCTGGCCCGTCGTCGCAGACGGCGGCTCGACGACCGTGTCGGATCTCGTCTACCGGTTGACCGGCGGGTCGTTCGTTGCGGCAGGGCTGGTTGCGTGGCAGCGACGGCCTGCGGAGCGCGTGGGCGCGCTCATGGTCGCCACCGGCTTCCTCTTCTTCGTCGCACCCCTGGCAGCACAGGTCGACTCGTCGATCGTCCAGACGGTCGGCCTGCTCGGCACGGACTACTGGACGATCGCGTTTGTCGTCCTGCTCCTCGTCTTTCCGCAGAGCCGCGTCATCCGCGGCCGTCTGGAAGGCGCGTTGGTCGTTGCGTTCGCGATCCCCCTTGTCGTCGCACAGCCTCTCTGGCTGCTCTTCCTCGACGATCCCGACGTGGTCAACGACCTCGGCTTCTTTCCGAACGATCGCGCGGCCGACTGGATCGACAAGGGCCAGCGCGGGCTCCTGCTCGCGGCGACGCTCTCGCTCTTCCTCCTCCTCGTCTGGCGGTGGTGGCACGCGAGTCCGCCTCTCCGCCGGGTGCTCCTGCCGGTGCTCGCGGGCGGCGCGACGATGCTGTCGTTCGGGGCGCTGCTCGCGCTGGACTTGATCAACGGCACGAGGTCACAGACCCAGCTGACGGTGACCCTCGTCGTGCTGGCGACCGTCCCCGTCGCGTTCGTCGTCGGCCTGCTGCGCTCGCGCCTCGCTCGCGTGGCGATCGGCGATCTCGTCCTTACCCTGCGGTCGGAGGCGGCTCCTGCCGAGCTCCGTGCGGCGATCGCACGCGCCCTCCACGATCCGTCGGCGACACTCGCCTACTGGCTGCCGGAGTACGGGACGTACGGCGACCTCGACGGGCGGCTCGTCAGCCTGCCGGACGGCGACGGACAGCAGGCGACGACGCTGATCGACCGAGAGGGCCGTCATGTCGCTGCGTTGGTGCACGACCGGTCGTTGCTGGACGAGCCGGAGTTACTCGCCGCGGTGACGGCCGCCGCCGGAATCGCGATCGAGAACGCGCAGCTCCACGTCGACCTGCGCGCGCGCCTGGAGGAGGTCCGTGGCTCGCGCGCTCGGGTGATCGAGGAAGGGCAGAAGGAGCGCAAGCGCCTCGAACGCGACCTGCACGACGGCGCGCAGCAGCGGCTGGTGGCGCTGGCGCTCAACCTGAAGCTGCTCGAGCGCCGCCTGGCCGACCCGGATGCGCGGGCGCAGCTGGACGTCGCGCAGCGCGAGGTCGATCTCTCGCTCGCCGAGCTGCGCGATCTCGCGCGCGGGATCCATCCGGCTGTCGTCACCGGCCACGGGCTCGCGGTCGCGCTCGAGCAGGTGGCCGCACGCGCGCCGCTCCCCGTTCGGCTCTCCGTCGACGTCGGCGGGAGGCTGCCGGAGCCCGTCGAGGTGGCCGCCGTACTACGTCGTCACCGAGAGCCTGACCAACGTCGCCAAGCACGCGCAGGCGTCGAAGGTCGACGTCACGGTCGGCCGGGCCGACGGCGAGCATCTCGATCGAGATCGTCGACGACGGCGTCGGCGGAGCCGACAGCGAGCGGGGGTCGGGCCTGCGCGGCCTCGCCGACCGCGTCGAGGCGCTCGGCGGCCGGTTGCGCGTCTGGACGCCGCACGGCGGCGGCACGCGCGTCAGGGCGGAGATCCCGTGCGGGTAGCGATCGCCGAGGACAGCGTCCTGCTGCGCGACGGCCTCTCGCGGCTCCTCCGCGACGCCGGCCACGACGTCGTCGGCCAGTGCGGGGACGCCGACGACCTGATGCTGAAGGTGCGGAGCTACGCGCCGGACGTCGCGATCGTCGACATCCGGCTGCCGCCGACGCACCAGGACGAGGGGATTCGCGCCGCGCTCGAGATCCGGGCGCAGTACCCCGGCAGTCGGCGTGCTCGTCCTCTCCCAGTACGTCGAGCTCGGGCTCGCGCTGACGCTGCTCTCCGACTCGGCCGACGGCGTCGGCTACCTGCTCAAGGATCGGATTCGCGACGTCGACGACTTCGTCGCGGCGGTCGCGCGCGTCGCGGACGGGGGCTCGGCGCTCGATCCGATCATCGTCCAGACGCTGCTCTCGCGCGAGCGGCCCGACGATCCCGTCGCGAAGCTGACGCCCCGCGAGCGCGAGGTGCTCGAGCTGATGGCGGCCGGGAGCTCGAACCAGGGGATCGCGGACAGCCTCGTGCTCACCGTCGGCAGCGTCGAGAAGTACGTCTCCTCGATCTTCGAGAAGCTGGGGCTGCCGTCGACGCGAAGCGAGTCGCGCCGCGTCCTGGCGGTGCTGATGTTCCTCCGCTCCTGAGCCCGGCGGCGCGCGAACCGCACCGCGGATACCCCAGAAAACCCGCCCCCGATCCCCCTGCTCGCCGCCCTACCCCGGCGTCGAGGCGGCTGCGAGCCTGATCGGTATGACCGTTGCCGCCGCGAACGTCCCTGCGCGAAGCGCCCTGGCGCGCCTCGCCACCGAGCGGAGCCTCGCCCTGGCCTCGCTCGGCCTCGTCGGGCTCCACGTCGTCGACGACAACTTCCTCCAGCCCGAGCCGGGCATGTCGCCCGTCGACCATCTGCCGGGCGGGCTGACACAGCTCGCGCTGGTCGTCGCCGCCGCCTGGGCGTACCCGCGCGTGCGGGCGGGGGCACGTGCGGCGCTGGCGCTCCTCTTCGGCTTCTTCG
Source organism: uncultured Gaiellaceae bacterium (assembly GCA_963791905.1). Classification (GTDB taxonomy): domain Bacteria; phylum Actinomycetota; class Thermoleophilia; order Gaiellales; family Gaiellaceae; genus Gaiellasilicea. The sequence continues at coordinate 259,025 of CAWBTX010000001.1, forward strand.
GCGTCCTCGCCGGCACCGAGGCCGTCTACTACACGTTCGCGGACAGACCCTCCGGTGACGACTTCACCGGCTTCCTCTCCCTCGTCGCCGGTTTCGTCCTGCTCGGGATCGGGATCCGGACGCTCTGGCGGAGCCGGCGGACGGACGACAGCCGCCGCCGCCGCTACCTGCGCCGCGGGCTGATCTCCGTCGGCGTCGCTCGCGCTGATCGCGATCGTCCTCTTCCCGGTCTCGATCGCCTACGTCGTCACGCACACCGCGCGGGCGGTCGTCCCGACCCCGAATCTCGGCGCGGCGCACGAGGACGTCAGCTTCACGACGAGCGACGGGCTCCGGCTCGAGGGCTGGTTCATCCCCTCGCGCAACGGCGCGACCGTGATCGCCTTCCCAGGGCGCTCCGGCCCGCAGAAGCACACGCGCATGCTCGTCGAGCACGGCTACGGCGTGCTCCTCTTCGACCGGCGCGGCGAAGGCGCCAGCGAAGGCGATCCGAACACGTTCGGCTGGGTCGGCGACCGCGACCTGCATGCGGCGACCGACTACCTCCGCAGCCGCCCCGACGTCGATGCGAGCCGGATCGGCGCGATCGGGCTCTCCGTCGGCGGTGAGATGCTGATCCACGCCGCCGCGCACTCGGACGCGTTCAAGGCGATCGTCTCCGAGGGCGGGAGCGGCCAGTCGATCCGCGACCACTTCGAGAACACGAGCACGCTCGACGCGATCCTCGGGCTCTCGGCCGTGACGGCCGCGACCGCCGCTCTTCACGAGCACCCTGCCGCCGCCCAGCCTGAAGAGCGAGATCGCGAAGATCGCGCCGACCGCCGTCTTCCTCGTCTACGGCGAGAACGGCCAGGGCGGCAGCGAGGAGAAGCCGAACAAGCTCCTCTTCGCGGCTGCGCGCGAGCCGAAGCAGATCTGGGAAGTCCCGAACGGCCAGCACATCGCCGGGATCACGACCGAGCCGGCCGAGTACGAGCGCCGCGTGATCGGCTTCTTCGACCCAACGCTCCTCGACCCCAACTGAAGGAGTTCCCCATGCGCACCGTCGTCGTTCAGAGCGAGCAGCAGGAGGCGGCAGAAGCCGATCCCGGTGGTCGCCGGCGCGGGGATCACCCGCACGTACGGATCGGGCGACACGGCGGTGCATGCGCTGCAGGGTGTCTCGGTCGAGGTGACGAGCGGCAAGCTCACCGCCGTGATGGGCCCCTCCGGCTCGGGCAAGTCGACGCTGATGCACATCCTCGCCGGCCTCGACAAGCCGACCGAGGGTGACGTCTGGATCTCCGGCACGGCGCTCGGAGAGCTGAACGACTCGCAGCTGACGAAGCTGCGGCGCGAGCACATCGGCTTCATCTTCCAGTTCTTCAACCTGCTGCCGATGCTGAGCGCGAAGGAGAACATCGTCCTGCCGCTCTCGATCGCCGGCGAGAAGGCCGACCCGGACTGGCTCGAGCAGCTGACGACGACCGTCGGCCTGCAGGATCGGCTCTCGCACCGGCCCTCGGAGCTCTCCGGCGGGCAGCAGCAGCGGGTCGCGATCGCGCGGGCGCTGGTCTCGAAGCCGACGGTCATGTTCGCCGACGAGCCGACCGGCAACCTCGACTCCCGCACCGGCGCCGAGATCCTCGCGCTTGCTGCGCGAGTCGGTCGACGGCTACGGCCAGACGACCGTCATGGTCACCCACGATCCGCACGCGGCTGCGATCGCCGACAGGATTCTCTTCCTCGCCGACGGCCAGATCGTCAAGGACGTGGGCCAGTCGACGACGCACGAGATCCTGGCTGCGCTGGAGGAGGTGACGACGAGATGATCGGCGTCGCGCTCAAGGGACTGCTCGGCCGCAAGCTCCGCGCGGCGCTGACGGCGTTCGCGATCGTCCTCGGCGTCGCGATGATCAGCGGCGCCTTCGTCCTCACCGACACGCTCGGCAAGAGCTTCGACGGCATCTACGAGGAGTCGTACGACGGCGACCGACGCGGTCATCAGCTCGAAGGTCGCGATCGAGACGCAGGACGGCGAGACCGAGGCGCCTGCCTTCTCGGCCGCAGTGCTCGGCGACGTCGCGAACCTGCCCGGCGTCCGCGTCGCGCAGGGAACGATCGAGGACGAGGCGAGCCTCGTCGACAAGGACGGAGAGACGATCGGGCGCCCCGGCCAGGGCGTCTCGATGGGCGTCGAAGCGACGGACGACCAGAGCCTGAATCCGTTCCAGCTCGTCTCCGGCGAGTGGCCGAGCGAGGACGGCCAGATCGCGATCGACAACTCGACCGCGGAGAAGGAGCACTTCGAGATCGGACAGACCGTCGGCGCCTACGGCGACGGCCCGGTGAAGACCTACGAGATCAGCGGCATCGTCCGCTTCGGGTCGGAGGGCGGGCTCGGGCGGCATCACCGTCTCCGTCTTCGATCTCGAGACCGCCCAGCGGCTGTTCAAGAAGGAGGGCAAGTTCGACCTGATCAGCGTCGGCGCCGAGGAAGGCGTGACGGAGGCCGAGCTCGCCGGCCAGATCGAGCCGCTGCTCTCCGAGACGATGCAGGTGAAGACCGCCGCGGCGCAGGCGAGCGACGACAGCGCCGACACCCAGGAGGGCCTGAACATCATCAAGTACTTCCTGCTCGGCTTCGGCGGCATCGCGCTGTTCGTCGGCAGCTTCGTGATCGCCAACACGCTCGCGATCACGGTCGCGCAGCGGATGCGAGAGCTCGCCACGCTGCGCACCCTCGGTGCCTCCAGGCGGCAGGTGCTGGGGTCGGTCATCCTCGAGTCGCTCGCGGTCGGTCTCGTCGGCTCGGTGATCGGGCTCTTCCTCGGGCTCGGGATCGCGGTCGGCCTGATGTCGCTCCTCGAGTCGCTCGGCATCGACCTGCCGAGCGGCGGACTGGTCTTCTCGGTGCGGACGATCGTCGTCAGCCTCGGCGTCGGCACCCTGATCGCGCGTGCTGGCGAGCCTCCGGCCCGCGGTGCGGGCGACGCGCGATCGAGCCGATCGCGGCGGTGCGCGAGGGAGCGGTCATGCCGGCGTCGCGCTTCGCGCGCTATGCAGTGCCGGTGTCCGCCGCGGTCGGCGTCATCGCGATCGCGCTGTTCTCATACGGTGTCTTCGCGAGCGGTGTCGACGTCCTCGTGCGAGTGATCGTCCTCGTCGCCGGTGTTCTCTTCATGTTCGTCGCGGTGGCGATGATCGCGACGCGCGTGGTGCGTCCGCTCGCCTACGTGCTCGGCGCACCAGGAGCCCGCTTCGGCGGCACCGCCGGCAGCCTCGCTCGGCAGAACGCGGTCCGGAACCCGGCCAGAACAGCATCGACGGCGGCAGCGGTGATGATCGGGCTCGCCCTGATCACGTTCGTCGCGGTCATCGGCCAGGGCGTTCAAGACCTCGTTCACGGGTGCCGTCGACGAGCTCTTCGTCGCCGACTACTCCGTGTCGGCGGGAAACAACGGCGAGCTGCTGACCAACGAGGCCGCCCAGGCGGCAGCGACGGCGCCCGGCGTCGAGGCGGTGTCCGAGATGCGTTCGGGCGACGCCAAGGTCGACGGCAAGACCGTCGTCGTCACGGGCGTCGATGCGAACCTGACGAAGGTCATCAACATCACCTGGGCGAGCGGCTCCAGCAGCGTCCCCGCGGAGCTCGGCCGTGACGGCGCCTTCCTCGTCAAGCGCTACGCCGACGACCACTCGCTTGCCGTCGGGTCGCCCTTGACGGTCGAGACGCCCGCCGGCAACGAGCTCCAGCTCCACGTGGACGGGATCGTCGACCCGCCGAAGGGAGGCTCGCCGTTCGGCGAGATCTCGGTCTCGACCGCCACCTTCGACGGCGCCTTCGCCAACCACGACAACGACCTCACCCTCCTCAACATCGAGGGCGGCCCGTCGGCCGAGAACACCGCGGCGCTGGAGAAGAGCCTCGCAGCGTTCCCGGCCGCGGTCGTCGAGACTCGCGAGGAGTTCAAGGACGCGCGGACCGCCCAGATCACGCAGTCGCTGCAGATCCTGTACGCCCTGCTCGGGCTGTCCGTGATCGTGAGCCTCTTCGGCGTCATCAACACGCTCGTGCTCTCCGTCTTCGAGCGGACGCGCGAGCTGGGATGCTGCGGGCGATCGGGATGACCCGCCGGCAGGTGCGGCGGATGATCCGGCACGAGAGCATCGTCACGGCGTTGATCGGTGCCGCGCTCGGGATCGGAGTCGGCCTGTTCCTCGCCGTGCTCACGACCGCCGCGCTCTCCCAGTACGGGATCGTGTTCGCGGTGCCGGTCGGGACGCTCGTCGTCTTCGTCGGCGTCGCGATCCTCGCCGGGATGCTCGCGGCGATCCTGCCGGCGCGGCGTGCGTCGAGGCTGAACGTGCTCGAGGCACTCCAATATGAGTAGCGGGCACGCAGTCGCGGAGGGGCTCGCCGAGCGTCGCAGCGAGCTCCTCCGCCTCGCCCGAGCCATGACCCTCGAGACGGCGATCGTTCGTGCCAGCCTCGCCGCCGTGGCACTGCACGTCCTCGACGACAACTACCTCCAGCCGCAGCCGGGCACCTCCGCAAGCGACCACCTCACGAGCGGCCTCGTTCCCGTCGCCATCCTGCTCGGCGTCGCGGTCGTCTATCCGCGACTTCGCGCCGGAGCGCGCGCGGCCGTCGCGATGACGTTCGGGGCACTCAGCCTGTCCTTCGGCTTCCCCGCCGTCTACCACCTGCTCCACGACGGCATCTCCGGAGACGACTACACCGGTCTCCTCGCGACCGCCGCCGGAGCGACCTTGCTCCTCAGCGGGCCGGTGATCCTCTGGCGGTCGCGCAAACGAGGCGGCAGCCGCCGCCGCCGCTATCTGCGCCGGCTGCTCGTGACGCTCCTGGGAGCGCTGGCGGCTTTCCTCGTGATCGCGTATGTCGTCTTCCCGGTCGCCTTCTCGTACGGCTACACGCACCTCGGCCGCACCGGCCCCCTGCCGGACATCGGCTTCCCCTCCGAGCGGGTGACCGTGACGACCGACGACTCGATCGAGCTCGCCGCGACCTACGTCCCGTCGAAGAACCGAGCCGCAGTCGTCGTCTACCCCGGACGCTCCGCACTCGCCGAAGCCAAGATGCTGATCCGCAACGGCTACGGCGTCCTGCTCCTCGACCCCCGAGGCCAGGGAGAAAGCCAGGGCGACCTCGTCCGCTGGGCCGGCGACCGCGACCTGATCGCCGCCGCCGAATACCTCCAACGCCGGCCGGACGTCGATCCCGGACGCGTCGGCGGCTTCGGCTCCTCGGTCGGCGGCGAGATCCTCCTCGGCGCCGCCGCCGAGTCGACGGCGTTCAAGGCAGTCGTCTCGGAAGGCGCCGGCCTCCCCGCCGGAGAAGGAGGCGACGTCCTCAAGGGCAAGGACAAGCTCCTCCTCCTGCCCGCGCTCGTCGGCATCAAGTTCGCCACGAGCGTCTTCTCGAACCACGGGCCGCCGCCGCCGATCGTCGACCAGATCGGCCGGATCGCGCCGCGCTCGGTCTTCCTCATCTACACCGTGCCCGGCATGGGCGGCGAGGACACCAGGCAGCCCAAGTACTTCGCCGCCGCGGGCAAGCCCAAAGCGATCTGGAAGGTGCCCGGCGCCGAGCACACGGGCGGCATCGACGCTCACCCGGCCGAGTACGAGCGCCGCGTCGTTCGCTTCTTCAACCAGTGGCTCCTGGACAAGGGAGGCACGGGGTGAGCTCCCAGGCGAGATCTTCAAGGACGGCCACTTCCACCACCAG
>CAWBTX010000002.1:0-570792 GCA_963791905.1 uncultured Gaiellaceae bacterium
CAAGAGCCTGTTGCGAAGAACCGCTTCGAGCTCGCGCCACCCGCGGCGTCGCGCGCTTGCGCTCGTCTCGATCATCGTCCTGATAGCAGCGTTGGCGGCCGGCTGCGGCGGAGACTCCGGCGGCGACGACACGGCGCCGGCCGCGGCGGAGTGGATGACGCCCAACGCCAGCTACGAGAACACCCGCGTCGCGAACTCGGAGATCGACTCCGAGAACGTGGACGACCTGAACGTCACCTGGACGCAGCCGCTCACCGGCTCCGGTCCCTTCGGGGCTTTCGCCTCCACGCCGCTCATCAGCGAGGACGGCGTCGCCTACGTGCAGGACCTCGCCTCGAACGTCATGGCGTACGACCTGGAGACGGGCGAGCAGCTGTGGAAGGTGGAGTACGACGCGCCGACGCTCGGGCCGAACGGCCTCGCCCACGAGGACGGGGTCCTCTTCGGCGTGACCAACGGCGACGTGTTCGCGCTCGACGCCGAGTCCGGAGAGGAGGTCTGGAAGAAGCAGGTCCTCGAGTACGACTCCGGGGTCGCGGAGGGCCAGAACCTCGGCTTCACGATCCAGCCGGCGGTCCGGGACGGCGTCCTGCACCTGTCCGAGGCCGCCAAGGCCGGCGGTGGGCGTGCGCTCGCGTTCGATGCGAAGACGGGCGAGCAGCTCTGGTCCTTCGACACCACGGACGAGCCCCAGGGCGACGACACGGCTTCGGGAGGCGCCTGGAACACGCCGCTCGTCGACGACGAGGGCAACGTCTACTACTCGGTCGCGAACGGCTACTACTCGCATAACTCGCCGAAGAGCACGCAGAGCGAACGCCTCTACACGAACAGTCTCGTGAAGCTCGACGGCGAGACCGGAGAGCTTCTCTGGTACTACCAGGCCCTGCCGAACGACTTCTGGGACTGGGATCTGCACCTCTCGCCCGTGCTCGCGGACTCGGACGGCGAGGACCTCGTGGTGACCGGCGGGAAGCTGGGGTACGTCATCGCCGTCGATCCGGAGACCGGCGAGGAGGTCTGGAAGACGTCGGTCGGGACCCACAACGGCCACGACGAGGACAGTCGCAAGCAGCTGGACGGCACTCTCGAGCTCTCGCCCCCGTTCGAGGTCTTCCCCGGCGCGTACGGCGGCGTCGAGACGAACCTGGCGGTCCACGAGGGCAAGGTCTACGCGGCGGTCGTGAACCTTCCGGGGCTCGTGAACGAGGCCGCGGATCTGAACCGGCCTGTGCCCGCGGTCGACTTCGCCAGCGGCAGGGGCGAGCTCGTCAGGCTCGATCTCGCGACGGGCGCGATCGACTGGAGCGTCGAGCTCGACACGATGCCGCTCGGCGCGGTCACCATCTCGAACGATCTCCTGTTCACGACGCTCTTCGACGGGCGGCTCGTCGCACATTCGCTCGGGGACGGCTCGGAGGTCTGGTCCTCCAGGCTGCCTGCCGGGACGAACTCACCGCTCGCAATCGCGGGAGAGAGGCTCGTCACCGCCGCGGGCTTCCCACAGGGCGCGGGGCAGAAGCCGGCGCTCGTCTCCTTCCAGCTCAACGGCGAGCGCGTCACGCCTCCGGCTGCCGGCGGCAGTGCCGACGAACCGGACACCGGCGACGGCAGCGAAGCGGGCGGCAGCGCCATCGAGGTCGGCGTGGTCGAGGGCGCCCTTCGCTTCGACCCGTCCGAGCTCAGCGCCGAGGCAGGCGAGGTGACGTTCCGCTTCAACAACACCGAGGCCATGCCGCACGACTTCGTCATCGTCAAGGACGGCGAGCGCGTTGCCGGCACGGAGCTCATCTCCAATGAGAGCGCAGAGCTCACGGTCGAGCTCGAGGCCGGTGGGTACACGTTCATATGCACGCCGCACGAGTCCGCCGGGATGACGGGCACGCTGACCGTAAGCTGACGGATCGTACGTCCCGCACGACGCCGAGCGGCGGCCGCCACGGGCGCATCCCTCCCGTGGCCCCGCCGCCAGCGACTGGGCGCGCCTTCTCAGTTCATCCTCCCGGTGCTGCTCTACATGTTCGTGGTCGCGATCGGCACCGACTACAACATCCTCATGACCACCCGCCTGCGCGAGGAGATGCAGGAAGGCAAGGACCCGCGCGCCGCCGCCGAGCTCGCGGTCGAGCAGGCCGGGCCCACCGTCGTCTCCGCCGGCGTCATCCTCGCCGGCACCTTCGCCTCGCTCTGGCTCACCGGCATCAGCCTGCTCGTGCAGATTAGAGCCACGGTCGCGATCGGCGTCGCCATCGTCAGCTTCGTCATGGCGACGGTCCTCGTGCCCAGCCTGTCGGCGCTGATCGGCAAGAGGGTCTGGTGGCCCGGACGCCAGGAGGCGGTCACCCCGCTCGCGGCTGAGGAACGCTCCCACCCCGAGCCGCGGCCGAGCGGCGAGCCCGCGCACGTGGGCGAGCGCTAGTCCGGTCCCACGACGCACCGACGGGCCGGGAGCGTCTTTGACGCCGCGCCGGGTGGAAGCAGGCCTTGAGCGCGGATCACCTGGATCCGGCGAGGACGGCTCACCTGGTTCGCTGGGAGATTGGTCGCTACGAGCAAGGGCCGCAAGGCCGACCTTGACCTTTGAAAGGAGTCACATTGACAACGGCAATCATCGGTGTGGGCAACATCGGCGGCGCGCTGGCCCGGCACTTCGTGGCGGGCGGCGAGCCCGTCGTTCTCGCGGCGAAGGGCGAATCGCGTGCGGAAGCGCTCGCGCAAGAGCTTGGACCGCTCGCACACGCCGCCTCGGTCGAAGACGCGATCGCCGCTGCCGACGCCGTCGTCTTGGCGCTGTGGCTCGACGCGATCAAAGAGCTGATCCCGCAGCACGCGCGACTGCTCGAGAACAAGGTCGTCGTCGATCCCTCGAACCCGCTCGGGTTCGACGAGACCGGGCAGATTTGGCGGACGTTGCCCGACGACCGGTCGGCCGGGTCGGTGGTCGCCGCCCTGCTTCCTGCGAGCGCACACTACGTGAAGGCATTCGGCACGCTCGGCTGGGACGCGCTCGCGAGCGGCGCGAACCGCGAACCGCGGGCCGTGCTGTTCTACGCCACCGACGACGACGTCGCCGCGACGACGATCGAACGGCTGATCCGTGCTGCCGGCTTCGACCCGTTGAAGGCGGGCGGCGTCGCCGACGCCGGACGGATCGAGGGGCCCGGCGGCGACCTCGCTCAGTTCGGCTTGAACGGCGAGCTCCTCGATCTCGACCAGGCGCGCGCTGCGGCCGCGGCAGAGGTGCCGGCATGAGCGCAACGGAGACATCCGCCATGCCGGACTACGCGCCGGTCCCTCGCTCGGCGCTCGGACCCGCGCTCAACGAGCAGGGCTACTACGTCGGACGGGTGGAGCGGAACCTGTACTGGGTCACCGACGGCACCTACCAGTCGGCGTTCCTGACCACCACGGACGGCGTCGTCCTCCTCGACGCGCCGCCGACCATCGGAAACAACATCCAGCGTGCCGTGGACGAGATCGCCGCCGCCAACGGCGTCAGCAACAAGGTCACCCACCTCATCTACTCGCACCACCACGCCGACCACGCCGGCGCGTCCTCCCTCTTCGACAAGAACGTCACCCGCATCGGGCACGAGGAGACGCGGCGCCTCTTGCTGCGCGACGACGATCCGGCCAGGCCACCGAACGAAGAGACGTTCCAGGACCGCCACACCCTGGAGATCGGCGGCGAGCGGATCGACCTGGCCTGGCACGGCGCCAACCACTCGCCCGACAACATCCTCATCCACCTGCCCGACCACGACACGCTGATGCTCATCGACAATCGTCAATCCGGGCTGGGCGCCGATCTACCTCTCGAACCTGACCGAGGACATCCCCGGCTACCTCGAGGCGCCGGCGAACGCGCTGGCGTACTCGTGGAAGCACTTCATCGGCGGTCACAACGGCCGGCTTGGCACGCGGGACGACGTGACGCTGCATCAGCGCTACATGGCGGACATCGCCGACAACTCCAGGAAGGCGATCGACAGCGTCGATGCGACGTCCTATTTCCAGAAGTACGGCGAGAACGTCTGGGCAGCGCTGAAGGGCTACCTGGACGAAATCGCCGCCACCGCAGCCACTCCCGTGATCGAGAAATACACCGGCGTGATCGCGGCCGCCGACGTGTTCACGGAGAGCACGACGTTCCAGGTGATGCAGTCGATCCGCCTCCACCTCGGCTACGGCGCCCAGGTGCACCCCTGATGGCCGGCGCTCCGATCCGGGATCCAATTGCCGACCTGACCATCGAAGCTCCATCGCCGCAAGCTGACCGAGAGTCTGAACTACGGGCATTTGCTCGAGTTTGGCTACTTCCTCGTCCCCGACGCCGGCGCCGACGCGCTCGAGGCGCTCGCAGGGCATCTGCGCCCGCACCTCGAGGACGAGGAGCGAAGCATCGTCGCCACGGCTCGGCGGCTGCCCGACGTCCAACCCTCCAAGGTCGACAACCGGATCGAGGAATGGCAACCGGGGCCCCTCGCGCCCTGACCACCTCTCTCATTGCGAGGTGGTCCGAACTCGATCCGCGTTGCCGCGGTGCGCAATCGCGCGATGGGTCGGACCCGAATGACCCCCTCTCTACAGCGAAGGGGTCAGCGCGCGAACGCGATGTCCGGTACCGCCAGAAAGCCTCTATCCATCAGGCATTCCGGCCAAGAGGATGGAGCGTTTATGGAGCCTAGCGGGCGCAACCGGTGGCAACCGGTGGCAAATGGGAACGCCCCGAAAATTGCTCCACCAAGCCGAAACCGTTGCCACCGGTTGCGACCAGTTGCCGATCGGAGCGCATGGTAAGGAGGGGGTCGACGGTTCGAGTCCGTCAGAGGGCTCTGCAAAAGCCGCGGAAATCGCGGCTTTCGTAGTGGCTCGTGTGCTGCAAAGGCGTGTCGGCATGCTGGCCGTCTATGGCGGATGCGACGTGATGGTCGAAGGCGAACGCATTCCAGGCGAAGCGGCCGTTAGGCAGGAGCGACGTCGCGACCCGCTCAAAGCAGCGGCGACGATCCCCCACGTGGGCAGATGCAGCAGAGACCGCCCGGGGCAGTAGATCAAGGCCGCCGGTTCCTCGATTTCAAGCTCCCGTATATCTCCTTCGCGCAGGTCGAGCTCAACTCCCTCCTCAGCCGCGCGCACTCGAGCCTGCGCGAGCATCGCCGGCGAAGAGTCAGTCCCGACCACACGCCTGCCCGTTGCCTGAGCAACCGGGATCGCAACGCGCCCTTTACCAACCGCAAGCTCGACCAGTAGCCCGTTGGTCTCACGGGCAAGCTCGACGTAGAACGGGACGTCAGCGGTGACGCCAGTCGACCACTCCGCGTACCGGTCCGCCCAGGCGTCGTACCAGCTCGACATGGCAACCCCAATCAACGCGCAGGCGAGGCGGCGCTCTGCTGCGCGAGCGTTTGGGAATGCCCTTGAGCCCGAAGCTGCCCGCGAGAACGTGGAGGTCGCACTCGGCCAGGCTGCCAAACAGCGCTGCGTTCGCCGTAGGCTCCACCCATGGCCGATCACCTGAAATTGCTTCGCGAGTTGGCCACCTTCGCGCCGGGTCGTGAGGTCACCGGCACTCGGTGCGACGGAACCGGATTCGTGCTCGGACGGCCGAGGCCGCGGACTTGATCGACGGGCGTCTGCGGGTCGGGGTCCAGCTGCCGGAGGTCGAGCGCGACGTACGATGGCCGGAGCTGCGCGCGATAGCGCGAACCGTGGAAGCGTCTGGCTACGACTCCATCTGGGTCGGCGACCACATGCTCTACCGGGGCGACGCTCGCCCGGAGCGTGGACCTTGGGATGCCTGGTCGATGCTGGCGGCGTTGGCCGCGTCGACCGAACGGGTACGGCTGGGGCCGCTTGTCGCGTCGACCGCGTTTCATCCGCCGGGTCTTGTTGCACGGATGGCGGCAGCGATCGACGAAGTATCCGCGGGACGGTTCACTCTCGGTGTGGGCACAGGCTGGAACGAAGCGGAGTTTCGCGCGTTCGGGATCGCGTTCGAGAACAAGGTGGCGCGTTTCGAGGAAGCGTTCACAATCATCCGACGACTGCTAGCCGGTGAGCGCGTGAGTTTCGATGGGCACTTCTATCGCGTCGATGACGCTCTGCTCTTGCCGCGGCCAAAGCGCCGCGTGCCACTACTCGTCGGTAGTTCCGGGCCGCGGGTGCTCGCGGCGACGTCGCCTCACGTCGACTGGTGGAACAGTTGGTACGCGTGGTACGGCAACACGCCGTCGGGGTTCGCAGCGTTGAGTTCAAGGTTCGAGGGTGACTTCAAGCGGAGCGCCTGCGTGCTCGTATCGGTCGACGGAGGGACCGGCGAGCGAGCTATCGAAGAAGGATCGCCACCCGTCGAGTCACGCGAACTGCGCAACCACCTGAACGAACTCACCGACGCCGGAGCCGACGAGGCGATCCTCGTTCTCGATCCGATCAACGAGCGCTCTGTCGCCGCGGTAGCCGACGCGCTTGGGCTCGATCCGCATCGGCTCGGTGACTAAGAGTCCGGGCGGTTTCGCCCGGCTCATCTGCCGGGTACTCGCAATCGGGAGATAGTCCTCCTGTATGCCCGAGTGTGCGGGGATGTCTCTTGAGCGGTCTGTCGTAGCTAGGCCGCGACGCGCCGATATCCGCCGCTGACCCAGTCGACGACAAGGCGGCCGTATTCGTCCGCTGCTTGCTCCCACGCGAAGTGACCGGCGTCGAGAGGATGGATCTCGCTGTTCGGGAGGAGGTCGTCGAGGTACTGGTTGTTCGACCACGGCACGAGGTCATCGTCGCGCCCCGCCACGATCTGGGTCGGCGTCGTGATCGACGGCAGCAGATCACGCAACACCGGGTTCTGCTCGGGGTAATGCCGCACGAACCGGGCCGACTCCGCGAACCGACCGAGGTCGTAGGCGCTGACATAGTCCTCGTGGACTTCGGGCTCGCTCTCGCTCCCGGCAGCGGCCTCGACGGCGTAGCCGATGTTGGTTCTGGCGTCCAGCCCGCGCACGACGTCCAGACTCGGCGCTTCGATGATGTCCTTGAGCGCGCCGCCTGCCTCGATCGGGAAGCGGACTGCGCCGCCGCCGACGGTCAAGCTCGTAACGCGCTCCGGCGCCTTCGCGGCAAGGAAGAGCGCTGCGGCCGTGCCAACGTCCGGGCCGACGACGTGCGGAGCCCCCAGGGCCCACTCGTCGATCAGGCCCGCCAGGAACGCTCCCGAGGCGTCTGGGGCGATCAGTTCCGGGCGACCATCGGAGTGGCCGAACCCCGGCATGTCGATGGCGACCGCCCGCCCGACTGCCGAGACGCGGTGCCAGATGTGACGGAAGGCCCAAAGGCTTTCGGGCCACGGCGCCAGCAGCAGCACCGTGACGTCGGAGTCCGCCCCGTTGTCGGCAAACCTCACTCGCACCCCGTCGCAGACTCGGAAGTAGGTGGTGATCGGCGCAATCGCTTCGGCGCTCATGTGACTGTCTCCTCCTTCACTTCTGTCCGTTCGGCATTCGATGACAGTCGTCATCGGAGCCAGACGCTAGCAGAAGCGATGACGGTCGTCATCTAAATGCCCTACCCTGCCGCTATGGCTGCAAGGAACGAAGCGAAGGACCCGACCGGCGATCGCTTGCGTTCTCCGGCGCGAGCGCGCATGGTGCAGAGCGCCGCGACGCTCATCCGCGAGCGTGGCATCCACGGCACCGGACTCCGCGAGGTCGTCGCGCACTCCGGCGGTCCCCGCGGCTCGCTCGGCCGCTTCTTCCCGGGCGGCAAGACGCAGCTCGTGACCGAGGCGATCGATGTCGCGCTCGTTGACCTCTTCGACGATCTCGACCGTCCGCTCAGCGAAGCCGAGACGTTCCCCGAAGCGATCAGCGTGATCGTGACCCCATGGCGGCGCCTGCTCGTCGACCACGACTTTGCCTTGGGCTGCCCACTGGCCGCGACCATTTGCGACGCGGCCGACAACGACAGCCTCCGCACCCATGTCAGCGAGTTGCTCGCACGGTGGCGAGCGCCAGTCGCCGACGCCTACACCAGGTTTGGGGCGCCGCCGGCGCAAGCCGAAGCACACGCGACGGTACTAATGGCCGCGCTCGAGGGCGCCCTCATACTCGCTCGCGCTCAACGCGAGATCGAGCCGCTCGACACAGTCGAGCGCTTCTTCGCGTCACGCGCTCCAGACCCACGCCGAACGTAGAACGACACGCATACGACAGGGGCTCTATGAGCCGCGCACGGCCTGTGGCCATCCTCGCCACCTGGGGTCCCCGCGGTGTTGTCAGCGCGAGCAACGGTGCGCGGGCCCAAAACGGACACATCAGAAACGACACGCGGCGATCACTCGCGCCACATCGTGGAGCGCCTCATTCAGCCCGATTTGCAGGAGAAACTGTGTCGCGGATGATCACGCGTGTACGCGCGTGACGGCCCGAAACCTCCATGGTAAGGAGGGGGTCTCCGGTTCGAGTCCCGAAGAGGGCTTCCCCAAAGGCCCTGCAAAGGGGCATGTAGCGTTGGCTGCTCCGGCGGACTAAGTGCTTCGCGGGTACGAGACGGGTCCAGCGCGAAGATGTCGGACCGCGAGCGTGCTGTCGACGAGGATGTACGAGCGCGTCTAAGCGCGGTCGGCTTCCGCGATCTCGGCGTGATCCTCGAATACGTGCCCGATGATGCTCGACTGCATTCGCGGCCCGAGGACATCCGCTCCTTGCCTGACTACGCCGCGCGCCCGTAGACCCTCTTGCGGAAGTAGTCGCGCCAGCTCTCGGGAAGCACGTCGAGCTCGGCTGCGCGGCGCATGCCTTCCATGTCGTCGCGGTCGCGGGCGTAGAGGCGGGCAACCTCACTCACCCGGAAGCCGCGCGGGTCCCGCTGGAGCTGGACGATCGGGTCGCCCGCCTCCACCTCGCCTTCGCGGACGACGGTGAGGTAGAAGCCGTAGAGCCCGCGCTCGAGGAACTCGATCACGAACCGGTCGTGGCCGATCTTGATCCCGAGCTTGAAGCATGGAAGGCGCGGCTGGGTCACGACCAGCTCGGCGGTGCCGACCCGGAAGCGGTCGCCGACGCTGACATCGCCGTCGAGGAGGCCCTCGGTGGTCAGGTTCTCGCCGAAAGTGCCCGGACCGAAGTCGAGCTCCGGCCGCTCGCGCGACCAGAGCTCGTAGAACTCGGACGCGTAGACGTACACGGCCTTGTCCGGACCGCCGTGCACGCGCAGGTCGGCCTGACGGTCACCGTCGAGGTTGAGTGCGCGGATCGGCACACGACCCGTGACCGGCGCTTTGTAGATCCCGGTCGTGATCGGCTTGCCCCGCCACATCACCTCACGCGGAAGGCCGACGTTGACGGAGAGCACCCTCATCGGGTGCTCGCCGCCGCCTCGAGCGTGGTCACGCCCACGCCGCCGGCGACCTTCTCGTCGTAGAAGCGTTTGATGTGCGCGACGATCTCGTCGAGCGAGTCCTCGACCGCGAAGTGGCCGCTGTCGAGCATGTGCAGCTCAGCCTCCGGCAGGTCGCGCAGGTAGGCCCGGCCGCCCTCGGGTGTGAAGAAGATGTCGCTTTCGCCCCAGAGGATCAGCGTCTTCGGCCGGCGCTCGCGCAAGAAGGCCTGCCACTGCGGATAGAGCGCGACGTTGGTGCGGTAGTCGTAGAGGAGATCGAGCTGAACCGTGCGTGCACCGGGTCGCTCGAGGAAGTACAGGTCCATGTTCCAGTTGTCGGGGCTGATCTTGTCCGGGTCGCGGTGCCCGTGCGTGTACACGAGCTTGACGCCGTCGAGCTGGAGAAACGGCAGCAGCGGCGCCTCCGTCTCAGCGCTGCGATCGACCCACAGCGCGTGCCGGATCCCATCCCAGGCGGCGGTGAAGCCCTCCTCGTAAGCGTTCGAGTTCTGGATCACCTGCCACTCCAGCCAGTCCGGGTGGCGCCCGACGATGCGATTGCCGATCGGCCCGCCGTAGTCCTGGTGATAGAGCCCGAACGGGTGGAAGCCCGTCTGCTCGAGCAGACCCTCGACGATCTCCGAGAGGCGGTCGAAGCTGTACTCGAAGTCCTCCGGCATGTCGGTGTTGCCGAATCCCGGGTAGTCCGGGGAGATGACGTGGAAGCGATCGGCGAGCGCCGGGATCAGATTGCGGAATTGATGCGAAGAGGCGGGGAAGCCGCCGAGCAGCAGCAGCTTGGGGTTCGCCGCGTCTCCGGCCTCGCGGTAGAAGACTGATAGTCCGTCCACCTGGGCTGTCCGATTCGTAACCATGGAACTCCTTCCGGATGTCGTGGTGTCCTGGTGTCGGCCCGTATGCATCCGCGCGAGCGTGGTTCTTACGTCGAGGCCGTAAGAAGACCGGCGTCGACGACGCAGATGCGGTGATGGCTAGGCTGACGGTCGCGTTGGAACCGGAGCGAGTGCAGATCCCCTCTGGCTCGGCACAGCTCGACCTTGAATCACGCGTCTGGATCGAAGGTTTACGAGCGACGGGAGCCGAGCACGCCCAAGCGCTCGAGCGCCTCCACGATCTCCTGCTCCGGGCTGCCTTCAGCGAAGCGCAGCGCCGCCGACACCTCTACCCGGAGATCGACGGCGCCGAGCTCGACGACCTCTGCCGGCAGGCGGCCGACGACGCAGTGATCGCAGTCACCCGCAAGCTCGAGGGCTACCGCGGCGCCAGCCGCTTCACGACCTGGGCGTACGGGTTTGCGATCTTCGAGGTCTCGGTCAAGCTCCGACGGCACGCGTGGCGTGGACGCAGCATCCCGACCGCCGACGACGACGCCACCTGGGATCGGTTGGCCGGCGGCGCAACCGCTGCCCAGGCGCACATCGAGTCGACCGAGCTCCTGCGCGCCCTGCGCCGCGCAGTGACCGAGGAGCTGACACCACGACAACGCGATGTGTTCGTCGCCGTCGCCCTGAACGACGTGCAGATCGACGTCGTAGCCGAGCAGCTGCAATCGACGCGCGGCGCGGTCTACAAGGTGCTCCACGACGCACGACTGAAGCTCCGTCTGCGCCTCGAGCGCGAAGGGCATCTCGAGCGGGAGGAGATGTGATGAGCGAACGCGATCAGCTGAGGTGGCTGCTCGGCACTCCGGGCAAGGACGCCGGTTGCGATGGAGGCCTGACGCTTCTTGCCGAGTACGTGGAGGGCGAGCTCGAAGGGCGGAACGTCCGCGAGCTGTTCCCCGCCGTCGCCGAGCACCTGCACAACTGTCCGGCGTGCGCCGAGGACTACGAGGGCCTCGTCGCGCTCATCCGCGAGCAACAAGCCGGCTCGTAGCTGCGTCCGCGCCCCGCCAAGACTTGGCCGTGGGGCAGGTCGCGGTTTTGAGGCTCTGTGTGGCAGGTCAGTGTCGACGTGGTGCCTAATTCGACAACGAACGTCTAGCTCGTGCAAGTGATACAGCTGCTGTTGCGAGAACAGACAACGCCGCGCGGGTACGAGACGGGTGCATCAGCGCGGCGCCAACTTCCTCCTTCGCTAGGGAGGGCGTCAAGCGGTCTTGGGTTGGTGGAAATCCAAGACCTGCTCTCGTCCTCGCTCACCCTCGTCGAGCTCGACGTTGCGGTCTCGGTGTTGGATCGTCAGGTGTCCCTCGAGCACGAGAAGAAGTCGTCAGTGTCATCGTGCTTGTGCCAGATGAACTCGCCTTTCACCCTGACCACGCGGACGTCGTCGTCGTTGAGGCGGGCGACGATCTTCGGCTGCCAATGCTCATCGAAGAGCCCGAGCTTCCTCGCGAGGTTAATCGTCCATCGTTGCCACGCCTATCTTCGCTGAGATCCGACCAGCGGGGCGAAAGCCGAGAGGCTCGCGAGCTCAGTGGCGGAGCCGCGGAGGCCGTACTCGTCGGGGGCTGCGGTGCGGTTGATCCAGTAGACGGTTAGGCCGGCGGCCGCTGCCCCGGCTGCGTCCCAGGCGTTGGCCGTTAGGAAGGCGAGTTCTGCCGGCTCCACACCGAGGTGGTCGACGGCGAAGTGGTAGACGCGGGGGTCGGGCTTGAAAGCGCCGACAGGCTCGACGGAGAGGATGTCGTCGAGCAGCGGGGCGAGTCCCGCCGTGGCGAGGACGCGCTCGAGCGTCTGCGGTGAGCCGTTCGAGAGGACCGCGCAGGGGATCCGGAGGATGCGCAGCTCCCGCAGGCAGGGTTTGGCGTCCGGTTGCACGCCCAGGCGAGCGTACGCCTCGAGGAGCGCCGCGCGAAGTCGTCGGTCTTCGAGCCCGAGTGTCGCCAGCGTCCAGTCGAGCGCCTGTTCGGCGAGGGTCTCAAAGTCTGGGTGGCGTCCCATGATCGTGTTCGTCCACGAGTACTCGAGCTGCTTCGCCCGCCAGCGCTCGCCGAGCGCTTCCCCGTCGCAGTCCGCCGGCACCGCTTCCTGGACGACGGCGAGATCGACGAGCGTTCCGTACAGGTCGAAGACGCAGACGCGTACCGCCACTTCGGTTCTCCTTTGCGGGGACCGTAATGGTTTAGTACGTTACACAAGTGAGCGGTCGCAGTCAGCAGCTCTCCCACCCCGTCGCCACGCTTCGCTTCGACGCCGGCAGCCTGTCGCTCAACCTGGTCGCCACCGTCGCACGTCGCTTCGGTGAGCCGCTCGATCGGCTCCACTCACTCGAACGTCTCTACGACTGGCTCGACGGCGTCGGCCTCACCCTAAGCGGGTCGCTGAGCGAGGATGACCTCGCGCGCGTTCGGTCGCTACGGGAGCACCTCGACGAGCTCTTCCGTTGCGCGCTGGCAGGGCGGCGCCCACTGGCCGCCGCGCTCGAGCGCGTCAACGCTGCCGCTGCCGGCGCCCCACCACGTCTGCGCGCGACGGGGGCCGGCATCGCGCTCGCGCAGCCCGCGGCCGGCGGCCGGACGCTCGATCCGGCCCTCGCCCTGATCGCTGCCGACGCTATCCGCATCCTCGCCGGTAACGAACGCCTCGATCTCCGCAGCTGCGAGGCCGACGACTGCCGCATGCTCTACCTCGCGCACGGCCGGCAGGCGCGGCGCTGGTGCTCCTCCGAGCGCTGCGGCAACCGCTCCAGGGTCGCCGCCCATCGCGCCCGCGCAGCCGGCGCCAACCGTCGATGACCGAGCAGGAGCGCCGCTTCCTGATCCTGCATGGGGTCGAGAACCGCCGCCCTCCCGGGCACTGGCAACACTGGCTCGCCGAGGAGCTGCGCCGCCGCCGCGAGGTCGTCCTCTACCCGCAACTCCCCGACCCGGACAGCCCTAGCCTCGAGACCTGGCTCGAGCTCGTCCGAGCCGAACTCGCCCAACTCGGAGACGGCGAACGGGTCGTCCTCTGCCACTCACTCGCCGCGCTCGCCTGGCTGCACCTGGCCGACCGGCTCCGAGCGGACGAGCGCGTCCACCGCGTGCTCCTCGTCAGCCCGCCAGGCGCGGACGTCCTCTGGCCCGAGATCGCCCACTTCGCGCCTCCCACCGATCTCTCACCCCACTCGCTCCAGTCCGCGAGCGAGGCGACTCGGATCGTCTGCAGCGACGACGACCCCTACTGCCCGCACGGCGCCGACCGCCTCTACGCCGATCCCCTCCAGATTCCGGCCGACCGGATCTCCGACGGGGGCCACCTGAGCGCCGACGACGGCTACGGCCCCTGGCCGAGCATGCTCGCCTGGTGCCTCGACCGCACCGTACCCCTGAGCGGTTAGCACCCTCTGGGCGCAGGAATCGCGTCCCTGAGGATGGAGCGTTTATGGAGCCCAAGCGGTCGTAACCAGTGGCAACGCGGTACGGGGTCGACGGTTCGAGTAGTCAGCGGGCTTAGGACACAACCGTGCGCCGTTACCGACCCAACTCACACGAGCGAAGCCCGTCAGCCGACTGCGCTCCCGCTCATCGCCTGCTCGCTCGACGCAGCCGGACAGAAGCAGCGACTCGCGGCCTGGTCGTCGCTCCTGCGGGAAGCGGCGCAACGAGAGAAGACCATGGATGGCGTCCGTTACCGGTTCGTCGCTGCGGATGAGCTCGAGGCGCGCCTTCGCACGCTCGCGGCAGCGGAGAAGGAATGCTGCGCGTTTCTGGACTTCAATGTCGTTCGGAGGATCGACGAGATCGACATGACAGTCACAGCGCCCCCGAACGCGCTCGCGGCGCTCCACTTCATCTTCTCCGCCGACTGACAGCAGCGGGCGTCGTCGTCGCAAACATCTCCTGTGCTGCGCGGACCAGCTCCTCGGGCGAGACGTCGCGCAGGTGCTGAGCCAGGCCCCAGCGGTGCCCGAACGGGTCGATCACCTGGCCGGCACGCTCGCCCCAGAAGCTGTCCTCGAGCGGGCGGAACACTTCGGCACCCGAGTCGAGCGCGCGCTGCCAGACCAGGTCGACGTCGCCGACCAGCAGATGTAGCGCCATGTAGGTGCCGCCGAGTGTCTGCGGCGAGACGATCCCCATCTCCGGGAACTCGTCGGCCAGCATGACCGCCGAGTCGTCGAAGCGGAGCTCGACCGACATCAACCTGCCGTCCGGAACCGCGATCCGCAACCGCTCCTCGGCGCCGAGCACGTCCGTGTACCAGTCGACGGCTTTCGCCGCGTCACGGACGACGATGTGCGGCGTGATCGTGGCCATCACGTGAGCATCCTCGCGGCTGTCTGGTGGCCGTCGGCGGTCACCGGACGTCTTC
Source organism: uncultured Gaiellaceae bacterium (assembly GCA_963791905.1). Lineage (GTDB taxonomy): Bacteria > Actinomycetota > Thermoleophilia > Gaiellales > Gaiellaceae > Gaiellasilicea. The sequence goes on from CAWBTX010000002.1 coordinate 14,631, forward strand.
CGCCCGCGCTTTCGCGGCCCGCGCCCGGTCGTATGCCATCCGAAAGAGCTCGACCGCGCCCTCGGCGGCGTTCTCGCCGTCGATCGCAACCGAGATCCAGCCCGAGTCGGGGATCGCGCGATGAGGCAGCGCACGCCCATCCGCGACCAGCTGGTCGCGAACCTTGCGCGGAAAGGCGATGTCCGCGTGGCTGTCGCCGTGCAAGTGCCCGAGCTCGCGCCTACCGAGGCGGAACTCGACCCCTCCGAAGCGATGGGCTCCGACCTCGACGTCAGGCCAGGATCCGACAACCGCCCTGATGAGGGTGGCCGCGCGAGTCTCGTCGATGGGTTGCCGTGTACTTGTCATCGCATCGCTCCTTTCGTCAGGCGGTTCGCTATTCGACTTGGTGGCTCAGGGAAGGATGAGCTGGCTGTCACCGAACTCGTGCCAGCGGTAGCCGTGCTCGCGCGCGGCGTCATAGCTGCGCTCGAGCAGAGCCTCCCCGGCGGCCGCCCGAAGCACGTCGAGGTGGGACGACTCGGGCTCGTGCAGGCCGCTAAGCAGGCCGTCGATCGCCCACAGTCCGCGCTCTGAGGTGACGACGAGGTTCGTCCACCCTTCGTCGGGGGCGACCGTGCCGTCAGGCTGGGAGACCGTCTCGAGGGCGCGTACAACGGTCGTCCCGACGGCGATCACGCGCCCGCCCCAATCATGGACGGCGTTCACCAGGCTTGCCGTGTGGCGCGGGATGCGGAATCGTTCGGGGTAGGGAAGCTCGTGACGCTCCTGTGAGGAGACGCCGGTGTGCAGCGTGATCGGCGCGACGAGCACACCGCCCGTGACCAGCCGCGTGATCAGCTCGGGCGTGAACGGTCTCCCTGCGCTCGGCATCTCGGCGCTACCGGGCTCATCTGCGTAGACGTTCCGGTAGGCGGAGAGCGGCCAACGCCGTGGCACGTAGTCGTACCGAATCGGATGTCCGTATTCGGTGAGGTAGGTCTCGAGCGGTGGCGACAGATCAACATGCGCGAGCCAGAGCCGCGCCCCGGCATACGGCGCGAGGATCCGCGCCGTCGCGGCGGCCGGGAGCACCAGCTCCTCGCCCACCTCGACAGCGCCGAACGGCTGGCCGCCGCGGCGCAGCTCCACGATCCAGTAGCGGTCGGGATCGCGGCCTGGCGCGGGCGTAGAGAACCGAAGCTCGAGCTCCGTTCCGTCGGCGCGCGTCGCCGGTACGGCAGCCGGAAGCGTGGCCGACGTGTTGACGACGAGGAGGTCGCCCGGGGCGAGGAACCGCGGCAGGTCACGAAAGCGGCCGTGGACGATGCTGCCGGTTCTCCGAGATGACACGAGCAGCCGGACGCGGTCGCGAGGAATTCCGCGAGCCTCTGGCGGCTCGTGCGCCTCGAGGCGGGCGGGCACCGCGACGGCGCTCATGCCGCCGCCGCCCCCATAAGGTCGCGGGCTCGATAGAGCCCGCTCGGCAGGTCGCCCTCGATCAGCGCCAGGAGGCCGGGGATACTCTCCTCAGGCGGAGGCCGATCCGAGATGTCCTCACCGGGAAAGGCTTCCTGTTGCATCTGCGTGCACATGTCCCCGGGGTCGAGCGCGTAGACGCGGAGGTCCGGATGCTCGGCGCCCAGCACCGCGGTGATCTGCGCAAGAGCCGCCTTCGACGAGCCGTACCCACCCCACGTCTCGTACGCCTCGGCAGCTGCATCGGAAATGAGGTTGACAATCCGCGCGTGCGGTGAGAGACGAGGGAGGGAGAGCTGAACCAGCGCCAGCGGCGCGAACACGTTCGCCTCGTACACAATTCGTAGTTCCTCGAGGGGGTATCGCGCCAAAAGCGTCAGTGGACTCGGGCCGAGGAGGCTGGCGTTGTTGACGAGGAGGTCGATCGGCTCGCCTGCTGCCTCCACTAGCCGGCGCCGGTGGTCGGGATCCGCGACGTCGCCTGTGACCGCGATCACACCGCTGAGGCCGGCGACCGCATGCTCGAGCGCCTCCGCGCCCCGCGCGTCGACGGTGAGCTGCCACCCCCGCTCGGACAGAGCACGGGTGAGCGCGAGTCCGAGGCCGCGAGATGCTCCCGTGACGATCCCTCTCATGGTGACTCGACCTAGACTACAAGTTAAAGTAAACTTGAAGTCAAGTGGTCACGGCAGCTCCAGCGTCCGCACCGCCCCACCTGCTCCCCATCGGCGAGGTCGCACGCCGCAGCGGCGTGGCGTCCTCGGCACTTCGTTTCTACGAGCAGCGAGGACTGATCAGCTCCGAGCGGGCGGGATCGAGCCACCGCCGGTACCCGCGGCCGGTGCTGCGCCGGATCGCCTTCATCGTCTTCGCGCAGCGCGTCGGGCTGACGCTCGAAGAGATCGGCGCCGAGCTCGCCAAGCTTCCTCCCCACCAGGCGCCCACGCGCCGCGACTGGTCCCGGCTCTCGGCTACGTGGACGTCACGGATCGACGAACGCATCGCCGAGCTCGAGCGGCTGAAGCTCGGGCTGACCGAGTGCATCGGCTGCGGCTGCCTCTCACTCGACCGCTGCCAGCTCGCGAACCCTGGCGACCGCGCCTCCCGATTCGGCCCGGGCCCGCGCTACTGGATCGGCGACCCACCGCCGAAGTAACGCGCACACGTGCGAGAACGGAGTCAGTGGCGATGCTTTGAGCGGCGCGGAAGACCCCCTCGACAGCCGAGAACCTGTCCTCGAGATCTGCCCCCAAGCGGGGAAGCGCCTCCAAGGTCGGGCTTAGCCCACAGGGCCGCAGGATCACAGAGCACCTCCATTGAACAGAAGGCATCGAGGAGGATCACGCTGGATCTTCCCTCTGCGGCAAACGCCGACGTTGCTGATTCCTAACCTCGGAAGCGGTTCGCGAGCTGCGTTCGCGATTTCACTCCGAGCTTGCGGAACACCTTGCGGAGGTGGTATTCGACTGTGCTCGGGCTAATGAACAGTTGAGCGGCGATCTCTCGGTTCGTGTTTCCCTGCGCCACAAGGCGCGAGATCTGTGTCTCCTGCGGCGTCAGTTGAGCAAGGCTGTCGACGGTGCGTCTGCGAGCATGCTCGCCGGTCGCTTCCAATTCGACGCGTGCCCGCTCGGCGAAGGCCTCCATGCCGAAGTCGGAGAGGAGGTCGTGCGCCGTCCGCAATTGCCTGCGTGCATCAAGGCGTCGGCGTTGACGTCTCAGCCACTCGCCGTAGAGGAGGTGAGCACGAGCGAGATCGACCGCCATCCGCGTTCGGCCGAGTCGATCGACCGCTTCGACATAGAGCTCCTCGGCTCGCTGATCTTCCACAAAGAGCGCCTCCGAGCGCGCCGCGAGGCCGAGGGCCCAGTCCGTCCCGCTCACCCTGGTCATGTCCACAAGGCGCCGATGCGTGTCCGCGGCCAGCTCGGGTGTTCCAGCACGGACGGCGGCCTCGATCACCTCCGGCATCACCCACGTCGATGGGTTGAGGTCCGGGAGGTCGACGACCCGCAGCGCCGCAGAGCGCGCGTCCTCGTAGCGGGCGAGACCGTTGTACAGCACCGCCTCGGCCCAATCGACGACCGAGACTCCGATTCCTTCGCCGCGCCGCGTCACCTCGGTCCGAGTGCGGCCGATGAGGTCGACAGCCTCAACCTCGCGGCCGCGCGACGCAGCAAGTCCCACCTTGCCGTAGGGGGCTAGGGTGCCACCGATTGCGTCGGTTGCCGCTTCGATCTCGTCGACGAGCGACGCCGCTGCCGTCAATTCGCCCGCAAGGAGATGCATGTACACCCGCTGGGTGAGGGCTAGCGGAAGGTCGCTAAGAGCTCCTGTCCGACGGGCGAGTCGAACGTGCCGCTCCGACAGCGTCTCCCATCCAGTGTCGTCCCACAGCTGGACTGACGCGATGGTCGCCAGCCATAACCAACGCAGCTGCTCAATCGCGGACTCGTCGGTACTGAATGCGGCCTGCGCCCGCCGCAGGATCGGCACGGCAGACTCGTAGGTGTCGCTGAACAATGTGGCCAGACCGTCGAGCAGAAGGTCGGACCCGCGCGGCGCGCGCGGCGGTGGCGCCGCGCTCGCGGCTTGGGCTACCTCCAGCGCGCTTCCGCCTGGTCCAGCGAATCGCCCCGCGAACATCGCCGCAGACAGTGCGTCCAGATAGGTTTCGCGGGCGAGGGTCGGATCGAGCGTCGCCAGCCGTCGCGCCGCCTCAAGCAGCAGCGGTGGCGCATTGCTTCCGCGCGTGGCGACGAATGCTGTCTGCGCGCGCAGCAACGCGACACGTGCACGCTCCAGGTCGCTGAGGGCGCCTGCCTCTGCCATGGCGAGAAGGCTGAGCGCGTCATCGAGCGCACCTGCTTCGAATTTCGTCTGCGCTGCGGCGAGGGCCCGTCGCGCGCGTCGCGACGGTTCGCGGGTCAGCGTCACGGCGCGCTCAAGGAAAGCCGCGGCAGCGGCGAGACCGCCACGCGCCTGCGCCCGCGCCGCTGAGCGCTCGAGCTCGGTGGCCACCTCTTCGTCGGGCGCGGACGTCGCCTGCGCACGGTGCCACGCGCGGCGATCCGGGTCGATCTGCGGATCGGTTGCGTCCGCCAGCGCGTGGTGGGCCTCCCGTCGCTCGCTCGGCTCGGCCGCCCCGTAGACCGCCGAGCGCACGAGCGGATGACGGAACGACACTGCGCCGTCCAGCGTCAGCAAGCCTTCCGACTCGACGGCGTGCCCGGCTGTTTTCGGGATCCCGAGCAGCTGCGCCGCGCGCCACAGAAGCGCAGGGTCGCCGACCGGTTCTGCAGCAGCCAGGAGCAGCAACCGGCGCGCGTCGCGCGGGAGCCGCGCCAGCCGCCGCCTGAAGCTCTGCTCGATCCCCGTGGACAGAGACAGCGCCGCAGGCAGCCCAAAACCGCCGGCGAGCTGACCCGGCGTCAGCCCGTGCGGGAGCTCCAAGACCGCGAGCGGATTCCCGCCGGTCTCGGCGACGATCCGCTCGAGCACGGACTCGTCGAGCCGCGCGACGAGGATGGATTCCAACAGCGCCCGTGCATCCCGACGGCCCAACGGATCGACGGCGAGTTGCGGGAAGCGGGCCAGTCCGCTTCCCACATCACGTGTCGCGAACGCGAGCGCGATTCTCTCTGCCAGCAGGCGGTGCGCCACGAACCCGAGTGCTCGGGCCGACGCGCTGTCCAGCCACTGCGCGTCGTCGACCACGCACAGCAACGGCCGCTGCTCGGCAGCTTCGGACAGCAGGCCGAGAGCCGCGAGCCCGACAAGAAAGGGGCTCGGCGCCTGACCAGCATTGAGCCCGAAGGCGACTCCGAGCGCGTGACGCTGAGGATCAGGGAGACGCTCGCTGAACTCGAGGAGCGGCGAACAGAGCTGTTGCAGCGCCGCGTAGTCGAGCTCCATCTCCCCTTCGACGCCTGCAGCCCGAAGGACGCGAAAATCCTCGCCCGCCTCGACCGCGTACTCGAGCAGCGCGGTCTTGCCGACGCCCGGGTCTCCGTGCACCACGAGGACGGCGCCGTGACCGTCCCGCGCGGTATCCAGCAGCCGCTCGAGCACCGCGCGCTCGCGTTGCCGGCCAAGCAGATGCGCTCCCGGCGCCGCGATCGGTGACAAGTCTCCGCTCACCTTTCTCGGGGCAGCATGACACTGAGCATCGGACTAAGGAATTCCGGGATTCGATCGCCTGGTCGTGGCGGCGACCATGCCCGCTTATGGCCTTGTCTTTACACCGAGGAGGACTCGATGAGCGTGTCGGAGACGACGACTGAAGCATCCGCCAAGACGCGAGACCTGCCGGACTACGCGCCGGTCCCGCGGTCGGCGCTCGGCCCTGCGCTCAACGAGCAGGGCTACTACGTCGGCCGCGTCGAGCGGAACCTGTACTGGATCACCGACGGCACTTACCAGTCGGCGTTTCTGACGACCTCGGACGGCGTTGTCCTGCTCGACGCTCCGCCGACGATCGGTCACAACATCCAGCGCGCTGTCGATGAGATCGCCTCGGCAAACGGCGTCAGCAACAAGGTCACTCATCTCGTCTATTCGCACCACCACGCTGACCACGCCGGCGCGTCCTCGCTGTTCGACAAGAACGTCACCCGCATCGGGCATGAGGAGACCCGGCGCCTCCTGCTGCGCGACGACGACCCAGCCAGGCCACCCAACGAAGAAACGTTCCAGGACCGCCGCACCCTGGAGATCGGCGGCGAGCGCATCGACCTGGCCTGGCACGGCGCCAACCACTCCCCAGACAACATCGTCATCCACCTGCCCGACCACGACACGCTGATGCTGATCGACATCGTGAACCCGGGCTGGGCGCCGGTCTACATCGCCAACCTGACCGAGGACATCCCCGGCTACATCGAGGCCCCGGCGAACGCGCTCGCCTACTCGTGGAAGCACTTCATCGGCGGTCACCTGGGCCGGCTGGGCACCCGCGACGACGTCACGCTCCATCAGCAGTACATGGCGGACATCTCCGAGAGCTCGAGGAACGCCGTCGATACGGTCGACCCGACGCCGTACTTCATGAAATACGGAGAGAACACCTGGGCCGCCTTGAAGGGCTACCTCGACGAGGTCACGCAAGTCGCAGCCGCGCCGGTGATCGAGAAGTACACGGGCGTGCTCGCGGCAGCAGACGTCTACACCGAGAGCACGACCTTCTGGGTGATGGAATCGATCCGGCTCGACCTCGGCTACGGCTCCCAGGTGCATCCGTGAGCACCGAGCAGCGAGAGAACCTCGACGCAATCCTGCGACAGTCAGCCTTCCCCGTCGGCAGCGATGTCAACGAGCAACGGCGACTGCTCCGAGAGTTGCTATCGGCGCAGCCGCTGCCCGCCGACGTGGCCGTGACCGCAGCCGCACTGGGCGGCGTCCCAACCGCCGAGATCACGGTCGACGGAGTCGAACCTCGCCACATTGTTCTCTACTTCCACGGCGGCGTGTACGTGCTCGGGGACGCCTTCCTCGCCGCTGACCTGGCCTCGCAGGTCGGCCGGCGGACACAGGCCAAGGTCATCTCCGTCGACTACCGGCTCGCCCCCGAGCACCCGTATCCGGCAGCGGTCGACGACGCTCTTGCGGCCTATGAAGCCCTCCTGCACAACGGCATCGCCCCGTCGGACATCGCCTTCGCGGGAGAGTCCGCCGGCGGCGGCCTCGCCATCGCCACCCTGGTCAACGCCCGCGATCGCGGGCTGCCCCTGCCAGCCGCGGCCTTCGTCATGTCACCGTATGCCGATCTCACCCTGGCCGGGACGACCATGGAAACCAGGCGCGAGGTCGACCCGCTGCTCAGCCGGGAGAGCCTCCAACCCCGAGTCACCGACTACACGTCGGGACAAGACGCCGCTCTTGGCCTCATCAGCCCCGTATTCGCCGACCTGTCCGGCCTGCCGCCCCTGATCATCCAGGCCGGAACTCACGAGGTTCTCCTCGACGACGCCATCCGCCTCGCGCGACAAGCCGCCGCCGCCGACGTCGAGGTCACCCTCGACATCACCCCTCGAGTGCCGCACGTCTTCCAGGCCTATCACCCGATCCTTGACGAGGCGGCTGCGGCGCTGGACAGAGCCGGACAGTTCCTGTCGGCGCATCTCGCCGCTGCAGAACGCGTCACCTCCCTGGTGCACTCCTGATGGCCGGCGCACCGATCCGCGATCCGCTGGCCGACCACTTGTTCACGCCGGAGAACGCGGCACTCGTCGTGATCGACTACCAGCCGTCGCAGTTCGCCAACCTCATCCGACTCTGAAGCTGCCAGCAATGGCCATGTACAGCGAGCTCACGCCGGCCGAAGCCGCCGACCGCCTCGCGATCCGCGAGCTCTTCGACGCGTACGCGCGCTGCGCCGACCGCCGCGACGCCGAAGGGCAAAAAGCGCTCTTCACCGACGACACCCGCTTCACCGTCTACATGGAGGGCGAAGGGAGCGAGCCGACCTACGCGCTCGAAGGACGAGACGCCCTCACGCCGGTGTTCGCGGATCTGAATCGCTACGACGCGACGACGCACTTCAACGGACAGAGCACAGTCACCATCGACGGCGACCGCGCCACAGGCGAGAGCTACACGATCGCGCACCACCTCTTCTCCGAGGACGGCGACCGCAAGATGATGATCGCCTCGCTCCGATACCTTGACACGTTCGCCAAGATTGACGGTAGTTGGTACTTCGCCGAGCGGAAGCTCCTCCTCGACTGGAGCGAGACGCGACCGTCGACTCCGGGGACCTGACTCCAGACGGCACGATTTGTCGGCCTCGGCGCCAACCGCCGTCACGGAGGAACGAACGTGTCAACACCCGCGAGCCCACTGCTCTCCCCATCGCAACTCGCTGCCCTCGCCCAGATCGGCGAGGAGCGTTCGGCACCGGTCGGAGAGTTGCTGTACCGGGTCGGCGATCGGACCTACCCGTTCATCGCGATCCTGGAAGGAGAGGTCGCGATCATCGACGCTGCCGGGAACGAGCTCGTCCGGCACGGCTCCTCGGGCTTTCTCGGGGAGCTGAACCTCCTGTCGGGGCAGACGGTCTTCGTCAACGCGCTCGTGACCGAGCCGGTGCGCTACATCGCGGTCGAGCGCGGCGCGCTGCGCTCACTCCTCAACGAGGACGGCCCGCTCAGCGACCTCGTCCTCTCCACGTTCATCTCCCGCCGCGAGGCGTTGCAGAGCGTGCAAGGGATCGGCATGGAGATCGTCGGCCCGCACGGTTCGGAGCCGACGATGCGAATGATCGAGTTCGCGCGCGCGAACCGGCTGCCGTACACCTGGCAGGAGACAGCCCCGCCCGACGGCGGCGAATCGCCGCTCGTGCGACTGCCGGGCGGAGGAGAGCTGCACGGTCCAACCGCCGGCCAGGTGCTGCGCGCTCTCGGGATCGGGCTCGAGCTCGCGCCTCGCGAAGAGGTCGACCTGCTGATCGTCGGCGCCGGTCCGGCCGGCCTCGCCGCCGCGGTCTACGGCGCCTCCGAAGGGCTGGACACGCTCGTCGTCGAGAGCACCGCGCTCGGCGGCCAGGCCGGGTCGTCCCGCAGGATCGAGAACTACCTCGGCTTCCCCGCCGGAATCAGCGGCACCGAGCTCACGAGCCGCGCAGTCACCCAGGCGCGCAAGTTCAACGCGCGCACCGCGACGCCTTATCGCGCGCTCTCCCTCGAACCGGGGAACGGCCGGCATCTCGTCCGCCTCGAGGACGACAAGGAGATCGCCGCACGAGCCATCCTGCTCGCAACGGGCGCGCAGTACCGCCGGCTACCGGTCGACCGCCTCGCCGAGTTCGAGGGACTGACGGTCTTCTACGCCGCAGGGGCCCCCGAGGCCCAGCTCTGCGCCGGTTCACGCGTCGCCGTCGTCGGCGGCGGCAACTCCGCCGGCCAGGCCGCCGTCTGGCTCGCCCGGGGCGGCGCGCTCGTCACCGTCCTCCACCGCCGCACCGACCTCCGCGAGACGATGTCGGACTACCTGATCCACGAGCTCGAGCGGTACGGCGTCGCCGTCCGCGACCGAAGCGAGATCGGTGCGCTCCACGGCGAGGACGGGCACCTCGCGGCCGTCACACTCGAGAGCGGCGAGCACCTTCCCTTCTCGTTCATGTTCCTTTTCCTCGGCGCGCTGCCGTGCACCGAGTGGCTCGACGACACCGTGACCCGCGACCACGACGGCTTCATTCTCACCGGCGCCGCAGCGAACGTGGACAACCTGCTCGAAACCGACATCCGAGGCGTGTTCGCAGCCGGTGACGTTCGCTCCGGGTCGACCAAACGCTGTGCCACCGCCGTCGGCGAAGGAGCAATGGCCGTCCAGTTCGTCCACGCCCACCTCTCCCGTACCCCCGCCGTCGAGGAAGTGACGTGAGCAACGCTGTCTGCACCCACCTCGATCAGATCACTGTTCGCGAGCTGCCGGCGTCCGTCGAAGGATGCGAGGACTGCCTGCGGACGGGCGACAAATGGCTACACCTCCGGATCTGCCTGACCTGCGGTCATGTCGCTTGCTGCGACGACTCACCCAACCGGCATGCCACCGCGCACGCCCACGCCACCTCGCACCCGATCATCCGTTCACTCGAGCCCGGCGAAGACTGGAGCTGGTGCTACGTCGACGAGGTGGCGTTCCTCGTCGACGGGATCCACGGTAAGACCCGCATCCCGCCCTCGCCGCTCCTGCAGTAACTCCGGCCTCCGAGGGTGAAGACAAAAGGTCGAGAAGAGCCGCGAAGGCGCAGAGATCCACGAAAAACAAGGCGGGCAGCGCGCCTCCTCCGACCCGCCGCCGAATCGTCAACCTCCAGGGAGGGGTCGATGCGGTACGCGCGACGCACCGCGACGTTTCGCGGCGCCTTCCGACACTTCTGCGGCAATCGCCTCGCGTCAGTCGCCTACCGCGGCGCGCTTGGCGCCCGGCCCGGGTTCGACGTCGACGTCGCTCGCGTGGATGGGCTCGCCGCAGTGGGCGCAGCGGAGCTCGGCCTGGGTCAGGTGCCCGCAGGTGCGGTGGCGGCGGAGGACGGGCGGGCCGGCCTCACCTGCCGTCCAGCGGTCGCCCCAAGCGCTGATTGCGAGCAGGATGTCGGCGAGCTCCCAGCCCTTCGGGGTGAGCAGGTACTCGTGGCGCAGCGGTCGCTCCGAGTAGACGCGCTGCTCGAGCACGCCCTGGGCGACGAGCCACTTGAGGCGCTCGGTAAGCACCTTGCGCGAGATCCCGAGGTCGCGCTGGATCTCGTCGAAGCGAGTCAGGCCGACCCAGACGTCGCGGATGATGAGCGGCGACCAGGGCTCGCCCGCGACCTCGAGCGTGCGCGCGATCGAGCAGACCATGTCGCCGAAGCGGGTTCGCTGCATGCCCGCATCGTAGCTTAGTTCCCTCAGGAGACTGTCGATCTGATAGCGTCGGTTCCTTCAAGGAACCGACCCGGGAGGAACCGGTGACTATCCAACGGATGGATCACGTCGGCATCGTGGTGGACGACCTAACAGCCGCGACCGAGTTCTTCGTCGAGCTCGGACTAGTGCGACAGGGCGAGGGGGCTGTCGAAGGTCGCTGGGTGGACCGCGTCGTGGGGCTCGACGACGTCCAGGTGGACTTTGCGTTCATGCAGACTCCGGACGGCCACGGACGGTTCGAGCTGATCAAGTTCCACTCGCCGTCAAGCCAGGGCGACAACCGGCCCGCGCCGGCGAACGCGCGGGGTATCCGCCACATCGCGTTCGTTGTCGAGGACATCGACGTCGTCGTCGCCGGCCTGCGAGCCCGCGGTGCTGGACTCGTCGGCGAGCTGGAGAACTACGAGGACATCTACCGGCTCTGCTACGTCCGCGGCCCGGAGGGAATCATCATCGAGCTGGCGGAGCAGATCGGCGGGGGCGGTAGTTAATTCGGTCGGTCAGCGCCCGGACGGACACCGGACCGACGGTGCTGCACACGCGCCGCTATCGCATTCTGCGCACCGAGCGCGGAGAATTGTCACAGGCAGTGCTGCCATCTCGTCTCTCATAAGTGAGACGAGAGGAGCGGTGATGAAGGTCTTCGTAGCTGGCGCCACAGGCGCTCTCGGCAGAGCGCTCGTCCCGCAGCTCGCGGCGCGAGGCCACGAGGTGGTCGGGATGACCAGGACCGAATCGAAGCGGGACCTGGTGCGCAGCCTGGGGGCGCGCCCGGTCGTGGCCGACGCTCTCGATCCCGACGCGGTCGCCGAGGCAGTGGCGTCTGCAGAGCCCGAGGTCATCGTGCATCAGCTCACGGCGCTGTCCGGGAAGATGAGCATCCGTGACGCGCGGCGTCCGGACCGCTCCTCCATGGCGAAGATGACCATCCGACTGCGTACCGAGGGGACGGACCATCTCTTGGCGGCCGGCCGCGCCGTGGGGGCACGGCGCTTCGTGGCGCAGAGCATTGCGGCGTTTCGATTCGCCCGCAGGGGCGCGCCGGTGCAGACCGAGGCCGATCCCCTCGATCCCAACCCGCCGGCGTCGATGCAGGACGGACTGGCGGCGATCCTCCATCTCGAGCGGGCGGTGACGAGGATCGCGTGGGGCGAGGGTCTCGTGCTGCGTTACGGCGGCTTCTACGGTCCCGGGACCGGGTTCAGCCTGGCTCCGGATGCGCAGATGGCGATGCCGATCCGCAAGCGTCGCCTCCCGCTGGTCGGGGACGGTGGCGGCGTCTGGCCGTTCGTCCACATCGAGGACGCCGCGGCGGCGACCGTCGCCGCGGTCGAGCGTGGCCGGCCGGGTATCTACAACGTCGTCGACGACGAGCCCGCGCCGGTGCGGGAGTGGCTGCCGGCGCTCGCGAGCGCACTGGGTGCCGAGCCGCCGAGGCGTGTCCCACGCTGGCTCATGCGGCTGGCGGCCGGTGAGGCGGCTGCGGCCATGATGACCGACATGAACGGTGGCGCGTCGAATGCGAAGGCCAAGCGCGAGCTCGGCTGGCAGCCGCGCTACCCGAGCTGGCGACAGGGCTTCGAGCAGGGGCTCGGCTGAGCGATGACCGAGGAGGAGTTCGACGAGCTTCGCCCGTCGGCGTTCGCGATCGCCTATCGGATGCTCGGCAGCGTGAGTGAGGCGGAAGACGTGGTACAGGAGGGATTCCTCCGCCTCCACCGGGCGCGCGAAGGCGGCGAGTGGATCGACTCGCCGCGCGCCTACCTGTCGACGGTGGTCTCGCGGCTCTCGCTCGACCACCTCCGCTCGGCGCGGGCCCGGCGCGAGATCTACGTGGGCGAGTGGCTGCCGGAGCCGCTTGTGACTAGCGCCGACGACGATCCCGCCCGCAAGGCCGAGATGGCGGACTCGCTGTCGCTCGCCTTCCTCGTCCTGCTCGAGAGTCTCTCGCCCGAGCAGCGCGCGGCGTTCCTGCTGCGCGAGGTGTTCGACGAGCCCTACGACCGCATCGCGGAGATCGTCGGCACGAGCGAGCAGAACGCCCGGCAGCTCGCCGTACGGGCCCGCCGTCACGTGGAGGAGCGGCGCCCCCGGTTCGAGGCCTCGCGCGAACAGCGGGAGGAACTCGCGGCCCGCTTCTTCGCGGCCGCCGAGGAGGGCGATCTCGAGGGGCTGGAGGAGCTGCTGGCCCACGACGTGGTGCTTCGCGGCGACGGCGGCGGCAAGGCCCCCGCCCTGGCACGTGCGCTCCACGGCCGCGCCAGGGTGGCACGACAGCTGATGGCGGGCATGGGCGCCCTCACCCGCTTCGGCCTCACCTGGCGCCGCGAGGAGGTGAACGGGCAACCGGGTGCGCTGTTCGTTGACCGCGAGGGCAGGCTCGTCGCCGTGATGTCCCTCGACGTCGCGGAGGGCCAGATCCAGGCGGTGAGCTCGGTAGTCAACCCGGACAAGCTGCAGCACCTCGGGCCGTTGGCCGACCTGGACGCGCTGCTACGCGGGCGCAGCTAGATCCTGCAGTTCACGGGCTCGAGCTGATCGCGACCACTCCGATCCCCAGTCGCGCGCTGAGCAGCGAGCGCCAAGCACTGTCACAGGCGGCGCCTCTATCTCGTCTTTGGGGTGTAGATGAGACGAAAGGGAGCAGTCATGACTCGCACCGGCATCCAAACCACTCGACGAAGGAGCCAGGCGTCCGAGGAAGCTCGCGTCGCGAAGGTCGAGGCCCGCCGAGTCGTAGATCGCGGCGCTCGAATCGCAGGGTTCGGGCTCGTGATGGGCTCGCTCGCGGTAGTGGGCCTGTTTCTCACCGCCGCGTCGCTTCTCGTCATCGGCGGCGCGATTCTCGCCCTATTCCTCTTCTTCCCCCTGTTCCTGTTGGGGCTCGTCGGCGTCCTCGCCGGACTGGAGGACCAAACGGTGCAGCAGCACAACCCTTCGATGGACGGAACGAAGTGGCGAAATGGGTCGTGAGACCGCTTCCGGGACAAGCGGGTGACCAGCATATGAAGGTGAAGAAGGTCCACGAGCGAGTGTTTGCCGCGACGGCCGATGAGGTCGCCGCGCTCGTCGCGGACTTCGACAGGATCTGGCCGACTGAGATCGGGCCGATGCCTCGGCCACTGGGTGGTCGGGTTTACCAGGCGGGCCTGATGGTCTGGGAAGAGTTCGATTGTCCGGGTGCGATTCGCGCGTTCCGCATCGTTAGTCCCGACGCATTGCGGGGGGAGCACTGGTTCGACTTGGAGGGCGTCGAAGAAGGCGTACGCCTCCGTCATACGATCGCCGGCGAGACCGTCGGCGAGTATGAAACGATCTGGCGCGAGCGGATCGAGCCTGCGCACGACCAGATACTCGATGCGCTCCTCGACAGGATTCAGCTACTAGTCCGCGCGCCATCCACATAGCGGCGGAGCGGTCGCTGAACGGTGGCCGCAGGACCTCGCCGGCCGATGAACGAGCGCCCGCTTCGCCTGCTGCTCATCCTGTCAGGGCTGGTGCAGCTTGCGATCGGTTGCTGGATGGCATTCGCGACCGACTCGTTCGGAGAGCGCGTCGCGCCGTTCGGTGACGTCAGCGTGCACGACCTCCGCGACTTCGCCACCTACTATCTCGCGCTCGGCATCGCTCTCCTCGTCGCCTCCGCGCGGCCTGCGTGGCGCCTTCCGATCCTCGCGCTCGCGACTCTGGAGTACGCCCTCCACACGATCAACCACGCCGTCGATATCAACCGTTCGGACCCGGCGTGGGTCGGCCCGGCCGACCTCGCAGCGGTCGTTGCGGGCACCTTGGTCTTCGCCTCGCTCGCCTGGGTCACCGCGGCGCGACCTGGGCGGCAGCCGTCCGACGATCGCGCCGACTGAGCGCACCGAGCCCGGCACTCTTCCGCGCGTCGGCCCGCGACGCCTTAGGAATTGCGTTCGGGCCGCTCGAGCTCGATCAAGAGCTTCTTCAGGAGGCGGTCGAGCGAGCGACGCTCGGTCGCCGTGAGCGCAGCGAGCAAGCGTTCCTCGTTGCCCACGTGCGTCTCAACGGCCCGGTCGATGACGCTCCTGCCCCGGCGCGTGAGCCGCACGAGCGTTCCTCTCCGGTCGTTCGGGTCGGGGCGTCGCTCGATCAGTCCGGCCTCTTCCATGCGGTCGAGCCGCTTGGTCATCCCGCTCGAGGAGAGAAGAGTGGCGCGCATGAGGCTCGTCGGGTTGAGCTCGTAGGGTGCGCCGGCACGGCGGAGCGCGGCCAGGAGGTCGAACCATCCCGGCTGAAGCCCGTACTGGTCGAGCCCCTTGGCGAGCTCGTCGTCGGAGAGATGGGCGACGCGGAAGAGGCGGCCGTAAACGCCAAGAGGGGCGACGTCCAGCTCGGGACGCTCCCTCCGCCACTGCGCGACGATCTCGTCCACGTGGTCCTCCGGCCGGCTCATCGGCAAGAGTGTATATGTCCTGGGAAGAAACTTGCTCGCAAGTATCTCGCTAGAGGACGGACATCGTGTTGACGATGACCACGCCACGAACGATGGAGGCGATCCGGCTTCACGCACCGGGGATCGCCGGCCTTCGACACGAGACGATCGAGACGCCCTTGCTTCAGTCCGGCGAGGTGCTCGTCGCAGTTCACGCCGCCGCGGTCACACGTGACGAGCTCGACTGGCCGCTCGACCGGTTACCCGCGATTCCGTCGTACGAGCTGTCCGGTGTCGTTGCGGCGGTCGCGGACGACGTCGTAGGCGTCTCCGTGGGCGACGAGATCTATGCGTTGACGCCGTTCGACCGCGACGGGGTCGCGGCAGAGTACGCCGCGGTCCCGGCTGCGCTCCTCGCGCGGAAGCCCGCTTCGCTCAGCCACGTGCAGAGCGCGGCGATCCCTCTGCCGGCACTGAGCGCCTGGCAGGGTCTCTTCGTTCACGGCCGGCTCGCGGCCGGCGAACGGGTGCTCGTACACGGCGCTGTGGGTGGTGTCGGCCAGTTCGCGACGCAGCTGGCGCACGGGCGCGGCGCGCATGTGATCGCGACCGCGTCGCCTAACGCGTTCGACGTCGCAGACGCGCTCGGGGCCGACGAGGTCGTCGACGGCCGAAAGGAGCTGGACGAGGGGGTCGGGCCAGTCGATCTCGTCTTCGACACGGTCGGCGGCGAGCTCCTCGAGCGCGCGAGTGCCCTACTCGGAAGCGGCGGACGTCTCGTCTCGGTCGCCGAAGAGCCGCCGGCCGGTGGAACGTACTTCGTCGTGGAGCCGAACCGCGGGCAGTTGATCGAGCTCGCGCGCCTCGCCGACGACGGCGAGCTTCGCGTCGCGATCGACTCGACGTTCGCGCTCTCGGAGGCGGCCGCAGCGTTCGAACGCAGCCTCGCCGCGGGCAAGCGCGGCAAGGTCGTCTTCCGGGTTGCCGGCGCGCGTCCATCCGCTGCAGCCGAAGGCGCGGATGAGAGGCGATACCCCGTCGCCGAGTCTTAGCGCAGCCCGCGAACCTCGTACGCGGCCACGGGACGGCCGAAGCCCTTGAGTTCGAGCTCGCCGGCCGGGGTTGTCTCGACGGCGTCCTCCACGGCTGCGAACACCCGCTGGCCGATCAGGATCTGGCCTTCGGCAGCCTGGGTGCTGAGCCGCGACGCGAGGTTCGCCACGGGCCCGACGACGCCGTAGTCGTAACGCCCTTCGAATCCGATGCGGCCGAGCGTCGCGTAGCCCGCTTCGATCCCGATACCGAGCCCAAGCTCGGTTCCGCGCTTACGCCAGACCCCAGCCAGCTGTGCGAACCGCTCCTGTGCGGCGACCGCGAACCGCACGGCGTGAAGCTCGTGATCTGCGACGGCGAGAGGATCGTTGAAGAACACCATCACCCCATCGCCTGCGAAGTGCTCCAGCGTCCCGTCGTGCACCGGGATCAGCTCGCCGAGCGCCGTGTGGTACTCGCGGAGGACGTCGAAGAGCTCCTCGGGGGCCGCCGTCTCGGCGAAGGCGGTGAAGCCGCGCAGATCGCAGAACAGACACGAGATGTACGCGCGGTGTCCGGCCAGGAGCTGTTCGCCGTCCCGACTCGAGAGGAGCTCTGCCACCTGCGGAGAGACGAACCGGGCGAGCTCCGACCGCTGCCGCTCGACCGCCTCGATCAGGCGCGCATTCGCAACCGCGATCGCCGCCTGGTCGGCGAAGGTCTGCACGAGCGCGATGTGCTCGTCGGTGAACGGCTGCGGTTCGCGGCGCGAGAGAACGACGACGCCGAGGAGGTCGTCCTCGACCATGATCGGGACACCGATCATCGACCGGTAGTACTCCGTCGGCCCGCCGTAGGAGTACTCCGGGTCGTCACGGATGTCCGGGATGTGGACCGGCTCACGTGCCACCGCCGCCCGGCCGGCGGCCGTCGTTCGGTCGAGGGCATGTGGATGCTCCCGGTCCCACTCGGCTGCGTCGGCATCCGTGTGGTGCGAGACGACGTGCAGGAGCCCCTGCTCGAGCAGGTAGAGAGCGCCGTAGTCGGCCCTGCACAGGCGCTCACAGGCTTCGACCACCTCGTCGAGGACGGGCTGGATCCCGGCACTTCGGGCGACCGCACGGAGGACACCGCTGATCGCCCGCTGCTGTTCGCGCATGTCCTCGAGTTGCCGAGCGAGTTCGGCGTTGTCGAACGTGACGCCGGCCATCTGCGAAGCTTAGGGCCGCGGCGGCGTCAGTCGTGCAGGGTGAGCGTCGACTGCAGCCACTCGATCCGATCGTCGCGCCCGACCTCGTTCACGGAGTAGTGGTCGGCGTCGTACCAGGCGATCCGCTTCGGCTCGCTGCCGGCCTCGGCGTAAGCCAGAAGGGTGTCGTGCGGGAACACGTCCTCTCGCGCCAGCTGAAAGAGCAAGGCCGCCGGCGCGGCGTCCTCGATGAAGTGGATCGGATCGATCGGTTTCAACCCTTGACGGTATTCCTCGAGTGCCTCTCCCTCGAGCGTCGGGATGTTGGCCGCGGCGACATCAGTGAAGCTGCCGACGCCCGACATCACCACAAAGGTCTTGATGCGCTTCTCGACCCCCGCCAAGATGCCGCCGAACAGCGCACCGAAGCTGTGCCCCACGTAGCCGATGCGACTGGCATCGACCTCCGAGCGCGAGACGAGGAAGTCGACGGCGCGCAGCAAGTCGATCACCGTCTTCGTGTGCTCCTGACGATCGTGGTCAGGCTCGCCCATCGTCGCGCCCCACGCTTCTGCCTGCGCCCACGGCGCCTCGACCACCAGCGACGCCCTGGCCCTGGCTCGTCCGAAACCGCCGGCGACCGCAAGCTCGCTCAGGAGCCGGCTCCACAGACCTGTTCCTGGTATGCCACGACGCGGCTCTCCTGCCCGACGATCTCGGGATCGAAGTAGTTCCACGCCGCGACCTCCTCGGCGCTGCCCTCGAGCATGATCCGGCGGAGGTCGTAGTCGAACTGCTCCAGCAGCTCGAGCTTGCGCGTACGGACCCACGCGATGTCGGCCTCGACGTCGTCAGCGATGTCCGCAGGCGCCGTTGCGTCCTGTGCGTGGAGAGCCTGTAGAAAGCCGTCGGAGCTGACGTACGAGCGGAGCGCTTCCGGATCGAACCCCGATGAGACGACGTTCTCGAAGGCCTCATTCTGTGCAGCTACTGCTTTGCAGTAAGGCTTCGCGGCAGGGCTCGGCGCGAACGTCACATCTGCCGCGGGAGGCGACCCCCCGTACCCGCAGACCCTGTTCTGGTAGGCGTTGCGGGCCGCCTGGGCCTTCGCGACCTTACGGGGCGGGTCCTGGACCAAGGCGCGCTCCGAGTCGGAGGCCTCCGTCGTGGCGCGCATGTAATCGAAGCCGTACTTTTCCATGATCGGGGTCAGGCGCGTCCGGATGACGCGCTCGTTGAGGGCCTCGGCACTGCGGACCTCGGGCGGCGCCTGGCTGAGCGACGTCTTCAAGTAGGCGAGTTGCTCGCCCCACCACTTCCTCAGCGCCGGGGGGCCGCCGCTGGCGTACGCCCCGTCGCCGCCGCCGTCGAGCTCGTGCACCGCCCATTGGCGGGCCGTGACGCAGTAGGGGCTGCTGAAAGCTGCAACCTGCTCGGCCGGCAACGCCGCGTCGTCGTCGCTGCCGCCGCAGCCGGCCAGCACCGCCAATCCCAGCGTGAGCGCAGCGAGCCCGCCGGCAGCGAGGCGCCGCTCGATCGAGCGCTGGATGAGTCTCATCGGCTTCCCTCCTCAGGTCGCGTCGCTTCAACCTGGACGAACGTGTGCACCAGGACTCCCGCGCGTGCCGCGCACTGGGGCGACTCGGTGATGCGCGTGAACCTGAGCGTCTTTCCGGACTTCCTCCACGTGTACTTGCCGCTTCCGCCGCACCCGTTCGCAGCAGGCTCGCGCAGTGTGATCGTCGTCGCGGTCGCGGAGTACGTGCCGCGAGCCAAAGCCCTGTCGTTCAAGGCGACCGTGTAGGTGCCGCCCGCTTGCAGGTTTAGAACCCACGTCCCTTTGAGATTGGGTGGGCTCTTGATGGTCGTCGCGTACTTGCCGTTCAGCGTGCCGGCCGCCAGCGCCAGCGACGATGCCGCGAGCGCGGCGACGACGAGGGCGGCAGCGGCGAGCTGCCTTGGCAGTCTGGTGCGGATCATCGTTGCCCTCCTTTGAAGTGGATGCATAGGAAGCAACGTGCCGAACCGGAGCGCACGCGACGATCCCCCGCGCAAACCCACGTTGGTTGCGCGAAGGGAACACTTTCCGACCGTTCGGCAAGTGTGGGCCTCGCCGAACGACGGATTCAGCTAACGGGCCACTCCGAGCAGGTCGCGCGATACGGCGTCCCCGGCGGCAGGTAGAGGTTCCATTCCTCGCGGGTCAGGTTTCGGCCTACGACCGCGCAGGCGCGCTCGCGCCAGACTGCGGGGTCGACGTCCCACAACATGCCGCGCTCGGCGACTCCCGCGACGGCCAGCAGCTTGCCGTCCGGGCTGAACGAGTTCCCAAGCCCGAGGAACGGAAGATCGATGGTCGGTGCAAGCGAGTCGGGGATCGCGCTTCCGACCAGCTCGTCGCCGTAGCCGATACCTGTAGCCGGGTCCCACAGCCTGGTTCCGCCGAACGCGCTCGTGGTAGCCAGGAATGAGCCGGCCTCATCGAAGGCCACCGCGGTGACAGGGCCGGTGTGGCCGGAGAGGGGCGGAAAGGCCGGCCGCTGGTCGGCCAAGCGCCACACGCGGACCGGTCCGGTCGCTCCACCGGCGGCGACGAGCCGGCCGTCAGGATCGAAAGTGACGCCCTGGAAGCCGTCGTCGGTCACGCGCATCGGCTCGCCACGGCGGGTCTGCGTGGCCACGTCCCAGAGGTCGAGGCGCCCGAAGTAACTGCCGGTCGCCAGCAGGGTGCCGTCCGGGCTGAACGCGACGGAGAGCACCGATCCGCCGGCGGGCGCGATCCCACGCCCGACGCGACTCCGCGAGGCCACATCCCAGAGCTGCACCTCGCCCTGCCGCTGTTGGCCATGGAACCCCTCCACGCCGTTCGGGTCCACGGCTACGGCGAGCCGCCTCCCGTCCGGGCTGAACGCGATCTGCCAGACTGCCACCCTTCCCGCGTCGAGCGTGGAGCCGACGGCTCCCCCGCTCTGCGAGTGGAAGAAGCGGACCTTCCCGTCGATCGTTCCGACGGCGATGAGGCTCTCGTGAGGGTGGAAGGCGACTGAAGTCACGATCGAGTCGCCACCGATCCGGAACACCTGTCGTCGAGTGTTCACGTCGCGCACGATCGTGTCGCCGTCGAACTGGCCCGTGGCGAGTCGAGTGCCGTCCGGGCTGAAGGCAACGTCGGTCGCCAGGTCGGTCGGTCCACCCAGTGGCTTCCCGATCGCCTGCTCTCCGTCCATGTTCCAGACGACCGCCGAATCCAGGTGCGAGCTCACGAGGGTCCGGCCGTCAGGGCTGAACGCGACGTCGTTCAGCGGGCTCGTGCCGGCCGTCAGTTGGGAGCCGTACGGAGCGCCGGTCTTCGTGTCCCATACGAAGACCGACCCGTCGAACGAGGCTGCGGCCAGCAGCCGCTCGTCCGGGCTCAGATCCAGCGAGGCGACGGGCTCGTCGCCGGCCTCGAGCGGTCGGCCGATCGGCCGTCCCGTGCCGATGTCGACCAAGGTCACCGAGCCGGAGTCGTCGCTCGCGATCAGCGTCCGGCCGTCCCCGGCGAGGATCGCCTCCTCCACGTACGCCTCGCCGATTACTAAAGGGCGCCCGACTCTGCGCCCCGTGGCGACGTCCCAGATACCGACGGTGCCGGCAGCGCCCGGGACGGCGATCCGCTTCGAATCCGGGCTGAACGAGATCGACTGCGCGCCCCCGAGCTGCTGCGGGTGCGTCTCGAGGGGCGCGCCGATCACGTGACCGGTCTCGGCATCCCAGAGAGTGACATGGTTGTCCTCCTTACCTCCGGCCGCGATCACCGAGCCGTCCGGGCTGAACCGCACCGTGGCAAGGGGCGCACCGATCGGGCTGGCGAGCTCGCGCAGCTGGCGCCGGCGGTCGACGTCCCACAGCTCGACCTTGCCCTTCCCGCCCGCGATCGCGAGCGTGCGATTGTCCGGGCCGAAGTCGACACTCTCCGAGCCGGGTTGCGACGATCGCAGCGGCGGGCCTACCGGACGCCAGGTCGCCGTGTCCCAGAGCCTTGTCCCGCCGAGCGTCACGGTGGCAAGGAGCTTGCCGTCCGGGCTGAAGTCCGACCCGTTGACGGGCGAGTCGAACCCTCTGAGCCACGAACGGATCCGCGAACCGTGCTCGAGCGCGCCCAGGAGCGCGCCGCGTGTGTCGACGGAGTCGTCGAGGCGCTCCCCCTCGAGCGCGAGGAGCAGTCC
The DNA here is from genome assembly GCA_963791905.1 of uncultured Gaiellaceae bacterium. Lineage (GTDB taxonomy): Bacteria > Actinomycetota > Thermoleophilia > Gaiellales > Gaiellaceae > Gaiellasilicea. The sequence continues at coordinate 36,324 of CAWBTX010000002.1, forward strand.
CAGGTCCGGGTGCTGCGCTGCAACTTCCCTCGACTGGGCGGCGAGCTGCCCGGCTTGTGCGACGACAGCCGAGCGACGCGCGCTGCCACGTTGCACCAGGGCGAACGCTCCGGCGACGACGGCCACGACCAGCGCGGCCGCGACGGCCCCGAGCAGGACACGCAGGCGCCGCGCCCGCAGCCGGGCGCTCTGGAGCTCGCGGTCCTGCGCCTCCCGACTCTCCTGCAGGAACTCGCGCTCGACGCGGGAGAGCGGTCGCTTCTCACCCTCCAGGTCCACTGCCGCCGCCAGCCGCGGGCCGCGATACAGATCGGCCTCGTCTCGTCCCGCCTCGTCCCAGGAGCGGGCGGCGATCGTCAGCTGACGGAGCGCCAGGAGCTCTTCCCGATTCTCAGCCAGCCAGCCACGAAGCCGCGGCCACTCGCGGATCAATGCCTCGTGCGCGATCTCGGCCGAGTCGTCGCCCGTGACCAGCAGGCGGGACGCGGCCAGCTGCTCGAGCACCGCGGTGGCCTCCCCACCGGCGTCGCCCTCCGGGATCAGCTCCGTCAGCGGGACGCGCCGTCCCGTGTCCTCCGTCGTCTCACCCAGTTCCGTGAGCCGAAGGAGCAGCTGTCGTATGAGCTCCTGCTCCCGCTCACTACAGCTCAGGTAGACCTCCTCGGCCGTGTGCGCGATGGCCCCACGCACGCCGCCGGCGGCAACGTAGCCTGCTCGGGTCAGCACGCGACCGTCCCGGCGGGCCCACGATTCGTAGAGCGCGTGGGAGAGCAGCGGCAGTGCGCCGGGCTCTCCTGCGACATCGGACAGCATCGTGTCGACCAGGCCGGCCTCGAGTCGGAGCCCGGCCGCGCGGGCTGGGCCTTCGATCGCTCGGCGCAGCTCGTCCGTCCGCATCGGTCCGAGCAGGCACTGGTGCGCGGCCACTGCGGCCGCCAGGCGGGGGTGCTCGGCGCAGCGCCCGTAGAAGTCGGCACGGAGGGCGATCACGATCGCCGTCGAGCCCGCCTCGTGCAGATCGATCAGGGCATCGAAGAAGCGGCTCCGGGCCTCGATGTCTCGACAGAGCGTGAACGCCTCCTCGAACTGGTCGACGACGAGCAGCGACGGCGGCCGACGCCCGGCCGAGCGTTGCAGCTCCCTCTCCGGGTCCGGGCCCGGTGTCATCACCCTCACCTCGGCTGCTCGAGCACGGCGAAAGGCCGGGATGAGACCCGCCCTGGCCAGCGACGACTTGCCGCTGCCGGACGCCCCCACGACGGCCATGAACCGACCGGCGCAGGATCTCACCGAGCGTTGTCGCCACGACGTCCTCGCGCCCGAAGAACACGTCTCCGTCCTCCGGCTGGAACGCCATCAGCCCGCGATACGGGCAGGCACCGGCCCGCGGCGGGATGGCCAGCCCCGGGGCCACGAGCGTCCAGGCTCGATCCCCGGATCCCGCCGTCCCGGCTAGCTCGGCGAGCCCGATCTCCGGCGGAAGCCGATCTCCGAGCAGCTCGGCGATCCCTTGGTCGACCAGGACCTGTCTCGGAGCGGCCTGGTCGAGGAGTCGCGCGGCCGCGGATGCGACGACGCCCCCGTAGCTGCCGTCCTGCGGTTCCGCCTCTCCCGTGGCCACGGCCACCCGCGCCTCGAATCGACCTGCGAGCTCGCGGGCTGCGTCGAAGCCGTCCTGGGCCAACGCGAACGCGACCAGCAGCGGCCCGTCGTCGCCGGGTGAGACACAGTGGCCGCGGTGCGCCCGGGCAACCTCGTTCACCGAGTCTTCTGCGCTCCGTGCGGGCGTGGCGCTCATATCGGCGAGCAGGAGCGTGACCGTGCCCGTCGGCAGGTCGGCGCCCCACCAGCGAGCCAGCCTGGCGACAAGGGCCGTCGCCGATGCATCGCGGCGCGCCGGATCGGTGGCCAGGTTCGGGCGCAGAATCCGCTCCAGGGCCGCCACCCGCGTGGGCTCGATCGCGCCCCAGTTCGGTGCGCCCCCGGAGGGAGGCTCGCCGGTGAGCAGCGTCAGGGCCGTGGCGGCGAACGAGTACACGTCCGCCGCCGCCGTCGGTCTCTCCCCCGCTGCGACCTCGGGTGCCACGTAGCCTGCAGTGCCCGCCCGGCGCAGGTCGTCGGTCGGCGTGGAGGACAGCCCGAAGTCGACGAGGACGATCCGGCCGGACGAGGTGAGGATCACGTTGGCCGGCTTGACGTCTCCGTGCACCACGGGTGGGTCGTGAGTGTGGAGGTGCTCCAGCGCCTCGGCGGCTTGCCCGAGGTACCGGATTGCGACCGCCGGGTCGAGCCCGGGGCGGGCCTCCGCGTCGAGCAACGCCTCGAGGTCCGTGCCCTCGATCCAGTCCATCGCGATGACGTAGCGTCCATCCACGAAGAAGTCCTCGCGGACCAGCGGGAGCCCCGGGTGGGGCGAAAGGGAGAGCAGGAGCCGCGCCTCGGAGAGCAGATGGGTGCGGGAGGCCTCGTCGGCCACGGGCCTGACCTTGAGCGCCACCTGGCGACCGTGGAGGTGATCGAGTGCCCGGATCACCTCGCCCTCGCCGCCCGTCCCGGCCACCTCGAGCGTCTCGTACCGCTCGCGGAGGAGCTCGGTCTTCATTCGCAGATCAGCCGTTCGCGCGCAGGTCGCCCAGCTTGACCGCCCCGCGCTCGACCGCCGCGTTTGCCAGCTGGACGCGTCTCCGTTCGCCGTGTGCGCCCACGTCGAACTTGACGTACAGGCGCGACAGATGCTGTTTCACGGCGGCCTCGGAGACGACGAGCTCCGCGGCGATCGCTCGGATCGACGCCGGCTCGGTGAACGCATCACCCATCAGCAGCGGGCGGCACAGGGCCACGAGCACATCGCGCTCGCGCGGCGTGAGTGGCGGCGCCTGCGCGATCGCGGCCGTCTCCGTCCCCCGGGTCGGGCCGCGGAACAGCAGCCGGAGTCGCCCCAGGAGGATCTCGTCGCCCGGGTGCAGAGCGCGCTCGGCGATGAGCCTTCCTCCGTTCACGAACGTCCCGTTGCGAGAGCCGAGATCGCGGACGCACCAGGTGTCGCCGAATCGTTCGAACATGGCATGCACGCGCGAGACGCCGTCGGCGTCGACGACCACGTCGTTCGACTCGAGCGTTCCGACGGTCACGCGCTCCGAGTCCAGCGCTCGGAGCTCACGCCCGCTTTTGCCCCAGACCTCGACATAGCTGCTCACCGCCCCCCCACGCTAGGAGGCAGCACGGGAGCAGTCAATGCAACGCGGTGGGCGGCACTCCACCCATGAGTGCCAAAGGTACGGCGCACGAGTCACTCGAGGACGCGATCGGGCTCCGCCGGGCGATATTCGTTCTCCCAGAGAATCTCCTCCCCGACGCGACTTCCGGGGTCGTCCGAAGAACCGCGTGTACCAAGGTCCGATGAGTTTTTGACGCCGGAGCGGTCGAGACTGTCATGACGACGACGCACATGCTCGAAACCGCACGGGCCGACATCGCCTATGACGTCCGTGGCCCGCTTCCCACCGCCGACGGACGCCCACCCTGTTCATGATCGGTCAGCCGATGAGCGCCAGCGGCTTCGACAGCTTGGCGTCACACTTCCCGGACCGGACCGTGGTCACCTATGACCCGCGCGGCCTCGGCCGCAGCGTTCGCATGGACGGCCGGGTCGACCATGCGCCGACGGTCCAGGCGGACGACGTACACGCCGTCATCGAGGCGCTCGGCGCCGGCCCGGTCGAGCTGTTCGCGAGCAGTGGCGGCGCAGTGACCGCGCTCGCGCTCGTGGCGGCCTATCCCGAGGACGTGACAACCCTGGTGGCCCACGAGCCGCCGCTCATCCCGGTCCTCCCCGACGCCGCGGCGGCCGAGCGCGCCCGCGCCGCCGTTCGCGACGCGTACGAGGCCACGGGATCGAGCGCCGGCATGGCGGCGTTCATCGCGATGACGTCCTGGCGAGGCGAGTTCACCGACGAGTACTTCGCGCAGGCTGCGCCGGATCCCGCCCACTTCGAGATGCCGGCCGAGGACGACGGCTCCCGCGACGACCCGCTGCTGTCCGACCGGTCCTGGGCAGTCAGCAGCTACCGCCCCGACGTCGGCGCGCTGGCGGCGGCGCGGACGCGCGTCGTGATCGCCGTGGGTGAGGAGTCGCTGGACACCTTCACCGGACGCACAGCGGTGGCCACCGCCGAGCTCCTCGGTCGGCAGGCGACCGTGTTCCCGAGCCACCACGGCGGCTTCCTCGGCGGCGAGTTCGGATACGCCGGCCAACCCGAAGCCTTCGCCCGCAAACTGCGCGAGGTGCTCGACGACGCATGAGCGAAGACGAAGGCCGCAAGCCCGATCCAGACTCCACACCATCGCCGGACGGTGGCAGACGTCTGGTCACGTGATCGACGAACCGGAGATTCCGGTCGCCGGCACCGACACCTATGTGGTGCTGCCGGGTGGCTACTTCCTCGTGCATCACGTCGACGTAACCGTGGGCGAACATCCGGTCCGAGCCATCGAGATCATCGGGGAGCCGGATGCCGTGAGCGGCGGGTTCCTCGCGCGGAGCTTCGACAGCGATGGGAACGCCGAGGTGATGCGCGTAACGATCGACGACAACGGCGTCTTCCACTTCACCGGTGGAGCCGAGGTTGCATCAGCCGCACAACCGACAGACGCTCTGACTGCTCGAGTCCGATCCACGCTCACCATCGCCGAAGACGGACGATCGATGACCGCCCTGTGGGAGCGGTCCGAGGATGGCAGCAACTGGCAGCGCTGGATGGATATCTCGTTCAGGCGGAGTGACTAAGGCCGGGTCGTGACAGCGCTCACCATCGACAAGGGCCGTGGGCGGCCCTTGTTGCGCGCCGCCCACGAGCGCCGCTCACGCAAACGTGATGTTGTCGACGATGTGTTCCCTGGTGAGATTGCCCGCGGGCTGGCCGTCGACAAAGGCGCGCGAGATCTTTAGTAGCTGTCCGTGTCGTGGTCGAGCATCCAGGCCGCGAGGGCGACGGGTGAATCCAGCAGGGCGTAGCCGATCGTCCGCGGCCGCGTCGCCATCTCCAGGAAATAGCCGAAGCCGCTCGCCCTGAATGTGGCGAGCGCATCGGTCGCGGCGCGTTCCTGGTCCGATTCCGCCGGCTGAGGGCCGGCCAGCACCGTCACGAGCAAGTTGGTGTGGATGCCGAGCAGTCCCTCGGGTGCCTGGCGGCCCATCGCGTCGGTGACGGAAGCGCCTACGTCGCCGCCCTGGGCGACGTAGCTGTTGTAGCCGAGGCGGTGCATCAGCTTCGCCCAGGCGCGCGGCGACACCAGGTCGACACAGCGGCGCCGCCGCCGATGAGATGAGACCCTCTCGCCGTCCTTCACGCTAGAGGCAGGCGGCGGTGCGAACGCCGTTGGTACCTCCGGCGCGACGTCACGATCTCGCAGTGACCAGCAGACCCGCCTCGGCGCAGCACCTGCGCGACCTCGCGCGGCTGCGCCGCGTCCGCGACCGGATCGACCGGGAGTACGCGCAGCCGCTGGACGTCGAGGCGCTCGCCCGCGGCGCGCACATGTCGGCCGGGCACCTCAGCCGCCAGTTCCGGCTCGCCTACGGCGAGTCGCCGTACAGCTACCTGATGACGCGGCGCATCGAGCGCGCGATGGCGCTGCTGCGTCGTGGCGACCTCAGCGTCACCGAGGTCTGCTTCGCGGTCGGCTGCTCGTCGCTGGGCACCTTCAGCACTCGCTTCACCGAGCTGGTCGGTGTGCCGCCCAGCGTCTACCGGCGCGAGGCGCCGCGCGCGATGGCGGGGATGCCGCCGTGCGTGGCGAAGACAGGTGACCAGACCGATCAGGAATCGAGAAGCGCCGGTCACCGAGCCGCACCTAGCGTGACGGCCATGGACATCACCATTCACTCGAGCTTCCTCCCGCACGACGACCCGGACGCAGTCCCTGGCCTTCTATCGCGACACCCTCGGCTTCGAGGTCCGCAACGACGTCGAGTACGGCGGGATGCACTGGATCACGGTCGGCCCTCCCGACCAGCCCGGCACGTCCATCGTCCTCTACCCGCCGGCCGCCGACCCCGGCATCACCGACGACGAGCGCCGCACCATCGCCGAGATGATGGCCAAGGGCACCTACGCCAGCATCCTCTGGCCACCAAGGACCTCGACGGCACCTTCGAGCGGCTGCAGGCCGGCGACGCCGAGGTCGTCCAGGAGCCGACCGAGCAGCCGTACGGCGTTCGCGACTGCGCCGTCCGCGATCCCGCGGGCAACCTGATCCGCATCCAGGAACTGGCCTGAGGAGGTACTCGTGATGGCTGAGAACAAGACCGCGACGAAGCGCGCCACGACGAAGCGCACCGGCTCGACCAAGGGATTCACGGCCGAGGAACGGGCGGCGATGAAGGAGCGCGCCAAGGAGCTGAAGGCGGAGGCGGCCAAGGCGGACGGGGAGAAAGCCCTGCTCGCGAAGGTCGCCGAGATGAAGGGGACGGATCGCGCCATGGCCAAGCGGCTCCACGCGATCATCACGGCCGCCGCGCCGACCCTCTCGCCGAAGACCTGGTACGGCATGCCCGCGTACGCCAAGGACGGCAAGATCGTCTGCTTCTTCAAGCGCGCGGAGAAGTTCAAGTCGAGGTACGCGACGTTCGGCTTCAGCGACGAGGCGAACCTCGACGAGGGCGCCATGTGGCCGACCTCCTTCGCGCTGAAGGAGCTGACCGCCGCCGACGAGAAGAAGATCGCCGCGCTCGTGAAGAAGGCGGTGCGCTGAGGAGCATGGCGACGAAGACGGCCACGCGGCCGCCCGCGCCGCAGGTCGCCGACAGCCACGACCTGATCCGCGTGCACGGCGCGCGCGTGAACAACCTCAAGGACGTCAGCATCGAGATCCCGAAGCGCCGGCTGACGGTGTTCACCGGCGTCTCCGGCTCGGGCAAGAGCTCGCTGGTGTTCGGCACGATCGCCGCGGAGTCGCAGCGGCTGATCAACGAGACCTACAGCGCCTTCGTGCAGGGCTTCATGCCGACGCTGGCGCGGCCCGAGGTCGACGTGCTCGAAGGGCTGACGACCGCGATCATCGTCGACCAGGAGCGGATGGGCGCCAACCCCCGCTCCACCGTCGGCACCGCCACCGACGCCAACGCGATGCTGCGCATCCTCTTCAGCCGGCTCGGGAAGCCGCACATCGGCCCGCCCACCGCCTTCTCGTTCAACGTCCCGACGCGGACGGCGAGCGGGGCGATGACCGTCGACAAGGGCCAGGGCCAGCGGATCGTCGTCCGCAACGCCGTCTACCAGGGCGGCATGTGTCCGCGCTGCGAGGGCATGGGCTCGGTCACCGACTTCGACCTGTCCGCGCTGTACGACGACAGCAAGTCGCTCAACGAGGGCGCGCTCACGATCCCCGGCTACAGCATGGACGGCTGGTACGGCCGCATCTTCCGCGGCTGCGGCTTCTTCGACCCGGACAAGCCGATCCGCAAGTACACCAAGAAGGAGCTGCACGACCTGCTCTACAAGGAGCCGACCAAGATCAAGGTCGAGGGGATCAACCTGACGTACGAGGGGCTGATCCCGAAGATCCAGAAGTCGATGCTGTCCAAGGACGTCGACGCGCTGCAGCCGCACATCCGCGCCTTCGTGGAGCGGGCGGTGACGTTCACGACCTGTCCCGAGTGCGACGGCACCCGGCTCAGCAAGGAGGCCCGGTCGTCGAAGATCGAGGGGAAGAACATCGCCGACGTCTGCTCGATGCAGATCAGCGACCTGGCCGACTGGGTCCGGGGCCTCGACGAGCCGTCGGTGGCCCCGCTGCTCGCCGGGCTGCAGCACCTCCTCGACTCGTTCGCGGAGATCGGGTTGGGCTACCTCTCGCTCGACCGGCCGTCGGGCACGCTGTCCGGGGGAGAGGCACAGCGCACCAAGATGATCCGCCACCTCGGCTCGTCGCTCACCGACGTCACCTACGTCTTCGACGAGCCCACGATCGGCCTGCACCCCCACGACATCGAGCGGATGAACGACCTGCTGCTGCAGCTGCGGGACAAGGGCAACACGGTGCTCGTCGTGGAGCACAAGCCCGAGACGATCGCGATCGCCGACCACGTCGTCGACCTCGGCCCCGGCGCCGGCACGGAGGGCGGCACCGTCTGCTTCGAGGGCACCGTGGAGGGGCTGCGGGGGAGCGACACCACGACCGGCCGCCATCTCGACGACCGGGCGACCCTCAAGGAATCGGTGCGTTCGTCGTCCGGCGCGCTGGAGATCCGCGGCGCGTCGACGCACAACCTCCAGGACGTGGACGTCGACATCCCGCTCGGGGTGCTCTGCGTGGTCACGGGCGTCGCCGGCTCCGGCAAGAGCTCGCTGATCCACGGCTCGGTGTCCGGCCGCGACGGCGTGGTGGCGATCGACCAGGGCGCGATCCGCGGTTCGCGGCGGAGCAACCCGGCGACGTACACCGGACTGCTCGACCCGATCCGCAAGGCGTTCGCGAAGGCCAACGGCGTGAAGCCGGCGCTCTTCAGCTCCAACTCCGAGGGCGCCTGCCCCACCTGCAACGGCGCCGGCGTCATCTACACCGAGCTGGGCGTCATGGCCACCGTCGAATCCACCTGCGAGGAGTGCGAGGGGAAGCGGTTCCAGGCGTCGGTGCTGGAGTACACGCTGGGCGGCCGGAACATCGCCGAAGTGCTCGCGATGTCGGTGACCGAGGCCGAGGAGTTCTTCGGCGCCGGCGAGGCGCAAGCGTGCCGGCCGCCCACAAGATCCTCGACCCGGCTCGCCGACGTCGGGCTCGGCTACCTCAGCCTCGGCCAGCCGCTCACCACGCTGTCCGGCGGCGAGCGGCAGCGGCTCAAGCTGGCCACCCAGATGGCCGAGAAGGGCGACGTCTACGTCCTCGACGAGCCGACCACCGGCCTCCACCTCGCCGACGTCGAGCAGCTGCTCGGCCTGCTCGACCGGCTCGTCGACTCCGGCAAGTCGGTCATCGTCATCGCGCACCACCAGGCGGTCATGGCGCACGCCGACTGGATCATCGACCTCGGCCCCGGCGCCGGCCACGACGGCGGCCGGATCGTCTTCGAGGGCACACCCGCCGACCTCGTCGCCGCCCGCTCCACCCTCACCGGCGAGCACCTCGCGGCCTACGTCGATCCGGCGTCGCGCGGGAACTCACCGGTCACCGATGAGTTTCGGCCCAAGATGGATCTCACCTGCAGTGACGTCAATCGGCCTCGACCAACGGCTGATCGCCGCGGCGACGAGCGGCGACGCCGCCGCGTTCTCGGCGCTCGCCGAACGGCATCGCGCCGAGCTCCAGGTGCACGCCTACCGGATGCTCGGCTCGCTCGAGGACGCCCAGGACGCCGTCCAGGACGCCCTCCTCCGCGCCTGGCGCAGCCGCGCGACGTACGACGGGCGCTCGACGTTCCGAGCCTGGCTCTATCGGATCACGACCAACGCCTGCCTCAGGATCCTCGAGCGTCGGCCCCGGCGGCTCGTGCCCTACGAGGTCGGCCCCGCAGCCGAGGTCGGCGCCCGCCCGCTGCCGCCGGCCGACCTCCCGTGGCTGCAGCCGTACCCCGATCGCCTCATCGACGAGGGTCCCGAGCCGGACGATGCCGTCGTCACGCGAGAGACGATCGAGCTCGCGTTCCTCGCCGCGATCCAGCACCTTCCGCCTCGCCAGCGCGCGGTCCTGATCCTCCGCGACGCGCTCGACTGGCCCGCCGACGACACGGCCGCGGTGCTCGACATGAGCCTCGCCGCCGTGAACAGCGCGCTCCAGCGGGCCCGAGCGACGATGCAGGAGCGGCTTCCGGCGGCCCGGCTCGAGTGGGCGACAGCCGCGGACGCAAAGGACGCCGAGCGGTCGCTGCTCCAGACATACGTCGAGGCGTTCGAGCGACACGACGACCGTCGGCTCGTCGCGCTCCTACGCGAGGACGTGCGGTTGGCCATGCCGCCCCACTCGACCTGGTACGAGGGACGCGTGGCCGTCGCTGCGTTCCTGGCCGGCGTTGCGTTCAGCCCGGGCTCGGCACCGCACCGATTCGTGCCGACGCGTGCGAACAGGCAGCCGGCGTTCGGCGTCTATCGGGGCGAAGGCGCAGACGCCAGACCGTTCGCGATCAACGTCGTCGAGATCGAGTCCGGGCTGGTCGTGGGCATGCACTTCTTCAAGTACCCCGAGCTCTTCCCGGCCTTCGGCCTCCCCGACACGCTCCGATGACCGGAGGCGAGAGCGTCGGTGACGCTCTCTTCCGCGATCCGCTCCCTGCCGGCTTCTCCAGGCGCGTCCTCCGGGTTGCGCGCGGGCTCGAGCTCGACCTCGAGGCGAGTGGTGTACCCGGCGCGATCGTGGTCGTCGAGGAGGGAGAGGCCGAGCTCGAGTGCCGGTCGGGGACGCGCCGACGCTTCGGGCGCGGCTCGATGATCCCGATCGCACGACTCCCCATAGCTCGCCTCCGCAGCGTGGGGCCCGACCCACTGGTCCTCGTCGCCGTCTCGCGAGCATCGCTGCCGGTGACCGATGAGTTTCTGCGCGGCTCCGGATCGTACGACGACTGACTGAATACGACTTCGGAGGTTGATGATGGAACCGTCCGCGCCGGTCGCTCCCCTCGCGCCCGCGCCCGCTCTCGATCCCCGCCGCTGGTGGGCGCTCGCCCTCCTCTGCGGCGCCTTCTTCATGGTCATCCTCGACGCAGCGATCGTGACCGTCGCTCTCCCCTCGATCCAGGCCGATCTCGCCTTCTCGGCGCAGGGGCTGCAGTGGGTGGTGAGCGCCTATGCCCTCACCTTCGCCGGCCTGCTCCTGCTCGGAGGGCGAGCCGCGGACTTGCTCGGGCGGCGGCGGGTGTTCATGGTCGGCGTCGCTCTCTTCACGGTCGCCTCGCTTCTCTGCGGGCTCGCCTGGTCGGACGAGGCGCTGATCGGCGCCCGCGCCTTCCAGGGGGTCGGAGCCGCGATCATGACCCCGACCGCGCTCTCGATCATCACGACGCTCTTCCCGGAGGGAGCTGAGCGCAACAAGGCGCTCGGAATCTGGGGAGCGCTCGGCGGCTTCGGGGCGACGACGGCCTGGCTGATCGGCGGTCTCCTCGTCGACGGCCTCGGCTGGGAGTGGATCTTCTTCATCAACATCCCGATCGGACTCCTCGCCATCGCGCTCAGCCCGGTCCTGCTCCCCGAGAGTCGCGCGGCCACGGCGCGGCGGAGCTACGACCCCGCCGGGGCGCTGACCATCACCGGCGCCCTCGTCCTGCTCGTCTACGCCGTCGTCGAAGCGCCCGGCACCGGCTGGACGTCGGCGCAGACGCTTCTCCTGTTCGCGGCCTCGGCGGCGCTGCTCGGCGTCTTCGCGCTGATCGAGTCGCGCCACCCGGCGCCGCTCGTACCGCTGCACATCTTCCGTTCGCGCACGACCGTCGGCGCGAACGCCGTGATGCTCCTCTTCGCGACGGTCGCCTTCGGCATGCCGTTCACCCTCACGCTCTACGCGCAGCAGGTGCTCGGCTACTCCGCGGTCAAGTTCGGGCTGACCTCCGTCGTCTTCCCCGCCATGGCCGCCGTCGGCTCGATCGCCGGCCAGGCCATCGTGCTGCGGATCGGCTTCCGTCCGGTGGCAGCCGCCGGGATGGCGCTCATGGGCGCCGGTGCCCTGCTACTCACCCAGGTCTCGGCCGGCGGCAGCTACTTCGGCGACATCTTCCTCGCGTTGCTCGTCTTCGGCCCCGGCATCGGCCTCGCGTTCGTGACCGCCACGGTCGCGGCGCTCGCGGGCGTCGAAGAGCACGAGGCCGGGCTCGCGTCGGGCCTCAGCAACACGGCGTTCCAGATGGGCGCCGCCATCGGCACCGCCATCGTCGCCACCGTCGCGGTCTCCCAGACCGACGACTATCTGGCAGCCAACGCCGATGCGAGCCCGCTCGTCGCGCTGACCGAGGGGTTCCAGTCCGCTTTCCTCGCTACCGCCGTCCTCGCCGGTCTCGGCGTGGCGGTGGCTCTCCTGCTCCTCGGTCGGCCGCGCGTTGCCGAGCGGGAGCAGCTCGAGCTCGAGCCGTCCCCGGCACCGGCGGGCGACTGACACACGACAGAAAAGGGAGAAGAAACGATGATTGCTCACAAGACCGCCACTCGCGAAGAGTGGCTCGCCGCACGCGAACGGCTACTCGTCCGCGAAAAGGAGCACACCAGGCTCGGTGACGAGCTGGCGCAGCAGCGACGCGAGCTGCCCTGGGTGCCGGTCGAGAAGGAGTACCGCTTCGACACCGACGACGGTGAGAAGGCGCTCGGCGAGCTGTTCGACGGTCGCTCCCAGCTGCTCGCCTACCACTTCATGTTCGGCCCCAGCTACGAGGCCGGTGACCCGGTCAACTCGTCGATCGCCGACACCATCGACGGCGTGCTCCCGCATCTGCACGCACGCGACGTGACCTTCCTACTCGTCTCACAAGCACCGCTCGAGAAACTGCAGGCCTACAAGGAGCGCATGGGCTGGAGTCTCCCCTGGGTCTCGACCGCGCGCACCGACTTCAACTTCGACCTCGGCTTCTCGTTCACCCAGGAACAGGCCCGCGAGGCCGTGGAACAGATGAGGCCGACCGGGCTCGATCCATGGACTGGGCTACCGCCGATCGTCGAGCAGAACGCCCGCGCGACGGGCACCGACGTCGTCGGTTACCTGACCGAGAGCCCCGGCTTCAGCACGTTCGTGCACGACGACGGGGCCGTCTACCAGACGTACTCGACGACCTGGCGCGGACTGGAGTTTCTGATGGGCTACTACCCGATCCTCGACCACGCACCCAAGGGCCGCGACGAAGGCGAGGACTGGCAGCTCTGGATCCGCCGACACGACGAGTACGAGACCGGTGTCCCCAGTCGCGGTTTACGTTCGTCGTAAGGGCGAGAGACCCAATGGAGAGGAGGACGCCATGAAGTACTTACTCCAGATCTACTCGGGCAGCGCGATGCGCGAGTTCGAGCGGCTGCCTGAGGATGAGCAGAACGCGATCGTCAGGGAGTACCTCGCGATCGAGCAGGCGCCTGGCGTCATCGGCGGCAACCAGCTGCAGCCGGTCGAGACCGCGACCACGGTCCGCGTGCAGAACGGACAGACGTTTCTCAGCGACGGTCCGTTTGTCGAGGCGAAGGAGCACCTCGGCGGCTACATCCTCGTCGACGCCGACGATCTCGACGCGGCGCTCGAGCTCGCCGCCCGGATTCCGGCCGCGCGGATGGGCGGCGCAGTGGAGGTGCGGCCGCTCGTGGAGAGGTAGGCGCTGCTCGAACAGGTCTTCCGCGACGAGTGGGGCCGCGTCCTCGCCAGCCTGGTCAGATTCCTCGGCGATTTCGACCTCGCCGAGGAGGCCGTTCAGGAGGCGTTCGCGGCCGCGGCCGAGCGCTGGCCTCGCGATGGCCCGCCGGCCAACCCGGGCGCCTGGCTCACGATCACTGCCCGCAACCGCGCGATCGACCGCCTGCGCCGCGACCGAACGCTCGTCGAAAAGACGCGCCTGCTCGAGGTACCCGAAGCCGTAGAGGACGAGATGGAGGAGACGACCTTTCCCGACGAGCGGCTGGGGCTCATCTTCGGCTGCTGCCATCCCGCCCTCGCGCTCGAGGCGCAGGTCGCCCTGACTCTGCGCGCGCTGGGTGGCCTCAGCACCGAGGACATCGCCCGCGCGTTCCTGGTCTCCGAGGACACCATGAAGCGCCGGCTCTCGCGCGCGAAGCGGAAGATCAGGGACGCGCGCATCCCCTTCAGCCTCCCCGCCGACCACCTTCTTCCGGAGCGGCTGGCCGCCGTGCTCGCGGTCGTCTATCTGATCTACAACGAGGGTTACGGCGGCCGTGTCGACCTGGCGGCAGAAGCGCTCCGCCTCGGGGTCGCACTCGCCGAGCTCATGCCTGACGAGCCTGAGGTGCACGGCCTGCTCGCGCTGATGCTGCTCGACGACGCGCGACGCGACGCCCGCTTCGACGCCGGGGAGCTGGTGTTGCTCGCAGACCAGGACCGCTCGCGCTGGGACGCCGCCAAGATCGCAGGCGGGCGTGAAGCGCTCGACCGTGCCTTCGCGCTCCAGGGCCGCGGTGCCTATGTGATTCAGGCTGCGATCGCGTCGACGCACACCGAGGAGCCGCGTGACTGGCCGCAGATCGCCGCCCTCTACGGGGAGCTCGTCCGGCTGACAGGCTCGCCCGTCGTCGAGCTGAACCGCGCGATCGCCGTAGCCGAAACGGATGGGGCCGAGGCCGGCCTCACTCTCGTCGACAGGCTCGACCTCGACGGCTACCAGTACTTCCACTCGACGCGCGCCGACCTGCTCCGCCGTCTGGGCCGCGCAGCCGAGGCGCGGACGGAGTACGAACGCGCTCTCGAGCTCGCGCACACCGAACCGGAGCGCCGCTTCCTGCAACGGCGCGTCGCCGAAGTCAGCCGGTAGCGGGTCGACCGCGCTTCAGCGGTGGAGGTGTCCCCTGCCGCGTCTCCCGTTCGTCGTCCCGACGACAACAACTCCTGACGCGCGTGGAGGCGGCGTAGGCAACTTGAACGCAGAAGCAAACGAACTTGGAGGACCAACGTGTCTGAAACGACCACCCAGATCTCGATCCCGAAGCTGCGCCTCGACCTCACGGGCCGCGTCGTGGCGCCGGGTGACCCCGAGTACGACGACGCACGCACCCCGTTCTACGGCGGGATCGACAACCACCCCGCCGCGATCGTCATGGCCGCGGACGCGGCCGATGTCGCGCGCGTGATCGAGCTAGCAAGCGACACCGGCCTGGAGCTCGCCGTGCGCAGCGGCGGCCACAGCGTCCCCGGCCACAGCACGACGGAGGGCGGCATCGTGCTCGACCTGCGCGACCTGAACGGCCTGGAGATCGACTTCGACAGCCGCACAGCGTGGGCGGAGACCGGGTTGAAGACGGGCCGGTACACCGTCGCCGCCGCGGAGCACGGCCTCGCGACGCCGTTCGGCGACACCGGCTCGGTCGCCATCGGCGGGCTGACGCTCGGCGGAGGAGTCGGCTATCTCGTCCGCAAGTACGGGCTCACGATCGACAGCCTGCTCGCCGCGGAGGTCGTGACCGCCGACGGCGAGCTGCTCCACGTGGACGCCGAGTCGCACCCCGATCTCTTCTGGGCGATCCGCGGCGGCGGCGGCAACTTCGGCGTCGCGACGCGGGTCCGGCTCCGGCTCCACGAGGTCGGCACGGTCGTCGGCGGGATGCTGATCCTGCCCGCAACGGCCGACACGATCCAGTCGTTCGTGCAGGCGGCCGAGGCGGCACCGGAGGAGCTGTCGAGCATTGCCAACGTGATGCCGGCGCCGCCGATGCCGTTCCTGCCGGAAGAGCAGCACGGCCGGCTCGTCATCTTCGCCGTGCTCGTCTACGCAGGAGGAGTCGAGGCAGGCGAACGCGCCGCCGCGCCGTTCCGCGGGCTCGCGGAGCCGATGGCCGACATGGTCGGGCCGAAGCCGTATCCCGCGATCTTCGAGGGTGGCGGCGACGAGGACGAATTCCACCCGATCGCGGCTTCACGCACGATGTTCGTCGACAGCGTCGACCGCTTGGCCGCGGAGACGATCGTCGAGCAGCTCCAGTCGTCGACGGCGATGCTGGCCGCGACTCAGCTGCGCGTTCTCGGCGGCGCGACCGCCCGGGTGCCGGCGGACGCGACCGCCTACGCGCATCGGCGGAGCCGGATCATGGTCAACGTGGCGGCTCTCTTCGGCAACACCGAGGAGGCTCCGGAGCACGAGCCGTGGGTGACGGGCCTCGCGGACGCGCTCCGCCAGGACGACGCCGGCGCGTACGTCAACTTCCTGGGCGACGAAGGAGACGATCGCGTCCGCGCGGCGTATCCGGGCGAGACCTGGGACCGGCTCGTGGCCATCAAGCGCCGCTACGACCCGACAAACCTCTTCCGCCTCAACCAGAACATCCCGCCCGCCTGAGCGGGACTGTCGGCGGAGCAACGTTCGCTCCTCCGCGAGAAGCCCCGCCGAGGCGGGGCTTCTCATTGTCCGGGTGGACGCGGCTGCTAGGGACGACGGCGCCGTCCGGCGCCCGTTAGGCGTCCCTGACGACCTCGTAGGTGAGAACGACGACGTCGCCCTCCACGGTCTGGGTGTCGACGAGGCGCATCGGCTTCTTGTCGCTGGTCTCGCCAAAGAGTCGATCCCCGACGCCCAGTACGACCGGGAAGATCTTCAGCCGCAACTCGTCGACCAGGTCGTGCTCGATAAGCATGCGTACGAGCTGGAAGCTGGCGGGGACGACGATCTCCCCGTCTAGCTCCTGCTTCAGTTTCGAGACCGCGTTCACCGCGTCGCCCCTGAGTACCGTCGAGTTGTTCCAGTCGGGGTTCTCGAGGGTCGAGGACACGACGTACTTGGGCAGGCTGTTCAACCTGTCCGCCAGCTCGCCACTCCGGGATGGCCACCGCGCAGCGAGCCACTCGTAGCTCCGCCGACCCAGCAGCAGGGCCTCGGTGCCCAAGGCCTCGTCGAGCGCGAGCTTGCCGAGTTCGGGGCGGTCCTTGATCAGGCCGACCCAGCCACCGACTCTGAAGCCTTCGTCACCGGCCGGGTCTTGGACGACTCCATCGAGCGTGACGTTGTCGCTGATCACGATCTTTCCCATTCTCATTCTCTCCTTGTCAGCGTTCTGGACGGTGCTGCCGTTCGTGTCCATGCGTTCTCCTGAATGTCGTTTCGGGGTGCTCTTGTTGAGACACCGGCGACGCGCGAAACGGAACGGCAGCCACTGGAGACATACGCCTCGTGCTATTGGTTGAGGCACCGCGGCCGGCGCGCACGAACCGGCCGATTCGTTTCGTCCGAGATCGGTGTCAGTACTTCTGATGAGGTCCGAGCTGATGACCGAGCGGCTGCTGAGCAGCGCCCGTGACGGCGATGAGCCGGCGTTCCGGGAGCTCACCGAGCCCTTCCGGCGCGAGCTCGAGCTGCACTGCTACCGGATTCTCGGCTCGCTGCAGGACGCCGAGGACATGCTCCAGGAGACGCTCGTTGCGGCCTGGCGCGGCCTCGACGACTTCGAGGGGCGCGCGTCGCTGCGGACCTGGCTCTACCGCATCGCCACCAACCGATGCCTCAATCTCCTCCGCAGCAACGCGCGACGACCCGCCAAGGAGGTTCCGCCGATGCCCGAGCCGCCGCCGCCCACGCGCCGCTCGGAGCCGCTCTGGCTTCAGCCCTACCCGGACATCCTCCTCGAAGGGCTGCCCGACTCCGCCCCCGGCCCGGCGGCGCGCTACGAGACGAAGGAAGCGACCGCGCTCGCATTCGTCGCCGGGCTGCAACGGCTGCCGCCGCTCCAGCGCACCGCCCTCGTGCTGCGCGACGTACTCGGCTTCTCGGCCGGCGAAGCGGCGGCGATCCTGGAAACCACCGACGCGTCGGTCAAAGGGGCGCTTCAACGCGCACGCGCAGCGCTCGCCGAGCGACCGATCGACTCCTCGCGGGTGCCGATCCCGAACTCGCCGCAGGAACGCGAGATCGTCCGCCGCTTCGCGGACGCGTTCGAGCGCGGAGACGCGGCAGCCGTCGTCGCCCTGCTCGCCGGTGACGCCTGGGTAACGATGCCGCCGTACCCGTTCGAGTACCAGGGGAAGGAGGCGATCACCCTCTTCCTCGAGACTCAGTTCCCCCTGCGCGCTGCGCCGGTCCGAGTCGTGCCGACGCGCGCCAACGGCCAGCCCGCCTTCGGCTGCTACATGGACGACCCCCACGCCCCGGTCGCGCGGCCGTACGGACTCCTCGTGCTCACGCTCGCGGAGGAGCAGATCTCAGCGGCCACCTTCTTCGGCGACACGAGCGTCTTCGCGCGGTTCGGGTTGCCACGCACGCTCGCTCGCGCCTAGCGCCTGGCGAGTGGGCTCACGGCTGGACGCTCGCGACGAGACGCAGCATGGAGTCGACGGCCTGCTTGCGCGAGAGGCCTTGCCGGCGGACGAGGGAGCGCCACGTCTCGAACTCGAGCGCATGGCCGACGGCGGCGCGCACGTTCTTCCGTCGCGGCCAGCCGCGCGCAAGGTCGTCGGCGAGCTGTCTCGTCGCCTGGTCGGTCTCCGCCATGACCTCCGCCTGTGCCGGGACCAGCGGCGCGTCGCGGCGAAGGATGTCGAGCTCGGACTCGACGTCCTCGTACCAGGCATACAGGTCGGAGAGCGCCCCGCGGAGTCGCTGCTCGGGGACGTCGAGCTCGAGCTGTCGTCGGACGTCCGGTAATGGATGCCGGCTTCGCCAGTGCGTGGAGCAGGCGCGAAAGAGCGCCCGCTCGTCGGGAAAGTGCGCGTAGACCGTGTGCCGTTCGACCCGCGCGCGCTCTGCGATTGCCGAGATGGTCGTGCGGGCGGGCCCGACTGACGTATGCAGCTCGACCGTCGCCTCGACGATCCGCTGCCTCGTCTCCGCCTGACGCAGTGCGCGTTCCTTCAGCTCATACTTTCGCTTCATTGCACACCAGTGTACCTCGAACTTGACAAGCGCGTCGACTTCGTCATAGGATCGCTGCACACTGATGTGCAACGAAAGGAGCTGACGATGTTCACCTTCGATCTAGACGACTTCGAGCTCGCGCCGACCGGGCCGGGCCTGCGTGTGAGCTTCCCCCTCCACAGCGCGACCGGGACGGCGAGCACGGCCACCGTGCTGTTCGAGCTCGACCCGGGCGCAGAGCTTCCCGTGCACACGGACAGCGCAGAAGAGCTGCTGATCATCGTGCAGGGGACCGCAGAGGCTCGCGTCGGAGACGAGGTGGGTGAGATCGGGAAGCACGAGGTCGCGCTCGTGCCGCCCATGGCGCCGCACGGGCTGCGAAACATCGGCGACGAGGTGCTTCGCGTCCTCGGGACGTTCTCGAGCTCGACCGTCGTCTCCACCTTCGAACGGCCGTTCGAGCCCGGCGCCCCACAGGTGTTGGTGATCGGATCGCCGGTCCCGATGGCGGCGCAACTCGAGGAGGCGGTGCCCGCCTAGCAGCGAACCACCGCGGCGCCGCGTGGGGAGACCGGCGGACCGGTCTCCCCACTCGCGGTGCAGTTACCGCTTGCCGACGTCCGACTGCAACGCGTCGTGGAGGTTCTCCAGCGCGTCCACGGGCAGGAGGAAACCTGAGCGGATGTTGCCCCAGTCGGTCCGCGCCACCTCGCTGACGTACTGGAAGTGACTCGGGTACAGCGCGTCCAGCTGAGCGTCGTCGAACGGCACGTGCGTGCCGAAGAGGAAGCAGAACGGGTGGGCGCCCGAGTTCGAGCCGGTGTTGAGCGCTGTCGGCACCGCGACCTGCGAGAGCTGTATGCCGCCCTGGGCGAGCCCGAGCTCGTTCCGCACCTTCGTCGTCCCGTTGAACTCGAGGTACGGGGCGGACGGCGGCGGGGGCCCTCCGTCGACCCACCTGGCGAGATGCCCGTACGCCGCCTGGATCACCTGGCTGAGCAGGACGCGGCTGAACGGCGGATTGGTGCAGTCGTAGACCGGCGCCGCCCCCAGGTCCCTGATCTGGAGCGGACGGCGGTACTCCTGGCCTTCCCAACCGGAGTGCGCGGCTCCCGCGACCTCCCAGCGGCGGAAGACGTCGCCGTCGGGCCGCCGAGTGAGCGGGTTGGTCACGTCCGTCTCGGAGAGCACCTGGATGATCGGCTCCGGACCCACCCGTGAGGGCGCGGTCCCGACGATGAAGGCATAGCCGTCGAACACGGCCTGCTCCTGTGGCAGGACCACGTTGTAGTAGGTGGTCATGCGGCCGGCGGACTGCGAGGCGCCGATCGCGAGCACGCGGTCGACGTCGAGCCCGCGCAGCGGATCGACGGTGCCAGGCGTCTTCAGCGCTTGGGCCGACTGCGCGAAGATGTCGTACGAGAGCTGATCGCCCGGGTATTCGCCGGCGCCGGTGACGTCGAGCGAGCCGTACCGGGTCGGGCTCCAGGCGCGCAACTGGTCGACGCCGACGCGTTGGGCCGAGACACCGACCCACACGTACCCGTCGCGGAGGTGCCGCCGGTTCCAAAGCGCGTCGAGGTCGTAGCCGGCAGTGACGTTCTGCCACTCGACCAGCACGGTGCCGTTGAAGCGGAAATCGAAGCGCGGCCGGCGGACGACGATCCGCGTCCGGTACGGGACGTCCGACTCCAGCTTCGAGCCCGTCGGCGAGTAGGCGTCCGCGACGCCCGAGAGGTAGTACTCCTGCTCGATGTAGCCGCTCTGGCCGAGGTCGAGCCAGGTGGAGAAGAACGGGTAGGTCTCGCTCAGTTCCGGGGACGCCGGACTGCCCGGGACGTCGCCGGGGATCGGCCCCTCGACCAACGCGGCGTGAGCGAGGGACGGAAGGACGAGGGAGAGGGCGACGGCGAGCGCAGCGAAGAGCGCCCGGCCGGCGCGTCGAAGGCTTCTGGACCCCGTGAGCACAAGGCCTCCTTTAGTCGAGCGTGGGCAACCGGCCTGCTGTGGGGGCCGATCTTGCCAGGTCGGGCGACGCCCCCGCGTCGCTCGTCGCGTTACCGCTTCGCGGGCAGTGAGCGAGCGTACGCCGTGCCGAGCTTCGCCCACTTGGCGAGCTCGCGCTTGGTTCGCACATCCTCGGGGTCGACGCGCAGCCACCCCCGCATTCGCCGGCCGCGCATCTCCATGAGGCGGGCCTTGCTCGTCTCGACGAGCTTGTCCGACTGAGCAGGGTCGACGCGAACCAGGACTCCACCTTGGCCGCTCGCTGCGATCGCCATGTTGCCGCCGATGAGAAATGCGAGCCCACCGAACATCTTCTGCTCGATCAGACCAGGTTCGCCGCCGACCAACTCGCGGATCCGATCGGCGAGTGCCTCGTCGTAGGCCATGCCGGGATCGTATGCCGCCGCGTGGGCGCCGAAGCCCGAATAGGCTTCGGGAATCAGCATCTTCGACCGGATTCGAGAGCTCTTCCGGGGTGATAAGTCCCGCGCGGAGCAGACCGCAGTCGCAGGAGGTGCGGTGGCCGCGACGTCCGCTGACGATCGCCCAGGCGACGCCGACTCGCAGTCCGGCTCAGGCTCGTCCGGTAGCGGCGAGTCGGGCGGAGACGGCGGCGGTGGAGGCGGCGGGGACGGCGGCGGCGGCTGAGCTGGAATGACGCCCGACAGCTCGGTGACCACCTGGCTCCTCGCGGGGGACCCGGTCATTCGCTGGCAGGTGATGCGCGACCTCCTCGACGAGCCGGCCGAGACGTGGGAGGCTGAGCGACGCAGGACGGCAGAGGGCGGCTGGGTGGCTGGGATGCTCGAGCGCCAGGCACCGGACGGTAGCTGGCCGAAAGGGCGTTGGACGGACGTGCCATGGGCGCTGCTGCTGCTCAGGGAGTGCGGTCTTCCGGAGGACCACACCTCCGCACGCGCGTCCGTGGACGGGGTGCTGGCCCGCTACATGCCGGCCGGCGTGGACGCCGCCTACCTACTGAAGAGGATGGACCTGTGCCACCTGGGGTTCGGGCTCGGGCTCGGCGCGTACTTCCTGAACGGTGATGCCCGTCTCACCCCGCTGGGAGCGGCCGTGCTGGAGGCACAGCTCGACGACGGAGGGTGGAACTGTCGAATACGCCCCCGGCCGGACACGCGCCACAGCTCCTTCCACACCACCTTCAACGTGCTCGAGGGCCTACGGATCGCAGCCGAGCGCGGCGCTGTCGAAGCGACTGCGTTCCGCGACGCCGAAGCGCGCGCGCTCGAGTTCATGCTCGAACACCGGCTCTACCGCTCCGACAAGACCGGCGAGGTCATCGCCGAACGCTTCACGCACCTCACCTACCCGTGGCACTGGCACTACACGGTTCTGCGCGGCCTCGACTACCTCAGCCTCACGCCGGCCATCAACGACGAGCGCCTGGACGACCCGATCCAGCTGCTGCGCGATGAACGCAAGCCGAACGGGCGCTGGCCGCTGCAGAAGCGCATTCCCGGAACGCCCCTCGTCGACATGGAGAAACCCGGCACGGACAGCCGGTGGAACACCTTGCGCGCGCTGCGCGTCCTGCGCCGCCGCGACAACGCCTGAGCCGACGCTAAGGTCCGCCCGTGTCAGACGCCGAGCGCGAGCTCGAGCCCGACGACGAGCACCAGGTCACCCCGCTCGAGCTCTTCTTCGACCTCGTCTTCGTCTTCGCACTGACTCAGGTCACGGTCCTGCTCGCGGACGACCCGACGTGGCGCGGAGTCTTCCGCGGGATGCTGGTCCTGGCAGCGCTCTGGTGGGCGTGGACCGCCTACGCGTGGCTGACGAGCGCGACGGATGTCGACGAGGGTGGCGTCCGGCTCACGATGCTCGCCTCGATGGCTGCGATGTTCGGCGTCGCCCTGGCGGTGCCGGGCGCCTTCGGGGACGACGCCGTGCTGTTCGGGGTCGCGTACCTCCTCGTCCGTCTGCTTCATCTCGTCCTCTCCGCCACGGTCGTTCGCGACGATCCCGGCCGCCGTGGCTCGCTTGTCCGCTACGCCCCGACCGCGATCATCGGCGCCTCCCTACTCGTGCTCGCCGGCTTCCTCGAAGGGGATGTACGGATCGCGGTCTGGCTCGTCGCCCTTGCGATCGACTACATCGGCCCGGTTGCGATCGGCGTCGGTGGCGGCTGGCGGGTCGCCCCCGAGCACTTCTCCGAGCGGCACGCGCTGATTATCCTGATCGCGCTCGGCGAGTCGATCATCGCCATCGGCCTCGGCGCGGGCTTCGAGCTCGACGCCGGCGTACTCGTGGCGGCCGCGCTCGGAATCGTCGTCGTCGCGGCGCTCTGGTGGCTCTACTTCGACGTGGCCGCGATCGTCGCGCGAAGGCGGCTCATGCAGGCGCACGGCGTCGAGCTCCACCGGCTCGCGCTTCACGCGTACAGCTACCTCCACCTGCCCATGCTCGCGGGCATCGTGCTCTTCGCCCTCGGCCTGAAGACGACTGTGGGCCACGTCGGTGACGAGCTCGACACGGTGCCCGCGGTGGGGCTCTGCGGCGGTGCCGCCCTCTACCTGCTAGGGCACATTGCATTCCTCTTCCGAACGACGGGCCGAGTGTTCCGACGGCGGTCGATCGGAGCGGTCGTGCTGATCGCCCTCATCCCGGCTGCGGTCTCGATCCCGGCGCTCGCGGCGCTCGCCCTCGTGAGCACGGTGTGCTCGCTGGTCGTCGCGTACGAGGCGCTGCGCTACCGCGAGGACCGGGTTCGGGTCAGGCACCCCGAGCTTGCGGCCTGACCTCACACCTCCGATCGGTAGTTCAGATACACCACCCCGTTCTCGTACGACTCGGAGCCCTCGAGCGCGAACTTGGCGGGCGTCGCGTCCTCTGGGAAGAGCCGCGGACCGGCGCCGCGCGTGAGCGGGTAGACGAACAGGTGCAGCTGGTCGACCAGACCGTCGGCGAGCATCGCTCGAACGAGCGTGATGCTGCCGCTGACGTAGAGGTCGCCGTCGACCTCCTCTTTCAGACCACGGATCGTGCCAGGGTCGTACGGCCCGACGATCTTCGAGTTCCGCCATGTCGCTTCCTCGAGGGTCCCTGAGACCACGTACTTGGTCGTGTCGTTGAAGAACGGCGCTCCGGGATCGTCCTCGACGGTCCGCACCGACCACGCCGGCTCGAACATCTCGTAGGTCGTGCGCCCGAGCAGGATGCCTCGGGAGCGGCCGGTGAACGCGCCGATGGCCTCTCCCATCTTGGGGTGGAACCCGTAGTCAAACGTCCACGTCGGCGCGTCGATCACGCCGTCGAGGCTCATGAACTCGTGTACGTGTATCGCTCCCATTTTCGGACCTCCGTGTCGATGTCGCGTGTCGGTGTAGACCTCGCCGTCGCCGCGAAGTCATCGGATCGTCGCGTGAGGTTCTTCGAACGTTAAGGGGCGCGTAAGGGAACTGACAGGCCCTGCTCCTAGCCTCGCGTCGTTCACTCGAGAAGGGAGACCGACGTTGGCCAAGACGTTCTCAGCCCTCGTCGCCGGGGCGATCGCGCTCGCCGCGGCGACCACGGCGTTGGCATCGCCGCCCACGACGACCGCACCTGACCGGGAGGCAGCGCCGGCCGCCCAAGCGGCGACGCCGGGCAAGAAGCAGCCCGTCGTCACCGGGTTCCACAAGGGCAGGACGGTCCGCTACTTCGACTTCGGCCCGATCAAGCTGAAGCCAGGCAACAAGATTGCGCCGATTTGGGCGTTCACCAACGGCGCAGAAGATCAGCGAAACGTCATCGACGCCGTGCCGGGCGACAGGAGCTACTCGCCCCTCTGGCAGGTCAACATGGTCACCTGGGCCACCGGGACGACGCCGCGTGTTCTCACCTCTGCTGCCGCCGTGAAGAAGGCTGCCGCCGCGGGAGAGCTCACGATCGCGAAGACGGCGACGGTCGTCAACTGCCCTGTCCTCGGTTTCGGCCAAGAGAGGATTGCCGGCTTCTCGGCAGGCCGCACCGTTCACTACTACGACCTCGGACCGGTCAAGGTGAGGCCGGGTAACGCGGTCGTTCTCCTCTACACCGTCACCAACGGTGTCACCGGCCAGCACAACGTCACACCCGACGCGATCGCTCCCGGCCAGACGGCCTATCCGCCCCTCTGGGCGATCGTGAAGGTCACGTGGAAGAGCGGCACGACGCCGCGCCTGCTCACGTCGAACGCCGCGATCAAGAAGGCGGAAGCGGCGGGAGACGTCGCCCTCGCGAGGACCCCACTCGTCGTCAACTGCCCGATCGTCTGATCGCTACAGCCGCTTCACGAGCCTGAGCTCGCGCAGCGGGGTGCCGCGGAAGTCCGAGACGTGGTCCGCGCCGTCCGGGCGGTAACCCGCCGCGGTGTACACCGCCAGCGCCCGCTCGTTCTGCTCGTGCATGAAGAGGTACGCCTCCCGGCAACCGGCGGCGCGCAAGGCGTCGTGGGCGGAACGCATCGAGGCGCTCCGCGACCATTAGTCGTCGAGAATCGTCAGGTCGAGCCGGCGGAGCCGCTCCGGGTCGGCGAGGATGTCGATCGCGACGATCTGCCGACCCCGGACGGTGATCGCCCCGACCGAGAACGGCTCCCCGTCGAGGGTCGTGACGGCTCCCGCAGCGCCGTTGATGAGCGCCGGCCGCATGTCCAGGCCCATCGCCGCGAACGTGCGGGCCTGGCCCGCCACCTCGGCCGCCCCGCGCACCTCGACCCCGCGCAAGGGGAGCGGGCCGAGATCCACGCGCAGCACGACATCCGGGTCGAGCACCTCGAGCAGCGCCTCGAAGTCTCCCTCGCGTGCGGCCTTGAGAAAGGCTGTAACGATCTCGCGCTGAGTGTCGAGGTCGGCGTCGGGAACCGCGTTCCCGCCCCGGACGCGGCGGCGTGCGCGGCTCGCGAGCTGGCGTGCCGCCTCGGGCGAGCGATCGACAATCGGCGCGATCTCGTCGAAGGGCACGGCGAAGATGTCGTGCAGCACGAAGGCGAGCCGCTCTGCCGGCGGCAGCGTCTCGAGCACGACGAGCAGCGCCAGGCCGACCGAGTCCGCCAGCAGCGCCTCGTGCTCTGGATCGACCCCCTCGACGCGGTCGACGATCGGTTCCGGCCAGTGGACGCCCAGAGGTTCCTCGCGCCGCACATTGCGTGATCGCAGCATGTTCAGCGAGACGCGCGCCACGACCGTGGTCAGCCAGCCGCCGAGGTTCTCGATCTCGTTCGCGTCGGAGCGGCTGAGCCGCAGCCAGGCTTCCTGGACGGCGTCGTCCGCCTCGCTCAGCGAGCCGAGCATCCGATACGCCACCCCACGCAGCCGAGGTCGCTGCTCCTCGAATCGTTCTGCCAACCAGTCGCGCTCATCCATCGGTCACTTTCCTTCGTCTCGCCGGGTCATACACGTAAGACCCGTGAGATCCCGCTGATGTGACAGCGAGATCCAAGACCGAAAGGAAAGACAATGCGAGTTTTCGTTGCAGGGGCAAGTGGTGCGATCGGCACCCGGCTCGTCCCTCAGCTGATCGCCGCAGGCCACGAGGTGACCGGCACCTCCAGATCGCCCCGCAAGGCCGAACTCGTCGCGGCGCTCGGAGCGGACCCGATGGTGCTCGATCTGCTCGACCCACGTGCCGTGCGCAGGGCCATCTTCGAAGCCAGTCCCGACGCGATCGTCCATCAAGCCACCGCGCTGGCGGACGTGAACTTCTCCAGGAACCTCGACCGCAGCTTCGCGCAGACCAACCGGCTGCGTCGGGAGGGCACCGACGTGCTCCTTGCCGCCGCGCGCGAGGCGGGCGTGGACCGGATCGTCGCCCAGAGCTACGCCAGCATGCGCTACGCCCGCGAGGGCGGGCCGGTCAAGACCGAGGACGCTCCTCTCGACTCCACACCGCCGGCTGCGATGCGCGAGACCAGCGCCGCGATGACCCATCTCGACCATGCGGTGATGGCCGCCGGCGGGATCGCGCTTCGCTACGGCAGCTTCTACGGCGCTGCCAATGACGGGCTGCTCGAGCCCGTCCGCAAGCGGCAATTTCCCATCGTCGGCGACGGCGGCGGCGTCTCTTCGTTCATCCACCTCGACGATGCCGCCGCGGCGACCGTGCTCGCTCTCGAGCTCAGTCGCGAGGACCGGGGCCCGGCGATCTACAACATCGTCGACGACGAGCCGGCGCCGGTACGTGAGTGGCTGCCGGTGCTCGCGCAAGCGCTGGGAGCCAAGCCGCCCCGGCACTTCCCCGTCTGGCTCGCGCGGCTCTTCGCGGGCGAGACCGGCGTGATGCTGGGCACCGAGACCCGCGGCGCCTCGAACGCGAAGGCCAAGCGCGAGCTCGGCTGGACCCTGCGCTACCCGACCTGGCGGGAGGGCTTCGCCGCCGCCTACGCGACACCGGCGGCGCCGACAGCGGAGCCCCGATCGCAGACACAGCTCCGTACCTCGAGCTGAAGGAGGCTCGACATGACCTTCGTGGCACTCACAGCGCTCTTCCTCACCGTCGCCTCGCTCCTCGTCATCGGCGGAGCGGCCCTCGCCCTGTTTCTTTTCTTCCCGCTGTTCCTGCTCGCTCTGCTCGGCATCGTCGTTCGAGTCGGCGACCGCACGGTCGAGCAGCGCACCCCGTCGATGGATCCAACGGGGTGGCGAAACGGCTCGTAGATCACGGACACTTTCGTCCTGGAGTCGGTGTGGGAACGGAAGCCAACAAGCAGCTGGTTCGCCGCCTCGTCGACGAGGTGGTGAACCAGCGCAACGCCGATGCGGTCGACGAGCTCGCGCAGGAGGGGTTCGCCAGGCTCGCCCGTCGCTGGATCAGCCCGTTCCGCAGCTCCTTCCCCGATTTCAGGATGGAGATCGTCGAGCTCGTGGCCGAGGAAGACACCGTCGTCGCCCACTTCAAGTGCTCGGGCACACACCGCGACACATGGCTCGGCGTCGAGCCAACCGGGCGACGCTTCGAGGACGTCGACGAGATCTACGTCTTCCATGTCCGAGACGGGAAGCTCGCGAGTGCGGTCGGCGTCGAGGACAGCCTCTCGCGCATGCGCCAGCTCGGGCATTCACGTGGTGGGCGAAGCGGAGGCGTGAACGCCTCGCGCCGCGCGGCGCCTGGTCGGCGGCTCGCCGGTCACCGGCCGGTAGCCGGCAAAGGACGTCTCGAGCACGCCCTCGCCGCCCGTCAACGCAGGCAGCAGCCGCTGGAGGTCGTCCGCCCGCGCCGCAGGCAGGACGGCCTCGATCGTCGCCACCTCCCCTTGCACCGACGGCGTCCCGACGGCAGCACCGAGCCGCGCCAGCGCGGGCATGACCGACCCAAGCACCTGCACCGGCAGCTCGAGGCAGGCTCGGACCGTTGGCTCGCAGACCATCGTCCCGGCGCGCTCGAGCGCCTGTTTGAGGACCAGCGGCGTCAGCTTGCGGAAGTCGGCGGCGGTGCTCAGCGGTCCTCGCGTCGCCGCCGAACCGTCGGGTGAGCTGTACCCGCAATGCGTCATCGTCACGACGCAGTCGGTGACGCGCCAGCCGTAGAGCCCCTCCCCGAGCGCGTGCCGGACGTACTGCCCCATCGCGTCCGCGAAGTCGTCGAGCCTCTTGTAGACGTAGGTCGGAGCCGCGCGGTGGTCGACCTGCAGGCGGAACTCGACACCCGAGCCGTCCGGCGCGGGGTCGACGCGGAGGCCGATGGTGGCGAGGAACGGATTCGTCTCCGCGTGCAGCCGCTCGATCGCCTCGCCGCTGCCGAGGGGCCGCTCGACGTAGATCGGTGTCGTCCCCCGGAAGGTCACCTCGACGCCGAAGTCGTCGGCCAGCGTCGCCTGGACGACCTCCTTCTGGACCTCGCCGTAGAGCGAGACGGACAACTCCCGGCGAGTGTCGTCCTGGTGGACGTCGATCAGCGGGTCCTGCTCGGCGAGCTGCGCCAGCGCGACGCGGAGCCGCTGTCCGTCGGCCGGATTCGTCGGCTCGACGACCGACTCCAGGGTCGGCGGCGGAAACTCACGCTGCATCGCGCCGCCGGCAGCTCGCCGATCCGGTCGCCGATCTGAACCTCGCGAAGCCCCCACAGCTTGGCGATCTCTCGCGCCGAGACCGCCGGCCGCCGGACGGACGTCCCGTCGGCGAAGACGCTGATCGCGGTCACCGTCTCTTCGTGGTCACGACCGAAGAACAGCCGATCCCGAGTGTGCACGGTGCCCGAGAACATGCGGACGTACGCGATCTTCTCGCCGGCCGGCCCACGCTCGATCTTGAAGACCGTGCCGGAGACGGGACCGTCGTCGCCGTCCACCGCAGGCAGCAGCTCGACGAGGCCCGCCAGCAACGAGTCCACACCGGCGCCCGTGAGCGCGGACCCGACGAAGACCGGATGCACGAGCGCGCGCTTCGTCTGCGCCGCGAGCGTGTCGCGGAGACGTTGCGGCGACACGCTCGACTCGCCGTCGACAAAGGCGGCAAGCAGTGCATCGTCGTGCTCGGCGAGCACATCGACGAGCCTCGACCTGAGGGCGGGGTCGCCGTCTGCACGCAGTGTCACGACCGCGTCGCGGGTTCCCTCGCCGTCGACCGATGCCATCGCAACCGCCGCCGGCGTCAGCCGCCGTGAGATCTCGTTCAGCACACGGTCGCAGTCGGCGCCGACTCGATCGACCTTGTTCACGAACACGAGCGTCGGGATGCCCAGCCGCGCCAAGCGCCCGCATCAGGACGCGCGTCTGCGCCTGCACGCCCTCGACGGCGGAGATGACGAGCACCGCGCCATCCAGGACGCCCAGCACGCGCTCGACCTCGGCGATGAAGTCGGGGTGGCCAGGGGTGTCGATCAGGTTGACGGTGACGTCGTCGATCGCGAACGAGA
Organism: uncultured Gaiellaceae bacterium; assembly: GCA_963791905.1. Taxonomy (GTDB): domain Bacteria; phylum Actinomycetota; class Thermoleophilia; order Gaiellales; family Gaiellaceae; genus Gaiellasilicea. Next base: position 65,623 of record CAWBTX010000002.1, read on the forward strand.
CGACGGCCGCCTTGATCGTGATGCCGCGCTGCCGTTCGAGCGCCAACGAGTCGGTCTGCGTCGTCCCCTTGTCGACGCTGCCGAGCTCGTCGATGATTCCGACCGCGTAGAGCAGCCGCTCGGTGAGCGTTGTCTTACCGGCGTCTACATGCGCCAGGATCCCCAAGTTGAGCGTTCTGCGAAGCACGCGTCATACCCTCCAAGTAGGTCAAAAAGCCCTTCTCGATGGACATGAACGCTGGGCGCATCTCCGCTCCTTGGTAGATCGGCGCTGCTCTGCTGCCGACAGTAAAGCAGAGGCTCGCGGGCGGATTCAGCCCGCGTACAGGCGGCCAAAGAACCAGCACGCGAGCACGAACTCGGCGATCAACGCCGCGAGCAACCAGAGCAGGACCGTCAACTCGCTGACCGCAGCCGGCGCCTGACGGTCGCTCTTCGCCGGTTCTCGGCCGGGCGACGTCACGCGACCGTCGCTTCTGCAGCCTCGACGGCTGTCGCCGGCGCGGCGTCGGCCCTGGCGATCAGGACCGGGACCGGCGAGCCCGCGAGCACGGCGCGGCTGACGCTGCCGAGGAGCAACGAGCCGGCGCGCCCGAGCCCGCGCGAGCCCATGACGACGAGGTCGTGCTCGCCCTTCTCGACGCGGTCCAGGATCGCCTCTGCGATGCCGCCTCGCCGGACGACGGTCGAGACAGGGACGCCGTCGGGGACGCGCGCCTCGGCCTGCTCGAGCACCTGCCGAGCCTGCCGCTCGAGCTCCTCTTCCCCGGGACGGGGGACGTAGAACGGTGCCGGGGCGATCGGCCAGCGAGGTGCTGAGGCGACGCTGATCAGCGTGAGGCGCGCACCTTCCGCTCGAGCCAGGTCGACGGCCTGCGTCAGCGCAGCGGCTGCGGCCCGTGACCCGTCGACGGCGACCAGAATGCTGCGGAACATCGTCGGCCTTTCCTGAGGTCTCGCTCTTTTCGAGACTGCCCGTCTCCGTATATTACACGATGCCGTTACTGTTCTACTCCGAATCATGAGCTCCGTCGAGACCCAAGACGCGCCGAGGCCCCGAGGCCGCCCGCGTCACGCCGGGGCGCGGCCGGCGATCATCGAGGCGACGCTCGAGCTCCTCGCCGAACGCGGCTTCCAGGCCGCAACGATGGACGCGATCGCCGCACGCTCGGGCGTCGGGAAGAACACGATCTACCGGCGTTGGGCGTCGAAGGAGGAACTGGTCGCCGACGCGATCCACGACCTCTCCGCCGAGCTCGACGTCCTCGAGGGCGAAGACCTGTACGCGATCCTGCTGCACCAGATCCGCGACGTGATGCGTCTCTTCGCCGATCCGCTCGTCGGCCGGATCCTGCCCGGCCTGCTCGGCGAGCTGCATCGCAACCCGGAGCTCGCGGCAGCCTGGGACGAGCGGCTCGTGCGACCCCGCCGCGAGGCGATCGACGAGCTGCTCAAGCACGCACTCGAGCAGGGCGAGCTTCGAGAGGGCGTCGATCCCGACCTGATCGCCGACCTCCTGGTCAGCCCGCCCTTCGTCCGGGTGCTCTTCCCCTTCGGTCTCGCCGACGCTCCGTCCGGCTATGCCGAGGAGCTGCTCGACGCGATCTGGCACGGGATCGCGCCGCGCCAAGCGCCTAGCGCCCGGCAGCTCGGCGTTCGCCCTCCCAGTACCCAACGCCGCTCGTTCGCTTGACGACGATGTCGTCGGCGCCGCCGGTCGTCCAGATGCTGATCTTGTCGCTGTCGGGATAGACGACTGCAGCCACCTCGGTGATCGTCGAGAACATCACGACGCGGGCCGTCGCGTCGGTGTCGTTCCGAACCATGTGCGCGCCCGCCGGCCCGGACGGGAAGAAGACGACGTCCCAGGGCTCGAGCGCGTCCTCGCCGTCCGGATGCCGCAAGGTCGGTCGACCGTCGACGACGAGCAGCCACTCCTCTTCTGGGTCCTCGTAGTGGTACGGGCCGATCGCCTCGCCCGGCGGCAGCTCGTAGACGCTCATGCCGGTCCTGATCGCACCGAGACGCTTGGCCACGCGGGCGATCTCCGGACGGAAGCCGTCTGGCAGGTCTGCGAAGTGTTGAAGCTCGACCGCGGCGACATTGAGTCGCCGCGTTGCTGTCGCGCTCATCAGTGCTCCTTTCAGTTCCCCCAGAGCGGACGGACCTCGATCGTTCCCATCTGGGCGACGGGGTGCCCGGCCGCGATCTCGACGGCCTCGTCCAGGCTGCCGCACTCGATGATGTCGAACCCGCCCACCGCCTCCTTGGTCTCGGCGAACGGACCGTCGGTGACGATCGGCTTCCCGTCACGCACGCGGACAGAGCGTGCCCGGCGCGGCCGAGCCAACTGGTCGCCGGTGACCCACATGCCCCGCGCCTGGACGTCGTCCAACCAGGGAAAGCTCTCCTCGCCACGCTTCTCGGCCGGGTCTGGCTCGGTCTGCGCGTCCATCTTCTCGGCGTCCCAGCACACCAGCAGCAGATACTTCATCGTCGCTCCTTCGGGTTGTGGTTTCGGCCTTCTGTCTGAACGACGAACGCGCAGGACGGAGATCGACATGTATCTGACCGCCCGGAGCGGCCGAAATCATCGGCCTCGCGCCCCCCGAAGGTGAAACGACGGCGCCGGTGGGGCGGCCGAGCGAGGCCGGCCGCCCCACGGCGGTTCAACGGTCAGCGGCCGCTGACCTCGTAGATCGCGCCCTGGTCGAGCGAGACGACGTAGAGCGTGCCCGTCGGCGCCGCCTCGATGTCCGTGATGACGCCGAAGTCTCGTCCGATGAGCAGGCTCTCGCTCTCGGTGAGATCGTGGAAGGTCAGGTTGTCCGCGACCTGATCTCGGAGCCGCGGATCGGCGGGGGCGAGCCGCCGGGGGAACGCCGTCAGGTTGAAGTGGAACAGCGGTCCGCCGAGCAGGTTCGGCACCGACATGCCGACGAAGAGATCGTTCCGGAACCGGAAGCCGAGCCCGAGCCCACGCGCGAACCCGATCGCCGCTGGTGCGAGCACGTGCTTCCAGCTGAACTCCGGGTCGCTGTAGTGCGAGCCTGGCAGCGCGAACAATCGCGACAGCGCCTCCTCGGGCGAATCGGCGATGCGCTCCGGTCCCCAGCGGAACTGCTGCAGATTCGGAAAGGGCTCGTTCTCGAGCGACGTCGTCTCGATCCCCTTGTACTCGCCCACGCGATCCGCAGGCCCCGCGAGCTGCACCCAGCCGCTGTTCTGTCCGGGCTCGACCCGGTTCAGCTCGTCGAACGCGTCCTCCCCGTTCTCCTGCGTCCACAGCGCACCCGAGACCGGGTCGAACGCCATCCCGAAGCTGTTGCGAAGCCCGTAGGTGAAGATCCGCTGGATGTTGGCGCCGACCTGCCCGCCGATCGCGGCGCCCGCGCCGAAGAACGGGTTGTCGGTCGGAGTCGAGCCGTCGTCGTTCAGCCGGAGGACGACACCGGCGAGGTGGGCGTCGTCGGGCTGCGGGCCGCCGAACTGGTCGTCGGGGATTCCCGGCCCGAACGGGCCGTCGCGGAGGTTCTGCAGCTGGCCGCGTCGTCCGACGTCGCCGAAGAGGACATACAGCTTGCCGTCGGGCCCGAAGGCGATCACGCCGCCGTCGTGGTTTCCGCGCTCCGGTTGCGTGAACGTGCCGAACGGCGTCGTGACGGTCGTGAAGTCCTGCTGGATCGCCCGAAGCCGGATCAGATTGCGGTCGAAGGTGAGCGTCGAGCCGTTCCAGAGAAAGCGATCGACGCGATTGCCCAGGAGCGGTGTTTGATTGAGAACGCCCGTGTCGGAGGCGGTCGTGCTCTCGGTCCAGAAGAGGTAGACGCCCCGGTTCACCGGAAAGTTCGGGTGGAGCGCGACGCCGAGGAGCCCCCGCTCGGAGCCGAAGTTGACCGCGAGGTCGAGCACGGTCGACCGCACGACCCCGTTCGTGACGCGCTTGACCTGGCCGCTGTTCTTCTCGAGGACGAGCAGGTCGTTGGGACCCAGGAAGGCGATGCTGGTCGGAAGCGCCAACCCGTCGACGACGGTGCGCAACTCGAGGTCCGGAACGAGCAGTGCCGGACCCGTTCGAGCCGGACCGTCGACGCGACCCATCGCGGTGCCCGCGCCGAGCGACGCGACCGCGGCCACTAGGCCGACTAGCAGGACGAGCCGCGACGACGCGCGGCTCCGCAAGAAACGAGAAGCTCTCATCCGAGTCACCCCCTTGCTGCCACACGCGCACGGCACGGGGTCGTGCCGACGCGCATGGCGGACGGCTGAGTCGTTCATCCCTCGATACGGCGAAATTGGGATGCTGGATTCAGTCCGCTCTGCGCCCGACGAGGCGTAGAGTCTCCGTTGTGAATCCGACCTTCCAGCTCGGTCGGATCGCCGGCATTCGGATCGGCGTGAACTGGAGCTGGCTGATCGTCTTCGCGCTCATCGTCTGGTCGCTCGCGGCGGCGGTCTTCCCGTCGCAGAATCCCGGCTACTCCGACGGCGAATACCTCGCGCTCGCCGTCGTGGCTGCGCTCCTCTTCTTCGTCTCGCTCCTGCTGCACGAGCTCGGCCACGCGCTCCAGGCGAGGCGGGACGGTGTCGAGATCGAGGGCATCAACCTGTGGCTCTTCGGCGGCGTGGCGCAGTTCAAAGGCACCTTTCCGAGCGCCGCCGCCGAATTCCGGATCGCAATCGCGGGGCCGCTCGTCTCGCTCGCGCTCGGCGTGCTCTTCGTCGTCGTCGCGGCTTTCGCCGGGCTCCCGAACGCGATCGACGGGGTCGTTTCCTGGCTCGGCTACACCAACCTCATCCTGCTCGCGTTCAACCTGCTGCCCGCACTTCCGCTCGACGGCGGCCGCGTGCTCCGCTCGGCGCTCTGGTATCTGCGGGGCGATCTCCGCTGGGCGACAGCGGTGGCCTCGGGCGTGGGACGCGCGTTCGGGTTCCTGCTCATCGGTGCCGGGCTCGTCATGTTCATCGTCGAGGGCTCGTTCAGCGGCGCCTGGCTCGCGTTCATCGGCTGGTTCCTGCTCCAGGCCGCAACGGCCGAGACGCGCTACGTCGCGACTCAGCAGGCGCTGGACGGTCTCCGCGTGCGCGACGTGATGATCCGTCAACCCGTGACCGTGGAGGCCGACGTCAGCCTCGGGGAGTTCATGGACGACGTCGCGTCGTCGCAGCGGTACACGACGTACCCGGTGCTCGACGAGGGGCACCCGATCGGGCTCCTCGCCTTCCGCTCCGTTGCGAGCGTGCCCCGCAACGAGTGGGACACGCGCCGCGTACGCGACGCGATGATTCCCCGCGCGGAGGTTCCGACGCTCGACGAGGACGACGCGGCGATCGATGCGCTCGCCCAGCTCTCGACGGGTGCGTGCACCGCGGCCTCGTCGTCGACAACGGACGCCTCGCCGGACTCCTGTCGATCACGGATCTGGCCCGGGCGCTCGAGGTCGGGCGGCCGTCACGGCCGGTTCGGCGTCGCTCAGCCTCGGCCTAGGGAGCCTTCCCAGACTCGGACCCAGCGAGCAAAGAGTGCGGTTTGCTCACCCGGCCACGCGCCGTCGCACGGCATGGTGCCGGCTTCCAGTTGGTCGAGGATCGCGTCGGCGTGCGCCGAGACGTCGTCGTACGACCAGAGGTCGAACGCAGAGCGCATCGAGCTCCGATCGCCTTCGCGAAACAGCGGCTTGATGTCCCCGGCGAAGCTCACACCGCCGTCGTCACCTTGAACGGACACGGGTCCCCTCCTTCGTCGCGTGCGTACGCCGTCGGCGCCGAGACGCGCGCCTCGGAGTAACCATGGCACAGCAGCACCGACGCGGCATCGGCGGGTGCGCGTGGGTCACGCGGCTTCGCGGACCACCTCGACCTCGGGTGCGACCACCGCCTCGGCCTCGACCGGACTCGGCTCTGGCCTGATCAGGCCACCGGCGATCGCGGCGCCGAGGACGAGCAGGCCGGTGAGCACGTAGAGCCCAGTTCGGTAGCCGTGGTCGAGTGCGACGCCGCTCGTCGCAGGTACGCCGGGGTGCGCGTCGACATACGCATTCGTCGAGGCGGCAGCGATCGCGCTCACGGCCGCGAGGCCGATGGCGCCGCCGATCTGTCGGCTCGTGTTCACGAGGCCGGAGGCGATGCCGGCATCGGCGCGGTCAACCCCGGACAGGCTTGCAATCGTCACCGGCACGAACGAGAAGCCCATGCCGGCGCCGCCCAGCACGAACGCCGGGAAGAGATCCCAGAAGTAGTGCCCATCCACCGGCAGGCGCGTGAGCAGCGCGACCGAGGCGGCGGAGGCGAGCAGGCCGGCCGTCAGCGTCGGCCGAACGCCCACCCTGCTCACGACCGCCTGCGCGACGTTCGACGCGACGACGACCGTCAGCGCGAACGCCGCGAACGCCACGCCGCTCTGAACCGCCGAGTACTGAAGGACGTCCTGCATGTACAGCGTCAGCAGGAAGAACTCCGAGAACGCGACCGCGCCGATCACGGCGATCGTCGCGTTCGCGGCGGTGAGCGTGCGCATGCGGAAGATCCGCAGCGGCAGGAGCGGCGCCGCTGACCGCAGCTCGATCACGACGAAGGCAAGCACGAGCGCGATCGCAGCGGCGAGCAGACCCAGCGTGGTGGTCGCGCCCCAGCCGTCGTCCGTCGCGCGGGTGAGCGCGTAGACGAGCAGCATCAAACCGGCCGTGATGGATGCCGCGCCGGCGAAGTCGAAGCGACGATGCGCGCTCGGCACGGCTCTCCCGCAGCAACCACGGGGTGAGGGCGATCGCCGCCGCGGCGACCGGCACGTTGACGAAGAAGATCCACGGCCAGCTCACATACGACGTGAGCAGGCCGCCGAGCAGGACTCCCGCCGCCGCGCCGCTTCCCGAGGCCGCGCCGTAGATGCCGAGCGCGATGTTCCGCTCGCGGCCGTCCGTGAATGTCGTCATCAGCAGCGAGAGCGCGGCGGGAGCGAGCAACGCGCCGCCGAGACCCTGCAGCGCCCGGAACGCAATCAACGACTCCTCCGACCAGGCAAGACCGCAGAGCAGTGAGCTGGCCGCGAAGAGAGCGAGTCCTGCCAGGAACAGTCGTCTGCGACCGAGCAGGTCGGCGAGCCGTCCGCCGAGCAGGAGGGCGCCGCCGAACATGATCGCGTACGCCGAGATGACCCACTGCAGGCTGGTCTGCGAGAACCCGAGATCGGTCTGGATCGAGGGCAGGGCGACGTTGACGATGGCGACGTCGAGGATGACCATGAACTGCGCCACCACGATCAGCGCGAGGGCGCTCCAGCGCCGATCTCCGTGTCCAACTGCTGCCCGGCGTGACTCCATATCGTCGTCCTTCCCAATCGTTGGAGCGGACAACGATAACAAGAGTCAACAGTTGTCCGCGCTACACTTCTCGCATGTCAACCTCTTCGACACCTTTGGCGTACCCTCCGGCGGCCCCGCCGCGCGAGCTCATGCTGAACACGCCGTTCCTCATGAAGCGCCTGGCGACGCTCGTGAAGGACCGGGCCTACGAGGCGTTCGAGTCGACCGGCCTGAATCCGCAGCACCACGCCGTGCTGTCGCTCCTCGACGAGGGTGCGCGCAAGACCCAGGCAACGATCGCCGATGCGCTCGGCTACGACCGCAGCCATCTCGTCGGGCTCCTCGACGAGCTCGAGGAACAGAGTTTCGTCGAGCGGCGCCGCGACCCGGGCGACCGGCGCCGGCATCTCGTCACGCTGACGCCGGGCGGCAAGGAGGCGCTCGTCCGGATGCGCGCGATCGCAAAGGGCATCGAGAAGGAGTTCCTCGAGCCGCTCAGCGCCGCGGAGCGGCGCACGCTGCACGCGCTGTTGCTCCAGCTCGCCACGCACCACGATCCGCGCTGCGCGGAGATGGCGCGGCCGAAACCCTAACGCCGGCCCGTCCTCGGGCGAAGCTGTAACACTCCCGCTACCCGGCCGACGGCGCGCTCCCGTTGCCGGAGATTCGGCCGGAGGCAATGGCATGTACGTCACCATCACGAGAACGCGCGACCCGTTGGACCAACCGCTCGAGATCGCCACGATCGCGGGTGAGGAGATGCTGCCCTGGCTGCAGGAGATCGAGGGATTCGACGGGCTCATGATGCTCTCGAACGCCGCGGACGGCAGCACGCTCGTTCTCAGCTTCTGGGAGAGCGAGGAGATCGCGGAGGCGCACCGCGTGGCGCGCGCGGAGTTCCGCGAGAAAATGACCTCCGCAGTCAACGTTCACGTCGAGGAGGTCAGCGGCTACGAGCTCATGTTCGCCCACGTCGGGCCGCGGCTGGTCGCGCTCGAAGGAGCGTAGGCGCGCGGTGGGGGAGTCGCCGTGGGATCCCGTCAGCTACCCGACGGAGATCCGGGAGGAGATCGCCCGCTATGACGAGCTACAGCGGCGGGTCGTCGAGGCGACGAAGGGTGTCGACGCCGAGGCGATCCTCGAGCTCGGGACCGGCGCCGGCGAGACGACTCGCGCACTGCTCGACTCGCATCCCACAGCGACTCTGAGCGGCCTCGACTCGAGCCCGGAGATGCTCGCGGCGGCACGGGATGCGCTGCCTGCCGACCGGGTGGAGCTCCGGTTGGCGCGTCTCGAGGATCACCTCCCGCCCGGGCCGTTCGACCTCGTCGTGTCGGCGCTCACGGTCCATCATCTCTCGCCCGAGGAGAAGGCCGATCTCTTCCGCCGCGTCGCCGACGTGCTCCCGCCCGGAGGCCGCTTCGTGCTCGGCGACGTGGTCGTCCCGGAGCGACCCGAGGATGCCGTGATCCCGCTCGAGCCGGGGTTCGACCGCCCGGACTCGATCGAGGCACAGGTCGGCTGGCTGCGCGAGGCCGGTCTCGCTGCGGACGTCGACTGGGTCGCGCAGGATCTTGCCGTGCTCCGCGCCGAACGACCGCATGCGTGAGCTACACGCTCAGATCGAGATCGACGCGCCTCCGGACCGTGTGTGGCAGGTCCTGACCGACTTCGACGCCTACCCGGAGTGGAATCCGTTCATCCGCTCGATCGAGGGCGATGCAGAGGTCGGCTCGCAACTGAAGGTCAGGATCGAGCCGCCCGGCGCCCGCGGCATGACGTTCAGGCCGACCGTGCGCGCCGCCGAGCCCGCGCGCGAGCTGCGCTGGCTCGGCCGGCTGCTCGTTCCCGGGCTCGTCGACGGGGAGCACACGCTCGCGCTCGAGCCGCTCGAGGGAGGGCGCACGCGGTTCGACCAGAGCGAGCGCTTCAGCGGGATCCTCGTCGGTTTGATCTCGAAGACGCTCGCGGCGACCGAGCAGGGTTTCACGCAGATGAACGAGGCGCTCAAGCGCCGCGCGGAGGACTTGACAGCAACGCCGTGATTTAGTCAAATGTCTAAGTCAGATGGCTAACGTTGCTGTTCGACCCGGACACGAGACCGAGCAGGCGCTGCTCGACGCAGCCGAGCGGCTGCTCGACGAGGTCGGATACGCAGGCATCACCACGCGTCGGCTCGCCGAGGCCGCCGGAGTCAACAACGGGCTCGTCCACTACTACTTCGGCTCGAACGAGAACCTGCTCGTGCGCGCCCTCGAGCGCTTCACCGAGCGGTTGATCGCGCGCCAGCGAGAGCTCTATGCCGCCGAGACGCCCTTCGTGGAGAAGTGGCGGACGGCGATGCGCTACCTCGTGAGCGAGGACACCACGTACGAGAAGATCTGGCTGGAGCTGCAGGCCATGGCCTGGAACGATGCGGGTCTGCGAGCTCGGCTCGCGAAGGTGAACGCCGAGTGGCGCGCGGTTCTGACCGAAGCGTTCGAGCAGCCGCATCGCGAGCTCGGAATCGAGCTGCCGCTCGACGCGCTCGTCGCGCTCGTGATGACGTTCAACATCGGGATCATCGTCGAACGCCTCGGCGGCCTCGACACCGGCCATGCGGAGCTGCTCGACTGGATCGACCAGTGGCTGTCGAGCTGACCGCCCCCGCGCCCGAGCAGACACGGGCGCGCTACCCGGACGAGTCCGGCGTCGTCGAGCGCGACGGCGTCCGGATCTTCTACGAGGTCTACGGCTCCGGCGAGCCGACTGTCTTGCTCATGCCGACGTGGTCGATCATCCACTCGCGCCACTGGAAGATGCAGATCCCGTACCTCGCGCGGCACTGCCGCGTGCTCACGTTCGACGGGCGCGGCAATGGGAGGTCCGACCGGCCGCCCGAGCCGGAGGCCTACCGCGAGGAGGAGTTCGCCGCCGACGCGCTCGCGGTGATGGACGCCACCGGCACCGAGCGGGCCGTGCTGGTCTCGCTTTCGCGAGGCGCGGAGCGTTCGCTGCTGCTCGCCGCGAGCCACCCGGAGAGGGTCGACGAAGATGGTGTTCATCGCGCCTGCTCTGCCCTTGCCGCCGGTTGTGCCGCGCGCGAGGGCGGCCCAGGACTTCCTCGAGCCACACGAGCACCCGACAGGGTGGGAGAAGTGGAACCGCCACTACTGGCTCGAGCACTACGAGGACTTCCTCGAGTTCTTCTTCTCGCAGTGCTTGACGGAGCCGCACTCGACGAAACAGCGCGAGGACGCGGTCGGGTGGGGCCTCGACACGGACGCCGAGACGTTGGTCGCGACGCAGCTGGCGCCGAGGCTCCCCGACGAGGAGAGCGTGCGGGAGCTCGTCGCCCGCATCGACTGCCCGGTGCTCGTCATCCACGGCACGGACGACGCCGTGCGGCCGTGGGAGTCTGGCGCGCGTCTGGCCGAGCTCACGAACGGTGCGCTCGCGCTCCTCGAGGGGTCGGGACACTTTCCCCACGCACGCGACCCGGTCAAGGTCAACCTGCTCCTGCGCGACTTCGTCAAGCCGGCGCCGCCGCCGCAGCGCTGGGTTCGCGGCAGGTCGCGCGGCAAGCGTGCGCTGTTCATCTCGTCGCCGATCGGGCTCGGCCACGCGCAGCGTGACGCGGCGATCGCCGACGAGCTGCGAAAGCTCCATCCGGACCTCGAGATCGACTGGCTCGCTCAGCACCCCGTCACGGCGGTGCTCGAGGCGCGCGGCGAGCGAATCCATCCGGCCAGCGGCTTCCTTGCAAACGAGTCGCGCCACATCGAGAGCGAGTCGGCCGAGCACGATCTGCACTGCTTCCAGGCGATCCGGCGCATGGACGAGATCCTGCTCGCCAACTTCATGGTCTTCCACGACCTCGTCCGCGAGGAGCAGTACGACCTCTGGATCGGCGACGAGGCCTGGGAGCTCGACTACTACCTGCACGAGAACCCGGAGCAGAAGCGGACGCCCTACGTCTGGCTGACCGACTTCGTCGGCTGGCTGCCGATGCCCGACGGCGGCGACCACGAGGCGTTCCTGACCGGCGACTACAACGAGGAGATGATCGAGCACATCGCTCGCTTCCCGCGCGTGCGCGATCAGGCCGTCTTCGTCGGCAACCGCGAGGAGATCGTGCCCGAGCGGTTCGCGCCCCACCTGCCCTGGATCCGGGAGTGGACCGGAGGAGCACTACTCGTTCGCGGGCTACGTCACGGGGTTCGATCCCGCCGAGTTCGCCGACCGGGCAGCGCTCAGGGCAGAGCTCGGCTACGGGGAGGACGAGCAAGTCTGCCTTGTCACGGTTGGGGGGTCGGGCGTAGGCGGCGACCTCCTACGACGGGTGATCGCCGCCTACCCCGAGGCGAAGGAGCGCGTGCCGGCGCTGCGGATGGTCGTCGTCGCCGGGCCGCGCATCGACCCCGACTCGCTGTCCCGTCACGAGGGCCTCGAGGTGCGCGCCTACGTCCACCAGCTCTACCGGCACCTGGCCGCCTGCGACCTGGCCGTCGTCCAGGGCGGGCTGACGACATCGATGGAGCTGACGGCGAACCGACGCCCCTTCCTCTACTTCCCGCTCCGCCACCACTTCGAGCAAAACATTCACGTCCGCCACCGCCTCGAGCGCTACCGCGCGGGGCGCCGCATGGACTTCGAGCACGAGACACCCGAGACGATCGCCCTCGCGATCGCCGAGACGATCGGCCAGGATGTCGACTACCACCCCGTCGAGACGGACGGCGCCGCCCGCGCCGCGGCGCTGATCGCGCCCCTGCTCGAAGAGGGCAAACCGCGAACCCGCCACAGCACAGCCGCCATCCGAAAGGAGCTTTGAGATGCACGCGAACCACGACAAGCCGTCTTCCTTCTACAGCTCGCCGACAGAGGCGATGCAGGCTCCGGCCGAGGAGTTCGTCTACCTCGCCTGTCTGCACGAGGGCACCGGCGTGGAGAAGCCCGACTTCCTGGCAGTCGTCGACGCCGAGAACGGGAAGATCGTCCACGAGCTGCCGATGCCGAACGTGGGCGACGAGCTGCACCACTTCGGCTGGAACCGCTGCTCGTCGGCCTGCCACGGGCCTGACCGGTCGCACCTGATCGTGCCCGGCTTCCGCTCGTCGCGCTTCCACATCGTGAACGTGGCCGACGACCCACGCCGGCCGCGGATCGAGAAGGTCATCGAGCCGGAGGAGGTCATCCGCGAGACCGGCTACACCCGCCCGCACACGGTCCACTGCATGCCCGGCGACAACATCGTCGTCGCCATGCTCGGCGACGCCGAGGGCAACGGCTCCGGCGGCTTCGCCGTCATCGATGCGCAGACCTTCGAGGTCAAGGGCCGCTGGGAGAACGGCGGCGAGAAGCCGCCGCTCAACTACGACTTCTGGTACCAGCCACGCAAGAACGTGCTCGTGTCGAGCGAGTTCGGCGAGCCGAACGCCTACGAGAAGGGCTTCGACCTCGAGGACGTCGGCGCAGGCCGGTACGGGCAGCGGATCCACTTCTGGGATCTCGAGAAGCGGACACTGCAGCAGTCGATCGACCTTGGCGAGAAGGGCCTCGTCCCGCTCGAGGTGCGCTGGCAGCACGATCCCGACTCGGATCAGGGCTTCGTCGGCGCGGCCCTGTCCAGCGTGATGTGGCACTTCGGCCGTGACAACGGCTCGTTCGCGGCCACGCCCGTGATCGAGGTGGAGAGCGTCGAGCTCGAGGGCTGGCCGTTCCCGGTACCCGGCCTGATCACGGATCTCGTCCTCTCGATGGACGACCGCTTCCTCTACTTCGCCAACTGGTTGCACGGCGACCTCCGCCAGTACGACGTCTCCGATCCGCGCAAGCCCAAGCTGACCGGTCAGCTCTGGCTGGGCGGCGTGCTCGGACGGCCAAGCGACGCCGGCCGCGACCTCAGCGGCGGCCCCAACATGATCCAGCTCTCCTTCGACGGCCGTCGCCTCTACGTCAGCAATTCGCTCTATTCCACGTGGGACAACCAGTTCTATCCGGAGATGCGCTCCTGGCTCCTGCGGATCGACTGCGATCCGAACGGCGGGATGCAGATCGACCGCGACTTCTTCGTCGACTTCCACGACCGTCCCGACGGCCCGGCACGCGCACACGAGGTACGGCTGCAGAACGGCGACTGCACGACCGAGATCTTCCAGTGATCGTCGCCCACCACTTTGGCGAGCACCTCATCCCGGCGCTCGTGGCGGGGGGTGCTCGACCGGGCCCGCTCTACTCATCGTCGTGCGGGCCCGGCTGAGCCGCCTCGGGTCGCTACGCCGGCGGTCTCGGTCCGGCGCTCCGCCCGCCTGACACCGGCGAGCAGCTCGAGGGATGGAGGCTGTGGCGACCAGCCTCCATCTCTGCATCTAGCCTGGGTCCACTGCGCGGCCGCCCGGCCTGACGTGCTTAGCAGGCGACCACGAGGAGCGGATCCTCCTCGGTGATGTAGTCGATCGTGTCGACCGCGACGCCGTCGACGACGCCCGGCTCGGCGACGTACTGGTTGACGTCGCGCCATCCGGGCGCCGGGTCGTCGAGCAGGTCGCGCAGCCCGTCGTCGACGGCGGTCTCGCCGCCGATGTAGCAGTCGCTGTCGCCCTCGCCGCGCAGGTGGTCGACGCCGCCGTTGCCGGGGACGACGCCGCCGCCGTCGCCGCGGAGGACGTCGTTGCCCTCGCCTGCGATGATCGTGTCCGATCCCTGGCCGCCGGTGAGGCTGTCGTCGCCGAAGCCGGTCTTGATGTAGTCGTCCCCGCCGCCTCCGTCGATCGAGTTGTCCTTCCCGGCGCCCTTGCCGGTGGTCGCGGTGACGCAGTCCGGGCCGCTGCCGCCGAGGAAGAAGCCGTCCACGCCGCCCGAGTCGCCGAAGAATCCGCGCGCGTACATCGGCACCGGCGAGTCGTTCGTCACCCCGTTCACGTCGTTGTACGACCCGACATACTCGATCCGCTTCAGGTGCAGCTTCTTCGGCGTGTTCTCGGTCGTCCAGACGCCGCCCCCGCCGCCTTCGTCGCCGGGCTCGTAGAGCGGCAGCGGAGGATCGAGCACAAAGACGTCCGGCGGACCCTCTTCTTCGTAGCTCTCGAGCCTCATCTCGAGGGTGTCGTCCCAGGCGCTGCTCGTGCCCTGATCGTCGATCGTGATCTCGAGGAAGTCATTCCCCAAACCCCCGTAGACGGCGACGATCCGCGTCGCCGCGTCGTATTCGATGCCGCTGACCTCCTCGTCCCAGTCGGTCAGCGACTTGCACAGCCCGTCGTCGCCCCAGTGCAGGTAGTGCGGTGCGCCCGCCGACGGCAGGCGCTCGGCGCCAGCGGCCGGGAAGGCAACCATGAGCGCGGCGACCGCGCCCAAGAGCAGGAGCTTCGTGTTCATCGGCTCGTCCTCTCCACTCGGAGATCGGGAGACGCCGCAGCGCCGCAAACTGCGTCGCTTTACTTCACGACGGACGCGGCGCGCACGGTCTTCCCGTCAGGCGCGGGGGCCGACGGCTCAGGCTGCGCGCCGGAAAACCAACTCCCGGCCCATCATGTCGACGAGGTACGGGCCGTCGAGCTCCGGGCCGACAAGGGACGCCGACGCCTGCGAGTGCTGCCAGAGGAGGCCGAGGAAGAAGAGGCCCGGGACGGCGGAGACGCCGCGCACGTTCCGGGGGTAGCCCAGCTCGTCGAGGATCGGCGCGTCGATCCAGCGGTAGTCGAGGCCGTACCCCGTTGCCCAGATGACCGTCGAGACTCCGGCGCGCCGCAGGTCCAGGTCGGTCAGCTCTTGCGGCTGATGGCTGACGACGACGTCGTCGGCCGGCGGCGCCGCGATCCCGGCTCGCTCGATGTAGGTGTCGATGATCCCCCGGAAGCGCTCGTCGAAGAAGTTGTCGGCCCGTTCGAGGCTGAGGTTCAGGTCGCCGGCGAACGTCAGCAGCTCACCGTCCGCGGCGGTCAACCTGCCGCCGAGCGTCATCCCGTCGGCCGCGTACCGGCGGAGGTTCGTGTCGTGTCCGCCTCCCCGGCCCGTCACCGCCGGCATCGCGGCGAACCGACGACGGCCGTCGGGAAGCTGGTCGGCAGTGGGCAACGTCACGCCGTGCGCCGCGCCGTGGCGCGTGACGTCGATGATCCAGGCGAAGAGGTCGCGCCCGCGGTAGCGGCGTGGGACCCGGCCCGCGGATCCCACCGCGATGTAGACCCGGCGTCCGGCCTCGTGCAGCTCCTCGGCGAGCTGGAGCCCCGTCTGCCCGGAGCCGACGACGAGCACCGCCCCATCGGGAAGTGCAGCCTGATTCCGGTAGTCGTGCGAATGGAGCTGGGTGACGCGGCCGGAGATGCCCGTCGCCAACGCCGGAATGCGTGGGCGGTGGTAGCTGCCGGTCGCCACGACGACCTGACGCGCGGTCACCTCGCCGCGGTCGGTCGCGGCCGCGAAACCGCCGCCCGCTCAGCGGGGTCAGCCGGCGCACCTCGGTCGCCACCGCCACCGGGGCGTGCACGACGTCGGCGTAGCGGACGACGCGCGCGGCGATCTCGTCGCGGCTCATGAAGCCGTCGGGATCGGTGCCGTCGTACGCCCAACCAGGAAAGGACGAGGTCCAGTTCGGCGTGACGAGCGTGAACTCGTCCCAGCGGTCCTGCCAGCCGCCGCCGAGCGCTCTGACGGCGCTCGACGACGAGGTGCTCGCGGCCCGCGTCGGACAGGAGGCCCGACATCGCCAGGCCGGCATGTCCGGCACCCACGATCAGGACGTCCACGGCGTCGGGTAGGCGGTTCGGTGTGAGGGAGGTCATGGCCATTGCACGTGCTCCTTGAACTCGTTAATCTCTCTTTAGGAGTTATAGACTCTCATCAGGAGTCTCGTCAAACGGATCGGAGGACCGGATCGGCGGCGACCTCAACAACGTCTCCTACCTGACGCTCGCGATGATCGGCGACGGCGGCGCCTCGCCCCACGACCTCGTCGACATGCACCGGCGCGGCGCGCAGATCTACTACGCCGTCGCGGCCTCGCGCCTGTACGCGGAGCCGAAGAGGCTCGAGCAGCTCGGCTATGTCAGCTCGGAACGACGACCGGGCAAGACGCGCGAGCGCACCTTCTACACGCTCACCGACAGGGGCCGAACGGCGCTTCGCGACTGGGCGCTGGAGCCGCCGCCATTCCCGCGCATCCAGAACGAAGCCGTCGTCAAGCTGATGGCGGGCGACATCGTCGGGGACGACCGGAAGCTCCTCGACTCGCTGCTCACCCTGCGCGACGAGATCGACGCGCAGCAGGCGAAGCGCGAGGAAGCGCGAGCGCGGTACGAGGCGCTCCCCCACCGGAAGCGCTACCTGCTCCTCAACCACAAGCTCGGGCTCCGGCTGCTCGAGGTTCACCGCGAGTGGCTCGACGAGGTCGAGCGGGAGCTGCGATGAGTGGGAATCCGAGCTGGCGGCTGGATGAGCTCGCTCATGCCGGCAGCGAGCATCTCGACGCCGGTTACGTGGCCGGATACGAGGACAAGTCGCCGACCGATTGGGGCGACGACATCGCCGCGCTGCAGGCGCTGCGAGTCGACGCGACGAGCACCGTCGTCGACCTCGGCGCCGGGACGGGCGCGTTCGCACGGGCGATTGCGCCACACGTTGCGCGCGTCGTCGCGGTCGACGTCTCGGAGCCGATGGTTGCCGCAATCCGCGCACACGCCATCGAGGCCGTCCACGCCGGCTTCCTCACCTACGAGCACGAAGGCGCGCCGCCGCAGGCGGTCTACACCCGCAACGCCCTTCACCACCTGCCGGACTTCTGGAAAGTGCTCGCGCTGGCGCGGATCGCGCAGCTGCTGCCGTCCGGAGGCGTCCTCCGGCTCAGGGACATCGTCTTCTCCTTCGAGGCTGCAGAGGCACCGGCGGCGCTCTCGGCCTGGTTCGCCGGCGCACCGGAGGATCCGGCCGACGGCTGGACCGGCGATCAGCTCGCGGAGCACGTGCGCGAGGAACACTCGACGTTCACCTGGCTGCTGGAGGACATGCTCGGGCACGTCGGGTTCGAGATCGCCGACCGCTGGCTCAGCCCGAGCCGGACCTACGCGGCCTATACCTGCGTGCGCCTGTAGTCGAGTGCGGCGTCACGCAAACCGGACCGCGATGCCCGGATAGTCGAGCACGAGGCCGAAGCGGTCGTAGACGAGCTCGCCCCTGTAATCGAACTCCGGCGCCGCGTAGTCGTACCGCGAGTGTCCGGCGTCGTCGGGCAAGCGCAGATAGCTCTGCTCCAACCGCTCCACCCGCAGGTCGAGCGCGCGAAGGTAGGCGGCAGGCGCGTCGGCCTGCCGACCCACGCCGAGCTCGAGTCGCCGCACGGGCAGCGCATTCGTGAACGCGGACGCCTCGAGATCGACGTCCAGGCATCCGGCGAGCTCAGGCGTCGGCCGTCCGTCGACGAGCCAGGCACCGGCCCCATCTCCCTCGAGCAACACCTCGCGCGTGCCAAGCCGCCGTTCGCCCGACGACCCGAGCGCTGCGCGTTGCCCAGGTCGGATCGAGCTGGATCGTGTAGGTCACGCTCCACGCGTGGCCGTCCTCGACGGCCGCCGAGCTCCCATCGAAGCGATATCCATGCGGCACCGCGCGCGGAAACAGAACCTCGAAACCCTCGCGAGCCTCGACGTGACGCCAGGCAGCGCTTGCGGGCAGGTCGCTAGAGCCGGTCGAGGAGCTCGCGCTTCTTCTCGTCGAACTCCGCCTGCGTGATCAAGCCGCGCTCGCGCAGGTCGGCGAGCCGCGTGAGCGAGTCGTCGACCTCCTCGGCCGAGAGGCCGGTCGAGGTCGGGGGCGGCGCGGGAGCCGGCGTCGACGGAGAGACGGCCTGCTGCACGGCTCGTCCGCCGCCGACGTCGAGCTCGTATTCGTGCTTCGCGTCGAGCAGGGCCCTCTTGAACTCGTCGGCGTCGGGCAGGAAGCGGATCTTGCTGATCCCCGCCTCGGACCCCGTCAGCAGCGTCAGCTCGCCGTACCCCAGGATCCGGCCCAGCCAGGGGTGCCCCACGAGCATGTCCGTGATCATCTGAAGCGAGGTGTCGCGCGTGTACCTGTTGATCACTCCGCCGGCCTCGATCACCCGGCGCGTCGTAACGAGGTAGCGCTCGACCCGCCAGACGAGGAAGTACCAGCCGACACCGAGGATCCCGATCGTCAGGAAGATCCAGAAGCCCCAGCCGAGGAGCGTGCTGAAGAACCCGAAGAACCCGTCGTCCGGGATGGGCTGGTCGAGGACGAGGGTGGCGACGCCCGCGGCGAGCGCGAGCACGAACCAGCGCCCGGCCTCGAGGAACGTGAGCCAGTGGCGCTGCCGCACGAGCAGGACGCGCTCGCCCGTCGCGAGCATCGATGCGTACCGCGCGGTCTCGTCGCCCTGCGAGGTCGCGCCCGGGTTGATGGTCTCGGACACTGGCGGGGATTATCGACGCTTCACCGGTCGGGCATTACGAGCGCCCGACCACGAACGTGCGGCACGGCGTCGGCGTCCGGCTGCGGGGGCACGCGACCGACAATGGCGAGCCGCTCGGCGACGCGAAGGCGTCGAGGCGCCGCTCTCGGATGCTCCCACAGCTCGACCTGCATGCCGTCGCTCCAATACACCCGCACGTGGGTCTGGACGAACCGAGCGACGAACACCGGCGGCGCGGCCAGCCAGGCCGGTACGGGCTGCAGCTGCCGCAGCCAGCAGCCGGAGTTGACGACTGCGCCCCGCTCGCCGGTCGGACCGTTGAACTCCGCGAGCGCCGGCCCGTGGGTGTGACCCGAGACGAAGACCCCGATCGGCGCTGTCAGAGCGCCACCGAGCGGCATCGGCTCGCCGTTCTCGAGTCGGGTCCGGATCAGCGCGGCCTCGTCGTCGTCGTGGATCGTTCAGGGGTCGAATGTCGTAGGGGCCTCCGTGATGCCAGAGCAACGACTCCTGTCCTTCGACCAGACGTCTCGGAAAGGTTCCGAGCGGGAAGCGCTTCCCACGCTCGATCACGGCCACGTCGACACCCGCCTGGGCGAGCCGGCAACCGCGCCGCCGAACCCGGTGCCGACGACGATGGCTCCGTAGACGTCCTTGCTCAGCCCGTTCATCTGGCCCTGGTGCCTAACGTACCGTGGTGGACGATGAAGACCGTCGTCCTCGTCGAAGGAGTGAGCGACCAGCGGGCGCTCGAAACGCTCGCCGAGCGCCGCGGCCGGAATCTCGCCGCCGAAGGAGTCTCGATCGAGCCGATCGGAGGCGCACAGGCGATCGGGAGGTTCCTCGACCGCTTCGGCCCGCGAGGCATCGGCGTCCGCGTGGCGGGCCTCTGCGACGCTGGCGAGGAGCCCGACTTCCGGCGTGCGCTCGAGCGAGCCGGTTTCGGTGCGAGCCTGACGCGCGCCGACATGGAGCGGCTCGGCTTCTACGTCTGCGTCGCCGACCTGGAGGACGAGCTGATCCGCTCGCTCGGGCCCGACGCCGTCGAGCGCGTGATCGACGCCCAGGGCGAGCTCAAGTCGTTCCGTACCTTCCAGAAGCAGCCCGCCTGGCGGGGCAGACCGACGGAGGAGCAGCTGCGGCGCTTCATCGGCACCCACAGCGGCCGGAAGATCGAGTCCGCCGCCTCGCTCGTCCGCGCGCTGAGCCTCACGCGGGTGCCGCGGCCACTCGACCGCCTGCTCGCCCACGTCTGAGGTGCTCCACGCCCTGGCACAATGAGAGCGATGCGCACGCACCCTCCCTGGTAACTCCTAGCCCGTAGGTCGCTCGGCGGCGTCGTCGCGACGCTGCTGGCGATCGAGCTGCTCGACGAGCTCGTCTTCGGCGCGCGTGAGGCCGCGTGGCCGCTGATTCGAGCCGATCTCGGGCTGTCGTACACCGAGATCGGCCTACTCCTGTCCCTGCCGAGCGTGGTCGCGCTCGTCGTCGAGCCGGTGCTGGGAGTCGTGGCGGTGACGTGGCAGAGGCGACTGCTCGTCCTCGCCGGTGGCGCACTCTTCGCTGGCGCGCTCGCCCTCGCCGCGGGAGCTCCGTCGTTCTGGGTGCTGCTCGTCGCCTTCAGCCTCCTGTATCCGGCCTCGGGCGCGTTCGTCTCGCTCTCGCAGGCGTCGCTCATGGACTTGGAGCCCGAACGGCGCGAGCACAACATGGCGCGCTGGACCTTCGCCGGCGCGATCGGGGTGCTCACGGGGCCGATCGTGCTCGCCGGCTTCGTCTGGGCGGGCCTCGGCTGGCGCGAGCTCTTCTTCGTCTTCGCGCTGCTCGCGGGCGCGCTCGTCCTCCTCGCCCGCCGCGCGCCGAGCGACGGCGACGACGGCGAGCGCCCGCGGGTGCGTGAGGCGCTGCGGGTGCTCACGCGGCGCGAGGTCTTCCGCTGGCTCTTCCTGCTCGAGCTCTCCGATCTCCTGCTCGACGTCTTCCTCGGCTTCCTCGCCCTCTACCTCGTCGACGAGGTCGGAGCGTCGTTCGGCACGGCCGGCCTGGCCGTGGCCGTGTGGGCCGGTGCCGGCCTGGTCGGCTCCGGCGCGATGATCCTGGTGCTCCGGCGCCTCGACGGGCTGCGCTACCTGCGCTGGAGCGCCGCCGTCACCGGCGCGCTCTTCGTCGCGTTCCTGCTGGTGCCTGCGGTCGAGACGAAGCTCGCCCTCGTCGCCGCAATCGCGATCATCAACGCCGGCTGGTATCCGGTGCTGCAGGCTCGGCTCTACGACGCGCTCGGCGAGGCAAGCGGTCTGGCGCTGACGGTCGGTGCGCTCTTCCCGCTGAACGCGGTGCTCCCCCTCGGCATCGCGATGCTCGCGGAGCGGTTCGGGCTCGCGGTCGCCCTCTGGCCGCTCCTGGCAGCGCCCGTCGCGTTGCTCCTGCTCGTGCCGCACCGACGGTAGCGCCGCTGCAGACTAGGCCCGCCATCCGCGAGCGCAGCGACACCCACCACTCGGCAGCATCGAAGCCGATCGCCGACTACGGCCTGCTGTCCGACTCCAACACGGCGGCGCTCGTGGCGAAGGACGGCTCGATCGACTGGCTCTGCCTCCCCAGGTTCGACAGCCCGGCAGTGTTCGCGCGCATCCTCGACCCCGACGCCGGCCACTGGTCGATCCGGCCTACCGGCACGTTCACGAGCGAGCGACGCTACGCCGACGGCACGCTCGTGCTCGAGACGACGTTCACGACCGGCGAGGGCGTCGTCCGCCTCCGGGACGCGCTCGTCTTCGCCGAAGGCCAGCGCCGGCACGAGATCGGGCTCGACGGCCCCGCACCAGCTCGTGCGCTCGGTCGAGGGCGCCTCGGGCACCGTCGAGCTCCAACTGGAGCTCGCACCCCGTCCGGAGTACGGGCTCGTGCGCCCTCTGTTCCGGCAGACAGAGGACGGCGGCCGCACGTTCGGCGGCCCGAACCAGGTGACCGTGCGGACGGACGTCCCGGTCTCGGTCTCCGGCGCGACGATGCTCGCGACGTTCTCGGTCTCCGAGGGCGAGCGCGTGGGCTTCTCGCTCCGCTGGATCCCTCCGGAGTCGCGACAGCCGCCCGAGCCGATCCCGCCGGCGGCGGTAGCCGCTCGGATCGACGACACCGTCGAGGCGTGGCGGTCCTGGGAGGCCGAGCACTCGAGCTACGACGGCTCGTACCGCGAGCTCGTGCGCACGAGCTCGCGCGTCCTGCAGGGGCTCACGTACCGGCCGACCGGCGCGATCGTCGCCGCCCCGACCACCTCTTTGCCGGAAACGGTCGGCGGCGAGCGCAACTGGGACTACCGGTATGCCTGGATTCGGGACGCGAGCCTGACGCTGGACGCGCTCTACATCGGCGCCTGCCCGGACGAGGCCGGCGAGTTCATCTCCTACATGACCTCGTCCGCGGGCGGCGGGGCGAGTCGTCTGTACTCGCTCCAGATCATGTACGGCCTCCGCGGCGAGCACGACCTCAGCGAGCGCGAGCTCCCGCACCTGCGCGGCTGGCGCGACTCCACGCCGGTCAGGGTGGGCAACGGCGCCTGGCGCCAGCGACAGCTCGACGTCTACGGCGAGCTGATCGACGCGCTCCACCTCTACCACGAGCAGCTCGGCGAGCTCCATCCGGAGATCCAGCAGTTCGTCGCCGAGCTCGCCGACGCCGCCGCGAGCGGCTGGCAGGAGAAGGACGCGGGCATGTGGGAGATGCGCGGTGAGCCGCGCCACCATCTCACCTCGAAGGTGCTCTGCTGGACCGCGCTCGATCGGGCGGTCAAGCTCGCGCCTCGCTTGGGCGAGTTTGCGAGGGCACACGAGTGGGCGGCCGAGCGCGAACGCATCCGGGAGGCAATCCTTGGCCGCGGCTGGAGCGAGGCGAAGCAGTCCTACGCCCAGGCGTTCGACTCCGACGCGCTCGATGCTTCGGTGCTGCTGATGCCGCTCGTCGGCTTCCTCCCGGCCACCGATCCGCGCATGCGCTCGACGATCGAGGCGATCGCCCGCGAGCTGACGAAGGACGGGCTCGTGCGTCGCTATGCGAGCGAGGAAGGACTGAACGACGACGGTCTGTCCGGCCAAGAGGGCGCCTTCGTGATCTGCTCGTTCTGGCTCGTCTCGTGCCTCGCACGCGCCGGCGAAGTCGAGCGGGCGGAGGCGCTGTTCGACGAGCTGACCGAGTACGCGAACGACCTGGGGCTGCTTGCGGAAGAGATCGATCCGGAGCGCGGCGAGCTGCTCGGCAACTTCCCGCAGGGTCTCAGCCACATCGGGCTGATCACGGCGGCGCGGGAGATCGACCTGGCCCGCGAGCGCGGGTGACGCGGCCGGGCCACCGGGTCGGTCCCGGTGGCCCATGCCGAGGCGTCTCAGTCGAGCGAGATCGCGACCTGCTCCAGGAGGTCGTAGGCGTCCTGCATGCCTGCCTCCATCCCGGAGTCGACGATCGCGTCGCGGACTTCCTTGCTCGGGGCCTGGATGAGGACCGTGAGCGTCGTGCGGCCGTCGACCTCGGTCAGCGTCAACGTGTTCACCGTCGAGCCCTGCTCCTCGGTTACGCCGTCCGGCACGCCCTCGTAGAACTCCGTCGAGACGATCCGCTCGTTCGGGACGATCTCGCGGTACTCGCCGCGGAAGGCGACCTCGAAGCCGTCCGGCGTCACGCTCACGGAGCGCCAGCGGCCGCCGACCCGAAGGTCGATCTCCGCCAGCGTCACCTCGCCGCGGTTCGCGTGCCACCAGCGCTTCACGAGCTCCGGCGTCGTAATCGCCTTGTAGACGAGGTGCTTCGGCGCGTCGAACTCCCGCGTGATCAGGATCTGGTCCTCCGCCGGGAGCGTCAGCACCGCGGTTCCGCTACTTGCCACTGCCATCTCCTTCCTCCTTCTTGAGCTCCTCCAACACGACATCCAGCCGGTCGAACCGCTCGGCCCAAGTGCGCTCGTAGCCCTGTACCCAGTCGTGGATGGGCTTGAGCGCCCGGCCGTTCAGCCGGTACAGCCGCTGCCGTCCGTTCTCTCGCACGTCCACAGCTCCCACCTCTCGCAGCACCCGGAGGTGCTTGGACACCTGTGGCTGGGCCAGCCCGAGCTGACGCACCAGGTCGTTCACCGGACGCTCGCCGCCGGCGAGTGCGTCCAGGATCTGCCGCCGCCGCGGCTCGGCGACGGCGTTGAACGCATCCGCTGTGGTCGCTGCTCGGGCCATGTCAAACATCTTATATACCCATATAGGAATATGTCAAGCGCATATTCTCGGGTGTCCTCTCCCCCCTTCGCCGTTCGTCTCAGGGGCGACCATTCCACGAAGGAGGAGCCATGAAGTACCTGCTGCTGATCACTCAAGGCGACACCCCGGTGCCGGGGACGGATGCCTGGGAGCACCTGTCGCCGGACGAGCAGAAGGCGGTCTACAGCGACTAGCGATCCTCGAGGACGTCTTCCGCGAGGAGTGGGGACGAGTCCTCGCCGCTCTGATCGGCTTCCTCGGCGACTTCGACCTCGCCGAGGAAGCCGCCCAGGAGGCGTTCACGGCCGCCGCCGAGCGCTGGCCCCGAGACGGAGCTCCTGCGAACCCGCGGGCCTGGCTCGTGACGACGGCCCGCAACCGCGCAATCGACCGGATTCGACCGACCGCACGCTCGCTGCGAAGACCCGCCTGCTGGACGTGCTTTAACGAGGGCTACGGCGGCCGGGGAGATCTCGCGACCGAGGCGATCCGGCTCGGGCGGGCCCTCGCCGAGCTGATGCCCGACGAGCCCGAGGTGCACGGGCTGCTGGCGCTGATGCAGCTGAACGACGCGCGGCGCGATGCGCGCTTCGCCGACGGCGCGATCGTCCTCCTCCGCGACCAGGATCGGACCCTTTGGGACCTCGACGAGATCGCGGCGGGACGAGCGGCACTCGAGCGCGCGCTGGCGCTCGGGGGCCGCGACCCGTACGTCCTCCAGGCGGCGATCGCGGCGCTGCACCTCGCCGAGCCGCAGGACTGGCCGCAGCTCGCCGGGCTGTACGGCGAGCTGGCCCGGGTCACCGGGTCGCCCGTAGTGGAGCTCAACCAGGCGGCGGCGATCGCCGAGGCGGGAGACGTCGCGGCGGCGCTCGCCCTCGTGGAGCGGCTCGAGCTCGACACGTACCACTACGTGCACGCCACGCGAGCGGAGCTCCTGCGCCGGCTCGACCGCGTCGAAGACGCCCACGCGGCGTACGCGCGCGCGCTCGAGCTCGTGCACTCGGACGCCGAGCGACGCTTCCTCGAGCAGCGGCTGGCCGGGCTCGAGGACTGACCCAGGCGCGGCGGCGACCTGGTCGACCGGAGGGAATGGGCGTCTCGGCGTGGCCGTTTTAAAGACGTAAGAGAGCAACTGGACAGGAGGGAGCCGCGTTGAATGCGATTCCCGTAGAGGCCACCGTCCAAGCCCCCCGCAGGCAGCTCCCAGCCTCGTCACGAGGGCACCTGGTGCTGGTCGCAAACGGCCACGCGAGCGGGCTCGACCGCTCTCGACGCGTCCTCGAGGACGCTCGCGCAGCGCTCCGCGCGCAGGGCGTGAGCATCGAGACGCACGTGACGGAGAGCGTCGCGCAGCTGGCCGCCGAGTCGCAGGCGTTCGAGAATCGCCGTGTCGTCCTGCTCGGCGGCGACGGGACGCTGCACGCCGCAGCCAACCTTCCGAACCCACCGCAGGAGCTGGCGCTGCTGCCGGCCGGTCGGGCGAACAACACCGCCCGCGCGCTTGGCATCCCGCTCGACCTTGCCGCGGCCGCCGCGCTCGCGACCGAGGGTCGCGCCCGCGCCATCGACCTGATCGCCGCCGGCAACGGCACCCGCAGGATGTTGGCGGTCGAGGGCGTCAGTGTCGGCTTCCACGCAGTCGCGCGGGCGGACTATCGAGCCCCGAACTCGGCCGACGTCGGTGCGGCGATCCGCACTGCGATCTCCGCGGCCCGGCGGTTCGAGGGGATGACGCTAGGGATCTCGAGCGACGGCGCCGCGGAGATGCTGACGATCGGGCAGCTCTTCGTCGCCAACCTCTCGCTCTACGCCTTCGGGCTGAGGGTCGCCCCCGCGGCTCGGCCGGACGACGGGCTGCTCGACGTCGTCGCGCTGCCCTGGGAGGGTCGGGCGAGGATCATCCCGATGCTCACGCGGCTCCGCCGGGGGACGCATCTCGGCCGCCCCGGCGCGCGCGCCTGGACGGCGGCGCGCGTGTCGATCGCGACCGGCGGCGGGTCGCCCGTGATCGCCGACACCACCAACCTCGGCATCGGGCCCGTGACGCTCGACGTCGCGCCCGGCGCGCTGGCGGTCGTGCGTCCGTGATCGTGGACGCTCACGCCCTCCCCGCTCTGCGGCGCCGCCGCGCGAGCCTCCACCTTGTCGCCTTCGCCGCAGCCGCGGTTGCCGCCGGCACCGGGCGGGCGATCACGACCACTTACCTCCCGGTCCTGCTCGACCGCATCGACAGCTCGCCGGGCCTGATCGGGGTCGTGATGCTCGTGAACGCCGGCGCAGGCCTGTCCGTTCCGCTCGTCGTCGGCTACTGGAGCGATCGCCGCCGCCAGCGGGGCGCCGGGGGACGGCTCCCCTTCGTGCTTGGCGGCGGCGTCGTCGCGGCCGGCGGGCTGCTCGCCGTGGCGCTCGGCTTTTCCTCCTCGTACCTCGTCCTCGCGGTCTTCGGCGCGACGGTCTACATCGGGCTGAACGCGATCACGACGGCACACCGGGCGCTCGTCGCGGAGCTCTTCGCCTCCGGAGAACGAGCTCGCGCGACGAGCGCCCAAGAGCTCGCGCTCCTCGGAGGCAGCATGCTGGGCCTGGTCGCCGGCGGGCTGCTGCTGGAGGTCGCACTCTGGGCGCCGTTCGCCGTCGCGGCGGTACTCGTGCCGCTTCTGGTGCTCCCGACCACGACGCGCGTCGCCGAGCCGGACCCGGTCGCGCAGGCCGTCGAGCGGCCTCAGCCGCTCCGGTTCTATCGCGATGCGGCGCGGAGACCGCTCGTGCGGGCCCTCCTCCTGGCCGAGATCCTGTGGGTCGTCGCCTATGCGGCACTCCCGACGTTCTTCGTCCTCTACGCGGAGCACGTCCTCGGGCTGGACACCGCCGTCGCGGCCGTCGTCCTCGCCGCGTTCGGCCTCGTTACCGCAGCGTTTACGCTCGGCGCCGGCCGGATCGACAACCCGGCTCAGCTCGGGCCGGCACTCTTCCTCGGCGTCGCGCTGATGGGCACCGGGCTCCTCGCGGTCTCCCTCACGACCGACATCACGTTGGCCGCCCCGGGCCTGATCGCGGCCGCGGCCGGCTTCGGGATCGTCTCCACGACCGGGTTCCCGGTACTCGCCTCGATCATCCCGGCCGGTGAGGCGGGCGGGTACACGGCGCTCTTCTTCTCGGTCCGAGCGATCGCCTCAGCGATCGCGCTCCCCGTCGCCGGCGGCCTCATCGCGCTGACCGAGAGCTACCGAGCGGTCTTCGTGCTGGGCGGCGCGGCCGCGCTCACCGCGCTTCTCCCGCTCACGCACTTCGTCGCGCGCCGGCCGAGCGGCCTGCGCAGGCCGAGCGCGCGCTGGCTCGCGCGCTGGGCAGGATCCGTCGCCAGCCTCTACGTCGTGGTCCTCGTCACCGGTCTCGTCCTCGCGACGACGGCAATCGGCGAGCTCGACGAGACGGTCTTCCTCGCGGTGAACGCGCTCGGGCCGGGACCGGAGCCCTTGTTCGAGCTCCTCGAGGAGCCCGCCCGCAACTACCTCCTGCTCCTGGCCGTCCCGGTGGTGGCCGCGCTGCTCGCAGGCCCCCGGCGGATCCCGGGTGTCCTCGCGCTCGAGCTCGCCGCCGGGACACTGGCTCTCGGGCTGCTCCAGGGCATCTACGCCCTCTACGACCGGCCGCGGCCGTCCGAGGTGTTCGAGCCCACCGAGATCGTCCTTGCGTACGGGCGCGACTGGTCACGCATCGAGGGGTTCCCGAGCGGGCACATGGCCGTCATCACCGCGCTCGCGGCGACCGCGTGGTTCCTGTTCCCGAGACTCCGCTACCCGCTCCTCGCCTACGTCGCCCTGAACGCGTTCACGCGCGTCCTCTTCGGCGCCCACTTCCCGTTGGACGTGATCGGCGGGATCGTGCTCGGCTACGGCAGCGCCCGCGCCGTCTGGCTGCTCTTCTCGCAGACCGGGCTGATCAGGCCGGGTGACGGGCGCGAGCCCGCAGCGATCGGGCGGCCGTGCTGACGGCGAACACGGTCGCAACCCCGATCGCGGCGCCGAACAGGCTCCCCACGATCACGTCCGACCAGTAGTGGACGCCGAGATAGGCGCGGGAGAGGGCGACCAGCGCCGCCAGCACGAGCACCGGCACCCTGAGTCTCGGCGAGAGCACCGCCACCGCGGTCGCGGCCGCAAAGGCGGTTGCCGCATGGCCGGACGGGAAGGAGGTCGACCCCGGGAGCGTCACCAGCGCTTGGACCTCGGACTCCGCAACCGGCGGTCTTGCCCGGTCCGTGATCTCCTTGATGAGCCAGACCCCAAGCGCAGCGACGCCCGCTGCGATGCTCGCTGAGAGCGCGCAGACGCGCGAGGCGCATCTCGGCCGCGCGTCCGCGAGCGCGCCGAAGGCGGCGATGAGCGGCCATTTCACCCACCACGCCGACGCCGCGACGAACATGAGCGTCAGCGGCTCCCAGCGGATCGCCTGCGTCGCGTCGATCGCGGCGTTGTCGAGCTCAGCGAGTAGGTGCAACACGGTCGGGATGCGATGGTAGCTCGACTGGGGGAGATGAAGGTGAGAACGACCGCGAGCGCGTGCGACCTCGTCGCGCACGGCGGGTGCCACTTCCGCGGCGAGGTCCTTGTCCTCGCCCGCTCGCCGCCGCAGACTAGGCGCCATGAGCTTCAACACAGCCGAAGTGCGCTACGCGAAGAGCGGCGACGTGTACATCGGCTATCGGGTCTTCGGTGCCGGTCCGCGCGACATCGTGATCGTCAGCGGGCTCACGTCGAACATCGACTCAGGGTTCTGGGCGCCTCAAGAAGCCGACGAGCTGGAGGCACTCAATCGGATCGCGCGGTGCATCATTTTCGACAAGCGCGGGACAGGTATCTCCGACCGCGTCACCACCGTTCCGTCTCTCGAAGAGCGGATGGACGACGTGCGGGCCGTGATGGACGCAGCAGGCTCGACCCACGCGGCCATCTACGGCAAACACGATGGTGGCGCGATGGGTGTCCTCTTTGCGGCTACCTACCCAAAGCGCACGCTCGCACTAATACTCGCGAATCCCCGGCCGCGCTTCACCTCGGCGCCTGACTACCCCTGGGCACCGACCCGCGAGGAGTACGACCGCCAGACCCACGAGGAAGTGCGCCTTTGGGGAACGCGCCAACAGGCGCTCGCGATCGCCCAGAGAGCCGGCTGAGAGCAGAACGATGAAAGGCTCCAGGCGCTTGCCCGCCGCATGCGCCTCGCCGCGAGCCCGGCGCCGTCCGAGCGCTCCGGACCATGAACGCCGACATCGACGTGCGGCCGGTCCTCACGACCGTGCAGGTTCCGACGTTGATTCTCAACTATCCCGCGAATGCGGGACCTCGCGCGGTACGTCGCAGACCGCATCCCCAATGCCGATCGAGTTCGTCGACGAGTTCCGTTCTCGCCGACATCCTTCCATCGCTGGAAGCGTTCCTGTCGCGCGCGCAGGAGGAGTGGGCGGCTCGGGCCGCCGAGCCGGAACGCGTGCTCGCGACGGTTCTCTTCACCGATCTCGTCGGTTCGACGCGGAAGGCCGTGGAGCTGGGACCGCGCTGGCCGGAACTCTTCTACGCGATCACAACGTCCGGGTTCGCCGAGAACTCGCCCGCTATGCAGGCCGGGAGATCGACACAGCCGGCGACGGCTTCTTCGCGTCTGGCTTCGACGGGCCGGCACGCGCAATCCGCTGCGCGTGCGCGATCCGCGACGCCGTGCAATCACTAGGCCTCGACGTCCGAGTCGGCGTCCACACCGGCGAGTGCGACGTCGTCGACGGAAAGCTGGCCGGCCTCGCCGTCGTCGTCGGTTCCCGTGTGGCTGCACAAGCCGACGAAGGTGAGGTGATCGTCTCCGGCACGGTGAAGGACCTCGTCGCCGGCAGCGGCATCGAGTTCGACGCGCGTGGCACGCGCGTGCTCAAGGGCCTGGGCGAATGGCCGATCTACGCCGTCACCCGGTCTGAGGCGTAGCTCGCGACGGAGTCTCAGTCGGTGTCGACGGCAGTCAGCGTCGCGCGCGCTCCCGCGGCCCGCACGGCAGCCGAGAGGGTGGCGATGTCGTACGCGCCGTAGTGGCGGCGGCTGTTGATGAAGAAGGTGGGCGTGCCCGTGACGCCGCTCAGGTCTGCTCCGTCGACGTCCTCGGCTACGCGGAGCGCCCCGACGTGGTCGCGCAAGTACTCGGTGAAGCGGTCGGCGTCGAGGCCGAGCTGGCGGGCATAGCCGATCAGATCGTCCGGGCGGAGCGCGTCCTGGTGCGCCGAGCAGGAGGTCGTGCATCTCCCAGAAGGCCCCCTGCTCGGCGGCGGCCTCGGCCGCTTCCGCAGCGAGCTGCGCGCGCGGATGGACGTCGGTGAGCGGCAGATGGCGCCAGGCGTAGCGGACGTCGCCGAACTCGCGCAGAAGCTCGCGCACGATCGGCTCGGCGCGACCGCAGTAGGGGCACTCGAAGTCGCCGTACTCGACGACTGTGACGCGCCCGTCCATCGGCCCGCGAATGTGGTCGCGCTCGGGATCGACGTCGATGTAGAGGTCGGTGAGCAGCTCGGCGTGCCCAGCAGGGCGCGGATTCGGAGGCGCTTCGGGAGCAGCGCGGTAACCCGGAACAGGAGCCACGTCAGGGTGGAGAGCGCCGAGAGCGGCGCCGAGGATCCCGAGCTTCGCCTCCTCGAGCTCGACACCGTCGAAGGCGATCGTCGCCACGAGGAGCGCGACCGTGAAGCCGATGCCTGCGATGGTCCCGCCGCCTGCAACGGCGGCCCAGCCGACAGGCGGACGAAGTCGTCCCTTGGTGGCCCGCGTGAGCAGCCATGAGGCGCCGAGAATGCCGATCGGCTTGCCGACGACGTAGCCGAGCAGGATCCCGAGCGTGATCGGCGACGTGGCGGCGCGCGCGAGGAAGTCGCTGTCGATCGCGATCCCCGCGTTCGCGAGCGCGAACAGCGGGACGATCACGTAGCTCGTCCACGGGTGGTACAGCTGCTGCAGCCGCTCGTTCGTCGGCGTCGCGGACCTGATCTCGGCGCCGGCGGAGCGCGCCAGCTCGGCGGTCGGCTGCTCGCGAAATTCGCGGAACCGCTCGGTCGCGCGTTCGAGATTCGAGCGCGGGGCCGGCCTGGCATAGGCGAGCAGCCCCATCGCGACCCCGAGCACGACCGGCTCGACGCCCGACTCGAGCAGCGCGACCCAGGCGACAACGCCGAGCGCGAAGTAGACGATGCCCGCGCGCACGCCGAGGTTCTTCAAGACGACGACGGCAGCGAACGGGATCAGCGCCAGGAGCAGAGCCGGTACGTCCAGCGTCTCCGTGTAGAAGGTCGCGATGACGACGAGCGCGATGATGTCGTCGACGACTGCGACCGTGAGCATGAACGCTCGCAGCCGGTCCGGGAACCGCGGCCCGACGAGCGCGAGCAGCCCGAGCGCGAAGGCGGTGTCGGTCGACAGCGCGATTCCCCACCCCGTTGCGGACGATCGGCCCGCGTTGAACGCGAGATAGATCGACGCCGCCGCCGCCATCCCGCCGATGGCGGCCAGCAGCGGCAGCGCGAACCGTCTCCGCTCGCGGAGCTCGCCCAGATCGAACTCGCGCCGCGCCTCGAGCCCGAGGACGAAGAAGAAGAACGTCATGAGGCCGCTGTTCACCCACTCGCGGAGGGTCAGGTCGATCCCGGCGCTGCCGACCTCGATCGCCAGCGTCGTCTCCCACAACGAGTCGTAGGACGACGCGTCGACGTTCACCCAGACGAGGGCCGCCACCGTTGCCGCGAGCAGGATCGCGGCGCCGCCGGTCTCCGTGTGCAGGAACTCCCGCAGCGGCGTCTTGAGCCGGCGGACGCCGGTACGGCCGGAGAAATCGCCGCGACTGGCCTCCACCTCGACACCGTGCCAGATGTGCCGCTTTCCGCGGCACGCGCAGTGGGAGCGCTAGGCGGCCTGGACCCCCGGCGTGCCGTCCCTGACGACGAACGACCTGAGCGTGGACGCGGGCGCCTCCGGCGCGTCGACGGTCGTCACGGCGCGGAAGTCCGTCCGCCAGACGTCCGGCGCACCTCGCAGCGCACGTAGCCGCGGAAGAGCCCGTCAAAGAACTCGGATGTGCGGGTTGTCGGGCAGCGCCGCCTGCACGGGCGGGATGAACGCGGCCGGGAAGTCCGAGCGTGATCGAGGTGCCGACGAACTCGGTGGCGACGCGTCGGCGAGCGCCGGGTCGTCGAAGTCGACCTTGAGGTCGTGCACCCAGCTCGAGTGGATGTCGCCGGTGAGCACGATCGGGTTCGACGGCCGCCGCTCGGCGAGGAACTGCGTGATGCCGCCGCCGCGGCGGCGACGTAGCCGTCCCACTGGTCCATGATGAAGAGCTGTCGCCGCGGGCCCGGCGGGTCGACGTCGAACTGCGCGAACATCGTCTGCTGCGCGATCACGTTCCAGCGCGCCGCGCGAGCGGCCAGCCCGTCGAGCAGCCAGCGCTCCTGCTGCGGCCCGGTCATCGTCTGCGCCGGATCGAGCGCGCGCCGCGCAGCGCGGCTTGACGCCGTCGCCGCACGGCTGGTCGGTGCGGTACTGGCGCGTGTCGAGCACGCTGAACTCGGCGAGGTCGCCGAAGCGTCAGGCCGGCGGTAGAGCTGCATGATGCGGCCCGTGCGGCAGCGACGCGCGCCGCAGCGGCATGTGCTCGTAGTAGGCGTGGTAGGCGTCGGCGCGCCGCTGCCAGGAACTGCGCCGGGATCGTGCGTCGTCCTCCGGCGATCGCCGTCCGCGTAGTTGTTCTCGACCTCGTGGTCGTCCGAGGTGACGAGCCACGGAACGCCGCGTGCGCCGCCTGAGGTCGGGTCGGTCTTGTACAGCGCGTGCCGGTTGCGGTAGCTCGCCAGGCTCGACTGACCTCCGGCCCGTCGTGCTGCGCGGCGGCGCCGGCCGGGTCTGCGCGGCCGTCTCGTAGATGTAGTCGCCGAGGTGCACGACGAGGTCGAGGTCCTCGCGCGGCCATGTGGCGGTAGGCGCGTGTAGAAGCCGTTCTGCCAGTCCTGGCACGAGACGAACGCGAACCGCAGCGCGTCGACGGCAGGCGCCGGCCGCGCGCGGGCGCGTGCGCGTGCGGCCGATCGGGCTCTCCGGCGACCCGACGGCGAAGCGGTAGAAGTACTCGCGGTCCGGGCGCGAGGCCGTCGACGCTCGACGTGCACGCGAGTGCGCCGAGCGTCGGGTCACGCGACGCGCGACGCCGCGGCGTGACGACGCGCCGCATGCTCGGTCGTGCGCGACCTCCCAGCGCACGAGCACGGGCTGCGGCGGCATGCCGCCGCCGTGCGAGCGGGTCGGGCGCGAGGCGCGTCCAGAGCACGACGCCGTCGGCGTCGGATCGCCCGAGGCGACGCCGAGCGTGAAGAGATGATCGGCGAACGGCGGGACCGCCGCCCTGGCCAGCGCCGGGTTGAGGAGGCGCGGCAGCGCCAACGCTGCGCCGGCGCGCCGGCCGAGGCCAGCAGGCCGCGGCGTGTGATCGGGCGGTCGACAACGGACGGCTCGGCGGACATCGCGACTCCTCCTCGGATCGTGGTGAGTCGAAGCTAGGAGCGAGCCTGCGCTCCGCAAGGGGCTCACACCGTGCCACACCGGACACGTTTCTGTCGAAGGTCCGGGTCGCCCAGCCGCAGATAGGTACGCAGCCGCCCGAAGATGGGTAGCCGCCGCCGATGACGGCCAGGGAGCCCGGTCGTACCTTCGAGTCTCCTTCGAATCGACAAGGAGACACTGATGACACAGACGCTGGATGCACCCGGACCCGACCTCGCTGCCGTCAAGCAGCGGCAGCAGCAGGCCTGGGCCAGCGGCGACTTCCACGCCGTCGCCGCCCGGATCGTGCTGGTGGCGGAGCAGCTTTGCGACACCGCCGACCTGCACGCGGGCTGGCGGGTGCTCGACGTCGCGACCGGCAGCGGCAACGCCGCGATCGCAGCCGCACGGCTCGGCTGCACAGCGGTCGGCATCGACTACGTACCGGCGCTGCTCGCGCGAGGCCGCGAGCGGGCGGCCGCCGAGGGCCTCGAGGTCGAGCTGCTCGAGGGAGACGCGGAGTCACTGCCGTTCCCCGACGCGTCCTTCGACGCCGTCACCTCAGTCTTCGGCTCCATGTTCGCCCCAGACCACGAGCGGGCCGCAGCGGAGCTGCTGCGGGTCTGCCGGCCGGGGGGCACCATCGCCCTCGCGAGCTGGACGCCGGAGGGATTCATCGGCGACCTGTTCCGCACCGTCTCGGCGCACGTCCCGCCTCCGGCCGGCATCGCTTCGCCGATGCTCTGGGGGACCGAGGCGCACCTGCGCGCGCTCCTCGGCGACGGCATCCGCTCCCTCGAGGTCGCGGAGCGGACCTTTACGTTCAGGTTCACCTCGGCCGAGGCGTTCGCGGGCTTCTTCCTGACCTGGTATGGCCCGACGCTCAAGGCCTTCGAGTCTCTCGAGGGCGCGGCACGCGACGAACTCGAGGCGGATCTCGTCGAGCTCGCGCGCCGGTCCGACCGGCTCGCGGGCGACGCGATTGCGATCCCGGCGACTTACACCGAGGCGGTCGCGGTCACGCGCTGAGGGCGATCTGTCGGGGCCCGACCCGACCGCCGAAAGTCTTCGCACGTCGCGACGCGCCGGGCGTTACCGCTGCTCATGGCTGCGCAGTCACATCTGAAAACGACCAACCAAGCAGACGAAGGAGCAGATCCCAATGAATGCACGAAGCTTTATCGCACGATTCGAACGGAAAGCCGCGCTGGTCGCTGCGGCCGGCGTGCTTGCAGTCATCCTGGGCGCCGCCGCGCCGGCAGGGGATGCCTTCCCCGGCAGTAACGGCAAGATCGCGTTCGCAGCCTACGACGGCGTCTCCTACAACATCTGGGTGATGAACGCGGACGGCTCCGGCCGGACACTCCTGACCTCGAGCCTGGACTGGGAGACCGAACCGGCCTTCTCGCCCGACGGCAGCAGGATCGCATTCACGCGCGGCGAGACCACACCCGAGGACGACATCTGGGTCATGAACGCGGACGGCACCGGCCAGACGAACCTGACGCCAGGTCCTGGTCAGGAGGGCAATGCGAGCTGGTCGCCGGACGGCAGCAAGATCGCGTTCGAGACCACCCGGGATGGCAACCGGGAGGTCTACGTCATGAACGCAGACGGGTCCAGCCCGACGAATCTCAGCAAGAACGGCGGCACGCCGCCGCAGAGCGAGGACGGGGATCCGGACTGGTCGCCGGACGGCAGCAGGATTGCCTTCCGGAGCTTCCGCGACGGGAACGGCGAGATCTACCTGATGAACCCGGATGGCTCCGGCCAGACGAACGTGACCCAGCATCCGGGCTCGGAGTTCCACCCGGCCTGGTCGCCTGACGGCACGAAGATCGCGTTCTCGAGCTTCCGCGACAACACGAACGACATCTGGGTCATGAACGCGGATGGCTCCAGCCAGACGAACCTGACCAACCACGCCAACGCCGATCAGTACCCGTCGTGGTCGCCGGACGGGAGCAAGATCGCATTTGCCACCAGCCGCGACGGTCACGCAGAGGTCTACGTGATGAACGCGGACGGCACCACCCAGACCAACCTCACGCAGTCCATCGGCGAGGACGGCAACCCTGACTGGCAGACCGTGCCGTCGGCCGACCTCGCCCTTAGCCTGGAGACGGACACCGTCGAGGCCAAGGCGCAGAAGCCGCTCACGTTCGCGGTCCGGGTCGAGAACACCGGACCCTCGAACGCGGCCGGCCTCGTGGTCACCAACACCCTCCCCGCGGAGGCGCGCTTCGTGAGCGCGTCGTCGAGCCAGGGGAGCTGCGTGGCGCCGCCGGTGGGCTCGACGGGAACCGTGACCTGCGACCTCGGCTTCGTGCTGCAGGGACACAGCGCGACTGCCGAGATCGTGGTCAAGTTCGTCTCTCCGAAGAAGTCCTCGGTCACGAACGCTGCCAGCGTGGCGAGCGCCACACCGGACCCCTACACGGCCAACAACTCGGCGGCCATTACGACGCACTTGAAGTGATGTCGCGAGGAGGAGCGGCCGCCCAGCCGGATTGAAGGTGGGCGGCCGCCCTCACCTCCGCGACCCGCGTCAGGCCCGCCTCACGGCTCGAAGACCGGCAGCGCTCTGCTCTGAGCGCGTCGTCGACCCGGCAGTCGACACAACCAACACGGAAGGCGACATCACGATGAACACAACGATCTCAGCTGTACGAGCCGGAGTGAGAGCGCTCAGGCTGACCGCAGTTGCCGGCGCCGTCTTCGCCGCTCTGCTCGGCCTCGCCGCCGACGACGCGTTCGCCGGCTACACGGCCCGCGTGGAGGGAGAGACGCTGATCGTCTCCGGTAACTCCGCGAGCGACAAGCTCGTACTGCGACTCCAGCCAGGATCACCGACCACGCTCCAGCTCGACGTGGGGGCTGACGGCACGGCTGACGCCAGCTTCGACCGAAGCGACTTCACCGCGATCGACGTGAACGCCGGCGGCGGCGACGACGAGGTGTCGATCGACCACAGCGGTGGCTCGTTCTGCGACGAGCTCGTCACGATCGACGGCGGCGCGGACGACGACACGCTCGTCGGCGGCGTCGGCGACCAGATCCTCATCGGCGGCGGCGGCGACGACGTCGTGACCGGCGGAGACGGGGACGACCAGGCGCAGCTGGGCGCCGGCAACGACCGTTTCGTCTGGAATCCCGGCGACGACAACGACACTGTCGACGGCGCAGGTCGGCAACGACACGCTCGACTTCAACGGCGCCGGCATCGGGGAGAGCATCGACGTCTCCGCCAACGGCGAGCGGGTGCGCTTCACCCGCGATATCGGCAGTGTCGTCATGGACGTCGACGTCGAGCACGTCGGCTTCCGCGCTCTCGGCGGCGCCGACGCGATCGTCGTCAACGACCTCGCCGGCACTCACGCCAAGAGCGTCGACATCGATCTCAATGCGCTCGGCGGTGGCGGCGATGCACAGCCAGACACCGTCGTCGCCAGAGGGACGGACGGCGAGGACCACGTCAGGTTCGGCAACTCCGGCGGCTACGTCGGGGTCGACGGCCTGGCCGTGCAGACGCGTGTCCTCGGCGGCGAGGCGGACTTCGACGACGTCTCCGTCGCCACGCTCGGCGGCGCGGACAGGATCACGATGAACGTCGGCATCACCGGGCCTGCTCCGATCAGCGCCGACGGCGGCGACGATGTGGACACCGCCAGGCTACATCGGCACGGGCGGCGACGACGAGGTCGCGGTCGTCTCCAACGGCGCGGAGGTGAGCACGCTCGCAGTCGGCGACGGCTCGGTTCGACACGAGCGCCATCGAGAGCCTCGTCGTCCTCGGGCAGGACGGCGCCGACACGGTCACCGCGGTCGGCAACCTCGCCCCGCTCACCGCCATCACGATCGAAGGCGGCGACGGCGACGACGAGCTCCGCGGCGGCAACGGAGCCGACCTGCTCCTCGGAGGCGACGGCCACGACGAGATCGACGGCAACCAGGGCGCAGACCGGGCGCTGCTCGGCGGCGGCGACGACCGCTTCCAGTGGGACCCCGGCGACGGCAACGACACCGTCGACGGCCAGGCAGGCACCGACAGCCTCGACTTCTTCGGCAGCAGCATCGGCGAAAGCATCGAGGTCTCGGCAAACGGTGAGCGGGTGCGGTTCACCCGCAACATCGCCAACATCGTGATGGACGTCGACGTGGAGCACCTGGGCTTCCGCGCGTTCGGCGGGGCCGATGCAGTCGTCGTCAACGACCTCGCCGGCACCCACGCCGAGAGCGTCGACGTCGACCTCAGCACGATCGACGGGCAACCCGACACCGTCACCGCACTCGGCACCGACGGCGTCGACCGCGTCACGTTCGCCAACGCCGACCCGTACGTCGTGGTCAAAGGGCTCGCGGCCCAGACGCGCGTCAGCGGCGGCGAGGCCGCGCTCGACAACCTGCAGGTGAGCACCCTCGGCGGCGCCGACCTGATAACGATGGCCGTCGGGGTCACGGCCCCGATGCCGATCAACGCGGACGGCGGCGACGGCGACGACACCGCCACCTACGGCGGCTCGGTCGGCGACGACCAGATCGACATCGTCGCGAACGGCCCCGAGGTCAGCACTTTCACGACCGCAAGCGCGCGCCTCGACACTGCCGCGATCGAGCACCTGAAGGCGCTCGGCGGAGCCGGAGCCGACACGATCACCGCGACCGGCAGCCTCGTCTCGCTCACCGCCATCACCATGGACGGCGGCGACGGCGACGACGTGCTCCGCGGCGGCAACGGAGCCGACCTGCTCCTCGGAGGGAACGGCCACGATGAGGTCGACGGCAACCAGGGCGCAGACCGGGCGCTCCTCGGCAGCGGCGACGACCGCTTCCAGTGGGACCCCGGCGACGGCAACGACACGATCGACGGCCAGGCAGGCACCGACACGCTCGACTTCTTCGGCAGCAACGGCTCGGAGATCATGGAGGCCTCGGCCGACGGCTCCCGGGTGCGGTTCACCCGCAACCTGGGCACGATCGTCATGGACTTCGACGGGATCGAGCGTCTCACTGTGCGCGCCTTCGGTGGCATCGACTCGATCCTCGTCGGCGAGCTCGCCGGCACCGAAGTCGACGACGTCGACATCGACCTCGGCGCGATCGGCGGCGGGGGCGATGGACAGGCTGACACCTTGACCGTGAACGGCCGTGAGAAGCGCGACAACGTCGCCGTCACGACCGCCGGCACAGGGTTGCAAGTCGACGGGCTGCCGGCTCTGACAGGGATCCTGGGCAGCGAGCCGACGCTCGACACGCTGCGGATCCAGACGCTCGGCGGCAACGACAGCGTCACGGTCGGCGACGACGTCGACGACCTCATCACGACCGTCGTCGACCTCGGCGCGGACGAGTAACGGGACCTATCGGCGGCGCGCCTCGAGCTGGAGCCCGAGGCGCGCCGCGTCCCCGCACATCGACATGCGAAAGGAGAGCTTCCGATGAACGTGCTCAGAGCCCTGATCACGGCCACGGCCGCCCTGGCGGCCATGACGGCGGTCGCCACCCTGGGAGCTGCCCCGGACACGAAGGCGCCGCGAATCGTCGCGGCGGCGATGCAGGACACCGACCGGGACACGCGCGCCGACCGGCTTCGCCTCACCTACTCCGAGCGGGTCCGCCACCCACCAGACCGCGACGGGAAGTTCCCGTTCCAGGTCGCCGGCTACCAGATCCGCTCGGTCGGCGCGGCCTCCGGCAAGACGATCGTGCTCACGCTGACGGAGAAAACCTCGCCGGACGCCGCGGCCAGACCCTCGATCCGCTATCGGCGGACGAAGTCCGCGCCGGTCGTCGACCCGAGCCGGAACCAGGCGGTGATCCAGGTCTTCCGGGCGCCGCGCGGACACGGGAACCGGCCGAGTACGACGCCGCCCCCACCCCCGCCGGCGCCGACGCCGACGGACCGGGACGGCGACGGGGTGCTCGACGGTGAGGATTGCAACCCGACCAATCCGGCGATCAAGCCGGGAGCCCCGGACATGCCCGACCTCGCGTTCGTCGACTCGAACTGCGACGGCATCGACGGCACCGAGAAGAACGCCATCTTCGTCTCCCCACAGGGAAAGGACACCGACCCGGGCACGAAAGCGGCGCCGAAGCGGGAGATCCACGCGGCAGTCGCCGCCGCGAACGGGAAGGGCAGGTACGTCATCGCCGCTGGGGGCACCTACGAGCGGGTCACCGCCGCGACCGGTGTCGGCATCTACGGCGGCTACGACGCGACGAACTGGTCGCGGCGCCTCACGCTGGTCAGCGCGATCATCGGCGACCCGGAGGGCATCTACGCCCAGAGCGCGACCGGCGTCGTCCTGCAGCTGCTGAACGTCAGCGGAGCGTCGCGTGTGATCCGACGCTCGCCCGGGAAGAGCTTCTACGGCATTCGGGCCGTCGACGGCTCGAGCCTGTCGCTCCAGCGTGTCAACGCCACGGCCTCGGGCGGCGAGCCCGGTGCCGACGGCAGCGCCGGCGGCACCGGTACCCGCGGCGGAGACGGTGCACCGGGCGGCAAGGGCCAGTGCGACGGCGGCACGCGCGGATCCGGGGGCCCGGGCGGCACGAGCTCGACAAGCCGCACGGGCGGCGCGGGCGGAACCGGCGGCCGCTCCAGGACCGGAAAAGCAGGGATCGGCCTCGACGGCGAGTCCGGCGTGGGCGGCGCCGCGGGCGGTGCCGGAGCGGTTCACGGCGACCCCGGCGGAGACGGTAAGGCCGGCTCACCCGGAGATGGCGGAGCGAACGGGCTCAACGGGCCGGGCGGAGCCAACACGACGGCGACCGCCGGCGCCGCCTGGATCGGCCGAGCGGGCGTGCAGGGTGGCAACGGCCGCCCCGGGAACGGCGGCGGCGGCGGAGGCGGCGGCGGCGCGCAGATCTGCTTCCTCTGCCACAGCGGCACCGGGAACGGCGGCGGCGGCGGGGGCGGCGGCGGGGGCGGCGGCGACGCGGGCCTCGAGGGCGGTGCGGGCGGAGGCTCGTTCGGCCTCTACCTCCACAAGTCGACCGCAACCGTCTCGGACTCGAGCTCACTCAACTCCTCGGCCGGCGGCGCAGGCGGCACCGGTGGCCGCGGCGGCTCCGGCGGATTCGGTGGAGCCGGCGGCCTCGGGGCGACCTACTGCAAGGGCGAGATCGGCGAGGGCGGCAACGGCGGTCCCGGTGGGCCCGGCGGCGGCGCCGGAGGCGGTGGCGGCGGCGCCGGCGGCCCGAGCATCGGAGTCATGAAGGCGGGCGATTCCAAGGCGACCGTCAGCGCCGACTCCACCGTCAAGAGCGGGGCTGCGGGTGCCGGGGGCGCCGGCGGCGCCGGTGCGGTCGGCACAGGGGACGCCGGCGCGGCCGGGACCGCCGCCCGGGTCTATCCCTCGTAGCTCAATCGCTTCTGCAAGGGGCGTCGTGTTCGGGCCTTCCTCGCGGAGGCCCGGACACCGTCCCCGTGGCGTCGCCGTGCGTAGGGAGCCCCAGCTCCGAGGCGCGCCGCACGGCGTCCCGGCGCGACGCGGCGCCGAGCTTCGTCAGCACCGCTGCGACGTGGTGCTCGGCCGTGCGCGGCGACACCACGAGCCGATCGGCGATCTCGGCGTTCGTGAGCCCTCCCGCCAGGAGCGCGAGGACCTCGAGCTGGCGAGCCGTCAGGCCGGCGGGGTTGGCACGCGTCGACTCCCGCGGCCCAGCCGGAATGCGGATCCCGGCTTCGCGCAGGCGCCGCGTGACGCGCCTGGTCAGCGGCTCGGCTCCGAGGGTGCGCGCGATGTCGAGCGCCTCCAGCAATGCGCCATCGTCGTCGAGCAGCGACAGCATCAGAGCTCGATCGTAGGTCCACCCCACGCCGCCGAAGGCGTCGGCCGCCGCTGCCCAGTCCTTCTCGAGCATGGCCGCGTACGGCGCCGATGCCGGTAGGTCGAGCTCGACGTCGACCCCGGCGACGGCGGCCCACGCCGCCACGCGGATCGCCCCCCAGCCGGCGGGCTTCCGGTGCGGCGGGATCTCCTCGAGCAGCCGGTCGACCCGCTCGACCGGCATCGGCGTGTCCCGCGTCAGCGCCCATTCGATCTCCAGCTCGAGCACCGGCACGATGCGCTGTGGCTCCTTCGTGCGAACCGCCTGAGCAGCGACGTCGGCCAGCCGCTCCGCCGCATCCGCGTCCCCCCGCCGGACGGCGAGCTCGGCCAGCACCGTCTTCGCCACGAGCTGGGCGACGGTGATGCTCTTCTCGATCTCGCGCCGCGCGACCCGCTCGGCCTCGTCCCAGTCGCCGGCCCGCAGGCGCAGCCAGGCCAGGGTCGTGGCCACGTAGGACGCGAGGTTGTAAACCTCGTTCTCCTCCGCGTACGCCAGCGCCTGCTCCGCGTAGCGGAGCGCCGGCTCCGGCTGCGCCCAGGACATCAGCGCGTAGCCGAGGTTGCCGAGCGCACGGGTCGCCTCGTGCGTCTCGCCGACCGAGTCGGCAACGGCGTGAGCGTCCAGGAGCGACGACGTCAGCCGGTGGTCGACGTCGAGCCTGATGCTGCCCATGTTGACGAGCACGTGCGCCCGCGTGCTCTCGTCGCCGAGCCGGATCGCGAGCTCGAGCGCCCGCTCTCCCCACTCGAGCGCCTGCTGGTTGTCCTCCTCGAGGTTCTCGAGCTGCGACATCCCGCTGTAGGCCCGTGCCAGCTCGACCGACTCGCCTCGCGACTCGAGGATCTGGATCGCCTCGAGCGCCGTTGCCCGCGCGGCCTCGCCGTCACCGGCGTGCCAATGGAACCGCGACAGGAGCCGCGTGCACCGGCCGAGGGCCTCGCGGTCGCCGAGCGCTTCGTAGTCGGCGATCGCCCGCTCGATCGCGGAGAACGCATCCTCGAGCCGGTAGACCGCGTACGCCGCGCTCGCCAGCTCCTCGAGGACTGCCGCCCGCTCCGAGAGGGGGAGCCGGTCGACGAACGCCGACGGCTCGCCGGTAGTGGGAGTACGCCTCGCGGTTCGAGCCCAGCGCCGCCGCCCGTCGCGCGGCGACGAGTGCGTAGTCGGCGACGACCGCCTCGGCGCCGGCCGCCTCGGCGTGATGGACGATCTCGGCGGGGTCGGCGTCCGCAGCGAGCAGCGCGGTGAGGATCTCCGCGTGCAAGCGGCGGCGGCCGGCAATGGGGACGCTCGACCTGATCGCGTTCCGTGCCAGCTCGTGGCGAAAGCGCACGTGGCTCGGCTCGACCTCGAGCAGCTGCCGGCGTTCCGGCTCGGCGGCAGCATCCGGCCAGTCGGGCATCACCGCGTCGAGCACGGTCGTGTTCACCCGGTTCGGCACGACCGAGACCAGCTCCACGAGCCGCCGAGCGTCGTCGTCGAGCCGGGACGCGCGCCCGAGGACCGCATGCGCGACCGTCGGCGGCAGGTCGGCCGTGGTTCGGGAGGCGAGGAGCTCGGTGACGTAGAACGGGTTGCCGCCGGTGACGGCGTACGTGCCGGCTCCATCGCCGCCGGCGAGCAACGCGACGGCCTGCTCCGACAGAGGCTCGAGCGCGACGAACACGACGTGCTCGGCGCGTGCGGCGCCGAGGGCCGAGTGGATCGGATGACCCAGCGGGATCTCGCCGTCGCGGCAGGTGAGGACGACGAGCGCCGGCAGCGAGCCGATCCGCCGCGCGAGCACGGTGATGACGTCCAGCGTCGCGTCGTCGGCCCAGTGCACGTCTTCGAGCACGAGCACCGTCGGCCGCGGCTCGAGCCCCAGCTCCGCGATCAGCTGGCCGTGGATCTCGTGGGACGCGATTCCGTCGGTCAGCGCCTGCTCGAGCGCCGCCGACACCTTGCCGGCGAGGTCCTGCAAAGGCGACAGCGGCCGGGGGATCGAGAGGTCGTCGCAGCTGCCGACGAGCACCCGAGCATCGGCATCGAGGTCGCGCAGGAAGCGGAACACGAGCGAGGTCTTGCCGATCCCGGGCTCCCCGGTGACCATGACGACGCGCCCCTCGCCCCGCGCAGCCGCATCGCGCGCGTCCGCGAGCGTCGCCAGCGCCCCGTCGCGCTCGAGCAGCTCCACACGACAACGATAGACCGGTTCCGCGTCTTCAGGCCACGACGCGAGCGGCGCGGCCGGCCGGCCGGGCCAGCGCGACCTTGAGTGCGTGCCGGAGCTCCTCGACCGAGGCGAGGTACTCGGCGGCCGGCTGCGTCAGACCCGGCTCCAACCGCTCGAAGGCGGCGAGCACCGCGGTCCAGCCCCGGTCGGCGAGGCGGCGGCCCTTCGGCGTCATGACGAGGTGGTACGAGCGGCCGTCGGCTGGATTCGCGGCCTTGCGCACGTCACCGCGTTCGACGTGCCGCCGGACGTAGTCGCGGACGGTCGTCGCCGGCATGCCCGTCTCGGCGGCCAGCTCGCCCGGCGTGACGGGCTGCAGCCGGTAGACCCAGCCGAGGAACGAGAAGAGCTCGGGCGTCACGCCGGCGGCCTCGAGCTCCTCGTTCACCAGGACCGCGACGAGCGTCCCCGCCGTGTAGAGCTGCTGCAGGTGGCCGGCGAGGCAAGCCGTCGAGAGTGACGATCTGCAGCTGAGTGACCTCCAACTCGGGCCGTTGGTGGTCTCACTGGCCGCCCCAGCGCCGCAAGTTGGTGGTCACTTCCGGTTGCGGCTCCTGATCCGGCCTTGCCCGCTGTGGTCGCGTTCACGAACAGATGGGCTCAGCATGGGACGAGAGAGTCGTCCACTCGCCGAACCATCTCGTCCACCTTTGGCAACATGTGCTCATGGCGCGATCCTACGCAGTGCTCCCCTTGCGGCTGGCGCGCACACCACCGGTCCCCTAGGTGCCTCGATGATCGTCAGCCGGGCCGCTGAACTCGGCAGGCTCGACGGGTTGCTCGACGGCCTGCGTGCCGGCGACGGGCGTGCTTTTGTCATTCACGGCGATGCGGGGATCGGCAAGACGACCCTCCTCGATGCCCTGACCGAGCGCTGCGGTGACGACGTCGTGGTGCTGCGCGCGCGCGGCGTCGAGACCGAGGCGGAGCTTGCGTTCGCCGCGCTCTCCGATCTGCTGGCCCCGCATCGCCGCGGCGATCACGCGGCTGCCGGCCGCGCAGTCGGCGGCGCTCGCCGCCGCACTCGCGCTCGGGCCTCCCGCGCCCGGCGACCGGCTCGCGGTCTGCGTCGCCACGCTGGGCCTGCTGCGCGCGGTCGCGGCTGAGCGGCCCGTCGTGGCGGTCGTCG
Source organism: uncultured Gaiellaceae bacterium (assembly GCA_963791905.1). Classification (GTDB taxonomy): domain Bacteria; phylum Actinomycetota; class Thermoleophilia; order Gaiellales; family Gaiellaceae; genus Gaiellasilicea. Next base: position 110,311 of record CAWBTX010000002.1, read on the forward strand.
ACGACCTCCAGTGGCTCGACGCCGAGTCGCGCGAGTGCGTGCTGTACGTCGCGCGCCGCGCGGGCGGATCGCTGGCTGTTGCGTTGGCGGTCCGCGACCCGTGGGACCCCGCGCTTGCGCGGGCGGGCCTTCCCGCGTTGCCGCTCGGCCCGTTCGACGCCGACGCCTCGCTCGAGCTGCTCCGGCGCGTCGCGCCCGACCTCTCCCCGACCACGGCGGCAGCGCTTGTGGTGGCGGCGGCGGGGAACCCGCTGGCGCTCGTCGAGCTGCCCGCGATGCTCACGGCCGACCAGCGCAGCGGCGTCGCCGAGCTCGAGCTGCCGGTGGTGCCCGGCAGTCGGCTGCACGGCAGCTTCGCCGCCCGCCTTGACGAGCTCGACCCGCTCGCTCAGCGCGCGCTGCTCGTGACGGCGGCCCACGTGGGAGACGACCTGACTGTGATCTCCGCCGCGTGCGCCGAGGCGGAGACAGACGTCGCGCGGTTGGCGGAGGCGGAGGAGCGCGGGCTGGTGCGGCTCGGCGGCGGGCGGGTGGCGTTTGTGCATCCCCTCGTGCGAGCCGCCGCGTACCACGCCGCCGGCCCGGCGGAGCGCCGGAGCGTGCATGCGGCGCTGGCGGCCGTGCTCAGTGGCGAACGGCGCGTGTGGCACCTCGCCGCGGCGACCGTCGGCACCGACGAGGACGTCGCCGCCGAGCTGGAACAGGCGGCCGGCGATGCCGCGGCGCGGCGTGGGTTCGCGTCGGCGGCCGCGGCGCTCGAGCGAGCGGCACGGCTCTCGCCCCTCCCCGAGAAGGCCGCCCGCCGCCTGCTTGCAGCCGGCCAGGCGGCCAGCGCCGCCGGGGCGCGCGAACAGGCGCTGGGGCTGTTGGAGGAGGCGTCGAGTGCGACGTGGGACGCGAGCCTGCGCGGCCGCTCGGAGCAGCTCCGCGGCCGGATCATGGTTTGGAGCGGCAGCCCGGTCGAGGCGACGCGCTTGCTCGTCGCCGAGGCCGAACGCTGCTCCCACCACGATCCCGCGCTCGCGGCGGCGATGCTCGCGGACGCCGCCAACGCATGCACGGTCACCAACTCGTACCGCCGGGCCGAGACGCTTGCGTACCGGGCCGTCGCCCTGCTGGGTGACCGCGGTGAGCCGGAGGCGCGCGGGCCCGTGCTGGCGATGCTCGGTTGGGCGCTCGTGTTGCGGGGCAAGGCGCCGCTCGGACGCCCGGTGCTCCGGCAGGCCGAGCGCCTCGCCGCCGGCCTGGACCCGCTCGGGCCGCACTGGCCGTGGCTGCACTTGCTCCTGCTCGCCCGCATCCCGCTGGGCGAGCTCGAGCGCGCGCGCACGGAGAGCTTCACCCTGTGTGAGCGCGCTCGTGAGGCGGGTGCGCTCGCCACCCTGGGCGGCACCCTGATCGTCGCCAGCGAGGTCGCGTTCCGCCTCGGCGACTGGGACGCCGCCGATGAGGCGGCGCACGAAGCGATCCGTATAGCGGCCGACACGGGCCAGCACGCGTGGCACGGTTATGGGTTGACGCTGCGCGCGCGGATCGCCGGCGCCCGCGGTCGCCCGGCGGAGGGCCGCGAGGCGGCCCGAACCGCCCTCGGCATCGCCGAGTCCGCGGCCATGCGTAGCGGGCAGCGCTTCGCGCATGGGGCGCTCGGGTTCGTCGAGCTCAGCAGCGGCCGCGTGGACGAGGCGATCGCCGAGCTCGAGTCAGTGCAACGGATCGTGGCGGGCTCGGGCCTCGGAGACCCGACGCTCGTGCCGTGGGCGCCGGACCTGATCGAGGCGTACGTGCGCGCCGGCCGCACCGACGACGCCCAGCGCGTGCTCGCGCCGCTCGAGCGGCAGGCCGCCACGGCGGGCACCGCATTCGCGGCGGCCGCGGCCGCGCGCTGCCGGTGCATGCTCGCGGACGACTACGATGCCGCGTTCGCCGAGGCGGTGGCGATCGACAGCCGCCGCCCGCTGCCGTTCGAGCGCGCGCGGGCCCAGCTCGCCTACGGGCGTCGACTCCATCGCGCGCGCCGGCGCGCGGAGGCACGCGGGCGCCTGCGTGAGGCGCTGGCCGACTTCGAGGCGCTCGGCGCCGCTCCGTGGGCCGCCCAGGCGCGCGACGAACTGCGCGCCGCCGGGGCGCGCCGGCGCGCACGGCAGGACGACGATCTCACGCCGCAGGAGCTGCGCGTCGCCGCTGCGGTCCGGCGCGGCGCGTCGAACCGGGAGATCGCCACCGAGCTGTTTCTCACGCCGAAGACGATCGAGTTCCACCTGCACCAGATCTACCGCAAGCTCGACTTGCACTCACGCAGTCAGCTCGTCGCGGCGCTAGGGCAGGCCGGCGTGCGGGACCTCAACGGTCGTCGTGACGCAGGACGGCGTCCCGGACGGCAATGCGTGATGGCTCGGCGAAGTCGGGCGCCGCGCAGATCAGCAGTGTCCGGCCGTCGTCGCCGCCGAGCATGCAGGCGAAGCAGTTCAGGCCCTCGGGAGCTCCGACCTCGTCGACGATCTCGCCCCCGCGCGCCAGCCGCACGCAACGCGCGCCGACGTCGTCGGCCGACCAGATCATGCCCTCTGCGTCGAGCGCGCAGCCGTCAGGCCCGAACCGCAGCCGCGACAGCGTCTCCTCGAACGTCGTGATCTCGGGCGCCGGCGCGACCTGCGCCCAGACGCGGCGGCCCGAGAGCGAGCCGTCGGCCTCGATCGTGAACGCCGTGTAGCGCGAGCCTGCGGTCTCGCCCACGATCAGCGTCCGCCCGTCCGGCGTGATCACCGAGCCGTTAGGGAACGCCAGGTCCCCGGCGGCCACGACTGCCGTCCCGTCCGGGTCGACGCGGATGAGCACCGCCAGGACCGGATCGGCGAAACCCCCGAGATCGAAGCCGAACTCGCCGGCATAGGCGTGCCCGTCCCGGTCGACGACCATGTCGTTGAGGTGCCCGTTGCAGTGCTCGGTGACGTCGGCGTGCTCGGTGACCGAGCCGTCCGGCGCCCGGCGCAGGATCCGGTGGTCGCGCATCGACACCACGAGCAGCGACCCGTCCGGCATCCAACCCAGACCTGACGGCTGGCCCTCGACGGTCAGGATCTCCTCCGCGGCGCCGTCGCCGTCGATCGCGAGTACGAGGTGGCGGTAGAAGTCCGACATCCACCAGCGTCCGTCACGCCAGCGCGGGCACTCGAAGAAAGCCCCGCCCTCGAGCAGCGTCTCGAGTTGTCGAGCCATGGGCGGCACGTTAAGGCCTAGGGGTTCTCCCGGTGCATCCCGGTGTTCCTCGGACGAAACTCGACGTTCGTGCCGTGGACACCGCCCCCAATAGAGGAGGAAGTTCCATGACGGAGTTCACGTTGCCGCCGGTCGGCCAGCCCGACGGTGGCCTCCCGCGCAGGTGCGTGGTCGTTGCCGTGCCTCTGGCTGACGTCCGGCGGGCGCCGAGTGGCTCGCTCGAACTCGGCGCCACCGCGGTGACGCGCGCTTCGGTGCGGTTCCGAGGACGCGACCATGGGTGACCGCTCCAGCACCAAGTCGCGCGCCCCAAGCTACATGGCGCAGCGCCGGTACTCGTACCACGTCGCTCCCTTCGACGCGCCGGCCACCGCCGTCTACGAGGTCGGGACCATCGAGCAGGCCTTCGAGCAGGACGTCTACAACATGATGTTCCTCGCGGGCCAGGAGCATCTCCACAACGAGGAGTACGCGCTCGCGCTCGACGCCTTCGAGGAACTGCAGCTGCTGATCCTCACCACGGTCCACCCCACCATGCCGGTGGACCCGAACGTGCCCGCCGGTCTCCACGTCGATTTCGACATCGAGCTCGTCGATGCCCTCGCCCAGCAGGCCGGCACGATGCTGCAGGCCACCGAGCCCCGCGACTACGCGTTCCCGCCGTCGCTGTTCGCCGACAGCTCGCTCCTGCCGGTCGACATGCAGCGCAAGCTCGAGCCGGCGACCAACAGCGGGCTGATCATCACCTCGTTTCATGACGACGTCCTCACAGAGCTGGATCTCGCCGCCAACGAGGCGGTGGGGGAGCGCTGGGAGGACGCGCTGCAGCACTACGAGACGGCATTGAAGGTCGTGCCGCAGGACGACCCGCTGGTTCGCGGGGTGCTGCTGCACGACATGGCAGTTCTGGCCGACAAGGCCGACGACCACGACCGGGCCGTGGCGTTGGGCACGGACAGCCTCGACTTGCTGGAACGCGGCGGCAGCGTCGACGCCCAGGTTCGCGCTCTGGACACGATGGCCGGCGTCTACGCGCGCGGCGGCGAGGCGGAGCTCGCCAAGCGGAGCGTCGAGCAAGCCGGCGAGCTGCGCGCGACCCACAACCTGGACCCGATCGTAGTCGCGCGCGCGGGCTCACTGGCCGCGAGCACCATCAGGTCCCCCGCAACCCGCACGTCCGGCACCATCCGGCGCGTCGACGGCGCGCCGACGGCCGTCGCGGGCAACGGCCGATCGGACGGGAACGACGCCGCGAAGACCTCCTCGTCGCAGACCGACGGCGGCGCGGTGCTCATCGCATCGCAGTACGTCGGCGCCGAGGAGCCCAGCAAGTCCTACGTCCTGCAGGGCGTACGTGACCGGGTCGAGATCAAGCTGGACGACGGCGACGGCACGCTGCCCCTCCTGCGGCTGATCGCGACGACCGACGACCTGGCCGTCGTGACGGGGTTCGCTGCCACGCCGACCCAGATGGTCGCCTACCTGCCGCACATGTACTTCTTCGTCATCCCGATGGCGATCGGCGACTGCCTCGCCGGTCTGGGCAACCTCGAGGAGGCCGAGCAGACCTACCTGGACACGCTTCCCTACCCGTACATCAACGAGGTCTACGAGGCCGTGGAGCTGTGGACGAAGCTGGCCGGCGTCTATCTCGCCCTGGGCGATGCCGCCTACCGCGCGGCGCGCGACGAGACCGCGGCGTTCGCCGGCGCGAAGGCGTACTACGAGAAGATCGTACGCACCGACGGCACGCTCGACGCCGGCTCGACGCTCTACGCCGACGCCAGCTTCGCCGGCGTCAAGAGCCGCGTGGAAGCAGTGCTCGCAGCCGCCGACGCGACGACGGTCGAAGAGGACCCGCAGCTCGTCACCCAAGTGCTCGGTGCGAAGGCGAAGCTCGACCAGATCGCCGCGGGACTGAACTTCTTCGGGCTCGCGCCCGACTACCTGGCGCCGTTCGGTTGGGAGTACCTGCAGACCACCGCCCGCTACTTCGCGCAGAGCGCCTCGCAGATCGAGCAACGCTACATCCTGTTCAAGAGCACGGCCGAGAACGAGGAGCTGCGACGCGAGCAGCTCGACCAGCAGGCGGACGTGGCGGCGGCGGCAGTCGTGCTCGAGGAGCGCAGCCTTGCCGAGGCGCAGGCCGGCGTCGACGTGGCCCAGGCCAGCCTGGACTATGCCAGGGCGCAGCGCGCCAACGCGGTCGAGGCCGCCAACGAGTTCGAGGACGTTCGCTGGGATCTCCTCTGCCTGGCCCTGGCGGAGGTTAGGGCCGCCTACCCCTACTGGCAGGAGCTCTTCTACGTCATTCTCGCCAACGAGCGCACGCTCATCTCGCACGACATGGAGGCCGCGCGGCTCGACCGAGTCGTGGAAGAGGCCGAGGCCGCCATCGAGATCGCCAAGGCGCAGAAGACCCAGGCAGAGGCCCGGGTCTCGGTGGCCGAGCAGCGGATCGCGATCGCCCAGCTCCAGCAGGCCCAAGCCGAGGAGAACCGTGACTACCTCGACATGCGCGAGTTCACCGCGCGCCTGTGGTTCGACCTCGCGCTGCAGGCGGCCGCGCTGACGCGCCGCTACCTCGACATGGCGATCGAGATCGCGGTCCTGACCGAGCGCGCCTACAACGCCGAAACCGAGCGCGGGATCCAGCTGATCCGCTACGACTACAGCGACGCGGGCGTGGGCGAGCTGCTCGGAGCGGACAGGCTGCTGGCCGACGTCGACAGCTTCACCGCCGACTACGTCACGACGGTGAAGTCCAAGAAGCTGCCGGTCAAGAAGATGATCAGCATCGCCGACGCCTACCCGATGGCGTTCCAGCAGCTTCGCACGCGCGGGGTGTGCAGGTTCCCGACCGAGTTCGCGGACTTCGACCGTGAGCACCCCGGCCTGTACCTGTGCAAGCTGCGCAACGTGGAGCTGGTGCTCGTCGGCATCACGACGGCGAGTTCCGTCGCCGGCTCGCTGCGCAACGTCGGCGTGTCGAAGTTCCGCCGTGAGGACGGATCGATCGTGGCGCGCACCTACCCGGCCGACGTGATGCCGCTCTCTCAGTACAGCGTTCGCGGCGACGCGCTGCTGTTCCGCTTCAGCCCGAACGACCTGAAGGCGTTCGAGCTGAACGGCATCGACACGCTCTGGCAGCTCGAGCTGCCGCCCGGAGCCAACCGCTTCGACATCGGCGACATCCTGGACGTGCAGCTCGTCATCTACTACGACGGGTACTTCAGCCCCGCGCTGGAGGCGAGCGTGAAGGCAGCGCTTCCGACCTCGGGCGCGTCCGCGCGGACGATCTCGCTTGCGCAGGAGCTGCCGGACGAGCTGTTCTACCTGAAGAGCAACGGCAGCGCGGAGATCGACTTCACGGGCGCGATGTTCGCGGCCAACCAGACGGATCGCCGCCGGACGAGCGTCTTCCTGAGGCTGACGGGCGACGCCGCGACTGTGGGCGACCTCACGCTGCGCCTCGCATCTGAGGAGCATGGCGAGGAACTGACGCTCACGACCAACGGCGCGGGTGACGTGACCGACATCGTGCCCCTGCACGGTGAGCCACTGCTCGATCGCTGGACGGTGCGCATCCGCGCGGAGGACAACCCGGATCTCGTGCACGGCGGTCAGCTCGATCTCGACGGGCTCCGCGACTTCCTGGTCTTCGTCGAGTACACGTTCGACTATCGATAGGAGCGGCCACATGTCCAGTCCAGGGACGCGTTCGGGCGTCACAGCCCCGCCGTCCGGCAACGGCGCCGCCTCCGGGCTCGGGGAGGCCTTTTCGATCAACCTCAACACCGGCCAGGGGGTCTACTCCTACAACCTCCCGCTACCGGAAGGCCGAGCCGGCCACGGGGCGAAGCTCGCGCTCGAGTACTCACACGGCAGCGGCCTCGGAGCGTTCGGGCTCGGGTGGCGCCTGGCGTCGCGATCGATCTCGCGCCGGCTCGACTTCGGCTTGCCGGGGACGGAGGTGGCTGAGCGGTTCCTGGACGCAGGGCAGGAGCTGGTCGAGACGCCCGACGGCTCGTACGCCGCGGCCCGGGAGAGCGCCTTCACGCGTTACCGGCGGTCGGCCGCCGGCTGGTTGGTCGAGGAGCGCAACGGGGTCGTGCACGAATGCGGCCTGGAGGCGGCCGGGCGTGTCGCCGATCCCGACCACCCCGAGCGTGTGCAGGAGTGGCTGGTCGAGCGCTCACTGGACGCCAGCGGCAACGCCATCGAGCACGCCTACGAGCGCGACGGCGGCATGGCCTATCCGGCCACGGTGCGCTGGGCGGCCTACGAGCTGCGCTTCGTCTACGAGGAGCGCCCCGACGTTCGCCAGGACGCCCGCGCCGGATTCCTGCGCACGCAGGCTCGCCGCTGCTCGCGCATCGAGCTGTTCGTGGATCCCGGAACTGAGGCCGAGCGGCACACCCGGACGTGGAGCCTCTCGTACGAGCAGGACCCGACCTGCGGCGTGTCGCTGCTCGTGGCGATCGCGCTGACCTCGCACGGTGCCGCCGCTGACGGCTCGCAAGACGTTGCTCGCGCGCCGATCCGTCTCGGCTACGCGCGATTCGAGCCCCAAGCGGTGCATGTGAGCTTCATGGAGGCGCCGGCCGGCGCCGACCCGCCCGCGCTCGATGCCGCTGACACGGCGCTCGTCACGCTCGACCGGGCGCCACTTCCGGGCGTCCTCCAGGTCGTCAACGGCGAACAGTGGTACTGGCCGAACCGCGGCGACGGGCGCTGGGGCGAGGCGCGCCCGGTGGCCGAGACCCCGACCATCGACTCGTTCGGCGAAAGCGGCGTGCTGTTCGCCGACGTCGACGGCTCGGCCCGCGCGGCCATGCTGGTGGCCGGCGTCCAACCGGTGCACGGCTACTTCGAGAACGGCGGCGAGGAAGGCTGGAGCCGGTTCGTCGCGTACCCCCGGGGGCATGCCGCGGCGCCGCCCTGGAGCTCCGGGGCGGTGCGGCTGATGGACGCCAACCGCGACGGTCGCGTCGACGCGATCGCCAGCGACACGAACGCCTTCACCGTGTGGCGCAACGGTGGCCCGGACGGCTGGTCTGAGCCGGTGAGCCATCCGATCGAGGACTCCGACGGCCCGGCGGGGGTCGACTTCGCCGACCCGCTCGTCCATCTCGGCGACATGAACGGTGACGGGCTGCCCGACATCGTGCGCGTCCGCTCCGGCCGCGTCGAGTACTGGCCCGGGCTGGGCGACGGCAACTTCGGGTCGCGAGTGGTGATGGCGTCCAGCCCGCGCCTGCGCGGCCTCTCGTCCGACCCAGGGAGCGTCCTGCTCGTCGACGTCGACGGCGACGGCTGTGCCGACGTGGTGCGCGTGTCCGGGACCGCGATGGACGTGGCCATGAACCAGAGCGGGCGCGAGTTCTCGGAGCTCGCCCGGATCGCACCCGTCCCGAGCGCGCTTCCGGGGACCCTGTGCTCTGCGAACATGAAGGGCCACGCGGGCGCCGGGCTGCTCTGGGGCACCCTGCGCTTCGGCCTCCCCGCCTATGCCCAGCTCGAGTTCGTGCCCGACGCGCCGCCCTACGTGCTCACCGCGGTCGACAACGGCAGCGGCCTGCGCTCCGAGTTGACGTACCGTTCCGCGATCGACGACTACCTGCGGGACGCCGACCAGGGCATCCTCTGGACGACCAACCTCCCGTTCCCGCTGACCGTCGTCGCCTCCAGCCGCGAGGTGGACTCTGTCTCCGGTCAGGAGACCGTGGTCGAGTACAGCTACCACGAGGGGCACTTCGCTTCCTCCACCCGCCAGTTCCAGGGCTTCCGGCGCACCGACCGGCTCGAGCGCGGCGACGAGAGCCGGCCGGACACGCTGACCGTCTCGCACTTCCTCATGGACCAGGAGCGAGTGCCCGGCCACGGTCCCGAGCACGTCGAGCTCAACGGGATGCTCGCGCGCAGCGAAGTCTTCGCGCTCGACGGCACACCGGACGAGACCCGGGCCTATCGCGTCGAGGAGTCCGATTACGTGCTGGAGCCGCTGCCGACGGCGCCACGCGCGGCGCGGCCACGCGCGTACGTGACCGTCGGCGCCCGCCGCACCGAGGACCGCGAGCGGACCGACGACCTGCGTGGCGAAGAGACGAGCTACCGCTACGACGCCAACGGAGACGTGGTCAAAGTGACGACCCGCGGCTACGGCGTGCGGGACGGCGTCGCTCAGCCCGAGCGGGTGCTCGTCACCGAGATCGAGCACGCGACCAGCGCCACGCGCCACCTGGTCGGCCTGCCGGCACGCATCGTCGAGCGCGACGACGCCGGCGCCATCCTGCGTGAGCGGCGCCGTTACTACGACGGGCCGCAGTTCGCCGGCCTGCCTCTGGGCGAGGCGGACCGCGGGCTGCTCGTGCGCGAGGAGCAGCTCGTGCTCGCAGAAAGCGAGTTCGCCGCGCACTACGAGGGCATGACCGCCGAGGAGCTCGGCTACCACACCGGGCCGGACGCCGACGGCACGCCCTCCGTTCTCACCGACAAGGAGTGCTGCGCCTACGACGCACGGGGGCTGAAGGTCGCCCGCCGCGACGCGCTGGGCCACGAGGACGCCTACGAGTACGACCCGGACGGGCTGTTCCGCACGCTCCTGCGCGACGGCCTCGGCGACACCCGCTACATCTATGACCGGGCCGTCGGGCATCCGACCTCGATCGAGTACGCGGACGGCAGCGTCGCTCGCTTCGAGTACGACGCCCAGGGCCGCGTGGTCACGAGCCTCCTGCCGGGCGACGATCCGGCAGCCCCGCCGCGCACGTTGTCCTACGACGATGCGTCCGTGCCCAACGCGCGCCTGGCGTCCTTCCGGGCCTCGCCGGAGCCAGGCGACACCAGTGCCGCGGTGACCTACATCGACGGCCACGGCAGGGAGTTCCAGCAGCGGGTCGAGGAACGGCCCGGGCGCGTGCTGGTCTCCGCGCTGAGCCTGCGCAACCCGTGGGGTGAAGTGCGCCGCGAGTACGAGCCCACGCAGGCGACGTCCCTCGCGTTCCGGCGACCCGCGACGCGCGGCCGGCCACACCGCGCGATGCGCTACGACGTGTGCGGCCGCGTCGTGGAGACCGTCGACTACGGTGGCGGCGTCTCGCGCGCGGAATACCGGCCATTCGCCGTGGTGCTGCGGGATGCCGACCGCTCCGAGACGCCGCGGCGCGAGGAGTTCGACGTCCTGCGCGCACGCACGCGCGTCGTGCAGGGGCTCGGCGGCGGCACGGTCGCGACGACGAGCTTCGACCTGAGCGCATCGGGAGACCTGCTAGCGGTGCGCGACGACTCCGGCACGCTGTGCACGAGCGAGTACGACCGCGCCGGCCGGCGGCTCGTGGCCGATCACCGCGAGGGCGGCCGCCGGCGCGCATTCTACGACGCGCGCGGCATGGCCATCGGCAGCCGCGACGCCAACGGCAACGACCTGCGCGCCGAGATCGACCCACAGGGCCGTCTCGTGCGGCTCGCGCTCGCCGACTCGGTCGTGGAGGAGTTCACCTATGACGACCCGGTGCGCAACGCGCTGGGACGGGTCGCCTCGGTGACCTACCCCGGCGGCCGCCAGGACTTCACCTACGACACCGCCGGCCGCGTCCTGCAGCACGAGTACACGTTCGATGGCGCGGCGCGCCCGGAGTCGCTCTCCTACGAGTACGACGGCCTCGGTCGTGAGCTGGCGGTCACCCATACCGACGGGCGCCGGGTCGAGCGCGAACTGACCCCGAACGGTCGTGTGCGTGCCATCTCCGGGATCCTCGACGAGGTCGCCTACGACGCCCGCGGGCTCCCCACCACGTTGCGCTACGGCAACGGAGTGGTGACCGAGGTCGAGTATGAGGCCGGCCCCGGGCGCGTCCGCCGCCAGCGCACCATCGGCCCCGCGGGCCAGGTGCTGCACGACGTGACGTACGAGCGCGACGGGCTCGGGCTGCTCGTGCGCAGCGACGACACCACGCCCGGAGGCGCGGGCGTGCGTGAGTTCGCGTATGACCCGCTGGATCAGCTGCGCGAGGTCACCGAGAGCCATGCTCCCGGGCTCTCCTACACCTATGACGGCCACTACAACCTCGCAAGGCTCGGCGACACCGGCGCCACATTGCACCACGACGACCCCGACCGTCCATACCGCCTGACCGGGGTCACCCCGGCCGGCGGGTCGCTCGAGGCCGTCGACCACGACCCGAACGGGAACGCTTCGAGCCGTGGAGCCCAGCGCTTCACCTACGACTACAAGCAGGCGCTGACGCGCTTCGAGAACGGCCGCGGGCTCGTCGCCGAGTACGGCTACGACCCGTTCGGCGCGCGCGTCTCCAAGCTCGTCGACGACGGGCAGGGGAGCGTCTCGCGCACGTTCTTCGTCGGCCAGGATGCCGAGGTGCGTGACGGCACCCCGACTCTGTTCGTGCGCATGGGCGAGCTGCGCGTCGCTGTGCTGACCCCCAACGGCACGCGTTTCGTGCACCCCGACCCGCTGGGCACGACGGCGTTCTTCACCGACGAGGCCGGCGCCAAGGTCGCCGCCATCGCGTACCTCCCGTTCGGCAACGTGGCCTCGAGCAGCGGCGACATCGACCAGCGCGTCTTCGGCGCACACCCGTTCGACGCCGAGTCCGGCCTGTACTACATGCGTCGCCGCCACTATGACCCCGGCACGGCCTGCTTCCTGCAACCGGACCCCGTCGCGGTTCTGCGGCCGGAGCACTACCTCACGGTGCCGCGCGCGTTCCACCCGTACGCGTACGTCGGCAACGACCCGCTGAACAACGCTGACCCCAACGGCCTGTCGTTCTGGACCGTGTTCGGCGCGATCGCCGGCATGCTCCTCGCACTGCCCGCGTTCTCCATCGGCTTGATGACCGTGGGCTATTACATCGCCGGGCGTTTCGGCCAGACGGACCTCGGAGAATTCGCGAAGGGCTTGATGATCGGCGCCAACGCATGGAGCAACGGCTTGCTGGGCGGACCCGCGCTGCAGGCGATCAACTTCCTCGCCGCGTTCGACGGCATCGCCGGCTCGCCCGCCTACAAGTCGGTTGCCGGCTGGTCGAGCTGGCTCTCGCCGATGTCCTGGATCGCGACCGGCGTCGGCGCGGCCCTCTTCACGGTGGGCGCGATCTTCAGCCATGTGCTCGGCCAGCGCAACGAGGCCACATGGATGGGCCGGGCCACCCACATCAACAAGGTCACGATCGAGTGGCAGACCGGCTCGATCGTCACGCGGGGTGGGGTGGCCCAGCCGTGGGCCGGCGCTCAGGGCTACAACCTCGGCAACTTCATCTTCCTGGACCCGCACGCGTCGCTGGCGTACGGAAACGTCGCCGGGGGAGGAGACGTCGTCGGGCACGAGGCCGGCCACACCCTGAACGTGGCGGCCTTTGGCGGTATCTTCCACTTCATCGGCTTCGTCGACGAGATGATCTGGCCCAAGAGCGGCCAGATGGCGCTTGCGGAGCTATGGGCCGAGAGCAACAACCCCACGCCATGGTGGTCAGATCCCCCACCGGGCCAGACCCCGACGACCCCGCAGCCTTGGTGGCTGATGTGGACCTGACCGAGCGCGGGGCAGGTCGGCGCTCTTGGCCGCGGCGCCCCCGCGGCGAGATCCGGCGAAGCGTTCAGCCACGGATCGGGGCTACGCACTGTCTTCCACTCGCAGATGAGCACGCTGCAGAACGCTCCCCCGAGCGACTCGCTCGAACTCGAAGCCTAACCGCGACACGCGCTGACTCGCCGGCGACGGCACGGACGTGTCCAGCGGTGACGGCGGTCCTGCGGCGAACGCGCAACTGGACGAGCCGCACGACGTGACCTACGACGCCGCAGGGAATCTCCTGATCGCGGAGATCGCACGCGTCCGGCGGATCGATGCCGAGACCGGAACGATCGAGACGGCGTTAACGCACCCGGCCTTCAAGGTCGTCGCCGGGCCGTCCGGCACGTTCTTCCTTCTCTCCGGCAGCCCCAGCGGAGGCAAGGCGACCCAGGTGAACGCGAGCGGAGCGGTCGTGCGGGAGATCGGCACCGGCAAACTCGGGCGGCACGCCGACCGGGCGCCGATCGGCCGCGTCGGGTTCCTCCCGAGCGACGTGGAGCCGGTCGGAAGCGCGCTGCTCATCTCCCAGACGGAGCCCGTTCCCGCGATCCGACGCCTGGCCCCTGGCAGCTCGACGCTGACGACGCTGCTCCGAGGCTGAGCTACTCGATGGGCTGCGGCACTGACTGCGGCGAGTCGAGAAAGAACACGGTGATCTCCTCGTAAGGCACCTCACCGACGTTGACGCCGCGGTGGACGCGATCGGTCGGCTCGTCCCAGTCCACCTGCCCGGGGGCGACCTCGACCCGGAGGCGCTCGCCGCCGTCGCGATACTCGATCTCGAGGGCGTCGCCGCGCAGAGTGACCGTCACCCGATGGAACGGATCGCGGTGCCAGGGCATTGCCTCGCCGGGAGCAAGGCGGAGCCGCCTGACGAGGGTCGTACCGCGCTGGTGAAGGGTCTCCTCGGCCATCGGCGATCTGAATGTTCGCCCGACCTCCGGTCGGTGCGGCCCTATGCTCACCCAAATACCTGACGGGACCGAATACCTGCTCTGGCGGCACGCACTCACCGACGGCGAGGTGACGACGCTCTACGCCGTGCGGTACCCGGCCCGATCGACGCGAGCGCGCGTCGTGCACTTCCGCGGTACCGAGCGCCTCGACGTCTGGTGCGCCGCGAATGAGGTCGACGAGGCAATCATCGGCGGCTTCTTCCTGCGAGACCCCTACAGGCCGCTCGGCGACTTGTGGATCGACGGCAGCTCGGTCCCTCACGAGCCGATCCCCGGCCCTTACGCCCGGCGTCGCGCGTGCGTGGTCGTCGACGGTGGAGACATACGCGTCATGCCACGCGAGGACGCGCCGCCGAGTCCGCAGGGCGATCTGCTCCATGCCGGACCGTTGCTCGTGCTCGACGGGGACGTGGTCTTCAGTGCCGGCGACGATCCGGAGGGCTTCTCCGCCGGCGCCGGGCAGTTCGACTCGGACATCACGGAGGGACGCCATCCACGGGCGGCACTCGGGATCTCGGACGACGCCCTTGTGGCGGTCGCGTGCGACGGGAGGCGTTCGCGCGTCGACGGCGGACTGACGATGAGCGAGCTCGCCGACGTGATGGTCGAGCTCGGCGCTGTTACGGCGATCAACCTCGACGGAGGCGGCTCCACCACACTCGTGCATCGCCGGCACCTGCTCAACCGGCCCTACTCGACCCAGGATCAGCCGGCCCCGGAGTCACGGCCGATCGTCAGCGCGATCACCTTCGAGCCGCGGCATTAGCCGTGACGCTCGAGTCGGCGTAGATCGCGGCCGTCTCTGCGGCGGCGTCGGCGATTCGCGAGCGCAGCTCGGGTGGGTCCAGCACCTCCGCCTCCGGCCCGTAGGCGAGGAGCACGCGAAAGGCATGGTTGAGCCCCTCGAACCGCGCGACCACGGTCGGGCGCTCGTCGTCCGCGATCACCCGGGCGCCGCGGAGGTACCGCACCTGGCTGCGCGGCACGCGCACCGTCACCTCGACCTGCGGCCGGCTCCGCTCGAAGGCCTCGGAGTGGCTCGCCCACGAGGCCGCGAGGTCGAAGTCCGGCGGGCGCACCGCCGGATCCGCGAGCTCCTTCGCCGAGACGATCCTCGAGACGCGGTAGACGCGCTCCTCTCCGCGGCGCCGGGCGAGCAGGTACCACACGCCCGCCTTGAGGATCAGGCCGAGCGGGTCGAGTCGGCGCGCGACGACGCGGGTGCCCTCGCGGTAGCGCATGTCGAGGCGGCGGCCGCGCCAGAGCGCTCCTGCGATCGCGGCCAGATGAGGGACTCGGTCCTCCTCACGGAACCAGCCGCGCATGTCGACGTGGAAGAGCTGCGCGGCGCGACCCGCTCGGTCCTGCAGCTCCTCGGGCAGCGAGGCGAGGAGCTTCAGGCGCGCCGCGGCGAGCTCGCGTCCGAGACCGAGCTCCGCCGCCGGGCCGACGAAGAGCGCCTCGGCCTCGGTCGTGTCCAGCCCGGTGAGCTTCGTGCGGTAGCCGCGCTCGAGGCGATAGCCGCCGGCGGGGCCGCGGACGGAGACGATCGGCACCCCCGCAGCAGCCAGCGCCTGCGCATCGCGCTGCACCGTCCGCTCGGAGACCTCGAGCCGGTCCGCCAGCTCCTCGGCCGTGAGCTGCCCGCGAGTCTGAAGCACGAGGAGAAACGAGACGAGACGACTTGCGCGCATCTTTTCAGAGTAATCCGTGAAGACGACAAGAGATGGCGGGTATGTGCGTTAGGTTCGACCCATGCGCATCGTGCTCCAGTCGGGCCGTCGCATCGCCGTCCATCGCACGACCACGCACGCCGCCTGGCTGGTGGGCGACGGGAGCCCTCGCGGCACCGAGGAGCGCACGGTCGTCTTCTGTCACAGCGCCCCGGGAGCCGGCATCTTCGACCCCAACCCGGCGCAGACGAGGGCACGAAACGTGCGGCTGCTCTCGGTCGACCGCCCCGGCTACGGCGGCTCGGATCCGCTCCCGGCGGGCTCGTGGTCGACCGTCGCCTCGGCTGCGGACGACCTGGCGGCGGTGCTCGACGACCTCGACGTCGACCGCGTCGGCGTGCTGGGCTGGTCGGCAGGAGGCCGTGTTGCGCTCGCTCTCGCGGCCCGCCGACCCGATGTCGTCGACCGCGTCGTCGTCGTCGGCACGCCGGCGCCGGACGCGGACGTCCCGTGGATCGACTCCGAGCAGCGCGACCTCCTCGAGCGGCTGCGCGCGCTCCCTCCCAAGGAGGCGCACGCCGAGCTGACCGGGCGGCTGCGCGAGTCGGTCCCGCAGGATCCGTTCGCCGCCGAGGCCCTGTGGCTCCTCGCCGCCGGCGAGAGCGACGCAGCTGCGCTCGGCCGGGACGGCGTGCAGGAGCGGCTGGGCGCGATGCTCGAAGCCGCCTTCAGCCAGGGCGCACGCGGCCTCGCGGCCGACATCGCCGGCTATTGCCTCCAGCCGTGGGGGTTCGAGCCGGAGGAGGTCGAAGCGAAGACGCTCCTGCTGTACGGCGCGCGCGACCCGCTCGCCGGCCCGAGGCACGGGCGCTGGTGGCAGCGGCGACTGCCGAACTCGCGGCTCGAGGTCGCTCCGGGAGCGGGCCACCTGCTGATCATCCCGACGTGGCCGCGGATCCTCGCCCATCTCGCGCCGGGTCGGGGCGGCCTCCGCCTCGTCGACGGGTCGCCGGACTCGGCCGGCCAAGGCGCCGACGTGGAAGAGTTCTCGGCCGCGTGATGGCCACCGCGACGAAGCAGGCGTCTTTCGGTCCCGAGCTCTTCTCGTTCCTCGAGGATCTGCGCGCTCACAACGACCGCGAGTGGTTCGCGGCCAACAAGCAGCGGTACGAAGAGCACCTCCTCGAGCCGGCGCTCGCGTTCGTCGAGGACTTCGCGCCGCGGCTGGAGAAGATCAGCCCGCACTTCCGCGCCGACGCGCGGCCGAGCGGCGGTTCCCTGTTCCGGATCTACCGCGACACACGCTTCTCGAAGGACAAGTCGCCGTACAAGACCAACGTCGGCATCCACTTCCGCCACGAGCGGGCCAAGGACGCGCACGCCCCCGGCTACTACCTCCACATCGGCACGGTCCACATTGGTAGGGCCGAGGCGTTCGCCGGCGGCGGCATCTGGCATCCCGACACGCAGGCCGCCACGCACATCCGCGAGGCGATCGTCGCAGCCCCGGACCGGTGGAAGCGCGCCACGCGCAGCGGCGCCTTCACAAAGCGGCTCGAGCTCGGCGGCGACTCGCTCAAGCGCGTTCCTTCCTGGGCCGACCCCGAGCACCCGTTCGCCGACGACCTCAAGCGCAAGGACTACTTCGGCTGGGCGACCCTGAGCGAAGCCGACGTCGTCTCGCCCGGCTTCGTCGACGAGTACGCCCGCATCTGCAGCGCCGCCGCGCCGTTGATGCAGTTCCTCTGCGACGCGCTCGACGTTCCTTACTGAGCCGCCGAGGCGGGGTCAGGCGCTCGTCCGGTCGAGGAGCTGCAGCAGCTCGTGCGCGGCGAGCTCGACCTCCTTGTGACGCCACTCCGCGGCGCGGTACTGCGCGGCGATCAGGCCTGAGCGGTGCAGGCGGCGGAAGTCGCCGAAGACGAACGCGTAGCGGGCCTTGGTGTCCTCGCTCGCGCCCTCGGTGAGCCCGAGGTGCCACTCGCCGTACTCCTCCCACGCATGGCTCTCGAGAAACGCGTTCTCGACCGCCGCGCTCGGCTGGACATCACCCCATTCGCTCTGCAGCACGTACTGCCGACTCTCGATGAGACGGCGGGCGCGCGCGACACCGGCTCGGTTGACGGAGTACGAAGCGATGCGCGCACTCTGCCCGGCAGCGAGGTTTCCTACCCTCGCACGAACTCGAGGATCTCCGACAGGTGGCCGTGGGCCATGCAGACCACGGTGTCGGCGCCGCCGTAGTAGATCGTCAGCCGGTCGCTCGCATGGTCGACGAGCGCAGCGCAGGGAAAGACGACGTTCGGGACGTCGCCGACCTGCTCGTAGGGCACCTGCGGCGAGAGCAGGTAGTCGCGGCCGCGCGCGACCACGCGCCACGGCTCGTCGAGGTCGAGTAGCGCCGCGCCCATCGAGTAGACGAAGCCGTTGCACGAGGTCAGCACGCCGTGGTAGACGAGCAGCCAGCCCTCGTCAGTCTCGATCGGGGTCGGGCCGGCGCCGACCTTCGTCGACTCCCAGCTCCACGGCGCGGTGCCGAGGACATGGCGGTGCCGCCCCCAGTGGGTCAGGTCGGGGCTCTCCGAGTAGTAGATGTCGCCGAAGGGCGTGTGGCCGTTGTCGCTCGGCCGGCTGAGCATCGCGTAGCTCCCGCCGATCCGGCGCGGAAACAGGACGCCGTTCCGGTTGAAGGGGAGGAAGGCGTTCTCGAGCTGGTGGAACGTCTCGAAGTCATGGGTATAGGCGACGCCGATCGTCGGCCCGTGGTAGCCGTTGCACCACGTCACGTAGAAGCGGTCCTCGAGCCACGTCACGCGCGGGTCGTAGGCGTGCGTGAACTCCTCTTGCAGCTCGCGCACGCGGTCGTCCGCCGGCACGAACGAGATCGGCCGCTCCTCGATCCGCCAGTCGGCGCCGTCCGAGCTGCGGCCGGCATGGAGGTTCATCGTCCGGCGGCGGTCGTCGACGCGGAAGACGCCCGCATAGCCGTCGCGGAACGGCACGACGGCCGAGTTGAAGATGCTGTTCGAGCGGGGCAGATGGTCTCGCGCGATGATCGGGTTCCGGCTCGACCGCCACAGCGGCCCGGCGGCTCCAGGTGGCCGCTCCTCCCACGGGATCGGCGCGCCGGCCGGTTCCGCAACTGGCGCGGGCTCGACGCTCATGAGCCCTCCGTGGCGACGAAGTGGCCCGGCTCGACCTCGACGAGGGCCCCGATCGGCTCGTCGTCGAGCCCGCCGACGCGGGTTCCGTGGCCGTTCGACCACTTCGCGTTCAGCTGCGGCACCGAGTCGAGCAGCATCTTCGTGTACGGGTGCCGCGGGTCCGAGAAGACCTTCGGCGTCGCCCCGGTCTCGACGACGCGCCCGCGGCGGAGGATCACGGTCCGGTTGCTGATGTAGTGGCCGAGCGAGAGGTCGTGCGTGATGAAGAGCACGCCGAGCCCGCCCGCCGCCAGGTCGCCGAGGATGTTGAGGACGTCGGTGCGGGTCGAGGCGTCGAGCATGCTGATGATCTCGTCCGCCACGAGCAGCTTCAGGTCGAGCATCAGCGCCCGCGCGATCAGCAGCCGCTGCAGCTGGCCGCCGCTCAACTGATGCGGGTACTTGCCGAGCACGGCCGCCGGCTCGAGCCCCACCGCCTCGAGGGACTTCCGCAGGCGGGCTTTCCACTCGTCGTCGCCGAGGTTCGGCAGGAACGGCCGCCGGATCAGCTCGAACACCCGGTCGGCCTTGAAGACGGGGTTGTAGGAGCTGAAGGGATCCTGGAAGACGCCTTGCACGCTGGCGTAGTAGCCGCGCAGGCCGCGGCCGCTGATGCCCGAGATGTCGCGGCCGTCGAAGACGATCGAGCCGGCCGAGACGTCGGTCAGCCGGAGCACCATCCGGCCGATGCTCGTCTTGCCGCTGCCGCTCTCGCCGATGAGCGACACGACCTCCCCGGGCCGGATGTCGAAGGAGACGTCGGTGACGGCCGGGATGCGCTTGCCGCCGAACGTGCCGGCCTTGAACTCCTTCGTCACTCCTTCGAGGCGAAGCATCAGGCGGCAACCTTCCAGCACGCCGCCTGGCGGCCGGGCTCGAACTCCACCAACGGCGGCTGCTCGACGCACTTCGCGAACGCGAGCGGGCAGCGGTCGCGGAAGCGACAGCCCTTCGGCGGGTCGAGGAGCGACGGCGGCCGCCCGGCGATGCCGCTGAGCCGGCTCTCCTCGAATCGCGCCCCGGCCTCCGGGAGCGAGCCGATCAGCATGCGCGTGTACGGATGCCGCGGGTCGTTGACGATCGCCTCCGCCGGCCCGCGCTCGACGAGCTTGCCCGCGTACATGACGATGATCGTGTCGGCGATCTGGTAGAGGATCGCGAGGTCGTGGGTGATCACGATCGTGCTCTTCACGAACCCGCGCTCCCTGAACTCGACGAGCATCTCGGAGACGGCCTTCTGCGTCGAGACGTCGAGCGCGGAGGTCAGCTCGTCCGCGATCAGCAGCGATGGGTCGAGGAGCGTGGAGAGCACCATCACGACGCGCTGCTTCATCCCGCCGGAGAGCTCGATCGGGAACCGGTCGAGGACGTCGTGCGACAGCCCCACGAGGGCGAGCCGCCGCTTCAGCTCGGGCAGCTTGTCGTCGTAGGAGACGCCGCGCGCCTCGAGCAGCTCGGCGACCAGGCGCCCGATCTTTCGCGTCGGATTGAGCGCGCTGAGGGCGTACTGCGGGATGAGCGAGACCTCGCGGAAGCGGAAGCGGTTCATGCCCGAGTCGTCGTCGATCGGCAGCTCGGTGCCGTCGAGCTCGACCCGGCCGCCGACGTGGCGCATTCGCCCGTCGAGACGGATGAGGCTCTTCGCGAGCGTCGTCTTCCCGCAGCCCGACTCGCCGGCCAGCCCCGCGATCTCGCCGTCCGCGACCGAGAACGAGACTCCGTCGACCGCACGCACGTCGCCGTGCAGCGTCCGGTAATACACGCGCAGGTCGTCGACGCGCAGGCTCACGTTCGGCGCAGCCTCGGGTTGAAGATCTCGTCGAGACCGACGTTCGTGACGTAGAGCCCGCCGACGATGGCCGTGATCGCGAGCCCGGGCGGGACGAACCACCACCACATGCCGAGCGGCAGCGCCCCGCCGGATGCGGCGTTGAGCATCATCACACCGAGCGACATCGCGTTCGTCGGCCCGAGGCCGAGGAAGTCGAGCGTGGCTGCGGCCAGGATCGAGCCGCCGAAGAGCAGGATGAAGACGAGGAAGAGGTAGGAGCTCATGTTCGGCGCGATCTCGCGCCAGATCACGTGCGTGCCGCGCGCGCCGGACAGGCGGGCGAGGCCGACGAAGTCGCGCGAGACGAGTGAGAAGGTCTGGGCGCGGATCGCGCGGGCGGCCCACGGCCACGCGGTGGCGCCGATCAGGATCGCCTCGATCACGAGCCCGCGGACGCTCAGGTAGGTGGCCACGATGATGAGCACGGCGAGCGTCGGGATCACCAGGACGACGTTGGTGATCATGCTCAGGATCTCGTCGACGACGCCGCCCCGGTAGCCGGCGATGAAGCCGACCGTCATCCCGATCACGGATGCGATCACCGCGGCGAGCGCGCCGACCAGGAAGCTGGAGCGGAGCCCGTGCACGAACTGCGCATAGACGTCCTGGCCCACGCCTGTCGTTCCGAGCCAGCGCTCCCGGGAGGGCGGCTCCGCGATGCCGTACCCGAACTCGAAGGGGTCGGCGTCGGTGAGCCACGGGCCGACGATCGCGGCGACGAGCATCAGGAGCACGACGCCGAGGCCGATGAGGAGCTTGCGGTTCCGAAGCGCGAAGTAGAGCGCCTCGCTCCGTCGCCGACGGAGCGGCGGCACGCCGACCGTCCCGCCGAGCGTGGCTTCGAGTTGCTCCGCTGCGGGCTCGATGACGGTCACTACGACCCCTGGATCCCGACGCGGGTGCGCGGATCGACGATCACGTACGCGATGTCGACGATGAAGTTCGCGATGAGGACGCCGACGATGATGAAGAGGAAGGTGCCCTGGAGCAGGAAGTAGTCGCGGCTCTGGACCGCCGTCAGGATGAGCGAGCCGACGCCTGGGTAGCCGAACACGATCTCGGTCACGAGGGCCCCGCCCACGACCGCGCCGAGCGCGAGCGCGAGGCCCGACATCTGCGGCAGGATCGCGTTGCGGTAGGCGTAGCGCCGGACGAGGCCCTGAGGGGCGCCGAGGGACTGCAGGTAGTTCGCGTAGTCGGCCTCGAGCTCGTAGATGATCAGGTTACGCATCCCGATCGCCCAGCCGCCGAACGAGACGAGGAAGAGCGAGAGGAACGGGAGCACCCAGTGGCTGGCGAAGCTCCGCACGAACTCCCACGTCCAGGCCGGCTGGACCGAAAAGTCGTAGGCGCCCGACACCGGGAAGATTCCCAGCCTGAACCCGAAGACGTAGGCGAGGACGAGGGCGAGCCACATATACGGCGTCGCCGTGAGGACATACGACATCGGCAGCACGGTGTTGTCGAGGACCTTGCGCCGCGCCGCCAAGGCGCCGACGCGGTTGCCCGCGATGTAGCTCAGCACGATCGCCGGGATGAGCAGCGCGAGCGTGTACGGGACCGCGTTCAGGATCAGCTCGCTGACGGAGGAGCCCACGTAGGCGATGCTCGGGCCGAGATCGCCCTGCAGGAGACCGCGCCAGAAATCGAGGTACTGCCGCCAGAGCGGCTGGTCGAGGCCGAACGACTCGGTGAAGTAGCCGTGGAGCTCGCGGGCGGACGTGTCGTCGGTCTGGAGCCTCGCGATCAGGCCATTGATCGGGTCGCCGGGCATCAGCCGCGGAATCGCCCAGTCGACGGTGATCGCAACCCACAGCGTGATCAGGTAGAGGAGGGTCTTTCGCGCGAGATAGCGGCTCACGAGTCCTCCCTCTTGCCTCGAGCAGGATCACGCACGGGCCGTGGAGCCCGGGTGGTGTGTCTGGGCACCACCCGGGCTCCCGCGGCTCTGCGCATCGGAGCTGCTACTTGCGCAGCTTCAAGTTGGCCAATCCGTCGATGCCGGTCATGTTGAGGTAGCCGTTCCACGTCGACGGTGTGCTCTTGACTCCCCCGGAGGTCGGGAAGTTCGTCCACACCGACGTGTTGTACTGCGCCCACATGCCGTTGTACCACAGCGGAATTGCAGGGAGATTCTCGAGCTGGATCTTCTGCAACTGCGTGTGGATCTTCTGCGCCTTCGCGACGTCCGTGGTCTTGACCTTGTTCAGCGCCGTCGTCAGCGCCCACGCCTTCTGATTCGAGTAGCGCGAGAAGTTGCTGACCGTCTGCTGGGCCTGAATCGGGACTCGGAAGAGGTAGTCGTAGTAGGTGTACGGCGTGTTGCCGATCTGCTTCTCGTTGTTGATCACCAGGTCGAACTTGCCGGAGTTGCGCTCGTCGACGAGGCTGTCGAAGTCGGGATAGGCCGGCGTGATCTTGATGCCGGCGTCCTTCGCGCTGTCGGCGATCATCTGGATCGCGGTCATCCAGTCCGACCAGCCGTTCGGCACGATCAGACGGAGGTCGAGCTTCGATCCGTCCTTGTTCTCGACGAAGCCGTCACCGTCACGGTCCCGGTAGCCGTTGGACGCGAGCAGCGCCTTGGCCTGGGCGACGCTGTACTTGAAACCGAGCTTGTTGACCTGGGCCTTGTCGATCCACTTGCTCCAGTTCGGCAGGAGCCCGGTCGGGTCCGCCTTGGAGACGATGTTGCCGTAGTCGTCCTGGACGATCCGACCGATGTTGATCGAGGACGCCAGAGCGCGGCGGAACGCACGATCGTCGAGCGGCTTCTTCGTCAGGTTGGGGACGAGCCACGCGGTGTTCGCCGCGAGCATGTACGGCGCCTTCGAGTAGTACGTCTTGACGTTCCCCTTGACCAGCTTGTTGATGCCGGGGAAGAAGTTGTTGCTGAGGTCGATCTTGTTCTGGAGGAAGTTCTGGAGCGAGGCGGTGTTCGACGTGTTGTGGATGTCGACGATGTACTTCATCGGCATCTTCTTGCCGAGCGCCGTCGTCGCCCACCAGCCGTCCCACCGGTTCCACTGCAGCGTCTGGGAGCCGCCCTTGCCGGCGCCGTACTTGAACGGCCCCGTCCCGACCATCTTCTTCGTGTCGTCGGTGTTGCCGCTCACGATGTCCTTGGCGGTGTAGGCGGACCAGATGTGCCGGGGGACGATGGGAATCGAGTACATGTTCGAATCCCACTCCTGGTAGTTCGGAACCCCCCGGAAGTGGAAGCGGACGGTGTTGCCGGCCGCCGAGATTCGCTGGAGCCCCGTCGCCCACATCGTCGAGTACTGGGACCCCTCGAGCTTCCCGGTCTCGAACGTGAACTTGACGTCAGCCCCGGTCAGCGGCCTGCCGTCGCTCCACTTGACGCCGTTCCGGAGGGTGACGACGTAGGTGTTGCCGGACCAGGCGCCGTTCGTCGCCAGCCACGGGATGAACTTGTCCCCGAGCGGGTCGTACCTGAACAGCGTCTCGTACAGAAGCCCGACCACGCCCGTCGAATAGCCGGCGCGGAGCGGGTTGAAGCTCGAATACGGCCCCCACGCCGAGCCCGAGACGTAGAGCGTCTGCGTTCGCGGCAGTGCGAGCGAGGACTGTGGGCTGGCACCGGCCCCGCCTGCGGCCAGCGACGCGAGCAGCGCCGCGACGACCGTGACGCCGAGCCAGACAGCAGTCTTGTTGCGGCTTGCCATGCTGTCCTCTCCTTCCCTTTGGTTTCCCTGTCGGAGTGCCGGAGAAGGCTCGGCTCGCAAACTCCCACGAGCCGGAGGGACACCGGCAGCGCATAGCTCATCACTTATCCGGTTCAGTGTCAAGGTCAATCGGTTAAGTTCTTTGCGCCGACTGGTTCAGCGAGGGCGCGCAGCACGCGGAGGCGCGGTGCTGCCGCGGGGCGTCAACTCAGCGCGGGCGACCTCGACGTCGCCGGTGGCAGTGCCGCCGACAACATGGGCGAGATGGCGTGCAGTCGTCATGCCGTAGCCCACGATATCTCGCGAGATCGCAGTCAGGGGCGGATGGACGACCTGGCTGATGAGCGAGTCGTCCCAGCCGATGATGGAGAGGTCGCCGGGAACCGTGAGGCCCATCTGCTGGGCGACGCCGAGCCCCGTCACCGCCAGGAGGTCGCTGTCGAAGAGAATCGCGGTCGGCGGCTCGAGCGCGGTGAGCAGCCGCCGGGTCTCGCGGGCGCCTGCCTTGGGCGTGTAGTCGGTCCAGACGACCTCCGTCTCGACCTTCGTCGCGCGCCCGACGGCGTGAAACGCGCCGACCCGCTGTTCCGTGTGGATGAACTCCGGCACGCCGGCCACATACGCGATCCGGCGGTGCCCGAGAGCCACCAGGTACTTGACCGCCTCCTCGATCACAGGCGTTTCCTGGTGCCACACCGAGGGCAGCCGGGCGTCCGCGAGCGGACCGCCGATCACCACCGCCGGTAGGGCGAGCTGGACGATGGCTTCAAACCGGGGGTCGTCCACCCGCGGGTCGAAGAGAAGCACGCCGTCGACGCGGTGCTCCCCGTACCACCGCCGGTAGACGGCGATCTCGTCCTCGACCGTCGGCGCGAGCTGGATCGTGAGGCCGATCGAGCGTTCGGCCAGCTCGCGCTCGACGCCGGCGAGGAACTGCATGAAGAACGGCTCGAGTGCGATCGTCGTCGCGGGGCGCGCGAGCACGAGCCCGAAGGCGTCGGCGCGTGCCGCCGAAAGGGCCCGAGCGGCCCGGTTCGGGTACCAGCCGAGCTCGCGCGCGATGGAGACGATCCGCTCCCGGGTGGCGTCGGAGACGCCCGGCCGCCCGTTCAGCGCGTACGAGACCGCTCCCTTGGACACCCCCGCCCGGGAGGCGATGTCCATAATCGTCACCCTGCGCGTTCGGTTGTACGTGTCGCCCACGTCGCCGCTCCCACCACGTCGGGTCAACTGAACCGGCTCAGCAAGTCTACAGTTTCCTTCCGATAACGCACAGGCTTGCACCACCCGTCCCAGTATGCTTAGCTTGATCGGTTAAGTAGCCATGACGATCGTATCCGACAACGGCTCGACCTTCCCGGACACGTTCCTCTGGGGAACGGCCACGTCCGCGTACCAGATCGAGGGCGCAGCCGAGGCGGACGGGCGCGGCCTCTCCATCTGGGACCGCTTCTGCGCGAAGCCCGGCAACGTGCGCAACGGCGAGAGCGGCGCGCTGGCGTGCGACTTCTACCACCGCTACCCGGAGGACATCGCGCTCGCACGGGACCTCGGCGTGAACGCGTTCCGGCTCTCGATCTCGTGGCCGAGGGTGTTGCCGGAGGGTCGCGGCGCCGTGAACGAAGCGGGGCTCGACTTCTACGACCGCGTCGTCGACGAGTTGCTCGCGAACGACATCGAGCCCGTAGTGACCCTCTACCACTGGGACCTGCCGGCGGCGCTGGAGGATGCGGGCGGCTGGCCCGTGCGCGGCACGGCGGAGGCGTTCGGCGAATACGCGCAGGTCGTCGGCGCCAGGCTGGGAGACCGCGTCCGCAACTGGATCACCCTCAACGAACCGTGGGTGATCGCCTGGCTCGGCTACGGCTACGGCGTGCACGCGCCGGGCCGGATGTCAGCGGCCGACGCGATCGCCGCCTCCCACCACGTGCTGCTCTCACACGGGCTCGCTACCGAGGTCCTGAGGCGTGAATCACCGGCGTCCCGCGTCGGCGTCTCTGTCGACCTCGAGGCTGCGCAGGCCGCGACGGACGCCCCCCGTGACGTCGCGGCCGCGCGCGCCTTCGACGGGCACCGGAACCGCTGGTTCCTCGACCCGCTCTTCCGCGGCGCCTACCCGGCCGACGTCCTCGAGCGGCTCGCGCCGGACGAGCCGCCGGTCCAGGACGGCGACCTGGCACGCATCTCCGCCCCCATCGACTTCCTCGGCGTCAACTACTACCAGCGTCGCGTCGTCGCGGAAGGCAACGGCGCTGGTTGGCAGTTCGTGCACCAGGGAGATTCGACGCACACGGACATCGGCTGGGAGGTGTCCCCGGACGGCCTCTACGAGCTGATGGTGCGGCTGCGCGACGAGTACGCACCGCCCGCGATCCTGATCACGGAGAACGGCGCGGCGTTCACCGACGTCCGCGGGCACGACGCGTCGGTCCGCGATCCCGAGCGCGCCGAGTACATCGCCGCGCACGTCGCCGTGCTCGAGCGTGCGATCGCCGACGGCGTCCCGGTGGACGGCTACTTCGTCTGGACGCTGATGGACAACTTCGAGTGGTCGCTCGGCTACGGCACGCGCTTCGGCCTCGTCTACGTCGACTTCGCCACGCTCGAGCGGGTGCCGAAGTCGAGCTTCCGCTGGTACCAGGACTTTCTCTCGCGCGTCCGTAACGGCCACTCCCAGTAGCGCAGGCCGCCCGCGAAGGGGTACCGTCGCTGTACTCAGCGCAGGCGGACACGACGGAACGGGAGGAGCGATGGCACTGCAGCTCGGCGACACGGCACCGGACTTCCAGGCGGACTCGACCGAGGGCCCGATCAACTTCCACGAGTGGATGGCCGACTCGTGGGCGGTGTTGTTCTCACACCCGAAGGACTTCACGCCGGTCTGCACAACGGAGCTCGGCTACATGGCCCGGATCAAGCCGGAGTTCGACCGCCGGAACGTCAAGATCGTCGGCCTCTCGGTCGACACGGCGAGCGACCATGAGGGGTGGGCGAGGGACATCGAGGAGACGCAGGGTACGGCGCCGAACTTTCCGATCATCGCGGACGCCGACTTCAGCGTCTCCAAGACCTACGGCATGCTGCCCGCGGAGACCTCGGGCGACCCGAAGGAGCGGACGCCGGCCGACAACCAGACCGTGCGCAATGTCTTCGTGATCGGCCCGGACAAGAAGATCAAGCTCATCCTCGTCTATCCGATGACGACCGGCCGCAACTTCGACGAGGTCTTGCGCGTGATCGACTCGCTGCAGCTCACGGCCGCCCACAAGGTCTCGACGCCGGTCAACTGGAAGCAGGGCGAGAACGTGATCATCGCCGGCTCGGTCTCGAACGACGAGGCGAAGGACCTCTTCGGCACGTGGGAGGAGCCGAAGCCGTACATCCGCATCGTGCCGCAGCCGGAGTGAGGGTGCCGGCAGGGAGCGCGGTGCCTAGAGCGCCTGCTCGCCGCCAACGAGCGCCCGGAGGCTCTCGTGCTCCTCGCGGCACGCCGGGCAGCCCGCGAGATGCGCGCGCAGCCCAGGGACGGCAGCGTCGGCGTCCGGGCCGGCGAGCTCGAGCTCGACGTAGCGGTCGAGCTGCTCGAAGCATTCGTCGCAGCCAATCTCCGGCTCGGCAGGGCCGAGCAGCCGACCAAGGGCCTGCTTCAGGTCGGGTCGATCCTTCACGTCTTCTCCTCCAGCTCTTCCAGGGACAGGCCGAGCTCCGCGAGATGGCCCCGCAGCTTCCGGCGGGCATCGTGCAAGGTCTTGTAGAGCGCGCCGCGGGTCGTCTCCAGCCGCTCGGCGAGGACGTCGATGGGAACTCCGTTCAGCGCGAGGGCGACGAGCACGCGGCGCTGGTGCGGTGTCAGGACCTCCGCGATCGCGCGCTGTAACGTCTCGAGCAGCTCCGCCTGCTCCGCGGACTCCTCGGGATCGAGACCGGCGCTCGAGAACAGGCTCCACGTCTCCGGCTCGAGTGGGACCTCCCGGCCCTGCCAGGCTCGGCGGCGGAGCTTGACGGCCGCCTCGAGCAGCGCGAACTTGTACGCCCACGTCGTGAAGCGGCTGGCGCCGCGGTAGCTGTCGAGGCGCCGCAGGACGGAGACGAGGGCGTCGTCCGCCGCCTGACAGGCGATGTCGTCGAGATCGTTCCCGCGCAGGTGCGGCAGCGCCGGCCGCCGGCGGGCGGTCTCGAAGTGGGCCGCGCGCAGCAGCAAGGCGTGCAGACGCGCCACCGCCTCGTCGCGCTCGCGGCCGTCGGTGCGAAGCGAGCGCACCCATTCGCGTGACTCCGGATCGAGGAGGGCGGGAGCGGGGCCATGCGTCGAGGTCGTCGCCATGCTCGAGGAGTCCACGGTAGCGGTGCTCATAGGTGATGGCTAGTTGGTGTCGCCGCGTGCACCGGTCTTACGTCGGTTGCTGTGCTATGCGAACATATGTTCGTGTCGCGGGAGGCCACCATCCTGCACGCCGACCTGGACGCGTTCTTCGCGTCGGTCGAGCAGCGCGACGACCCCCGGCTGCGCGGACGCCCGGTGATCGTCGGCGGCGGCGTCGTGCTCGCGGCCAGCTACGAGGCCAAGGCCTACGGCGTGCAGACGGCGATGACCGGCTCACAGGCGCGGCGGCTCTGCCCGCACGCGGTCGTCGTCAGGCCGCACTTCTCGGCCTACTCCGAGGCGAGCAAGGCCGTGTTCCGCGTCTTCGAGGACACGACGCCTGTCGTCGAGGGGATCTCGATCGACGAGGCGTTTCTCGACGTCCGCGGCATGGAACGAATCGCCGGCACGCCGATCGAGATCGCCGAGCGCCTGCGGCGTCGGGTCCGGGCTGAGGTCGGGCTCCCGATCACGGTCGGCGTGGCGCGGACGAAGTTCCTCGCGAAGGTCGCGAGCGGCGTCGCCAAGCCCGACGGGCTGCTCGTCGTGCCGCCGGACGGCGAGCTGTCGTTTCTCCATCCGCTTCCGATCGAGCGCCTCTGGGGCGTCGGCCGCGTGACGGCGGGCAAGCTCCGCGAGCGGGGCGTCGACACCGTGGGCGAGGTCGCCGAGCTCGAGGAGCCGACGCTCGTCGCGATGCTCGGTCGCGCCACCGGCCGCCAGCTGCACGCGCTCGCCCACAACCGCGACCCGCGGGCCGTGCGCGTCGGCCGCCGTCGCGGCTCGATCGGCTCGCAGCGCGCGCTCGGGCGCGCGCCGAAGACGCGCGAGGAGGTCGACGCGACGCTCGTCGCGCTCGTCGACCGGGTCACCCGCCGGATGCGTGCCGCAGGACGGGTCGGCCGCACCGTCGTCCTCCGCCTGCGCTTCGCCGACTTCAGCCGCGCGACCCGGTCTCACACGCTGCCGCGACCGACCGCCGAGACACAGGTGGTCCTCGCCACGGCGCGGTGGCTGCTGGCGACCGCATTGCCTCTGATCGACCGGCGCGGGCTCACCCTCGTCGGCATCTCCGTCGCCAATCTCGACAACGGCGACGCCCGTCAGCTCCTGCTTCCGTTCGACCGCTGGAGCGGCGGCGACCTCGACGCGGCGATCGACCTCGTGCGCGAGCGCTACGGGTCGGACGCGGTCACGCGCGCGGTGCTGCTCGGCCGCGACACGGGCTTCTCGGCCCTGCTGCTCCCCGACTGACCGCCGAGGAGGTCGGACAGCCACGAGCGCACAGCATCGGCAACCGCCTGCAAGTCAGTTCGTAGCGCGTGGTCGCCCGCCACCTGCACGACGGTGCGCTGCGGGCCGGGCGGCGGCATGCCGAAGGCGTCGCGCGCGCCCTGCACGACGAGGGTCGGCACCCGCACCTCGTCGAGCTCCTCCAGGCGACTCGTAGACCCCGCCCGGGGCGGCCGCAGCGGGAACGCGAGGCAGAGCACACCGACGGCGCCCGTCTCGGACGCCGTCCGGCAGGCGACGCGAGCGCCGGCCGAGCGGCCGCCGACGAGCAGCGGCAGGCCGCGCAGCTCACCCGCGGCGAGGTGCTCCACGACCGCCGTCCAGGCAGCGTCGAGCTGACGCGCTGGCGCCGGCGAGCGACGCCCGGCGACGCGGTACGGCTGGTCGACGAGCGCGACACTGACGCCCTCCTGCTGTGCGGCCTCGGTCGCCGTGACGAGATCACGCGCCGCGACGCCGCCGCCGGCCCCGTGCCCGAGCACGAGCGCGGCGCGTGGCGCCTCGACGGCGTGCAGGTGCACCCGCGCGAGCCCCACCGGCGTCTCGACGTCGATCGTCATCCCGACAGTGTTCCGGTACGGTCGGGGCCCATGCTGCAGTGGCGAATACCGACGTTCGCCGACGTGCTCGAGGCGCGCCGCCGCATCGCGCCGCACCTGCGCCCGACCCCGCTCTACGACTACCCCGTTCTACACGAGCTCGTCGGCACCGAGGTCGCCGTCAAGCACGAGAACCACCAGCCGATCGGCGCCTTCAAGGTTCGCGGCGGCGTCAACCTGGTCTCGCAGCTGAGCTCGGACGAGCGCCAGCGCGGGGTGATCACCGCGTCGACCGGCAACCACGGCCAGTCGATCGCGTATGCAGCCCGGCTCTTCGGCGTCGCGGCGCGGATCTGCGTGCCCGAGGGCGCCAATCCGGTCAAGGTCGCGTCGATGCGCGGCCTCGGCGCCGAGCTCGTCGTTCACGGTCGCGACTTCGACGACGCCCGCGAGCACTGCGAGGAGCTCGCGCGCGAGCACGGGTACCGCTACATCCATTCCGGCAACGAGCCGCTGCTCATCGCCGGCGTCGCGACCGGGACGCTCGAGATCCTGGAGGAGCAGCCCGGCATCGATGTGATCATCGTCCCGATCGGCGGCGGCAGCGGAGCGGCGGGCGCGTGCATCGTCGCGAAGGCGGTCAACCCCGACGCGCAGGTGATCGGCGTCCAGTCGGAGGCGGCGCCGACCGCGTACCGCTCGTGGCAGGAGCGGCGCCTCGTCGAGGACCGGATGGAGACCGACGCCGAGGGGTTGGCGACCCGCACGGCGTTCGAGCTGCCGCAGCAGATCCTGTGGCAGCACCTCGACGACTTCGTGCTCGTCGGCGAGGACGAACTACGTGACGCGCAGGTGCTCATGATCGAGACGACCCGCAACCTCGTCGAGCTCGCCGGCGCGGCGCCGCTCGCGGCCGCGCTGCGGTTGCGCGAGCAGCTGGAGGGGAAGCGCGTCGCACTCGTCCTCAGCGGCGGCAACGCGAGCCGGAAGCAGCTGCTCGACGCGCTGGGCCGCGCGGAGCCCGAACACGGCCGCCGTCCACTCCTAGACGAGCGACGCGTCGATGTCCGGCAGCTCGTCGTCGCGGGCTGGCCTGAGTACGAGCGTCTCGCTCGGCGCGTGCTCGAGCATCCAGGCCAGATCGTCCGGCGAGAAGCCGGGGTGACCGGGAGCCTGGGCCGGGACGAGAATTCGGTCGAAGGCCTCCGCCTCCCAGAGCCGGCTGAGCGCGTCGATCGGGGTGCGCCCGCGCTCGATCCGCGCGTCGACCGGCACGCCCGCCTCGAGCGCCGCGTGCTCGACCGCCTCGAGCAACGGCATCGCGAGCTCGGCCTCGCGCTGGAGAGGCGCCTCCAGGTCGAACTCGAGCGGCACGACGACGAGGTAGGCCGGCACCAAGATGCCGTCCTCGGCGCGTGCGATCCGGATCGCCGCCTTGAGCACAACCGGGTCGAGCGCGCCCGCCGTGAAGGGCACGAGCACACGAGGCTGTCCCGGCCGCGAGACCGGTCGCCGGCGCGGCCAGAGCCTCACGGCCCGCTGCTCACGCGGAGAGCCCGGTCCGCGACGACGCGGATGTCGATGCCGGGCAGCTCCCGGATCATCCGCGAGACGAGCGATCCGCGGAGAATCTCGACCCGCCGCCGTTCGTCGGGCGTTCCGACGAAGACGTACGTCGAGCCGCGCTCGTTCGCCACCCGGCGCACGGTCTCGACCAGGTCGTCGCCCTCCTCCTCGAGGAAGTGGACGCCGAGGATGGATGCGAGCCGGCGAAGGGCTGCGAGCTGCGTGGCCTCCTCGGCCTCGAGCACCTGACCGGGTCGACGAACCCACAGTGCGTCGATCTCGCTGCCCAGCCGCTGAGACGAGCGCCAGGCCCGGCGGAGGATGCGTTGCGACTTCGGCTGCGGCTCGATCAGCGCCAGCACACGCTCGGTGACCGCCTGCTTGCTGAGCGGATCGAGGACCGTGGGGCCGCGGCGCGCCTCCACGTCCTCTGCCACCTCGCGCAGCGCGAGCTCACGCAGCGCGGCGAGATTCGAGTGGCGGAAGAAGTTCGCCAGGGCGGTGTCGACCCGCTCGCGTGGGTAGACCTTGCCGGCGCGCAGGCGTTCGAGCAGCGCCTCGGGCGCCAGGTCGACCAGCACCACCTCGTCGGCGTCGTCGAGGATCCGGTCCGGGAACGTCTCGCGGACCCGGACGCCCGTCAGCTCGAAGACCGCGTCGTTCAGCGACTCGAGATGCTGCACGTTCACGGTCGAGAACACGTCGATGCCGGCGTCGAGGATCTCCGCGATGTCCTCGTAGCGCTTCTCGTTGCGCATCCCGCGGGCGTTCGTGTGCGCGAGCTCGTCGACGAGCGCGAGCTCCGGGACCCTCCGGATGACAGCGTCGACGTCCATCTCCGGGAGCTCGGCGGAGCCATGCTGCGAGTGCAGCCGTGGAACGAACTCGAGGCCCTCGGCGAGCGCCAGCGTCTCGGGCCGGTCGTGCGGCTCGAGGTAGCCGACCACGACGTCGCGGCCCTCGGCCTCGGCCTGACGCCCCTCCTGCAGCATGCGGTACGTCTTGCCGACGCCGGGCGCTGCGCCCAGCAGGATCCGGTAGCGCCCGCGCACCGATGCCATGCTACGACCCGGCCCTGCGGCCAGCGAGCGTGCTAGGCCCCGAACAGGTTGTGGACGACGAGGTCGATCAGCTTGATGCCGACGAACGGCACGATCACGCCGCCGAGCCCGTAGATGAGCAGGTTGCGGCGCAGGAGCGCCGTCGCGCCGATCGCGCGGTACTTGACGCCGCGGAGGGCGAGCGGCACGAGCGCCGGGATCACGAGCGCGTTGAAGATGATCGCGGAGATGATCGCGCTCTGGGGCGTCCCCAGGGCCATCACGTTGAGGTCGTCGAGCGGTCCGCGCGCTCCAGGCGTCTCCGCGTACGTGAACGCGAACATCGCCGGCAGGATGGCGAAGTACTTCGCGACGTCGTTCGCGATCGAGAACGTCGTCAGTGAGCCGCGCGTGATCAGCAGCTGCTTCCCGACCTCGACGATCTCGATCAGCTTCGTCGGGTTCGAGTCGAGGTCGACCATGTTGCCGGCTTCCTTCGCGGCCGTCGTGCCCGTGTTCATGGCGACGCCGACGTCGGCCTGCGCGAGCGCGGGCGCGTCGTTCGTCCCGTCGCCGGTCATCGCGACCATCCGCCCGCGGCCCTGCTCGTCGCGGATGAGCTCCATCTTCCGCTCCGGCGTCGCCTCGGCGAGGAAGTCGTCGACGCCCGACTCCTGGGCGATCACGGCTGCGGTCACCGGGTTGTCGCCGGTGATCATCACGGTCCGGATGCCCATGCGCCGCAGCTCGTCGAACCGCTCGTTCATGCCGCCCTTGACGATGTCCTTGAGGTGGACGACGCCGAGGGCGAAGTTGTCCTGCGCGACGACGAGCGGCGTGCCGCCCGACTCGGCCACGCGCTGCACGATCGCGTCCAGCTCCTCGGGAACCCGGCCGCCGTTGTCGGTGACGAATCGCTTGACCGAATCGGCGGCGCCCTTGCGCAGGCTCTTGCCGTCGAGATCGACCCCGCTCATCCTCGTCGTGGCCGAGAAGGGCACGAAGGTGTGCTCGGCGAGGTCGCGCTCACGCAGGCCGAACCGCTCCTTGGCGAGCACGACGATCGAGCGCCCCTCGGGGGTCTCGTCGGCGAGCGAGGCGATCTGGGCGACCTCGGCGAGCTCGAGCTCCTCGACGCCGTGGAGGGGCAGGAACTCGGCGGCCTGGCGGTTGCCGAGCGTGATGGTGCCGGTCTTGTCCAGGAGCAGCACGTCGACGTCACCCGAGGCCTCGACCGCCCTGCCCGACATGGCGAGGACGTTCCGCTGCACGAGGCGATCCATGCCGGCGATGCCGATCGCGGAGAGCAGGGCGCCGATCGTGGTCGGGATGAGGGCGACGAGGAGCGCGATCAGCACGGTCTGCGAGAGGTCGGTGCCGGCGTAGATCGCGAACGGCTCCAGCGTCACGGTGGCGGCGAGGAACGTGATCGTGAGGCCGGCGAGCAGGATGTTGAGCGCGATCTCGTTCGGGGTCTTGCGCCGCTCGGCGCCCTCGACGAGCGCGATCATGCGATCGAGGAACGACTGGCCCGGCTCCTGGGTGACCTCGATCACGAGCCGGTCGGAGAGCAGCCGCGTCCCGCCCGTGACCGCGGAACGGTCGCCGCCCGCCTCGCGAATGACGGGGGCCGATTCGCCGGTGATCGCCGACTCGTCGACCGAGCCGACGCCCTCGATCACCTCGCCGTCGGCCGGGATGATCTGGCCGGCCTCGACGACGACCATGTCGCCCCGGCGGAGGTCCGGCGCGGGCACTTCCTCGAGGCCGCCGCCGGGGGTCTGCCGGAACGCGACCGTCGTCGTGCGCGTCGCCCGTAGGGCGTTCGCCTGCGCCTTGCCCCGACCCTCGGCGATCGCCTCGGCGAAGTTCGCGAAGAGGACGGTCAGCCAGAGCCAGACGGCGATCGTGGCCGTGAACCAGAGCGGCTCGGGGTCGTCGGCGCCGAAGAGGTCGCGGAAGAAGATCACCGTCGTGATGACGCTGCCGACCTCGACGATGAAGATGACGGGATTGCGGAAGAGCGTGCGCGGATCGAGCTTCAGGAACGAGTCCTTGATGGCCGAGAGCCATGATCTCGCGGGAGAAGATGGAGCCGGAGCGCCTGGTCATGCCGTCTCCTCGTCGAGCGCCAGGTTGAGCTCGAGCACGTTGACGCCGGGCTCGCCGAAGAGGCCGAGGAAGCGGCCGTCCGTGTGCTCGTCGACGAGCTCGGCAACGCGCTCCTCGGAGAGGTTGCGCTCGCTCGCGATGCGGGGCGTCTGGAGGCGGGCATTGGCCGGCGAGATGTGCGGGTCGATGCCCGAGCCGGACGTGGTCACCGCGTCGACCGGGATATCGCCGATCTCCAGGCCGCTGTTGAACGGGCGCTCGAGCTCGAGAATCGCCTGCGCGCGCTCCTGCACCAGGTCCCCAAGGTCGGGGTTCGTCGGCCCGAGGTTCGAGAACGTCGTGCCGGCGGCGTTGTACAGGGGATCGGTTGCGGACGGGCGCGGATGGAAGTACTCCGGCCTCGTGAACGCTTGCGCGGCGAGCCGCGAGCCGACGACGGTCCCGTCGCGCTCGATCAGGCTCCCGTCCGAGCGGTTCGGGAACACGAGCTGCGCGACGCCGGTGAAGACGAGCGGGTAGGCGAGCCCGAAGACGAGCGTCAGCACGATCACCGCCAGCGCGGAGCGCCCGA
Organism: uncultured Gaiellaceae bacterium; assembly: GCA_963791905.1. GTDB lineage: Bacteria > Actinomycetota > Thermoleophilia > Gaiellales > Gaiellaceae > Gaiellasilicea. The sequence continues at coordinate 145,955 of CAWBTX010000002.1, forward strand.
TCACGGCGGTCACTGCAGCGACTCCACGATCGGGCCGAGCGTGAGCGCCGGGAAGATCATCAGGACGGCGGTGAGGATGACGACGCCGACGAGCAGCACGGCAAAGGTCGCGCCGTCGGTGCGGAACGTGCCCGCCGAGGCGGGGACGGTTTTCTTCGCCGCGAGAGCGCCGCCGAGCGCGAGGGCGGCAACGAGCGGCGCAAAGCGGCCGAGCCACAGCGCGAGCTCGCCCATCAAGGCTGAGAACTCGGTGGCCCCGTAGCCGGCGAAGGCGCTGCCGTTGTTGTTCGACTGGGAGTCGTAGGCATAGAGGGCCTCGGAGAAACCGTGGGCGGCCGGGTTGAAGATCGACGCGAGGCCGTGGTCGGTGACGACCGAGATGGCGGTCAGCACGAGCACCATCGCCGGCACGAAGAGCGCGCCGACGGCGGCGAGCTTGATCTCACGCGCCTCGATCTTCTTGCCCAGGTACTCGGGCGTCCGGCCGACCATCAGGCCTGCGACGAAGACCGCGATGATGACGAAGAAGAGCATCCCGTAGAGGCCCGAACCGACCCCGCCGAAGATCACCTCGCCGGTGAACATGTTCACGATCGGGACAGCGCCGCCGGCCGGCGTGAGCGCGTCGTGGCCCCCGTTGACCGACCCGTTCGAGGCGTTCGTCGTGGCGACGGCCCAGTTCACCGTCGGCGCGATGCCGTAGCGCACCTCCTTGTCGGACAGGTTGCCGCCGCTCGAGCCGTCACCGCTCGCGAGACTCACGCCCGAGTCGCGCAAGACCTGCGAGCCGTGCTGTTCGGCCGGGAGCGCGATCGCGATGCCGATCGCGAACATCGTGATCATGGCCCCGTAGATGGGGACCGCCTGCCGCCGCGCGCCGACCATGCGGCCGAACATGAAGACCTGGGCGGCAGGAATGATCAGGATCGCGAGCATCTCGAGCAGGTTCGTGAAGCCGTTCGGGTTCTCGAACGGCACTGCCGAGTTCGAGTTGTAGAAGCCGCCGCCGTTCGTGCCCAGCTGCTTGATCGCGATCTGCGTCGCGGCGGGGCCGCGCGCGATCTGCTGCTCCTCGCCCTCGAGCGTCGTCGCGGTGGCGGCGCCGTCGAAGGTCTGGACGACGCCTTGCGAGACGAGCAGCACGGCGAGGATGAGCGAGAGCGGCAGCAGGACGTAGACGAGCGACCGGTAGAAGTCGACCCAGAAGTTCCCGATCGTGCCGGCCGAGCGGCGCGCGAAGCCGCGAATCACCGCCGCCAGCACGGCCATCCCAATTGCCGCGGAGACGAAGTTCTGCACCGCGAGCCCGGCCATCTGGCTCAGGTAGGACATGGTCGTCTCGCCGCCGTAGTACTGCCAGTTCGTGTTCGTGACAAAGCTCGCGGTCGTGTTCGCGGCGATGTGAGGCAGCACGCCCGTCAGGTCGTCCGGGTTGAAGGGCAGGTGGCCCTGGAGCCGCAGCAGCAGGTACAGCAGTGCTGCGAAGAGGGCCATGAAGATGAGCGCGACCTTCGCGTACGCCTTCCAGGTCTGCTCGGCGTCGGCCTTCGTCCCGACGAGCCGGTAGAAGCCGCGCTCGGGCGCCGCCAGGAACCCCGGCACGCGCAGCGTGCCGGTGTAGACCCGTGACATGTAGATGCCGAGCGGGTACGCGAGCACCGTCAGGATGACGGCGTAGAGGACGATCTGGGTGATGCCGTTCCCGGTCACAGGCGCTCACCGCGGAAGAGCGCGTACACGAGGTACGCGAACACGAGCAGCGACACGATCAGGCCGAAGAGATCGCCGCCCGACATCAGGCGCGGTCCAGCCCGAAGATGAGCAGGTACGCGGCGATGAAGCAGGCCGCGGCGATGACGATGCCGAGGAGCTCGACCATCAGGGCAGCTCCAGGGCCGTTGCCGCCGTGGTGATCGCGTCGTGGAGCTCGTCTCCCTGATCGCGACCGTAGAGCGGGCTCGAGCCGTCGAGGACGAGCTGTTCGACGAGGAGGATGCCCCGCGGCGCAACCGGCCTCGAGAGCTCGGCGAGCCTGTCGGCCATCGCCTGTAGGTCGTCGGCCGCAGCGCGAACGGCGCGGCGGTTGATCGGCGCGGCATTCGGGAGGTACCGGGCGTCGGCGTCGCGAACGACGCCGCGCAGCGAGCGCGCCAGCTCGAGCCGCCGCTTGGGGACGACGAGCTCGGCGGCCCGCCAGGCCAGCCGGAGCGACGGAATCTGTGAGGCCAGGAGCTCGGCGTCGGCGGTGCGGCGTGCCCGCCGCCCGTCGCGGCGCGCGCGGAGCGCGCCGAGAGGGCGCGTGAGGAACGCAACACGCGGCATTCGCGTGGGCGCCGACTCCGGCGCATTCGTGACCCTCGTGGCCATGCGAGGACGGTAGGACGCGGCGGCTAAGCGGCTCCTTAAAGTTCAGCCCGGATCTCTAAAGGTTCTCTAAGAGACCGCCGTGGCAGGAGCCACGAGCCGGTAGCCGACCCCAGGCTCGGTGAGGATGTAGCGCGGGCGCGCCGGGTCGGGCTCGAGCTTCCGCCGCAGTTGCGACACGTAGACGTGGATGTAGCTCGACTCGCGCTGGTACGCGGGCCCCCAGACCTCGCGCAGGATCGTCTTGTGCGTCATGAGCTTCCCCTCGTTCTGAGCGAGCAGCCGCAGCAACTCGAACTCGTGCGGCGTGAGCCGCACGGTCTGCCCACGCATCGTCACCGACCGCTTCTCCAGGTCGACCACGAGGTCGCCGATGGTGATCACCGGCTCGGTCGCCGGGCCGACGCGCCGGAGCACCGCCCGCAGCCGAGCGAGCAGCTCGCCGATCGCAAACGGCTTCGTCACGTAGTCGTCGGCGCCCGCGTCGAGCGCGGCGATCTTCTCGGCTTCGTCGCCCACGGCGGAGACGAGGATGATCGGCGCATCCGTCCACCGGCGGAGCTCGCGGGCGACCTCCGTGCCGCGTCCGTCCGGGAGGAGCAGGTCGAGGATGATCGCCTCCGGCGGCCGGAGACCGGCGGAGCTGAGTGCCTCCGCGGCGGTCGTCGCCGTCGCGACGTCGTAGCCGGCGCCGCGCAGGTTCGTCTGGAGCGCCCGCAGGAACTGCGGCTCGTCGTCGACGACGAGGATGCGGCCGCCGTTCACGCCATCACCTCGGCCGGCAGCTCCACGGCCGGCAGTGCGAGCACGAACGAAGCGCCCTGTCCGGCCCGGCTCTCGAGCCAGATGCGGCCTCCGTTCGCCTCCGCGAACCCACGCGCGATCGCGAGCCCGAGACCCGCCCCACCCGTCTCGGGACGCCCGGCTGCGCGGTAGAACGGCTCGAAGATCCGCTCGCGCTCGTCGTCGGGGACGCCCGGGCCGCGATCCGTGATGCGGATCAGGAGCTCCTTCCGCGTCGCGCTCAGCCGCACGTGCACGGGCTCGCCGGCCGGCGACAACGCCAGGGCGTTCTCGAGCAGGTTGACGAGAGCGCGCTGGACCTGCGTCGCGTCGACGCGGACGGGCGGTAGATCTGAACGCGCGCTCACCTCGACGCAACCCGAGTCCGCCAGCTCTTCGAGCGCCCGCGCCACGAGCTCGTCCGCCTCCCAGAGCCCGGGGGACGTGTCCGCCGCGCCCGCCTGGAGGCGTGACAGGTCGAGCAGGTTCTCGACCAACCGCTTCAGGCGGGTGTGCTCGACGCGGATCGTCTCGAGCAGGTTCTGCCGGTCGTCGTCGGTCAGCGCCAGCACGCCGCTCTCGAGGCCGTCGAGCGCCTGCTCGATCGTGGCGATCGGCGTACGCAAGTCATGCGAGACGGCCTGGATCACGGCCGTCTTGATCGTGTCGCTGCGACGGAGCGCCTCGGTCTCGAGCGCATCGCGGGCGAGCCGCTCGCGTTCGCGGGCCACGGCGAGCAGCGACGCGAGCGCCGGCAGCAGCCGGCGCTGGACCGACAGGAGCGGCTCCTCGCTCTCGGGAATGCACACGGTGCCGACCTGCCGGCCGTCGACGGCGAGCTGCAACGGAGCCTCGCGCGACGCGCCGGTGCTCGGGCGATCCCCGAGGACGATCCGGGCCGAGGACACGTCGAGGAGCTCGGCCGTGCGCACGCCGATGCGTTCTAGCTCGTCCTCCAGCCGCGTGCCGCGCAGCAGCTCGGAGGCGATGTCGGCGATCAGCGCCGCCTCGCGCTCGCGCTGCTCGGCGTCCGCGCGGCGGCCGCGCAGCTGGGCGGCGAGCGTCCCGACGACGATGGCAGTGACGACGTAGACGAGCAGCGCGAACCAGTTGCGCCGGTCGGACAGCGTCAGCGTGTAGAGCGGCGGCAGGAAGAAAAAGTTGAAGGCGAGCATGCTCGCGATCGCTACCGGCACGGCGAACCACGAGCCCCAGACGATCGCGATCGGGAGGACGGCGAAGATGTAGAGGACGCCGAGGCTCAGGACCGGCACCTCGCTGTCGAAGAGCTCGATCACGCCTGTCACGACCGCGACCGCCGCGAGACCGGCGATCGCGCCGGCAAGCGGGCTCCGCAGCAGCTCCGGCCGCGCCTGCATCGTGTGAAAGGTACTCCCGGGTGGCGTGTTCACCGCACCCACACCGGCCGCTAACCGAATCGTTCTTGCCGGTCTGGGGCAGCCCGCCTAGCGTCGCGGGCATGAGAAACCATCTGTTTCCCTTGCTCGCGGCGCTGCTTGCCGCGGCCGCGACCGCCGCAGTCGCGACGGCCATCGACGGACCGCGGTTCGGCGGCGGCCAACTGGTTCAGGAGATCGGGCTCTGGGGCGACGTCCCCTACTCCGACCACCAGCAGACGGTCGGCGTGCCGAACCTCCTCGATGACATGGATCTCCAGCGAGTCGACTTCTCCGTGCACGTCGGAGACATCAAGAGCGGCTCCAGCCGCTGCGACGACGTCGTCTACACGCAGGCGCTCCAGTTCTTCAACAGCCTGAGGACACCGGCGATGTACACGCCCGGCGACAACGAGTGGACGGACTGCGATCGGCCGAACAACGGCGCCTACTCCTCGCGCGAGCGGCTCGCCTTCATCCGCTCGACGTTCTTCAGCGGCCCGCAGAGCTGGGGCCGCCGGCGGCTCACCCAGGAGGTTCAGGCCGCTCCGTACGTCGAGAACCGCCGCTGGCACGTGGGCAACGTCACGTACGCGACGTTGCACGTGGTCGGCTCCGACAACAACCTCGGCGACACAGCCCCAGACCCGGCCGAGTGGCAGGCGCGGGACGCCGCGACGAATGCGTGGCTCCGCGAGACGTTCGCCGCCGCACGGAGCCGAGGCGCGCTCGGAGTGATGCTGTTCATCCAGGCGAACCCTGGCTTCGACCTGTCCGACCCGACCCGTGCGCCGACGCGCAACCCGGCCACGCTCGAGCCTCGAGACGGGTTCTTCAACTTCCTCACCGAGCTGCGCAGGGAGGTCGTCGCCTTCGACCGACCGGTGGCGCTCGTGCACGGCGACTCGCACTACTTCCGCGTCGACAAGCCGTTCCTCGATCGGAACGGCAACCGGATCGAGCACTTCACACGCGTCGAGGTGCCCGGTGACAACGCCCAGAGCTCGAGCAACGACGTGCAGTGGGTCAAGGCCAACGTCGACATCACGAACGACGAGCTCTTCACGTTCGAGCAGGAGGTCGTCGAGGACAACCTCGTCCCGTACGTCCCCTAGCGACGCTCACAGCCCTCGGGCGCGCCGCGCCATGCCGCAGGCCCGGCGCGCCCGACGCGACCAGTGACGGACACCGAACCTCAATCGATCTGGAGGGGAACGATGAAGGTGACACCCAAGGTTTTCTTGCTGGCACTCCTGGCCCTGGGCGCGGCGGCGGTGGCGGCGGTCGGCGCGTCACAGGGCCAGGCGGGCCGACCCGGCGGAGACCGGATCGGCCCAGGGCTCTCGTTCGGACGAGTGCCGATCGTGATCGCACACCGCGGCGCGAGCGGCGACCGGCCCGAGCACACGCTCGCGGCGTACGAGCACGCGATCGATCTCGGCGCCGACTACATCGAGCCCGACCTCGTCTCGACGAAGGACGGCGTCCTGGTGGCGCGGCACGAGAACGAGATCAGCGGTACGACGAACGTCGCCGGCCGTCCCGACTTCGCCGCCCGACGGACGACGAAGACCATCGACGGGGTCCCGGTGACCGGCTGGTTCACCGAGGACTTCACGCTCGCGGAGCTGAAGACGCTCCGCGCGAGGGAGCGGCTACCGCAGGTGCGCCCCGAGAACACGGTCTTCGACGGGCTCTACGAGATCCCGACGTTGCAGGAGGTCATCGACCTTGCGCAGCGGCGGGACGTCGGCATCTACCCGGAGACCAAGCACCCGACGTACTTCGACTCGATCGGCCTCTCGCTGGAGGAGCCGCTCGTCGCGACCCTGGCGCGAAACGGCTGGAACTCCGGCAACGCCCCGGTCTACGTCCAATCGTTCGAGGTCGGCAACCTGCAGCAGCTGAACAACGTGACCAGCGTCCGGCTCGTGCAGCTCCTGGACGCCGCCGGCAAGCCGTACGACTTCGTCGTCGCCGGGAATCCGACAACGTACGCCGACATGGCGAAGCCGGCCGGCCTTCTCGCGATCCGCGGCTACGCCGACGGGGTCGGCGTGAACAAGGCCCTGATCGTGCCGCGCGACTCGGCCAACCGGCTGCTCCCGCCGACCACCCTCATCCAGGACGCCCACAACCTGCGTCTCATCGTCCACGGCTGGACGTTCCGGAAGGAGAACGAGTTCCTCTCCGAGGATCACCGGCGCGGCAATCCGGCCCATCCGCTCTACCGGCTCGCCATGGGCGACGCCGCGGCGGAGTACCGGCTCTTCTACGGGCTCGGCATCGACGGGCTCTTCAGCGACAACACCGACGTCGCCGTCGCGGCGCGCCAGCACGTGTTCCGCCTCGGCGGCTGAGCCGTCAGCTCGGCTGAGCTGTCTGCTCGCCTGGCCCGACAGGAAAGGCCCCGCGCGAGCGGGGTCTTTCCCTTTGGCGATCGCCGGGGCCGCGATACGCTCAAACAGTGTTGAAGTGCCCCGACTGTGGCCATGAGAGCCCGGACGGGCTGCGGTTCTGCGGCGCCTGCGGCCACGAGCTCGAGCCCGCAGCTGCGCCGCGCCAGGTGCGCAAGACGGTCACGGTCCTCTTCTGCGACGTCACCGGCTCGACAGCCCTCGGCGAGCGGCTCGACCCCGAGGCGCTGCGGCGCACGATGGGCCGCTACTTCGAGGAGATCAGGGCCGTCGTCGAGCGGCACGGCGGTCTCGTCGAGAAGTTCATCGGCGACGCGGTCATGGCCGTCTTCGGCATCCCGACCGCGCACGAGGACGACGCCCTGCGGGCGGTCCGGGCGGTTGGCGAGATGCGCGAACGGCTGTTGGCGCTCGGCGAGGAGCTCGCGGTCACGCTGTCGTTCCGTACCGGCGTGAACACGGGCGAAGTGGTGGCCGGCGAGGGCGAGACCCTCGTCACGGGCGACGCCGTGAACGTGGCCGCGCGCCTCGAGCAGGCGGCGACGCCCGGCGAGATCCTGATCGGCGCGGAGACCTACCGGCTCGTCCGCGACGCCGTCACCGTCGAGCCGGTGGAGCCGCTCGAGCTCAAGGGCAAGGGCGAGCCGGTGCCGGCGTACCGCCTCGTCTCCGTCGACCCGATGGCGCCCGGCTCGGCCCGCCATCTCGACGCGCCGATGGTCGGCCGCGTGCGCGAGCAGGCACGGCTCCTGGACGACTTCGAGGACGTCGTGTCAGGCCGGTCGTGTCACCTGTTCACCCTGCTCGGGCCGGCCGGCGTGGGCAAGTCTCGGCTCGTGCACCAGTTCCTCTCGGACGTGGCCGGACGCGCCGAGGTCTGGCGCAGCCGCTGCCTCCACTACGGCGAAGACATCACGTACTGGCCGCTCGTCGAGATGCTGATCCCGATGGGCGCCGAGCCGGACGCCGTCATCGGAGCCTCGCCCGCCGAGACCCAGCTCGCGTTCCGAAGGCTGCTCGAGGACCGGGCCGCGGACGAGCCTCAGATCCTGCTGCTCGACGACCTGCACTGGGCCGAGCCGGTGTTCCTCGACCTCGTCGAGCACGTCGCCGATTGGTCGCGCGATGCGCCGATCCTGCTGCTGTGCGTCGCGCGGCCGGAGCTGCTCGAGGTGCGGCCGGGCTGGGGCGGCGGCAAGCTGAACGCGACGACCGTCCTCCTCGAGCCGCTCTCTGCCGAGGACAGCGATGCCCTGATCGAACACCTGTCCGTCGGCGCGGAGCTGTCGGAGGAGGCGCGCGGTCGCATCGTCGTCGCCGCAGGCGGGAACCCGCTCTTCCTCGAGGAGATGCTGGCGATGGCGTCCGAGAACGGCCAGGCCGGGTCACTCGTGATCCCGCCGACGATTCAGGCGCTCCTGCAGGCGAGGCTCGACCGGCTCTCGGCCGGCGAGCGCGAGGTCGTCGGTTGCGGCGCCGTCGAGGGACAGGTGTTCCACGGCACCGCGGTGGCGGTGCTCGCGGACGACCCGATGCGACCGGCGATCCCGGCGAACCTGCTGTCGCTCGTCCGCAAGGAGCTGATCCGGCCGGAACGGCCGATGCGGGGGCACGACGAAGCGTTCCGCTTCCGCCACCTGCTGATCCGCGACGCCGCGTACGACTCGCTGCCCAAGGGCACGCGGGCCGAGCTGCACGAGCGCTTCGCGGGCTGGCTCGAGGGCCACGGCGAGCTGGTCGAGCTGGAGGAGATCGTCGGCTACCACCTCGAGCAGGCGCACCGCAACCGCACCGAGCTCGATCCGTCCGACCCGCGTCGCGACGACCTCGCCGGGCGGGCGGCGGCGATGCTGCATCAGGCCGCCCGCAAGGCGACTGCCCAGGGCGTCATCACGGCGTCACTCGGCCTCCTCGAACGGAGCCTCGCTCTGCTTGCCGAAGCACGATCCACGACGGTTCGATGGACTCATCGATCTGATCGATCCGCTGTGCCAGGCCGGAAGGACCGAGGACGCCCGAGCCGCAGTCGCCGAGCTCGACCAGTCGGGCGACAATCGCTACCGCGCATACGCGGGACTGCTCGGCTGCTCGATCGACTTCTACACCGGCGAGTACGAGCGCGAAGAGTCCCAGGCGCGCATCGATGCCGCCCGGGCAGTCCTGCTCGAGTTCGAGGACGAGCTCGGGCTTGCCTACGCCGAATGGATGCAGAGCGGGATCAGCTGGGCAGCGCTGCGCGCGGAGGAGACGCGGTCGGCGGCGACGCGAGGCGTCCACCATGCAACACGAGTCGGGGCGGAGTACATGGTTCGGGAACTGAGCGGCTGGCAGATCACGCCGCTCGTCCACGGACCCATCCACGTGGACGAGGCGCTTCGGCTGGTCGATGCGGCGCTCGAGCAAGCGGAGGGGAGCCCGCTGCTCGAGGCGCGCCTCTTGAGCGTCCGCGGACGACTCCTGTCGATCCGCGGCGACTCCGATCGCGGCCGGGAGCTCGTTCGCGCGGGGATCCAGACCGCTCGTGATGCCGGGCAGCTGATCGACGCCGCGGCCGGCGCGCTCGCGGCGAACTTCGTCGAGGTGCACGCGGGGGATCTCGAGGCAGCAGCACAGACCGCCCGGGACGGCGCGGCGGAGCTCGAGAGGCTCGGCGACCGAGGCTATCGCCCGACCGTCGTGCTCATGCTCGCGAACGTCCTCGTCCTGCAAGGAGCCTACGAGGAGGCCGGGCACTGGTGCGAGGTGGCCAGAGCGACGTCCGCCCCGGACGACCTCGTCAACTTCGCCAATGCGGACGTTCTGGAAGGCTTCCTGCTCGCGCAGCGCGGTGATCCACAGGAGGGCGAGCGGATTGTCCGGCGCGGCGTGGAGCTCTGCGAGCAGACCGACTTCTACCTCGAGCGAGGGCACGCCCAGGAGCTGCTCGCGCAGACGCTCGCGCTGGCCGGGAAGACGGAAGAGGCGCGCGAGGCTGCGGAGCGGGCGGTCGCGATCTTCGAGGCGAAGGGCGACCAGCCCCTCGCCGCGCGCGCGCGTTCGTTGCGCGAGGAGCTGGCCGTCAACGTCTGAGCACGGCGACGCCCGCCGGATCGATCTCGACTCGGACGCGCTCGCCTGGCTCGGGATGATCGAGCTCCGTCGTCACGCTCTCCAGCACCTCGCCGTCGTCGCGCCGGACGCGTAGCAGCACGACAGCGCCGCGCCGCTCGGCGGCGACGACGACCGCGCCCTCGCCGCGCGTCACACGCACGGCCTCCGGCCGCACGACCACGCGCCGGCCGTCCTCCTCACGGATGTTCGCCATCCCGAGGAAACGGGCCACCCACTCGTCGGCCGGCCGCGCCCACAGCTCGTCCGGCGTCCCGGCCTGGACGATCCGCCCATCGCGCATGACCGCGACGCGGTCGCCGATCGCGAACGCCTCGGCGACGTCGTGCGTGACGTGGATCACGGTCAGGCGCAGGCGCTGGAACAACTCGCGCAGCTCCTCGACGAGGCGCTCGCGAAGTGGCCGGTCGAGCGAGCCGAGCGGCTCGTCCAGCAGGAGCACCCGCGGCTCGGGCGCGAGCGCGCGGGCGAGGCCGACCCGCTGGCGTTCGCCGCCCGACAGGCCGCCGAGCGAGCGCTGCTCGAAGCCGGCGAGGCCGACGAGCTCCAGAAGCTCGGACGTCCTTCGTTCGCGCTCGGCGCGGGGCACGTTTCTCATCCGGAGCCCGAAGCCGACGTTGCCGGCCACGTCGCGATGCGGGAACAGCGCTCCCTCCTGGTGCATCAGCCCGATCCCGCGCAGGTGCGGCGGAACGCCGGTGAGGTCACGGCCGTCGAGCAGGACGCGGCCCGCGTCCGGTCGCTGCAGCCCCGCGATGACGCGCAGCAGCGTGCTCTTGCCGCTGCCGCTCGGCCCCAGGACGGCCAGCCGCTCGCCTGTCGGCCACCTCGAGCTCGATCCCCGCCAAGGCCCGGGTGCCGTCGAACGTCACCGTCGCATCGTCGACCCGGAGCACTACAGCGCTCCCCGCCGGAGCGTGGTCACGCGCTCGGCCGACGAGCACCGTCACCACGGTCAGCACCATGAGGACGACGCTGAGCGCGGCCGCCTGCCCGGCGTTCACCGCGCCGGGACGGCCGAGGAAGCGGAAGATCGCGACGGGCACCGTCGGCCAGTCGGCGCGCGCGATGAAGACCGTCGCGCCGAACTCGCCGAGCGAGATCGCGAACGCGAAGCCGGCGGCGACGCCGAGCGCGCGGAGGACGAGCGGGAGGTCGATCTCCAGGCGAACCCTGGCGGGCGAGGCACCGAGGACGGCGGCCGCCTCGGCGAGCCGCGCGTCGATCGAGCGGAGCGTCGGGGCGAGGATGCGCACGACGAACGGGGCGGCGACGAGCGCCTGTGCGATCGGGACGAGCCACGGCGATGCGCGCAGCTCCAGCGGCGGCTCGTCGAATGCGAGCACGAAGCCGAAGCCGAGCATGACCGCCGAGGCGCCGAGCGGGAGCATGACGATGCGTGTCGAGCCAGACGGCGCGGCTGCGCGCAATCACCGTCGCGGCGAGCCCTCCGATGACGAGGGCGATCGCCGTTGCCGCGGCGGCGAAGGCGAGCGAGTTCAGAACGGCATGCCACGGCGGGACGAGCAGCGCCGCCGTCTCGTCGCCGAGGAGCCTGTAGAAGCCGAGCCCGTAGCCGTCCGGCGTCTCGAGCGACCGCTCGACGAGCGCCGCGAGCGGGAGCGCGAGCCCGAGTGCGGCGGCCCCGAGCACGCCGACGACGAGAATCCGCTCGCGGCCGCGCGGTCGTCGCAGGATCTCCTCCTCGGCGGCCACCGGGACGGTCACGGCGGCGCGGCGTTCGATCGAGCCCGTGACGGCGAGGACGATCGCGATCGCGGTCAGCTGCAGCAGCGAGAGCGCCGCGGCCGTGCGGAGATCGAAGAGGCGTGCTGCCTGGTTGTAGATCTCGGTCTCGAGCGTCGCGTAGCTCGGGCCGCCGAGGATGAGGATGACGCCGAACGACGTGAACGAGAAGAGGAACACGAGCGCCGCCGAAGCCGCCAGCACAGGTCGCAGAAGTGGGAGCGTCACCGCCCACAACCGCTGCCGCGGGCCGGCGCCGAGCGTCGCGGCTTCGTCCCAGAGGCGAGGATCGAGCCGCCCCCACCACGCGCCGACGACCCTCACGACGACGGCGATGTTGAAGAAGACGTGGGCGGCGAGGATCGCGACCGACGCCGCGCTCGGAGCCGGCCGGCAGGAGCTCGAGGAACGCGGTCGCGACGACGACCGTCGGGAGCACGAACGGCACGAGCGACAGAGCGCCTCGTCGAGCGCCGCGGCCCGGGAAGTCGAAACGCGCGAGCACCCAGGCGAGCGGCAGGCCGAGCGAGCAGCGTCAGTGCCGTCGAGGCGGCGGCCTGCCAGACCGTGAACCAGAGCACGCGCAGCGTCGACTCCGAGCCGAGCACGTCGGTCGGAAGTCCGCCGTCGCCCAGCCCGCGCTCGAGGATCGTCCCGAGCGGATAGACGAAGAACAGTGCGAGGAAGGCGACAGGCACGGCGACCGCCGCCGCCGACGCCGCCACTGGGCACGTTCAGCGCAGCACGATCTCGGTCCACTCTCTGATCCAGCGCTCGCGGTTGCGGCCGATCTCGTCCGGCGGCAGCTCGAGCGGGTGCTCCGGCACGACGGCGTAGCGCTCGAACTCCGGCGGCAGGGCGACGCCGCTCGCGGACGGGGAACACGAACATCGAGCAGCGGCACGTCCCGCTGGAACGCCGGCGAGAGCATGAAGTCGATCAGCTCCCGTGCGCCGTCCGGGTTCCGGGCGCCGTCGAGGACGCCGGCGAGCTCCACCTGCCGGAAGCAGGTCGACGCGACGACCGCTGTCGGTGCCTCGTCCAGCTCCCGCCCGGCGAAGATCACCTCGGCGGGCGGGCTCGAGGCGTAGGAGACGACGATCGGGCGGTCGCCCTTGCTCCGCCGGCGCCGCTGAAGCGGGCGGTGTACGCCTCCTCCCAGCCGTCGACGACGAGCACGTCGTTCTCGCGCAGCGCGCGCCACCAGTCGCGCCAGCCGTCCTCGCCGTAGTGGGCGATCGTCGCGAGCAGAAAGGCGAGGCCGGGTGTCGACGTCGCCGGGTTCTCGACGACCAGCAGGCCGCGGTACTGCGGCGCCACGAGGTCGTCGAATCCGCGCGGAGGCTCGAGGTCGCGCGACGCGAACCAGCGCCGGTCGACGTTGAGGCAGACCTCGCCGTGGTCGACGGGCGTGACGCGGTGCTCGTCGTCCAGGTCGTACTCCGACGAGACGCTTGCGAGCTCGGTCGACTCGTACGGCTCGAACAGGTCTTCGTCGAGCGCACGCGACAGCAGGTTGTTGTCGAGCCCGAAGAAGACATCGCCCTCCGGGTTGCCGGCGGTCAGGAGCGCGCGGTTGAGCGCCTCGCCGGCGTCGCCGGTCTGGAGGATTCGCAGCGTCAGTCCGGTGTCGCCGCTCGAACTCGCTCCGGACGGGCTTCGAGACGGCGAAGGAGTCGTGCGTGACGAGGACGACCTCACGAGGCGTGTCCTCGTCGGCTCCACCGCAGGCCGCAAGCAGCGCGGTGAGCAGGCAAATACCGCTTGCAACCAAGAATCGGTGCCAGACACGTCTCTGGCACGTCTCTGGCACGTCTCTGGCACGTGTCTGGCACGTGTCTGACACCGGCGCCCTCATCGGCCTTGTCCCGGGCAGACGGCGAGGAGCACGCCACGCTCGACGGAGACCAGCGCCGTCTCCGCTGCGAACTCGTTCGAGACGCCCCGGCTCGAGCCCGACACCAGCGTTTCGCCGCGCAGCGGATAGGCCAGCCCCTCGGTGACGACGCCCTCGGCAGCGCCGTGCAGCGGCAGCAGCGAGACGAGCTCGCCGACGCTGCCGCTGAGCTCTCGACGCGTGCGGACGACGTGCAGCCGCGCGAGCCCCAGGACCGCGTCCACCTCCACCCCGGCGTACTTCTCCGAGCCGAGGAGGAGCATGGCCGCGAGCAGGTGGTCGAGACGGCCGCCTTCGCCGCCGACGACGAGTAGCCGCCGCGCACCGAGCGAGAGCGCCTCGTCGCAGGCGAGCTCGAGGTCGGTCGCGTCCTTCGCCGCCGGGTGGCGCACCACACGAGCGCCGGCCGCCTCGGCCGCCTGCAGCCCGGCCCCCGTGGCCGAGTCGAGATCGCCGACGACGACCCCGACGTCGAGCCCGAGCGCGAGCGCCACGTCGACGCCACCGTCAGCCGCGACGACCGCTGCCGGAGGCAGGGTCGGTGCCACCGGCGGGGCTCCGCCTCCGGCCACGACGATCACTGTCTCGTGAATTGGCCCGTGCTGCACGCGTCCCTCCGCTGGCATTACCCAGATCAGGTTCTCGGGTCGGCGGCGCGTGTAGCCGCCCTCTCAGCCCGGTAGCCCGAGCTCCCCTTCACCTGGCATCCTACCCGCGGTAACCGGACCGACACGGCTGCTTCACCAGCCGGATGACCAACGCCCGCTGCGCCCGGTAGACGATGGCGCCGCACTCACAGGCAAACGAGAAGGGGGATCGATGCTGAAGAGGAGGAGAGCACTCGTCGCCATGGGCGTCGTCGTGCTCATTGCGGCAGGCGTGTCCGGCGCGGCGGTCGCGCCGATCAAGGATTACGCCGTCGGTATCTCCGGCGGCTACGACACGACCAGACTGCTGTCGGTCGGCGACACGGTGCCCGAGACGAGCGATCCCACGAAGCAGTACCGGATGGTCGGGATCCCGGACGGGCTCGGCGGGCACCCGAACCCCGACGGGACGAAGACGCTTTACATGAACCACGAGCTGCCGTTCAACACCAATTCGCAGACGACGGTCGGCGGCCCGACCAACCGAGGTGCGGTCATCTCGAGATGGATCCTCGACGCCGAGGGGAACGTCCTCTCGGGCGAGCGAGCGTACGACACGGTCTTCCAGGAGAACACGCTCGTCGGCCCGGCCCCCGAGGTCGGAAACGCGACGAGGCCGTTCTCGCGCTTCTGCTCGGGCTCGATCGCCGGCCCGCCACACGGCTTCGACCGCTGGATCTACCTCACCAACGAGGAAGAAGGCACGCCGGCGAACTCGTTCGACGGCAAGGGCGGCCAGACGGTCGCAGTCATCGACAACAAGCTCCACGCCCTGCCTAGGTTCGGGCGCTTCGCCTGGGAGCAGACGGTCGTTCGTCCGTCGAACAACGGCCTCACCGTCGCGATGAGCATGGAGGACGGCCCGTTCGACCTCAATCCGGCCGTAGAGAACAGCCAGGTCTACATGTACGTCGGGCCTCAGGACCACAGCCCGGGCGCGGGGGTGCTCTCGCGCAACGGCCTCGACAACGGCTCGCTCTACGTGCTCGCGCCGGCTGACCCGACGCAGGCGGACGAGTCCGTGTTCCGAAACGGCCAGATCAGGGTCGAGTGGAAGCAGATCGAACGCGCCGGCCTGCTCGACGAGGCCCAGCTCGAGGCGGCCAGCGATGCGCTGGGCGCGTTCCGGTTCGCGCGGCCCGAGGACGCCGCATTCAACCCGGACAACCCGAATCAGGTCGTCTTCGTGACGACAGGTGGTGCCACGGGGGCGAACGAGCTCGGACGTGTCTACTCGCTGACGCTGAACCCGCTCGGCCCGCTGGGCCGCGCGACGCTCGAGGTGGAGGTCAACGCCGACGACATCGTGAGGGCCGGCGGCGACACCGTGATCAGCCCGGACAACATCGACATCAGCGACGACTACCTGATGATCAACGAGGACGGCACCGCCGAGAGCCGGCTCGTGATGGCCGCGAAGAACCGCGACGGCTCGATCTGGCGGTTCGACATGTCGGACACGCGCGGGCCGATCCTCTCCTCGGCCCAGCGCATCGTCGAGCTCGACCCGGCCGGCCGTGACGGCGTACCCGTCGGGCCGGGGATCTGGGAGACGAGCGGCATCATCGATGCGGCGGGTCTATTCGGCGAAGGGACGTGGTTGTTCGACGTCCAGGCGCACCCACCGACGACGGCACCGCCGACGAACACCGTCGAGGATGGCCAGCTCCTGCTACTGACCGGAGGCTAGGGAACGAGGCGGAAGCCCGCAGGGCGGCGGCGCCCCTTCGACCGCCGCCGCCCTGCCCGCTACATCCGCTCGATCATGGCGCGGCCGAAGGCCGAGCTCGAGACCTCGGTCGCGTCGTCGAGCAGCCGTGCGAAGTCGTACGTGACGATCCGATCGCCGATCGTCGCCTCCATCGAAGCGATGATCAGGTCTGCCGCCTCCCGCCAGCCGAGGTGGCGCAGCATCATCTCCGCGGAGAGGATCAGCGAGCCCGGGTTGACCTTGTCCTGGCCCGCGTACTTCGGCGCGGTGCCGTGCGTCGCCTCGAACATGGCGATGTCGTCGGACATGTTCGCGCCGGGGGCGATGCCGATGCCGCCGACCTGCGCCGCAAGCGCGTCGGAGATGTAGTCGCCGTTCAGGTTGGGCGTGGCGATGACGTCGTACTCGGCCGGGCGCGTCAGGATCTGCTGGAGGAAGGCGTCGGCGATCACGTCCTTGATCGTGATCTCACGGCCGGTCGTCGGGATTCTGGAAGGTCAGCCACGGCCCCCCGTCGAGCGGCCGGGCGCCGAACTCGGCCGCGGCCAGCGCGTAGCCCCAGTCGCGAAAGGCGCCCTCGGTGAACTTCATGATGTTGCCCTTGTGCACGAGCGTCACGGAACGGCGATCGTTGTCGATCGCGTACTCGATCGCCTTGCGCACCAGCCGCTCGGTGCCCTCGCGAGACACCGGCTTGACGCCGATGCCGGAGGTGTCCGGGAACCGGATCTTCCGCACGTCGAGCTCGTCCTGGAGGAACGAGATCACCCGGCGCGCCTCCTCCGACTCGCGCCTGCCACTCGATGCCGGCGTAGATGTCCTCGGTGTTCTCGCGGAAGATGACCATGTCCGTCTGTGACGGATCCTTGAGCGGGCTGGGGACACCGCGGAAGTACCGCACCGGGCGCAGGCAGACATAGAGGTCGAGCTGCTGGCGAAGCGTGACGTTCAGCGAGCGGATGCCGCCGCCGACCGGCGTCGTCATGGGCCCCTTGATCGCGACCGAGAACTCCTTCACCGCCTCGAGCGTCTCGTCCGGCAGCCACACGTCCTCGCCGTACAGCTGCGTCGACTTCTCGCCGGCGTAGATCTCCATCCAGCAAATCTCGCGCTCGCCCCCGTACGCCTTGTCGACGGCCGCATCGACGACGGCCTGCATGACCGGGGTGATGTCGACGCCGATCCCGTCGCCCTCGATGAACGGGATGATCGGGTTCGCCGGGACGGGCTCGCCCGGGACGATCCGTTCGCCGCCGGCCGGCTTGGAGATGTGGGACACGGTGCTCACTGGTGCTCCTCGGTCGCTAGATCGGTCGACCGGAAACCTATGCGAGGCAGGGGTATGCGGCGCCGACGAACTGCGGCGGCATGTCGCCGGCGCCGCATGTGCCAGGTCGATCGCCTCTTCTTTAGCCGCCGGCGGTGGGGGGCGCCGCCGGGCGCTACGAGAGCGGCGGCGGAACTACTCTCTCGGATTCGTTCCGGACCGACCCGGCGGTCAAATGGTACGCGACGAACAGCACGTGGTGTCGGGGGTGCTAGCGGACGCCGAAGTCAGTGGTGATGATCACCACGTCCAGGCCGTTGAAGACGCCCGGTGCGCCGGGAACGGTGACGGCGGCAAGGCCGACCTCGCGCCAGTGGGGCGTGAGGATGTTCTGACGGTGCCCGGGGCTCTGCATCCAGAGCGCAACCGCACGCCTGGCCTCGATGCCACGCGTCGACCACAGCAGGTTCTCGCCGACCGACCAGGTTCCCCCGCGCGGCCGGTAGTAGCGACGGACGCGGTCTGCGAAGGAGGAGCCGTCGCGCGACTCGTGGGCGAAGAAGCCGAAGCGGCCCATCGCCCGGGAGTGAGCGTCGGCGGCCGCGTCGAGCGGGGTCGAGGCCCGGAGCGGCACGAGGCCGTTGGCACGGCGGACGGCGTTCAGCTCGGCGAGCATCGAGCAGCTCGAGCTCGTTGGCCGCGCCGTTCGAACCGGCGGACTCGGCAACCTGCGCGCGTGCCGTTTCGACACCGAGCGAGGCCGCGATCGCGAGCAGACCGGCAATCGCGACGATCCTTGTTCCCGCGGGGCGTCCCACCCTAGGAACATCGGGCCGCGCGCCGAGGTCATGATCCCTCGATCGAGGGGTGCCGGCGGGTCAGCTCGTGTCGAGCTGCTCAGGGCCGACGACCGGCTCCGCCAGCCTCGCACGTCGGTGCTCGAGCCAGTCCACCATGAGCACCTGGAGCGTGCCCGCCACCGGGATCGCGGCCAGCGCTCCGATCACCCCGGCGAGCTCGGCGCCGATCAGAACCGCGATCAGGACCGCCAGGGGCGAGAGCTGCACCGTGCGGCCGTACACCACCGGCTGCAGCACGTGGTTCTCCAGCTGCTGGTAGAGGACGAAGAAGATGAGCAGCACGATTCCCGACGTCGTC
Source organism: uncultured Gaiellaceae bacterium (assembly GCA_963791905.1). Taxonomy (GTDB): domain Bacteria; phylum Actinomycetota; class Thermoleophilia; order Gaiellales; family Gaiellaceae; genus Gaiellasilicea. Next base: position 164,450 of record CAWBTX010000002.1, read on the forward strand.
GAGTCGATGAAACCGACCGTGGTCACGATCACGGCCGCGATCGTCGCCCCCGCGAGCGGGATGAGGTCGAGAATGGCGACGAGCAGGCCCAGCGCGACCGCGTAGGGCACACCCAGGCCCAGGAGGACGGCCGTCGAGGTGATGCCGGCGATGAGGCTGATCGCGAGGTTGCCGCTGACGTAGCCACCGATCGTGCGGTAGATGTCGTACCCGATCTTGCGCCAGCGCGGCTGCTTCTCGGCCGGCAGCAGGGAGTAGAACCGCTCCACCCACGCCGGCCCTTCGAGCAGCATGAAGAGCGTCAGGAACGCGATCGTCACGACGGCGACGATCGCCGTGATGACGCTCCGCGTGAGCGACAGTGCGGTGTCCGAGATGCCGAGGACACCGCTCGCTCCTTGCTCGCCGATCGCCTCGCGAACGCGTTCGGTGATGTTGTACTCGCGCTCGAGGAACCCGAGGCGGCCCTCGCCCCGCGTCAGCTCTGCAACGTAGTCCGGCACCTCCGCGATGAAGTTGTCGACCTGGTCGATCAGGATCGGCACGAAGAGGCTGGCGAGCGCGACGATTCCGAGCAGGGCGCTGAAGTAGGTGATGATCACCGCCAGTCCGCGCCTGCGCACGCCGCGGGCCTGGAACCACTCGACCGCGGGGTTCAGCGCGAGCGCGAGGAAGATCGCGACGAAGACCCAGATCAGCACGCTGCGTGCCACCAGGATGACCTGGATGATCACGAAGGCCGCGACGATGATGCCCAGCACGACGAGGACCGCCCGCGGGCGGAACTGGACGAGGCGCTCCTCCACGGGCCGAGAATACGGACGGCGCCGGATGGGTTCAGGGCTCGCGGGTTTGGCCCGGCGTTACGCAAACTCCATCCCGGCGGTGCGCACACCGTCGCTGGACGCTGGGGCGATATCTAAATTCCCGAGAGGACACTTCATCGGGCGTTCTTGGCGCTCCCGCGGAATTAGACTCGCCGGCAGTGTTCACCTCCACGGATCGAGCGCGCGTGTTTAACCCGTCCACCGCGATCACGCGCCGCTACGAGCTGGCGGACGCCGGCGAAGCACACGGTGCCCTCGATCGCCACGAGATCGTCGGCCGGGCGATCGTGACGACCGGCAGGTGAAGGTTCGGATCGCCTACGCGGAACGCGGGCTAGAGGTAGAGCTTCGGCCCGAGCGGACGACGGTCTTCGTCCCGATCCACCATCCTCCCGCCCCGGACGCATTTCTTCGCCGGTTTCTCGGGCGGGGCGAAGATGGTCGCTCAGGGCCTGGCGGGGCTCGAGACAGTCCTGACCCTCCACGACGCGGCGCGCATCGGCCACCCGAAGGCGCGCTGGGGCGTCATCGACGGCAATCCGGTGCACGACGACGTCCGGGCGATCGCAGCGGGCACCGGGACGAGCTTCACGCTCGACGTCATCATCGACGCCGACCACCGGCTCGTGCGGGCGTTCGGCGGTGAGCTCGACGCCGCCCATCGTGCGGCCTGCTCGGAGGCGAGGCAGATTGCCATGCGGCGCGTCCCCGATCGCTGCAGCCGGTGACGGGTCCGCCGTCTGCGTTCTGCCGGAAGGGCCGCAGACGATCCCGTACGTGGCGTGACGATGCGGGTCCTCGCCGCGCCCGACAAGTTCCGGGAATCCGCGACGGCGCCCGAGGTCGCTCGGGCGATCGCGAGGGGAGCGGAGTCGGTCGGCTGGCCCTGCCGGGAGCTGCCGCTCGCCGACGGCGGCGAGGGAACGCTCGACGCCTTCGGCGGGCCGAATCGAACGACCCGCGTCGCGGGCCCGCTCGGGGTGCCGGTCGATGCCGGCTGGAGGCTCGAGGGCCGGCTGGCCGTGATCGAGATGGCGCGTGCGTCGGGGCTCGCGCTGGTGGGCGGGGCCGCACGCAATGCTCCTCGCGCCGCCTCGACGCGAGGCACCGGCGAGCTCATCGCCGCGGCGCTCTCCGCCGGTGCGACCCGCGTGGTCGTCGGCCTGGGCGGGTCGGCGACCACCGACGGCGGGCTCGGTGCCGTCGAGGCCCTCGGCTGGCAGCCCTTTGCGTCGCGCGGTGTCACCGTGGAGGTCGCATGTGACGTCCAGACGACGTTCGTCGAAGCAGCACCTGTGTTCGCGCCACAGAAGGGTGCGTCGAGCGACGACGTCGCCGAGCTGACGGAGCGGTTGCGTCAGCTCGCCGAGCGGTATCGCCGCGAGCTCGGCGCCGACGTCGAGGCGGTTCCAGGCGGAGGGGCGGCGGGCGGGCTCGCCGGTGGGCTCGCGGCACTCGGCGCGACCGTCGCGCCCGGCTTCGAGCTGGTCGCGGACACCGTCGGCCTCGACGGCGCACTCGCGGAGTCGGAGCTCGTGGTGACGGGCGAGGGGCTGCTCGACGAGACCTCCTTCGCCGGCAAGGTCCTCGGCGGGGTCGTCGAGCGGGCGGCGCGCGCCGGCGTCCGCGCACTGGCCGTCGTCGGCGACGCGAGGGTCGACCCACCTGCGACGCTGCAGACGGTCGTGCTCGTCGAGCGCTTCGGCCACAAGCGCTCGTGGCGCGCACCGCTCGACTGCATCTCGGAGGCCACCGCCGAGCTCCTCGCGGCCGTGAGCCGCGCGTAACCGGGGGCTCAGCGACGCGACGGCGCGGCGGTGGAGCCCCGCGCAACGAGCCGGGGCGCGATGAAGACCTGCCGCGCAACCCGATCCGGCTCCTCGAGGAGATCGAGGAGGAGCTCCGCCGCAGCGACTCCGAGCTGTGTCGGCGAGACGTTCACCGTCGTCAGCGGCGGATTGAAGCGATCGGTGAAGGGCATGTCGTTGCAGCCGACGATCGAGAGGTCGCCGGGGCAGCGCAGACCGGCGTCGGCGATCGCGTCGTAGCACCCGAGCGCGATCAGGTCGTTGCCGGCGACGATGGCGGTGAAGTCGCGGTCGCGCTGGAGGAGCTCACGGCACGCGCGCGCGCCCTCCTCGATCGTGTAGCGCTCGCAGACGGCGACCGAGGCCGGATCGAGCGGGAGGCCCCGGCGCACGAGCGCCTCCTCGAAGCCGGCGCGCCGGAGAAAGCCCGTCGTCGTCGTCGGAGGGCCGGCGACGTGGGCGATGTGTTGATGGCCGAGGCGGGCGAGATGACCGACAGCGAGCTCCGAGCAGAGGCGATCGTCGGGAACCGCGGCGGCGATGCTCCCGTCGTCGACGGCCCTGTTGACCAGCACGACGGCGATCCCCATCGTCATGGCGTTTGCAAGCGCGTCGTCGTTCTCGTGGGCCGCGGCGCTGATGATCCCGCCGACCTGATTCGCCGTCATGGCATCGATGTAGAGGCGCTCACGCCCGTCCGAGTGGCCCGTGTTTCCAAGCAGGACGACGTACCCTGCGTCGCCGACACGGCCCTCGATCCCCTGCACGATCGGCGGAATGATGGGGTTGGTCAGGTCAGGCACGATCACGCCCACCGACTGGGAGCGCTGGAGCCGGAGAGCTCGTGCCGTCGCGTTGGCCCGGTAGCCGAGCTTCCCGGCCGCGTCCAGGACGCGTGTGACGGTGTCCCCCTTCACCCGCGAGCGCGTCGCGATGTTCATCGCGCGGCTGACCGTGCTCGGATGCACTCGCGCCAGCTCGGCGACGTCCCGGATCGTGACCGGGCCGCGCCGGGCCCGCGTGTCCACCGACCCCGTCACGACAGCTCCGGAGAGTCGACCACGCCGGCCGTTGATCCGGTCCAGATTGCCATCGTTTGCGCCACGATTCGAGTCTACGGCACCCACATGCGAGGACCTCCTTCGCTCACCCCGCGCATACGGCAATCGATTGCAAGCGTCCAGAGACGTGACGCGTCGCAGATCGAGCTGGACTGCCTGCTTCGCCAGCAGCGCCGTCTGGCGCTGCGGGGCGGTGACGATCGCGGTCACGAGCTCGAGCGCGGGGGCGACGGCGGCGAGGTAGCCGTAGAGAACGAACGGCTCGTGCAGCGAGTCGTCCATCGTGAACGACCATCGGCCCGGAGGGCTGGAACGCCCGCAAGCGCCCGACCGGGTTCGAACCGGTGACCAGAGCTTGGAAGGCTCTTGTGTTACCACTACACCACGGGCGCGGCGTGGGGCAAGGTTAGCGGGTCGTGCGCCCGGATCCCGTCCACGTGGTCGTGGAACCTCGAGGCGCTGGTCGCCGTCTCGGCTCCTGACGGCCGGATACGCGTTCGCGTTGAGACGCCATCCTGCGCCGACCCTGGCGGATCGCGTGCTTCGCGGCCGCGATGTTGCTCGTGCTCGCGGTCACGATCACGCCGCTCGAGACGATCGCGCTCAACTACCTCCTCCCATCCACCTGCTCCAGAACGTCGTCCTGGCGGAGTGGGCGCCCGCGCTGCTCGTGCTCGCCGATCCCACCCGCGCTCGCCGCGTCGCTGCCGCGCGTGCCACCGGCGCCGGCGCTCGTGCTCTGGGTCGTCAACTACGGCGTCTGGCACCTGCCGTGGGTCTACGACGCCGCCCTGCGCCACCCGCACACGCTCCTGCACCTCGAGCATGCGCTCTACTTCGTGACCGGCGTCCTGCTCTGGTGGCCGGTCGTGCACGGGCCGCACTCCCCGGGCTTCAAGGCCGGCTACCTGTTCGCGGCCTTCGTGCTCGCGAGCCCGATCGGGCTGCTGCTCGCGCTGATCCCCGAGCCGATCTACGACTTCTACGTCGAGGCGCCCGAGGAGCTGTGGGGTCTGTCCCCCATCCTCGACCAGCAGATCGCGGGCGTGACGATGTCGCTCGAGCAGGCGGCCATCTTCTTCGCCGCGTTCGCCATTCTTCTTCGCCCGCTTCCTCCAGGAGCAAGACGCCCTGGAGGACACGGCCGACGAGCCGCCGGTCGCCGAGACCTAGTCGGGACGGCCGGATTCGAACCGGCGGCCTCTCGCTCCCAAAGCGAGCGCGCTACCAGGCTGCGCTACGTCCCGCAAGGCGAAGTGTAGAGCGGCGCCGGTCTCCGCCGCGCGCGGCGTCCTTAACACGTTCCTAACAGGGTCTGACCCCGTTCGGGCCCTCGCGCGCGGCTAGGTCAGGACCCCCGATCGGGGGTTGGAAGCTAGCCGCGTTTCTGGCAGGGTCTTCCCTGTGTCGACAGGAACCGGCATTTGCGCGGTCCTTTGCGCACTCTCGGGGATGCTCTTTGCGACAGTTTCTGCGGAAGCTGCCGAACTCTCGGGGGGGCGAACCGCGAGGCGGCGATCGTGGAGCGCATCAACGAGATTCGCGACTCCCACGATCTGCGCCGCTCGGCGTCGACACGAAGCTCACGCGAGCGGCTCGCGTCGCACTCCCAGACGATGCTCGAGCAGGACGTCTTCACCCACGGCGCGTTCGACGTGCGGCTGCGCTCGTTCGGCGTTCGGTTCCCGCTGCTCGGCGAGAACATCGCCTGGGGCTCCGGCCGGCTCGGCGCGCCGCGCGCGATCGTGACGGCGTGGATGAACAGCCCGCCGCATCGCGCGAACCTGCTCCACCCGCGCTTCCGGATGATCGGCATCGGCTCGCCCGTCGGCAACTTCGCCGGCTACAGCGGGCGCGGCCGTCGTCACGGCCGACTTCGGCGGCTAGAGCGGGCTACGCCTCGGCCATCAGCGACCGGAGCTCCAGCAGCTTCTCGCTCCGCAGCTCGTCGCGCTCGCCGCGCTCGATGCGCTCGAGCAGATCCCGCACGAGCGGCGCCAGCTCGACCGGGTTGAAGGGCTTCGTGATGTAGTCGACGCCGCCGATGTCGAGACCCCGCGCACGGTCGCGGAACTCGGCGCGGGCGGTCAGGAAGATGATCGGGATCGACGCCGTGTCCGCGATCCTCGAGCAGCTGCTCCGCGACGCCCCAGCCGTCCAGGCCCGGCATCATCACGTCGAGCAGGATGATGTCGGGGTGCTCCTCGCGCGCGCGCGCGAGCCCGCCGGGGCCGTCGCCCGCCTCGAGCACCGTCATACCCTCCGCCTCGAGGTTGACACGGCAGAGCAGGCGGATCGGCGCCTCGTCGTCGATGACCAGAACCGTCGTCACCGGCTCGTCCTACAGTGCCTGCCGCGGATCTGCTCACGTCTCAGTCCACTCTCGCAGTCGCGGCGGCCGGCAGCTGGAAGGAGAAGACGGAGCCGGCGCCCTCGTCCGACTCGACCCAGATGCGGCCGCCCATCGCGTCGACGAGACCTTCCGCGAGGAAGAGCCCGAGCCCGGTCTCGCCCGAGCCAACCGTCTTCGCGGTCGCCTCGCCCCGGTAGAACTTGCGGAAGATCCGCTCCTGCTCGGTTCGTGAGATGCCGATGCCTTGGTCTTCGACGCGGACCTCGACCATCGTGTCGACGAGGCGCGCGCCGACCGTGACCGTGCCGCCGCCCGGCGAGTAGCGAACCGCGTTGTCGAGGAGGTGCGACAGCACCTGCGCCGAGCTTCTCTCGGTCGGCTGCCGCCTCGAGCGGCTCGCTCTCGAGCACGATCCGGAACTCGTGGCCGTTGGCCGACGGGGCGGATTCCGCAGTCCGAACGGCCTCCGTCACGACACGTGGCGAGGTCGGTCGTGGCGATCTGCACCTGCATGCCGCCCGCGTCGAGCTGGGCGACCGAGAGCAGGCTGTCGACGATCGCGGTCAGGCGCTCCGACTCGGAGGCGATGTAACGGAGGAAGGTCGCGCGCTCCTCCTCGCCGAAGAGGACGTCCTGGCGCAGGAGAGTCTCCGCAAACCCGTAGATCGAGGTCAGCGGCGTGCGGAGCTCGTGGGAGACGGTGGAGACGAAATCCGACTTCATCTGCTCGACCGCCCGCTCGTCCGAGATGTCGCGGAAGGCGAAGATCCGTCCGGCGACCGCGCCGGCGGGGTCGGTCATGACCGCCTCGCTCAGCGAGAGCCAGACCTCGTCCGAGCCGCGGCGGATCGGCACGAGCCGGCTCCGGCCGCCGGTCGGCCCCTCGGTCTCGAGCGACCGCCCCAGCACCTTCGTCGGGGGCCGGCCGAGCGCGTCGCCGGCCGGAACGCCGGTGATCCGCTCCGCGGCCTGGTTCCAGAGAACGACGTCGCCGTCGCGATCGACGGCGACGATGCCGTCGGCGACGTTGCCGAGGATCGCCTCGCTCCGCTGCTGCTCGTGCTTGACGCCCTGGTAGAGCTCGGCGGTCGTGCGCGCTGCCGCAGCGCTCCCCGCCAGCGCGTGGAGGGCGTCGGACTCCTCCTCGCGCCACTCGCGCGGCAGCGTCGAGTAGACGGCGAGCACGCCGTGAATCGACTCGTCCGGAGCGATCATGGGCGCGCCCGAGGTAGGCCGCGTGGGTCGAGGCGAGCATCGGATCGGCCTCTGCGGCACGCGTGTCTCCCGTCGCGTCGGCGATCGCCCGTGACGGCAGCGCGACTGGACGATGTCGCCGACGAGCCAGGCCGTCGAAGGAGTGCGCGCGCCGTCCGACGCCTTGCTCGCGCCTGCGCCGGAGGCTGCGCGGACGACGAGCTCGTCCTCCTCGAGCAGCCTGTGCCGAGGCGCCGTCCGCCTCGAACAGCTCGACCGCGTGCCGGACGACCTGGTCGAGGACGTTCTCGGGATCGAGCTCGCCCGAGAGCTCGCGGCTCGCCTTCGCGAGCCGCTGCGCGAGCGACCGGGACCGGCGCTCGAGCTCGTACAGCTCGCTGCGCTCGAGCGCGCCCCTGGCCGCACCGGCGACGTGCCCGGCCAGCTCGAGCTGCTCGTCGGTGAAGATGCGCTCGCCCACGAAGAAGACGAGCGCCAGGCCAGGCTCGGCCCCGCGCGGCTGCGGCAGCGGCACCGCGAGCAGCGAGCGGAAGCCGACGGCATCGGCGGCCGCGGCAAGCCCGTCGGCGAAGCGGCTGTCCTCCGCGAGCGACCGTGACGCAAGCACCTTGCCGGCGCGGGCCGACGGCCGCCAGAGCCTGGGCGCCGCCCGCCCGGAGGTGCGCTGCCACCTCGTCCGGGAGCGAGTGCGCGGCGGCGAGCTCGAGCGTCCCGCCGGTCGGCCTCAGCACCGCAGCCGCGTCGCCCTGCAGCGACTCGGACGCGGCCTGCGCGACAGCGTCCAGTGTTGCGTCAGCAGACAGCGGCTCGCTCAGCACCGATGCGATCCGGTAGAAGCCCCGCTCGGACCGCGCCTGCTGCTGGCCGGCCTTCAGCAGCGCGCTCTGCTCGGCGAGCCGCTGCTCGCTCTCGCGCAGCAGGCGCGCGGTCTCGACCGCCGTCGCGGCTTCCCGCGCGACTGCTTCCGCGAGCGCGACGTCGCGGCGCTCCACGCGGAGGGCGCGGAGCGTTGCACGCCGAGCACGCCGAGCACCTGCTCGCCCGCGAGCAGCGGCGTCGCCAGGACCGCGCGCACATCCTGAGCCAGCAGCACGTGGACGTCACCGAGATCCGGGTCACGGAGCTCTGCCGCGTGCTCCACGTCGCCGACCGCGACCGTGCGGCCGCTCTCGCATCGCCAGGTTCGACGACCGGGAGGCGGTCCGCTTCCTCGAGGGGTGCGGTGCCGGGGGCGTCCCATTCCGCGACGATCGCCATCTGCGAGCCGATCTCGCCCACGCGGATGAAGCACCGCGTCGCGCCGATCGCGCCCGCGGTCTCGGCGACGGTGACGCCGAGCAGCTCGTCGAGATCGTGCTCGCGACCGCACCTCGAGCGAGATCCGCGAGACGAGGCGCTCGCGCTCGAGCGCATCCGTGAGCGCGACCGAGGAGCCGCGCGCGCGAGCGCGAGGCCCGCCTGGGAGGCGAAGGCCTGCATGACGGCGAGCTCCTGCGTCTCGAAGACGCGCCTGGCGCGCGTCCCGAGCACGAGGACGCCGACGGCGCGCGAAGCCGCGACAGACGGGCACGAACGCAGCGCTCTTGACGCCGACGCGCTCGAGCTTCTTGGAGACGCGCTGGACGCGGACGCGTCGGAGACGGCGAACGGCGCCTCGTTCCGGAGCGCCGTGGCGACACCGCTCGGCTGCTGCTCGAGATCGAGCGTCAGACCCTGGAGCGCGGTGACGTCCTGATCCCGCTCGCGCGCCGCGACGAACCGCGCCGTCCGGCCATCCGGATCGACGAGCGCGAGCGCGGCGACGTCGACACCGAAGAGGCCGAGGGACTCGTCCGCGACCAGGCTGCCGATCGCCTCCGCGTCGCCTGCACGGGCAAGGTCTCGCGAGAGCCGGTCTGCCGGCGTCGGCGTCGAGGCTCGCCAGGTCGTCGAGCGGGATCCTCGCCCCTGCCAGCAGCAGCCGGCGATCGGCCCAGCTCCCGAGCAGGATCACCGCCGGGATCAAGGCGATCATGATCGCCGCGAGCGACGGCCACAGCTGGCCGGCGAGCGGCTCCCGCGCCTCGAGGAGCACGCCGATCCCGAGGACGCGCGGCGAGCGACGCCGACGGCGGGAAACACGAGCGCGAGGCCAACGCGGGTGTCCCTCAGCCGGACCCGCTCGCGCCGGACCGCGGGCAGGATGCGGCTCCCGCGGTCGAGGTACAGCGCCGCGAGAAGGAGCAACGGCACCGCGTTGAACAGCACCGCCTGGGTGTCAGCGTCCACTGGCCGCTCCGATGATAGTGCGAGGCTTCCGGCTTTGAAAGATGGGCCGACCGGCCTATTGGCGGTCCTGACAACGGGGAGTAGCGTCACAGGCACTGGGCGATGCGAGCTGCGGCTGGCCGCCTCCCGGCGTGGCGGGCCGCGGCGAGCACTGCGATGGCCCCGTCGCAGCGTCCCCCCGATGCGACGGGGCCGTTGTCTGACGTCGGGCCGCACCGAACGGCGGGGCTACGATGGCGGCATGGTGTCGCGCGTCCTCCTCGCGTTTCCGCGCGGCTACTGCGCCGGGGTCGAGCGGGCGGTCGAGACGGTCGAGCTCGCGCTCGAGCACTACGGCCCGCCCGTCTACGTGCGCAAGCAGATCGTGCACAACATCCACGTCGTCCGGGACCTCGAGGCGCGCGGCGCCATCTTCGTCGAGTCGGAGGACGAGGCGCCGGCCGGCGCGACGATCGTCTTCTCCGCGCACGGCGTCGCGCCGTCCGTGCACGCGGCGTCGGCGGAGCGGTCGCACAACGTGATCGACGCGACGTGCCCGCTCGTCACGAAGGTGCACGTGCAGGCCCGCCGGTACGCCGCGGACGGCTACACCGTCGTCCTGATCGGTCACGCCGGCCACGAAGAGGTGATCGGCACGATGGGCGAGGCGCCGGAGTCGACCGTGCTCGTGCAGGACGTGGCCGAGGCGGAGGCGCTCGAGCTGCCGGCGGACGCGAAGGTCGCCTACATCACCCAGACGACGCTGTCGGTCGACGAGACGGCCGAGATCATCGGCGTCCTGCGCCGGCGGTTCCCGCAGATCCACGCGCCGAAGAAGGAGGACATCTGCTACGCGACCTCCAACCGGCAGTGGGCGGTGAAGGGGATGCTGGACGAGGTCGACCTCCTGCTCGTGATCGGCTCGCGCAACTCGTCGAACTCGAACCGGCTCGTCGACGTCGCCCGTGCGGGCGGCGTCGCGGCGCATCTGATCGACGACGCGTCCGAGATCGACGAGGCGTGGCTCGACGGGGCGACGACGGTGGGCGTCACCTCGGGCGCGTCGGCTCCGGAGAAGCTCGTGTCGGGCGTCTGCGACTGGTTCCGCGACGCGCGGCGTCGAGCAGATCGAGCCGTTCCGGCTGATGGACGAGGACGTGACGTTCCGGCTGCCGGTCGAGCTGCGCCGCGAGCTCGCGCTCGCCGAGTCGCAGCGCTAGGCCTTGGCGATCGTGGGCGCGGCGTCGCCGTTCGCCTCGATCGAGACGGCGAGCACCTCCGACTTGATCCACTCCTCGTGGCGGAGCAGGTCGGCCGCCTCGCCCGGGAGCGTCACCGTGATGCGGTCGGTCAGGGCGAGGCCCTGCTCCTTCCGCATCGAGTTGAGCGTGTGGATGAGGTCGTAGACGCGGCCCTCGAGCTCGAGCTCCGGGTCGAGGCGGGTGTCGAGCGCGACCGTGAGGCCTTCCTCTGACGCCACCGCCCAGCCCTCCTTGCCGGAGCGCTCGACGAGCACCTCGTCGGCGCCGAGGTCGTGCCCGGCGACGCGGAAGCCACCGCCCGGCAGCTCCTCGAACTCGCCCGCGGCCAGGGCCGCCCGCACGGCACCGAGCTCCTTGCCGAGCTTCGGCCCGAGCACCGGCAGGTGCGGCTTCACCTGGAGCTCGGTCGCGTCGACCGGGCCGAACTCGATCTCCTTCACGCGCAGCTCGTCCCGGATCTCGTCGACGTGCGCCTCCGCGAGCGGCGCGCCCTCGACGACGAGGCGGCGCAGTGGCTGTCGCACCCGGGCGTTGGCCGACTGCCGCGCCTGGTGCCCGAGCCCGACGACTCGCCGCACGTCCGCGATCTCCGCGAGGAGCGCGTCGTCGGGCGCAGGCGCGTCGGGCCAGCCCGCGAGGTGCACCGACGCCGGCGGCTCCCCGTCCGCCTCGCGCACGAGCACCTGCCACAGGTGCTCGGTGAGGAACGGCATCACCGGCGCGACGACCCGCAGCGACTGCACGACGCGAGAGCCAGAGCACGTGCAGCGCGACGGGATCGCTCTCCCAGAACCGGCGCCGCGAGCGGCGGATGTACCAGTTCGAGAGATCGTCCACGAACGACTCGAAGGCCCGGATCGACGTCGACGGTGAGAAACGCCTCGTACGCGTCGGTCGCGTCCCGGACGAGCGCGTGCGTCCGGTCGATCAGCCACCGGTCGAGCGGCTTCAGCTCGGCCGCGGCGGCAGGCTCGCCCCACGTCGGCCGGAAGTCCTCGATCCGCCCGTAGTCGACGAGGAACTTGACCGAGTTCCAGAGCGTCAGCAGCTTGCGCTTGATCTCGTGCGCGGGCCCGAAGCCGAAGAGCAGGTTCCGGTCGGGCGGCTGCGCGCAGAACTGCCAGCGCATGACGTCGGCGCCCATGCGCTCGAACGCCTCCTCGGCGTCGATCATGTTCCCCCACGAGCCGTGCATCTCCCGGCCCGGTCTCGTCGAGCATCTTCTCGTAGCCGAGCACGCGCTTGTACGGCGCGACCCCGGTCAGCACGACCGACATGAAGTGCTGGGAGTAGAACCAGAGCCGGATCTGCTCGCGCATCTCCGAGACCCAGTCGGCCGGGAACCACTCCTCCCAGTACGCGTGGTCGGGCAGGTCGGCCTTCGTCAGGCCCTTCGCGGCGCCGGTCGCGTAGCCCTCCGGGATGAACTCCGGGTTCTGCCAGCCGAGCGTGGAGAAGGGAACGATGCCGGCGTCGAGCCAGACGTCCCCGACCTCGGCGATGCGTCGCACCTCCTGTCCGCACGCCTCGCAGCGAGATCGGCACCTCGTCGATCCACGGCCGCCGCAGCTCCTCGAGCTGCTCCACCCCGCCCGTCGCCCGCTCGAGCAGCTCGGCCTTCGAGCCGACCACGTTCAGGCGGCCGCACTCGCAGGGGTAGAACGGGAGCGGGAGGCCGTAGTAGCGGCGCCGGGAGATGTTCCAGTCGCCCATGTTGCGGAGCCAGTCGTCCATCCGCTTGCCCATGTAGGCGGGCGTCCACTCGACGTCCTGGTTCGCGCGCAGGAGCTGCGGCCGCAGCTCGTCGACGGAGATGAGCCAGTCGTCCGTGACCCGCCAGATCAACGGCGTGTCACAGCGCCAGCAGTGGGGATAGCGGTGCTGGTACAGGCCCGCCTCGAGCAGGTAGCCCTTCTCGCTGAGCCAGCCGATGATCTGGTCGGCGGCGTCGGTCGTCGAGAGGCCGTGGAGCCACCCGTAGTCGTCGTAGAAGCGGCCCGCCTCGTCGACCGGGCTGAGCACGGGCAGGTCGTGAATCCGGCCGAGCTCGAAGTCCTCTTGCCCCGCGCCGGGCGCGATGTGGACGATGCCGGTGCCTTCCTCGAGCGAGACCTCGTCCCAGGGGATCACCCGGTGCTCGACCTCGGCGGCCGCCGGCAGCTCGTCGAACGGCGCTCGATAGCGCCAGCCGACGAGCTCCTCGCCCCGCTTCTGCTCCACGAACGCCTCGTCGGGATACCGCTCGACCGCCACCCACTCGCCGTTCTCGCGGCGGCCGTACGCCGCCTCAGGCTCGACGGCGGCGGCCACGTTCGCGGGCAGCGTCCACGGCGTCGTCGTCCAGACGACGAGCGACTCGTGCGCCCGGTCGAGCAGCGGGAAGCGGACGTAGAGGGACGGGTCGGCGCGATCCTGGTAGCTCCCGTGGAGCTCGTGGGCGGAGATCGACGTCCCGCAGCGCGGGCACCACTCCGTCGAGCGGTGGCCGAGATAGAGCCAGCCGTTCTCGTGGACCCGCTTCAGCATCCGCCAGACGTACTCGATGTTCGTGTCGCTGAAGGTGAAGTAGTCCATGCCCCAGTCCATCCACTGCCCGAGGCGCTTCGAGCCGCGCGTGAGCTCCTCCGCGTAGCGCGCGACGTACGCGCGGCAGCGGCGGGCGAACTCTGCGAGGCCGAACTCCTCGATCTCCCGCTTCGAGTTGAGCCCGAGCGAGCGCTCGACGCCGACCTCGATCCAGAGCCCCTGGCAGTCGAACCCGTTCTGGTAGCGCTGCTCGAAGCCGCGCATCGCCTTGTAGCGCTGGAAGACGTCCTTCAGCGTCCGTCCCCACGCGGTGTGCATCGCGAGCGGCTTGTTCGCCGTGACGGGACCGTCGATGAAGCTCCACTTCGGACCGCCCGCGTTCTGCCGCCGAAGCTGATCGAAGGTACCCTCTCGCTCCCACAGCTCGAGCACCTCGACCTCGAGCGCGGCGTGGTCGGGCTTGTCCTGAAACGGCTTGAACACAGCCCAGCCGATTCTAGGGAACAGTCCGTCCGACTCTGTCGTTTTCAATGAGTAGACACGGGTATCCCCGGCGTACACCTCTGAAAGGAACAAACCCCGCACATGGCAACCACAGTGACCGAGTCGACCTTCGAGCAGGAGGTCACCAAGAGCGACAAGCCCGTGATCGTCGATTTCTGGGCCGAGTGGTGTGGCCCCTGCCACGCCGTCGCGCCCGTCCTCGACAAGATCGTCGAGGAGCACAACGGCGACGTGAAGCTCGTCAAGGTGAACATCGACGAGGAGCGCAGCCTCGCGGAGCGCTACGGGATCGCCTCGATCCCCACGATGATCCTCTTCCGCGACGGTGAGCCCGCGGCCGCAGCGCTGGGCGCGCAGCCGAAGGGCTCCCTCGAGCGCTCGCTCGGCCTCGTCGTCGAGTAGCTACGCCTTCGCGTGAGGAACCGGCGCCGCCGCCCGGCGCGTCGGTTCCTCCGCGAAATTAGTCTTCGACCGAGTCGAGATAGCCGAGGAATGCGGCGTGCTTCGCGAGAAGCGCCTCGAGCTCCCGGACGCCGACCGCGGCCCAGTCTTCCACCCACGAGTCGGCGAGATCGTCCTCGATGTAGTGGAAGCCACGATCGTTCATCTCGTTGAGAATGATCGACTCTCGACCCGGCGGGTGCATGGGCCGAACGGCCCATCTGCGGGTGCGGCCGGCCTCATTTTTCAGCCTCGCGCGCTATGCGTGGTCGTGCCGCGAGCGCCAGACCGAGAGGATCTCGACGTAGGTCTCGAAGGCGAGCTCGTCGGCCGGCGGCAAGTCGCTCGCCGGGAACCAGCGCAGCTCGACCAGATCGTCTCCTGGACGCTCTTCGCCGGCCAGCGGCCGCGCCAGCCACGTCAGACTCAGCACCGTGCGGCCGTCGTACGGCTGCATCCAGATCCCGAGGAACTCGGTCGGCTCCACCGCCAGGCCGGTCTCCTCGCGGAGCTCCCGTTCGAGCGCCGCGAGGGGATGCTCGTCCTCGTCGAGGAAGCCCCCCGGCAAGTCCCACAGCCCGGCCGCGGGCTCGAAGCGGCGTCGCCCGAGCAGCACGCGGCCGTCGCGCTCGATCACCGCCTGTGCGCCGGGAACGGGGTTCGCCCACGCGACGAAGCCGCAAGCCTGGCAGTCGCTCCGGCCGTCTGCCGGCGTCAGAGGTGCAGCGCAACGCGGGCAGAAACGCCAGCCGTCGAGGATGCCCATGCGAAACGACGATACTGACGCGGATGCGACACGTCCCTGCGACCGTGCACGAGCTGTCGCGCATCGGGCTCCTCTCGGGGCTCCCGGGCGAGCAGCTGAACAAGCTCGCCGGCCGGATGGCCCGCGAGGAGGTCGCCGCCGGCTCGTGCGTGGTCGAGCAGGGCGAGCCGGGCGAGCGCTTCTACGTCGTGCTCTCCGGCATGCTCAACGTCTCGCAGGAGGGGTTCGGCGACCGGCGAGTACTGCGGCCCGGCGACTATTTCGGCGAGGTCGCGCTTGCGATGCGCATCCCGCGGACGGCGACCGTGCGGGCGATCACCCCGGCCGTCGTCGCGAGCTGCGACAGCGCGACCTTCGACGAGTTTCTCCGACCGCTCTTTGCGGCGGATGAGTGATGTCGTCCTCCTCCATGCGGGCATCGCTGATGCCCGGATGTGGAGGCCGCAGCTGGAGAGCTTCGCGCCGGAGCACGACGTGCACGCGTTCGACCTGCCGGGATACGGCTCGGAGCCGCTGAGGCCCGGCCGCCTCTCCTACGTCGACTGGGTCGGCGAGCGGACGCCGCCCGGCGCGGCCGTCGTCGGGGCGTCGTTCGGCGGCCGCGTCGCGCTCGACCTCGCGCTCACGCGGCCTGACCTCGTGAGCAAGCTCGTGCTCGTCGCGCCCGGGCTCGGCGGCTGGGAGTGGTCGAAGCAGGCCGAGGCCGGGTTCGACGAGGAGGAGCGCGCCCTCGAGGCAGGCGATCTCGCCGCCGCCGCCGACTCGCAGGTCAGGATGTGGCTCCCGGCGGGACACGACCCCTCGGTCGGCGAGCTCGTGCACGAGATGACGCTTCGCACCTACGAGCTGCAGCTCCCGTTGGAGGGCGCGGTCGAGGTGGTTTGGCCGGACCCGTTGGCGCGGGAGCGATTGGCGGAGGTCGCCGTCGCGACACTCGTCGTCGTCGGCTCCGAGGACGTCCCGGACATGCACGACGTCGCCGCGCTGCTCGAGAGCTCCATCCCGGACGCGCGCAACGTCGTGATCGAGGGCGCCGGCCATCTCCCGAGCCTCGAGCGCCCGCAGGAGTTCGACAGCGCCGTGCTCGAGTTCCTCCGCTCCTAACACATTCCTAACAGGGTCTGACCCCGTTAACGCGCGCTCGCGAGAACCGCGTCGCCGAACTGCGGCCAGGCCTCACGAGCCCAGTCGCCGAAGTCGACGTCGGCGAGCGCGGCGCACGCGAGCCCCGCCTCCAAGTCGACCCAGAGGAACGTCGCGCTCCCGCGCTTGGAGCCGAAGTGCCCGAATGTGCTCGGCGAGTTGCGCGTGGCGGTCCAGTGCGGCGACTTGGCGTCCTTCAGTTCGAAGCCGAGGCCCCAGTCGTTCGGATCCTGACGGCCGAACCCGGGCAGGACCCCGCGCAGCCCCGGAAACTGCACGCTCGTCGCCTCGGCGAGCGTCTCGGCGGCGACGAGCGAGGGCGCAAGCAACTCGCGGCCGAACACGAGCAGGTCGGCGAGCGTGCCGACCAGGCCGGCGCCCGCGTCGCCGCGGAGCTCCGCGCGCAGGCCGAGCGGCCGGAGCACCGCCTCGCGCAGGTACTCCTCGAACGGCATCTCCGCCCTATCAGCGAGCGCCGCCGCGAGCACGTTGAAGCCCTCGTTCGAGTAGATGCGCATCCGGCCCGGCGCTGTCAGGACCTCACCGTCGGGGCCCAACCCCGACGCGTGGGCCAGCAGGTGACGGATCGTCGCGCCCTCCGGGCCGGCCGGATCGTCGAGCGAGAGCACGCCCTCTTCAGCCGCGATCAGCGCGGCGTAGGCGGTGAGGAGCTTTGTGACCGACGCCCAGGCGAGCTCGAGACCCTCGTCACCCGCCGCGCCAAGCACGCGCTCGGCCGTCGTCGCGCCCGCCGCCTTGTGCGCGGCCGGCCAGCCCTCGATCTGGCGCAGTCGCTTCCACCGGCGGCGATACTAAAGCGGTGGATCGCCGCAACATCGCCGGGCACTCGCCGCACGAGCAGCTCGTCGGGTTCTCGCGCGCCGTCGTCGTCGGACGTGAGATCAGGGTCGCCGGGACCGCGCCGATTCCACGCGACGGGGACGCACCGGAGGACGCCTACGGCCAGGCGAAGCTCTGCCTCGAGATCATCGGCGGCGCGCTGCAGGAGGCCGGCGCGAGCTTCGACGACGTCGTCCGCACGCGCATCTTCCTCGTCGATGCAGACGACTACGACGAGGTCGCGCGCGCGCACGGGGAGGTCTTCTCGGCCATCCGCCCGGCCTCGACGGCGGTCGTCGTCAAGGCGCTGCTCGACCCGCGCTGGCGCGTCGAGGTCGAGGCGGACGCCGTGCTTCCCTGATGCGGCTCGCGATTCTGACGGGCCTGTACGTCGGCATCGTCTGCGCCGCCCAGATCGGCGCCCAGAAGATCGTCGAGCTCCCGTGGACCGGCGAGCCCGCACCCGGTGGAGCCGTGCTCATCGGCGTCTCGCTCGCGCTGATCGAGCTGGCGCACCACACCGCGCCGACCCGGCGCGAGGGCTGGCGGAACGCGCAGGTCATGATCGGCGCGGGCTTCGCCGCCTCGGCACTCCTGGCCGGGTACATCGCGATCGTGGATGCCTGGACGCCGGCGTTTCCGGGCCAGGGCTTCGAGGTGCTCGCCGACACCTGGCGCATCGTCGCCGGGAGCCTGGCCGCGTTCGCGATCTCCGAGAGCATCGACAACGGACTCGGTGCGGGGATCCGGGACCGCGTGCCCGATGCGGTTCGCGTGCTGGCCACGAACGCCGTCAGCGCGCCGATCGACACGTTCGTCTTCCTCCTGATCGCCTTCGGGTCGCTGGATTTCTTCGCCGGCCAGCTCCAGGCGAAGTACGCCGCCACGGTCGTGCTCGGCGTTCCGCTCGTCCTCGGCATCCGCCGAGCCTTCGACCGTCCGCTACCGGTCCCGGCGACGTGAAGCAGATCTACCCGAACTCGATCACGGGCAAGGGCGCGGTGTCCGGCGGCAGCGTCCTCGACCACGCGTTCGGCCAGTCCGATCCGTACACGCTCGGCGTCGAGGAGGAGTACATGCTCCTCGACGGCGACACCTTCGACCTCGTCCAGCACATCGACACGGTGCTGCAGGCGATCAGCGGCCACGAGCTCGAGCCGCGCATCAACGCCGAGCTGATGCAGTCCGTGCTGGAGATCGCGACCCCCGTGTGCCGCACCGCGGCGGACGTTCAGCGGGAGCTGCTGAAGCTGCGTGCGTACGTGACCCAGATCGGCCGTGAGAAGGGCCTGCGCGTGGGCTCGGCGGGGACGCATCCGTTCTCGCTCTTCGAACGGCAGCGCATCACCGCGCGCGACCGCTACCGGAACCTCGTCGACCAACTCCAGTACGTCGCGCGCCGCGAGCTGATCTTCGGCATGCACGTGCACGTCGCCGTCGACGAGCCGGAGAAGGCGATCCAGGTCGTCAACGGGCTCCTGCTGCAGCTCGGCCCGCTGCTCGCCCTCTCCGCCAGCTCGCCGTTCTGGCGCGGCGAGCCGACCGGCCTCTCGTCGAGCCGGCAGATGGTCTTCGCCGCGTTCCCGCGCTCGGGACCGCCGCCGCGATTCCGGGATTACGCCGACTACGCGGAGGTCGTCGGGCAGCTCGAGCGGACGGGCTGCATCGCGGACTACACGCACATCTGGTGGGACATCCGCCTGCACCCGCGGCTCGGCACGGTCGAGATCCGCATCTGCGACGCCGTCACGCGCGTGGAGGACGCGACCGCGCTCGCCGCCTACTGCCAGGCGCTCGTGAAGCTCCTGTCGGAGCGCTTCGACCGCGGCGAGGAGATCCCCTCGTACCACCGGATCCTCACGACCGAGAACAAGTGGCTCGCCGCCCGCTACGGCCTCGAGGCGCCGGTCATGGATCTCGCGACGGGCAGGCGCAACCGCATTCCGGTCGCGCAGCTCATCCGCCGGACGCTGAAGGAGATCGAGCCGCACGCGCGGGAGCTCGGCTCCGACCGCGAGCTCGAGGGGATCGCCGAGATCCTCTCCCGCGGGAACGGCGCCGACCGCCAGCTGCGCGTCTTCAACGCGAACCGCGACATCGTCGAGGTCGTCGAGGAGATCGCGAAGGCGACCGAAGCCGTTCCCGCAGCGGCTTCCTGAGCTCGGACTAGGGCTTCGCCAGTCCCGTCACCTCGAACGTCGACGTGTCGACGACGGCGAGCCTGTTGCCGCCGCGGCCGGCGAGCACGAGGGAGCGTCCATCCCGCGCGATCGAGAGCCGCACCGCCGCGAGCCGCTGAGAGGTCGTGCGCCACGGCAGGTCGACGCAGAACGCCCGCCGGCGGGCGGTGTCGAGCGCATGGACGAAGCCCGTGCCGTTCGAGCTTCGCGTAGAGCGTGTAGGCCCAGGCGCCGTCGAGGCTCCGCACCCGCGCGTACGGCGCGCCGCTCATCTCCTCGTCGGGCTCGCGCTCGTCGACGATCGCGCCGCCGACGGGCTTGCCCGTGACGAGGCTCACGGCACGGACTTGGTATCGGGGGTTGTCGCCGCTTCCGAGGAAGCGGAGTGCGTATAGCGTCCGGCCGTCCCGCGAGAGGGCGTCGTACGACCAGACGCCAGGCAGGGTGACGAGGTTCTCGAGCCGCAGCGGGCTCGTGCGGAGAACGGCGAAGCGCGTCACGCCGCGCTGTCCTCCGGCGTCGGCGAGCACGAGCTTCTTGCCGTTGCGGGAGATCCCTTCGGTCGTGCCGTCGAACGCCACCAGCGGGATCCCGAAGTCGCCGCGAATGGTTGCGTACCGGAGCACGCGCCCGTCCCTCGTGCGCACGATCGCCACGGCCGTCGTGCCACCCGTCGGCAAGGCGACGTACCGCACGGCGTGCGATGGATCCACGGCGCCGTCCCAGCCGACCACGACCCCGGGCGAAGGACCACCCTTACCCGCGGCGGCGGCTCCCGTCAGCAGAGCGAAAGAGAGGAGTGCGAATGCGGTGAGCCTGAGCATCTGGGCCTCCTTGGTTCGGGTCTCTCCCCCTCTACACCTGCGGGACGCTCAGAGGTCCTGGACCTGCGGGCCGGCGCGGCGCGTAATGGGGTGAAGTGACGACGGACCTCAGCCGGCGCCACGGTCGTAGAGTCGATACGGGATGCGCAGCCCATCGGAGGAGCGCGCCTTGGTTCGCGGCGCGCAACGGGGCTCCGCCTCGGATCTCGAGGCGCTGTTTCGGCTGCACTGGCCGCGCGCGCACCGCGCTGCCTTCCTCGTCGTCCACGATGCCGCCGCCGCCGAGGACATCGCCCAGGAGTCGTTCCTCGCCGCGATTCGCGCACTCGACCGCTTCGACCGGCGGCGGCCGTTCGGGCCGTGGCTGCACCGGATCGTCGTGAACCGGGCGATCGACTGGACGCGGGCGCGGCAGCTCCGCGCCGAGGCCGAGCTCGGCGAGGCGCTGGCGGCGCCCGAGGACGCGCCGCAGCTCGATGGGACGCTCCTCGCGGCCCTGGCCGACCTCGGCCCAGAGCAACGGGCGGTGGTCGTCCTGCGCCATTTGCTCGGCTATACGCCGGGTGAGATCGCCGAGCTGCTCTCGCTCCCGCGCGGGACCGTGAACTCGCGCCTGCGGCGGGGGCTCGATGCGCTGAAGGAGAGCGTGTGAAGCGCGCGCTCGAGTCGATCGAGATCCCCGGCGAGCGGGAGGCGCGTGAGCGTGCGTGGACGGTCGTGAGCGCCGCCTTCGCGGAGCGCGAGCCCGTGCCTCGCCGGCGCTCGTGGAAGCCCGCGGTCGCGCTCGCGGCGGCTGCGGTCGTCGTCGCAGGGCTTCTCAGCCCACCGGGTCGAGCGGTGCTCGACGAGATCCGCGAGGTGGTCGGCGTCGAGAAGGCGCAGCCGGCGCTCTTCTCTCTGCCGGCTCCCGGCAGGCTCCTCGTGATCGCAGACTCCGGCGCCTGGGTCGTAGCGGAGGACGGCTCAAAGCGTCGTCTCGGGTTCGTACCTGGACGCGTCGTGGTCGCCCTTCGGCCGCTTCGTCGTCGCCTCGCGTCGCAACGAGCTCGTCGCGCTGACACCGGAAGGAGGCGTGCGGTGGTCGCTCGCGCGTCCGAACGTTCGTTTTCCCCGCTGGGGTGGGTCGAAGACAGACACGCGGATCGCGTACCTCTCCGAGCGGCGGGCTCCGCGTCGTCGGCGGCGACGGGAAGGGCGATCGACTCGTCGACGGGCTGGCCGCTCAGCGGGCGCCGCTCTGGCGCGCGGGACAGCGTCACGTGCTGGTCTACGCCCGGCGTGACGGCACCGTCCGCGCCGTCGACGTCGACACGCGGTGCGGTTGTCCAGACCGCCGCGTCTTTACAGGGTCTGACCCCGTTTGGGACCGCGCAGGCGCGCGCCGTGCTCGGCCCTGCGGCACGCATCTCAACGCCGGTGCGCTCGCCGGACGGACGCTGGCTCGCCGTCGGCTGGCCCGAGGCGGATCAGCTCGTCTTCATTCGCACGCGCGGCGGCCGGCAGCTCCGCGCCGTGTCGAACGTGTCGGCGCAGTTCCGCTCGCGCGACGTTTCCTACGATCGGCGGGTGGTGCTGCGAGGGCTAGCATTGGTCGCCTGCCTGGGCCTTGCCGGCGCCGCGACCGCGGGTACGCCGCCACGCTCGCAGTCGCTCGGGGTCTACTGGGACGGCCGGCTCGTCAACGGCGCCCGGCTTCCCGCGGAAGGTGATGCGTTCTTCACGTGGGATCCCGTCCTCAAGCGCACGCCGAACCGCAACTGGCGGCGCGTCGGCGACGACCGGCTCGTCCGCGTTGTACTCCGCGTGCTCGACGAGTTCGCCGGCGCGCATCCGGAAGCGCCGCGCGTGGGCATCGGCGACCTCAGCCGCCCGCGCGGCGGCGATTTCGGGCCGCGCTTCGGCGGGCTCGGCCACGTCTCGCACCAGAACGGCCTCGACGCGGACATCTACTACCCCAGGCTCGACGGACGGGAGCGCGAGGCGCGCCGGCCGGCGCAGGTCGACCGTGTCCTTGCTCAGGAGCTCGTCGACCGCTTCGTCGGCGCGGGAGCGCGGCGCGTCTTCGTCGGACTGAACGTCGGGCTGCGCGGCCCGACTCCGGTCGTCCAGCCGCTGCCCCGACACGACGATCACCTCCATGTGCGGCTGCCGCTCACGACGACACGCGACTGGGAGAACTCGCTCGCGGGACACGAGCTGCGCGTGCCGACAGGGTGGCGCGCAACGGCCGAGGCTGAGGACGGGTCGACGGTGATCGCGGCGACGCGGCGTGCGGCTCCGGCTCTTCGACTACGGGCCGATTCCGACGGGCGAGCGCGCAGCGGAACGGCACACCTCTCGAGCTGGGCCGTTCGGCGCTGTTCCGGGTCGGCCGTCACGTCTTCGAGGCGTTCGCGAGCATTGCTCCACGCGCGCGGAGCGGCTGCACGAGCAGGCCGTCGCTGTCCTCGAGAGCGTTCGCCTGACGAAGCTCGGCCGCGCTCCCAGGAATGCCCGCTCAACGCGGACGCTCGGCCGCTCACAGCTGGGCCGCCCGATCCGCGCGGTCAGGATCGGCGATCTGCGCTCGACACGCCGCATCCTCGTCGTCGGCTGCATCCACGGCGACGAGTGCGCCGGGCATGCGCGTCACCGAGCACCTCGTGAGCCTCGTCCGCCCCATCCCGTTCGACCTCTGGCTCGTCCCGAACCTCAACCCGGACGGCCTCGCCGCCGGAACCCGCGGCAACTCGCGCGGCGCCGACCTCAACCGCGACTTCGACACGTTCTCGCAGCGCGAGACGCGAGTCGCGCGGGGGCTGATCGAGGGGATCTCGGCCGGACGTCACGATCTGGTTCCACCAGCCGCAGGGGTCGTGCGCGCCTGGGGCGCGAGCCGCGGCGACGGCGCGGCGCTATGCGCGGCTGGCCGGCGAGCCGTACCGGTCGCTCGATCTGGCCGCCCGGTTCGGCCAGCCGCTGGCAGAACGGCCTCGGCCAGGACTCGTTCGTCGTCGAGCTCCCGCCCGGCTCGCTCCCGGCCAGACGAGCAGCGCGCCACGCGAACGCGGTTCTCCAGCTCGCGCAGTAGGCTCGCGCGTGATCTGGCAGGACGACGGCAGCCGGTCGAGCTCGAGGAGCTGCTCGCCGATGGGCCGGTCCTGCTCCTCTTCTATCTCTTCGACTGGTCGCCGACCTGAACGCAGGAGCTCCGGCTCCTGCGTGACAGAGAGCCCGAGTTCGCGGCCGCCGGCGTGCGCGTCTTCGGCGTCTCGCGCGACTCGAGCTGGTCGCACCGAGCGTGGAAGCAGGCGCTCGGGATCGAGACGCCGCTGCTCTCCGACTGGAACGGCGTGCTGATGAAGCGCTTCGCTGCGTCACGAACCTTCCGCTGGATGGAGGGCGTACCCGAGCGATCGGCGTTCCTGCTCGACGCAGGACGGTACGGTCCGCGCATCGTGGCGGTACGCGGATTCGGAGGTGCCGGACTTCGACGTGCTGCTGGAAGCCGTTCCGCTCGTCCTCCTCCTAGCGGCCGCCGCCTACCTCGCCGCGGGCGCCGTCTCGACGTGGCCGGCGCTTCGCGATGCGGACGAGAGCTTCATGGCCGAGGGGCTCGAGGGGCACGGCGAGGCCGCGCCGGGCGACCATCTCCAGGCGGCGTACCAGCTCTGGCTGCCCGGACACCAGCTCGAGCACGGTGCCGCGCCGTGGCTCGACCCGTACAGCTTCCAGCCGGCGGTCGAGGAGCGGGTCGAACTTCGCCGGCTGGCCGTTCGGCCTTCCGTTCTGGCCGCTCGAGCGGCTCCTCGGCACGGTCGGCGGCTGGAACGCGTTCGTCCTGCTGTCGTACGCCGGCGCGGGTCTCCTGACCTTCCTCTGGCTCGAGGCGCTCGGGCTGCCGCGACTGCCGGCGCTCGCCGGCGGGCTTCGTGTTCGCGCTCGCGCCGTACCGGGCCGCGCAGACCTCGGCGGGACATCTGCTCGCGCCGGTCTCGATGCTGCTGCCGCTCGCGCTCTGGGCCGTCGAGCGGCGCCGGCTCTGGCTCGCGGCTGCCGCGCTCGCGTCGATTCCCGCTCTCGGGCCAGGTGCATCTCGCGCTCGGCGCGATTCCGTTCGTCGTGTTCTACGCCGCGCTTCGACTTGGCAGACAGTCTGTTGCAAGGTCTCCGGCGCGCGCTCGTGGTCGCCGTCCCCGCGCTCGTCGCCGGACTGCTCGTCTACGCCGTCTCGATTCGCGGCTCGATCGGCTCGGGCGGCCGCTCGTTCGCGCAGGTCGAGCGGTACTCGGCCGAGCTCGCCGACTTCGTGTCGCGGGACGTCCGCCACGGGCTCGAGAGCTTCGTGTTGCTGGGCTGGCTGACGCCGCTGCTCGCGCTGTCGCCGGCCTCGTCGTGCTGGCGCGCGAGCGGCCGCGGCTCGCGCTCTTAACAGGGTCTGGCACCGTTATCCCGGTGCTGCTCGCGCTCGGCGCGAACCTGCCGCTCTACGAGCAGCTGTGGCGCAACCTGCCGGGGCTGCGCGACACGCGCGTGCCCGAGCGGTTCCTGCCGATCGCGTGTCTCTGCCTCGCGGCGCTCGTCGCCTTCGCGCTGGCGCGCCTGCCGCGCGCTGCCGGCGTCGCGTTGCTCTGCCTGCTCGTCGTCGACCTGCGCGCCGGCGTCGAGCTCTTCCACCCGACCGCCGCCGACCCCGGCAACCGCGCCTATGCGGCGCGGCCCGCCGACGTGCCGTTGCTCGAGCTGCCCGTCTTCCTGCCCGGACCGGCAGGAGGCCAGCGTCTACCCGTACTACGCGGATCCAGGCGCCGGGGCCACGCTTCAGCGGCTACTCGACGGTCGCGCCGCGCCGCGCGGACGCGGTGCTCCGCGCACTCGAGCCGTTCGAGTGCGGCGGGCGCCTCCGGAGTACCCGGACGCTGTCGTCGTCCATCGCGGCCTCTATCACGGCCGCGCGCCACTGCCTCGGCAGGCTGCTCGACACCTTGCACCGCCGCGGCTACGTCGAGACGGCGCGCGACGGCGAGTTGACGCTCTACCGCCTCGTCGAGTGACGCGAGTGAGTGCTCGGCCTTGCTGGACGACCTGCTCATCGCGCGGGATACTGGAAACGGTGGCCCGCCTCTTGATCGCAGTGCGGACGTCTCGCGACCCGGTGCGGCGTGGAGCTTCAGCGCGTCGGGCCTCCGCTTGATCGCACCTGACGCCGACCTCTCGTCGGAGCTCGCCCAGGCGCAGCGGCGACTCCAGCACCTCGAGTCGCTCGTCGAGATCAGCCCGGTCGCCATCGTCGTCATGGACGCCGGCGGGCAAGTGACGGGCTGGAATCCCGCCGCAGCGCAGCTCTTCGGCTATTCGTCGGAGGAGGCGATCGGGCGTGAGATCGATGACCTCGTCCTCAACCAAGACCTCCGTGGAGAGGGCCGGGACGTCACCCGCGAGGCGCTCGAGAGCGGTCGCGCCGACCGGCTCACTCGTCGCGTCCGGAAGGACGGGGAGCTGGTCGACGTGCAGATGATGCTCGTGCCGCTCAGGGTCGACGGTGAGCACGTCGGCTTCCACGCGATCTACCACGACATCACCGAGCTCCAGCGCGCACGAGAGCACGCCGAGACGCTCCTGGATGTAACGCAGGTGCTCGGGAAGACGCTGAGCCTCGAAGCCACCTTCGAGACGATCCTCGGCGAGCTGCAACGGATGGTGCCCTACGACAGCTGTTCCATCCAGGTGATCCACGGAAACCGCCTTGTGATCGTGAGCGGGCGCGGCTTAGAGGACCTGGGCGGAATGATCGGAGTTGACTTCGACCTGGAGGACGAGACCAACCCCGGTATCCAGGTCGTGCGCTCGAAGCGCAGACAAGTCTTCGCCGACGTGTCGCACCATCCGCACTTCGCGAGCCAGGAACACGGCGGTGGGCGCATTCGTGGCTGGCTCTGTGTCCCGATGATCGTGGGCGACCGTGTCATCGGAATCCTCAGCATCGACAAGTTCGAGCCCGACTTCTACACCGAAGAACTCGCGGAGCTCGCGACGGCATTCGCCGCCCAGGCCGCAACCACGATCGAAAACGCTCGATTGCTCGAGACCGAGCGCGCCGCCCGCGAACAGGCCGAAACGCTACGCGCCGCCGCCGAATCGCTTGGGAGCACGCTAGGCCTGTCCGAAGTCTTCGACCTGATCCTGTCGGAGCTCGGCAAGGTCGTTCCCTATCGAAGTGCCAGCATCCAGCGGCTCGACGGAGACGAGTTCGAGATCCTCGCCGGCCACGGCTATCCGGACATCGACGAGTTGCTCCGACATCGCTATGCCTGTCGAGGCCCCGAGGATCCTGCCTGGGGGCTCGTCGAGCAGCACGAGACCATCATCGTCACGAACGCCTCCGAACGCTATCCGCAGTTCGAGGAAGTGCACGGCGAAGGAAGCATCAAGACATGGATGGCCGTCCCCTTGCTGATCGCCGACCGTCTGATCGGGATGCTGACGCTCGACTCGTTCGAACCCGACTTCTACACCGCCGAGCATGCGAGGACGGCCAAGGCCTTCGCCGCGTTCGCCGCGACGGCGATCGACAAGGCCCGGTACGTCACCGAGCTCCAGCGGGCGCGGGAGGAGGCGGAGGCGGCGACGCAGGCGAAGAGCGCCTTCCTCGCGACGATGAGCCACGAGATCAGGACGCCGATGAACGCCGTGATCGGCATGACCGGCCTCCTCCTCGACGACGAGCTGACGGCCGAGCAGCGCGAGCTCGCCGAGGTCGTCCGCTCGAGCGGAGACGCCCTGCTCCATGTGATCGACGACATCCTCGACTACTCGAAGATCGAGGCGGGGAAGCTCGAGCTCGAGCAGGAGGCGGTCGATCTCCGGGAGTGCGTCGAGAGCGCGCTCGAGATCGTGGCGCCGCGCGCGTGGGAGAAAAGAATCGAGCTGGGCTGTCTCATCGACGAGGAGGCGCCTGCGGGAGTCGTCGGGGACGCCGCGCGCCTGCGGCAGGTGCTGTTGAACCTGCTCTCGAACGCGGTCAAGTTCACCGAGAAGGGCGAGGTGGTCGTCCAGGTCGGAGCCGAGCCCGCCGGAGCGAGCGCGTATCGGCTCGAGCTCGCCGTCCGTGACACCGGGATCGGCATCCCCGCGGACCGGATGGACAGGCTGTTCGCGTCGTTCAGCCAGGTCGACGCGTCGACCACCCGGCGCTACGGCGGTACGGGGCTCGGGCTCGCCATCTCCAAGCGCCTCGTTGAGCTGATGGGCGGGACGATGTGGGCGGAGAGCGAGGAGGGCTCGGGATCGACCTTCCATATCGATCTCCCCGTGGAGGGGACCGAGGCCCCGACTCCCAGGGCCGCCCACGGCACGCCACCGCAGCTGGCCGGCAAGCGCATTCTCGTGGTGGACGACAACGTCACGAACCACGAGATCGTCGCGCGCCACGCGCGATCGTGGGGCATGGACGCCGTCGCGCTCACGTCGCCCCTCGAGGCGCTCGCTCGAATCGAGGCGGGCGAGACGTTCGACGTCGCCGTCCTCGACATGGTGATGCCGGAGATGGACGGGCTCGCCCTCGCACGGGAGATCCGACGGCACCGAGACAAGCGCGAGCTTCCGCTGGTGATGCTGACCTCGCTCGGACGGCTGCCCCAGGTTCGGTCGTCCGGAGTGTTCTCGGTTCAGCTGGCGAAGCCTGTCAAGGCCTCCCAGCTGTACAACGCTCTCCTGCAGGCGCTCGCCGAGCAGTTCCAGGAACCGGCGGTCGACGACCCGGACGTGGGCAAGCCGGCGACGTCGTCGCTGCGGATCCTCCTGGCCGAGGACAACGCCGTGAACCAGAAGGTCGCACTCCGGCTCCTGGACCAGCTCGGCTACCGCGCCGACGTGGCGGCGAACGGCCTCGAGGCGCTGGATGCGCTCGAGCAGCAGCCCTACGACGTCGTGCTCATGGACGTACAGATGCCCGAGCTGGACGGCCTGGATGCTTCGCGCCGGATCCGCGAGCGCTGGCCGGCGGAGGCGCGCCCGCGCATCATCGCGATGACGGCGAACGCGATGCCCGAGGACCGCCAGGCCTGCTTCGCCGCCGGGATGGACGACTACCTCGCCAAACCGATCCGTCCGACCGAGCTGGCGGAGGCGCTCCGCCCCGTCCGACCGCTCACGGACACCCGTACGGCGAGCGCGGACGGCGCTGGCACCAGCCTCGACGCGAGCGCGATCGAGAGCCTGAAAGCGCTCGACGGGGAGGGCTTCCTCACGGAGGTGATCGACACGTTCCTGAGCGACGCGCCGGCCCTCGTCGCAGCGCTCCGGACGACGTACGACGAGGGCGACACGGAGGCGCTGCGGCGAACGGCTCATACCCTGAAGTCGAACGGCCAGATCTTCGGGGCGGGACGCTTCTCGGAGCTCTGCCGGGACCTCGAGGAACGGGCGAGGCACGGCACGCTGGACGGCACCGCCGAGGTCCTCGATCGAGTCGAACGGGAGTACGCTGCGCTCGAGAAGGCCCTCACCGCCCTCGGTTCGACACCCGCGGCGTGAGCACGTCCGGCTCTCCGCCCGGAACGATCCTCGTCGTGGACGACAACCGAGTGAACCAGCTCCTGCTCAGCCGCGGCCTGGAGCAGCAGGGGCACGCCGTCGTCTTCGCAGGACACGGCCGCGAGGCGCTCGACCTCGTGCGTCGCCAGCACTTCGACCTCATGCTGCTCGACGTCCTGATGCCTGAGCTCGACGGTTACCAAGTCCTCGCGGAGCTGAAGCTCGACCCGCACCTCCGCGACCTCCCGGTGCTCATGACCTCGTCGCTCGACGAGCTCGACAGCGTGGTCAAGTGCATCGAGATGGGCGCAGAGGACTACCTGACCAAGCCGATCAACCCGGTCCTGCTGAACGCGCGCATCACTGCGAGTCTCGAGAAGAAGCGCCTGCGCGATCAGCAGCGCGAGCTGATCAGCAAGTTCGCGACGAAGGAGGTCGCGGAGGATCTGCTGACGTCCGGCTTCTCGCTCGGCGGCAAGCAGCTCGACGTGTCTGCGGTGTTCTGCGACATCCGCTCGTTCACGACGATCGTCGAGGCGCGGGAGCCAGCCGAGACGATCGAGCTGCTGAACGACTACTACACGCTGATGATGGACGCGATCGGCGGGGAAGGCGGGATCGTGAACCAGATGGTCGGCGACGGGCTGATGGCGATCTTCGGCGCGCCGTTGCCCCGCGAGGACCATCGCCGGGGAGCCGTGCTCGCGGCGCGCCAGATGGTCGACTTGATCCGGCTGTTCAACGAGGACCAGGCGGCGCGGGGCAAGCTGCAAATCCAGATCGGCGTCGGCATCGCGTCGGGGCCGGTGGTAGCGGGCTACACGGGCACGAACCACCGAGCGACCTATACGTGCGTGGGCGACACGGTCAACGTCGCCGCTCGCCTCGAGTCGCATACGAAGGTCGTGAACCGGTCGATCCTGATCGACGAGCACACGCGACGCGGCCTCGACGACGAGATCGCCGTCGAAGCCCAGGGAGAGCTGCTGCTGAAGGGAAAGACGCAGCCGATCAAGGTGTACGCCGTCCGCGTCGACTCGCTCGTCGCGGAAAGCGTTTGAGGGAGACCCCCGCTACATACCCATCGCGTGGTAGCCGGCGTCGACGTAAAGGGTCGTGCCGGTGACGTTCTTCGCCTCGTCCGAGAGCAGGTAGGCGGCGCCGGCCGCAACGTCGTCGGCGTCGATGTGGCGGCGCATCGGCGCGCGCTCCTCGAACATCCGCTCCATCTCGGTGAAGCCGGCGATCGAACGCGCAGCCAGTGTGCGGACCGGCCCGGCCGACACGGCGTTCACGCGAATCTGCTTCTCGCCCAGATCCCAGGCCAGGTACTTGACGGACGCGTCGAGCGTCGCCTTCGCGACGCCCATGACGTTGTAGTGCGGGACCGCCCGCTCGCCGCCCAGGTAGGTCATCGTCACGATCGAGCCGCCTCCACGCGCAGCCATCAGCGGCTCGGCCGCCCGGGAGGCGGCGACGAGCGAGTACGCGCTGATGTCGACCGCCATCCAGAAGCGATCGCGCGGCGTGTCGGTGAAGCGGCCCTCGAGATCCTCCGCCGCGGCGAACGCAACGGAGTGGACGACCAGGTCGAGCCCGTCCGGCCAGAGCTCGGACACCTCGCCGAACAGACGGTCGACGTCCTCGTCCGAGCGCACGTCGCAGGGCGTCACGAGCCGTGAAGAGACCGTGCCGGCGAGCTCCCGCACGCTGCTCTCGATCCGCTCGCCCTGGAAGGTGAAGGCGAGCTCGGCGCCCTCGTCGGCAAGCCGCCGCGCGATCGCCCAAGCGATCGAGCGCTTGTTCGCGACGCCGAGGACGAGAGCGCGCTTGCCGTCGAAGCGGGGCACCGGGCGAGTCTAGTGCGACGCTCCCGCGGTTGGGCTACCCTGCGGAACGTGCGCCGCTCGATCGTTCTGCTCGCGCTCGTCGCGGCGCTCCTCTGCGGAGGGTCTGCGGCTGCGGCTTTCCAGCCGATCGACCGCTCGCGCGGCGAGATCGAGCTGCCGCGCGTCCGTGCCGGGACGATCGTGGTGCCGGACGCGCACAAGCGTGGCCGGACGACGGTCATCCTGACGCTCGACCAGCCGCCGCTCGCGGCCTACTCGCGGACGCTCTCGCGTGCGGGCGCGACCCGGCGCCTCAACACGTCGAGCACAGGCATCGCGCGCCTACGTCGCAAGCCTCCTCCGCGCCCAGGCACGCGCCGAGGCGACGCTGACGCGTGCGATCCCGTCGGCGAAGGTGCACCGGAACTACACGGTGCTGCTCAACGGCATGGCAGTCGAGCTGCCGGTCAAGAAACTGCCGCGCGCCGTCGGCCTCTCCTTCGCGCACAAGGTCTATCCCAACCTTCGGTTCACGCTCACGCTCAACCGCAGCCCCGGCCTGATCGGCGCAGACGCGATTGCGGCAGCAGGAATGGCGTCGGGCGCGGGCATGAAGATCGCAGTCGTCGACGACGGCGTCGATCCCGGCAATCCGTTCTTCACGCCCCGAGGCTTCTCGTACCCGGCCGGATTCCCGATGGGCGGCAAGAAGTGGACGACGCCGAAGGTCATCGTCGCACGCTCGTTCGTCGGCGCCGGCGCAGACTCCCGGTCGAGCCTCGCCGTCGACCCACGCGTCTCCTTCCACGGGACGCACGTCGCCGGCATCGCAGCCGGGAACGCTGCCACGACCGCCGTTGCAGGTCGCGACCACCCGCGCACGTCAGGCCTCCACGGCGTCGCCCCGCGAGCGCAGATCGGGAACTACCGTGTCTTCAACGTGCCGACACCCATCGGGCACGTCGGCAACACCGCCGAGATCATCGCTGCCTTCGAGGCCGCCGTCCGCGACGGCATGGACGTCATCAACTTCTCGGGCGGAGGTCCGCAGACCGATCCGCAGAGCGACGCGATGGTCGAGGCCGTCCGCAACGTCGCCGCGGCCGGCGTCGTGCCCGTCATCTCGGCCGGCAACGACCGCGACCAGTACGGCCTCGGCACGGCCGGCTCGCCCGGTACCGCACCTGACGCGATCTCCGTCGCGGCGCTCTCGAACTCCCAGGTCTTCGCGCCGGCTCTTCGCCTGACGACGGCCGATGCGCCGCCGAGCCTGACCAGAGTCCCGTTCCTCGGGGCGAACGGGGCGACGGCGCCGGACGGCTGGGGGTCGCGCGACCAGCAGCTCGTCGACGTCGGGACGATCGTCGGTGTCGACGGCGCGCCCAGTCCCCCGCAAGCTCTGCGGGCCGCCCGGCAACCTCGACGGCGGCCGAACGCCGCTTCCCGCCGGTTCGCTCCGCGGCGCGATCGCGCTCGTGTCGCGCGGCGACTGCACGTTCGCCCTGAAGGCGAGCCGGGTGCGGGCAGCGGGCGGAGTGGGCATCGTCGTCGTCGACAACCGGCCGGGCGAGGCCAACGGCATCCCGATCGAGCTGGCCGTGCCGGGCGGCATGATTGCCGACCTGGACGGCACCCAGCTTCGCGCGTACCTCGCGACCCGCGCGGGGCGCGCACCGATCAGAGTCGGCAACGACCCGCTCGACCTGCCGACGGATCGGCCCAACGTCGTCACGAGCTTCTCGTCCGGCGGGCTGACCGCCTTCGGGCACCGCCTCAAGCCCGACGTCGGCGCGCCGGGCGGTCAGATCCTCTCGTCGACCCTCAAGTCGGCGGGCGGCCCGTTCGCCGTCTTCGACGGGACGAGCATGGCGGCGCCGCACGTCGCCGGCGCGGCGGCACTGCTGCTCGAGCGGCATCCGTCGTGGTCGCCGCTCCAGGTCAAGTCGGCGCTCGTCTCGACGGCGGGGACTGCGTGGGAGGACACGGCGCGCACCGTCGAGGCGCCGAGTGCTGCTCTCCGGGTCCGGCATCGCCGACGTCGTCGCGGCCGACGATCCGAAGCTCTTCACCGATCCGGTCTCCCTCTCCTACGGCGACCTCAACATCACGCGCGGCGGCACCTCCGGATCGCTCCTGCTCGGCCTCTTCGACGCCGGTGACGGCGCGGGCACGTGGACGATCGAGGTGAAGCCGCAGTCGCAGCCCAAGGGCGTCGCGATCGAGGTGCCCGGCTCCGTCGACCTGACGCCGGGCGGCGAGGTGCGCCTGCCCGTCACGGCGCGCGCCGCCACCGATGCCGAGGCCGGCGAGGCCTACGGCTTCCTGCTCCTCCGCCGCGGCGACATCGTTCGCAAGGTTCCGTACGCGCTGCTCGTGACGAGGCCCAGGCTGGCGAACGCACCCGTGATCCCGCTCCAGTTCTTCCAGACGGGCGATACCCGCAAGGGCGTCTCCCGCGCCGCGGCCTACCGCTATCCCGCGGCCGCGTTCGGCCCCGCGCCGAGCTATACGGGGCCGCCGGTCAACGAGGTCGGCCGCGAGAAGCTCTATCGGATCCGCATCGACGACGTCGTCGTCAACTTCGGGGCGGCCGTGGTGGCCTCGTCGCCCGGCTCGCTGATCCACCCGTGGGTGCTCGGCTCGCCGGACGAGAACGACGTCCAGGGGTACGCCGGAACGCCGGTGAACGTCAACAACCTCACGATCGACTACCCGCTCGACGTGGGCGCGGCGGCGTCCGTCTTCCCGCGCACGAAGGCCTACTACGTGGCCGTCGACTCGGGCGTGAGCCCGTTCACGGGCCGCTCGCAGGCGGGAAGCTATGTGCTGCGCGCCTGGGTGAACGACGTCGAGCCGCCGAACATGGGTCTGGTCACGAGCAAGGTGTCCGCCGGACGGCCGCTGATCGCGCTGCGGGTGCTCGACGGCGACTCGGGCGTCGATCCGTACTCGCTCGTGATCTCGTATCGCGACGTCCTGATCGGCGCGGCTGCCTACGATCCGGCGTCGGGAGTCGCGCTGTTCCCGCTGCCCCGGACCGCGCCAGCGCTCGCGAAGGGCCGGCGGCAGCTGACCGCGTCGGCCGCGGACTTCCAGGAGGCCAAGAACGTCGACTCGGTCGGCGAGGACCTGCTGCCGAACACGACGTTCGCCTCCGGCACGCTTCGCGTCGTCGATGGGCCGACCGTCGCCTGGCTCGATCCCGAGATCAGGGCGTGCGTGAACCGCACGGCGCCGCTCGTCGCGATCGCGAATTCGAGCACGAGCGATCCGCTCCGTCCGCTTCCTCGACGGGAACCGCCGCATTTCCGTGATCAGGCGCGGCGCGGGCGGGATCTACGGCGCGGTGTGGCGCAACGGTGAGGCGCGGAAGGGTCGGCACCTGCTGCGGGCGATCGTGGTCGACTCCAAGGGCCGCAAGGCCGAAGCTCAGCGGGTCGTTCGCATCTGCCGCTAGTGCCGGGTAACCGCCGCGTGGCGGTCGTCACCGGCGCCTCGAGCGGCATCGGCGAGGCGACAGCGCGGGCGTTGGCGCAGCAGGGATGGCTTTGCGTGCTTGTTGCACGTCGCCGCGAGCGGCTCGAGCCCCTGGCGGAGTCGCTCGGCGGGGAGTACGAGGTCTGCGACGTCGGCGACCGCGCTCAGGTCGAGGCGATGGCCGGCGCAGTGCTCGAGCGGCACGGCCGCATCGACCTCCTCGTCCTGAACGCGGGCATTCCCGGTCGCAGCGACTTTCTCACGCTCGAGCCCGAGCGGATCGAGGCTGTTCTGCGCACGAACTACCTCGGCTCCGTGTGGTGTGCGCGCGCGTTCGAACAGGGTCTGACCCCGGGGTCCCATGTCGTCACGGTCGTTTCGGTCGCCGGCACGGTCGCGTTCGCGTCCGGCCGGCCCGTACGCCGCGTCGAAGCACGCGCAGCTGGCCTTCTCGCGTTCGCTGTCCGGGCTCATGGCGCCACGGGGCGTGCAGGTGCACACGGTTCTACCCGGCTTCGTCGAGACGGAGGGTTTCCCGCAGCGAGCGGTGCTCTCGAGCCGCTTCTTCCGGCGCATGGTGATCGCGCCCGAAGATGTCGCGGCGCGCATCCTGCGGGTCGTCGCCAAGGGCACGCGCGAGACCTTCATCCCGCGCTGGTATCGCCTCTTCGCGCTCACGCAGGTGCTCGCGCCGGGCCTCGTCGCGCGTCTCGTCGCTCGCTCAGGCTATCGCCGGCCGTAGCGAGAGCCGCGGCCTTAACAGGGTCTGACCCTGTAAGGCCCGCGCACGCCTTTACAGGGTCTGACCCCGTTAAGGCCCTCGCGGACGTGGTCGGAAGAGCGACTAGCGGCGATCGACCGATCGGCCGTAGCGTCGACGCATGCCCCGGCCGCTCCGATCGACGTTCCCGTATGGCTACTGGCACATCACTTCGCGCGGCGTCGACAGGCGGATGATCTTCATCGACGCCGAGGATCGCCGCGTGTTCCTCTGCCTCTTCGACCGCGTCATCCGCGAGCTCGGCTGGCGCTGCCACGCCTATTGCCTGATGGGCAACCACTACCACCTCGTGATCGAGTGCGGCCAGCCCGAGCTCTCGAAGGGGATGCAGCTCCTCAACGGCCTCTACGCGGCGTACTTCAATCACCGTCAAGGTCGCGTCGGACATCTCTTCCAGCGGCCGCTTCGCCTCCCGCCCGATCGAGCGACGAGAGCGATCTCGCCAGGACATGCCAGTACGTCATCGACAACCCCGTCCGAGCGGGTCTGACTCGGCGCGCGGAGGACTGGCCGTGGGGCGGCCTCGGCCGGCCGCTCAGCGCGCCTTGGCGAACCGCTGCACGGCGGCGAGCAACTCGTCGGTCTTCTCCCGTGCGGCGTCCGGATCGCCCGACGCGAGCGCCCCGGCCACGCAATGCCCGACGTGATCGTCGAGCACCTTCAGGCCCACGCTCTCGAGCGCCGTCATCGCCGCAGCGATCTGGGTCAGGATGTCGATGCAGTACCGGTCCTCCTCGACCATCCGCTCGATCCCACGCACCTGCCCCTCGATGCGCCGCAGCCGCCTGCCGACCGCCTCCTTGTCATAGCCGTGCGTCATGCGCGCACGCTCCGGAAGCGGCGCAGCCGCAGCGAGTTGGTGACGACGAAGAGGCTCGAGGCGGCCATCGCACCGGCCGCGACGATCGGGTTCAGGTAGCCGGCCACCGCGAGCGGGATCGCGGCGACGTTGTACGCGAACGCCCAGAAGAGGTTGCCCTTGATCGTCGCGAGGACGCGGCGCGAGAGCCGGATCGCGTCGACGGCCGCGCGCAGGTCGCCCGAGACGAGCGTGAGGTCCGACGCCTCGATCGCCACGTCCGTGCCCGTGCCGATCGCGAGCCCGAGATCGGCCTGCGCGAGCGCCGGGGCGTCGTTGACGCCGTCGCCGACCATCGCGACGACCTCACCGGCAGTCCTGCAGGCGCTTCACCTCCGCCACCTTGTCCGCCGGCAGCACCTCGGCGATGACCCGCTCGATGCCGACCTCGTCCGCGACCCGCCGTGCGGTCGACTCGGCGTCGCCCGTCAGCAGCACCGGCGTCGAGCCCAAGCGACCGCAGCTCGCCGACCGCCTCGCGGCTCGTCGGCTTGACCGTGTCCTCGACGATCGAGCCGCGCGCGCAGCATGCCGCCCCAGCTGCACGCCGTCGCGATCGACCGTCACCTCGACGCCTTCGACTGTGCCCGATGACGCCACGGCCCGGCGACATTCCTGAAGCCGGTCACAGGCGGCAGCGCGCCGACCTCCTGCGCGCGCGGCCTCGGCCACCGCCCGCGCGACCGGGTGCTCGCTCGCGTCCTCGACGGCACCCGCGAGCCTGAGCACCTCGGCCCGGGTCGCGCCGTCGAGCAAGCTCGACGTCGACCAGCCGCAGCTTCCCCTCCGTCACCGTGCCCGTCTTGTCGAGCACGATCGTCGTCGCGCGACGCGTCTGCTCGAGCACCTCCGGGCCACGGATGAAGCACGCCGAGCTGTGCGCCACGGCCGGTTCCCACGAGCAGCGCGGTCGGCGTGGCGAGGCCGAGTGCGCACGGGCACGCGATGATGAGCACGGCCACTGCTGCGGTGAAGGCTGCGGACGGGATCGCCGGTCACGAGCAGCCAGCCGGCGAGCGTCGCGAGCGAGAGCAGGATCACGATCGGGCACGAACACGGCCGAGACACGGTCGACGAGCCGCTGCACCGGCGCCTTGCCGGCCTGCGCCTCCGCCACGAGCCGCGCGATCTGCGCGAGCGCCGTCTCGGCCCCGACCCGCGTCGCACGGCACGACGAGCCGCCCGTCGCCGTTGATCGTGCCGCCCGCGACCTCGGAGCCGGGCTCGACCTCGACCGGCAACGACTCGCCCGTGAGCATCGACTGGTCGACGGCCGAAGCACCGTCCTCGACGACGCCGTCGGTGGCGAGCTTCTCGCCCGGCCGGACGACGAACCGATCGCCGACCACGAGCTCGATCCGCGGGCACGACGACCTCGACGCCGTCCCGGAGCACACGCGCCTCGCTTCGCGCCGAGGTCGAGGAGCGCGCGAACCGCCTCGCTCGAGCGGCGACGCGCGCGCGACTCGAGCCAGCGCCCGAGCAGGATCAGCGTCGTGACACGGCGCCGACCTCGAAGTACGTGTCGGCATCGAGGCCGAGGACGAGCACGGCCGACCGACCAGCCGAACGCGGCCAGCGTCCCGATCGAGATGAGCGTGTCCATCGTCGCGGCGCGGTGACGCGCGTTCAGCGCGGCCGCGCGATGGAACGGCCAGCCGGCGCCAGAGCACGACCGGGCGCCGCGAGCGCGAGCGCGACCCACTCCCAGCCGTCGAACATGAGCGGCGGCACCATCGAGACGAGCGCCAGCGGGACGCTCAGCGTCGACAGCGAGCGGAGCCGGCGTCGCAGCGCCACGCTCGCGCCGCCTCGCCGCGTCGCATCGGTCGCCGCTCGCGGCAGCGACGCCGAGTAGCCGATCGACTGGACCGCGGCGACGAGCGCGCCCACGTCCGCACTGCGCCGGGTCGTACGAGACCGACGCCTGCTCGGTCGCGTAGTTCACTGCGGCCTCGAACGCCGTCGAGCCGGTTCAGCTTCCGCTCGATGCGCGCCGCACAGGCGGCGCAGGTCATCCCGCCGACGTCGAGGTCGACGCGCTCAGGTGCCGCCGTCGCGCTCACGCGGCGACGTCGTAGCCCGCCTCGTCGATCGCCGCGCGCAGGTCGGCGTCCGAGAGGTTCGGTGCCGCGGACGGTCGACGAGCTTGGTGTCGAGATCGACGTCGACGGTCTCGACGCCGGCAACGCCGACGAGCTCCTGCTCGACCGCATGCCTTGCAGTGCCCGCAGCTCATGCCGCGGCACCGTGTAGACGATCTCCATGGCCGGCCATGATACCCCCTAGGGGTACTCCGTCAAACGGCGTGCGAGCTCGAGCGCCTCCTCGCGCGTGGCGATCGTCCCGGCCGCACGCTCCTCCTCGATCGCCTCCAGCACCGACCGATCCGCGGCCCGGGCGGCAGGCCGAGCTCGTCGCCGCGCACGAGCGGCTCGTCCGGCTCGCTCGGCGCGCGCGGCCAGCGACGGCGCCGGCGAACTGCTCAGCGCCCACGAAGGCGAGCGCATCGAGCGCCCACGGCTCGGTCGCCCGGCGGAAGCGGTGCACCGACGCGGGGCGAGTCGTCCGCGGGCGGCTTCGCACGCAGCAAGTGCGCGCGCGTAGCGCCGCACCTCGTTCGAGATCGGCAGCCGCTCGAGGCTCGTGCCGAAGACGGCGACGAGCCTGAAGTCGGGATCGTCGACGTGCGTCGAGCGGGCCGGCGAGCGATGCCGCCGAGCGGCGCGAGCAGACCCGAGCTCGTCGAGCCGGCGATAGCCGTCTGCGCTGAGGCGCACGAGCTCGCCGAGGATCCGCTCGCCGGCCGGCTCGGCGACGCGCCCGGCAGCTCTGCGAAGCAGCTCGACCGCTCTGCGTCGTCGAGTCGAAAGCCGAGCTCGTCCTCGAGCCGAACCGCCCTGAGCAGGCGCAGCGGATCGTCCTCGAAGACCGAGTCCTGCACGACTCGAATCGCGCGCGCCTCGATGTCCGCCCGCCCGCCGTACGGGTCGATCGGGTCGCCGCCTGCGACCGGCACCGCGATCGCGTTCAGCGCGAAGTCCCGCGTGGCGAGGTCGTCCTCGATGCCGTCCTGCAGCGGCGTGAAGTCGACCGTTCGGCCGTCGTCGAGGGCAACGCGCCAGGCCCCGTGCCGCTCGGAGAGCGGGAACGGTGCACCGCCCGATCGTCGCGCGTACGAGCGGGCGCTTCGCTCCGGCTCACGGCAGGCGATGTCGAGGTCGTTGAGCGGCGCGTCCGAGAAGCTCGTCGCGGACCGCGCCGCCGACGACCCACGCCTCCTCTCTCGGCGAGCACCTCGCGCGCGAGCTCAAGCATCGGTGATCACCCGGTGCGCGCGCTCGCCCGAGCGGTTGATGCCCGTCACGATCTCGTAGTAGATCGTCCCGGCGACCCGGGCGTGCGCCTCGGCCGGGGCGCCGGTCCCGATCAGCGTCACCGGCGTCCCGACCGGCAGCTCGCGCGGTAGCTCGACGGCGAACGCGTCCATCGAGATCGTCCCGACGACCCGGCGGGGCTCCCCGCTCGACGACGACTTCGGTACCGGTGAGGTCGCGGCGGAAGCCGTCCGCGTACCCGACGGGAACGATCCCGATCCAGGTCTCCCGGTCGGCGACGAAGCGGCGGCCGTAGCCGGTGGACTCGCCCGGGCGGAGGAGCTTGACCTGCGCGAGCCGAGACTCCCAGCGGAGCGCAGGCTCGAGCCCATCGTCGGCAGGGTCGGTGCCGAACGGCGACAGCCCGTAGATCGCGATGCCGCAGCGCGCCGCGTCGAAGCGGGCGGCGGGGAAGCGAAGCGCGCCGGCGCTGTTCGCGAGGTGCCGCGTCGATTAACGGGGTCAGACCCTGTAAAGCCCGAGCAAAACGCTCGATTTGAGCCGCGGTGAACTCCGGGTCGCAGTCGGCCGACGCGAGGTGGCTCATCACGCCGACAACGTCCCGGCCAGTGCGACGGCAGCTCCGACATGCCCCAGCGGCCCATGCCCGTGTCGAGCTTCAGGTGGACGGGGATCCCCTCGGGCAGCCGCCCGTCCGCGACCGCGAGCTCGAGCCTCGCCGAGCGCGCCTCTCGCGAGCTCGGCGTCCTCGGACGGGCCCATGACGAGGATCCGCGGCTCGGGAAGCGCGGCCCGGAGCTGCGACGCCCTCCGCGCACCGTCGCGACGCAGAGCGCCGTCGCGCCTGCCTCGAGCGCCGCCCGGCCGACGTCGACGGCACCGTGCCCGTAGCCGTCGGCCTTGACGACCGCCCACAGCTCGGCGCCGTCGAGCACGCGCAGCAGCGTCCGCACGTTGCGGCGAATCGCGCCGAGGTCGATCGTCAGCTCCGACCGGGCCATGCGCCGATCGTACGGGGGCTACTGGATGCGCGTCTCGCAGGAGTTGTGGAACGTGTCCGTGCCGGGTCCGCCGATGCAGACATCCGTGCCGCCGTCACCGCGCAGGAAGTCAGCGCCGCCGCCGGCGTGGATGCAGTCGCCGCCTGCCATGCCCCGCAGCGGGTTGTTCGCCGCCGGCGTGCCGAGGACGAGATCGTTGCCGTTCCCGCCGTTCACGCCCGCCCGGAGCACGGTGACGGTGATCCCGTTGCACTCTGGCTTCGGCTTCTTGTGATCGACGAGGATCGCGCTCGACCGGACTGCGGCCCTCGTCGCCGGCACCGCATTCGTCGCCGCAAGCGCCGAGATGACGACGGCGCCGACTGCCGCGCCGATCACGGTCGCCTGCAGGTACCTACGCCAGGGCATCGGCGAGCCGCGGCGACCCGGCCGCGCGATAGCGGAAGACCGTCTCCCCTTCCTCGACGAGGTAGACGTGAGCGCCGCCCTCGACCGTGTGGAGGATCAGGCGCCCGTGGTGCTCGGCGATGCGCGCGAGCGTGTTCATGTCCGGCAGATCGAGCACGCGGCTCGGATCGACTGAATGAGACGCGACCTCCACGAGCATCCGGCCGTGCCGCGCCGCGATTCGAGCAGGCTCGTCGTGGACGCCGCGGCGACCGGAGAGCAGGAGCGCAGCGGCCGCGGCGAGCAGGGAATACGCAAGCGCGATCGAGCCGATCCAGCGGGCATCGGCGACCGCGAGCTGCGCGCGGCCGAGGCGGATCGCCTCCTCGACGGCCACCGTCGCCTCACCTGGCTGGCGCTGAAGAAACGTGTCCTCGTCGCCGTCGAGCTTGGGCTGGAGCCGCTGGTCGGCGAGCTCGAGCTCGACTTCAGGCGAGAACGCCGCGTCGAGGGCTCGCCCGTCGACGACTCCGTCCGCCGTGACGTGCGCCGCGAGCGTGAGGGAATACGCGGCCTGGCTCGAGCCTGTGAGCTGCTCGAGCTGTCGCGTCAACCGCTGGACACGCGCCAGGTCCACCGTGCCCGCGATGGTGGTCTCGGCGCCCGTGAATGCGCGCTCCGGCGCCACGCGGAGCTCACGCGACCAGCCGCGGCCGTCTGACAGGAGCGCCGTGATCCCGATCGTGCCGCGCACGTTCGAGGCCTCGTCGGTCGCGAGCCGGTACGCGGCCTCGACCCGCAGGCGATCCACCAGACGCAGGAACACGGGCTCCCCGGTCGAGACGCTTCCGTCGGGGTAGACCGGGCTCCGCGGCACAGCGGCCGCGTACCCGAGCCGACCCTCGTGTGCGTAGGGCTGCTCGGCGGTCGCGAGACGCGACGTCGGCCGCGTGAACGCGATCACCGTCAGGATCCCGAACGCGACGCACGCAAACGGCAGCACCGTCGGCAGATGCCTGGCGGAAGGAGGCGCGCGTGGCGGCTCCGGCTTCGCCGACTTGCGGCCGCGGCGGCCGGAGACCGCGGTGCCGGCGGCCAGGCCGCCGCCCAGAGCGATGAACGTCGCGAGCCCGACGAGGAACGCCGCGTGCAACGGCTCCCGGAGCCAGGTCGTGATCTTGCCCACGCCCGGCGCGGTCACCCAGAGCTCGCCGACGATCTGGTCGGCGGTCGGCTGCGACGTGTCGAGATACTCGTTGTTGTCGCCCTTGAGCACGTAGCGCTCGCCGTCGACGCGGGCGATCCGATGCATCACCTTCGCGCGCAGCTGGGGGTCGTGGTAGAGCACGACGTCCCCCGCCTCGTAGCGGGCCTGCGGCCGCACGAGGACGAGGTCGCCGCGCGTGAGCGTCGGCTCCATGCTGCTGCCGACGATCACCGCGTAGGACGTCGCGCCGCCTACCTGCGCGGGCGCGAGGTACAGCCACGCGAAGACCAGGCCGAGGAGGACCGCGGCGCTTCCGAGCGCGCGCACTCCCCGCCGCGGCTGCCCGGAGGTCGGGCCGGCCGGGCGAGCCACGTCAGTCTCTCGCCCGGCCGTCACAGCTCTCTCCTACGACGTCGCGATGACCGACAGCTGGTCGGCCGACGTGACTGCCACATCCGGGCTGAAGTTGCACGTGACGCTCACGCCGTCCACCGCGATCGTGCAGCTCGTGTAGGTCGTGCTGCCGCTGACGACCTTCGCCTTCGCGGTCGCCGCCGTCGCGCTGAGCGTGAACGTCAGCGAGTCGATGTTCGTCGGGGTCGTCGCGTTCAGCTGGTACTGAACGTTCGAGACCGTGTAGCCGCTGATCGTGCCGCTGCCTTCGCCGGCGGACGTTCCCGGCACCGTGTTCGTTGCCGTGAAGGCATACGCCCCGACGGCGAGGACGGCGGCCACGATGACGGCGCCGGCAAGACGTGCTCTTCCGTGTACCACGTTCTGCATCGTTCGTCTCCTTGCCTTCGGGCGCTGCGGCGGCTTCGCCGGGAGCGCAGGGTGATGCCTTCGCAGGCGACAGTGATCGGCCGATTTGCAGGTGGATTCAGCCACCCGATCGGGGGATTCCGAAGGCGGTGCTACGCGTTGATTCGCGGCAGCGCGGCGACCACGTCGCCCGCGACGACGCCGCGCGAGAACGGCACGTGCCGGGCGGCGGCCGCAAGCGCGGACGCCGCGGCTGCGGCCGCGAGACGGGGCTCGAGGCCCTTCGCGAGGTACGTCGCGAGGATCCCGGTCAAGCACGTCGCCGGTGCCCGCCGTGGCGAGCTGCGGCGCATCCGACGGCGACGACGAGGACGCCGCCGGTCCGGGGCCGCGATGAGCGTGTCGGCCCCTTCAAGAGGCAGACGCAGCCGAACCGGGACGCTGCCCGCCGCACTGCCTCGAGGCGGTGCTCGGCGACCCACGACGACTCCTCCCCGAGCAGGCGGCGCCAGCTCGCCCGCATGCGGCGTCATCACGACCGGCGGCCGCCAGTCGCCCGGCTCGAGCTCGTGCAGGGCGTCGGCGTCGAGCACGACGGGCTGATCGAGCTCGGCCAGCAGACGGTCGCGCAGACCCTTCGCCTCCGCCGTGCGGCCGAGGCCCGGGCCGATCGCAACCGCGCGGGCCTTCGGGACGGCGTCGCCGAGCTCGGCCCCAGGTCAGCTTCACCGGCTCGAGCAGCTTCGTCTCGACGACCGGAAGCGACGCGTCCGGAACGGCGACGGCGACGTAGCCGGCGTCGGCGCGGAACGCCGCCTCGGCGGCCAGGCAGGCTGCGCCGGTCAGGCCCGGGTGCGCCGCCGACGACGAGCACCGCGCCGGCCGAGTACTTGTTGTCCTCGGGCCGCTTGCGCGGCACGAGCTCGAGGATCTCCTCGGTGACGAGCCAGTGCTCGGTGTCCGACCGTGCTCGAGGCCGATGTCGGCGCACGACGACCTCGCCCGCACGGAACCGGCCCGGCGCGACGACGAGCCCGAGCTTTCGGCCCGTGGAACGTGACCGTGAGCGCGGCGTCGACGACCGCCCCGGCGACCTCGCCGGTCGAGGCGTCGACCCCGGAGGGCAGATCGACGGAGACGACCGGCGCCTCGGCCGCGTTCATCCGCTCGATCAGCGCCGCCGCCTCCGGCCGCGGCTCGCCGCGGAAGCCGGTGCCGAAGAGCGCGTCCACGATCAGCTCCGCGTCCTCGACGGCGTGCGTCTCGACCGCCTCGCGGTCCGCGTCGCGCAGCACCCGCGCCGCGACCGCCCGTCGCCGCCGTTCGAGCCGCCGCCGCAGACGACGGCGATGCGGCGCGCGTCCGGGAAGCGGGCGAGCATCGGCTCGTGCGCCACCGCCGCGCCGGCGCGTTCCATCAGCTCGCGGGATCGTCTCGGGATACCGCGGGATAGCGCTCCTCGGCGGCGCGCATCTCCTCGGCGGTGTAGAGCGGCGCGAGGTAGGGCTGATCAGGCATCCGAGACGACGGCGACCGCGGAGGCGAGCTCGCGCGAGTGCGTCATCGAGAGGTCGATCGCGCCCGCGTCGCGCTGCGCCGCCCAGTCCGCGAGGCGGCCGGACAGCCGCACGGACGGCTTCGGGCGCCCGACGATCTCGACGTCCTTCCACGCGAAGGCGCGGGCGACGCCGAAGCCGAGCGCCTTCCCGACCGCCTCCTTGCCGGCGAAGCGACCCGCGTAGCTCTGCGCCGGGTTGCGCCGGGAGTCGCAGTAGGCCTGCTCGGCGGCGGTGAAGCAGCGGTCCTTGAAGCCCGGGTAGCGCTCGAGCGCCT
The DNA here is from genome assembly GCA_963791905.1 of uncultured Gaiellaceae bacterium. Classification (GTDB taxonomy): domain Bacteria; phylum Actinomycetota; class Thermoleophilia; order Gaiellales; family Gaiellaceae; genus Gaiellasilicea. The sequence goes on from CAWBTX010000002.1 coordinate 208,435, forward strand.
GGCGGATGCGCTCGATCTCGATCAGGTCGACGCCGACCTTCACGACTCCCGCTCGATCCAGTCCGGGAACTGCGCGATCGAGCTGAGCACGGCGTCCGGGATCGCACTCGACCGCTCGAGCGTGTCGGGGCGGAACTTCCCCGTGCGGAGGAGCGACGGTCTTCATGCCGAAGAGCTGCGCCCCCGGCACGTCCTGCTCGAGGTCGTCGGTCACCATCCACGTCAGCTCAGGCTCGGCGTCGAGGGCGGCGAGCGCGGCGGCGAAGCACGCGGCGCTCGGCTTGCCGATCACCGTCGCGTCGACGCCGGTCGCGTACTCCAGCCCGGCGACGAAGATCCCCGCATCGAGCATCGGGCCGCGGGCGGTCTGCCACCACGGGTTCCTGTGCAGGCAGTAGAACGACGCCCCGGCCTGGATCTCCGAGAAGGCCCGCGCCAGGTTCATGTAGCTGAACACCTGGTTCGGCTCGAGCGTCTCGTCGCAGCCGCCGATGAGGACGGCGTCGGCCGAGTCGCCGACCAGCTCGAGCCCGTCCAGGTCCTGCACGATCGCCGACATGACGAGCGCGAACACGCGCACTCCGGCGAGCTGCTGGGCGGCGGCGATCGGCGCCGTCTGCAGCTCCTCGTCGTCGAGCTCGAACCCTAGCTCGCGGAGCTCCTGGGCGAGCGCCGCGCGCGATCGAATCGAGTTGTTGGTGACGAAGCGCAGCCTGTGACCGTCGCGGCGAAGGCGCGCCACCGCGTCGACGGCCCCTGGAATCGGCTCGCCGGAGACATGGAGGACGCCGTCGACGTCCAGCAGAATGGCGGCCATGGAGGGGGATTCTATTCGGGTCACCCGCTCGGTCGTTCTCCCGCCGGACGAGATCGAGCTGCGCTTCTCACGCTCGAGCGGTCCGGGCGGCCAGCACGCGAACACCTCCGAGACGCGGGTCGAGGCACGATTCGACGTCGAGGGCTCACGGGCGCTCACCGACGCGCAGAAGCGCCGCGTGGTCGGGAAGGCCGGGCCGGTGCTGCGCGCGGTCGCTCAGGACGAGCGCAGCCAGCTGCGGAACCGAGAGCTCGCGATCGCGCGGCTCGTCGAGCAGCTGCGAGAGGCGCTGAAGGTCGAGCGCCGTCGCGTCCCGACCCGGCCCTCGCGCAGCGGCCCGCAAGCGCAGGCTGGAGCAGAAGAAGCGGCGGGCGGAGACGAAGAAGCTCCGCCGCCCGCCGCTCTAGCCGCGTCCTACTTCAGCCAGGCGTTCACCTTCGCGGCGTTCGCCTTGACCCACTGCTCCGCAGCCTTCTCCGGCTTCATCTTCTTGCCGGCGATCAGGTTGGCGACGTAGTTCTGGTCCGCCGACGTCCACTTCCAGTTCCGGACGAACTTGACGGCCGGCGAGCCGCTCGTCGCGAACTTCTTCGAGACGAGCTTGTCGAGGACGTACGACGGGTACTCGCACGCGTGCTTGCCGGGCTCTGCTTCTCGTCGTCCAGACAGCCCTTGAAGCGCGGCGGCAGCTTGATGCGAACGAGGTCGTACTGCGCGTTCAGGTACTGCGGGTCGTACCAGTAGAAGAGCACGGGCTTCTTCTGCTTGTACAGCTGGCTCCAGCGGGCGACCTGCGCCGGCTCGGCGCCGGCGACGACGTGCTTCAGGTTCAGGCCGAGCTCCTTGATCAGCGCGCGGTCCTTCTGCACGTACGACGGGATCGCCGCCGAGGAACATCCCCTGCGAGCCCGACTCCGGAGACCGGAACACCGACTCCTTGCCCTTGAGCCCTCGCCAGGTCGTGAACGACGGGTACTGCTGGAGCAGGTAGCGCGGGATGTACCAGCCGATCACGCCGGTGATCCCGTTCGCGCCGACGATCCGCACCGAGCCGATCCTTGATGTACGGCTTGCGCCTGAATTCGTGCCCGAGTTGTCCCAGTCCTCGAGCGCGACGTCGACCTTGCCGTCCCGCATCGCCTGGAAGTACGGCGGGCCTTCGGTGACCTGCGTCAGCTTCACCTTGCAGCCGAGCCGCTTCTCGAGCACGTACTTGACCACGTACGTGTTCGCCGTCGAGCCGGCCCACGACTGCTCGTTGATGACGACGGTGCCGCAGCTCCCGCCTCCGCCGAACGGCGCTGCCCGACACCGCGAGCGCGGTGATCGCGACGAGCACCAGCCCGATCAGGCTGCCGAGAGCTCTCCAGCCACGAACCGACATCCGTCCCTCCTTCTCGTTGTGCTTCATGCAATGCCCTCCTTCCTCGCTCGGCGCGTGCCCTGAGTGACGCGGTCGAGCGCGATGCCGAGGGCGAGGATCGCGAACGAGGCGATCACGCCCTGCCCGAATTGGCCCCGGACGAGGCCCTGCGCGACCTCGTAGCCGAGGCCGCCCGAGCCGACGAGCCCGCCGATGACGACCACGGCGAGCACCATGATGATCGCCTGGTTGACGCCGAGCATGACGGCGTCCCCGCGAGCGGCAGCTTGACCTTCCGCAAGCACCTGCAGCCTCGAGGCGCCGAACGCGCTCGCGGCCTCGACCGACGCCGGCGCGACGTCCCGGACGCCTCGCTCGACGAGCCGCACCGTGACGGGGAACGCGTACAGGACGCCCGCCACGATGCCCGGCACGATCGAGACCGGCATCAGGTAGATGAACGGGATGATGTAGACGAGCTGCGGGAGCGTCTGCAGCACGTCGTTGACCGGTCTCATCGCGCTCGAGAAGCGGTCGCTCTCGGCGGCGAGGACGCCGAGCGCAACGCCGATCACGACGGCGATCGCGGTCGCCACGAGCACCTGGGACAGCGTGTCCATCGCGAGCGCCCAGACGCCGATGAACCCGATCAGGCCGAGCATCGCGAGCGTCGTGAGCGCCGGCCGGAGGCCGCTGACGACGAAGGCGATCGCAGTCAGCCCGGCGACGGTCGCGAACCAGGGCGCATCGACCAGGAAGAGCTGCAGCGGCAGCAGGAGCTCCTGGAGGATGAAGATGCCGACGCGCTCGGTGACCGCGAAGACCCAGGTGGTGGGGTCCTGCACGTAGTCGAGCACGACCTGGATCTTCGCGAGCAGCCACTCCTCGATCGTGACGGTGCGCGGCGGCGCTCCCGGCCTCGTCCGGGTAGGCCGCGGCGGCGCCGAAGACCTTCGCGAGGACGATTCCGACCGCGATCGCGACGAGCGAGCGCAAGCGTCCGGAGTCGGAGGCTGCGCTTCCTCGTCTCGTCGAGGTGCCGGCGGACGGGATCGGTGCGGTTCGCGATCGCCTCGGTGGAGCGGTCGAGCGCCATCGCCATGACCACGATCACGAGCCCGGCGAGGATCGCGAGAGCCGGGTTCGAGTAGAGGCCGCTCGTGACGACCGCCCCGAGGCCTCCGCCGCCGATCAGGCCCGCGATGACGACCATCGAGAGCGCGAACAGGATCGTCTGGTTGACGCCGAGCAGGATCATGCGCCGGGCGAGCGGGAGCTGCACCTTGCGGAGCAGCTGCGTCCGCGTGGCGCCCATCGAGGTCGCCGCCTCGACGGTGTTGACCGGCACGACCGCGATCCCGAGCGCCGTGATGCGGATCGCGGGCGGGATGGCGTAGATCATGGTCGAGACCACCGCTGCGGCCGGCCCGATCGAGAAGAGGATCACGACCGGCATCAGGTAGGCGAAGGGCGGGACGATCTGCATCGCGTCGAGGATCGGCGTGATCGCCCGCCGGAAGCGGGCGAGCGGCCGGCGACGATCCCCAGCGGGATCCCGACGAGCAGCGAGAGCGCGACCGCGACGAGCATCAGCGACGAGCGTCTGCATGCTCTCCTCCCAGAGTCCGGTCAGCGCGAAGGTGCGCGAAGGCGACGAGCGTGATCACCGCCGCGCGAACGCCGCCGAAACGGAGCACGACAGCGACGCCGGCGACCGTCGTTCCCGACCCAGGTCAGCCAGAGCAGCAGCCGGTTGAACCACTCGACGCAGGTGGTCGATCGCCCGAGCTGAAGCCCTCGAAGAGCGTGAAGACGATCGACTGGTCCTCCTTGCCGCGCTCGGTCAGGAGCCAGACCTGGAAGTCGTCGAGGTGGAGGGACAGGTTGTTCCAGACGAGATTGCTCGGCCACGGATACTCGAGCGCCCAGGCCCGGTAGGCGAGGTACATCAGCGCGACGATCGCGGCGACCTGGACGATCTTCCCGCGCCACCAGGGGCGGTGGACGACGATCGGTGCCCGGACGACCGTCTCGGCGACGGTGGCCACGTCAGTCGCCTCGCTCGCCGGCGATCGCCTGCAGCACCGCCTCGCGGTCGACGATGCCGACGATCCGGCCGTCCTCGACGGCGCACACCGGCTTCTCGCCCGCGGCGAGCACCTGCACGGCGTCGCGCACCGTCGTCGTGACGTCGAGCTTCGGCCCGTCGGTCGGAGTCCTCGGGGCCGGGCTCGCGCATGATCCAGCGGAGCGTGAGCACGTGGCTCCGCGGGATGTCGCGCGTGAAGTTCGCGACGTAGTCGTCCGCGGGCGAGCCGACGAGCTCCTCCGGCGTGCCGAGCTGGACGATCTCGCCGTCGCGCATGATTGCGATCCGGTCGCCGAGCCGGAGCGCCTCGGGCAGGTCGTGCGTGATGAAGATCATCGTCTTCTCCGTCTCGACCTGGAGGCGGCAGATCTCGTCCTGCATGTCCCGGCGGATCAGCGGGTCGAGCGCGCTGAAGGGCTCGTCGTAGAGCATCACCTTCGGGTCGACGGCGAAGGCCCGCGCCACGCCGACGCGCTGCTGCATGCCGCCCGAGAGCTGGTCCGGGAAGGCGTTCTCGACGTCCTCGAGCCCGACGAGGCGCAGCATGTCGCGCGCCCGGGCGAGCCGCTCGCGGCGCGGGGCACCCTGCACCTCGAGCCCGAAGGCCACGTTCTCGATCACGGTCCGGTGCGCGAGCAGCCCGAAGTGCTGGAAGACCATCGAGACCGTGTGGCGGCGCAGCTGCCGCAGCTCGGCCGTGCTCGCTGCGGTGATGTCCCTCCCGGCGATCACGATCCGGCCCGCGGTCGGCTCGATCAGGCGGATCAGCGTGCGGGCGAGCGTCGACTTGCCGGAGCCGGAGAGGCCCATGACGACGAACACCTCGCGCGGCCAGACCCGGATCGAGACGTCGCGGACGGCGATGACGCAGCCCGTCTGGGCGCGAAGCTCGGCGCGCGAGAGCTCGGCCTCGGGCGTGCCCATGATCCGGTCGGCGCGCCGTCCGAAGATCTTCCAGACGCCGTCGGCCTGGATGAGCGGCTCGCCGGTGCGATCGACGCGGTCGCCCGGCCAGGCCGACGCGGCGAGCACCGGCTCGAGAGTGTCGGACGAGCCCAAGCGACCTGAGCTACAGCATCGTCGCCGGACATGCAGGCGCGCCGTCCCGAGCGCGAATCGTGAGAGGCTGCGAGGTGACGCATGGGTCCAGCGGATGAGCGAGCTTCCGTCCTCCGCGCGGGCCGTCGTCATCGGCGCGGGCATCGTCGGCAACAGCCTCGTCTACCACCTCGCCCGGCTCGGCTGGCGCGACCTCGTGCTGATCGAGAAGGGCGCGCTGCCGAACCCGGGCGGCTCCACGGGGCACGCCTCCAACTTCATCTTCCCGGTCGACCACTCGAAGGAGATGACGGCGCTGACGAAGGACAGCGCACGCCAGTACGACGAGCTCGGCGTGCTCACCGTCAGCGGCGGCGTCGAGGTGGCGCGCACGGAGGAGCGGCTGGAGGAGCTGAAGCGGCGCGAGTCGTCGGCGACCTCGTGGGGCGAGCCCGACACGGAGCTGCTGACGCCGGAGGGGGTCGTCGAGCGCGTCCCGTACATCGATCCCGGCGTGATCCTCGGCGGCTGGTACACGCCGGGCGTCTCCGTCGTCGATCCGCTGCGGGCGGGAACGCTGATGCGCGAGTACGCGCAGGAGCAGGGCGCGCTGACGATCCTCGCGGGCCGCGAGGTGACCGGCCTCGACGTCGAGGGCGGCCGGATCCGGCGCGTCCGCACCGACGAGGGCGAGATCGAGGCCGAGACGGTGTTCGTCGCGTGCGGCGTCTGGAGCCCGCGCATCGCGCGCATGGCCGGCGCGTCGATCCCGCTCACGCCGGCCGTGCACCAGTTCATCACCGTCGGGCCGATCCCGCTCTTCGAGGAGACCCGCGGCGAGATCGCGTTCCCGATCGTGCGCGACGTCGACACGAACATGTACGAGCGCCAGAACGGGAGCGACATGGAGGTCGGCTCCTACGCGCACCGGGCGATCCTCATGTCCCCCGACGACATCCCCTCGATCGAGGAGTCCGCGCTCTCGCCGACCGAGCTGCCGTTCACGTCCGAGGACTTCGACCCGCAGCTGGAGCAGGCGCTCGAGCTGATGCCGGAGATCCTCACCGTCGAGGGCGCGGGCATCCGGCACGCGATCAACGGCCTGCTCTCGCTCACCCCCGACGGGATGCCGATCCTCGGCGAGACGCCGGAGGTGAAGCGGGTTGTGGTCGGTGGCGGCCGTCTGGATCAAGGAGGGCGCCGGGATCGCGCGCGCGGTCGCGGAATGGGCGACGGACGGCGCGTCCGAGATCGACGTCCACGGCGCCGACGTGGCCCGCTTCTGGCCGCACCAGCGAACCCATCGCCACGTCGCCGCCCGCTCGGCCGAGGGCTACAACAAGACCTACGGGATCGTGCACCCGATGGAGCAGTGGGCGTCGAACCGCGGCGTGCGGCTCTCGCCGTTCTGGGCCCGCGAGGAGGCGCTCGGCGCCGTCTTCTACGAGACCGCCGGCTGGGAGCGGCCGTGGTGGTACGAGTCGAACGCGCCGCTCGTCGAGGAGTACGGCGAGCGCGTGATGCCGCGCGAGGCGGAGTGGGAGTCGCGCTGGTGGTCGCCGATCGTCAACGCCGAGCACCTCGCGATGCGCGACCGCGTCGCGATGATCGACCTGACCGCGTTCGCGATCTTCGACGTCGTCGGGCCCGGTTCGCTCGACTACCTCCAGGGTGTCGCGCTCGCGGAGTGCGACGTGCCGCCGGGACGCGTGATCTACACGCCGATCCTGAACGCGCACGGCGGCTTCAAGACCGACCTCACGATCATGCGCCTCGACGACGACCACTTCCGGATCGTCACCGGAGGCGCCGACGGCCCGCGCGACTTCAAGTGGTTCCGCGACCACCTGCCCGCGGACGGCTCCGCGTCGCTCCTCGACGTCACGTCGGCCTGGTGCACCGTCGGCGTCTGGGGGCCGCGCGCCCGCGACCTGCTCTCGTCGGTGACGAGCGACGACGTCTCGCACGAGGGGTTTCCCTTCGTGCGCTGCCGCGAGCTCGAGATCGGCCCCGTGCGACGTGCTCGCCTCGCGCATCTCGTACGTGGGCGACCTCGGCTGGGAGCTGTACGCGCCGATGGAGAGCGGGCAGCGCGCTCTGGGACGTGCTCTGGGAGGCCGGGCAGCCGCTCGGGCTCGTGCCGGCGGGCATCGGCGTCTACGGCACGACCGGCCGGATCGAGAAGGGCTACCGGCTGTTCGGCGCCGAGCTCGAGTCGGAGTACGACGTCGTCGAGGCCGGCATGCAGCGGCCGACCGTGAAGGAGGCGGACTTCGTCGGCAAGGACGCCTACGTGCGGGCGCGCGAGGAGGAGCCGGCCGCGCTGCTGTGCACGCTGACGGTCGACGACCACACGTCGGCCGTCCGGCGTGAAGCGCTACATGCTCGGACGGGAGCCGATCCTGACGCCGGACGGCGAGCGGATCGTCGACCGCAAGGGCCGCGGCTCCTACGTGACGACGCGCCGGCTCGGGGCCGTCGGTCGGCAAGCACATCCTGCATGGCCTACCTGCCGCCCGAGCACGCGGTCGAGGGCGGGAAGCTGCTCGTCCAGTACATGGGCGAGCGCTATCCGGTGACGGTCGAGGTCGTCGGCTCGCGGCCGCTGTTCGATCCGGAGAACACCCGCATCCGCTCGTAGCGCAGTGAACGTCCTCGTCTGCGTCAAGCGCGTGCCCGAGACCGGGGCGCGGATCGCCCTGACGGCGGACGCCCAGGCGGTCGACGACACGTACCTCGGGCACACGATCAGCCCGCACGAGGAGTGCGCGGTCGAGGAGGCGCTGCGGATCGTTGCGGCCCACGGCGGCTCGACGACCGTGCTCACGCTCGGCCCGCCGGCCGCGGCGGAGCAGCTGCGGGACGCGCTCGCGATGGGGATCGACGTCGGCGATCCTGCTCGAGACGGACGGCGCCGACTGGGATCCGCAGGCGACCGCGGCAGCGATCGCGGACGCGGTCCGCGACGGCGGGACTTCGACCTGCTTCTGTTCGGCAACGAGTCGGCCGACTCGGGCGGCTACCAGGTAGGCATCCGTGTCGCCTACGCGCTCGACCTGCCGGTCGTGACCGGCGCAAAGGGGATCGAGCTCGCGCGACGGCGTCGCGACGGTGCGGCGCGAGGCGGGCGGCGGCTGGGAGATCTTCGAGACGCCGCTGCCGGCGGTGATCACGGTGCGCGAGGGGATCAACCTGCCGCGCTACCCGTCTCTGCCCGGGCGGCTGAGGGCGAAGAAGGCGGAGCTCGAGACGTCGGCGCCGGCCGCGGCGGTCGGCGGCCTGGCGAAGGTGCGGCTCGTCAGTGCCCCAGGACGAGTCGACGCCGGTCGTCGTGCTCGGCGAGGGCGCGGCGGCGGCGCCGCGCGTCGTCGAGGTGCTGCGGGAGCTCGGACGTCGCGTGATCCTCTGCCTCGTCGAGCCGGGCGAGCTGTCGCAGGAGGCGCTCACCTTCGCGCGCCGGCTCGGGCCGGTGCGGGCGTTCGCGATCGACGCGGGCGAGGCGTACGCGCCGGGCGCGTGGGCCGCCGGGATCGTGCAGCTGATCGAGCGCGATGCGCCGGACGCGGTGGTCGCAGCTGCCAGCGACCGTGGCGCGCGAGGTGATGGCGCACGTCGCGGCGAGGCTCGACCTGCCGCTGGCGGCGAACGTCGTCTCAGCCGAGTCGGTGTCACAGCCCGGCGAGCCGATGCGCGTCGTCCGCCAGCGCTGGGGCGGCAGCCTGCTCGAGGAGGCGACGTCTGAGCGGGGCGGTGAAGCTGCTGACCGTCGCGCCGCACGCGGTCGCGGCCGAGCCGGGCGACGAGGAGGTCGAGACGTTCGTGCCGGAGCTGACTGACGAGGATCTTCGCGTGCGCGTCGTGCGGCGGGAGGAGCCGGAGGCGGGCACGATCTCGCTCGGCGACGCTCGCGTCGTCGTCGGCGGCGGCCGTGGCGTCGGCAGCGCCGAGGGCTTCGCGGTCCTGCAGGAGCTCGCCGGACGCGCTCGGCGGGGCCGTCGGCGGCTCGCGCGTCGTGACGAACCTCGGCTGGCGCCCGCACGCCGATCAGATCGGCCAGACGGGCTCCGCATCGGCGCCGACCTCTACATCGCCTGCGGGATCAGCGGCGCGATCCAGCACTGGGTCGGCTGCAAGGGCGCGAAGACGATCCTGGCGATCAACACGGACCGCGACGCCCCGATCGTCCAGCGCGCCAACTACGCCGTCATCGGCGACCTGCACGAGGTCGTGCCGGCGATCGTCGCGGCTCTGCGCGAGCGGAGCCCCTAACGTTTTCTTAACAGGGTCTGACCCCGTTAACGGCGCCTCAGTTGACGTCGTGGAACTGGATGTTCCACACTATGGGCCGTGGCGGGCACGCAGGCGATCGATCGCGCAGCGCAGCTGCTCGTCCGCGTCGTCGAGAGCGCGACGGCCGCTCGGCGTCGGCGAGCTGGCCGACGGGGCCGAGCTGCCGAAGTCGACGACCTCGCGCCTCGTCGGCGCGCTCGAGCGGCAGGGGCTGCTCCAGCGCGACGGCGATCGCGGCCGCGTCCGGCCGGGACCTGTCCTGCTCCGCTTCGCGCGACCGCAACGAGCCTCACGCCGTGCTGATCGAGCTCGCCGCCGACAGCGCTCGACCGCTCGCGGACGAGTCGGGCGAGACGGTCAACCTCGCGGTGCCGACGCCGCTCGGTGTCGACCAGCTGGCCCAGCGCGACAGCCGGCACTTCATCGGCTCCACGAACTGGGTCGGCCGAACGGTGCCGTACCACCTGACGGCGAACGGCAAGGTCTTCCTCGCCTGGGGCGCCGCCACCGACGAGCACGTTCCCCGGAACGAGCTCGAGCGCATCCGCACGCGCGGGTACGCAATCGCCGTCGACGAGCTCGAGATCGGCCTGAGCGCGCTCGCCGCGCCCGTCTTCGCCGGCGCGTGAGTGCGTCGCGGCGCGTCTCGATCTCAGGCCCCACCATCCGCCTGCACCGCCGTCGCATCGAACGGCTCGCGCCCCCGCTCGCTCGAGCAGGCGCGCGCCCTCTCCGCCCGCCTCGGCCACGACTACGACCAGGAGGTAGCCCAGTGACCATCGTCGAGAACCCGGAGATCCTGCTCTACACCCGGATCCGGAAATCGCCGTACTTCTACGCCTCCCGGCGTCACGGCGTGAAGGTCTACAGCTTCTACAACCACATGTACCACCCGCGCTACTACACCGACCCGATCGAGGAGTACTGGCAGCTCGTGAACGGCGTCACGCTCTGGGACGTCGGCGTGGAGCGCCAGGTGGAGATCACCGGCCCGGACGCCTTCACGCTCGCGAACATGCTCGTGCCCCGCGACCTGAACAAGTGCGCCGTCGGCCAGTGCAAGTACGTCTTCATCACCGCGCCCGGACGGCGGCATCATCAACGACCCGATCCTGCTGCGGCTGGAGGAGAACCGCTTCTGGATCTCGGTCGCGGACAGCGACGTGCTGCTGTGGGCGATGGGCGTCGCCTACAACTCGGGCCTCGACGTGCAGATCGGCGAGCCGGACGTCGGGCCGCTCCAGATCCAGGGCCCGAAGTCCACGGACGTGCTGGTCGAGCTCTTCGGCGAAGGACGCCCTCGAGATCCCCTACTACCACCTGCGCGAGTACCAGCTCGAGGGGCTCGACGTGGTCGTCTCGCGGACCGGCTACACCGCCGAGCTCGGCTTCGAGATCTACCTGAAGAACGCCGCCCGAACGCAGAGAAGATCTGGGACATCGTGCTCGAGGCCGGCAAGCCGCACGGCCTCGCGGTGATCGGGCCCTGCCACATCAAGCGGATCGAGGCGGGGATCCTCGCCCTCGGCGCGGACATGTGGTTCGACACGAACCCGTACGAGGTCGACATGGGCTACGAGTGGATGGTCGACCTCGAGCAGGAGGCCGACTTCGTCGGCAAGGAGGCGCTCCGGCGGATCAAGGCCGAAGGGATCAAGCGGAAGCTCGTCGGCGTCGAGATCGGCGGCGAGCGCCTCGGCTCCTACATCGACAGCTCGATGATCGACTTCTTCCCCGTCTCCGTCGAACGGCGACCGGATCGGCAGACGTGACCTCCGCGTGCTACTCGCCGCGGCTCGAGAAGAACATCGGCTTCGCGATGGTGCCGATCGAGTTCGCCGAGCCTCGGCACCGAGCTCGAGGTCGAGACGCCGAACGAGAAGACGCACGGCCGTCGTCGTCGAGCGGCCCTTCATCGATCCCAAGAAGGAGGTTCCGAAGCAGGCTCTCACCGCCGCGGGCGCCGAGAGCAGCTAGATGACCGGCGGGCTGGCCGAGCTCCTGAGGCGGCCCCGCTACGAGATCTTCCCGCTGCCGGGGATCGAGGACGAGCTCGCCGAGCACGTCCCGACCGACGTCAAGGTGACGGTCACCTCCTCGCCCAGGCGGGGTCTCGAGCCGACGCTGCAGCTCTGCTCTGCAGCGGCAGAACCGCGGCTTCGACGTCGTCCCGCACGTCGCTGCGCGCCTCGTGACAGGCGAGGCGCACCTGCAGGAGATCGTCGACCGGCTGCGCGAGATCGGCGTGCGCGAGCTGTTCGTCATCGCCGGCGACGCCGAGGTACCCGCGGGGACGTACGAGGGAGCGGCCGACGTGCTCGCCGCGGTGGGTCGGCTCGGGCGCCCCTTCGACGAAGTCGGCATCTCGGGCTACCCCGAGAGCCATCCGTTCATTCGCGACGAGACGACGATCCAGGCGATGTTCGACAAGGCTCCGCATCGCGACCTACATCGTCAGCCAGCTCTGCCTCGACCCCGGGCACGATCGCGTGGTGGATCGCGCGCGGTGCGCGATCGCGGCGTCGAGCTCCCGATCCACGTCGGGATCCCCGGCGTCACGCCGAGGCGGAAGCTGCTGCGGATCGGGACGAGGATCGGAGTCGGGGAGTCGCTGCGCTTCGCGCGGGCGCAGGGGAACATCATGGCCCGCCTGCTGCTCAGAGGAAGCGTGGGCCCCGACGACCTACTCACAGGGCTCTCCGCCGCAGTCAGAGTGGATCGCCGGCTTCCACGTGTACACCTTCAACGAGCTCGCCGACGACCGAGCGCTGGCGGCAGACAACGCTGGAGCGGGTCGCCTAGCTCAGGCCGAACACGACCGTCTTGGGCTCGGTGAACGTCTCCATGGCGTGACGGCCGCCGACGCGCCCCACGCCCGACCGCTTGCCCGACCGGCCGCCGAAGGGGAGATGGCTCTCCCAGTAGTTCGTCGACTCGTTGATGTTCACCCAGCCTGCGTCCACGCGCCTCCGCGAAGCGGAGACCCCGCGCGAGGTCGCGCGTCCAGACGGCGCAGAGCAGGCCGTACGGGCGACTCGTTCGCGATCCGCAGAGCCTCGTCCTCGCCGCTGATCGTGGTGATCGGGACGACCGGGCCGAACGTCTCCTCGCGCGCGACCGCCATCTCCTCGGTGACGCCGTCGAGGACGGTGGCCTCCCAGTACAGCCGTGTCGGGAAGCCGCCGGCGCGCGCGCCGCCCGTCACGGTCGTGGCGCCCCGATCGAGGGCGTCGGCGACGTGGCCGTCCATCTTCGCGGCCGTCGCCTCGTTGTTGAGCGGGCCCATCGTCGTGTCCTCAGCGAACGGATCGCCGAGGCGGATCTCGCGCGCGACCGCCGCAGCGATCGCCTCGACGAACTCGTCGTGGACCGCGTCGTCGACGAGGAAGCGCTCGCCGGCGGTGCAGCTCTGGCCGGCGCACAGGAAGGCGGCGGCGAGGCTCGCCTCCGCCGCGGCGGCCACGTCCGCGTCGTCCAGCACGACGAGCGGCCCGTTGCCGCCGAGCTCGAGCAGGAGCGGCTTCCCGGCCGCCCTGCTCGCGACCACCGCGCCCGTCTCGACGGAGCCGATGAAGCCGACAGCGTGCGTTCCCCTGCTCGCGGCGATCTCGTCGCCGACGACGGCGCCGTGCCCCGTCAGCATCGAGAAGACGCCGGCCGGAAGCTCGGCGTCGACGATGCACTCCGCCAGCTTGACCGAGCACACGGACGTCGAGGACGCCGGCGCCCAGACGACCGCGTTCCCGGCCGCGAGCGCCGGCGCGATCAGCTCGGCGGGCATGGTGTACGGCCAGTTCCAGGGCGTGATCGCGGCAACGACGCCGCGCGGCACGCGGTAGCCGAGGATCCGCTTCGACGCGTCCACCGACGGCGGCATCGTCCCCTCGAGCCGAGTCGCGTCGGCGGCGGCCATGCGCCAGTACTCGACGAGCTCGTCGACCTCGCCGTAGGCCTCCGCGTGCAGCGGCTTGCCCTGATCGAGAGTCAGCGTCCGGGCGAGATCGTCGCGCCGCTCGACGATCAGCTCCGCAACGCGCTCCATCGCGGCCGCGCGCTCGAAGGCCGAGCGTGCCGCCCAGTCGCGCCAGGCGCCGTTCGCCGCGGCGACCGCACGCTGCGCGTCCTCGCGCGTGCCCTCGGGCACCGAGCCGATGGTCTCGCCGGTGGCGGGGCTCGTCGCCTCCAGCCGCGCGTCCGAGTCGACCCACGCGCCGCCGATCACCATTCCGTAGTCGCGTGTGACGATGCTCAACGCGGCCCTCCGGCGAACGCGGCCGCGTAGATCTGCTCGTACGCGGCGACGTCGACCTCGCGCGCGTTCCCGATCGTCTGCGGGATCCTCGAAGGCGATCCGCGCAAGCATCGGGATCTCGTCCTCGGAGAAGCCGAGCTCCACCATCGTCGGGATGCCGACGTCGTCCGTGAGCCGGTCGAGCGCCTCGACACCCGCGAGTGCCGCCTCGAGCGGCTCGAGCCCGCTCGTCTCGACGCCGAGCGCCTGCGCGATCCGGGCGTGACGTTCGGGCTTCGCGTGCGCGTTGTACTCCATCACCGGCCCGAGCACCCGCGCGGTCAGCGCACCGTGCGGGCAGTCGTGGACGCCGCCGGCGGACTGGCTCATCGCATGCGCCGCTCCGGCGCTCTCCGTGCCGTAGGCGATGCCGCCCAGGAGCGCCGCGTGCGACATCTGCGTCCGCGCCTCGACGTTCGAGCCGTCCTCGACTGCCGTCCGCAGCCAGCGCGCCGACGAGCTCGATCGCACGCAGCGCGACGGCGTCGTTGAAAGGCTGGTGGTAGTCGCACGTGAAGCACTCGACGCCGTGCGAGAGCGCGTCCAGGCCGGTCGCTGCCGTCACCGCCGGCGGGAGCCCGACAGTGAGCTCGGGATCCAGCAGCGCCACGTGCGCGCCGATCAGCGGCGTCCCTCCCACGTTGAACTTGACCCTGCGCTCCGGGTCGGTGATCACCGCCCAGAGCGTCACCTCGCTGCCCGTTCCGGAGGTGGTCGGAACGGCGATCAGCGGCGGGATCCGGCGGCTGATCGGCGCGTGGTCGAACTCGTAGTCGCCGAATCGAGCCGCCGTGGACGGCCTCGACGCCGACGGCCTTCGCCGTGTCCATCGACGAGCCGCCGCCGAGCGCGACGAGACCGTCGCAGCCCTCCTCCTCGTAGAGCGCGCGCGCCCGCCCGACAAGCTCGATGTCGGGATTCGGGAAGACGTCGGCGAAGACGACCGCGTCGGGCAGGACCTCGAGCGCGCGCGCAGCCAACCCGGCTGCCTCGACGCCCCTGTCCGTGACGAGGAGCGGGCGTCTGACGCCCAGCTCCTGCGCGAGCTCACCGAGACCGGCGAGCGCGCCGAGGCCGTGCACGATCCGCGTCGGCACCTCGACCCGCCGCACCGAGTCCACCTGGACGCTCACGGAACCGAGCGTAGTTCATAACCTCTAGTCGTAGACTCGAGGCGTGGACGTCCTCCGACTCGCGACCGTCCTCGAGACGCTGCCGACGGAGCGGACGCGCCTGCTCGACAACCTCGGCCGGCTGCGCCGCGAGGTCGGGCCGGTCGGGCCCGAGCTCTCGGACGCGCTCGCCGACCACATGAACATCCGCCGCGGCGAGGTGCACGAGGTCGTCTCGTTCTACTCGTTCCTCGAGGTGCCCGTCGACTCTGTCCGCGTCTGCACGGGGCCCGTCTGCGACTGCGCGGGCTCGCGCGAGCTGCTGACCGGCGATGCGCTCGAGGTGCCCTGCCTCGGCCATTGCGATCTCGCGCCGGTCGTCTTCGACGGCGACGAGGTGCGCGGCGGCGTCACCTACTCGACGAACGGCTTCCTGCTCGAGCCCGACGAGATCGTGGAGCCGCCGCTCCTCACGCAGGACGAGGTGGTCGCGCGGCTCGAGGCCTCCGGTCTGACCGGGATGGGCGGGGCAGGGTTCCCGACCTGGCAGAAGTGGGATGCCGTGCGACGAGAGCCCAGCCCGCGCGTCGTGATCGTGAACGCGGACGAGGGAGAGCCCGGAACGATCAAGGATCGTTACGTGATGGAGCTGCGGCCGCAACTCCTCCTCGAAGGGCTCGCCGCCGCGATGCGCTTCTGCCAGACGGAGCACGCCTTCGTCTACCTCCGTGAGGAGTACGCCACCGCCCGCGAGCGCCTGCGCGAGGCGATCGCCGCGCGCGGCTTGCCCGTCGAGCTCGTGATCGGCGCCGGCGCGTACATCTGCGGCGAGGAGACGGCGATGCTCGAGTCGATGGAGGGGCGCCGCGGGATGCCGCGGCTCAAGCCGCCGTTCCCGACCCAGGTGGGCTACCTCGGCCTGCCGACCTTGATCAACAACGTGGAGACGCTCGCGCATGTCGCGCTCGTCCTCCGTGGCGAGCGTCAACCCACGCGGCTCTGGTCCGTGACCGGCGCGGTCGCGAAGCCCGGCTGCTACGAGGCGCCGCTCGACGTCACGACGCGGCAACTCGTCGAGGAATACGCGGGCGGGTTCACCGACGAGCCGGGTGCGATCGTCCCCGGTGGCGCGGCGAGCGGGATCCTCCCGCCGTCGGCGCTCGACGTGCCGCTCACGCGCGAGGCGCTCGCCGACTGGGGCACCGGCGTCGGCTCCGCGGCGGTGCAGGTCTTTCCGAGCTCGTACTCCCCGCTCCGGCTCCTCGCCGAGACGATGCGGTTCTTCGCCGAAGAGTCCTGCCAGAAGTGCACGCCGTGCCGGATCGGCAACCGGGCGCTACACGCCGTCTTCGAGGGAGAGCGCACGATGCCGCGCGGGCAGCTCGAGGAGTGGCTCGTGGCGATGCAGCTGACGTCGATCTGCGGACTCGGCCAGGCGGCGCCGTTCCCCGTGCGCAGCGCACTTCGCCACTGGCCGGAGCTCCTGGAGTCGCTGTCGCGTGAGCACCGAGCTCATGCGGCTCGTGATGGGCTACCGGGCCTCGCAGGCGATCCATGCCGCCGTCAGCCTCGGGATCCCGGACCTGCTCGCGGGCGGGCCGCGGCCGAGCGACGACCTTGCCGGCGAGGCCGACGCGGACCCCGACGCCCTCTACCGGCTCCTCCGGACGCTGGCGGCGATGGGCGTCCTCGAGGAGGACGAGGAGCGCCGGTTCCGGCTGACCGACTTCGGCGACCCGCTGCGGAGCGACGTCCCCGGGTCGGTCCAGGGCCTGGTACGGCTGACGGGTCGGCCGCACGTGTGGCACTCCTGGGGCAACCTCGAGCACAGCATCCGTACCGGTGAGAACGCCTTTCGGTCCGTCCACGGCACCGACGTCTGGGACTGGCGGGCCGCTCGGCCGGAGGAGAGCCGAATCTTCGACGCCGCGATGAGGTCGTCGACCGAGGCGTCGCACCACGCCCTGCTCGAGGCGTACGACTTCGGCCGCTTCGCGACGATCGTCGACGTCGCCGGCGGCACCGGGGCGCTGCTCGGCGCGATCCTCGCCGCCTACCCGAACGCCCGCGGGATCCTGTTCGACCAGCCGCACGTAGTCGCCGGCGCCGGCCCGATCCTCGCGCCCGTCGCCGATCGCGCCACGACCGTCGCCGGCAGCTTCTTCGAGTCCGTGCCGCCCGGCGGCGACGCCTACATCCTCAAGTTCATCGTCCACGACTGGAAGGACGAGGAGGCGGTCGCCGTTCTCCGCACCTGCCGGGCTGCGATGTCGCCGGACGCGACACTCCTTGTGATCGAGCGGATCCTCGCGCCCCCGAACGAGGGCGCCGAAGGCAAGCTCTCCGACCTGAACATGCTCGTCATGCCCGGGGGCCGCGAGCGCACCGAGAAGGAGTTCCGCGCGCTCTTCGAGCGGGCCGGTCTTCGCCTCGTGGGGGCGGTGCCAACGGCGTCCGGCCCCGCCGTAATCGAGGCCGTAGGATCAGACGCGTGATCGAGTTCACGCTCGACGGGCGCACTGCGGCCGCGCAGGACGGCGAGTTGCTCGTCCATGCGGCCGCGAGGCACGGCGTCTTCATCCCGACGCTCTGCCACGACGACAAGCTCGACCCGTACGGCGGCTGCCGCATGTGCGTGGTCGATGTCGAGGGCGCGCCAAGGCCGCTGCCGGCCTGCGCGACGCGGGTCACGGCCGGCATGGCCGTATCCACGAACTCGAACGTGCCGCAGCTGCGCAAGACGCTGGCGGAGATGCTCCTCACGGAGCACCTCAACGCGAACCCGGCCGGCCGCCCCAACGAGCTCGTCGACATGGCGCAGGAGCTCGGCGCCGAGGCGCCGCTGATCCTGCCGGACGCCAAGCGTGAGCCGTACGAGGACCGCAACCGCCTGATGGGCTACGAGCCGGACACCTGCATCCTCTGCAACCGCTGCGTCCGGTACACGCAAGAAGTGATGCAATGCTCCGCGCTCTCGCTCGAGGGCCGCGGGCCGGAGGCGCGCATCGTGCCGACCTGGGGCCGGTCCTGGCTCGACACGGAGTGCGAGCTCTGCGGCGGCTGCCTGTCGACCTGCCCGACGGGAGCGATCTACGAGAAGTTCCTCGAGGGCGCCGGCGTGGAGGAGCGGCAGCTCGAGCAGACGAAGACGACGTGCACGTTCTGCGGCGTCGGCTGCCAGATCGACCTCAACGTCGACCCGCAGACGAAGCGGATCGTGAAGGTGACCTCGAAGCCGGAGTACGTCTCGAACGAGGGGAACCTCTGCGTCAAGGGCCGCTTCGCCTTCAACTTCGTGCACCACCCGGACCGCCTCACCACGCCGCTCGTCCGCGGCGAGGACGGCGAGCTGCACCCGACCACGTGGGAGCACGCGCTGCAGGTCGCGGCCGACGGCCTCGAGGGGGTGATTGAACGCCACTCGCCCCAGGCCGTCGGCGTGCTCGCCTCGGCGCGGCTGACGAACGAGGAGAACTACCTGATCCAGAAGCTCGCGCGAACCGGGCTGCAGACGAACTCGGTCCACTCCTGCGAAGCCACCTGACACGCTCCGACCCTCTACGGCCTGGTCAGGTCGTTCGGCAGAGGCGCCTCTACCAACTCGATCCCGGAGATCGAGAACGCCCGCTTCCTGCTCGTGATCGGCTCGAACACGACGGAGGCGCACCCGGTGCTCGCCCTGCGGATCAAGAAGGCGGTGCGCAACGGGGCGACGCTCGTCGTCGCCGACCCGCGCGCGATCTGGCTGACGAAGATCGCGAAGCGGCACCTGCAGCTGCGCCCGGGCTCCGACGTCTGGCTGCTGAACGCGATCATGCACGTGATCCTCGAGGAGGGTTTGCACGCGGAGGAGTACATCCGCGAGCGCACGGAGGACTTCGAGGCGGTCCGCGAGGTCGTCGCCCGCTATACGCCGGAGGAGGCCGAGCGCTGGACGGGCGTCTCCGCCGAGGCGATCCGCGCCACGGCGCGCGAGTACGCCACCGAGCGGCATGCGGCGATCTTCTACACCCTCGGGATCACCGAGCACGCTTGCGGCGTCGACAACATCTGGTCGCTCGCCAACCTCGTCCTGCTGACGGGCCACCTCGGCTACGAGTCGACCGGCCTGAACGCGCTCCGCGGCCAGAACAACGTCCAGGGACTGAACGACTCCGGCGCGAACCCGTCCTACCTCCCCGGCTACCAGCCCGTCGACGACCCGGACATCCGGCGCAAGTTCTCGGACGCGTGGGGCGCGGAGGTGCCCGAACGCGCCGGCTTCCGGCTCGACCAGATGATGTCCGGCCTCCACGACGGCCGGGTCAAGGCGCTCTACCTGATCGGCGAGAACCCCGCGCAGACGGAGCCGAACGCGCGGCACGTCGAGCACGGTCTCGACAACCTCGAGTTCCTCGTCTCGCAGGACATCTTCCTGAACGAGACGGCCGAGAAGCACGCGAACGTCGTCCTGCCGGCGTCGAGCTTCGCGGAGAAGGACGGCACCTTCACCAACACCGAGCGGCGGGTGAACCTCGTCCGCGCCGCCGTGCCGTGCCCCGGCGAGGCGCGGGTCGACCGCGAGATCGTGATCGACCTCGCGCGGGCGCTCGGCTGCGACTGGCCCGAGTATCCCGACGCCGAGTCGGTCTGGAACGAGCTCGCCGACCTCTGCCCGAACTGGTTCGGCATCCGGTACTTCAGACTGCAGGAGGTCGGGCTGCAGTGGCCCGTGCGCGTCGCTCGAGGATACGGGGACGCGGTTCCTGCACGAGAAGACGACCGCAAGGCCGTCGGGGCTGGGCAAGTTCCATCCGGTCGAGTACCAGCCGCCGATCGAGGAGCCGGACAGCGAGTACCCGTTCACGTTGTCGACGGGGCGAACGCTCTACCACTACAACTCGGGCGGAATGACGATGCGGGAGCGGGGCATCACCGACAAGCAGGTCGACCCGTTCGTCGAGATCTCGCCGGAGGACGCGTCGGCGCTGGGTGTGGCGGCCGGCGACTGGCTCCGGCTCGTCTCGCGCCGCGGCGACCTGCAGGCGCGGGCGCAGCTGAGCGATCGCGTCTATCCCGGCCTCGTCTGGATGGCGTTGCACTTCGCCGAGGCGAAGGTGAACTGGCTCACGCACGACGTCGGCGACTCGCTGATCGGGACGCCGGAGTACAAGGTCTCCGCGGTGCGGCTGGAACGAGTGTGATCGGTAGTCCGAGGCGGCACGAGCCGGAGTGCGAGTCGACGCAGCTGCTGCTCGGGCCGGACGATCCCGAGGGCGCGATCGCGACGACCGACCACCAGACCGGCGGACGCGGGCGACTCGGCCGCGCGTGGGTCGAGGCGCCGGCGACGTCCGTGCTCGTGTCGATCCTGCTCCGGCCGCCGTCGCAGCGGCCGGCGCACGAGCTCTCGCTCGTCGCCGGGCTCGCAACCGCGCTCGCGGTCGAGGACGCGACTGCGCTCGCCGCCCAGATCAAGTGGCCGAACGACGTCATGCTCAACCGCCGCAAGGTCGCCGGTGATCTGGCCGAGCTGAGGGACGGCGTCGTCGTCCTCGGCATCGGCCTGAACGTGAACCAGACGCGCGAGCAGCTGCCCGCGGAGACGAAGACGGCGGCGGCGTCTCTCCGGACGATCGACGGTCGGGAGCGCGACCGGGAGGAGGTGCTCGAGGTCCTGCTGGGGCGGCTCTCTGCGGCCTACGAGACCTGGCGGAAGGGAGGGCTCCAGGGCCTCTACGACGACCTCGGCTCGCGCGACTTCCTGCGCGGCCGGCGGGTCGAGGTCGACGGCACGTCGGGGATAGGGGACGGGATCGAGCGCGACGGCCGCCTCGCCGTCGCGACGCCGTCAGGCCGGGTGCTGGTCGCGAGCGGCGAGGTCTCGTTCGAGCGCTGACAGCTCGGCCGGCGTGTTCGCATTCGCGAGCAGCCGCTCGTCGAGCTCGAGCACGCGCGGGTTGACCCCGCGCAGCGAGAGCTCGCCGGCGGCAAGCCGGCGCTCGAGCACGGGGAGGTCGTCCTTGCCGTAGGCGCCGGGCAGCGGCCCGGTCTGAGGGATCGCCCGCGCCTCGCCCAGGCGGCGCAGGAGCTCCGGCGTCACGAGCGGGCAGTCGACGGGAAGGAAGACGCTCGTGTCGTGCGACGCGTCGCGCAGGCCGGCGATCACACCGGCGATCGGCGCCCGCACGTCGAAGCCGTCGTCCAGGACGTCGAACGGGAGCTCGAGCTCCCCCGCCTTCCCGACCGCGAGCCGCTCGTCGCAGGCCTCCCCGAGCGTCCGCCACGCGCGCTCGGCGAGCGTCTCGCCGCGGAACCAGCGCGAGCGCCTTCGGCGAGCCGAAGCGCGTCGAGGCCCCGCCGACGAGCAGCACGCCGGTGAGCAGCGCCCTCACCGCGCCGTGAAGAAGACTTTGTGTTGTTTCAACACAAGCTTCCCTGCAGTGCGGTCCGGCCCGAGCGCGCGGCGGCTTGGACAAAGGGAATGCGCAGTCCCGGCCGCGCGCGCTTGTGTTGTTTCAACACAAGCTCGGTCAAGCCACACGCCACGGCTCCGTGTAGACGTTGAGCGAGCCGCCGCGGACGAAGCCGCACAGGGTGATCCCGCGGTCGGCGGCCAGGTCGATCGCCAGCGACGACGGGGCGCCGACCGCGACCACGATCGGGCACCCGGCGACCGCGGCCTTCTGGACGAGCTCGAACGAGATCCGGCCGCTCAGGCAGAGGAGCGAGCGCTCGAGCGGCAGGAGGCCCTCGCCGAACGCCCAGCCGACCACCTTGTCGAGCGCGTTGTGCCGACCGACGTCCTCCCGCAGGCAGAGCAGCTCGCCCTCCTCCGAGAAGAGCCCCGAGGCGTGCAGGCCGCCGGTCGCCTCGAACGTCGCCTGCGCCGCGCGCAGGCGCTCCGGCAAACCGAGCACCAGCTCCGCCGGCACGCGGAGGTCGCTCTCGACCCGCGGCGCCTCGACCGCGACGGCCTCGAGCGCGCCCTTGCCGCAGACCCCGCACGAGGACGAGGTGTAGAAGTGGCGCTGCAGCCGACCCAGGTCGGCGCCGGGCGCGTCGAGCTCGATCGTGTTCGCGGCGAGGTCGTCGGGCAGCTCGCGCCCCGAGCGGCGACAGCCCCTCGGCGACGGCGAAGCCCAGCGCGAGCTCCTCGTCGTGCCCCGGCGTCCGCATCGTCACCGCGACGGGATCGCCGCCGATCCGGATCTCGAGCGGCTCCTCGACGGCGACGACGTCGCCGTCCTCGCCGCCCGGGACGCGCGTCACGCGCACGCGCGCCGTCGTGTGGGCAGGCGCCTCCACCCAGCGAAGCGTACTCACCCTTGCCACGGCGCCCGTCCCGGGAGCCGGATGACTTCTAGCTACTCGACCGTGACCGTCTTCGCGAGGTTGCGCGGCTGGTCGACGTTCAGCCCGCGCAGCCGGGCGATGCGGTAGGCGAGGAGCTGGAGCGGCACGATCGCCAGCGCCGCCTGCAGGAACGCAGGTGACTTCGGCACGTAGATGACGTCGTCGGCATGGTGCTGGATGTCCTCGTTGCCGTCCGTCGCGATCGCGATCACGTGCGCGCCGCGCGCGCGCACCTCCTGGATGTTCGAGACGATCTTGTCGTAGACGTGGATGTTCGTCGCGACGACGACGACCGGCGTCTCGGTGTCGAGCAGCGCGATCGGGCCGTGCTTCATCTCGCCGGCGGAGTAGGCCTCGGACGGGATGTAGCTGATCTCCTTCAGCTTCAGCGCCCCCTCGAGCGCGACCGGCAGGCCGATGTGACGGCCGAGGTAGAGGAAGAACGGCTTGTCGTAGAAGCGCTGCGCGATCTCGTCGACCGGGTGATGGCCGTCGAGGAAGCGCTCGATCTTCGACGGGAGGTCGTAGAGCTGGTCGAGGATGAACTCTCGTTCTTCGGGCGGGAGCGTCCCCCGTACCTCGGCGAGCTTCAGCGCGACGAGGTAAAGGAGCGCCACCTGCGCCGTGAACGTCTTCGTGGCGGCGACGCCGACCTCGAGCCCGCCGCGCGTGTACAGCACCGAGTCGACCTCGCGCGTGATCTGCGAGCCCATCATGTTCGTGATCGCGACCGTGCGGGCGCCCATCTCGCGCGCGAGCTGCATGGCCTGGATCGTGTCGCGCGTCTCGCCGGACTGCGAGATGCCGATCACGAGCGTGTCGTCGTCGAGCACCGGATTCCGGTAGATCCACTCGGAGGCGATGTCGGGCTCGACGGGCACGCGCGCCCACTCTTCGATCACGTACCGCCCGACGACGCCCGCGTGGTACGAGGTGCCGGCGGAGAGGATGACGATGCGCCGCAGGTCGCGGACGTCCTGCTCGTCCAGGCCGAGGCCCTCGAGCACGAGCCGGCCGTGGCGGACGCGGTCGCCGATCGTCTCGGCGACGGCCTCGGGCTGCTCGTAGATCTCCTTCAGCATGAACGTCTCGTAGCCGCCCTTCTCGGCGCCCTCGTCGTCCCAGTCGAGCTCGACCCGCTCGTGCTCGACCGGCGTGCCGTCGGGGCGCATGAAGGTCGCTCCCTCGGGCGTGACGGTGACGATGTCGCCGTCGTCGGGGAACTGGACGAGCTTCGTCTCGCGCAGGAACGCAGCGGCGTTGGACGCGAGGAACATCTCGCCTTCGCCGATCCCGACCACCATCGGTGTCTGGTGCCGCGTGCCGACGAGCACGTCGGGGTGGTCGTGGTGGATCGCGACGAACGTGAAGTGGCCCTCCAGGTGCGCATAGACACGCCGGACGGTCTCGGTCAGGTCGCCGTCGTACTCCTCCTCGATCAGGTGCGACACGGTCTCGGCGTCGGTCTCGGACGTGAACGTGTGCCCGGCCTCGACGAAGCCGCTCACGAAGCTCGCGGTAGTTCTCGACGATGCCGTTCAGGACGATCGAGAGCTTGGAGCCGTCGCAGCCGGTCAGCGGATGCGCGTTCGCGTCGGTGACGGCGCCGTGCGTCGCCCAGCGCGTGTGGCCGAGCCCATGCGTCGACCGGGAGCCTGTTCGGCCCGGCGGCCTCCTTCAGGTTCTGGAGGTTCCCGACGGCGCGCACGTAGGCGAGGCCGTCGGCCTCACGGAGCGCGATGCCCGCCGAGTCGTAGCCGCGGTACTCCAGCCGCTCGAGGCCCTGGAGAAGAAGCGACTTGCATTGCCTGGGCCCGACGTAGCCGATGATCCCACACACGCTGGAGCTCCTTTGTCGTAAGCCCGAGCCGCAGAACGAGTGTTCCCGATTTGGCCCTACAAAACGCAACGAGAGCCCGGTTTCCCTGACCCGCCGCTGCGCGAATCAGCCGAGCTCCCTCCTGACGAGAGTGGCGATGGTACCACACAGCGACTCGGCCTCCTCCGGCGTTTCGGCCTCACCGAGGACGCGGATCAGCGGCTCCGTGCCGGACGCGCGTACGAGCACGCGTGCCCGCCCGTCGAGGGTGTCGTTGAGGGCCTTCGCCTGTGCGATCGCGCTCTCGGGCACCTCCATCCGCGTGACGCGGATGTTCTCCTTCGACTGCGCGAAGCGCGGCATCACCGCGGCCGCCTCGGACAGCGAGCGGCCCTTCAGCGCGCCGCAGAGGAGGAGAGCCGCGGCGAGGCCGTCGCCGGTGACGTGGTCGCGCAGGCAGATCACGTGGCCCGACTGCTCGCCGCCGAGGATGCCGCCTTGCCGCCGCAGCGCCTCCAGCACGTAGCGGTCGCCGACCGGCGTCGTCACGACCCTGATCCCGCGCTCCTCCATCAGCCGATGGAAGCCGAGATTCGTCATCACCGTGACGGCGACCAGGTCGACGCCGAGGTCGAGCGCGAGGATCGCGAGGATCTGGTCGCCGTCGACGATCTCGCCGCGCTCGTCGACGGCGAGCATGCGGTCGCCGTCGCCGTCGAAGGCGACGCCGAGGTCGGCGCGCTGATCTCGCACTACCTGCGAGATCAGCGTTAGGTCCGTGGCACCACAGCCATCGTTGATGTTGAAGCCATTGGGATCCGTCGCGATCGCGATCACGTCGGCGCCGAGGTCCGTGAACGCCGCGGGCGCGATGTCGGAGTACGCGCCGTTCGCGCAGTCGACGGCGATCCTGAGGCCGGAGAGGTCGGAGCCGAAGCGCTCGACGACGTGCTCCAGGTAGCTGTCGGTCGCCACCTCGACGCGGTCGATCTTCCCGCCGCCACGGGGCTCCTCCCCCAACAGCGCCTCGATCTCCTCCTCGGCCTCGTCGGTCAGCTTGTTGCCGTCTCGGTCGAAGAACTTGACGCCGTTGTACTCCGGCGGGTTGTGGGAGGCGGTGATGACGACGCCCAGGTCGAGCGCGAGCAGCGCGACGGCCGGCGTCGGCAGCACGCCGGCGAGGACGGCGTTGCCGCCGGCGGACACGACGCCGTTCGCGAACGCCTCCTCGAGCTCCACGCCGGACGCCCGCGTGTCGCGGCCGACGAAGACCCGGCCACGGCCGGACCAGAGCGCCGAGGCCCTCCCCAGGCGCTCCACGAGGTCGACCGTGATGTCCTCTCCGACGACCCCACGGACGCCGTCTGTTCCGAAGTAGCGGCGCGTCACGCGCGGCAGCCTAGCTGTGGTGCACCATGTCGTCGTGAGCACCACACGCACGGGGCTCGACCGGCTGTGGAGCACGAGCGGGCTCCTTTTCCAGGCAGTTCTGCTCGTCGGCGTCCTGCTGGCGGTGAGCGACGAGCGCGCGGGCGCCTGGCTGCTGCTCACCGCTGTCACCGGCCTCGTGGCGGCACATCTCGCGATCAGCCTCGTCGCCTACCGCAGGATCATGCGGCGGCCGTGGCCGCAGGTCGCGCCGCTTGCCGACGACGACTGGGACGATTGACCAGGGCCGGCGGCTGAGCGGCTTCTCGAGGGACCTGATCGACCGTTCGGGCTACAGGCGGGCCGGGTTCGCGGACGTCTACGACACGCATCGCCCGGCGCCGCCCGACGCCCTCCTCGACATCCTGCTCCTCGTCGCGCAGGTCGAGCGACCGCGGCTGGTGGTCGACCTCGGCGCGGGCACGGGCCTGTCGACGCGGGCCTGGGCCGATCGTGCCGATGAGGTCGTCGGCGTGGAGGCGAACGCGTCCATGCTCGCCCGCGCGGAGACGATGACGCGCGCGGCCAACGTCCGTTTCGTCCCCGCCTTCGCCGCGGACACCGGGCTCCCGGCGGAGTCCGCCGACGTGGTCACGTGCGCGCAGTCCTTCCACTGGATGGAGCCGGGACCCGTGCTGGCGGAGGCCGCACGCGTGCTGCGTGCCGGCGGGGTCTTCGCCGCCTACGACTACGACGTCCCGCCAGTCGTGCACCCGGAGGTGGACGCAGCGTTCTCGGAGCTCTTCGCGGCCAGGCGCGCGGCTCGCACGCGGCTGGAGCAGGAGGCCGGCGCCGCCACGTGGCCGAAGGAGGGCCACCTCGAGCGCATCCGCGAGAGCGAACGCTTCCGCCACACGCGCGAGCTCGTCTGTCACGGCTTCGACGAAGCCGATGCGAGCCGCATCGTCGGCTTCGCCAAGAGCCTCGGCGGGCCGCACGGCGACTCGGCACCCGAGGTCGAGGAGTCGATCGGCCGTCTCCGAGAGGTCGCAGCCGGCGTCCTCGGCGACCGCGCCTGGCCGATGGTCGTCTGCTACCGCGCCCGCGTGGGCGTCAAGTAGCGGCGACTAGCGCTTCGAGCTCTACCGCTTCGAGAGCTCTACCGCTTGGAGAACTGGGGAGCCTTGCGCGCCTTGTGCAGGCCGGCCTTCTTGCGCTCGACCTCGCGCGCGTCACGCGTGAGGAAGCCCTCCCGCTTGAGCGGGATGCGCAGCTCCGGATCGGCCTCGACGAGCGCGCGGGCGATGCCGTGCCGAACGGCGCCGGCCTGCCCCGAGGGCCCGCCGCCGTGCACGCGGACGCGCAGGTCGTAGGTTCCCTCCACGCCGGCCACCTTCAGCGGCGCCAGGGCGGCCGCGCGGTGCGTCAGACGGGGGAAGTACTCCTCGATGGTGCGGCCGTTGAACCACGTCGTGCCGTCACCGGGACGGAGGATGACGCGCGCGACCGACGTCTTGCGCTTGCCCGTGCCCAGGTACTGCGCCTTCTCTGCCACTACCTACCTACCCTCCAGGTTCAACGGCTTCGGCGCCTGCGCCTCGTGCGGATGCTCGGGGCCGGCGTAGATCTTCAGCTTGGTGATCTGCGCGCGCGCGAGCCGGTTGCGGGGAAGCATCCCCTTCACGGCCTTGCGCAGCACCTCGGTCGGCCGCCGCTCGAGCTGCGTCCGCAGCGTTCGCGTCCGCAGGCCGCCCGGATAGCCGGAGTGACGGTGATAGAGCTTCTGGTCGAGCTTCTGGCCCGTCACGTGGATCTTCTCCGCGTTGACGACGATCACGAAGTCGCCCGTGTCGACATGCGGTGTGTACGCCGGCTTGTTCTTGCCGCGCAGCGTGTCGGCGATCCGGGTCGCGAGGCGGCCGAGCGTCTGGCCCTCGGCGTCGACGAGATACCAGTCGCGCTGGATCTCACCCGGCTTCGCGGAGTACGTCTTCATTGGCAGGCTGCGTCTCTCTTACAGACAAAGGGCGCACATCCGGTGCGCCGGCGGCGGATTGTAGCAAGATCCAGAGCGCCGGCAGGGCGACGATGGCCGTCGCGCCCAACGCCATCGCCTCCACACCGAGCTCGCTGTAGACGACCCCGCCGAGGAGGACGAGCACGACCGCGGCCGTGCTCGAGAGCCCGTCCGTGAAGCCGATCAGCTTGCCTCGCTCGGCCGGCGAGGTGCGGTCGGCGAGCTCGGTGACGGCGGCGACGTACGAGATGTTCCAGCCGAGCCCGAGCAGGAGGAGCGACAGCGAGATCCAGAAGACGCTCTGGAACCAGACGAGCCCGAGGTTCGAGAGCGCCATCAGCATCAGTCCCGCGACCTGGCCGGGCCGGCGGCCGACCTTGTCGATGAGCTGCCCGATGAAGAGCACGAGCGCGTACATGCCGACGATGTGCAGGCTGATCACCGTGAACACGTCAGCCTGGTGGTGCCCGTGGTCGATCACGAGGTAGCCCGTCAAGTTCATCACGGAGACCATCCCCGCGAAGCTGGCGATGGCGGCGACCAGCGCCGTGAGCACGCCCGGCCTACGGACGATCTCCCGCATGGCCGCCGGAGCCCCGGGCGGCGCGCCACCGGCGTCGAAGTGCAGCTTCTGCGCGATCGTGCGTGGATCGGGCCGGACGTTCAGGACGAGCACGAGGCCGACGACCATGATCCCGCCCGCCGCCAACCAGGGCACGACGAGCGCCTCGGTGTCGAGCTCCTTGCCGGCGAAGAGCGGCCGGAAGACGAGCGGCCCGAGCGCGGCGCCGAAGAGCGCGCCGAAGAGCACGTAGGAGATACCGCGAGCGCGGCGCTCAGGCGGGTACATGTCTGCCGCAGCCGCGCGCGCGAGCAGGATCGTGCCCTGAGCGACCCCGACGAACGCAAAGCCGGTGACCACGATCGTGGCCGAGTCGAGCTCGCAGCCGAGAGCCGTCGTCAGGCAGCCCGCGATCCCCGCCACACAGCCCGCTGCGAGCACCGGCACGCGGCCGAGCCGGTCCATCAGGCGTCCCGCCGGGAAGGCGGCGAGCGCCCCCGCCGTGAGGAAAATCGCCGGTCCGAGCCCCAGGATCCCCTCGACGCCGGTGACGAGCACGAGCGTGACGGTCGCGACCGCGACCGCGAGCTGCACCATGCCCGAGAGCGAGGTCAGCGTCGCCGCAAGCAGGATCGTGTTGCGGCGGACGGGGAAGCTCTCCATGCGGCAAGCCTAGCCCGGCGCTTCGCCGACGAGCAGGATCGGCGCGTCGCGCCGTTCCTCCAGGTAGCGGGTGAGACGCTCACGCCGGATGGCAGAGTCGGCGTACTGGTTGAAGGTCGCTCCGATACGCGCGCCTGCGAGCCGGGCGACGAAGGCGTCCACCGGGCCACAATACGCCCATGATCCGGAGGCGCGTCCTCGTCCGGGGCCACGTACAGGGCGTCTTCTTCCGCGAGACGGCACGTCGGCGAGCGCAGTCCGCGGGCGTCGCCGGGTGGATCCGGAACAACCCGGACGGCACGGTCGAGGCCGTGTTCGAGGGCGAGCCCGACGTGGTCGAGCGCCTCATCGCGTTCTGCCGCGAAGGGCCGCGCGGGGCACGCGTGGACTGGGTCGACGTGAGCGCCGAGGAGCCCGAGCGGCTCACCGGCTTCGCAGCGCGTTAGCTCTTACCGCTCGTTGCGGCAGGCCCTGTCGCTCGGGCCCACGAGGCGATCGAAGAGGGAGTTGAACTCTCGGTCCGCGACGGCGTCGTAGCGGCCGAGGCCGGGTCCTTCCCACTGGACGATCGGCGTGACGCCCGGGCCCATCGCCGTCACGCGGTGCCGTTCTCCGTTCCCCGGCCCGCGCAGGCCCGACCCGGGGTACCCGGGCGGCAGCGGCTGGGGGACGAAGCTGTAACAGAAGGCGCCGTTGCCGACGTGCGTGACCTTGGCACCGTCGCGGCGCCAGCCGGGGCCGTAGGCGGAGTCGAAGGTGTCGATGTAGACGTAGCGCGCATATCCGTCGGACACGCGCGCGGAGGGCGTCCGCGAGCCGAAGACGGGCGCGCCGAGGTAGCTCAGGCGGCCGAACAGGCCCTGCCAGCGGCCGCCGTACGTCCAGTTCGGAGAGACCTCGAGCTCGGGCAGGGCCCCGGTCCAGTGGGAGAGCTGGAGCTCGTGGAGGCGATGCTGGGGACGGAAGGGCTCGATGCCGCGCATCGGTTGCACCCGCTGCCAGCGCTGAACGGCCCAGTGCGAGCCGTCCGGCGCGGTGCACGCTGCGACGACCATGACGAGCGGCGGCCCGGCGTACGCGCCACATCGGTTCGGGAAGGACCTGGCGCGCCGGGTGACGCGGTACTCGAGATCGAACTGCACCTGCTGATGCGCCTCCGGCTGGGGCTTCGCGTTCAGCCCTCCTCGCGCGAGGATGCTGCGCCGCGCGCCGTTCGCACGGTCGAAGGTCAGGAGAGCGTCTCCGCCGGCGCTCACGCGCAGCGAGACGTCACCGCCGCCGATGGCGACGGGCTGGCTTGCCCATGCGGGCGCGCTGGCGAGCGCGGCGACAAGCGCTACGAGTACGGCAACTCGGAGCACCAGGTAGGCCAGGGTAGCCCAGGTGCTCTAGTTTGTCACTCCCACTCGATCGTCGAGGGCGGCTTGGAGCTGATGTCGAGCGCGACGCGGTTCACGCCGGGGATCTCGTTGATGATCCGGCTCGAGATCGTCTCGAGCAGGTCGTACGGCAGCCGAGCCCAGTCCGCCGTCATCGCATCCTCAGAGGTCACGGCGCGGATCACGATCGGGTAGGCATACGTCCGCTCGTCGCCCTGGACGCCGACGGACCGGATCGCAGGCAGCACCGCGAAGCTCTGCCAGAGGTCGCGGTAGAGCCCGGCCCGGCGCACCTCCTCCTGCAGGATCGCGTCCGCCGCGCGCAGGAGCTCGAGCCGCTCGCGCGTGACCTCGCCGATGATCCGGATCGAAAGCCCCGGCCCGGGGAACGGCTGGCGCCAGACCATCCGCTCCGGGAGGCCGAGCTCCTCGCCGACCCGCCTGACCTCGTCCTTGAAGAGCAGGCGCAGCGGCTCGACGAGCTCCATCCGCATGTCGGCTGGCAGGCCGCCGACGTTGTGGTGCGACTTGATCTTCGCGGCGACGCCGTCGTCCGCGCCGCCCGACTCGATCACGTCCGAATAGAGCGTCCCCTGGACGAGGAAGCGGACATCGCCGCCTGCTCGTGGCAGCTTCGCGGCCTCCTCCTCGAAGACGCGGATGAACTCCTCGCCGACGAGCTTCCGCTTCTCCTCCGGCTCGGTCACGCCCTCGAGCCGCGCCAGGAACCGCTGCTCGGCGCGGACGTGGACGAGCGGCACCTGGAAATGGCCGCCGAAGGTCTCGACCACCTGCTCCGCCTCGTTCTCGCGCAGCAGGCCGTGGTCGACGAAGACGCACGTGAGCTGGTCGCCGACGGCCTTGTGCACGAGGAGCGCCGCGACCGCGGAGTCGACGCCGCCCGAGAGGCCGCAGATGACGCGCTCGGAGCCGACCTGCGCCCGGATGCGCTCGACCTGCTCCTCGATCACCGCGGCCGCCGTCCAGGCGGGCGGCGCGCCGGCGACGCCGTAGAGGAAGTTCTTGAGCAGGTCCTGGCCGTGCGGCGTGTGCCTCACCTCGGGATGGAACTGCACGCCGTAGAGCGCGCCGCTCCGGGTCCTCGAACGCGGCCACCGGCGTCGACGGCCGAGCGGCCGGTCACCGTCGCGCCGGCCGGCGGCGCGGTGACGGTGTCGCGGTGGCTCATCCAGACCGTCTGCTCCTCGGGCAGGCCTTCGAAGAGCGTCCCGGCGCCCCCCTCGAGGCTCGTCTTGCCGAACTCGGACGTGCCCGTGCGTTCGACGGCGCCGCCGAGCTCGAGCGCCAGCAGCTGGGCGCCGTAGCAGATGCCGAGCGTCGGGATGCCGAGCTCGAGGACACGCCGGATCGACCTTCGGCGCGTCGTCCGCATACACGGACGCCGGGCCGCCGGAGAGGATGAGAGCCAGCGGGTCACGCGCGCGGATCTCGTCCGCCGAGAGGCGGTACGGCACGAGCTCCGAGTAGACGCGCGCCTCGCGGACACGCCGGGCGATCAGCTGCGAGTACTGGCCACCGAGGTCGAGCACGAGCACCGGCCGCTCCTCGTGAGCGGGATCGGGCACGACCGGCAGCGGCACGACCTGACCCATGCTCTGCTCTCCCCTCAAGGCCGCCGGTAGTTCGGCGCCTCTTTCGTGATCGTGAGGTCGTGCGGGTGGCTCTCGCGCAGCCCCGCGCCGGTGATCCGGACGAACTGCGCCGCCTTCATCTCCTCGATCGTGGCCGCGCCGCAGTAGCCCATCGCCTGCCGCAGGCCGCCGACGAGCTGGTACAGGATCTGCTGCAGCGGCCCCTTGTAGGGCACGCGCCCCTCGATCCCCTCGGGCACGAGCTTGTCGACGTCCTCGACGTCGCCCTGGAAGTAGCGGTCCTTCGAGAACGACCGCGCCCGCATGGCGCCGAGCGAGCCCATGCCGCGGTACTCCTTGAAGCGCTCGCCCTGGAGGAGCACGACCTCGCCCGGGCTCTCGTCGGTTCCGGCCAGCATCGAGCCGGTCATCACCGTGTCCGCGCCGGCCGCGACCGCCTTCGCGATGTCGCCCGACGACGAGAGGCCGCCGTCGGCGACGACGGGCACGCCGTGCCGCGCCGGCCGCCTCCGCGCAGTCGAAGATCGCCGTCAGCTGCGGGACGCCGACGCCGGCGACGATCCGGGTCGTGCACGAGCTGCCCGGGCCGACGCCGACCTTGATCGCGTCCGCGCCGGCGTCGATCAGGGCCTCGGCGGCGTCCGCCGTGGCGATGTTGCCCGCGACGACCTGCACCTCCCACTCGGACTTCACGCGGCGCACCATCTCGACCACCGACCGCGAGTGACCGTGCGCCGTGTCCACGACGAGCACGTCGACCTCGGCGTCGACGAGCGCGCCGGCGCGCTCGATGGCGTCCGGCCCGACGCCGACCGCCGCGCCGACCCGCAGCCGCCCCTGCTCGTCCTTCGTCGACGAGCGGGAACTCGATCCGCTTGCGGATGTCCTTGACCGTGATCAGGCCCTTCAGCCGCCCGTCGGCGTCGACCACGGGCAGCTTCTCGATCTTGTGCCGGTGCAGGATCTCGTTGGCCTCGTCGAGACCGGTGCCGACCGGCGCCGTGACGAGGTTGCGGGCCGTCATCAGCGCCGAGACGGGCTGGCGCAGGTTCGACTCGAAGCGGAGATCGCGGTTCGTGAGGATGCCGACGAGGATGCCGTCCTCGTCCGTGATCGGCACGCCCGGAGATGTGGTAGCGCTCCATCAGCTCGACCGCGTCGGCGACGAGATCGTCAGGCCGGAGCGTGACGGGCTCGACGATCATCCCCGACTCGGAGCGCTTGACCTTGTCGACCTCGGCGACCTGCGTCGGCGATCGAGAGGTTGCGGTGCAGGATGCCGAGCCCACCCTCGCGCGCGATCGCGATCGCGAGCCTCGCCTCCGTCACCGTGTCCATCGCCGCGGACACGATCGGGATCTCGACGCGCGATCGTCCGTGTCAGCCGAGTCGCGGTGCGCACATCGTTCGGCAGCACGGACGACTCGGAGGGCACGAGCAGCACGTCGTCGAAGGTGAGCCCTTCCTTGCCGAACTTCGACTCCCACTCGAATCTCATCTCGTTGCCGAGGTCGAAGTTCACGTCTGTGCGGCTGCTCTCAACTGGAGACCGATCGTACCAACGGCCTCTGACGTTCTAGCGGGCAGCGAGCCGCCGCACCTCGTGGATCTCGACGCCGCCCGCGAGGCGGCCGACGTCACGCGGCTCGAAGCGGCCGGCACCGACCTCGAGCGTCGAGGCCGCGCCGGCGCCGACCGCGAGCTTCAGCGCCTCCTCCGCCGTCTTGCCGGCGAGCTGGGCCGCGAGGAACTGCGCGAGCAGCACGTCGCCCGCGCCCACGACCGACACCGCCTCCAGCACGGGCGCGACCGCGCGGTACCGGCGCACGTGCCGGTCCTCGCGGAAGAGGCCGAAGCAGCCCGACTCGAGCGTGATGTGCACGTTTCGGGCGCCGAGCTCCGAGAGCGCGTCGAGCGCCATGACGAAGTCCTCCTCGTCCTCGAGCTCCTGCCCGACGACATGCTCGGCCTCGCGCTGGTTCGGCGAGACGAGGTACGGCTCGGCCTCGGTCCCGAGCCGGAGCGGCTCGCCCTCCGTGTCGAGCACGACCTGCACGCCGCGCCGGTTGAGATCACGGATCGCGTCGGCGTAGAAGCCGTCTTCGACCCCTCGCGGCAGCGACCCGGCGAAGACGACGAAGTCGGCGCCGCGGGAGAGGTAGTGGAGCTTCTCGAGCAGGGTCTCGAGCTCCTCGGCGGAGACGCGAGGGCCCCACTCGTTGATCTCGGTGTACGAGTTCTCGGTCGGATCGACCACCGCCGTCGACGTCCGTGACTCCTCGCCGATCCGAACGAAGTCGTTGAGGATCGCCTCCGCGGTCAGCTCCTCGACGATGCGCGTGCCGGTGCGGCCGCCGGCGAGCCCGGTCGCGACGACGGGCACCTCCAGCCGCTTGAAGCGCGCGCGCGATGTTGATCCCCTTGCCGCCCGCGAGCGTCAGCACCTGGCTCGCGCGGTGACGGTGGTCGCGCTGGAAGTTCGGCACCGTCAGCGTCCGATCCAGCGCAGCGTTCATCGTCACGGTGATGATCAGGGGAGGAGGCCTCCGAGATGGTGGAAGGTGCGGCCCGCGTAGAAGCCTACGCGGCCGAGCGCGCCCGGCCGGTCGACAGCCGCCGCGGCGACGAGCGGCGAGCGGGCGATGACCTTCCCGCCGGCGAGCACCTGCACCTCGCCGAGCCGCTGTCCCTGCTCGACCGGCAGCGCCACCTCGACCGGGGCGACGACGCGCTCGACGAGCCTCGCGTCGTTCTTGACGACCCGGAGCGCCGGCTTGGCCGCGACGAGCCTCACGTCGGGCCGGTCGTAGCCCGTCGACGCGACGGCGTAGGTGCGGCCGCGCTCGATCGCCCAGACCGTCCGGTACTGGTCGAGCCCCCACGCGAGGAGCTCGGCGAGGTCGGCGTTCCGGCCCTCGCGGGTCGCGCCGCCGAGGAGCGTCGCGTAGACGGTCATGCCGCCGCCGCGGGCGGCCGCGACCTGCGACCACCCGGCGCCGTCCGTGTGCCCCGTCTTGACGCCGATGAGGCGCGGGAAGGTCGAGAGCAGGTCGTTCCAGTTGACGAGACGGCGTCCGGCGACGGTCATCTCCACCTGCCCGACGGTCTCGCGGATGAACGGCTTCCGCATCGCGATCCGCGCGAGCTTCGTCACGTCGCGAGCGCTGGAGACGTGGCCCGGCGCGTCGAGGCCGTCCGGGTTGACGAAGTGCGTGTCGGCGAGGCCGAGCTCGCGCGCGCGGGTGTTCATGAGCGAGACGAAGCGGTCGACGCTGCCGTCGCCGACATGGGACGCGAGCGCGTTCGCGGCATCGTTCGCGCTCTGGATCAGGGCGGCGCGGAGGAGGTCGCCGACGCTGAGCGTCTCGCCCGGCGCGAGGTTGATCGTCGACTCGCCGACGGCGGCGGCGCCGCTCGAGACGGTGACGAGCTCCTCGGGCCGCGCGCGCTCGAGCACGACGAGCGCGGTCATCAGCTTGGTGATCGACGCGATCGGCAGCCGTTCGCGCTCGTCGAGCTGCGCGAGCACGTCGCCGTCGGCGGCGTTCTGGATGTAGTACGCCTCGGCATCGACGGGCGGAGGCGAGGCCACCGCGCCGCCGACGAGGACGGCGGCGAGCAGCGTCGCGAGAAGTGCGATCCGCCTCAAGGCGGCGCGCACTCTACTTCACGCGGATGCGCTCGCCGATCCCGAGCGCCACCGGATCGACGTCGGGGTTGAGGACAGGAGCGCCTCGACGGTCGTGTCGAACTCGACGGCGACCGTCTCGAGCGTGTCCCCGGCCTTGATCTCGTAGAACTGGGCCTTGCCCGCCGGACCGGTCTGCGTCGTCGTGGCAGGCGTCGTCTCGACCGTGTCGACGGCGGTCACGCTTGGACTCGTGGCGTCGCTCCCTTCGGACAGGCCTTCCCGGACGATCAGCACGGCGACGGTGACGGCGGCGAGGAAGGCGATCGGCGCCGCGTAGCGGGTGAGCGTCGGGTGGCGTCGCGTCACCATCCCGACGCACCCCAGACCTCGGAGCGCAGCCGGGCTGCCTCGGCAGCGGCCGCCGTCCGCCAGTCCGACGTGCCGCCGCGGTAGGCGTAGATGACCGAGCGGGACGCGGTCACGATCGCGCTCGCGGGGCCGCTCGTGAAGGCCCGGGCGACGTCGGCCGGGGTCGCGCCCTGCGCGCCCACGCCGGGCAGGAGCAGCACCGACTGAGGAAGGAGCCGTCGCGCCTGACCGACCGCGCGCGGCTCGGTCGCGCCGACGACGGCGCCGACGCTCGACAGCCCCCGCTCTCCGACGAGGTCCTCGCCCCAGCTCGCGACGAGGCGCGCGACCTGCTGCCACACGCGCAGGCCGTTCGAGAGCGTCAGGTCCTGCACGTCGTTCGCACCGGCGTTCGAGGTGCGCACGAGGCAGAAGATTCCCGCGCCGTGGAGCCTGCACGCCTGCAGGAACGGCTCGATCGAGTCCAGCCCGAGGTAGGTGTTGACCGTGAGCGCGTCGGCGAGCGGGGGCAGCTCGTCCCGCGGCTCGAGGTAGGCGGTCGCGTACGCGCGCGCGGTCGAGCCGATGTCGCCCCGCTTCGCGTCGGCGATGACGAGGAGGCCCGCGTCGCGGGCGTACGCGCAGACCCGCTCGAAGGCGGCGATGCCGTCGGCGCCGAGACCCTCGAAGAACGCGACCTGGGGCTTCACCGCGATCACATACGGCGACACCGCGTCCACGAGTCCGCAGCAGAAGCGCGCGTACGCGGAGGCCGCCTCGGCCCGCCCCAGGACGGACTCCCCGCGCAGCTCGACGGGGAGCAGGTCGAGGCGCGGATCGAGGCCGACGGCGAGCTGGCTGCGCTTCCGCTCGACCGCCTCGGCGAGCCGGTCCGCGAAGGCAGACGTCGCCAGCCGCGGGCTCGCGTCGAGATCCTGCGCCATGGTTCAAGGCTACTGTCACGCCGCGCGGGCGGCGAGTGCGTCGAGCGGGACCACCCGCAGCTCGGGCGGGGGCGTCCGCAGGAACTGAGCCGACCAGGAGCAGCTCGTCGACGTCCTCCGCTGCGGTCGACGGCTCTGCCCGGTCTGCGGCGGCGAGACCCGCCGCGAGCTCGACCCGGCCTCCCTCGCCCGGTAACAGCGTCCGCTCGGCGACGACGCGGCCGCCGCTGACGAAGAACGCCCGCCGGAACCCGTCCTCGACCGCCGGGACGAGCAGGCAGACGCGGAGCGCGCGCAGGCGCTCCAGCTCGGCCAGCCACCCGACCACCTCCTCGAGCGCGGCGAGCCGGTCGCGCAGCCGCGCGGCGTCCTCGAAGCGGAGATCCTCGGCCGCTCTGCGCAGCCGGCGGCGCAGCGCCGCGAGCGCCGCGGCCGGATCGGGATGGCCGTCGAGCCCGCGCGTGGCGCAGCGTCGCCCGCCGCCGCGAGCGAAGGGGTCCAAGTAACAGACTGTTACTTGGATCAGCGCGCTCGGTGACGACCCAGCGCTCTCCCCGCCGGCGCAGGTAGACGTAGCGATCTGGGCGCGTGCTCCGGGCGTTCGCCGGCGGCCGCAGCTCGCGCAGGAGCCTCAGCTCCTCGAGCGCCGCCTCGAGCTCGGACCCGAGCACGCGCCACTCGATCCGGTCGACGACGCCGAGCGCCGCTTCGACGGCGGGCCGCTGCCGTTCCGTGCGGAAGTACGAGCGCAGCCGGGCGCGAAGGTCGCGGGCGCGGCCGACGTAGAGCACCTGCCCGTTGCGGTCGTGAAAGAGGTAGACGCCCGGGCGGGGCGGTGCCCCGGCGGTGAGAAACCGCTTCGCCGCCAGGCGCCGCGCACGCGGCGCCGCGAGCTCGATCAGCTGTGCGACGGTCGCCGTGCCGCGCTCCTGCGCGAGACCGATCAGCCGCAGGAGGATCTCCGCCGTCGCTTCGGCGTCGGGGAGCGCCCGATGGCACGGCCTGGCCGCGGTGCCGAAGAAGTACGCGAGCGACGCGAGCCCGGCACGCCGGGTGCGGCCCTCGAGCAGGCGCCGGGCGAGCCAGACGGTGTCGACCACCGGCGCGGCGAGCCGCCGGCCGGTGAGGCGCTCGACCTCGACGTCGAGGAAGCCGATGTCGAAGCGCGCATTGTGCGCGACGAGGACGGAGTCGCCCGCGAACTCCAGGAACCGGCGCACGGCCAGCTCGGCGGGCGGCGCGCCGCGGAGCTCGCGCTCGTCGATCCCGGTCAGCGCGCCGATCGCCGGCGGCAGCGGCCGACAGGGGTTCACGAGCGTCTGGTAGGTC
Organism: uncultured Gaiellaceae bacterium; assembly: GCA_963791905.1. GTDB lineage: Bacteria > Actinomycetota > Thermoleophilia > Gaiellales > Gaiellaceae > Gaiellasilicea. Next base: position 246,443 of record CAWBTX010000002.1, read on the forward strand.
TCCGCGAGCTCGAGCTCACGCACGCGGACGGCGCCGATCTCGCAGATCGCCTCGCTCCCCGGTCGGAGCCCGGTCGTCTCGAGGTCGACGACGACGTAGGTCGCGGCCTCGACGGACAGGCCGGCACCCGGCGGCTCGGCCAGGCCCACCGAGGAGCCACGCCAGGCGAGCCGCGAGTCGCCGTCGACGACGTCGGCGAGCAGCTCGCGCGCAAGCCCCGCGGGAACGTGCCTGAGCGCGTACAGCGACCGCGCCGCCTCCTCGGCGAGAACCGGTCCCCGGCGGCTCTCGACGAGCTCGACGAGCCTGTCGGCGGCGTCGAAGGCGAGCTGCATGCGCGAAGCCTAGGCGAACATGTGTTCGTCTGCAAGCGCAAAAGGAAGGCCCCGACCGCTCCCGCGAGACCGGGGCCTTCGAGTTCTCCGGAGCCCTACGAGCCCTTGACGGCAGACTTGAGTTGGCTCCCGGCCGAGAACTTCGGCACCGTCGCCGCCGGGATATGCACCTTCTGCGACGGGTTGCGGGGATTGACACCCTCGCGCGCTGCGCGCTGCGCGGTCGAGAACTTGCCGAAGCCGGTGAACGTGATCGCATCACCGGACTTGAGCGTGTCCGTCACCACGTCCAGGAACGCATCCACCGCTGCGCCCGCGTCACGCCGTGAGAGACTGCTCTTCGAAGCCACCGCGTCGACAAACTCCTGTTTCGTCACGTGCCACTCCTTCTGTCGGGAACGGGTCGGAAGCCCGCCGGGACCCTAACAGCCGCGTCGGACCGGCTCAACCATGCGGGTTTGCGGCATCTTTTGGCACGGAGACGAGTTCTCCTGCCGTGTAGAGCCCCCGCAGGCGCACGCCGAGACGCGCAAGAGCGTCCGTTCCGCCCTCCTCGCGATCGACCACGCAGACGGCATTTCGCACCTCGAGGCCGGCCTCACGGAGCGCTTTCACGGCCTCCGCCAGCGCGCCGCCGGAGGTGACGACGTCCTCGATCAGGCACACGAGCTCGCCCGGCTCGAACGGCCCCTCGACCCTGTTCGCGGTGCCGTACTCCTTCGCCTCCGGCCGCACGATCAGGAACGGCAGCCGCGACGCGAGCGACGCCGCGGCGGCGAGCGCAACGGCCCCGAGCGCCGGCCCGGCGAGCCGAACGGCGCCGGGCTCGAACTCCCGTGCCGCGGCAGCGAGCCGCGCCCCGAGTGGCTCGAGCAGCTCCGGCTGGGTCTCGAAGCGGTACTTGTCGAGGTAGAAGCTCGAGCGGCGGCCGGAGCGGAGGACGAAGTCGCCCTCGAGCAGTGCGTGCTCGCGGAGCTTCTCGCCGAGCTCGTCGACCGGCTTCGGCGGGCTAGAGCGCGTCGCGGGCAAGCGTCAGCACCTTCTCGACCCCGATCTTCCTCCGGTCGAGCGTGACCATGGAGCCGTCGGCGTAGTAGAAGCTCACGCGCTCCTGGACGGCGCCGCGGCGGCGCAGCAGGTAGAGGAGCATGCCGCCGGCGAGGGCGAGGAGCGCCAGCAGCCTAGGCATCTGTCGCCGTCTTCTTGCGCGTCGACCGGTTGCGCGGAGGCGGATTCGTCTCCTCTCCGGCTTCGTCGAGGTTACGCAGGCACGTCCGCAGGTCGTAGAGCACGAGCCCGGCGGGAGACGCCGCAGCCGCGGTCGCCACGATGATGCGCCCGCCGTCGCGCACGACGAAGACGCTGCCCCCGGCGAGCGCCACCTCGAGCTGCGCCAGCTCGCGCTCTCCTTCCAGCGGCACCTCGGCGGCCGCCGCGAGCAGGTCGAGCGCCGTCGTCGCGAGCCGCTGCGCGCGCTCGGTGTCCTCGATCGTGGACGCGAGCACCGACCCGTCCTCGAGGAGCACGACGGCGTGCTCGATCTGTGAGGAGATCTCGGAGAGATCCGCGAGCGCGGTCGTCGCGTCCATGCGGGCGACCCTAACAGCCCCATACTTCTCCCGTGCGCCGCCCTCTGACAGAGCCGATCGCGAAGTTCTTCGCCGACCGCGGCCCCCACCTCGCGGCGATGATCGCCTACTTCGGCCTCCTCTCGTCCGTCTCGCTGATCTTCCTTGCACTCGCTCTGTTCGGCTTCACGGGCCGCGTCGAGGAGTCCAGCTACCTCGTCGAGGAGCTCAGCCGCCTGTTTCCTTCGAGCTCGATCGACAACATCGTCTCGGTCGTCAGCGCCCTGACGGAGAACGCGACGACGCTCGGCCTGATCGGGGGCGCCTTCCTGCTCTGGACGTCGCTCTCGCTCTTCAGCGTGCTCGAGTCCGCCTTCAACATCGTCTACGGGCGGCCGAACCGCTCGTTCGTCCACGGCAAGGTCCTGGCGACGCTGTTCATGGCCGGCTCGCTGATCGCGGTCTTCGTCAGCATCGTGATCGGCTCGTTCGGCTTCAGGCTGTTGGAGCGCTTCGCGCCGGGCTTCGTGGACAACAGCGTGGTCGGCTACGCCCTCTCGATGCTGGTCTCGACGACCGCGGTGTTCGTCTTCCTCGTCTTCGCCTACGAGCGGCTGACGAACGCGCAGCTGTCACTGAGGCTGGTCTGGCCGGGTGCGGCTCTCGCGGCCCTGCTCCTGCAGGTGACGTTTCAGGTGCTGCCGCTCTTCATCCGGCTCTCGCGCGACGTCGTCGCGCTGCAGGCGCTCGGAGCGTCGGCGCTGCTGCTCGTCTGGATCTACGTGATGGCGAACGTGATCGTCTTCGGCGCCGAGGTGAACTGGTTCGTCGGCACGCGGCGCGAGGAGCCCGAGATCGCGGGCCTGGCCTAGGAGCAAGTAACAGTCTGTTACTTGGTGCGCCTGTTACTTGACCAGCGCGGCTGCGGCTCTGGCGCGGTGCGAGTTCGAGCGCTTCCAATCGTTGCCGAGCTCGGCGACGGTCAACGACTCGCCGAGCGGGACGAAGATGGGGTCGTAGCCGAAGCCCTCGCTCCCGCGCGGTGCCGGCGCGATCGTCCCCTCGAGGACGCCTGTCCCGCGCAACTCCTCGCCGCCCGGGCCGATTGCCACCAGCTCGCAGACGTACCGCGCACGCCGGTCCTCCTGTCCATCCAGCTCCTCGAGCAGCCTCGCCACGCCGTCGTCCGCCCAGCGCGCCGACGCGATTCCCGGGCGGCCGCCGAGCGCGTCCGCCTCGATCCCAGAGTCCTCCCCGAGCATCCACGCCTCGGGGTCTCCCACGCGGCGGCCGTACCGCGCCTTCGCGGCAGCGTTCTCGTAGTAGGTCGCGCCGGACTCCTCGGGATAGTCGTCGGCGCCGAGGAGCTCGAGCTCCCAGCCGGGGAGCGCGGCCCGCAGCTCCGCGAGCTTGTGTGGATTACCGGAGCAGAGGAGGCCCCTCAGGGACGCCATTGCAGGCGCTCGACGTCCTCGAGCTTGGCGACCTCCTCAGCCACCCGCGCCGACTCGGTCCGCCGCGAGGCGCGGAGGACGATGTCGAGCGTGCGCTCGTCGCCGAACTCGACCGAGCTGATCCCGCCTCCGAGCTCTTCGATTCGCGCGAGCACCTTCGCGGCCGCGCCGTCGGGCCGGAGATTCACGGCGAGCTCGGCCTCCTCCGGTCTTACGCGCGCCACGAACTGCGTGCTGAGCAGCTTCAGCGGCCCGAGCGAGACGAGGACCAGCGCGGTCGACCCGAGAGCGACCTCGTAGTAGCCGGTTCCCACGGCCATGCCGATCGCGGCGCAGACCCAGAGCGTCGCCGCGGTGGTGAGCCCGCGAACGGAGATGCCGCGGACGATGATCGCGCCCGCACCGAGGAAGCCGATGCCGGTGACGATCTGCGCCGCGATCCTGGTCGGGTCGAAGACGACACCGGCCTGCGTCGAGAACGTCCAGTCGGTCCAGGCGTACGCGGACACGAGCGTGAAGACGCAGGCGCCGAGCGAGACGATCAGGTGCGTCCGAAAGCCGGCCTCGTGGTCGCGGAACTCGCGCTCGAGGCCGATCACGCCCCCGAGCCCGGCCGCAAGCAGCAGCCGGAGCAGCGCCTCGCCGGTCGCGAGGTCAGGCACGGGCGACGGCGATCGCGTCCTCCTGCGCGACCGCGATCTCCTCGATCCCGCCCGCGGCGAGATCGAGCATCTCGTCCAGGCGCTCCCGCGAGAACGGATCCTTCTCCGCCGTCGCCTGCACCTCGACGAGCCGACCGTCGCCCGTCATGACGACGTTCATGTCCGTCTCGGCCGACGAGTCCTCGGCGTAGTCGAGGTCGAGGAGCGGACGGCCGTCCACGATCCCGACCGATACGGCGGCGACGGAGCCGCTCAGCGCCTTCGAGAGCCCGAACCGGTCGAGCGCCCTCCGCGCCGCGACGTACGCCCCCGAGATCGCGGCGCAGCGAGTCCCGCCGTCCGCCTGGAGCACGTCGCAGTCGAGCCAGAGAGTCCGCTCGCCGAGCGCCTCGAAGTCGCAGACGCTGCGCAGCGCGCGCCCGATCAGCCGCTGGATCTCGACGGTGCGCCCGCCCTGCTTGCCGCGCGACGCCTCCCGCGCCGTGCGCTCGCCGGTCGACGCCGGCAGCAGCGAGTACTCGGCGGTCATCCAACCGCGGCCGGAGCGGGCCAGCCACCGCGGGACGCCCTCCTCGACCGTCGCGGTGCAGAGGACGCGCGTCTTCCCCTGGGAGAAGAGCACCGAGCCGTTCGCGAGCTCGATGAAGTCGGGCACGAGGTCGAGCGTCCGCAGCTCGTCGTCGCGGTTGCGGCCGTCGTTCCTCATCTCAAGCAGCCGCCTCGAGCGTCGCGATGTCGACGTGCTCGACGTCCTGGATCGGCAGCTGCAGGAAGCGGGCCCCCATCGACCGGAAGGAAGCCGGGTCACCGGTCGTCAGGAAGCGGTACGCGCCCTCCCGCGCGGGATCGTTCTCGATCCGCTTGCGGACGAGCGTCTCCGCCACCTCGCGGCCCGTCTCCTCGGCCGAGAAGACGAGCGTCACGCCGCGTCCGAAGACCCGCTGGAGGATCGGCCGGATGAGCGGATAGTGCGTGCAGCCGAGGATGACGGTGTCGACGCCAGCCTCCTTGAGCGGGGCGGCGTAGCGCCTCACGGCGGCCGTCGTCGCCTCTCCGTACGGGTCGTCGCTCTCGATCAGCGGCACGAGGTCGGGGCAGGGCACCGCGACGAGCCGGACGCCCGCGTCGAGCGCTCGGACGAGCTCCGCGTAGCGACCGGCGCCGACGGTCGCCTGGGTCGCCATGAGCCCGACGCGCCGGTTGCGCGTGGCCTGCACGGCCGCGTGCGCCTCGGGCGTGATCACGCCGACGACCGGCACGCGCAGATCGGTCTGCAGCTCCGGCAGCGCCGCCGCCGTCGCCGAGTTGCAGGCGACGACGATCAGCTTCACGTCCTGGCTCTCGAGATACGCGCCGATCTCGTGCGCGAACCGGCGCAGCTCCGGCAGCGGGCGCGGGCCGTACGGCAGGCGCGCGTGGTCGCCGAGGTAGACGAAGTCCTCGTGCGGCAGGGTCACCAGGCACTCGTGCAGGACGGTCAGCCCGCCCACGCCGGAATCGAACACACCGATGGGCCGAGCGTCCATTCGCGGGATTCTAGGCGGGCCGTAGGAGCTCGGTTCAGAGTGACGCCCCGCTGATCTGGTGCGATCGGTGGTGTGTGGCAAGGACGCAGGGAGCGCCCGTATCGGTCGATACGGGTGCGACCGAGGACGCCGCCACGCGCCGCCGAGCGTGCCAGAGCGGTGATGGCGCTCACTTTGAATCGAGCTCCTTCTAAGCTGGCGCTCGTGAGAGTGCTGGCGATCACTCACGGCGCGAACGTCGGCCCCGGTGTCTTCGGAGATGCGGTGAGCGCGGCCGGGCACGAGCTCGACACGTGGCACGTCGAGCTTGGCGGCGCGCCGCGCCGCCCCGCCGACGCCGTCCTCGTCTTCGGCGGCGCGATGCACCCCGACCAGGACGAGCGGCATCCCTGGCTCCGCGCAGAGCACGAGTTCCTAGCGGAGCACCTCGAGGGCGGCACGCCGCTCCTCGGCGTCTGCCTCGGCGCTCAGCTGATCGCGAAGGCGGCTGGAGCGGAGGTGCGGCCGGCTCGCGAGCCCGAGGTGGGCTGGTTGCCGGTTGAGCGCATCGCCGACGATCCCGTGCTCGACGTGCTCCCTCGCCGCTTTGACGCCTTCCAGTGGCACCACTACACCTACGACCTCCCTGCGGAAGCGACAGAACTGGCGCGCAGCGACGTCGCGAGCCAGGCTTTCCGGCTCGGCCGCGCGGTCGGCATCCAGTTCCACGCGGAGGTGACTGCGGCGACGGTCGAGAGCTGGCTGGCGGAGGACCCGGACGACGTTCCCGACGCAGCCGCGCTGCGGCGTCAGACGACGGAGCGGATCGCCGGCTGGAACGAGCTCGGCCGCGCGCTCTGCCGCCGCTTCCTCGAGACCGCCCAGGAGGAGTGAACTAGCCCGGCGGGGGCCCGCCGCCGCGGGCCCCCGGTCGCGACGTCAATCCTCCCAATACGTCAACGTCGCCCAGGTGTCGTTGAAGGTGGCGCCGAGCCACGACCCGTCGCACCAGAGGGCGGGCACGAACGAGGGCGGGCCGCACGCGCCGGCCGCTGTGGCGACGCCGGGCGGGAACGTCCAGCGGATCGCGGACGCGAGCCGCTGTGCCAGCGAGAGCGTGCCCTGGTTGAACTCTGCGGTCGGCAGCTTCGGCTCGATGTCGTTGTTCGGCGCCCAGGCGTAGCCGAGGTGGGGTGCCGCCTGGTACCGGAAGCTGCCGACTACCTGCCGCACAGAGTATTCCTCGAGCGAGGCGAGGCTCTGCATCGTGTCGGCGGGGACCATCGTGTCGCCGAACCCCGTCCTGTAGCGCCAAGCGGCGTTTGCCAGCGGGTAGTGGGCGACGCGCAGGTAGTCACGCGCGGTCGCTATCGCGCCGGACCCGCCTCGGCGAGGTTGGTGACACCGTAGAGGTAGTCGGACACCGATCCCGAGCGTTGCCTCAGCGACGTCGCGGGAACGAGCGAGTGGAGGGGATACGCATAGGCCTCCTGCCCCCACCATCGGACCGAGCGCGCCATCTCCGCCCAGAACGAGGAGTCTCCGAGCCAGTTGCGGAGGTTGTTCTTGTACACGGACAGGTTTGTCGTCCCCTGGCCAAGCCCGACGACGAAGACGTTCCCCTTCGCGGGCGGCAGCGACCCGTCGCCGCCGTCGTACAGACACCGGATGAAGTTCGCGGCGTTGACGCGGGCTGGGCCGCCCTGCCGGACGGCCGACGACAGCTCGTTGATCGACCACGTGTCGCCGAGCTCGACGAGGTAGTTCTTCTCGACCATCCGGCGCCTTGCCTCGATTCCGGCAGCGCACCAGGTCCGGAGTGGGTCCTTCGCCACCCACGCTGACCAGCCGGTGAAGTGGATCTCGGCCATCGCGTGGAAGCGCGGCCCGAGCGCCCGGATGAGCGCGGGCTGGACAGGCCCCCGGAGCTCCGTCTTGTCGCCGGCGAGCGCCGGAATCGAGAAGTAGTACTGCGCACACGGCGACGCTTCGGTCGCCATGGCCTCGGCGAGATCCATCCAGAGCGAGGCGGTGTAGAAGACGACTTCGGCCGGGAACCGGCAGGCACTCGGAAGCTCCTGGACGACGCCCGCGGCCTCCGCGAGCGCCGTGACCCCCGCCGGTGTCCGCGGAGACGAGTCGTCCAGCCACGGTCTTGCTTCGATCCCCACGCACTCGACGACCGAGAGCGTGGCGGCCGTGGAGTCCACGCACGTCGGCGGGTCGCCGACCGCGGGATCGTCGCCGCGCGCAGCAGACGGAACGGCGGCGACGACTGCGAGCATGAGCGCAAACGCGAGCGTTCGCATGGGTTTCCCTCCCTGAGTCACACGGTTAGCTGCTGACGGGAGGAGTGTCCGCGGGGCAGCTCATCGCACGCTCACGTGTCGCTCACACGGCGCGGTGCAGCCCGGTCTCGGCGGGAAGCGTCTCGTCGCGCGACCACTCGTGCCAGGATCCAGGGTAGTTGCGGGCGTCGTAGCCTGCGGCTCGCAGCAGCTGCGAGGCGAGACCCGAGCGCGAGCCCGAGTGGCAATACGCGGCGATCTCCGCTCCCTCGGGCAGCCCCAGCCGCTCCCGGATCTGCTCAGGGCCCAGCTGCAGCAGTTCCTCGAGGTCGACGTTCCGCGAGCCGGGGATCCTGCCCTGGCGGGGATCGCAGGGAGCCCCGACCTCTCCGGAGTGCTCCCAGGCCGAGCGCACGTCGAGGATCGTCAACGACGCATCGTCGAGGCGACGAACGAGCTCGTCCTTCTCGATGTCGGTCACAGCGCCGCCAGGATGTCGAGCTCGGCCGCGACGGAGGGTCGCTCGGAGACGCGCTCTACCCAGGCGGCGACTGACGGCCACGGCTCGAGCGCGACCCCGAGCAGGTCGCGCGCCCGGAGCACCCACGGCAGGTAGGCCGTGTCGGCAAGCCCGAAGGCACTACCCGTCAGGTACGGCAGCGGCTCCAGCAACGCATCCAGGTAGCCCAGCTCGCTCTCGAACCGCTCTCGGGCGCCGGTCTCGCCGCGGCGGAGCGCGTAGTACGGCCTCGAGAAGTCGTCGAAGCGGAAGACGAGCAGGCGCGCTGCAGCGCGCAGGGCCGGGTCGGTGGGCCAGAGCGGCGGGTCGGGGTGGAGCTCCTCGACGTACTCGGAGATCACGACCGACTCGGGCAGCGCCCAGCCGTCCTCCTCCCAGACAGGCACCTTGCCGCTCGGGTTCTTCTCGTACAGCCAGGCCGGGCGGTCGGAGAGGTCGATCTCGACCGACTCGACCTCGACGCCCTTCTCCGCCAGGACGATGCGCACGCGGGCGCAGTAGGGGCAACGGGCGGCGTCGTAGAGCGTCGCCATCAGCGGTCGATCCTGACGGCACTCGGGAGCTCCGGCGCGTCGCCCCAGCCGTGCTCCCAGCCCTCGACCCCGATCGCGCGCGCGATCTCGCCGATCAGCTCGTCGGCCGAGGGCAGCTCGCTCGGCGAGTTCGCGGTGCGCGCAGCCGCGCGAACGGCGGCCGGATCGGCGCCGGTGAGGCGGCCGACCACGCGCGGATTGGCCGCGAGCGCGATCGCGTCGCCCGGCGGCAGCGCGCCGTAGTGCTCGGGCACGGAGAGGTACTCGTCGACGACGCGGCCCGCCTCGAGCAAGACGAAGCGCACGACCTCGTCGTGCTCGACGCCGAGCGAGAGCACGACGGTGCCCATCCGGTCCGAGAGCTCCGTCGCAAGCCGGCGCAGCATGGAGGGGTCGCGGTCGCAGACGTCGTCGTACACGGCGATCCAGCCGTCGCGCACGGGAGAGACGATGCTGCCCCGCGAGCCGCCGGGCAAGCGTGGGACGAACTGGCGGACGGCCCGCTCGACGGCGCCCAGGTCGTCCGTCTGGACGTGGATCGAACCGAAGGAGCGGCCGGCGCCGACCTCGCGCACCTCGAGGTCGATGACGAGGTTGCGCGAGATCTCGCGGAATCCGAGGAGCTCGTAGAGGCGCAGCGCGTCCGGGTGGGCGTTCACCAGAAGATGCGTCGCGCCGCGCGCACGCAGGTTCTCGATCACCGCCCCCATGAGCTCCCGCCCGGCCCCGCCGCCTCGCGCCGCCTTCTCGACGTAGAGGTCGCCGATGCGGCCGACATGATCCTCGAGCCACGAGGAGACGAACCCGACGCCCCGTCCGCCGTCCTCGGCCAGGAAGAGCGCGTTGGCGTGGAGCGCGCGCTGCAGCTCGGGCTCGTTCGCCTCCCAGCTCGTGTCCGCCCAGGGCGGCGCGTCGGGGCTCTCGGACTGCCAGAGCTCCCACATCCTCCGAAGCTCCGCGCGGTCGTCGTCGGTGGCGTGTCGGACTGTCATCGAGGTGGCGTGTGGCGTTGGCCGACGAGGAGGTAGTGGGCGGAGAGGTTCTGGAACGGGTGGAGCGCCGCGCCGAAGGAGCGGACGTCCTCGACCTGACCATAGAAGAACCGCACAGCCTTGCGCAGCGCGAGGTCTCCGGCGGGCCAGGCGTGCGGACGCCCGAGGTGACGCGCCAGATACCAGTCGGCCGTCCATTCGCCCAGACCTCGAATCGCGACGAGCCGCCCGCGGATCTCGTCGTCAGGGAGTGCGTCCAGCGCGTCGAGGTCGAGGTCGGAGCGCGCCAGGCCGACGACGTACTCGGCCTTCCGGCGAGAGAAGCCGATCGCGAAGAGCTCGTCCTCGCTTGCAGCCGCGACCCGCTCCCTCGTCGGGAAGGCGTAGGCGAGGTCACCGCGCATGCCGAAGCGCTCGACGAAGCGGCCGCGGATCGCGAAGGCGGACTGGAGCGAGACCTGCTGCGCCGTGATCGACGTGACGAGGGCCTCGAAGGGGTCGGGCGAGAGCGGCGGCCGGAAGCCGGCGAGCCTGTGGGCGAGGGGCCCCAGCACGGGCTGCGGGAGCGCCCAGTCCACGAACCCGGCCAGGTCGAACGGGAGCCCGAGCAGCGTGCGTACGTCCGCGCCGATCGCCTCGTCCAGCGGCTGGACGTCGACTCCGCCCGGGGCGGGCTCGATCCGCACCTCGCGGCCGGCGACGACGCGATGGAGCCCGCCCTCGTGCCAGAGGGTGGCGCGGTCGACGCCGAAGGCGCGGAAGCGCTCGGTCGAGAGCGCGAAGTCGTAGGGCTCCGGGATCGGCAGCAAGGGCATCCGGCCATTTTCAAGGGTCGCGGGCCGACTGCCGATGTACGTCCCATGCGCGTCCTCGCCGCACTTGCCGCAGCGCTTGGCGCTGCGCTCGTCTCCGGCGCCGCCGACGCGGCCAAGCCGTCGTGGGCGCAGCCCCAGATCAAGGAGGTCGTCGCGGCCGGCCTCATTGCACCGACCGTCGCGGCCTTCGCGCCAGAGCAGCCGCTCACCGGCGTCGACCTCGTGCAGGCGTTCTCGGTGCTCGAGCTCCGGCTCGCCCACGCGACGCCCTTCCGCTACACACCCGCGGCTCCGGAGCAGCCGGTCACGATCCGCCAGCTCGACGCCGCGCTCGTCGGCTTTCTCGGGCTGGGCGACGCCGCACGGGCGATCACCGCCGAGCTCCGCCGCGCGGGGCTCGCGCCGAAAGCCGGCGCCGGGACGGAGACGGTCGCGAGGCTGCTCGGGCTCAGGTTCAACCACCCGCAGGGAAGCGACACGCTCGAGCTCGGCCCGAACGACGCGGCGACGCGCGCCGAGGCCGCCTTCTCGCTGGCCCGCGTGCTCCGACTCGGCGAGTCCCAGTTCGAAGCGATTCGCGAGGACGTCGCGGCCTTCGCGTTGCCCGAGCTGACCGACTGGCAACGCCGCGTGCTCCGACGCGCGGTTTCCTTCGTCGGCTACCCGTACATCTGGGCCGGCACGTCGGAGCTGCCTCAGGAGCCGCTCGGCAAGCCCGTGCCGGGAGGCTTCGACTGCTCCGGCTACATCTGGCGCGTCTTCAAGCTCGAGCCGTTCGCGGGCGCCTCCGCGCTCGCCACCGTTCTCCGCGGTCGCTCCACCTACGAGCTCGCCGGCGAGGTAGGTCCCGCCCGGCGGATCAAGAAGCTCGCCAAGCTGCAGCCCGCGGACGTGATCTTCCAGGGCGATCATGGCCCACAGTCGCAGCCGTCGCAGATCGGTCACGCCGCCATCTACCTCGGCGGCGGCTGGTTCGCGCACTCGTCGCGCTACGGCACCACGCTGCACCCGCTCGACGGCTGGTACCGCGAGAGCTTCGCGTGGGCGCGCCGGCCGCTTCGGGAGGCTGGGCTGGCGTAGCTAGAGTCGCCGGGTGAGGATCCTCTTCGCCTCGACCCAGGGGGCAGGACACTTCGGCCCCCTCATCCCGTTCATCGACGCGGCGTCCCGACGCGGGCACGAGGTGCTGATCGTGGGCCCGCCGACGCTCAAGGCGCGCGGCTATCCGTTCAGGGCGGGCGCGACGCCGCCGGACGAGGTGCTCGGCCCGATCTGGGGGCGGATGCCGAGCCTGCCGCCGGGCCAGGGCGACACGATCGTTGTCGGCATCATCTTCGCCCGCCTGAACGTCGACGCGATGCTCCCGGCGCTCGAGGAGGCGATCGAGGAGTGGCGGCCGGACGTGATCGTGCGCGAGTCGGCGGAGTTCGCGTCGGCGACGGCAGCAGAGCAACACGGCCTCCCGCACGCCCGCGTGGCGACCGCCGTCGCGATGGTCGAGGAGCTGGCACTCGGAATCGCGGGGCCCGTGCTCGACGAGCGGCGGCCTGGTCTCGCCGAGCGGGTGGCGGCGTCGCCGTACCTGACCTGCTGGCCGGGGCTGATCGATCCGTCTCCGTTCGGGGCAGTGCGCTTCCGCCATCCGGCCGCCGACGCGAGTGGTGAGCCGATCCCCGACTGGTGGCCCGGCGGCGAGCGGCCGCTCGTCTACATCAGCTTCGGGAGCGTCGCGGCCACGTTTCCGCCCGCGGTGCAGGTCTACGCGAGCGCACTCGAGGCGGTCGCGGAGCTACCGATCCGCGTGCTCCTCAGCACCGGCGGCAACGAGGTCGAGCTCGGCGAGGTGCCCCCGAACGTCCACGTCGAGAGCTGGGTCAGCGAGCCGGACGTCCTCCCGCACGCTGCTGCGATGGTCGGCCACGGCGGCGGCGGCACGACGCTGAGCGCGATGTCGGCGGGCTGCCCGCTCGTGACGGTGCCGCTCTTCGGCGACCAGCCGGCGAACGGGCTGCGGGTGGCTGTCGCGGGCGCAGGTGTCGTCGCGCCGATGCTCGAGATCGGCCGGTCGATCGAGCGCGTGCTCGAGCGCGACTCTTACCGGGCGGCCGCGCGGCGCGTCGCCGAGGAGATGCGCGGGCTACCGCCCGTGGACACCTTCGTCGAGCGGCTCGAGCTCGCGTAGCCCGGCGGCGACGTCCCGGAGGTCCTCGAACCGCTCGTAGGTGACCTTCCGTGCGTCGAGGTAGGTCGCGAGGCCGTCGCGGGCGAAGACGCGTTCGGCCGCGAGCGCCGCGCAGCGGTCGGAGTAGCCGTCGCCGACGTAGACATAGGGCGCTCCAGCGAGGCCGGCTCGCTTGCACGGCTCACCGCAGGTCTCACAGGCGGCTTCGTCGCGGAAGAGCACGCGCCACCCTTCCGGCCGTGCGTCGAGGCCGTTCGCGAGCACCTGGAGCTCGACGCCCTCCCGGACGAGGACCGGCTCGATCAGCTCGCGGAAGCCGGCTGAGATCACCACCGGAGCGTGCAGCTCCGCGAGCTCGCGCAGCCCCGGCCTCACCTCGACGTGCTCCGAGCACCCATGAGACGACCTCGTCGAGCGGCGCGGTCACCGCGGCGAACTCGAGCGCGATCTCCTCGTGCAGGGTCAGGTCGACGCCGACCCGCGGCTCGAGCTCCCGCAGGAGCGCCGGATCCCCGAAGCGCTCGATCACCTGCACGAGCGAGTCCTGGACGGTCACGGTCCCGTCCCAATCGACCACGACCCTCACGGCCGGACGTTACCCGCCGCGTCAGACTCGTCTCTGGCACGAGTCTGGCACGTCTCTGGCACGAAACGGGCGATTTGCAGGGAGATATCGTCCCTAGCGGACAGGGCGGCCGCCGTCTGTCTGCGGCGTGGCCTAGAGGTGCGAGGTGAGGCCTGCGTCGGACGGGGCCTCGTCGCCCGTCTCGTACCAGGAGTAGGCGTACTTGCCGTCGTCCAGGTCGCGGGCGAGCGTCGACAGCCGGAGCGGATTGAAGGTGTCGCACATCACCGCGAGCTCGCCCGTCTCGTGCAGTCCGATCGACCGCTCCGCCAGGCCCGGCTGCGGCCCGTGCGGCAGCCCCGACGGATGGAGCGTGATCGACCCCACGTCGACGCCCTTGCGGGAGCCGAAGTTGCCGGAGACGTAATAGATCATCTCCTCCGACTGCAGGTTCGAGTGGTGGTACGGGATCGGCACCGCGAGCGGGTCGAAGTCGAGCTTGCGCGGGCAGAACGAGCAGATCACGAAGTTCCGGCCGGCGAATGTCTGGTGCGACGGCGGCGGCTGGTGGATCCGGCCGGTGATCGGCTCGAAGTCGTGGATCGAGAACGTCCACGGATAGAGGTAGCCGTCCCAGCCGACGACGTCGAACGGGTGGTAGTCGTGCACGTACGTCTGGTAGCCGTCGCGCACGCGCACCTTGACCGCGTAGTCACTGCGGTCGCGGTGAGTGTTCAGCTGTGCGGGCGGGTGGATGTCCCGGTGGTAGTACGGCGCTCCCTCGAGGATCTGGCCGTACTGGTTCCGGTACCGGCGCGGGATCTCGATCAGTCCCGGCGTCTCGAAGACGAGGTGCCGCTGTGGCCCTTCGGGGACGAACCGGTAGGTCGTCCCGCGCGGGATCACGACGTAGTCGCCGTCCTTGTACGGGAGGTCGCCGAAGATCGTCTCGAGCGTTCCCGATCCCTCGTGGACGAAGATCACCTCGTCGCCCTCGCCGTTCCGGAAGAACGTCTCCATCGTCTCGGCCGGGCGGCAGATCGAGATCTCGACGTCCGCGTTCCACATCAGCAGGCGCCGGCCGCTGATCTCGTCCCCTGCGGGCTCGACGTCCTTCGTGTTCATGAGCCGGTGCTGGTGCGTGTCGGGCACCCACTCCTCGCGCTCGATCGGCTCGAAGTCGCCGATCTCCTTCACGCGGCACGGCGAGTAGAGGTGGTACAGGATCGACTCGTTGCCGGTGAAGCCCTCGAGCCCCATCACCTCCTCGGTGAGCAGGCTCCCGTTCTCGCGGAACTGGATGTGCCGCTTGCGTGGGACGTCGCCGAGGCGCTGGTAGAAGGGCATCGACCGGAGGATACTCGACGGCTACAGCGCGAATACCTAGTATTGCTAGGCATGCGAGCGGAGCTGCTCAAGGGCCATCTCGACCTCCTGCTGCTCTCAGTGCTCGCGGAGACGCCGCTTCACGGCTACGCCGTGATCGAGGAGCTCAGACGTCGAGGCGGATTCGAGCTGCCGGAGGGGACGGTCTATCCCGCACTGCACCGGCTCGAGGCGGCCGGCGTCGTCGACAGCCGCTGGTCGGCCGCATCCGGTCGCCGCCGCCGCGTCTACTCGCTGACACGCCGAGGCCGCCGCGAGCTCGCGCGCCGGCGCGACGAATGGCGCGCGTTCACGAACGCGGTCGGAGCGGTGGTCGCGTGATCGAGCCGTACCTCGCCGAGCTCTCACGAGAGCTTCGCGTCGGGCCGCTGCGCCGGCGCCGGATCCTCGCTGAGGTGCACGCGCACCTGGAGGACGCCGGCGGCGACGAGGAGGCGATCGCCCGCTTCGGGGCGCCCAGGGAAGTGGCTGCGCGCTTCAACGAGCTGCACCGGCCGACGCCGTGGCTCGCGGTCCTCGCGCCGCTCGTCGGGATCCTCGTCGTCTTCTGGGCCGTGCAAGGGCTCGAGAGCCGGATCCCGCCCGCGCCATGGCCCGAGGGCGAGGCGCCTGCGAACCTCGAGGCGCTGTTCGACTTAGCAACAGTCTGTTACTTGGTCTCGATCGCGCTCGGGCTCGCGACCGTCATCGTGCGGCGGCGCGCCCTCTCGCTCGCGACCTGTGCCGCGCTCGGCGCGACTGTTGTGCTCCTCGCCGTCCACGCTTTTCGCCGCGGCGATCTGGTCGCGGGCTCGCCGCCCTCGTGGCAGCTTGCGCTCGTCACCGCCGCGGCGCTCGTGCCGCCCTTCGCCGGCGCGGCGCTCGCGCTTGGGCGCCGCTAGACGACGGCGTTCCGGAGGACGCCGATGCCCTCCACCTCGAACTCGACCACGTCGCCGCGCTGCAGCCAGCGGCCGTCGCCCAACTCGAGGATGCAGCCCGTCCCGACGGTGCCTGAGCCGAGCACGTCGCCGGCCCGGAGCACGGTGTTCCGCGCGGCGTGCTCGCGAATCCGCTCCCAGGAGTGGTACAGGTCGCGCAGATTCCCGCGCGACCGGTCCTCGCCGTTCACGCGCGCGATCATCTCCGCCGCGTCGCCCGGGAACTCGTCCGGCGTGACGACGACTGGTCCGAGTGACGTCGCGAAGTCCTTGCCCTTGGCCGGCCCGAGGCCGACCGTCATCTCCGCGCGCTGCAGGTCGCGCGCCGACCAGTCGTTCATGACCGTGAACCCGCCGATCTGCTCGTCGGCGCCGATGATCGCGGCGATCTCCAGCTCGTAGTCGAGCTCGGCAGTCCCCTCCGGATACGGCACGTCCTGCTCGGGCCCGTAGATCGCCGCCGGGTTGGAGAAGTAGAAGACTGGCTGGCGGTACCACTCGTCCGGCATCTCGAGGCCGCGCGAGGCTCGCGCCGTTCGCACGTGTTGCTCGAAGGCGTAGAAGTCGCGCACCGACGGCGGCTCGAGCACCGGCGCCAGCAGCCGCACCTCTTCGAGCCGAAACTCGGCGTGCTCGCGCGCCGCCGAGCCGCCCGTGAAGAACGACTGCAGCGTCTGCGCGGCGAGCTGGATCACCCGGTCGCCCTCGATCCGCCCGGGCCAGCCTCGCTCGAGGTCGCGGTCGACCGGCGTGAACATGCAGAGGCGCACGGCGTCAGAGATTACGGCGGAGCAGCACGAAGCCGAGCGGGAAGAGCGCTGCAAGCGACGCATACGGCATCAACGCCAGCCGGTCTCCCTCGATCACGCGCTCGCGGGTGGCGCCGGTGCCGAAGAAGGCTTGCGCAGCCGACGCCAGCTCGTCCTGCTCCCGCTCGCCGAAGACCTGCCCGTCCAGCATCGTGGCGACGCTCGCCAACGTCCGGGCACTGGTCGCATCCGGCTGGTAGCCGCGCTCGGCGACCCGCGTCTCGTAGATCGCCTCGTCGGCCCCCCACACGTGCACGAAGAAGGTCTCGATCCGCGGCCGGCGGGCGAATGCGGGGCGAAGATCGGAGGTGATGTCCTGCGACTCGCCGTCCGTGACGACCACGAGAAGCCGCTTGCGCGCGCCGCGGGAGTAGAAGCCGCGCGGCGGGATGTCGCCGAGCGCGTCGAGCTGCGTCGCCCGCGTCGAGAAGAAGAGCGCGGGCGGCGGCCGCTCGATGCCGAGAGCGTCCTCGATCGTGGCGGCGAACACGGTCCCGTCGACGGTCGGGAAGAGGTGCGGCAGGATGCGATCCGTCAGCGAGAGGACGCCGACCGGGACCTCCGGCAGGCGAGCGCGGAACGCTTTGGCGACGGTCTTCGCTCGGTCGAGCCGCGTTTGTGCGTCCACATCGGCGGACGCGAGCATCGATCTCGAGACGTCGACGACGACGAATGCCTCGGCGTCCGTTCGCTCACGCACCGTGCGGTCCGTCTCCACGACCGGCTGTGTCGCCGCCAGCGCGAGCAGCGCGGCGACGGCGGCGAGGGCGACGGCGAGAGGCACGACCGTCCGCCGCGCAGGGTGCGGCAGCCCCAGCGCGGCACGCACGCCGCGAGCTCGGCGCTCCCGGCGGAAGAGGTTTTATCCATAGACTCGCCCGCGTGGCGCGGCTGACGAATGACACCGCCGACCTGACTCCGCAGACGAGCTTCGAGGGGCCGGTGCTCGAGTTCGAGCTGCCGGGCCTCGAGATCGGCTGCGCCGAGTACGACGAGGGGCCGACGGGCTGCACCGTCTTCTCGTTCCTCCCCGGCGGAGCCGCATGCGCGACCGACGTGCGCGGCGGCTCGCCCGGCACGCTCGGCGGCTACGACTGGGTGCACGCGATCTGCCTCGCGGGCGGCTCGCTCTACGGCCTCGAGGCGGCGACCGGCGTCGCGGCCGAGATCTTCGCGCAGCGCCGGTACGCGACCGGTTGGATGGAGATCCCGCTCGTCTCCGGCGCGATCATCTTCGACTGGGGCCCGCGGGAGAACGGGGTCTACCCGGACAAGGAGCTCGGCCGCGCCGCGTTGCGCGCGGCCCGGCCGGGGGTCTTTCAGCTCGGCCCGCGCGGCGCTGGACGCTCGGCGACGGTCGGCAAGACATTCGCCTTCGAGGAGGGCGAGCTCGCCGGGCAGGGCGGCGCGTTCCGGCAGATCGGCGACGTGCGGATCGCCGTCTTCACGGTCCTGAACGCCGTCGGCGCGATCGTCGACCGTGACGGCACGGTCGTGCGCGGGCACCTGGACCTGGAGACCGGAGAGCGACGCGCGCTCGTGCCCGGCGTCGAGGCTCGGCTCGCGCCGGGCGCGCCGGTGCGGCCGCTGCCGGGGAACACGACGCTCACCGTCGTCGTCGTCAACCAGCGCCTCGACCGGCGCGAGCTGACGACGCTGGCGCGCCAGGTCCATGCGTCGATGGCCCGGGCGATCCATCCGTTCCACACGCTCGTCGACGGCGACGTGCTCTACGCCGTCTCGACGAACGAGGTCGACAGCACCCAGCTCGAGAGCATCGGCCTCGGCATCGTCGCGTCCGAGCTCGCGTGGGACGCCGTGCTGAGCGCGGTCCGCGCCTGAGGCGGGGCCACGGCTGTTTTGGACAACATGACAACTTACCTTTAAGATGTCATCATGGCCGAGATGCTGAACGTCGCCGAGGCAAAGCGCCGCTTCGCCGAGCTGATCGATCGGGTCGGCCGCGGCGAGCGGTTCGTCGTTGCCCGTCGAGGCCGACCCGTGCTCGCCCTCGTGCCGCCCGATGCCGTGGGCTCGTCTCGGGGGCCGCACGTCGGCCTCGCGGCATTCGCCGGTGCGCTCGCCGACTGGCCCGGCTTCGACGAGCTGATGACCGACGTCGTCTCGAGCCGAGCCACAGCACAGGACCGGCCGCCGCCGCAGCTCACCTGAACCCGTGTACTGCTTCGACACCGACGTGCTCAGCGCGCTCCTTCGTCCGCGCCCGCCGCTCGGACTCGTGCGGCGGCTTGCACGGACCGATCCCGGCGAGCAGTGCACGACCGCGATCACGCTGGCGGAGCTGCTCTACGGCGCGGCGCGGATCGGCTCCGACCCGCTCGCCGACCGGATCACGGAAATCGTCTCGTCCGCACACGCCGTCCTGCCGTTCGACGAGCCTGCGGCGCACAGCTTCGCCAGCCTGAAGGCGTCGCTCGAGCAGGCCGGCACACCACTTGCCGAGCCGGATCTGCGCATCGCGGCGATCGCCCTCTCGCGTGACGCGACCCTCGTCACCGGCAACACGCGGCACTTCGAGCGGGTCCCCGAGCTCCGGCTCGAGAACTGGCTCGACTGAGCTACGGCTCGGTGTGGACGATCACGTCGGCGATCTCGGGATGCTCGGCGCGGAGCCGCTCCTCGACCTCGCTCGCACGCGCGTGCGCCGCAGCGAGCGTGCTCTCGGGCTCGAAGCCGAGCGTCACGAACGCGACGAGCCCGTCGGCAGTGCGCAGCACCCGTACCTCGCGCGGCGGCGACCCCACCACACTGCGAACGATCCTTGCGACGGCGTCCGGCGCGAGTTCGACGGCCAGGCTCGGCTCGGAGAGCGGCTCCAGGTGCGTCTGCACCGAGCCGACCTCCGGCACCTCCGCTCGGATCGTCGCCTCGACCTCCTCGGCGATGTCGTGCGCCTCCTCGAGCGAGAGCTCGCCGGGGAGCTTCAGGTGCAGTGAGAGCTCGACCGCCCCGTCGACCGTGACGAGGTCCAGGTTGTGGATCTCCCGCACGCGGGGAACGGACAGCGCGGCTGCGTGCGCCCGCTCGCGCAACGCCGCCTCGCCGATCCGGGGCTCGACGTGCACCACGACGTCGCTGCCCGGCAGCACGCGCTCCACAGCGTCCTCGACGCGGTCCGCGAGCGCATGGCCCTGCGCGACCGCGTCGTCCGCCGAGACTGCGATGACGACATCCGCGAAGGTGCGCCCGCCCGCCTGCCGGAGCCGCAGGCGCGAGAGCTCGACGGCCGGAACCGCACGGATCGCCCGGCGAGCGGCCGCCTCGGCGTCGGCAGGAGCTCGGTCCATCAGCACGTCGACGTTCCGTCTGATGAGGCGTCCCGCCGCGAGGATGACGAGCCCCGCGACGAAGAGCGCCGCAATCGAGTCTCCCTCCGGGAAGCCGGCCGCGGCTACAACGAGCCCGGCGAGCACGGCGAGCGTGCCGGCGAGATCGCTGCCGAAGTGGAGCGCGTTCGAGAACAGAGCCTCGCTCCCGTAGCGTCGCGCCGCCCGGTAGGACGCGACCGTCCGCGTCACGTCGATCGCGATCACGAGCCCGACGACGGCGAAGGTCCACCAGGCCGTCTCGACTTCGGTCTCGATCGCGCCGGTGAGCCGTGCGACCGCGAAGGCCGCGACGGCGACGCTGACGAGGGCCAGCACCGCCGCCTCGGCCAGGGCCGCCAGATGCTCTGCCTTGCCGTGTCCGTACTGGTGCCCCTGGTCGGCGGGGCGCACGGCGACGCCGATCGCGAAGAACGTGAGCAGCGCCGCGACGAGGTCGGTACCAGAGTGGAGTGCCTCGGAGACGAGCCCGAGGCTCCCGCTCGCGAGGCCGGTCGCGAGCTTGATCACGATGAGCACGGCCGCTGCGGCGACCGAGACGAGCGCGGTTCGCCGCTGCGGGCTCATGCCGCGCAGGTTAGACCCGTTCGCGTGCTAGAGATTGCCGCGCAGGGCCTGCTCGCGCTCGATCGACTCGAAGAGCGCCTTGAAGTTGCCCTCCCCGAACGTCGTCGCGCCGTGGCGCTCGATCACCTCGAAGAAGAGCGTCGGCCGGTCCTGCGCCGTCTTCGTGAAGATCTGCAGCAGGTAGCCGTCGTCGTCGCGGTCGGCGAGGATGCGCAACCGCTGCAGGTCGGAGTAGTCCTCCTCGATCTCGCCGACACGGCCCTCGACGTCGTCGTAGTACGCCTCGGGCGTGTCGAGGAACAGCACGCCGCGGCCCTTCAGGGTCTCGATCGTGCGCACGATGTCGGTCGTCTGCAGGGCGATGTGCTGCACGCCCGGCGAGCCGTTGAACTCGAGGTACTCCTCGATCTGGCTCTTGCGCTTCCCCTCGGCGGGCTCGTTGATCGGGAACTTGATCTTCCCCGAGCCGTCCGCCATCACCTTCGACATCAACGCCGAGTACTCGGTCTGGATCTGGTCGTCGCCGAAATGGACGATGTTCTTCATGCCGAAGACGCGCTCGTAGAACTCGACCCAGTGGTTCATCCGGCCGAGCTCGACGTTCCCGACGACATGGTCGATCGCGACGAGGCCGACGCCGTCGCGGGAGACGCCGTTCGGCGCCAGGGACACGTAGCCGGGTAGGAACGGGCCTTGGTAGTCGGCCCGGCTCACGAAGGTGTGCACGACGTCCCCGTAGGTCGCGATCGTGGCCACCTCGACGCGGCCGTGCTCGTCCTCGACCCAGTTGGGCTCGGCGATGCCGCGGGCGCCGCGCTGGACCGCCTCGCGATACGCCTGGCGCGCGTCGAGCACGCGTAGCGAGATGTCCTTCGCGCCGTCCCCGTGCGCGGCCCCGAACCGCACGATCTCGCTGTCTCCCCGCAGCCCGCTCGTCAGCACGAGGCGGATCTCGCCCTGCTCCAGCACGTAGGAGGCGCGGTCGCGGACGCCGGTCTCGGGCCCGGCGTAGGCCGTGCGCGTGAAGCCGAGCGCCTGCTCGTACCAGTACGCCGATTGCTTGGCGTTGCCGACCCAGAGCTCGAGGTGATCCCAGCCCTCGAGCGGCATGAAGTCGCGTTCTGACATGCGCAGGATGTTACTCGGCGGTTGCCGGAGGCGTCCGCGGCGCGGGACGGCGTGCGAGCAGGATGCCGCCTGCGATCAGAGCGCCGCCGGCGGCCTGGGTCAGCGTCATCTGCTCGGAGAGCAGCAGCAGCGCGAAGAACGCAGCCACGAACGGCTGCAGGTTCGCGATCAGGGTCGCGCGCGACGGCCCGATCTGGCCGAGCGCGCGGAACCAGATGAGCGTCGTCACGACCAGCGGCCCCAACGTCGCCGCGACCAGCAGGAGCCAGACGGCCCACCCGAGGTGGAAGTCCTGCTCTGCCGTCTGCGGCGCGCCGACGACGGCGATCCCGAGCCACGCGATCGAGATGACGACGGCGCTGACACGCGACGCCGAGTAGCGCTGCAGCAGCGGTGCGACCGCGACCGAGTAGCCCGCCCACGTCGCGGCGGTCGTGATCCCGAGGAAGACGCCCGTCAGCCCGCCCTCCACGCCGCTCCCGGCGCCGAGCGCGACGAGGCCGACGCCCGCGAAGGAGACGAACGACGCGATCCAGAAGCGCCGCGACATGCGCTCCAGCCCCAGCGTCAGCCCGATCAGGGCCGCGAAGGCCGGCGTCGCGCCGAGGACGAGCGCAATCGTCGAGGCGCTCGTCGCGTCGAGCGCGTACACGAACGCGAGCTGGTTCAGGAAGATCAGGAACGACGCGATGCCGACGAGGCCGAGGTCCCGGCGCGAGATCGCGAGCCGCCGCTCGGCGAAGAGGACGATGGCGAGGAAGATGACGGCGGCGAGCCCGTAGCGAACGGTCGCGTAGGCCAGCGGCTCGAGCCCGTGCGTGAGGATGTAGCGCGTCATCGTCAGGTTGAGCGCCCAGAGCACGACGACGACGAGCAGGGCGAGGTAGATCGGACGGATGGCACGCACCAGGCGCGACACTAGCGGTAGGTTTTCCGGCCATGGCCCGGCCGACGATCCGCGACATCGACGCCCTCGTCGGGCCTGCGACGCCGCACTTCGCCTACCAGCTCCGGGCGCGCATCCGCGAGCTGATCCAGGACGTGCCCGAGGACGACGAGGTCCGCCGCTACGGCGAGGAGAAGATGGAGCTGCTCGACCGGCTCGGATATGCGTCCTCGAAGGCCGAAGACGGGCCGAAGGAACCGCGTTCCCGCCAGGGCTGGGAGACCATCCCGAGCGCCGCGCCCGCGTACGAGCCGCTCAAGCCGCGCTCATGACGCTCCGGGGTGCCTCCGTCTTCGTGACGGGGGGCTCGCGGGGGATCGGGAAGGCGATCGCGCTGCGGCTGGCCGCCCTCGGCGCCTCGCAGGTGGCGATCGGGTATCTCCGCTCCGACACGCCGGCGCACGAGACCGCGGAGGAGCTGCGCGCTCTCGGAACAGAGCCGGTGCTCGTCCGCGGCAACGTCTCCTCCGAGCGCGTCCAGGACGAGGTGCGCGCTCTCGGGCCTCTCGACGTCCTGGTCCACAATGCGGCGACCGGCGTGATCAGACCGGCGCTCGAGACGGACGACCGGCACTGGGACTGGACGCTCAACGCGAACGCCCGCGCGCTGCTGGCACTGACACGCGTCGCGGCCCCGCGGATGCCGCGCGGGAGCACGATCATCGGGATCTCGAGCCTCGGCTCGAGCCGCGTCCTCGAGAACTACACGCTCGTGGGAACCTCGAAGGCTGCTCTCGAGGCGCTCGTGCGCTACCTCGCCGTCGAGCTCGCGCCGCAGGGGATCCGCGTGAACGCCGTGTCGGCCGGAGTCGTCGACACCGGCGCCCTCGAGCATTTCCCGAACCGCGAGCAGATGCTCGAGGGCGGTCGCCGCAACCCGGTCGGCAGGCTCGTCACCCCGGAGGACGTGGCGGGCGCCGTCGCGTTCCTCTGCTCGGCCGAGGCGGACATGATCCGCGGGCAGACGATCGTCGTCGACGGCGGGTGGTCGTTGCTGGCGTAGAGGTCTCGGCTACGAGCGGGACTTGTCGGCGAAGCGGCCGCGGCTCGCCTTCGTCACCCAGTCGCCGCCGGCCGCGAGCGCGACCGTGATCACGAATGGGATGCACACGAAGAAGAGATAGACGCCGAGGGCAGCCCAGCCCCACGCGAGCCCGACGGCGACCGCTCCGAGGGCGAAGATCCCGAGCAGCACGCGCAACGCCACCTCCCTATCGTACGCCCCGCCGGAGCGAACTTGGAGCCGACCGACCACAACCGCCGCGCGTTCGACGATGCGCATCGCTCGTCGGAGAACGTGCTCGCCACGCCCGGGATGCCGGCGGCGATCCGCGACCGCCTCGCCGGGATCGGCGGGACCCACGTGCTGCACCTGCTCTGCGGCTCCGGCCGCGAGACCGTCGAGCTCAAAGGCCTCGGAGCGCTCGTCACCGGCGTCGACGAGGACGAGGCCGCGCTCGAGCGCGCCCGCCAGAGAGCGCCGGACGTTCCGTGGGTTCACGCAGACGTGCACGCGCTACCGCCGGAGCTTCTCCTCGCACGGTGGGATCTCGTCTACCTCGGCACCGGCTGCCTGGAGCGGCTGCGCTCCCTCTCGGCCTGGGCCGCCGGCGTCGCCGCAGCGCTCCGGCCGAGCGGCGTCCTCCTCCTCCACGACCGCCACCCGGCCGCGGCCTGCCTCGACGCCTTCGGCCGCTGGCACGACGACTACTTCAATCGTGTCGGGCTTGGCGGGCTCGTTGATGCGGTCGTGGGGTCGGGACTGCAGCTGCGCGGTCTCGAGGAATGGCCGGGCCGTGACGAACGCATTCCCGAGCACGTCGTGCTCGCGGCCGAGAAAACGTGAGGGGCGGCCGCTGACGGCCGCCTCGCCGACACCGCTCAAACGCAACCGCGACTTCGTCGCGCTGGTCGCCGGACAGGTCGTCTCGACGGTCGGCTCGCGCATCTCGTCCGTCGCCTTCCCGCTCCTCGTGCTCGCACTGACGGGCTCTCCCGCGCAGGCGGGACTCGTCGGCTTCGCCCAATCGATCCCCTTCGTCCTGCTCGGCCTCCCGGCCGGCGCGCTCGTCGACCGCCTCGATCGCAAGCGGCTGATGCTCGCGAGCGACGCCGCGCGTGCTCTCGCCCTGGCCAGCATCCCGATCGCCTACGCCTTCGACGTGCTCACGGTGGCGCAGCTCGCGGCGGTCGCGTTCGTCGAGGGGGCGTTCTTCATCCTCTTCGACTTCGCGGAGACGTCCTCGGTGCCGCAGATCGTGGAGCGGGAGCAGCTCCCGACGGCGATCTCGGTGCACCAGGCGCGCGTGCAGGGAGCGGATCTCGCCGGACAGCCGCTGGGCGGCGTCCTGTTCGCAGTCCACCGGATGGCGCCGTTCGTCGTCGACGTCGTGTCGTACACGGTCTCGTTTCTCACGCTCCTGCTGATCCGCCGGCCGCTGCAGGAGGCGCGGGAGCAGCCAACGGCGTCGATGCGACGCGACATCGCGGAGGGCATCGCGTGGCTGTGGCGCCAGTCCTTCCTCCGCGCGTGCGTCTTCCTCGTCGCCGGCTCCAACCTCGTCGGCAACGCGCTCTTCCTCGTCCTGATCGTGCGCGCGCAGGAGCTCGGGGCGTCGGCCTCGGTGGTGGGCCTGATGCTCGGGTTCTACGGTGCCGGCTCCCTGCTCGGCTCGGTGCTCGCGCCGAGCGTCGTCCGGCGCGTGGACTCGCGGCACATCGTCATCGGCTCGCTCTGGCTCTGGGCTGCGGGAACCGCGGTGCTCGCCCTGATCCGCGAGCCGCTCGTGCTCGGTGTGGTCGTCGCGCTTGCCGGCTTCCCGCTGATCTGGTGGAACGTCGTCCTCGCGAGCTACCGCTACGCGCTCGTGCCCGACCGCCTGCTCGGCCGCGTGCAGAGCGCGGGGCGGCTGGTGGCGTGGTCGACGATCCCGCTCGGAGCCCTCGTCGGCGGCCTGCTGGCGGAGTCGCTCGGCGCGCGCCAGTCGATCGTCGTCCTCGCCGCCTTCGGGGCCGTGGTTGCGCTCGCGGCCACCCTGACGCCGGCGATTCGCAACGCCCGCAGCCTGGAGGAGCTCACCGCCCCGGCAGCAGCCGGTTGAACGTGTCGGCCGCGATGTAGCCGGCCACCTTCGGGTTCTCCTGCAGCCGCCGCAGCGAGTACTCGTACCACTTCCTGCCGTAGGGCACGTAGATCCGGAGGCGGTGCCCCTCCCGCACGAGCCGGTCGCCGAGCTCCGGCCGCACGCCGAGGAGCATCTGGAACTCGTAGCCGTCGCGGTCGAGCTTCCGCTCGCGGAAGAGCCGCAGCGCCTGCTCGACGAGCCAGTCGTCGTGCGTCGCCACCGCCGCGTAGCACTCGCCGTCGAGGAGCGCCTCGAGCGCGTGCACGAAGCTCACCCGCACGGCCCCGTCGTCGCGGAACTGGATCTCCTCGGACTCGACGTAGATGCCCTTGCACAGCCGGACGCTCGCCCCGGCGAGCGAGCGCGCATCCGCCACCGTCCGCTTCAGCGACGCCTGCAGCACCGGGCCGACGCGCGGGTGGCCCTCGTCGCGGAGCTCCCGGAAGAGCCGCAGCGTGTCGTCCGTCGTCGACGCGTCCTCCATGTCGATCCGGACGAAGCGATTCGTCGGCTCGGCGGCGGCGATCACGCGCTCGACGTTGCGCTTGCAGAGGTCGTAGTCGAGCGTGAGCCCGAGTGCGGTCGGCTTGACGCTCACGTTCGCGTCGAGCCCATCGCGTTCGAAGGCGTCGAGCGCGGCCACGTACTCGTCCGTGATCGCCTCGGTCTCGGACGCCTGCGTGATCTCCTCGCCCAGGACGTCGACGGTCGCGAGCTTCCCTGTGGCGTTCAACGCGGCGACGACCTCGCGCGCGTCCGCGAGGGACGGGCCGGCGATGTAGCGCGCCGAGAGCCGCTGTACGAGGGGGCGCGGCACCGCCGGGAGAACACGGACGATCGCGCGGTCGAGCAGCACCGCAGAGGAGCCTAAAGCCTTGCTCTAGCGCTCGCGCATGAAGCCCTGGCGGGCGGCTGAGACCAGGGCCACCGCCTCGGGGAAGAGGACGCGCATCGCGTCCCGCAGCGCGATCGCCTGCTCGTCGACGCCGCCGCTCACCTGGACCTGCTCGAGCGCCGCCGAGGTCAGCTGCACCGCCGTGCTCAGCGTGAGCGTCGCGAACTGCTCGCGCTGCGCTTCCTGCACCGACTCGGCCTGCTTCGCTGCGAACTCCTGGATGCCGCGGAGCAGGTCGTCCGGATCGCCACCGAAGGGAATCCCGAAGCCGCCTTCCATACCGAGAGGCTAGCGGAGAGGACCGCGGTACGAGCCCTCGACGTCGGCGGTCAGCTGCTCGATGACGGTCGGAGCGGTCAGCATCGCCTGCGCGAACGGCGACCCCTGCAGCGCGCCTCCGAGCGCGTACTCCAGCGCGCGCGTGGCGTGCCCGATCGCGTCGAGCCGAGCGGTCGTCGCCAGCTGCGGCGGTGTGCCGAGGACACGCTGCAGCTCCTCGACCGCTGCGACCGCCTCCTCGATGCCGGGCGGGTTCTCCGTCACCTGGACGGCGACGAGACGGCTCTTGAGGTCGTCCAGGTCACCGCCGGCCGCAGTCTCCTCGGCGAGCTCGCACATCGCGGCGATCGAGACGGCGTCGCGGACGACCTGGCTCTCGACCACGGGCCGGCCGGCGGCGTCGAGGCCGAGCCAGCTCTCGCCCGTGCCGTCCGCGCCTCCGAACGCGCACAGGTAGACGCGTCGCCCGGCGCGCGCCTCGGTCGGAAGGATCGCGACGACCCGCTCGTCCGGCCCGGAGAGGGTCGCGGCGATCGCCGCGATTCCCTCCAGATCCTCGGCAAGCGTCATCGCCGCAGGATGCCGCACTACGATTGCCGCGTGCTCGAGACCGCGCTCGGGATCGCCTTCGCCGTCGCCGTCGTCGTCGCGGCCGTGTCTGTCGCGGCGGCGGCGACCGGACGCGCGAGGCCGCAGCTCCTCGGCGCGATCGCGATCGTCTTTCTCGCCGCGGCGGCCGCGGCGTGGGTGAGCTTCGCGTTTCGCCCGGAGCTGGAGATCGCGCTGGCCGCGACGGGCCTGCTCGGCGCCGCGCTCGCCGAGGCTGCCGCCGCGTTCCTCGCGCGCGCGCTGCAGCGGGCACGCGACGCCGACGCCGTTCTCGACCAGGCGCGAGCCGACGTCAGGCGGATCGTCGAGGAGGAGCAGGCGGCGAACCTCGAGGAGTTGCAGCGCTCGACTGCGCGGGCTCGCGCCGACTCGATCTCGTTGCTGTCCGAGGAGGAGCGGCGCCTGGCCGAGGAGCGGCGGCGCGCGCTCGTCGAGCGTGAGCGCGAGATCGGCGCGGAGCTCGACGACGCGCTGGCGGCGGTTGAACGGCGGGTGGAGGAGCGTCTGCGAGCGTGGGCGGACGACGTCGACCGCGCTCAGCAGAGCCTCGCCGGCCAGGCCACGCGGCTCGAGCAGCAGCAGCGGCAGCTGCTCGCCGAGGCGGAGGCGCGGATCGAGGCGGAGGCGGCCGAGCTCGTCTCGACCTCCGACGAGCAGCGCGCGTCGGTGTTGCGCCTGCGCGAGGAGCTCGAGCGCTCGGCGCAGGCCGCCGTCGCGGAGGCGCTCGGCGAGCTCGAGGCGCACACGAGCGAGCGCCGCCGCGTGATCGAGGAGCTCTCCGAGCGGCTGCGGAAGCGCGAACAGACCCTGTCGGAGCAGATCGAGCGCAGCGAGACCGAGGCCGTCGCGCGAATCGAGGTCGCCTTCGCGGACGTCGAGCGGCGACAGGTCGAGAAGCTGCAGCGGGTCGTCGCGCGAGAGGCCGAGCGCTTCTCGGAGGCCGCCGGGCAGCAGTTCGACGCCACGCTGCGGGCGGCGCGGGAGGAGACGGCCGTCCGGCTCTCGCGTGAGCTGGACCGCGCTGCGGAGACGTTCGCGCGCCAGGCGGAAGGCGTGTTCGCGGAGCGTCTCGCCCACACCGGCGACACCGGGCAGCAGCGGCTCGAGACACGGCTTCGGCAGGCGCAGGGGGCCTTCGAGCGCCAGCACGAGCAGCTGATGGCCGACGCCGAACGCCGCATCTCGCAAGCGGATGCAGAGCTACGGCGCGTGCTCGGCACGATCGTGGCGGACGCCGAGTCCGAGCGGGCGGTGCTCGAAGCACGGCTGGACGAGCTCGCACGCCGGATCAGCGACACGCACGCCGGCCTGCGGTAACAACGCAGCGGATCCCGTGCAGGGAAGCGTCCTGGCCGCCGGCACGTCCTGACGAGTAGGCGTCGACGAGCTTTGGCTCGTTCGGGCACGGCGACACGAAGGAGCGGGACGATGAACGACCGGGCGAACACGCACTCGACGATCTTCCGACGCGTACTGCTGAGCGTGGTCGCGCTGCTTGCCGCTTCGCTCGCATTGGCTCCCGCGCAGGCCCGGGCTGGGAACTGGCCGCAGCTCGGCGGCTCGGCCGACCACTCGCGCCACAACGCGAGCGAGACCGCGATCGGGCCGGCCAACATCGCCGGACTCAGGGTGGACTGGACGGCGACCATCCCCGGTGCCTTCGCTGAACCGGCCGTCTGGGGCGGTGTGGTGTACGTCAGCTCAACTCGAGGTGCGTTGTTCGCGATCAGCGAACGGACCGGCGCGCAGCTCTGGTTTGCGAGTACCGGCCAGGCGGTTGCGGGGTCGCCGGCGGTCGCGAACGGAGTTGTCTACGTCGCCACGAGCGGAACGGTGTTCGCGTTCGACGCCGGAACGGGAGCGCTGCGCTGGTCAGCGCTGGGCGGCGGCGGGATCGTGTCGTCCCCGGCGGTCGCCAACGGCGTCGTCTACACCGGCTCGCGCAACGGAACCCTACGCGCGCTCGACGCCGCCACCGGGGCGGTGAAATGGAGCGCCGGCGCGGGAGCCGCGATCGTGACAACGCCCGCGGTGTCGAACGGGATCGTCTACGTCACGTCGGTGGCCGACGAGCTGCACGCCTTCGACGCCGTGACAGGACAACGGCTCTGGAGTGCAGTGCTGATCACTGCCCTCCCGAGTGTCTCCACTCCGACGGTCGCGAACGGTGTCGTGTTCGCCCAGGGCCGATTCAACTTCAGTGCCTTCGATGCCCGCACCGGGGTGCGGCTGTGGCGGGATTCCAACGCCTGCCCCTCCAGCCGCGCCGACGCGTCGCCGGCGGTCGCGAATGGAGTCGCCTATGCGAGCGACATGTGCGGCCAGGTCTTCGCCTTCGACTCGGCGATGGGGGGCGCGCAGCTGTGGATGGATGGGACCGGTTGCTGCAGTGCCTCTGCTCCCGTCGTGGCGAACGGCCTCGTGTATGTCGGGACCGCCACGACTCCGACGACGCGCCCCCAGGTGCGCGCGTTCGACGCCCGGACCGGAGCGGAGCTCTGGACCCTGGCGGCCGGTGGAGCCCGCGCGCCGGTGCCCGTTGTCTCGAACGGCACCGTCTTTGTCCTCACCGACCAGGACCAGCTGGTCGCGCTCCGGATCTTCGACGACGCCGACGGCGATCGCGTCTGGGACTCTCATGACAACTGTCCCGTCACGGCGAATCCCTGGCAGGAGGACGGCGACGGCGACGGGGTCGGCGACGCGTGCGACAACGCGCCGCGGCACTTCAACCCGCACCAGGACGACAGCGACAAGGACGGGGTTGGAGACGCCATCGACAACTGCCGGCTGAAGGCCAATCCAGGGCAGGAGGACACCGACCACGACGCGGTCGGAGACGCCTGCGACAACGCGCCCGACCACTACAACCCTGGCCAGAGCGACACCGACCGCGATGGCACGCCGGATGTCCTCGACGGCGACGACGACGGCGACCGCGTCCTCGATGCAGACGACAACTGCCAGTTCCACTGGAACCCGGGCCAGGAGGACCGAAACGGCGACGGGATCGGCGACGCCTGCGACGGGCTGGGGATGGAGGATGACCTCTCCTTCGCGTTCGTCCGCCGAGACGAGTACTTCGAGCCGCTGCACATCGGCGTACTGGCCTGCCGCGAGTGCGCGCCTCCAGGAAGCACGTTCAGGGCGCAGATCCTGATCGAGGGTGAGCTTCCGGTCGAGCTGCGGCTCTACGACTCCGCCGGGGAGCTGGTCGCCGGCGGAGTGAGCGGCGAGCCGCTCGAGTTCGAGGCTCGGTTTGACGAGCAGGGCTCTGGTCTGAGGTACTGGCTGGAGATCGAGCCGTCGCCCGAGTTCGACCCGAAGCGCGAGGAGTATCCCTATACCGCCGACCTCGACGTCCCCGACCTCGGCTAGCCAAAGGGGGAGCGGAGCGCCTCTCCCGACGACTCCTAGCCGGGGAGGGGTCGAAACCTACCCTGTACACGGCAAACATTCGGGCGCAGGGTTCGTCTAGTGCACCACGAACACTCGACGCAAAATGGCTGACGCAACCGAGCTCATCGATCGGCAGAACGAGCGTGCAAAGGTGGAATCGTGGCGCCTACACGTGTTGATGGAGGCCGGCTACCCCCTGCCGCTCGCCGAGAGGCTCGCAGCCGCTCTGGACGCCGATCTGCACCACGCCGTCGACCTCGTCGCGCGCGGCTGCGATCCGCGGACTGCCGTCGAGATCCTGCTCTAGCGCTCGTCCAGCCCCGGCCCGGCCACTGCGAGCAGCCAGGCGAGGAATCCCCCTGCGGCTCCGAGCGCGAACGACGCTCGGACGCCCTGTGAGTCGATCAGGGCGCCGCCGACCGAGCTGCCGACCGCGAAGCCCGAGCCGATTGCGGTCGTGATCCACGCGAATGCCTCCGCGGCGGTCCCCGGCCGCGCCACTTTGTCGACGAGGTCGTACGACGCCATGAAGACCGGTGCGATCGGCAGCCCGGCCGCGAAGATCAGGATCGAGAGCGCGGGGAGCGAGCCCGCGAGCACCGGCAGCGCGAGGCCGACCGTGAGCAGCGCCGACGCGACGCGCAGCAGACGCCGTGAGCCGCCCGTTGCGCGGGCGCCGGCGACGAGGCCGCCGACGAGACTTCCCGCCGCGAAGAGCGCGAGCGGGATCCCTGCGAGCTCGCGTCCCCCGTGCTCCTCCGCGAAGGCGGGGATCCCGACCTCGATGCCGCCGAAGGCGAGACCGCAGCAGACAGTGATCAGCAGAATCGTCCGTACGCCCGGCGACACGAGCGCGCCGAGGAAGCCGTGGGCCTTCTCCTCGCTCGGGCCCGCCGTGCGGACGGGCTTCGTGAGGACGAAGCCGGTGGTGCCGACGGCGCCGGCTGCGGCCGCGAGCGCGAGCGCCGCCACCGGCGAAGCCAGCCCGGCAACGAGCGCGACGAGCAACGGGCCGACGACGAAGAACACCTCCTGCAGCGACGCCTCCAGCGCATAGGCGGCTGCCCGCAGCGACGGCTCCGGGAGCAGCCGTGGCCAGAGGGACCGGAGCGAGGCGGCGACCGGGGGCATGAGCGCGCCCGCGGCGACGGCGCAGGCCCCGAACGCGACGATGGGCGCGTCCACGAGCGACAGGACGCAAAGCGCAAGGAGCAGCGCCGGGTAGAGGACCGCCCGTGGTCGCAGCACGTGCGCGTGGCCGCGCCGGTCGACGAGCCGTCCCGCGACCGGCGAGCCGATGGCCCCTGCGACGAAATGGGCTCCGACGACGGCGCCGGCGGCGCCGTAGCTGCCGCCCTCGGCGCGCACGACCAGGATGAGCGCGAGCGGCACCATCCCCACCGGCAGCCGGGCCAGCAGCGCCCACAGGAAGAGCCGCCGGGCGTGCGGAACGCGGAGCAGCGCGCGATAGCGCTCGATTCCCTGGGCCGCGACCGCCTCGGACACCGTCCGATCCTGCCTCACGCGGAGCCTCTAGGCTGAGCGCAGTGAAGGTGGAGCCGCGCTCACTCTGCACAAGATCGCGCACTGCTGCCCGCGGCCGGTCCTCCGCGCACGAGGGCGGTCGGCTGTGAAGGTGGAGCCGCTCCTCTACGGCGACCGCAAGGTCTACACCGTCGCCGGCTTCAACCGCGGCGTCGCGGACTGGCTGGCGCGGCTGCCCACGCTGTGGATCGAGGGCGAGGTGACGGAGCTCCGGCGCCACGAGCGCTGGGGCAGCGTGTTCTTCACCTTGAAGGACCCCGCCGACGGCGCCTGCCTGGCGGCGTCGATCCCGCGCAAGACCTTCGACGCGCTCCGGCTCGACCTCGCCGACGGCGAGCAGGTGCAGGTGTTCGGACGGCCCGAGCTGTACGCCGCGAAGGGCGAGTTCCGCCTCCGCGTCCTGTCGATCGAGCGCTTCGGGCTCGGCGCGCATCTCGCGGCGATCGAGCGGCTGAAGCAAGCCCTCGCCGGCGACGGCCTCTTCGACGCGTCCCGGAAGCGGGCGCTCCCCCGCTTCCCGCGGCGGATCGGCGTCGTCACCGGCAGTGACGCGGCCGCGAAGCAGGACGTGCTGGCGACGATTCAGAGCCGCTTCCCGCCGGCGCGCGTACTCGTCGCGGAGACGCTCGTCCAGGGGCCGCGGGCCGTGCTCGGCATCGTCGACGCGCTGCAGGCGCTCGAGCGCGAGCCCGGTATCGACGTGATCGTCCTCACCCGCGGCGGCGGCAGCTTCGAGGACCTGCTGCCGTTCAGCGACGAGCGGGTCGTCCGCGCCGTCGCGAGCTGCGCCGTCCCGGTCGTCTCGGCGGTCGGGCACGAGCAAGACACGCCGCTCTGCGACCTCGCCGCCGACGTCCGGGCCTCGACGCCGACGGCGGCCGGGAAGCTGGTCGTGCCGGACGTTCACGAGCTCCGCCGCGACCTCGTGCGCGCACACGGCTCGCTCGAGCGGTGCGTGCGGCGCTCGCTCGAACGCGAGCGAGAGCGTCTGCGCCGCTCCCACGACGCGCTCGAGCGCGGCACGCGACGCGCCTTCGAGCGCGACGCCCACCGTGTGTCGTCCCTGCGAGAACGGCTGCAACGCGGCCCGACGCTGCTGCTCGAGCGCCGCCGAAACGCCGTCGAGCAGGCAGGCGCGCGGCTCGCCGCGCTCTCGCCGCGCGGGACGCTCGAGCGCGGCTACGCAATCGTCCGCGCGCACGAGCAGGTGCTCCGCTCGACGGAGAGCGTTGCGGTCGGGCGACCCGGTCGAGGTCGAGCTGGCGGAGGGCGCGTTCGGCGCCCAGGTCAAGGAGATCCGGTGAGCGAGCTCACCTTCGAGAGCGCGCAGCGCGAGCTGGAGACGATCGTGGAGCGGCTCGAGCGCGGCGAGGCGAGCCTGGACGAGGCAATCGCGCTCTGGGAGCGCGGCGAGGAGCTCCTGCGCTTCTGCCTCACGCGGCTCGACACCGCCCAGGGGAAGATCGAGGAGCTCGCGCGGCGGGCCGAGACGGCGGCGCCCTTCCCCGGCTCCGAGGCATCTGCGTAGAATCGGCGCGTGGCTCAGCCCTCAGCCGACACCCTCGCCCGCGTGCCGCTCTTCTCCGGCCTCGAGCGCCGCGACCTCGAGAGCCTCTCGAGCTCCTTCAAGGAGCGCCGTTTCCCGGCCGGGTCGGCGGTCGCGACCGAAGGTCAAGCCGGCGCCGGGTTCTTCATCATCACGGAGGGCCGGGCGAACGTGACGGTCGAGGGCGAGGAGCGGGGCTCGCTCGGCCCCGGCGACTACTTCGGCGAGATCGCGCTCATCGACGGCGGTACCCGGTCGGCCTCGATCATGGCCGAGACGGACATGACCACGTACGGCCTGACGTCGTGGGAGTTCCGGCCGATCGTCGAGTCGGACTCGTCGATCGCGTGGAAGCTGCTGCAGGTGCTCGCGGGCAAGGTCCGCGCCGCGGAGCACCAGCACCACCAGCACTAGACGCGGCTAGAAACCGGACACGCCGGCGCGCGCACGCGGCACCTCGTGCTCCAACTCCTCGAGGAGCTCCTCTTCCTCGTCCTCGGCCTCGACCACCTCGGGCATGTCCTTCAGCGTCGCGAACGAGAGCCCCTCGCGCGCGAGGAAGATGAGGCCGACGCCCACGCCGACCGACATCTCGATCGCCTGCAGCACGATTCCGTAGGCGAACCCGGTCGAGTAGGGGACGCCGTACTGGACGAGCGGAAGCGCCACAGCGGCCTGCAGCAGACCAACGTTGCCCGGCCAGAGCGGGAAGATCGTCGCCACATTCATCAGCAGGAGCACGAGGGCGGCGGCGGGGAGCGGCGCGTGGATGTCGAAGGCCCGCATGGCGACGTAGACGGCGAGGAGCTGCAGGAACCAGCCGAGCGACTGCAGCAGGATCGCCCCGGCCGCCGGCGCCGGCGCCTTCATCACCGAGAGCCCCTGCCGCGCCATCGCCAGCAGATGGCGCACGTGCCGGTGGCCGTCGAGCGCAGGCCGGTGACGCCGTCGCGCAAGCAGGATCGCGCCGAGGAAGAGCACGACGCCGATCACCGAGACGAGCACGAGGCTCGTCACGGCCCAGCTCGGGATCTTCGCCGTGGCGAGGACGTAACCGACGAGGACGAGCGCCGGGACGAGGTCGAAGAGCCGGTGCGCGAACACGGTGCCGACGAGCGCCGCGCTCGTTCCGTGGCCGTGCTCCGGCAGCCGCCGGCGCAGGACGGCCACACGCGCGAGCTCGCCGATACGGCCGGGCAGGGCCGCGTTCCCGAGCAGTCCCACGGCGAAGGCGGAAAACGTTCGGTTGAACGGCGGATCGGGCGGGTCGAGCGCCTGCACGATCGTCAGCTGCCAAGCGAGCGCCCGCACGACGACCGACGCGAGGTTGAGCCCCAGCGCGAAGATCACCCATGCCCAGTTGACGAAGTCGAACGCGTGGTAGACGAGGTTCCAGTCAGGCCCGCGCCACCACACGAGCGAGAGGGCGAGCGTGAGCAGGAGCAGGACAAGGGCGACCTGGACGGGCTTGCTCTGTGCCACCCTCGTCACGCTCATGCGGCGACGCGCTCCCGGGGCTGCACGCCGTCGTAGATCCGGAGCAGACGCCCGGCGATGTCGTCCCAGGAGTACCGCTCGATGGCGAGCGTGCGCGCGGCGGCGCCGAGCCGCTGTCGATGGGCCTCGTCCTCGAGGAGCGCCGTGACCGCTTCGGCGAGCGCCGCGTGATCGCCCGGCGCGACCGGTACCGACGTGTCCGCGGTCATGACGTCACGGTACCCGGCGATGTCGGACGCTACGACCGGGGTGGCGCAGGCGAACGCGCGCGTGAGCACCATGCCGAAGCTCTCGCCGCCGAGGGACGGCGCGACGAGCGCCTTCGCGGACGAGAGCTCGGCGGTGAGGTCGTCCTGGCTGAGGAAGCCGAGCACGTCGATGCCCGTCTCCGGCACCCGCGCCCGAGCGAGCAGCAGCCGCACGGCGAGCGGATCGGCGCCGATGACGCGCAGCCGCGCGCCCGTCCGTCGGTGCACCTCTGGCCACGCGCGCAGCAGCACCTGCAGCCCCTTCCGCGGCTCGTGCCGACCCGCGAAGACGACGCGGTGCTCGCGACCGGCCGGATCGGCCTCCGGTGGGATGAGCACCCCATTCGGCACGATCTCGTACTCGCCCGGAAGCCAGCGGTCGGCGGATGCCCGCGCCTGCTCGGACACCGCGATCCGGTGATCGAGGCGCTCCTCGAGGAACCCCCAGATCGGCGCGGCGAGGCGCATCCAGCCGAGGTCGCCGCTCGCGTGGTGCGTTCCGACCATCGGGCCGTCCCAGAGGGCCAGCGTGGCAATGCAGGGGATCGGCGTCATCGGCTCGTGGAGGTGGATCACGTCGAACTGCTCCCGCTCGAGCACGCGCCGGATGCGGAAGACCGCCCGCGGGCTGAGGATGATGTTGGGCAGCGAGCCGTTCGCCGGCACGATCACCGACCGTCCGATCGGGATCACGTCGGGCGGCGGGTCCCCGTGGCGGCCGATGCGCGGGTGGAGCGCGCGCGTGAACTGGCCCGGCGGGTCGTTTCCCATCACGAGGCGGACGTCGGCGCCGAGCCGCCGCAGCGCCGCGGCCTGCAGCTCCGCGTGCTCGACGACGGCGCCCCAGAAGGACCAGGAGAACGGCACGACGATCCCCACCTTCACGACGGGTGAGTCTACGGCGCGGGGTGCCTCTGACCGCCCGGTTCGGACCGCCAGCCCCGGCTCGAACGTGCAACAGTGCGGTCTGGGCAGGGAGACCGACGTGCGCTTCGAGGGCATTCACCACATCACGCTGATCACGGGCGACGCGCCGCGGAACGTGGACTTCTACACCCGCGTCCTCGGCCAGCGGCTGGTGAAGAAGACGGTGAACCAGGACGACCCGACCGTCTACCACCTCTTCTACGCCGACGAGCACGGGAGCCCCGGCGCCGACATCACCTTCTTCGAGTATCCGCAGGCGCGGCGCGGCCGACCGGGGACGGGGATGATCCACACGATCGTCTACCGGGTGGGCTCCGACGACGCCCTCGACTTCTGGGCCGAGCGCCTGCAGGACGAGGGCGTGCGCGTCGAGCGGCCGGCGGGACGCGTCGTGTTCGACGATCCGGAGGGCATGCGCTACGAGCTGGCGGTCGTCGAGACCGACGACGAGCCCCTCGTCGCGGAGCACCCGGAGATCCCGGCCGAGCTCGCGCTGCAGGGGTTCGACGGCGTTCGCGCATACAGCGCGGACGTCGAGCGCAGCCGCACGCTGTTCGAGGGCACGCTCGCCTTCGAGCGGCGCGGCGACTCCACGTGGGAGGTGCGCGGCGCCGAGCGCGGCGGGTTCTTCGAGTTCGACCCGGCGCCCTCGGAGCGGGGTATCCCAGGGGCGGGCACGGTTCACCACATCGCGTGGGCCTCGCCGCAGGAGGAGCACGACGCCTGGCTCGCGCAGGTCGCAGCGGCGGGCGCGCAGCCGACACCCGTGATCGACCGCTTCTACTTCAAGTCGATCTACTTCCGGGAGCCGAGCGGCGTCCTGTTCGAGATCGCCACGATCGGGCCGGGCTTCTCGACCGACGAGGACCCGGAGCACCTGGGTGAGCGGCTGTCGCTACCGCCCGCCTTCGAGCACCTCCGCGAGCGGATCGAGCCCGTGTTGACGCCGCTCCCCGATCCGCGCGGCGCGTGGCGGACCTAGTCCGCCTCCAGCGTCCCGCGGCCGGCGAACCGGCCGGCAGCCTCGTTCTCCTCCACGGCCGCGGCGCCGACGAGCGCGACCTCTTCCCGCTGCTGGACGCCCTCGACCCGGAGCGACGGCTGCTCGGCGTGACACCGCGAGGGCCGCTCTCGCTCCCGCCCGGAGGGGCTCACTGGTACCAGCTGGCCGGGATCCCGACTCCCGACCCCGCCACCTTCTGGCCGAGCTTCGAGCTGCTGGCAAGCCTGCTCGACGAGCTCCCGCGACCCTTGGTGCTCGGCGGCTTCTCGCAGGGGACGGCGATGAGCTGGGCGACCGGCTTCGGCCGCGGTGCCGAGACGCGGCCCGACGCGATCGTCGCGCTCTCGGGCTTCATGCCGGAGGTCGAAGGGCTCGAGCTCGACCTGTCGGGCCTCGACGGGTACCCGATCGCGATCGGCCACGGCACGTACGACGACATCATCCCGGTGCAGTACGGGCGCCAGGCCCGCCAGCGGGTCCAGGCCGCCGGCGCGGACGTTCTCTACCGCGAGTACCCGCTGCCGCACACGATCGACCCCCGCGTCCTGCCCGAGCTCCGCGACTTCGTCGCCCGCGCCGCGGCGCCGACGCCGCGGTGAAGGAGGGGCTCGCCGAGCTCCACACGCATCTCGGAGGCTCGGTCGCCTCCGAGATCCTCTGGTCGCTCGCGCACGAGCAGGGCATCGCGCTGCCGGTCAAGGACTACTGGGAGTTCGACGCGCTCGTCACCGTCTCGGACGCCCGCGGCGTCGAGAACCTCGATGCGCTCGACCAGATCTACCACTGGACGGAGCTGATCCAGTCCTCCCCGCTCGCGGTCGAGCGGTCCGTGCACGGCGCGATCGGCGGCGCCTACCGGTCGCAGTACATCACCACGCTCGAGCTCCGCTTCAACCCGATGAAGCGAAACCGCGGCGGCGAGCGCGACCTCGACCATGTCATCCTCGCCGCCGTCCGCGGCCTCGACCGGGCCTCGATGGAGTACCCGCAGGTGCGCTGCGGCCTGATCCTGATGATGGACCGGACGTTCACCGCACGCCAGAACGAGGTCGTCGTCGAGAAGGCGATCCGCTGGGCCTCGCGCGGCATCGTCGGCATCGACGTCGCCGGGCCGCGGCCCGGCGGGAGGCGCTACGACTACCGCGGCCTCGAGCCGATGGTGCAGGCGGCGCGAGAGGCGAACCTCGGCGTCACGATCCATGTCGGCGAGGAGGGCGCGAGCGGCGCGGAGGAGATCGGTGAGGTCGTCGAGCACCTCCGCCCCGACCGGATCGGGCACGGGATCCTGGCGGCCGGCGATCCCGAGCTGATGCGGCTGCTGCGCGAGACCGGCGTCGTGCTCGAGATCTGCCCCACCTCGAACCTGCTGACGCGGGCGCTCCCCGACGAGGACGCCGTCAGGGACACCGTCCACGCCTTCCTCGAGCACGGGGTCGCCTTCACGATCGCGACGGACGGCCCCGAGATGATGCGGACGCACCTCCGCGACGAGCTCGACCTCCTGCGGCGGATCGGCGCGCTCACTGACGGCCAGCTCCGCGAGGCGAACCAGCGCGGGCACGAGGCGACGTTTATCCGCTAGCCGTGGACGGAGCGCCCGCCCGCAGCGGCGTCCTGCGGATAGGGCTCGAGGTCGTTCATGTAGCCGGGCTGCGCCTCGACCCGCTCCAGCCACGCGCGCACCGCGGGGCCTAGCTCGAGGCCGAGCTCCGGCGCGACGTGCGTATAGGCGTAGAGCCCGATGTCCGCCACGGAGTACTCCGCGCCAAGGAGAAACGGCGTCGTCGCGAGCTGCCGCTCGAGCACCTCCAGCGCCTTGGCGCCCATGTCCCGCCAGCGCTCGAGCAGAGCGTCATGTCCGGCTGCGCGGCCGGTGAGGAGCCAGAAGCGGCCGGTGCCGATGTTCGGCTCGAGCAGGTTCTGCTCGAAGAAGAGCCAGGCAGCAGCACGTGCCCGCTCGAAGCGATCCGCCGGGAGGAGCGGCGTGCCCTCGGCGAGGTAGAGCAGGATCGCGCTCGACTCGGGCAAGTGCTCTCCCGAGTCGAGCTCGAGCACGGGTGTCCGGCCGGCGGGGTTTCGCGCCAGGTGCGACTCCGTCCCTGCCTCACCGCTGAAGATGTCCACCGGCACTCGCTCGAGCTCGAGCCCGAGGTTGGCCGCGAGCAGCCGCACCTTGTAGCAGTTGGCAGAGACCGAGGAGTCGTACAGGCGCATCGACGACTAGCGCTTGTGGGCGAGGAAGTCGAGCAGGTCGGAGCGCGTCAGGATCGCGGTCGGCCGGCCGCCAGAGGCGACCACGACGGCCGCGCTCGGCCCGGAGAGATCGGCGAAGACCTGGTCGAGCGTGTCGTTGACGTCGACCGTGGCCAGCGGCGGCTGCATCGCGACGGCGACGTCCTCGTTGAGCGCGTCGGGGTTCTTGAAGACGCGGTCGAGGACGCCGCGCTCCTGCAGCGAGCCGATGACGTCCGCGAGCGAGTCGGTCTCCCCGTCGCGCACGACCGGGAGCTGCGAGATCGAGTAACGCTGCATCAGGTCGATCGCCTGCCCGACCTTCTGGCGCGACTCGATCGTGACGAGATCCGGGAGCTCGTGCTCCTCGCCGCGCTTGAAGCGGAGCACCTCCTCGATCGTGGGCGGCGGCGCCTGACGCTCGAGGAACCCGTACTGGAGCATCCAGTTGTCGTCGTAGAACTTGGAGAGGTAGGAGCGGCCCGAGTCCGGCAGGACCGTGAGCACCGTCGCCTCCGGCCCGAGGTCCTTCGCGACCTCGAGCGCGGCCCAGATCGTCGTCCCGGCCGAGCCGCCGGCAAGGATGCCCTCCTCGCGCGCGAGCCGGCGCGCGGTCACGAACGAGTCGCGGTCGGAGACGCGCACCCAGCGGTCGACGATGTCCCGGGACATCGTCACGGGCCAGGTGTCCTTGCCGATCCCCTCGACGAGATACGGGTGCGTCTCGTCCGAGGTGTAGACGGAGCCCTCCGGATCGGCGCCCACGATGACGATGTCCGGGTTCTGCTCCTTCAGATAGCGCCCGGCCCCTGAGATCGTGCCGCCCGTTCCGACGGAGATGACGAGGGCGTCGATCTCGCCCTCGGTCTGCTCCCAGATCTCCGGCCCGGTCGTCTCGTAGTGGGCCTCCGGGTTGGACATGTTCGAGTACTGGTCGGGCTTGAACCCGCCGGGAATCTCCTCGGCGAGACGGTCGGAGACGGAGTAGTAGCTCTCCGGTGAGTCGTGCTCGACCGCCGTCGGCGTGATCACGACCTCGGCGCCGTAGGCCCGGAGCATCGAGATCTTCTCCTGGCTCATCTTGTCCGGCATGACGAAGATGCAGCGGTAGCCGCGGGCCGCAGCAGCGATCGCGAGGCCGACACCGGTGTTGCCGGACGTGGGCTCGACGATCGTGCCGCCGGGGCGCAGCTTCCCCTCGCGCTCGGCCGCCTCGATCATCGCCAGGCCGATGCGATCCTTGTTCGAGCCGCCCGGGTTCAGGTGCTCGAGCTTCGCGAGCAAGCTC
Organism: uncultured Gaiellaceae bacterium; assembly: GCA_963791905.1. Classification (GTDB taxonomy): domain Bacteria; phylum Actinomycetota; class Thermoleophilia; order Gaiellales; family Gaiellaceae; genus Gaiellasilicea. Next base: position 287,558 of record CAWBTX010000002.1, read on the forward strand.
GGCGGGACGTCGCGACCGATCCGATCGAGCCGCACTATCGGCGTCTGCCCGACGAGATCGAGCAGCGTGGGATAGTCGCGCGCCATCGCGCGAAGCCTACGCAACATGTGGGCCGCGACCACCCACGGGAGACGACTGGATGATCGACGTCGTCGTCTGCCCGAAGAGCAGGAAGCGGTCGACGACTTCCTCGAGGTGCTCGACGTCCCGGACGTGGAGCTTGAGGAAGAAGCAGTCCTCGCCGGTGATGCGGTGGCACTCGACGACCTCCGGCGACTCGCGCGCCAGCTCGGCGACCTTCGGCAGCTGCCGCGCCGTCGGCCGTACGCGCATGATCGCGCCGAGCGTGTACCCGAGCGCCTTCGGGTCGACCTCGGCCCGGTACCCCGTGATCACGCCGTCGCGCTCCAGCCGCCGAAGCCGCTCGGCCACGGCCGGCGGCGACAGGCTGACCCGCCGGCCGAGCTCGGCGTGGCTGAGGCGCGCGTCCTGTTGCAGCTCGGCGAGGAGCCTGCCGTCGGTGCGGTCGAAGGTCGGTGCCTTGTCTTGCCGTTGCTTCGTCGCCATCTCGCCCCGGTTCCCTTCGTTTTCGGGGGTAGAGCGCCTTCGGAGCCGGGGATCATATCGGTGTGCGACTACGCGAGCCGCCGCCACACGCCTACTTCGTCGGCAGCGCCGTCTTCCACTACCTCGGCCCGGCCTTCGCGGTGCTGCTCTTCGCGCGCGTCGAGCCGCTCGGCGTCGCGTGGCTGCGGATCGCGGCCGCCGCCGCGGTGTTCGCGCTCTGGCGCAAGCCCTGGCGGGTCTGGGCGGCCGCCTCCGCAGGCGCGCGGAGGACGATCCTCGCCTGGGGCGGCACGCTCGCGGTGATGAACGCCTGCTTCTACCTCGCGATCGACCGGCTCCCGCTCGGGACGGTGGCGGCGATCGAGTTCGTGCCCGTGATCGCGCTGGCTGCGCTCGGCGCGCGCACCCGACGCAACGGCGCGGCGCTGCTGCTCGCGGTGGGCGGCGTCTACCTGCTCACGGACGTCCGGCTCGAGGGCGAGCCGCTCGGCGTCGCCCTCGCGTTCGCGAACGCGGCCCTGTTCGCCCTCTACATCGTGCTCGGGCACCGCGTGGCGCAGTCGGGCGAGGCCGATGGGATCGACACGCTCGGCGCGGCGATGCTGGTCGCGCTCGTCGTCGTCACCCCGATCGCGGGCGCGGCCGCCGCACCCGCCTTCGGCGATCCCGTTGCGCTCGCGGCCGGGGTCGGCGTGGGCATCGCCTCGTCGGTCATCCCGTACGTCTTCGACCAGCTGGCGATGGCGCGCCTCCGGCGCGCTACCTACGCGCTCCTCGTCGCCCTCCTGCCGGCCACGGCCATGGTCATCGGAATCGTCGTCCTCGGGCAGGTGCCGACGGCGGCGGAAGCGCTCGGCGTCGTCCTCGTCATCGCCGGCGTCGCCGTGCACCGCGAGTCGTCAGGCGAGCTGCCAGAACGGGCCGGTCAGGCCGAGCTCGTCCAGGATCGCCTGTGACTCTGCGGGCTCACGCGGTCGCCAGTCCGGCTCGAGGCGAGTCCACCACCAACGCCTGGCAAGCTCGTTCAGCTTCTGCGGCGTGAGCGTCTCGCCTGGCTTCCACTCGTTGGCCGCGAGCCACCGCTCGAGGTGCTCCTCCGACCGGAGGAAGACCATCGTGCTTCAGGTGAAGCCGATGTCGTCCCACCAGCGGCGGGCAGGAACGACGAAGTGCACGAGCAGGTCGGCGCCGCTGACGAGCTCGCCGCCGCGCAGCTCGAGCTCGACTCGCTCGCCGCACTCCGGGCAGCGCGAGCCGATCCGGGCGGCGTCCTCGTGCAGCGCGTGTGGGATGCCGAGCGCGTCCCAGGCGCAGTTCGCGTACCACGAGCGCCCGCCGGCCTCGACTCGGTGCGGCGTCTCCACCGCCGAGAACGGGTTGAGCATGCGAATCGCGGTCGAGCCGGGCGCGAGCACGAGCGCGTGGCCGTCGTGCAGCCGGCGGAAGGCTGTCCGCAGCCGTCTCCTCGCCGATGTCGAGCTCGTGGGCGACGTCGGCAGGCGTGACAACACGTCCACGCTCGACGAAGGAGCTGTAGACGTGGTTGCGAATACGCAGGTCGAGCTCGTCCACCGGACGAGTATTCACGTCAAGGAGACATCAATGAATCTCGGCTTGCGCACGATCCTGCTGCTCGTGGCGACCGTGCTGTTCGTCATCGCCGTGTTCACAGACACGAACTGGCCCGAGTTCATCGCTCTCGGGCTGGCCGCGTTCGCGTTCGCGTTCGTCACCGACGCGCTGGGCTGGGCCGACCGCACGTTCGGCACCACCTCGTCGAGCGACAACCCGTAGAGCTAGTGGTGGAAGTGCCGGCGCCCGGTGAAGACCATCGCGGCGCCGGCTGCCTCCACCGCTGAGACGACGTCGTCGTCGCGCTTCGAGCCTCCCGGCTGGATCAACGACGTGATGCCTGCGTCGAGGCCGAGCCGAGGCCCGTCGGGGAACGGGAAGAACGCATCCGACGCGAGCGCAGCGCCCTCGAGCGAGTGGCCGTGCTCCCTCGCCTTCTCGACGGCGAGCCGCACGGCGTCGACGCGGCTCATCTGTCCGGCCCCGATCCCGATCGTCTGGAGGTCCTTCGCGATCACGATCGCGTTCGAGGAGACGTGCTTGCACACGCGCCAGGCGAAGAGCAGGTCGCCCCACTGCGACTCCGAGGGAGCGCCGCTGACGACCTCCATCCCCTCACGGTCGGCGACGTCCCAATCGCGGTCCTGCACGAGCAGCCCGCCGAGGACGCGCTTGAGGTCGCGCTCGCCGGACTCGACCGCGCGTCGCTCGAGGTCGTTCAGGATCCGAGTCCCGGGCTTCTGGACGAGCGCCTCGACCGCGGCCTGGTCGTAGCCGGGGGCGAAGAGCACCTCGATGAACTGCTCCGCGAGCCCGAGGCCGAGCGCCGCGCTGACCGGGCGGTTGAGGACGACGACGCCGCCGTACGCGGAGACGGGGTCGGCGGCGAGCGCGATTGCGTAGGCCTCCTCGATCGAGGCGCCGACCGCGACCCCGCACGGGTTCGCGTGCTTGACGATCACGCAGGCGGGGAGCGTGAACTCGCGCACGAGCAGCCTGGCCGCATTGAGGTCGTTCAGGTTGTTGAACGAGAGCTCGCGGCCGTGCAGCTGGTCGACGCGCGCCAGCAGATGGGTGCGGGCGCCCCGCTCCGCGTAGTAGGCCGCGCCCTGGTGCGGGTTCTCGCCGTACGGGAGGTCGAGCTGCTTCTCGAAGACGGGCAGGTACACGTCCGGGAACGGCTCGCGGTCGGCGAACCAGGACGCGATCGCCGCCTCGTACGCGGCGGTGGTCGCGAATGCAGTCGCGGCCAGGCGGCGGCGCGCCTCGTCCGAGAGCGACCCGTCGCGCCGTAGCTCATCGAGCACGTCGTCGTAGTCGCCCGGCCGGCAGACGGGCGCGACGTGGGCGAAGTTCTTGGCCGCGCCGCGCAGGAGCGACGGCCCGCCGACGTCGATCATCTCGACCGCGTCTTCCTCGCGAACGCCGCGGCGGCCGGCCACGTCCTCGAACGGATAGAGGTTGACGCACACGAGCTCGAACGTTTCGATGCCGAGCCCGGCGAGCGCCTCGAGGTCGTCCGGGCTGTCGCGCCGGCCGAGGATCCCTGCGTGGATGCGCGGGTGCAGCGTCTTCACGCGCCCCGCAAGCAGCTCGGGGAACTCGGTGATCGACTCGACGCTCGTGACCTGCAGCCCGAGCTCCTCCAGATATGCAGCCGTGCCGCCGCTCGCGACGAGCTCCCAGTCGAGCGAGGCGAGGCCCTTCGCGAAGCCGTCCAGGCCCGTCTTGTCGTAGACCGAGATCAGCGCGCGCAGAGCTCTCTCACCACCTCGGGCAGCAGCCGGTGCTCGACCGCGTGGATGCGCTCGACCAGCGTGTCGCGCGGCTCGACGGGGACAGGCTCCTGCCGAACTACCGGCCCTGAGTCCAGACCCTCGTCGACGAGATGGACCGTGACGCCCGTCGTGTCGACCCCGGCCTCGAGCGCGTCGTCGATCGGATGCGCGCCGGGGAACTCCGGCAGGAGCGACGGGTGCACGTTGACGATCCGCTGCGGGAACCGCTCGAGGAACGCCGGCGTGAGCAGGTGCATGTAGCCGGCGCAGACGACGACCCGGACCCCGTGCTCCTGCAGCCAGTTCGCCATCGTCGCGTCGCGCTGCTCCCGGTCAGCGAAGCCGTCCAGCTCGAATGCGCCCGCAGGCACGCCCGCCGCGCCGGCGCGCTCCAGTGCGCGCACGCCCGCCCTGTTCGACGCGACCGCGACGACGGGCAGCTCGGCGTCGAGCAGCGCCTGCAGGTTCGAGCCCTCGCCGCTGACGAGCACGCCGATCACGCCGGCACGATCCTCCCGATCACGAGCTCGCCCGCGGCGTCGGCCTCGGGGACGACGGCGCAGTAGCCGATGCCGAGATTGAAGACGCGGCGAAGCTCCTCCTCCTCGACTCGCTGCTGGGCGAGCCAGGCGAAGACCGGCGGCCGCTCCCAGGAGTCCCAGTCGATCTCCGCCCTGAGGCCGTCCGGCAGGACGCGCGGCAGGTTGCCCATGATCCCGCCGCCGGTGACGTGCGCGAGCGCCCGCACGTCGGCACGCGCTCTCAACGCGCGGACCTCGTCGAGGTAGAGCCGCGTCGGCGGCAGGAGCAGGTCGGCGTCGAAGTCGTCGTCCCCGACGAGGCTGCGGACGAGCGTGAAGCCGTTCGCATGGATGCCCGCCGAGGGGAAGCCGACGACGACGTCGCCGGCCTCGACGCGCGTGCCGTCGACGAGGTCGCGGCGGTCGACGAGGCCGACGCAGGTGCCGGCGAAGTCGAGCTCCTCGTCCTGGTAGATGCCCGGCAGCTCGGCGGTCTCGCCGCCGAGGATCGCGCAGCCCGGCGGCACGGCACACCTCGGCCGCTCCCTCGACGAGCTCGGCGACCTGGTCGAGCTCGATCCGGTTCGCCGCGACGTAGTCGAGCAGGAAGAGCGGTCGCGCACCGGTCGTCAGCACGTCGTTGATGCAGTGCGCGGCGAGGTCGGCGCCGCACCAGCGGAGCCGACCGGCGCGCCGCGCGAGGATCAGCTTCGAGCCGACGCTGTCGGTCGAGGCTGCGAGGAGCCGCTCGCCGTCCAGCTCGTAAAGGCCGGCGAAGCCACCGAAGGCGCCGGCGGTCGCGGGCGTCGCGGTCGACTCGACCGCCTCGCGCAGCCGCTCCAGCACGCTCTCTGCAGTGGCGAGTGACACCCCCGCGGCGGCGTACGTCCGCTCCTCGCTCACGCCGCCGAGTCTACGACCCCGATCGGCTGCGCGTGGCTCAGGTGAACAGCTCGCCGTGGAGCTGCGGCCGCCCCGGCGGGCCGCCGGGCAGGAAGCGCACGAGCGCGTCGCCGACGCGGACGTCACTGCCGCGCCGCTCCGTCTCGATCAGCTCCGCAAGCGCGATCGCCTTCTGCTCGGGATCCTCGGCCCGCAGCTGGAGCTCGGAGACCATGAGCACGTCGCTCGCCTGGAGCAGCTCCTCGAGCCACTCACGCGGCGGGTGCACCTCCAGCCGGTAGCCGACGTTGGTGGCGATGAACGTGCGCCGGCCGCCGTGTGCCTGGATCCGGAGCTCCTTCGCCGTCGCCTGCTCGATCACCCCCTCGAACTCGTCCTCGTCGAGCGCCAGCCCGAGGTGGTCGACGCGAGGTATGTCCCACTGCCCCGGCTGCACGACGACGTTGACCGCCCCACGCTCGAGCTCGGTCAGCCGCAGCTTGAAGCCGAGGCCGTCCAGGTGCTCCCACGACGTCCCCGGCTCGAACGACTGGTAGTCGTCGCCGATGCGGCCGTGCCGCGCGACGAGGTCGAAGCGGAGCTTGCCGACGTACCGCGCCTCGACCTGGCGCACGCGGCTCGTGACGAGGTGGTAGTGGAAGAGCCGCACGAGCGGCGGATTCTAGAGTGGGTGCCGGTGGATCCCCCCTCCCTCACGACATGGACGTTCGATCCGCTGCAGCTCGCGCCGGTCGCGCTCGCCGCCTTCGGGTACTGGCGCCGGGTGCACACGCTGCGGGCCCGCGGAACCGTCGTCCCCCGCTGGCGGCAGCTCCTCTTCGCGCTCGGCCTGACGCTGCTGCGTCCTCGCGTTCGCGTCGCCGGTCGCCGCGATCGGCGAGGAGGAGCTCTTCAGCTTCCACATGCTGCAGCACGTCGTCATCGGCGACCTGGCGCCGCTGTGCCTGCTCGCCGGGCTGACCGGGCCGATCCTGCGGCCGCTGCTCGCCCTCCGCCCAGTCGAGAGGTTGCGCGTGCTCGCCAACCCGCTCGTTGCGCTGCCCATCTGGGCCGCGAACCTCTACCTCTGGCACGTGCCCTTCCTGTACGAAGCGGCCGTCGAGCACAGCGCCGTGCACGCGCTCGAACATGTCGCCTTCTTCACCGCCGGGGCGATCATGTGGCTGCCCGTGCTCGAGACGCTGCCCGCGCCCGAGTGGTTCGGCACCGGCGCGAAGCTCGGCTACATCGCCGTCGTCCGCCTCGTCGAGACCGTGCTCGGCAACGTCTTCGTCTGGGCCGGCGCCGTCTTCTACCCCGTCTACGCGACCGGCGAGGAGCTCTGGGGCATCTCGCCGCTCCGCGATCAGGGCCTCGCCGGCGCGGTGATGATGATCGAGGGCTCGCTCGTCACGATCGCTGCGCTCGCCTGGCTCTTCCTCCGGCTCGCCCAGGAGGGCGAGATCCGGCAGGAGCTCCTCGAGCGCGGCCTCGACCCACGCGCCGTGCAGCGGGCAGTCCGGTACGGCAGGACGCAGGAGCTGATCGACCGGCGCTGAATTCGACCCGATGCGCCCGACGGGCGTACATCACGTCGATCTGGTCGTTTCCTCGATCGAGCGCAGCCTGCCCTTTTACCGCGACCTGCTCGGCCCGCTCGGCTACCACCGGATCTCGGAGGTCGAGGGCGAGCGGGGCGAGACGATCTGGTACTTCGGCGGCACCGAGGTCGAGATCGGGCTGCGGGCGGCGCAGTCGGGCGACGGCGAGCTCGACCGCTACCGCGTCGGCCTTCACCATCTCGCCCTCGAGGCGTACTCGCGCGCCGTCGTCGACGAGCGCTACGGGTGGCTGCTGTCGGTCGGCGCCGAGATCGAGAGCGAGCCGCAGGAGTACGCCTACCTTCCCGGCTACTACGCCGTCTTCTTCTACGACCCGGACGGGCTCAAGCTCGAGATCGTCCACGTGGCCGGGCTCGCGGCGTAGCTCTGCTCGTACGTGACGGGCGCGGCCGGCCCTTCCACGCGGAGCTCGGCGAGCGCGCGCATGCAGTCTGTGCGACTGCGATGCATGAACGAGACGGCGGCCGGCGTGCCGTCATCGCCGATCGCTGTCCACCACCATTGCCCAGATTCGTCGTGTCTCACGACGATCCGCATGGCCTCATCATCGACACCGCGGCGGACGGACTTGAGTCGATCTGGTTACCGTCAGAGTGGATCCGGTGATCGCGCCTCGAGGCGGCTGCGCAGTGCGTCGGGCACCGGCACGCTCGCGCCGAGCTCGTAGTCGTACGAGACGAGCACGCTCTTCGCCTCGGCGACGAGCTCGCCGCCCGCGTGGATCTCGTGCCACAGGTCGAGGCTCTTCGTGCCGATCCGGTCGAGACGGCTCCGCACCTCGATCTCCTCGGGCTCGCGCAGCTCGGCGCGGAAGTCGATCTCGACCCGCGCGAGGATGAAGTCTCCGAGCCCGCCGAGGACTCCGATGCGCGCCTCCTCGAGGTAGGTCGAGTAGACGGCGTTGTTGACGTGGCCGAGCGCGTCGCGATCGCTGAAGCGGACGCGCTCCTTGTGGACGAAGGGAAACTCGCTCAACGAGCGGCTGGCTCGAACCTGTGCTTCGCGAGGTTGCGCTCGACGGGAACCCGCGTCGGATACGAGCGCGTGAAGCACGCGCGGCAGACCGACTCCTCCGGCAATCGCGTCGCCTCCTGCATGCCCTCGAGCGAGAGGTAGTGCAGCGAGGTGGCGCCGATGTACTCGCGCATCTCCTCGACCGTCCGGTCGGCGGCGACGAGCTGGGCGTCGTCACCCATGTCGATCCCGTAGAAGCACGGCGAGACGACGGGCGGCGACGAGATCCGGACGTGCACCTCCGCCGCGCCGGCGTCGCAGAGCATCGCCACGAGCTGGCGCATCGTGTTGCCGCGGACGATCGAGTCGTCGACGATGACGAGCCGCCGGCCGCGCACCTCCGCCAGCGGATTGAACTTGAGCTTGATGCCCTGCTGCCGGAGCGCCTGGTCGGGCTGGATGAAGGTGCGACCGACGTAGCGGTTCTTGATCAGCCCCTCCGTGAACGGGATCCCGCTCGCGCGCGAGAAGCCGACCGCGGCGGGCGTGCCCGAGTCGGGGATCGGCATGACGAGATCGGCCGCAGCTGGCGCCTCGGCCGCGAGCCGCTCGCCCATCCGCACCCGCACGCCGTGCACCTCCGAGCCGGCGAGCGTCGAGTCCGGCCGCGCGAAGTAGACGTGCTCGAAGATACAGAGCGCGTGCCGTCCCTCCGGCAGCGCCTGCGACGACCGCAGGCCCTCCGCGTCGATCACGACGAGCTCGCCCGGGCGGATCTCGCGCTCGAAGCGGGCGCCGACGAGGTCCAGCGCGCACGTCTCCGAGGCGATCACCCAATCGCTCTGCCCGTTCTCATTGGCGAGTCTTCCGAGCGCGAGCGGCCTGATCCCATGCGCGTCCCGGAAGCCGACGAGCGTGCCCTCCGAGAGCACCGTCGCCGAGAACGCGCCTTCGAGCCGCTCCATCGCATGCGCGACCGCGAGCGGGAGCGGCGCGGGGTCGTGCGCGATCAGCGCCGCGATCACTTCGGTGTCGGACGTGGCGCCGAGGGCGATCCCGTCCGCCTCGAGCGCGGCGCGCAGCTCGTTCGTGTTCGTGAGGTTGCCGTTGTGCCCGATCGCGACCGTCCGCACGGCGCCGTGGTGGACGAGCGGCTGCGCGTTCGCCCAGTGCGTCGACCCGGTCGTCGAGTAGCGCGTGTGGCCGATCGCGACGTCGCCGGGAAGCGCCTGCAGCTTCTCCTCGTTGAAGGCCTGGGCGACGAGGCCCATGTCGCGGAGCACCGTGAGCCGGCCGCGTTCCGAGACGGCGATGCCCGCGGACTCCTGTCCGCGGTGCTGCAGCGCGAAGAGCCCGAAGTAGGTGAGCCGCGCGACGTCGCGGTGCTCCGAGCGGACCCCGAAGACGCCGCACATCTAGCCGAACGCCTCCGCGAGCTCGGCGACCGGGATGCCGAGCAGCCCTTCGCCGCCGACGACCCCGAGCCGTCGCAGCGGGACACCGTCCAGCCCGTCGGCGTGCTCCGGTGCACATGCGAGCACGGCCTGGCCGCCGCCCTCGCCGAACCAGGCGCGAGGATCCTCGGGCAGCTCGAGCTCCGCGCCGATCCCGCTGAAGATCGCCGCCTCGGCGAGGGCCACGGCGAGCCCGCCGGCGGACGCGTCGTGGACGAGCGAGCAGGTCGGTGCGACCCGGCGGAGGAAGTCGACGAGCGCCGCCTCGGCTGCAAGGTCGAGCTGCGGCGGCGGCCCGCCCACCTCGCCGTAGCGGGCCTGATACTCGGAACCGGCCAGGGAGAGACGGGACGACCCGGCGAGCAGGACGACGTCGCCTTCGCGCCAGCCCGGCGGCACGGCCCGGACGTCCGGCACGAGCCCGACGCAGCCGACGACGGGCGTCGGCCGGATCGCGCGTCCGTCCGTCTCGTTGTAGAGCGAGACGTTGCCCGAGACGACCGGGATCCCGAGCGCCGCGCAGGCCTCGGCCATCCCGTCGATCGCCTCCGCGAGCTCCCACGCGATCTCCGGCTTCTCGGGATTGCCGAAGTTGAGGCAGTCGGTCAGCCCGAGTGGCTCGGCGCCCGTGCAGGCGACGTTCCGGGCCGCCTCGAGCACGGCCAGCGCGCCGCCGAGACGGGGGTCGAGCGCCGCGTGCCGCCCCGGCCCGTCGAGCGAGACGGCGAGCCCGCGATAGCCGGGCCGCAGCCGCAGGACGGCCGCGTCGAGACCCGGGCGGCGGACCGTGCGCGAGCCGACGAGGTGGTCGTAGCGCTGGAACACGTGCGCGCGGCTGCGCAGGTTCGGCGAGGCGAGCAGGTCGAGCAGCGCGTCGCGAAGCGGCGGTGCCTCGATCGGACCAAGTAACAGACTGTTACTTTCTCCGCGCGGCGACCGCTCGACCTCGTAGCGGGGGCACTCGTCGGTGAGGAGGCGCGCCGGGATCTCGCCGACGACCTCGTCGTCCCAGAGCGCCCGGAGCAGCCCCGAGTCCGTCACCTCGCCGATCACCGCGTGCGAGAGCTCCCACCGCTCGCACAGCGCCTCGACCGCCCCGAGCATCTGCGGGCGCACCACTGCGACCATCCGCTCCTGGCTCTCGGAGATCATCACCTCCCAGGGCTCCATCCCCTCCTCGCGACGCGGGACGCGGTCGAGGTGGAGGTCGATCCCGGTCTCGCGCGCCATCTCGGAGAGCGACGAGGCGAGGCCGGCGGCGCCGCAGTCCTGCAGCGACTCGACGAGGCCGCCCTCGACCAGCTCGACCGAGACCTCGATCAGCTTGTTGCCGGTGAACGGGTCGCCGACCTGCACGCTCGGCCGCTTGTCGGCGTCGTCCTCTCCCAGCTCCTGGCTGGCGAGCACGGACGCGCCGCCGATCCCGTCTCGGCCCGTCGTCGCCCCGTAGAGCACGACGAGATTCCCCGTGCCGGAGGCCGCCGCGCGCGTCAGCCGCTCGGTCGGCAGCAGGCCGACGCACATCGCGTTCACGAGCACGTTGTCGGCGTAGCTCTCGTCGAAGCAGACCTCGCCGCCGACGGTGGGGACGCCGACCGAGTTCCCGTAGGCCCCGATACCGGCGACCGCACGGTCGAACCGCGGGTCGCCCTCGGCGAAGTAGAGCCCGTTCAGAAGTGCGACCGGCCGGGCACCCATGGCGATGATGTCGCGCAGGATCCCGCCGACGCCGGTCGCCGCTCCCTGGAACGGCTCGACCGCCGAGGGATGGTTGTGGCTCTCGACCTTGAAGCAGACCGCCTCACCGTCGCCGAGGTCGATCACGCCCGCATTCTCACCGGGGCCCTGCAGTACGCGTTTACCAGAGGAGGGAAGCCGTTTCAGGAGGAGCGCCGAATGCTTGTAGCCGCAGTGCTCGGACCAGAGCAGCGAGAAGACCGCGAGCTCGAAGTGGTTCGGCTCCCGCTCGAGCAGGCGGACGATGCGCGCGTGCTCGCCGTCGGTCAGCCCGAGGGCCCGGTGAAGCGGCTGGGCGGCGACCTGCGACAGGTGAGTCAGTCTAACCGGGAAGCCCGACGTCGGCCCCCGCGTTGGAGAAGGGCATGAGCCAACGTCACCTGGTCATGCTCCTGGCGTTGGCGGCGATCTGGGGATCGTCGTTCATGCTGATCGAGATCGCGCTGCGCGACCTCGACCCGGCGACCCTGATCCTGCTCCGGCTCGGGTCGGCGGCGCTCGCGCTCGACGATCTACGTGCCGCTCGCCGGGATGAGCTTCGCACCGCTGCGGCCCTTCATCTGGGGGCTCGCGCTGATGGGCATCCTCAACACGGCGCTGCCCTTCTACCTCATCAGCTGGGGCCAGCAGTACATCGACTCCGGCCTCGCGGCGATCCTCAACGCCTCCGCGCCGCTCTTCACCGCGCTGCTCGCCGTCACGGTCGACCAGGCGCAGCGGGTCACGGGGCTCCGGCTCGTGGGCGTGATCCTCGGCTTCGGCGGCATCGTCGCGCTCGTGGGCTTCGAGCCGGAGGACGGCAACCGGGCGCTGCTCGGCTCGCTCGCGGTCGTGGCGGCGGCCGCCTGCTACGCGCTCGGCGCCCTGTATGCGGGCCGCCGCTTCACCGGCATGTCGCCCCTGCTCGTCGCCGTCGGCACCCTTCTCTGGGCGACGCTGTTCACGCTGCCGCCGGGACTCGCGGTCGCGTCGAGCTTCGGATGGGAGACGCTCGTCTCGGTGCTCGTCCTCGGCATCGCCGCGACGGCCGTCGGCTACCTCCTCTACTTCGGGCTGATCGCGGGCGCGGGCGCCTCGCGCGCGATCCTCGTGACGTACCTCGTGCCGACGATGGCGCTCGTGTACGGTGCGGTCTTCCTCGACGAGCAGGTCTCCGCGCTGGCCGTGTTCGGGCTCGTCCTCGTTCTCGCCGGCGTCGCCCTGGGCACGCGTCGCTCGCCGGTAGCGTCCTCGCCGTGACCAGGTACGCCCCGATGCTGTTCTTCCTCGCCGCCGTGTGGGGTGCCTCGTACCTCTTCATCAAGGTGGCCGTCGAGGACATCGAGCCCGCCCCGATGATGGCCGTGCGGACGCTCCTCGCCGCGGCCGTGCTGCTCGGCTACCTCGCGTGGCGCATCGGCTGGAGCCGGGCGCGCGCGGACGTCAGGGTCGCATGGCGCCATTGCGTCGTGCTCGGCCTCCTGAACGCGGCGATCCCCTTCTGGCTGATCGCCTGGGGCGAGAAGAGCATCGACTCCGGCCTCGCCGCGGTTCTCCAGGCCTCCGTGCCCATCTTCAACGCGCTCATCCTCCTGCGCGTGCTACCGCACGAGCGGCTGAGCGGCACACGGATCACCGGTCTCGTCGTCGGGCTCGCCGGCGTCGCCGTCGTCACGGGCATCCATCCGGACGGTGGGGGGTTGGCCGTCGCCGGCGCGCTCGCCATCGTCGGCTCCTCACTCTCGTACGCGAGCGCGGGTGTGTACGGGCAGCTGGCGGTCTCGGGGACGGCCGGGCCGGTGCTCGCGGCCGGCTCGATGCTCGTCGGAGGGCTCGTCCTGCTGCCGCTCGCCCTCTTCCAGCTTCCCACCAGCGCTCCGGGCTGGGACTCGATCGCATCGCTCCTCGCGCTCACGCTCCTCGGCACGGCGGCCGCGCAGCTCGTCCTCTTCCGGATCCTCGCGCTGCACGGGTCGGCCCGGCTCTCGCTCGTGACCTACCTCATGCCGGGCTTCGCCCTCGTCTACGGCGCCCTCATCCTCGACGAGGCGATCACGCCGGTGATGCTCGGCGGCCTCGCGCTGATCCTCGCCGGCGTCGCCCTCGCCTCGGGCGCCGTCCGGCTCCCGCGGCGGCTCGCCCTCAGCGCCCGGTGATCGTCCGGCAAGCCGGCCCGCGTGACCTCGACTTCCTCGTCGAGCTGTATCGCGACGAGGACGTCCGGCCCTTCCTCGCAGACGGCGGCGGCCGCTACGACCGCGACGCGCTTGCGGCCGAGATCGAGCGGCTCGAGCGCGAGCCGGAGACCGGCGCCCTGCTCGTGCTCGAGGTCGACGGCGCGCCGGCGGGCGCGATGCGGTGGCGGCTCGAGAGCGAGCGCAACCGGATCGCCCACCTCACCGGCATCGCCGTGCATCCGGCCTTCCGGGGGCGGCACCTGGCCGACGAGGCCGCCCGGCTGCTGCAGCGACACCTCATTGGCGAGCTCGGGCTCCACCGGCTCCAGCTCGAGGTCTACGGCTTCAACGAGCGAGCGATGCGCCACGCCGAGCGGTCCGGCTTCGTCCGCGAGGGCGTCAAGCGGAAGGCCTACCTGCACAACGGGGAGTGGGTCGACGGCGTGCTCTACGGCCTCGTCGAAGACGACCTTCAGCCGAGGAACGACTCGAGCAGCGCGCCTGCCTGAGGAACTGTGTCGCGGCGGAGGCTGTAGACCTTCTCGTCCTCTTCGCGGATGGTGACGAGGCCCGCGTGCCGGAGGATCGCGAGGTGGTGATGGGCCGTCGACTTCGCCACTCCGAGCTCGGCCGCTGCCTCGGAGAGCCGAAGTGGGCCCTGCGAGAGCCGCCGGAGCACTCTGAGCCGCCCCTCGTCGCCGAGCGCCTTGTAGAGCCGCGCCAGCTCGACCGGGGACGTCCCGTCCTCCGTCCGCTCCGGGCGCATGGGGTAGCAGAAGATTTTCGCGCTCTTGTGGTCCCAGAGGATCACCCATGGGCGCATCCACCAGCTCGGGAAGAACGCGAGCGTGCGGATGCCCGGGGCCGGCGAGTACTGGTAGCCGTTCGTCGCGAGCTCGACCAACTGCTCGGGCGTGTGCGTGCGCGCGAGCTTCCGCTTGGCCTCCGCATCGCGCTCGGCTGCCTCGCGCCAGCCCTCCGAGTGCGGCACGAAGACCGTCTCGTACCAGAGCGGCAGCAGCTCGAGAATCGTCTCCTTGACCGCCTCCGCCCCGAGCTCGAGCAGCCGCCTGGCGGCGTCCTGCTTGACCTCGTACTCCGCGAGCGCGGTCAGGAACTCCTCGATCGCATCCTGGTCGCCGCCCGCCGCCCGCTCGATCGTCTCCGGAGAGGCGAGGTGGTGGCCGGTGCCGTGGTAGCCGAGCAGGTGCAGCTTGATGTCGATCGCGGTCGTCGCGCGCAGGTGCTCCAGGAACACAGGGAACGTGCGCGGCGACGGCACCTCGTAGACGAGGCCGAGCAGGTAGGCGGGACTCTTCTCGGCGCCGAACGCAACCCGTTCGATCAGCTCGGCGAGCTCGGTCGAGATCGAGGCCCGGGCGGCGGCGATCCGCTCAACGCCGAGGTCGAAGGTGTCTTCGTCCTCGTCGAGGACCACCGCCAGGCTCATCAGCACCTCGGCGGCCTCGGAGACGTCGATCTCGACTCCGACGGCCCCCGGACGCGACAGGTCGAGCACCTGCGATTTGCGCTGTTCGACAGCCATCTAACCGCCTGGAAGGGTAAACCATGCGGAAACATTTGACAAGCGGAGCCGCTGTTCGATAATCTTCGAACCGTTCAAGGACTTCGAATCGCGAAAGGAGAGCGCAATGCACAACCTCGACACCCTCTCCGTCCTCGTCGCCGACAAGCGACGGGAGCGCGAGACGGCGGCCGCCAGCACACGGCTCGCCGTCCACATCCCGGCCCGCCGCCGGGCAGCCGGGACCCTCCGCCGGCTGGCCGACAGGATCGATACGCCGCGCGTCAGCGCGCCGCAGCCGGGACTCGGGGCGGGACGCGGCCACTAGCCGCGTCCCGTTCCTTCTCAGCTAGCCGGTGAAGCGCGGGTCCGTGCCGGCGATCGCACCGAGGACGCTCATCCCGCAGACGACCTTGTTGCGGCGCGGACGCGCGGTGTGGAACGCGCCTGTCGGCGTCGGTGCCGCGGCGAGCCCGACACCGGCCGGCCGCTTCTGGATCCGGGAGCTGATCAGCGCGCCTCGAGGGACGATCTACGGGCCGTACGCGTTCGGCACGAGCGCCTACTCCAGCCTGTCGGAGTGGCCCGGCGGCGGCGTGGTGGGGATCCACGGCACGAACGAGCCCTGGCTCGTCCCCGGGCGGCCGTCGCACGGCTGCATCCGGATGCACAACGAGGACATCACGTACCTCGCACGGCGCCTCACGGTCGGCACGCCGGTCGTCGTCGTCTGAGCCGACTCGCGTTCAGTAGGATCGGCCGATGGCGCGTTACCTCCACACCATGTACCGGATCACCGACCCGGAGCGCAGCCGGGCCTTCTACGAGGCGCTCGGCTTCACGTTCGCCCGCGACATGGACATCGTGCGGAACGGCGAGCTCGAGGCGACCAACTACTTCTTCTCGATGGGCGACCAGGACTCGGTGCTCGAGCTGACCTACAACCACGACGGACGCACGTACGACGTCGGCACCGGCTACGGGCACATCGCGGTCGGCGTCGACGACCTCGACGCGACGCTCGCCCGCCTGAAGGAGCAGGGAATCGAGCCCGAGCGCGCGCCATACCAGGTGCGCGAGGGCGGCAACTTCCTTTGCTTCGTGCGCGACCCGGACGACTACCGGATCGAGCTCATCGGCCGCTGAGATCGGCGCGGGGCGCGTGCCGGTCGTCGGCTCGCGCGCGCACTCGGCGCGTATCATCGCCGCGTGTCCGACGAGGACTGGCGCGTCGAGGTGGAGCTGAACGACGAGGCTCACGGCTTCTCGCTCGGCGAGCGGCTCCGGGCGCTCGACCTGGACGACGAGGCCAGGAAGCGCCTCGGCAGCCACGTGACGGTCACCCGCGACGGCTCCCGGCTCTTCCTCTACGCGGCGACGGAGGAGCAGGCGAACGAGGCCGCGCGGGTAGTGCGCGAGCTCGTCGACGCGGACGAGTTGAGCGCCGAGCTGCGGACGACACGCTGGCATCCCGCGGAGGAGGATTGGCTCGACGCCTCCGCGCCTCTCCCGACGACTCAGACCGAGGTGGCCGCGGAGCGGCAGGAGCTCGAGGAGCGCAAGCGGAGCGAGGTCAAGGCGGGACACGGCTACGACTGGCACGTCCACATTCGGGCGCCGGACCGCGCGGCTGCGACGGAGCTCGAGCAGCGGCTCGGCGAGCGGGAGTTGCCCGTGGAGCGGCGCTGGCGCTTCCTGACCGTCGACGTGCTGACCGAGGAAGCGGGCGACGAGCTCGCCGCCGAGCTCCGGGCGGAGCTCCCCGCGGCCGACGTCCACGTCGAGCCGACGATGGACGCGCCGTCCCCGTTCCTCGTGATGGTGCGCTCGTGGCTCTAGCTCTCGCCCGTCCTCGTCGCCCGGCGTCCCAGGTGCGCGAGGGCGGCAGCTTCCTTTGCTTCGTCCGCCCGACAGCTGGACGTGTCATCCGGTTCGGGTGATGCGCACGCGCGCCACCAACCGCATGCTCGACGTGTGACCGACGAAGCCGGTGCGACGGCGATCATCGTCGCCTCGAGGCTCTTGGGCGCAGCAGTGCTGGGGCTCCTCGTCGCCGTCGCAGTCGCGTCATGCGGTGGTGGCGGCGACGGTACGGCGATTGCGACAGGCGCGTCGTCAACTCGCACGACGCGGACGCTGCCGACGCCGACGATCACGACCCCGACGCGGACCACACCGCCGGTGAGCACGGAGGGCGAATCCGCCGAGCTGCCGGCGACCACGACGACTCCGGCGCCAACAACAACCCCGCCGACGACGACGATCGTGACCGTGACGGAGACTGCGCCGGCGGTCACGCAGACGATCCCTCCGGCAACCGTCACCGTCACACAGACGGAGACGATCACAGCCGCGCCGGCACCCTCGACGGACACGACGAACCAGGTGAACCCGGGCGCAGCAGCAGCGGCAGGCGCAGCCGCCGCAGCCGCGTCCGAGGAGGACGACGGACTCAGCAGCTCGGAGTGGGGCTGGATCGCCTTCGGGCTCCTCGCCGCCGCGGTGGTCGTCGGCGGCATCGTCTGGTGGCTGCGAAAACGCTCGTCCGCGAAGAAGACGGGCGGAGGTGTCCCGCCGGCCGCGAACCTGCCGACGTGACACAGGCACTCGAGCTGAACGGGCAGACGCCCGGCTGACGCTTGTCCGGCTCGCTCTATGGGCCGCAACAGTCGCGCTTCGCGCGCTATCTCGAACGGCGTGAGCTGCGTCGGCCCGATCCGGAAGCGCGCGAGCTCCGGCGGCGCCTGCTCGCCGGGCTGAGGGGGGACGTGATCGAGGTCGGTGCAGGTGACGGGCGGTCGTTCGAGCACTATCCGCCCGAGGTCACCCGGCTCCTTGCCGTCGAGCCCGACCCGACCGCACGCGCGGCGGCAGCAGAGCGCGCTCGCAGCGCCCGCATCCAGATCGAGATCGTCGAGGGCGTCGCCGAGCAGCTCCCGGCCGACGACGGAGCCTTCGACACGGCAGTCGTGATGGGCCTCCTCTGCAGCGTTCCCGACGCGGCTGCAGCGCTGCGCGAGCTGCGCCGGGTCATCGCGCCGGGCGGCGAGCTCCGGTTCTGGGAGCATGTCCGCTCCGAGCACGTCCTCTTCCGTGGTGTGCAGCGCGCGGTCGACCGGCTCTTCTGGACGCGGGCGCTCGGCGGTTGCCAGACGACGCGGGACACCGGCGCGGCGATCGTCGCGGCCGGCTTCGAGCTGCAGACGGTCGAGCGGGGGTTCCACTCGTCGTCGCTGATCACGATCACCTCGGCGCCGTATCTCCTCGGCAGCGCGCGCCCGAACTGAGTCCTACTGGGGGCTCTGCTCGGCGGCGCGAGCGGCGGCCTCGACGAGCTTGGCCGGCGCGACCTCCGCGTAGGCGTCCTCGACGATGCCGGCGAGCTCGTCGGGATCGAGCCCACGGTCGAGCCGCATCCCCAGCCACCCACGATGCCCGACGTACGGCGGCACGAAGAACCGCTCCGGGTCCGCGTCGACGAGCATTCGCTGCACGCCGTCGCCGGCCGCGCACCAGATCGCGAAGCGTCCGTCGCCGTGGTGATCCGTGAGCACCATCAGGAACGACCGCTTGCCACGGATGAAGAACGTCGGAGCACCGTGGCTCAGCCGCTCGCTCGTTTCGGGCAGAGCGAGACAGAGCCGCCGGATCAGCTCGAGCGTCCGAGCCCGTTCGGGCGCATCGACCATGCCGGGAATCGTCGCAGAGGGCCGCCGGCCAGTCGCGGTCAGCGGCGGGAGGCCTTCCGGCTCGCCGGCCTGCGCGACGGCGACCGCTTCGTGCGACCGGTCTGTTGGACCGCTTCGCCGCCTCGACCGACGCGCGCAGCGCCGCCATGAGATCGGTCGGCTCCTCCTCTGCCTCCGGCTCCGGCGCCGTGATCGTCTCCCCCTTCCGCTTCGCGCGGATCAGGTCGAGCAGGGCTTTGCGGTACGTGTCCTCGTATTTCTCGGGCTTGAACTTCGCCCTGAACTGCTCGATCAGGGCAGCTGGCCATCTCGAGCTCGCCCTTGCCGACCCTGACGCCGGTGGGCGCGATCTCGTCCGACGGCCGGATCTCGTCGTGGAAAAACATGCGCTCGAGCGTGATCACGCCGTCGCGCACGCGCAGGCAGCCGAGGTGCTGTCGGTCGCGCATGACGAACTTCGCGATCGCGGCCAGCTTCGTCTCCTCCATCGCCTTGCGCAGGAGCGCGTAGACCTTCTCGCCGCCGTTCTGCGGCCCCAGGTAGTACGTGCGCTCGAAATAGATCGGGTCGACTTCGTCGTAGGGGACGAAGTCCGAGATGTCGATCGACTTGACGCCCTCGCTCTTCACGGCCTCGAAGTCCTCGTCGGTGAGCACGACGAACTCGTCCTTCTCGAATTCGAACGCCTTCACGATCTCGTTGTCCGGGACGGGCTTCTCCTCCTTCTTGCAGACCTTCTGGTAGCCGATGCGGCTGTCGTCGGGCTCGTGGATGAGGTTGAAATGGAGGTCGTGCTCGTCCACGGCGCTGTACATGCGCACCGGCACGTTGACGAGGCCGAACGAGATCGAGCCGGTCCAGATCGCCCGGGGTGAGGTCGAACGGGGCACGGCGGTATAACGGCCGAGCCGTTGTTGCAGTTTCGGCACGAAGTCGTTCCACACCCGTTGCAGGATCCGCCGTAGCGTGGCTTCCATGAAGAAGACCGCGACAGCGAAGGCCGCGACCCCGTGGGGAGACGCAACTCTCGTCGAGGAGCTCAGCCTCCCCCAGCAGGCAGGCGACAAGCGGTTCTCGTCCATCGTGCAGCTCCTCGAAACCGCGAAAGGGGAACGGCTCGTCCGCTTTGCGTACGCGACGGACGGCATCGCGCGGCGGGGCCCGGTGACGCTCCGGTCGCGCGACCTGGAGCGGCTCCGCAAGGCGCTCGACGGAACGCCCGCGTTGAAGGAGACGCTACGTCTCTAGGCCGCCGCCAGGACGCGATCGACGGCGGCATCGACGAGCGAGGCCAGCAGCAGCGCGCCGTCGCCCGAGCCGAGCAGCGGATCGACCGCGTGCTCTGGATGCGGCATCAGTCCCAGGACGTTGCCCGCCTCGTTGCAGACGCCCGCGACGTCGCCGACCGAGCCGTTGCAGTCCTCCGCATAGCGAAGGACGAGCTGGTTCGACGCCTGCAGGCTCTCGTACAGCTCGTCGTCCGCGAACCAGCAGCCCTCTCCGTGCTTGACCGGGATGGCCAGCTCCTGACCGACCTCGCAGCGACGCGTGAAGATCGTGTCCGCCCGGTCGACACGGACGCGAACGTCCCGGCAAATGAACTCGAGATCCCGATTCGGCCTGAGCACGCCGGGGAGCAGTCCGACCTCGCAGAGGACCTGGAAGCCGTTGCAGATCCCGAGCACCGGCCCGCCGTCGGCCGCGTACCGCCGTACGGCCTGCATGACAGGAGCCACGCGAGCGATCGCGCCGCAGCGGAGGTAGTCGCCGTACGAGAAGCCGCCCGGGAGCACGACCGCTCCAACGTCGCGCGGAAGCTCGTGGTCTGCGTGCCAGACCGAAAGTGCGTCCGCCCCCAGCGCGCCAAGCGCCCAGACCGCGTCGCGATCGTCATTCGACCCTGGAAAGACGACAACGGCGATGCGCGGCCGGATGCTCATGCGCCGTCGAGCTCGATCTCGAAGCTCTCGATCAGCGGGTTCGCGAGGAGCTGCTCACACATACGCTCGATCTCGACGCGCGCCTCATCGGGCGTCTCGGCCTCCAGCTCCAGATCGACCAGCCGGCCGACTCGCGCGCCGCCCACCGCGAAGCCGAGCGACTGCAGCGAGGCGCGAACCGCCTCTCCCTGCGGGTCGAGAATGCCGGTCTTCGGCCGGACGAGCACCGTCGCCTTCACCGCAGCACGACCTGCGGGTCGGCGAGGTAGGCCTCGAACTCGATCCCCGTGAGTCGCTCGAACGCCTCGACATAGCGGGCCCGTGTGCCCGCGACGATCTCGGCCGGCAGCTCGGGGCCGGGCGGCGTCTTGTCCCAGCCGATCCGTTCGCAGTAGTCACGCACAAACTGCTTGTCGTACGACTGCTGCGGGCCTCCGGGAGCGTAGGCGTCGGCTGGCCAGAACCGCGATGAGTCGGGCGTCAGCACCTCGTCGGCGAGCACGAGCCCGCCGTCGGGGTCGAGACCGAACTCGAACTTCGTGTCCGCGATGATGATCCCCTGCGACTCGGCGTGGGCGGCGGCGAAGCGGTAGAGCATGATCGAAGCTGCCTCTACCTCGTCGTAGAGGTCGGCACCGACGAGCTCGGCAGCCGCGGCGGCATCGATGTTCTCGTCGTGACCGAGCTGAGCCTTGGTCGCCGGCGTGACGATCGGACGCTCCAGGCGCTCCGACTCCTCCAGGCCCGCCGGCAGGAGGTGTCCACAGACCTCGCCCGTTGCCAGGTAGTCGCGCCAGCCGGATCCGGCCAGGTGGCCTCTGACGACGCACTCGATCGGGAGCATCTCGAGTCGCCGACATTCGAGCGACCGACCGTCGTCGCGCAGGGCGAGCAGGTGATTCGGCACGAGCTCATTCGTCCTCGCGAACCAGAACGCCGACAGGCCGGCCAGCACGCGACCCTTGTCGGGGATCTCCGCAGGCAGGACGACGTCGAAGGTCGAGATGCGATCGGAGGTGACGAGCAACAGCCGCTCGTGGTCAAGGGCATAGAGCTCGCGTACCTTCCCGCTCCCGAGCGGTACTGCGGCCTCAGGCATGCGCCGGCTCCTCGACGGCCTCGAGTGCCTGCAGGCGCTCGAACACCACGTGGACGTGTCGGGTGTAGGCGCGCAGATCGAGGACGGTGTCGAGCTCGATCCGGTCCGCGATCGCGGGATCGGCGCGGATGAGTTCGGCGAACTCCAGCTCCTCGTCCCACGCGCGCATGGCGTGGCGCTGCACGAGCCGGTAGGCCTCATCGCGCGTTAGACCCGACTCGACGAGCGCGAGCAGGACGCGCTGGCTGAAGTAGAGGCCGTGGCTCGACTCGAGGTTCGCGCGCATCCGCTCCGGTCGCACGACGAGTCCCTCGACGAGCCAGGCGAAACGGTCGAGCATGTAGTCGACCGCCAGGAATGCGTCCGGGATCACGACGCGCTCTGCGGATGAGTGCGAGATGTCGCGCTCGTGCCAGAGCGGCACGTTCTCGAGGCCGACGGCGGCCGCGCCCCGGACGACGCGGGCGAGACCGCAGATGCGCTCGGACACGACGGGATTGCGCTTGTGCGGCATCGCCGAGGAGCCCTTCTGGCTGCGCCCGAACGGCTCTTCCACCTCGCGCACCTCCGTCCTCGCGAGATGCCGGATCTCGAGCGCGAACCGCTCCAGCGAGGTCGCGAGGAGCGCGAGTGCGTTCAGCAGCTCGGCGTGGCGGTCGCGCTGGATGATCTGCGTCGAGCTCGGTGCCGCCTCGAGGCCGAGCCGCTCGCACGCGATCCGCTCCACCTCGGGGTCGGACGCCGCATACGTGCCGACCGCGCCGGAGAGCTTGCCGACACGGACGCCTTCGAGCGCGCGGGCAACCCGCACCCGGTCGCGCTCGAGCGCGAACGCCCAGCCGGCGAGCTTGAGGCCGAACGTGGTCGGCTCGGCGTGGACGCCGTGGGTGCGGCCGATCGTCAGCGTGTCGCGGTGCTCGTTGGCGCGCGCGATCACCGCCCGAAGGGCGCGCTCGATCCCGGCCAGGATCGAGAGCACCGGCTTCCCCGAGCTGGAGCGCAAGGGCGGTGTCGAGGATGTCGGACGAGGTCAAGCCGTAGTGGAAGTGCCTGCCGTGCTCCCCGAGCTGCTCGGCAACGGCGTCGACGAAGGCGGCGACGTCGTGCTGCGTCTCGGCCTCGAGCTCGGCCACGCGCTCCGGCGAGGGCGGGGTTGCGCGAGCGACAATCTCGTCGACCGCGGCCTGGGGGACGGCGCCGATCTCCGCCCACGCCGCGAGCGCCGCGAGCTCGACGTCGAGCCACCGTGAGAGCTTCGCCTCGTCCGACCAGATGCGGGCCATCTCCGGACGGGAGTAGCGCGGGATCACTGCTCGAGTCTAACTTCGGCCCCGGGTGACGCTTCGGGCCGTTCCACCGATTTAGACGACCGGCGCCGCGGCCGCCTGCGCGATGTCGCGACGGTAGTGCGCGCCGTCGAACGACACGAGCTCAGCGGCCGCGTACGCGAGCTCGCGTGCGGCAGCGATCGTCTCCCCCGTCCCGGTTACGCCCAGGATCCGGCCGCCGTTCGTGACGAGCTGATCCCCGTGCCGGGCGGTGCCGGCGTGGAAGACGAGCGCACCCGCGGCCTCTGCGTCCTCGACTCCACGGATCGTCGTGCCGCTGTCGGACCGCGCCGGGTAGCCCGCCCCGGCGAGCACGACGGTCACCGCGGCCTCCTCGCTCGCCGCGAGCTCGATCCCGGAGAGGTCGCCCGTGGCTGCCGCCGCAAGGGCGCCGAGGAAGTCGCCCTCCAGACGAGGCAGGATCGACTGCGTCTCGGGATCGCCGAAGCGACAGTTGAACTCCAGCACCTTCGGGCCGTCGCGGGTGAGCATCAGCCCGGCGAAGAGGACGCCGATGAAGGGTGACCCACGCCGCGCGAGCTCATCGACGACCGGCCGGTGGACCAGGTCGAGCAGCTCGTTTGCCTGGTCGTCGCCGAGTCGCGGCACCGGCGAGAACGACCCCATGCCGCCGGTGTTCGGGCCGGTGTCGCCGTCGCCGATCCGCTTGAAGTCCTGCGCCGGCGCGAGTGGTACGACGGTTCGCCCATCGGAGAGACCGAAGAGCGAGACCTCCTCCCCTTCCAGGTGCTCCTCGATCACGAGCGGGCCGGGGAAGGCGGACGCGGCGCGCAGGCCTTCGTCGAGCTCCTCCACCGTCCGGCACACGAAGACGCCCTTGCCGGCAGCAAGGCCGTCCGCCTTGATCACGCACGGTGGCCGGGCCACCGCCAGGCGCTCTGCTGTCGGCACTCCCGCCTCGGCCATCACGTCCTTGGCGAAGCTCTTGGAGCCTTCGATCCGGGCGGCCTCGCGACCGGGGCCGAAGACGGCGATGCCGGCGTGGCGGAGCTCGTCGGCCACGCCGAGCACGAGCGGCGCCTCCGGCCCGATCACGGCGAGGTCGACCTCGAGGCTGCGGGCGAGCCCGAGCAGGCTCTCGCCGTCCTCGGCGCGCACCGGATGACAGTCGCCGAGCTGCGCGATACCCGGGTTCCCAGGGGCAGCATGCAACTGCGTCAGCCCGGGTGCCTGGGCGAGCTTCCACGCGAGCGCGTGCTCCCTTCCTCCCGAACCGACGACCAGCACCTTCACGGCGCGCCGAGTCTACTTCCGCCTCGGGCCGTTTTCGACAACGCGCCTTGGGGGCATGGCACCGGTCGATCACGAACCTCCGCGGCACCCACGAGGGTCGCGGGCCGGCGGGCGTAGCCGGGCTCAGCGCGCGGCGAGGAACTGCTCGCGGGCCGCGCCCGTGCCGACCAGGGTCACCGGAACGTCGAGCTCGCGCTCCACGAGCCGCACGTAGTCACGCGCCGCCCCCGGCAGGTCTGCGGCCGTATCGCACCCGTCGAGGGCCTCACCCCAGCCCGGCACCGTCTGCATCACCGGCCGCGCGTGGTGGAAGTCACTCTGGTGGGCCGGGAAATCGGCCGTCTCGGCTCCGTCCGGCAGGCGGTACCGGACGCAGACGCGGAGCTCGTCGAAGCCGGACAGAACGTCGAGCTTGGTCAGCGCGAGCGACGTGATGCCGTTGATCCTGACCGCATAGCGCAGGGCGACGAGGTCGAGCCACCCGGGCCGGCGCTCTCGCCCCGTCACGGTGCCGTACTCCTGGCCGAGCTCGCGCACCTGAGCGGCGAGCGCGTCGTCCATCTCGCTCGGCAGCGGCCCGGCGCCGACGCGCGTGACGTACGCCTTCGCGACGCCGATCACCTCGTCGATCCGCGTCGGCCCGATCCCGATCCCCGTCGCGGCGGCTCCTGCCACCGGATTCGACGACGTCACGAAGGGATAGGTGCCGTGATCGAGATCCAGGAGCGTCCCCTGCGCGCCCTCGAGGAGAACGCGCTTGCCCGCCGCGAGCGCCTCGTGCACGAGCAGCGACGTGTCGGCGACGTACGGGCGTAACCGCTTGGCGTAGCCCTCGTACCGCTCGGCGACGTCGTCGAGCTGGAACGGCTCCTGCTCGTACACGCGCTCGAGCCAGACGTTGCGCTCGGCGAGCGCGGTCTCGATCTTCTGCCGCAGGATCTTCGGATCGAGCAGGTCCTGGACGCGAATGCCGATCCTCGCGGCCTTGTCGGCATAGGCCGGCCCGATGCCCCGCCGGGTCGTCCCGATCTGCAGCTTCCCGAGGCGCCTCTCGCTCGCCCCGTCGAGCGCGATGTGCCAGGGCATGATCAGGTGCGCGTTGCCCGAGACGCGCAGCGGCTCGACGGAGATCCCGCGGCCCTCGAGCTCGTCCATCTCCCCGAGCAGCACCTCGGGATCGACGACGCAACCGTTCCCGAGGACGCTCAGCTTCCCCGACACGATCCCGGAGGGGAGCTGACGGAACTTGAACGTCTCGCCATCGGCGATGACCGTGTGGCCGGCATTCGGGCCGCCCTGGTAGCGGCAGACGACGTCCGACTCTTGGGCGAGCAGATCGACGATCTTGCCCTTCCCCTCGTCGCCCCACTGCGCGCCGACGATCACGGTGGCGGGCACGCCGGGAGTGTTGCACGGGCATCGGTGCCTGCGCGTACGGTCCACGACGGTCGCGCTACGCGGCCGCGAGATCCGCGAACTTCGCGTACCGCTTCAGGAACGACAGCTTGACCATGTCGGTCGGCCCGTTGCGGTGCTTCGCGATGATCAGCTCGGCGATCCCCTGCGACTCCGATTCCTCGCCGTGGTAGTACTCGTCGCGGTAGACGAAGCCGACGAGGTCGGCGTCCTGCTCGATCGAGCCCGACTCGCGGAGGTCGGAGAGGATCGGCCGCTTGTCGTGCCGCTGCTCGACGGCCCGCGAGAGCTGCGAGAGCGCGAGGATCGGCACGTCGAGGTCGCGCGCGAGGATCTTGAGCGAGCGCGAGATCTGCGAGACCTCCTGGACGCGGTTCTCCGCGGACGAGCCCGAGGTCATGAGCTGCAGGTAGTCGACGATGATCAGGCCGAGCCGCGGCTCCCGAGACTTGAGCCGGCGCGCCTTGGATCGGATCTCCATCATCGTGATCGAGCCGGTGTCGTCGACCCAGATCGGCGCCTTCATGAGCTTGTCGCACGCCGCCGTCAGGCGCGGCCAGTCCTCGGGCTTGAGCTTGCCGGTACGCAGGCTCTGCGACTCGACGCGCGCCTCCGCGCACATCATCCGCTGCGTCACCTCGCTCTTCGACATCTCGAGCGTGAAGAGCGCGACCGGGATGTCGTGCCGGATGGCGAGGTTCTGCGCCATGCACAGTGCCAGCGCCGACTTCCCCATCGACGGGCGCGCCGCGAGGATGACCAGGTTGCCCGGCTGGAGGCCCGAGGTGAGCTTGTCGAGCTCCCTGAAACCCGTCGGGATCCCCGTGACGTCGGCGCCCGCCTCGTACAGGTGCATGATCCGCTCGAAGCTCTCCTTGAGGAGCCCCTCGATGTGGCTGAAGTCGCCGGTGACGCGCTGCTGCGCGAGGTCGAAGACGATCTGCTCAGCGCGGTCGACGAGGTCGGTCGTGTCGCCCGGACGGTCCTGGCCGAGCCGGGCGATCTCGGCGCCGGCGCGGACGAGCCCGCGGAGCGTCGCCATCTCCCGAACGATGCGGGCGTAGTGCGCCGCGTTCGCGGTGGCGGGGACGAGCGCCGCGAGCTCGTGCACCTTCGCCTTGCCGCCGACCGGCTCCAACTCGCCGCGCTCCTCGAGCGAGTCGACGATCGTGATCGCGTCGACCGGCTCGCCCTGCTGGTAGAGGGCGAGACAGACGCGGAAGATCGTGCCGTGGCTCTCGCGGTAGAAGTCGTCGGCGGAGAGGATCTCGGTGACGGCGCCGATCGCTCCAGGCGAGATCAGCATCGCCCCCAGCACCGACTCCTCGGCCTCGAGGTTCTGCGGCGGCACGTGGGGCGCCGCGCTGCCGGTCGGCCGGGTGGCGAGCTGGGACATGTCCGTATTCATGACGACGGTCGCGCGGGCCTGCAACGGTGTGGATCCCCACCGATGCCGGCGGCCGGCGGAGCGCGTTTTGCAGCGCAAACGAACACGTGTTCGCAGTGTAATCCACTGCTCGGACGGCGTTCCGGGCCTGCCGCGAGCCCACGGCGCGCCCGGAAAGTGCGCGAACTTCCGTCACTCCTCCACAGGGCTGTGGAGGAGTGACCGCCTACTGTGTCTCGTCCGCCGCCGGCTCGGCGTCGGCGGCGTCGGCCGCCTCGACCGCCGCGGGAGTCTCGGGAGTCTCGGGAGCCTCGGAGCCTCGGCCGCAGCCGCGACCTCTTCCTCGGCCTCGGGCTCGTCGAGGTACTCGACCGCCTCGTCCGCCGCGCCTCCGGCCCCGGCCTCGGCCGCGGCCTTCGCGTCGGCCTCCGCCTGCTCGGCCGCCTCCATCGCCGCCAGCTCCTCCTCGGGCGGCAACTCGCCGCCCTCGGGAACGACGAGCGTCTTCACCTCGACGCTCACGTCCTCGAAGACCTGGATCGGGATCGAGTAGCGACCGATCCGCTTCAGCGAGTCGGTGCCGATCTTCTTGCGGTCGATGCGGATCTTCCGCGAGCGCCAGAGCTCGTCGGCGATGTCCGTCGTCGTCACCGACCCGAACAGCGCACCGGTGGGGCCCGACTTGACGTCGAAGCGCAGCACGGTCTTGTTCAGCACGTCCGCGATCTCACGCGCCTGCTCCACGGAGCGGGCCTCGTGCCGCGCGCGCTGCTCGTCGATCTTCTGCAGCTCGGCCACGCGGCCGGCCGTCGCGGGCTCGGCGAGCCGGCGCGGCAGCAGGTAGTTGCGCGCGTACCCGCGGGCGACGCTGACGACCTCGCCGCGCAGGCCGACCTTCTCGACGTCTGCGAGCAGGATCACCTCCACGGCTACCGGGCCTCCACGTACGGCAGCAGCGCCATCTCGCGCGCCCGCTTGACGGCGACCGCGACCTGGCGCTGGTGCCGGCGGCACGCGCCCGTGATGCGGCGGTTGCGGATCTTGCCCTTCTCCGAGATGTAGCGCCGGAGCTGGTTCACGTTCTTGTAGTCCACCTCTTCGACCTTGTCCTTGCAGAAGAGGCAGCTCTTGCGGCGGCCCGGGGCGGTCGACGCGCCCGGACGCCCCCTGCGGGTTCCTTGTGGTTTCGGCTGTGCCATCTCGTCTCGCTCCTAGAAGGGAATGTCGTCGTCGGCGGCGGAGGCCGGGAAGTCGTCGCTCGCCTGCGTCGCGGCGCCCTGCGGCACGAACTGGCCGCCCTCGCCGTCTGCGCGCGAGCCGAGGAACTGGACGTTGTCGGCGATGACCTCGACGGCCTGGCGCTTGGAGCCGTCCTGGGCGTCCCACTCGCGCCACTCGAGCCGGCCCTGCACGGCGACCGGGCGGCCCTTGGAGAGGTACTGCGCGCAGCTCTCGCCCTGCTGTCCCCAGACGGTGATGTCGAAGTAGTTCGGCTTGTCGGTCCACTGGCCGGTCGCGCCGTCCTTGCGGCGCGAGTTGACGGCGAGCCGCAGGGAGCACACGGCCGTGCCCGACGGGGTGTGCCGAAGCTCCGGGTCGCGCGTCAGATTGCCGACGAGGACGACGCTGTTGATGTTCGCGGGCATTACTCCTCCTCCAGCTGGGTGTCGGGGCTGTCCGCGACATCCTCGCTTGGCGGGCCGCCGACCGCTACCGGCTGTGTCGACCCTGGCTTGTAGCGGCGTGTCGCCAGGTGCCGCATGACGGCGTCGTCGATCTTGAGCACGCGCGAGATCTCGTCGAGCGTCTCCGGCACGACGGTGAAGCTGAGCAGGTGGTAGACGCCGTCGGCGTGCTTGTCGATCTCGTAGGCGAGCTTGCGGCGGCCCCAGACGTCGTGGCCGTCCCAGGTGCCCCCGCCTGCCTCGACGAGGTCACGTGTCCGCTTGACGATCTCCTCCTGGCGCTCCTGCGGGAGCTCGGGGTCCAGCATGAGCAAAATCTCGTAGTCGATCACAGGTTCCCTGGCCTCCTTAGGTCTCGGGCTTCCCCTGGTCTTAGGCGGCCTCACCGGCAGGCACGAGCGGGAACGGGCGCGTACGAGGCGAGGCGGGAAGCGGCGCTCAGAGTAGCATCAACGCATGCGGAAGCTGCTGACGGGACTCGCCGGCGCGATCGGCGCCGCCGCCCTCTGGCGCTATCTGACGCGCAAGCCGCCCGAGCAGGCGCAGGCACCCGAGCCGGCACCGGCAGCGGAGCCGCAACCGGATCCGGCCGACGAGCTGCGGCGCAAGCTCGCGGAGGCGCGCGAGACGGTCGACGATCGCGACGAGTACGACGCGGCGGAGGGGACGCCGGTCGACCAGGTCGAGGAGCCACGCTCGCTCGAGGAGCGACGCCGCGCCGTCCACCAGCAGGCTCAGGAGGCCCTCGACCGCATGCAGCCGGAGGTCGACGACTAGCGACGGCCGCCTCCGACGGAAGGCCCGTCTGAGATTGGCGGCATACTGTTCGGGATGAGCGAGCTGCCGCGGACGGACGATCCGCCGCTCGACGCGGAAGGGGTCGACGCGGAACGGGTCGAGGAGGCCTTCGCCACCTTCGCCGAGCGGGTCCACGAGCTCGAGCTCGTCACGAGCGAGCTGCGGGCCGAGCTGCGGGCGCTCCGAGCCGAGCGGACCGCGCCTCCCGCCTTCGACGACGCCGAGGTGTGGCCCGCGGACGGCGCGAGCCCCGGCCCGGCGGCGGACTGGGTCGCCGCCGTGCCGCCGCCGCTCTCGCTTCCCTCGTCGGCGCCGCGGCTCGTCGCCGAAGGCGCCTTCCTCGTCGTCGTGGCGCTGCTCGCCGGCCTGGCCGACCTGAGCGCCGCCTGGATCGGGCTCATCATGCTCACCGCCTGGGCGCTCGTCGCCCTCTCCGAGTGGGCGGCGGCGGCCAAGCGCGCCCGCTGGCACCTCGAGGAGGTCGCGCCGGCACGCGAGGCCCCGGCCGCTGACGACCTCGGCTCGACCGGCCCGTGGGATGTGCCGGTCGTGCAGGCGACCGCGATCGAGACACCCGACGACTCGGAGTCGCGCACCGTCGTCGCCCAGCTTCCGGCCCAGCCTCCGGCCCAGGTTCCGGCGCAGCTCCCGGCTCAGCCCGACACGCCCGCCGACACCGAGGAGACGATGGCGCCCTCCGCCGGCACCGGTCGGCGGCTGCGCTTCTGGCGCCGGCCGCCGGTCGAGACGTCACCGGACCCCTGGGAGGCGTGAGGGCCCTAGCCCTCGCCGCCGCAGCAGCCGCGGCGGCGCTGCTCGTTCCGGCCGCGTCGGGGCTTCGCCCTGCTCCCGTCCTGAAGCTGCCGCCGGGCTTCGGCGCCGAGCTCTACGCGAGCGGGCTGAAGAGGCCGACGGCGCTCGCGTTCGGCCCGGACAGCCTCCTCTACGCGACGCAGGAGACCGGCGAGGTCGTCGCGGTCGGCCGCGGCTCTGCGAAGCCTCGGGTCCTGGCGCGCGGCTTCCCGACTCCGCTCGGCCTCGCCTGGAGCGGCAACGTGCTCTTCGTCTCGGCGCAGGGCTCGCTGCATCGGCTCGTCGTCCGCGGCAAGCGCGTCGTCTCCCGGCGCGCGATCGTGACGAGACTCCCCTTCGGCCGTCACCAGCAGGACACCGTCGCGGTCGGGCCGGACGGGCGCCTCTACCTCGGGAGCGGCTCCACGTGCGACGCGTGCAGGGAGAAGAACCGCCGGAGCGCCGCGATCCTCTCGGTCGAGCCCGACGGCACCGACCTCAGGGTCGAGGCGCGCGGCCTCCGCAACCCGTACGGCCTCGCCTTCCAGCCGGGGACGGGGCGTCTCTACGTCTCCGTCAACGGGCGCGACGACCTCGGCGACGCGGAGCCGGCCGAGACCATCGTCCGCTTCCGGCGCGGGGCCGACTTCGGCTGGCCGGACTGCTGGGCGAGCTGGGCGAAGCGCCGCCTCGCCGGCAAGTGCGCGGGCGTCACGCCGCCCGTGGCCTACCTCGAACCGCACTCGTCCGCGGACAGCCTCACCTTCTGGCGTGGCGACCTCGTCGTCGCCGAGTGGGGCCAGTACCTGAGCGAGCGCTGGGGGCGGAAGCTCGTGCGCGTCGACGTCGGCAGCGGACGGACGACGACGCTGGCGACCGGCTTCGACCATCCCCTCGGCCTGGCCGTCGAGCCCAGGTCGGGCGGCCTCCTGGTCGGCGACTGGGGCCGCGGGGTCGTCTACCGCATCACGAAGCGCTGAGCGGCAGTCGCGAGACCGCGGGCGATCCGGCGCTGGTACGGCGGCCGAACGCAGGAGATCGCGCTCGACCGGGTTCGACAGGAAGCCGGTCTCGACGAGGACGACAGGGACGTCGGCCCAGTTGAACCCGGTCAGGTCGCCCCGCACGACGACGCCGAGGTCGAGCGCTCCGTCGCGTCGACGAGCTCGCGCTGGACCGTCTCGCCGGCCCGGCGGCTGGCGGCGTAGACGTCGTCGGTCCAGCCGTTGCGACGCGCCGGCACGAGGGTCGAGACACCGCGGCGCGACGGATCACTGGAGCCGTCCGCGTGGATCCGGATCATCAGCGCAGCGTTGCGGGCGTTGCAGAACGCCGCCCGCTCGCGGTTGCCGCCCCTGTACCCGGCGGCGTTGCGCGTCATCGCGACGCGGAAACCGCGTGCCCGGAGGTCGGCCCGCGTCCGCCGCGCGATCGCGAGCGCGACCGCGGCCTCGCCCGGCGCGCCGCCGCCGTCCTTGACCTTCACCTCGCGCGCGCCGGGCCCGATGGGCTCCGTCTGCCGGCCCACGTCCGGCGCGGTGCCATGCCCCGGATCGAGGCAGATGAGCCCGGCGGCAAGGATTTCGGCGAGCACGCGCGAACGCTAGCGGTCGGATGCACTCAAGGATCCACAGCGCACGTCCGACACGTGGAGGGTGAGCGCAATCGCTCCGCCCGCCTCACCCGAGCTCGCTCTCGTCTGCCCCGAGCTGCGGCAGCAGTGGCTCGCGGCGCTGCCGGACATCGACACCGACTGGCTCTTTCGCCCGGCGCACACGCGTCAGCCGGCGACGCTCGCGCTCGCGCCGCCGATCGAGACGAACGTGCCGTTCGTCCTCGCTGCAGCGGTTCACCTCGTCGTCAGCATGCTCCAGTCGCTGGCGTGGGGCTCCGTCGCGGTCTTCATCGTCGTCGCGATGACGCTGATCCTCACGCTCGCGGCCTGAGCTAGACGGCCCGCCGGGCCCGCTCCACGTCGGCCTCGGCCTTCTCGACCTTCCGCAGCGCCGCCGCCGCCGCTCGCTCCGCGCTGCGGAGCTCGCTCTCGGCCTGCCGCGCCTCGTCCTGCGCGGCTGCGAGCGCTTCCTCGGCGGCTGCGAGCCGCTCCTCCGCCTGGCGGCGCTTCGCCGTGTCCGCATCGCGCCTCGCCGCTCCGCCCTTCGGAGCCGAGCGCTTCGGCCGCTCGGCCACGACCAGACCCGGGTCGAGCGCGAACCCGGCGGACTCGAGCTCCTCGGAGAGCAGGCCGCGCTCGAGCAGGCGCTGCGCGTCCGGGTCGAGCGATGCCGCACGGATCGTCCGCACGACGCGCTCGAGCACCGCGTCCGAGAGGCCGAGCCGCCGCGCCTCGCGCTGCAGACGGTCGAGGGCCGCACGATGCTCGCCGATCGTACGCTGCAAGTCCTCGGGCTCCCCCTTCCCCGCGACCGCCCGCTCCTGCGCCTCGCGGAGCCGCTTCCCGGCCTGGATCAGCTCGCGCATCTCCGACGGCTGGTCGCGGGCGAGCGTGTTGACGGCCGCGGCGGCAACCGTCGGCTTCGGCAGCTTCGCGACGGCTGCGGCGAGGTCGGGATCCTTGTCGCGAAGCTTCTTCGCGCGGTCGTTGCGGGCTCGCGTGAACTCGGCCGCCGGAAGGGCGTAGAGCTTCGACGCCTCCTTCGCCAGTGAGGTATCCACGACGATCATTGTGCGCAACGCCGCCGCGAAAGGAGCTACTGATGGAGGACAAGGTCAATCTCGCCGAGGCTCTGGCGACCTTTGACGAGGCATTCAGCCCTCGGATCGTCGGGACGATGAACGACTACAAGCTGATGGTCGCGAAGACGAGAGGCGAGTTCGTCTGGCATGCCCATCCCGACACGGACGACTTCTTCCTCGTCCTGAAAGGGCAGTTGACGATCCAGCTCCGAGACCGGGACGTCGTGCTCGGTGAAGGTGAGCTCTACGTCGTTCCGGCGGGAGTGGAGCACTGCCCCGAGCAGATCCCGAGGCGGAGATCCTCCTGATCGAGCCGCTCGGCACGGTGAACACGGGCGACGCGCCTCCGGGTGAGCTGACGGCGCCGGAGCGCCGCCTCTAAGCACCGCAACCGTTGCTGGAACCGTCGGCGTACGGCAATATCGAGGGTGGTGAGGGGACGTGTCGACGAGCTCGCTCGAGAGGTCGAGTCGCTCCAGGGGGAGCTGGAGGAGGCGCGCGCACGTGCGCTCGGACACGGGACCGCGCTTGCTGAGCTCGAGGAGCGGCGGACCGAGACGAAGGATGACCTCGAGCTCGCCCGGAAGCAGATCACGGACCTCGCCAAGCAGATCGAGCTCCGCCAGACCGAGCTCGAGGAGGCTCGCCAGCAGGCGCTCTACGACACGTTCGTCGAGGCCCTCGCACTACGCGACGCGGCCTCACACGACGCGGCCGTGCAGCTCGAGGCGGCGCTGGAGGCGCTGACGGCGCTGGAGCAGCGGCGCGAAGAGGTTGCGGCTGCCTTTGCAAGCGTCTCGCCCCGATTCGAAGCGGAGGTGCCCGACGAGTTGGGCGAGCTCGACGAGGCGTGGGCCAAGGTCGTCGCGCTCGTGCGCGCGGATCTCGACCAGAAGCTCGAGGACGAGCTCGTCTACGCGGCAGCCACGAGCCCGGGCGGCCAGGCGATCCAGGAGCTCCCGGCACACCTGCGCGAGGTCGCGAGTCGCAAGCGGCGCGAGCTCCAGAAGCGCAACCGGCACGCGCTCCGCCGGACGTCGACGTCCTGAGGGGCGCGCCCGGGAGAGCGGCGGCCCACCTCCCACGGCGACCGCTGCGAGCGCCCAGGGGATCGAGGCTGCCCGCCGGGGGTCGCTGGGCGCGCCCCGCTGCCCACCTTCGACCCGCCGCCCTGTTGCCCTCCCTGACGACGCAGAGGGCTGATTCACGGAGCGGCGCAGGAGTCGAACCTACCCAGCCGTGGGCTACACGACCTCACGCGTTTTGAAGACGCGCTGGGCCACCGGGCCCATGCCGCTCCGTCGCGCACGGTACAAGCGCAGGACCTGGGCCGGGGCCGCAACGGCCCCGGCCCGAGAAACCGCGGACCCTAGCCCGGGACGATCTTGATCTGGACGAGCCGCCGGGTCGAGATGCCCGCGAGGACGTTGTCGCCGGACTTCCGCGCCCGCAGGAAGAAGACGCACCGACGCGCCGCGCTGGAGCGGCATGCGGGACGGTCGGGCGGACGGTGATCGGTCGCGACGCCGCTCGAGTCGGTCGCCGTCTCCGGCGCGGCGGTGACGCGGCCGAACGGGACGGCCGAGGCGAGCACGAGCGCGCCCGGAGACGAGACGCCCACGGGTGTCGCTGACGCGGACCCGCAGCGTCACCGGGTCCTGCCGGTTGCGGAACGCGCTCGGCGAGGACGAGAAGCCGCTGATCACGAGCCG
The DNA here is from genome assembly GCA_963791905.1 of uncultured Gaiellaceae bacterium. GTDB lineage: Bacteria > Actinomycetota > Thermoleophilia > Gaiellales > Gaiellaceae > Gaiellasilicea. Next base: position 322,123 of record CAWBTX010000002.1, read on the forward strand.
CTCCGGGCAGGGAGACGCTGCGTCACGGGCACGGCCGGGCCCGCGCCGCCGCCGCTCGCCGGCCTGACGACCGCGGTCTGAGCGGACTGCGCGGTCGTCGAGCCGCGCGGGTTCGTCGCGCGCACCTGCACGCGGATGGTGCGGCCGAGGTCGTCGGAGCGGACGCCGTAGGTGCGGCCGCGGGCGTTCGTGTCGCCGCAGTTCGCGCCGGCCTGGTCGCACTGGAGCCAGATGAACGCGAAGCTCGGCGCACCCGTCCAGGCGCCTTCGGCCGGCTGTCAGCGTGCCGCCGACGACCGGCGTGCCCGTGATCGTGGGCGGCTGCGTGTTCGACGGGCGTGACGTCGTCGGCGATGACCGGGCTCGGCTTCGTGTTCGCGCGGCCGATGCCGTCGGCGTTGCGTGCGATGATGATCGCGCGAACGGTCCGGCCGACGTCGGCCGGCAGGAGCCGGTAGTTGCGTGCCGGTCTGCCCGCCGATCGTCGCGCACGCGGCGCCGGCGGCGTCGCAGCGCTGCCAGCGGTACGTGAACGAGGTCGGGTTGTTCGACCACGAGCCGTTCGAGGTCGAGATCGTCGCGCCGCGCCTGAACGTGCCTTCGAGCGCGGGCTGCGCCGTCTCGGCCGGCGGCGCGGCGAGCGCCGTCGCGGCCGCAACGAGCGCGGTCAGCGTGACCGCCAGTGAGCGTCGAGGAGCGTGAGGTGTCGTCGTGTTCGGTTGAGAGGTCATGGCCATCCCTTCTTCGCCAGCGTGCGTGAGGAATGAGGCAATTGTGGCGTTCGCGAACGGACGGAAAACCCGATTTCGAGCCGATTTACGACAGCCCTTGCGCAACGCGAACGGATCCCGCACACTCCGGCGCGTGCCGCACGTGCGCCTGATCGACGTCGACAAGGCGACCGGCGCGCTGCGGCAGGAGTACGACGCCGCCGTCGCCCGCGCGGGCAAGGTCTTCAACATCGTCAAGGCGATGAGCCTGCGCCCGAGCGTGCTGCACCGCTCGATGGAGCTCTACAAGGGGATCATGCACGGCTCCTCCGGCCTCTCCCGGCAGGAGCGCGAGCTGCTCGCCGTCGTCGTCTCGCGGACGAACGACTGCCACTACTGAACGCGTGCGCATGCAGACGACCTCCGTGCCGAGGGCGCCGACCCTGACGCTCGTGCGACACGCCGAGCACGACTACCGGCGGGCCGAGCTCACGCCCGCGGTCCGTGGGCTCTGCGACTTCGCGGTCAAGCTCACGCGTGAGCCGGCGGCCGTCGGGCTCGCCGACGTCGACGCGCTGCGCGAGCTGGGCTGGGACGATACGGCCATCCACGACGCGATCCAGGTGATCGCCTACTTCAACTACATCAACCGCATCGCCGAGGCCGTCGGCATCGGCCCTGAACCCGAATGGGAGGAATGGCAGGCGATGAGCGACTTCACGATTCTGCACCTGGACGACTTCGAGCGCCCATTCCCGAAGTGGGCGCTCGCGCGCAAGTCGCTCGGCCTGACGTCGTTCGGGATGAACGTCGTCGAGCTCCCGCCCGGCGAGACGATTCCCGAGCACACCGAGGTCGAGACCGACCAGGAAGAGGTCTTCATCGCGATGTCCGGCGAGCCGACGATGGTGGTCGACGGCCAGGACCACCCGATGCGCGACGGGAACGTTCGCGCGGCTCGATCCGGAGCCGCTGCGGACCGTGCGGAACGACGGCTCGGAACCGGCCACGGTGCTGATCGTCTCGGCGCCCCGCACGAGCGGCTACGACGCCGATGGGCTGGGCCTGATGAACAGCCCCGTCACCGTCGCCTGCGTCCAGGTCGAGCCCGCGATCCTCGACCGCGCGGGCACGATCGACCGCGTCGCCGAGCGGACCGCCGAGGCCGCCGGCGCAGGGCGCCGGGCTCGTCGTCTTCCCGGAGACGTTCGTGCCGGCGTACCCGTCCTCGGCGTGGGCGAAGGCGTTCGCCGGCTGGGCCGATCCGCGCGCGAAGGCGGCGTTCGCGCTCCTCCACCGCGAGTCGCTCGGCGGTCCCGGGCCCCGACGCGGACCGGCTCGGCTCGATCGCGCGGGAGCACGGCGTCATGCTCGTGATCGGCGTCAACGAGCTCGATCCGGAGCGGCCGGGAACGCTCTACAACTCGCTCCTCTACTACTCCGCCGGCGGCGAGCTCGTCCTCCACCACCGCAAGCTCGTGCCGACGAACCACGAGCGGCTCGTCTGGGGCCAGGGCGACGGACGCGGGTTGCGCGCGATCGAGACGACCGTCCGGCCGGATCGGCGGGCCTGATCTGCTGGGAGAACTACATGCCGCTGGCGCGCTTCGCGCTCTACGACTCCGGCGTCGAGATCTACGTCGCCTCGACCGCCGACGACGGCGACGCGTGGCAGGCGACGCTCGTCCACATCGCGCGGGAGTCGCGGGCGTTCGTCGTCTCGCCGTGCCACTTCCAGCGGGCTGCGTCATACCCGGACGACTTCCCGCTGCGCGAGGAGCTCGAGGGCCGCGACGTCCTCGGCCGCGGCGGCAGCGCGATCCTCGGCCCCGACGGCGCCTACCTCGCCGGCCCGCTCTACGACGAGGAAGGGATCCTCTACGCCGAGCTCGACCCGGACCGGCTGGCGGAGGAGCGGCAGCGGTTCGACCCGGCCGGCCACTATCACCGGCCCGACGTCTTCAGCCTGTCGGTCAGCCCGTCCGGTTGACCCGGACGGTGATCCGGTCGCCGCGCTTGACGTTCCAGCGCTTGAACGAGCCGGCGTTCACCTCCAGCGCGCCCCGGTAGCAGACGCCCGGCGAGTAGATCTTGCACGGGTCGACCTTGCACGGCTCCATCCGGAACGTCCGCACGATGCGGCCGCGCACGTCGTAGTACGCGATGTCGAGCGGGATCAGCGTGTTCTTCATCCAGAAGCCGCCGTACGACGGCCGCGTCGATAGAGGAAGACCATGCCTGCCTTCGCGCCGAGCGACGGCGATGCATCAGGCCGCAGCTGGCGCTGCTCGTCCGTCTCCGCGATCTCGACGACGAGGTCGATCTTGCCCGTGCGCGTGGTGATGGTCGCGGAGCCCTTGTCGAAGGCCGTCGTCTCGTCGCTGCGAGCGAGCGAGGCTGTGCCGGCCGCGGCAAGCAGGCCGACGGCGAGCAGCCCGATCACGATCACGAGCACGCGCATCCGTCTGAAGTGTTGCACCGGCGTCACCGCTGCGCGGCCGCCGACCTGCCTCAGCACGCGCGCGTCCCCGACGCGCCGCGTGAGCCCGTCGGCGTCGAAGCGCTCGAGCAGGAGCTGCGCGTCGCGGCGGCCGCAGCCGACGAGGTCGCGGAAGCGGGCGAGCGAGATCCGCCCGCCGGAGCGGCACTCCTCCAGCAGCAGCGAGCGCGCCCGCTCGAAGGCGGCGAGCCGAGATCGGCGTAGCCGCCACCGAGCCGGACGAGCCGACCCTCGCTCTCGAGGAAGCGTGCGAGCTCTGCGTCCTCGACCTTCGCCGCGGCCGGCTCGGCGTCGGCGAGCGCCGCGTCGACGCGCCGCCGCCTCGGCGGCACGAGCGCCGAGCGAACCGGTCACGCCCGGGCGGTACAGCCTCGAGCCGCGCCGCTCGAACGGCAGCAGTGCGAGCACGTCGCGCGCCCAGGGCTCCGTCGGAGCCGGGACGCCGGGGTCGAGCGGATCGGCCGCTTCGAGCGCGGCCTCGAGCTGCGTCGCGCAGCTCCTCGAGCCAGGCGGGCGAGAAGCTCCAGCCGTCGGGCCCTCGACCGGCGCGTGGATCGGCGCCTCGCCCTGCTCGACGCGCTCGAACCGACCGGCGTCGGCGTGCCGCGGCGGCCGTGGGTCGAGCACCCTGCCGCCGCCGACGGTCGTGCTCGTGCGGAGGACGATGCGGTCGCCTCGCGCGGCGACGATCGGCGCGGCCAGTCGCAGCTGCGCGAATCGTCCGGCGCGGACGACGCGGGCCGGGACCGCAGCGGTGCCGTGGTGGACGTGCAGGCGCGTGCCGTCGCCGACCGGCTCGAGCTCCTCGAGCGCGACGTCGAGCCGGTAGCTCGGCCGGAAGCGGCCGGGCGTGACGAGTGCATCGCCGCGGCGCAGCTCGCGCCGCTCGACCCCGGGCAGCGCGAGCGCGACGCGCTGGCCGGCCTCCGCGCGCTCGACCGGCTCGTCGTGCACCTGCACCGAGCGCACCCGCACCTCGCGGCCGCCGGGCTCGACGCGCAGCGCGTCGCCCGCCCCGACGGCGCCCGACCAGAGCGTCCCGGTGACGACGGTGCCGATCCCGTGCAGCGTGAACGCGCGGTCGACGTAGAGCCGCGTCGGCGTCAGCCGCCGCGCGGTTGTCCACATTGTGTTCCTGGAACACAAGCTCGGCGGCCCGCGCGAGCGCGTCGCGGAGCTCGTCCAGGCCGGCGCCCGTCTTCGCGCTCACGGGCACCACGGCCGCGCCGGGCACGAGCTCGCGCGCCTCCTCGACCGCCAGGTCGAGCGGTCTCCGCATCGACCGCATCGGCCTTCGTGATCGCGACGACGCCGTGCTCGATCCCGAGCAGCCGCAGGATCGCGAGATGCTCGTGCGTCTGCGGCCGCGCGCCCTCGCCGGCGTCGATCACGAGCAGGAAGAGGTCGATGCCGGTCGCGCCGGCGACCATGTTGCGGACGAAGCGCTCGTGGCCCGGCACGTCGATCAGCGACAGCCGGCGCCCGTCGGGGAGGTCGAGCGGCGCGTAGCCGAGGTCGATCGAGATCCCGCGCTCGCTGCTCGGCCGGCAGCCGGTCGGTGTCCTTCCCGGTCAGCGCCCGGACGAGCCAGGTCTTGCCGTGGTCGACGTGACCCGGCGGTGCCTACGGTGAGCGGCATCTACGGCCGGGCCGCCGCCACCGCTGCGCGACCTCGTCGGCCTCGGCGTCCGTCAGCGGCCGGCAGTCGAGCAGCGTGCGGCCGTCGCGGACGACGGCGACGACCGGCGGCTCGCCCGCCCGCAACGCGGCGGCGAGCTCCTCCTCGACCGCACACGCGAAGCTCGGCAGCTCCGCGAGCGGCATGGCGCCGCCGCCGACCCGGGCGAGTCGTCTCCTCGACCGATCCGTCCGATCGCCGCCGCGAGGCGCTCCGCCCGTGCCCGGACGGCCTCGACCGGCTCGCGCAGCATCCGCAGCACGGGGATCTCCTCCGGGCGATCGAGGTAGAGGAGCAGCGTGCCCTCGAGCGCCGCCAGCGAGAGCTTGTCCGACCCGCAGCGCCCGCTGGAGCGGGTGGCGGCGAAGGCGCTCGACGAGCTCGGCCCGGCCGGCGACGATGCCGGCCTGCGGGCCGCCGAGGAGCTTGTCGCCCGAGAAGCAGACGAGATCGGCGCCTGCGGCGAGGCTCGCGGCCGGCGTCGGCTCGCCCTCGAGCGCGACGAGCGCGCCCGAGCCGAGATCGTCGACGAGCGGCAGCCCGTGCCGGCGCGCGACGGCGGCGAGCTCCGCCACCTGCGGCTGCTCGGTGAAGCCGACCTGGCGGAAGTTGGACTGGTGGACGCGCAGCAGGAGGGCGGTCTCGGGGCCGATCGCGGCCTCGTAGTCGCGCGGCGCGCGTGCGGTTCGTCGTCCCGACCTCGCGCAGCCGCGCGCCCGAGCGGCCGAGCACATCGGGGATGCGGAAGCCGTCGCCGATCTCGATCAGCTCGCCGCGCGAGACGAGCACCTCACGGCCCTCGGCCAGCGCCGCCAGGGCGAGGAGCACGGCGCCTGCGTTGTTGTTGACGACGAGCGCGCCATCTGCGCCGGTCAGCCGCCGCAGCAGCCCGGCCAGGTGGTGCTGGCGCGAGCCGCGCGAGCCGTCGACGAGGTCGTACTCCAGGTTCGAGTAGCCGAGCGCGACGTCGACCACGCGGTCGACCGCGGCCTGGGCGAGCGGCGCACGACCGAGATTCGTGTGGACGAGCACGCCGGTGGCGTTCAGCACGCGCCGGAGCTGCGGCCGCCGTGCCGCCGCGAGCTCCGCCAGCGCCCGTTCCGCGAGGTCGCCGGGATCGGCGCCGGCCTGGATCTCCTCGCGCGCCCGCTCGAACGCCGCCCGCGCCGCCTCGAGCGCGGCCGCATGCGGCTCGGCTGCCAGGCGCTCGTCGCGCAGCAGCACGTCCACGGACGGGAGGTCGCGGAGCCTCACAAAGCCAGTGTAAGCAGGGATGCCTGCTTAACTATCGGCGTGCTCAGACGCGTCCGGCTCGCCGTCACGGCCGTGATCCTCGTCGCCGCCGGTACGGCCGTCACCGCCGTCGCCGCCCGCGACGCGTACTACGTCGACCGGCCCCTGCCGGGCGTGGTCGTGCGCGACCCGAAGCTGACCGAGCCCGTCACGGTCGTCGTCGACGGACGGCGAGTCGCCGTGCGAGCCCGGGCGCGTGCTGCGGGTCAATCGCACCGCGACCGAGCGCGCGGTCCAGGAGGCCGGCCGGCATGACTTCCTCACGAGAGTCCAGGCGCTCGCCGATCCGAGCCCGCCGGCGATCGAGGTCGATCCGGCGCTCATCGTTCGGCCGGACGAGATGAGCACGCTCGCCGACGAGCTGGCGGCCGAGCTGCGGAAGCCGACGCCGGCGCAGGTTGTCATGCGTGGCATCGAGCCCCACGTCGCTCCCGCGCGGCCCGGGCAGGCATCGACCGCCGCGCCCTCCTCAGAGGTCTGCGCGCCGCGGCGCTCGGCGGCCCGCGCGTCGTCGAGGCGACGCTGCAGGACGTCGCCGTCGAGCTCGACACGGCCGCGGCGGAGGAGGCCGCGGAGACCGCGAGGCTCGTCGTCTCGGCACCCGTGCAGCTGCACTTCGGCGACCGCGCCGTGGGCGAGCTCAGCCGGGAGGAACTCGCGCAGCTGCTCCGTTTCACTCCGCGCGGAGACCGCTTCGTCGTCACGTTCGATCCCGAGCGCGTCGCGCGCGCCGTGCGGCCGTCGGTCGCCCAGTGGCGCCGCCAGGCCAGGAATGCGCAATTCACGTTCGCGGGCGACAGCGTCAGGATCGTCCCGTCGCGGCCGGGCCTCGACGTCAACCCGAAGCGGGCACTGGCCGCGGTCACGGCCGCCGCGTACTCGCCGACGCGGACCGCCGCGCTGACACTCAGGGAGACGCGTGCCGACCGCACGACCCGCGACGCGGAGGCGCTCGGCATTCGCGAGCGCATCTCCACGTTCACGACCGAGATGGGCGTCTCGTCGTCGAACCGGATCCACAACGTCCACCTGATGGCGGACTTCATCGACGGCACGATCATCGAGCCGGGCGACTCCTTCTCGTTCAACGAGCGCGTCGGCCCGCGCACCGTCGAGCGCGGCTTCCGCGAGGGCCAGATGATCGTCGGCTCGCTGCTGCTGCCGTCGATCGGCGGCGGCGTCTGCCAGACGGCGACGACCCTCTTCAACAACGCCTTCGAGCTGGGCCTGCCGGTCCAGCGCCGCTACAACCACAGCTTCTACATCTCCCACTACCCGATGGGGCGCGACGCGACGGTCTCGTGGGGCGGCCCCGATCTCGTCTTCCGGAACGACCTGAAGACCGGGATCCTGATCAAGACGAGCTACACGAACGAGACGCTGACGTTCAGCTTCTACGGCACCGACCCGAAGCGGCGCATCGTCGCCGACACGGGGCCGCAGGTGAACTGGCGGCAGCCGCAGACCACGTACGCGTACGACCCGTATGCGCCGAGCGGCTCCGTGCGCACGGTCGCGGGCTCGAACCAGCCCGGCTTCGACGTCACGGTCACGCGTACGGTCTACGAGCGCGGCAAGGTGCGGCGGAAGGACACGTTCACGAGCGCCTACGTCGCCGTCGGGCCGACGCAGATCTACGGCCCCGGGCGCACGATCCCCGGGCCGTACTTCGTGCTGCCGCGGTCTGACGTCTGACGCCTACTCGGCGTCGGCCTTCTCCGGCGACGCCGGGCTCGGAGCACTCCGCCTCGGAGCACCACGCGAGTCGTAGCTCTCGACCACGATCCGCACCGCCTCCTCGGGCGAATCGGTGACGTGGAGGAGCGCGACGTCCTCCCGCGAGATCATCCCGTCGGCGAGCAGCTCGCGGTCGATCCAGCTCAGCATCTCCGCCCAGTAGTCGCGGTCGAACAGGACGACGGGGAAGTTCAGCACCTTGCCGGTCTGGATCAGGGTGAGGGACTCGAACAGCTCGTCGAGCGTGCCGAAGCCGCCGGGGAAGATGACGAATCCCTCGGCGGCCTTCACGAACATCGTCTTGCGGGCGTAGAAGTGCTTGAACGTCATCCCGAGGTCGACGTACGGGTTGAGGCCCTGCTCGTGCGGGAGCGTGATGTTGAAGCCGACGGACAGGCCGCCGCCCTCCTTGCAGCCGCGGTTCGCCGCCTCCATCACGCCTGGGCCGCCGCCCGTCACGACCGCGAACCCGGACTCGGCGAAGAGCCGGCCGGTGTCGCGGGCGGCGCGGTACGGCGAGGACTCCTCCGTGACGCGGGCGGAGCCGAAGATCGAGACGGCCGGCCGGTCGATCTCGAGCACCGTCTGGAAGCCGCTCAGGAACTCCGAGGCGATGATCGAGACGTCGTTTGCGAGGTCCTCGTGCGTGCGCTCGAGGACGCGCCTGTCGTCGACCTCGGTCACACCTAGATGTCGCGCTCGATGTACGACGCCGACATGGCCACCGTGAGGATGGCCGCGAGGGCGATGTAGGAAACGCCCGCAATCACGCGCCGCCTCGGGCTGACGCGGTAGTAGGCCTCCGCCTCCGGCCGCCGGCGCTCGCGCCACCGCCGCCACGACTCGAGCCCGCCCAGGACGAGGATCAGGATGATGATGGGATTCGGCGCCAGGATCGTGATGCCCAGGAGCAGCACGAGGCCGACGACCCAGAGCGCCGGGTGGATCGCGGCGACGATCCGGCCACCGTCGAGCGGGCTGATCGGGGCCAGGTTGAACAGGTTGAGGAAGAACCCGGTGAACGCGAGCGCGACGAGCAGGTCGGAGTCGAGTGCCTCGCCGAGCCCCCAGACCGCCGCCGCGCCGAGGCTGCCGAGGATCGGCCCCGCGATCGCGAGCTTGGCCTCGTTCCAGGCGTCGTCCGGGAGCCGCTTCAGCGTGATCAGGGCGCCCAGGAAGGGGATGAACATCGGCGCCGAGACGGGGAGTCCCTGTCGCTTCGCCTCGAGCACGTGCCCCAGCTCGTGGACGAGGAGCAGGATCGTGAAGCCGGCCGCGAACTGCCAGCCCCAGAGGAGCGCGTACGCGCCGATCGAGACGAGCATCGAGCCGGCGACGGTGAAGAGCTTGAACTTGAAGATCGCCGCGAAGAGGAACTTCAGCTTCCAGATCGCGAAGCCGATCGCCGCGATCGGCGCCCAGAGCTTGCGCAGCACGTCGCGGACGCGTGGTCGGCTGCTTGATCGGCGAGTAACCGCGGCCAACGTCGGGCTCCTCGAGCTCGCGCGGCGCGTATGGGTCGTACTGGCTCACTTACTCAGAGTACTCGTCGCCGTTCGGGTGGCCCTTGAGCGCTGCTCAGCTGGGGTGGTGGGACCGGCTGCCGCTGAGCTCGCTCTCGAGCACGTCCCGCACGACGTGCTCGGCCTGCTCGACGCCGGTCGCGAAGGCCGCCTCGAACGCTGCGTCGCCGAGCGCCGACCGGAGCCGCTCGACCGTCTCGTCGATGAACTCCTGCTCGAGTCGATCCGGGACGGCCCCGACGCCACGAACTGCCGGACGCTGCGCCGAGGAGACGCGCCGCGGACGCGTGATCCCCCGCCTCCCGAGGCTCCCATGCGAGCCAGACGCAGCAGGAGGCAGCGAGGTGGTGGAAGCCGAGGCCGGTGAAGAGCGAGAGCGCTTCGGCGAGCTGCGTGCGTCCGGTCGACGTGTTGCCGAGGCGCAGGTTCGCGTCGCCGAGCCCCAGCAGTGCGAAGGCGATCCTGTCGGACGACCCCGACCGTCGGGCGACCGCCAGGCACTCCTCGAAGATCTCCGCGACGGCCGCGAAGTCGCGGTCCTCCCAGACGAACGCGCCGAGGTTGTTGAGCGCGAGTGCGAGGTGCGCGTCGTTGCCGAGTTTTCGCGCCAGCTCGACCCCCTGCTCCCGCAGCGCGCGGGCCTGCTCGCGATCCCCTGTGTCCTGAGCGATGTTCCCGAGCAGGATCACGCTCCGGAAGCGCTCGGTGTCGTCGCCGGCCGTGGCTGCGAGCTCGAGCGCCTGTTGCGCACGCGCCTGCGCCGACTCGAGCTCGGCCTGTCGCCACTCGAGCGTTGCGACGCCGTTGAGGGCTCCCGCGCGCAGCACGGACGGAGCGTCGTGCTTGCTCAACACTTGGTCGAGCCACGCGCGGCCTTCGCTCAGATGCCCGCGCACGAGCCAGAAACGGGAGAGTGCGACGGCGAGCCGATAGCTCACTTCGGTCAGCCCGCCGGAGACCGCGAAGGCGAGCGCCGCGCGCAGGTTGTCGTGCTCCCGCTCGAGCGCGGCGAAGGCCGCTTCGGCGCCGTCCGTGATGAACGCAGCTGCGTTGCGCTCCGCGAGCTCGAGCGTAGTACTCCGCGTGCCGGCTCCGCACATCCTGCTCGTCGGGCTCGTCGGCCAGCCGCTCGAGCGCGTACTCGCGGATCGTCTGCAGCATCCGGAAGCGACCGTCGTCCGCGCGGCGAACGAGGCTGCCCTCGACCAGGCTCTCGAGCGCGCCGACCTCCGCGGCGCAGACGGCCGCAGCCGCGTCGCGGTCGAAGCCGCCGGCGAAGACGCCGAGACAGGCGAACAGGCGCCTCCCCGGTCGGCTCGAGCAGCGCGTCGCTCCATGCGATCGCCGCCCGCAGCGTGCGCTGTCGCTCGGGTAGGTCGCGCGCGCCCTCCGAGGCGAGCTCGAGCCGCCGGTCGAGGGAGGCGAGCAGCTCGTCGGGCAGCAGCTCGCGCCGTTCGCGCCGCGACCAGCTCGATCGCGAGCGGCAACCGGTCAAGCCGTTCGCAGATCTCACCGACGAGCCGTGGATCCGCCGGCCCTCGCCCGGCCGCCCGCGCCCGGGCCGACGAAGAGCTCCTCCGCCTCACCGGCCGGCAGCGGCGGCACCGGGAACTCGTGCTCGCCGTAGACGCGCAGTGGTGCCCGGCTCGTCGCGAGCACGCGCAGGCGCGGAGCCGCGTGCAGCAGCTCCGTCACGAGCGGGGCGGCGTCGAGGAGCTGCTCGAAGTTGTCGAGGAGGAGGAGCAGCTCGCGGTCGCGCAGCTCCTCGAGCAGCGCTTCCTCGGGTATCCCCAGCGTCGACGCGATCGTGGGCCGGACGAGCGCCGGGTCGACGAGGGTTGCGAGCCCGACGAACCAGACGCCGTCGGCGAAGGCGTCCGCGAGCTCGTGGGCGGCGCTTAGCCGCGACCCGCGTCTTGCCGGCCCCACCGGTTCCGGTGAGCGTGACGAGCCGCGCGTCACCCCGCAGCAGGCCGGTCACGGCGTCCACCTCGGCCCGGCGGCCGACGAGCGCCGTGGCGGGTGCCGGCAGATGCCGTCGCGCGCGCAGCGACTCCGGCTCGACCACGAGCGCGGCGTCCTGTCGGAGGATCGCGCGCTGCAGGGCGCGGAGCTCGGCTCCCGGCTCGAGGCCGAGCTCGTCGAGCGCGCGCCGACCCTCCGCGTACGACGCGAGCGCGTCGGCCTGGCGACCGGCTCGGTAGAGGGCGAGCATGACGAGGCCGCGAAGCCGCTCGCGCAGCGGCTGCTCGGCGAGGAGGCTCTCCAGCTCGCTCAACTCGAGCGTCCGGCCGAGGGCGAGCGTGCTGTCGGCGCGGTCCTCGAGCGCGGCGAGGCGGAGCTCCTCGAGGCGTCCGGCTTCGGCGGCGGCGCGAGCGTCGTCCTCGAAGCCGGCGAGCGGCGGCCCTCGCCAGAGCGCAAGGGCAGCGTCGAGCCTGGCGATCGCCGGCTCGTGCCGGCCTGCTCCGCGATCCGCGCGCGCGGACTCGACCAGGCGCTCGAACTCGTCCGCGTCGAGCTGCGACGTCGGGCAGCCGGTAGCCGCTTCCGTCGCGCGAGACCTCGATCCCAGCCTTGCGCAACCCCGAGACGTAGACCTGCAGCGCATGCGGCGCGCTCGCCGGCGGCTGCCCGGGCCACAACGCGTCGACGAGCCGCTCGACCAGCAACCGGCCGCGCCGCGTGCGAGGAGAAGCGCGACGAGGAGCGCGCGCTGCTTCGGACTGCCGTTGAACGGCCCACCGTCGACCCTCAGCGGCCCGAGTATCGCGACCTGCACGAGCCTCCTCTCGAGCGTCCCTTAGCGCATTCTGAGGCCTACGAGCCCTGGCCGATCCACTCCTCGCCGCCCTCGTAGACCTCCTTCTTCCACAGCGGCACGGTGTGCTTGAGCGTGTCGATCGCCTCCTTGCAGGCGGCGAGCGCGTCCTGCGCGATGTGGCGCGGAGACAGCGATGACGACGCTCGCCTCGCCGATCTCGACCCGGCCGACGCGGTGGTGGATCGCGATCTCGCCGAGCGTAGAACCGGCGCCGTAAGTCGTCCGCGAGCGCCGCCATCGTCTGCTCGGCCATGCCCTCGTAGGCCTCGTACTCGAGGTAGCGCACGTCGCGGTCGCGCGAGCGGTTGCGCACCGTCCCCGTGAAGGTCGCGATCGCGCCCGCCTCGTCGCGGCGCACCTCGCGCACGACGGCATCGAGCGACAGCGGGTCGGCCGAGAGCCGGAAGCGCCGCCCGAGACCGGTGGGATGAGCGCGACCTCGTCGCCGTCCGCCAGGGGCGTGTCCGGCGCGGCGTACTCCTTGTTCACGGCGTAGAGCAGCCCTGCGGGCTCGTCGCCGAGCTCGAGCGCGGGCCAGACGTCGCTCACCGTCGCCCGGCGGGGAGCTCGCAGCGTCCGCGACCCTGTGCCCGCCCGCTCGCGCAGTCCCGCAAAGAGCCGCACCGAGACGTCCACCCGGTCGAGCCTAGCCGCTCGGGCAGTTGCCCTCGGCCCGGCTGACATGTTACTTCTCGCTCATGAGCGTCACGCTGAGCCCGGCGACGCTGAACGACCAGGTCTACGAGACCCTCAAGCGCCGTCTCGTGCAGCGCCAGATCGGCGCCGGCGAGAAGGTCAGCCTGCACGAGCTCGCCGGCGAGCTCGGGCGTCTCGCGCAGCCCGGTTCACCACGCCCTCACGCGGCTCGTCTCGGAGGGGCTCCTGACGGTCAAGTCGCGCCGCGGCTACTACGTGACTGCCGCTGACCGAGTCGACGATCGCGGACGGCTACGACGTGCGCCTGGCGCTCGAGCTGCAGGCGGCCGAAGGGGCCGTCGGGCCGGGTCGGGCGAGACGGGCTCCAGCACGCTGCGCGAGCTCTACGAGGCGACCGCCGCCGCCGTCTCGCACACCGACTGGGACGCGGCGAACGCCGCGTTTCACGAGCACCAGGTCGACCTCGCCGGCAACGCGCCTGCTCTCGCGCTTCTACCGCGAGCTCTCCGTGAATCTGATGATGCAGGTGATCCGGGGCGGCCAGGTCGAGGGCGGCGCCTACCTTCCCGCCGAGCACGAGGCGATCGTCGCGGCCTACGAGGCCGCCGACCTCGAGCGCGCGCGCGACTGCGATCCGCGCGCACATCGTCACGGGCCGGAGGATCGCGCTCGACGCGCTCGAGCGGGCCGGAGGGGTCGTGACCTCTAGCCGTACGATCATTCCGTGGCGCGCACGGAGAAGCGCGAGACGGACTCGGGCATCGAGATCAAGCCGGTCTACACGGCGGACGACGCCGACGCCGCCGAGCTCGAGCTGCCGGGCGAGTTTCCGTACACGCGCGGGCCGTATCCCGACATGTACCGCGGCCGGCCGTGGACGATCCGCCAGTACGCGGGCTTCGCCTCGGCCGAGGAGACGAACGCGCGCTTCCGCTACCTGCTCGAGCGCGGCCAGACGGGGCTCTCGGTCGCGTTCGACCTGCCGACGCAGCTCGGCTACGACTCCGACGACCCGCGCGCGCTCGGCGAGGTCGGCCGGACCGGTGTCGCGATCGACTCGCTCGCGGACATGCGGATCCTCCTCGACGGCATCCCGCTCGGCGAGGTCTCGACCTCGATGACGATCAACGCGCCCGCCTCGCTGCTGCTGCTCCTCTACGAGCTCGTCGCCGAGGAGCAGGGCGTGCCGGGATCGGCGCTGCGCGGCACGGTGCAGAACGACATCCTCAAGGAGTACGTGGCGCGCGGGAACTACATCTTCCCGCCGCGCCCGTCGATGCGGCTCACGACCGACCTCTTCGCCTACTGCGCGGAGCGGATCCCGAGCTGGAACACGATCTCGATCTCCGGCTACCACATCCGCGAGGCCGGCTCGACCGCGGTGCAGGAGCTCGCGTTCACGCTCGTCAACGGGATCGCCTACGCGGCGGCCGCGATCGAGGCCGGCCTCTCGCCCGACGACTTCGGCGCGCGCCTCTCGTTCTTCTTCAACGCGCACAACCACTTCTTCCAGGAGGTGGCGAAGTTCCGCGCCGCGCGCCGCCTGTGGGCGTCGATCATGCGCGACCGCTTCGGCGCGACGAACCCGCGCGCGCTCGCGCTGCGCTTCCACGCGCAGACGGGCGGCTCGACCCTGACCGCCCAGCAGCCGGAGAACAACATCGTCCGGGTCGCGATCCAGGCGCTCTCGGCGGTGGCCGGCGGCGCGCAGAGCCTGCACACGAACGGGTTCGACGAGGCGCTCGCGCTGCCGACCGAGCGCTCGGCGCGGATCGCGCTGCGCACGCAGCAGCTCCTCGCGCACGAGGCCGGCGTCACCGACACCGCCGACCCGCTCGGCGGCTCGTTCTTCATCGAGGCGCTGACGGACGAGCTCGAGGCGCGAGGCGCGCGAGCTGATCGAGCGGGTCGACGAGCTCGGCGGCGCGGTGGCGGCGATCGAGCAGGGCTTCGTCCAGCGCGAGATCGAGGAGGCCGCCTTCCGCTACACGAGCGAGGTCGAGTCGGGCGAGCGCGTCATCGTCGGCGTGAACCGCTTCGTGGAGCGGGACGCCGAGGAGGTGGAGCTGCACCGGCTCGATCCCGAGGGCGAGGCGCGTCAGGTGCAGCGGACTCGAGCGCGTTCGTGCCGAGCGCGACGCCGCGGCGCCGAGGCGGCGCTGGCCGAGGTGCGCCGCGTCGGCGGCCGGCAGCGAGAACCTGATGCCGCCGATGCGCGAGGCGCTTACGCGCGGGCTGCACGGTCGGCGAGATCTGCAACGCCCTCCGCGAGGAGTTCGGCACGTTCGACGCGCAGCATTGAGCGCTAGGCCGAGGCGCCCGAGTAGAACCGGAGCCCGAACCGCCACCAGCGGCGCGTGAAGACGAAGAGCACGACGCCGAAGCCGAGCGTGAGCGCGACCGTCTGCCCAGTCGAGCCGCGAGGTCACCGCCTCGGCCGGCACGGTGATCGCGAACGCGATCGGGACGAGGAACGTCAGGCCGAACCGCAGCCACGTGGGGTAGATCGAGACGGGAAAGCGGCCGGTCTGGTAGATGCCCTGGAAGAGCTCTGCGATTTCCCAGACGTTGACGATCCAGAAGGCGAGCGTCGAGATGAGAACCCAGAAGCAGTAGATCGTCAGCGCACCCACGGCGAGGAGCGCGACGAAGAGGAGCGACGTCGGCGATCCCGACCTCGCGATCGAGCCGGGCGACGCCGTACGCGAGCACGACAGCTCCGGAGACGATGTCGACGGACCGCCAGATCCGGACCTCACGAATGCTCACCAGGACTTGCGAGTCCTCCGGCTTCGTCAGGGCGAAGTCGAGCTTGCCGTCGCGCACCTCCTCCATCAGCCGCTGCATGTTGGGCTGGATGCTCATCCCGATGACTCCGCCGAGCAGGATCTGGATCCCCATGACCACGAGGAGCTCGGACTCGCTCCAGCCGTTCAGCTCGTGGTGTGTGAGTAGATCGACCGCAGGACGACGATCGCCGTGACGACCGCGACCGCGGACTGCAGCAGCTGGATCAAGAAGTTCGCGCGGTACTGGAGCTCGTTCATCGAGCCGACGCGGAAGTACAGCCACGCGAGGCGAAGCGCACGCATCAGTTCCCCACCGCCGAGTACTGCCTCACGGCGTAGCGCCAGACGACGAGGAAGACGCCCGTCAGCGCGACCGTCCAGGCCGCCTGCGCCGCGAGCCCGCCGAGGAGCTCCGCGGTCGAGAAGTCGCCGACGAGAGCCTGGATCGGGAAGTAGAACGTCCACATGAAGGGCAGGAACAGGGCGAGGTCTTCAGCCCACTGCGGCATCAGCTGGAGCGGGACGAGCCGACCGGACAGCAGGAGCTCCGCCGCGATGAAGAGCTCGAAGATCGCGCTCACGCGGGTCGTCCAGAACGTGATCATCCCGAGCATCGACATGAGCATCGTCCGGATGAGGTAGGCGCCCCAGATCGCGATCGAGAAGACGACGGATCTCGAGCAGCGACGGGTCGAGCACCGGGTCGAAGATGAGCCAGAGCACGGCCGCGATCGGCAGCCAGAGGACGATCGTCACGACCTTCCAGCCGGCGAAGCCGGCGATGTCGTCGTGCAGCGGGTGCAGCGGCCGCAGCAACGACGCGGAGAACTCCCCCTCTCGGATCCGCTACTCCCACCCGTACGGCGTGAAGACGATGTTCATGTTCCGGACGAGCGTCCAGATGATGTAGTAGGCGGCGAACTCGCCCACCGAGATCCCCTGCACCGAGCCGCCCTGCTGCTCGGCGATCGTCGTCCAGACGACGAGGTAGACGATCGGCTCGGCCAGCATCCCGACCAGCCACATGTACGTCGCGACGCGGTACTGGAAGTTGCTCTGGATCTGCGTCCGCGCACGGACGAGCGTAGTAGTCGAGGAGAGAGCGGACGCGACCCGGCTCCGGCTTGCAGCGCGCTCACTCGTGCTCCTGTGAGAAGACGATCTCGATCACGTCCTCGATCGGCGGGTCCTCGACCGTCAGGTCCTGAACGTCTTGCTCGGCGAGGAGTCGCGCAGTCACACGCGCGGTCTCGCCGCGCGGGACGCGCAGGATCACGCGCGCGTCGCTGCGGTCGATCACCTCGCCGTAGGCCGAGAGGTCGCCGGCGCCGTCCTGGAGGTCGACGGCGATCGTCTTCCACGCGGCAAAGCGGTCGCCGAGGCGGGCGAGCTCGCCGTCGAACAGGATCTTCCCGTGGTGGATGACGATCACGCGCTTGCAGAGGGCCTCGACGTCGGCCATGTAGTGGCTCGTGAGGAGGACTGTGGCCTCGTAGCGCTGGTTGTACTCGGCGACGAACGAGCGGATGCGCTTCTGCATCGTCACGTCGAGCCCGATCGTCGGCTCGTCGAGGAAGAGCACCTGCGGCCGGTGCAGGAGCGAGCCGACGATCTCGACCTTCATCCGCTCGCCGAGCGAGAGCTGGCGCACGGGCTTGCGCACGAGGTCGTCGATGCCGAGCAGCTCGATCAGCTCGTCGCGGAGGCTGACGAAGTCCGGGCGAGGGATCCGATAGATGGCCCGGTTCAGCTCGAACGAGTCGAGCGCGGGGAGATCCCACTGGAGCTGGTTCCGGTTCCCCATCACGAGCGTCATGCGGCGGAGGTAGTCGCGGTCGCGCTTGGAGGGGACATGGCCGAGCACGGTCGCCTCGCCCGCGCTCGAGTAGAGCAGGCCGGAGAGCATCTTCAGCGTCGTCGTCTTGCCCGCGCCGTTCGGACCCAGGAAGCCCACGACCTCCCCCGGCTCGATCTCGAACGTGATCGCGTCGACCGCGCGCACGTCCCGCGTCTTGCGGCGGAACAGGCTGACCGTGGCCGCGCGGAGCCCCGCGTCCCGCTCGGGGACGCGAAAGATCTTCGTCAGCTCACGGACCTGCACTGCGGGCATGCCGGACGGTTATACCGTCAGCGTCATACGCTCACGGGATGCGGATCCTGCTCGTCTCGCAGATGTATCCGTCGCCGGCCGCGCCCGACCTCGGCGTCTTCGTTCGCGACCTCGAGCAGGAGCTCGTCTCCTTCGGGCATGAGGTCGAGCGCGCCGTGCTCGACACCCGGAGCGGCGGCAAGCGGCGGTACCTCGGCCTGCTCAGGCGCACGCTGGCGGCGTCGCGACCCGAGGTCGTCTACGCGCACTTCCTCGTTCCGGCCGGGCTGATCGCGGCCCTGGCCGGCCGCGCGCCGCTCGTCGTCACCGCGCACGGGCAGGACGTTGCGAACGTCGGCTCGATCCCCGGCGTCCGCGCCGCGACGCGCTTCGTCGTCCGTCGAGCCGCGTCGGTGATCGCCGTCTCCGGCTACCTGCAGAGGCTCCTGGAGGAGCGCATCCCCGAGGCCCGCGGGAAGACCGAGGTGATCGACTGCGGTGTCGACCTCGTGCGCTTCCGTCCGCTCGAGCGCACGGACGGGGAGCATCCGTCCTTCCTCTGCGTCGGCTCGCTCACGGAGCGGAAGAACGTCCTGCGGCTCGCGCGCGCCTTCGAGCGGCTCGGCGAGGGGACGCTGACGTTCGTCGGCGACGGCCCGCTGCGCCCCCAGCTCGAGGGCCGCGACCGCATCCGGGTCGTAGGCGCCGTCCCGCACGAGCGCATCCCCGAGTTCCTCGCCGCCGCCGACGTCGTCTGCCAGCCGTCGCTCGTGGAGCCGTTCGGCCAGTCACTGCTCGAAGCGCTGGCGTGCGCGCGCACGGTCGTCGCGACACGAATCGGCGGCCCGCCCGAGTTCGTCCGCGACGGCGCAGGGCTCCTCGTCGACCCGCTCGACGAGGACGGCCTCGTCGGGGCGCTTCGCGCCGCGGCCGCGCTGCCGGTGCCGAACCCGGTCGCCCGAGCGGCGGCCGAGGCACACGGGCTTACGGCTCAGGCTCGCCGGGTGGAGGCGGTGCTGCTGCGAGCCGCTCGAGGTCGGCCAGCCTGACCTCGACGAGGGGTCGCACGCTCTCCTCGACGCCGGCCTCGCGCGCGACGGCGAGCGCCTGCTCGTAGCTCTCGCGCGCCTTCTCGTGGGAGACGCCCTGCTTGAGCCGGTTGTCGCCGGTGACGAGGAGCTTCTGGATGCGGCTGCGGGCCTCCAGCGGGTCCACGGTGGAAGCCTAACGGGCAACTAGAGTCGCGCTGGTGTCCATCGAAGAAGACCCACTTCGCGTCGCCGTCGTCGGCTCGGGGCCGGCGGGCTTCTATGCCGCGGCGGCGCTGCTCGCGGCCGATCCGCCCGCGGAGGTCGACATGCTGGAGCGGCTGCCGACGCCGTGGGGGCTCGTCCGGCTCGGCGTCGCCCCGGATCACCCGAACATCAAGGCCGTCTCGCGGGCGTTCGAGCGCACCGCGAGCCAGCCGGGCTTCCGCTTCTTCGGCAACGTCGAGGTGGGCCGCGACGTGACGCACGAGGAGCTGACGCGCCTCTACGACGCGGTCGTCTACGCGGTCGGCGCGCAGACCGACCGCCGCCTCGGAATCCTGGGCGAGGATCTCCCGGGCTCGTGGGCGGCCACCGAGCTCGTCGCCTGGTACAACGGCCACCCGGACTTCCAGCACCTCGAGTTCGACCTGTCGCACGAGCGGGCGGTCGTGATCGGCAACGGGAACGTGGCGCTCGACGTCGCCCGCATGCTGGCGCTCACGCCCGCAGAGCTGGCGACGACGGACACGACCGATCCGGCGGTCGACGCGATCAACGAGCGCGGGAATCCGCGAGATCCTCGTCGTCGGCCGGCGCGGCCCGGTGCAGGCGGCCTGGACGCCGGTCGAGGTGGGCGAGCTCGGCGAGCTCGCCGGTGCGGACGTGCTCGTCGACCCCGCCGACCTCGAGCTCGACCCGGCGAGCGAGGCGGAGCTCGCCGCGTCGCCCCCGACCGTGAGGCGCAACGTCGACCATCTGCGCGACTACGCGGCCAGGGCTCCGTCGGGAAAGCCGCGCACGATCAGGCTGCGCTTCTTCACGTCGCCGGTCGAGATCCTGGGCGACGAGAAGGTGGAGGCGATCGTCCTCGCGCGCAACGAGCTCGTCGAGGGCCGCGCCGTGCAGACCGACGAGCGCGAGACGATCGAGTGCGGCGTCATCTTCCGCAGCGTCGGCTACCACGGCGTCCCGCTGCCCGGCGTGACGTTCGACGAGGACACCGGGACGGTTCCGAACACGGGTGGCCGGGTCGAGCCGGGTGTCTACGCCGCCGGCTGGATCAAGCGCGGGCCGAGCGGAGTGATCGGGACGAACAAGAAGGACGCGACCGAGACGGTGAAGCTCCTGCTCGAGGACGCCGCGGCCGGCCTCCTCACCCACGCGGATGGCGAGACGCTGGAGCAGCTGCTCGAGGAGCGTGAGGTCGAGGCGGTGCTGTACGCCGGCTGGGAGGCGATCGACCTCGCGGAGCGGACGGCCGGCGAGCCGCACGGCCGGCCTCGCATCAAGCTGTGCAGCTGGGATGAGCTGTTGTCTGCAGCCCGGACGAGGGCTAGCCCCCCGCGGGTAGGTTCTCGCGGTGATCCCTCGTTTCAGGGAGGCCGCCGCCGCGCCCGCGGCCGAAATAGCGTCATGTGGAATCCGTCACGATCGAGTGCCTCCGTTGCGGTCAATCGCGCTCCTTCGCCCGGCAGTCACGCCATTGCCACGAGGCAGGCGAGTGCCCCCGCTGCCGCTACGTCGGCTGGGCGTTCTCGACCGAGCTGAGCGAGCGGTCCCGCAAGCTCCTCCGCGATCTGCCGCTCGAGCGGCGCTTGCTCCTCCGCCCGGTCGGCTAGAAAGCGCGGCTAGACTCGCCGCGTGAGCAGCACGCGCGCGAAGGAGACCAAGGACGAGGAGCTCTGGGGAGGCGAGACGCAGAAGGCGGTCGTCAACTTTCCTGTCTCCGGTGAGCCGATCCCGGTGCCCGTCGCCCGCTGGCTCGGCCGCATCAAGGCCGCCGCCGCGCGCGTGAACGCCGAGCTCGGGCTGCTCGACGAGGAGAAGGCCGAGCGCATCGCCGCTGCGGGCGACGCGATCGCCGCGGGCGAGCACGACGGCCAGTTCCCGATCGACGTCTTCCAGACCGGCTCCGGCACGAGCTCGAACATGAACGCGAACGAGGTCATCGCCACCCTCGCGGGCGAGGACGTGCACGCGAACGACGACGTGAACATGGGCCAGTCGTCCAACGACGTCTTCCCGTCGGCCGTGCATCTCGCAGCGCTCGGAGAGATCGAGCAGGACCTTCTGCCCGCGCTCGAGCAGCTCGCGGCCACGCTCGACGCGAAGGCGCGCGAGTTCGACGACGTCGTCAAGTCGGGCCGAACGCACCTGATGGACGCCGTCCCGGTGACGCTCGGACAGGAGTTCGGGGGCTATGCGGCGCAGGTGCGCCAGGGGGTCGAGCGCGTCCGCGACTCCACGCGACGCCTCGGCCAGATCCCGCTCGGCGGCACCGCCGTCGGCACCGGCCTCAACACGCACCCGGAGTTCGCCGAGCGCGTCCGGAAGCTGCTCGCCGCGGACACCGGCCTCGAGATCTCCGCTCCGGCCGACCCGTTCGAGGCGCAGGCAGCCCGCGACGGCCTGGTCGAGGCCTCGGGCGCGCTCAAGACCGTTGCGGTCTCGCTGACGAAGATCGCGAACGACCTGCGCCTGATGGGCTCCGGCCCGCGCGCCGGGCTCGCCGAGATCTTCCTGCCCGAGCTCCAGAAGGGCAGCTCGATCATGCCCGGGAAGGTCAACCCCGTCATCCCGGAGGTCGTGACGCAGGTCGGGGCGCAGGTGATCGGCAACGACGCCGCGATCACCGTCGGCGGCCTCCAGGGCCACTTCGAGCTCAACGTCTTCGTGCCGCTGATGGCACGGAACCTCCTGCAGTCGATCCGCCTGCTCGCGGCCGCCGCGCGGCTGCTCGACGAGAAGTGCGTCGCCGGGATCGAGGCGAACCGGGAGCAGTGCGAACGCTACGCCGAGCTGACGCTGTCCGCCGCGACCGCGCTCAACCCGTACATCGGCTACGACAAGGCCGCCGAGATCGTCAAGACTGCCGCCGCGAGCGGCCGGTCGTTGCGGGAAGTAGCGCGAGAAGCCGGCGTCGACGAGGCAGTCCTCGACGAGGCGCTCGACTATCGAAAGATGGCGAAGCCTCACTGAATCTCCTGTCGACGCGGCCCTAGGCCTCGGGTACATTCCGCGGCGTCCTGCCGCCTCGACAAGCGCGGCGGCACAAGTGAGAGGACAGGGGTATGAGAGGTGGGATTGCCCGGGGAGCCTCGCTCCTTGGCGTGGCCCTGCTCGCCGTCGTCCTGACAGCAGGCGCCACCGCACGCCCGTCGCCCACTGCAGGGGGAATCAGTGCGTTCGCGGGCTCCGAATCGACACCAGAGCGCTTCGCTCGACTGCTCGGTGCCAGCAACTACACGAACTTCAAGCCGGCCGCGCTCGAACGCCGCGGGCCGGTGCGCGTCATCCTTCAGCTCGAAGGCGCATCGGTCGCAGAGCGCATGGCCGATGCGACCCAGGCCGGCTCGGCCCTGACCGACTCCCAGCGAAGCGCGATCCGAACCCAGCTGCAGGAGCGGCAGAACGCCGTCGCCTCACGAGTCGCCGCACTCGGAGGGACCGTGCTGCTCCGGTTCCAGGACGCGTTCAACGGCATCTCGGCGCTCGTTCCGGCCGAGAAGATCGCCGAGCTGGAGCAGGTCGAGGGTGTGAAGCGCGTGCGCGTCGCTCGCATCTTCCAGCTCGACAACATCCCAACGGCGCAGTACGTCAACGCGCCGGCCGTGTGGGACGGAGCCGGAGGCTTCACCGGCCAGGGCGTCACCATTGCGGTGCTCGACACGGGCATCGACTACACGCACGCCATGTTCGGCGGGCCCGGCACCCCGGCCGCATTCGACGCTGCAGACGCCGCTGACACCGTGCTCGGGCAGGGCGAGTTCGGCGCCAAGATCATCGGCGGCTTCGACTTCGTCGGCGACGACTACGACGCCGGCTCGGACGATCCCGACGTGGCGACTCCGATGCCCGACCCGGATCCGCTCGACTGCGACGGCCACGGCTCGCACGTGGCGGGGACGGCGGCCGGCTTCGGCGTCCGGGGGAACGGCACCACGTATCCGGGGCCGTGGACTTCGACGACGCTGACGACGACCAACTTCCTGGTCGGTCCGGGCATGGCCCCCGAGTCGACGATCCTTGCCTACCGCGTGTTCGGTTGCTCCGGGTCGTCGGCCGAGGACGTCGTCGTGGCCGCGATCAACCGCGCGGTCGCCGACGGTGCCGACGTGATCAACATGTCACTCGGCTCGGTCTTCGGCCGCGCCGACGAGCCTGCATCGATCGCATCGAACAACGCCTTCGACGCCGGCGTCGTGGTCGTCGCAGCGGCCGGAAACGCCGGCCCGGGCGCGTACATCCACGACTCGCCCGGCTCGGCCGACAAGGTGATCGGGGTGGCCGCGATCGACGCATCCAGGGCGGAGCTCCCGGGTGCGAACATCAACATCCCCGGTGGCGTCGTGCAGGCGATCAACGCCAACGAGGCGCCGCTCCCGGCCGGCCCGCACCAGATCAAGGTGCTCCGGAACGAGGACGGCACGGTCTCCCTCGGCTGCGATCCGGACGAGTACGTGGACGTCGAGGACAAGATCGTCGTCACGCTCCGCGGCACGTGCGCACGCGTCGCGCGAGCGATCTTCGGCGAGCAGGCCGGCGCGGCAGCCGTCGTGATGATCAACACCGCGACCGCGTTCCCGCCGTTCGAGGGGCCGATCGAGGAGAACCCCGACACGGGCGAGCCGTTCGACGTCACGATTCCGTTCCTCGGCGTCCGCGGCCTGCTCGGCCCGAGCCCGGTGGACGATCCCGACCGGCTCGTCGCGGCGGATGGGCAGTTCGCCACCCTCAGCCCCTCGGGGATCACGAACCCGGGCTTCCTGACGCTCGCATCGTTCACCTCGGGCGGGCCGCGGAATCCGGACAGCATCGCGAAGCCCGACGTGACTGCTCCCGGCGTGTCGGTCTTCTCGACCAACGTCGGCAGCGGCTTCCGCGGCGCCTTCATCTCCGGTACGTCGATGGCGACGCCGGCCACAGCAGGCGTCGCCGCGCTCGTGCGGGAGGCGCACCCGTCGTGGTCGCCGACATTCGTCAAGGGCGCGATCATGGGCACGGCCGAAGCCGGGCCGACCAAGTTCGCGTCCGGCTACGACCCGCGCCGAGCAGGGACCGGGGCCGTCCAGGCCGACCGGGCCGTTGCGACGCTCGGCCTGACGTCGACGGCGAACGGGCGGAACAGCCTCAGCTACGGCTACGACCAGCTGACCGCCGCGCATTCGGAGATGCAGTCGTTCACGATCCACAACACCGGCGCCTCGCCGCGCACGTACAACCTCGCGGCGACGTTCGTCGGCAACGCTCGCGGGACGGACTTCACGTTCTCCCCGAGCAGCGTGACGGTGCCGGCGGGCGGGACGATGTCCGTGGACGCGACGGTGGCACTGACGGCCGCAGAGGTTGCGGCGCTGCCGCCCGCGGTGGCGTCGAACTTCGGCTCGCTCGCCCACGCCGTTCGCGGCGTGGTCGTCGCGACGCCGACGACGACCGGAACGGGCGTCTTCCCGCTCCGCGTGCCGTTCATGTGGGTCCCGCGGGGACTCTCGAACGTCCAGGTGACGGGCAGTCCGTCGCCCATCTTCTCGGCGATCGGGCTCCAGAACACGGGCATCCACAGCGGCACGGCCGACCGGTTCGTGCTCGCACAGACCGATCCGAACGACGTGCCGCCGGTCGCGGAGGACTCGACCGACATCCGCGCGATCGGGATGCAGACGCTGCCGCGCGAGGCACTGTGCGGCTCCGATCCGATCGGCGTCTGCGGTGCGCAGAACGACCGGGCGCTGGTCTTCGCGATCAACGTCTGGGGCTTCTACTCGACCCCGTCGGTGAGCGAGTTCGACATCCTCGTCAACACCGACAGCGACGCTGCTCCCGAGTTCATCGTGGTCGGCGTCGACACCGGTGCGATCCTCGCCGGGGCGTTCGACGGCACCTTCGCCTCGTTCATCTTCGATGCGGAGACCGGCGACCTCGTGAACGCGTGGGTCGCCGAGGCGCCGTTGAACGGGTCGACGATGCTGCTGCCACTCCTCGCGAGCGACATCGGCCTCGCCGGCCGCCCGGTCCAGAACCCGTTCACGCGGATCGAGTTCCAGGTGTTCTCGTTCTCGGTCGTTCCCGCCGACGACGGCGAGGAAGCGACCCCGGACGTCAACACGCTGGACGACATCACCGAACCGACGACGATCGGGCTCGGCGGCCTCTTCGGAACCGGCCGGCCGACGGGCGACCCGCAATCGATCGTCCTGGCTCCGGGAGAGTCGGCGGTCATGGGCGTGCCGAACAGCCTGCTCCAGCTCGCACTCGGAGCGAAGGGCTGGATGATCGTCACGCATGACGACGCGAACGGTCCGCCGCAGGCGGATCTCGTGCCGGCGCCGGGGATCCCACTGGCGCTGCCCTAGCACCACGCCTGATCGACCGCGAAGGGCCCCGGGCGACCGGGGCCCTTCGTCTTACGGCGTCAGCGGCGCGAGCCGGCGCTCGAGCGCTGTCCGCTCGCGCTCGGCGATCGGCGCGGCCAGCGCGCGGTGCACGCGCTCGGGGGCGGCAGACTTGTCGTAGTAGAGGCGCATCAGCTCGACGATCGTCGGGTGGTCGGCGGCTGTCGGATCGAGCTCGACCGGGTCGCCGGGTGCGACGTCGCCCTCCTCGAGCACCCGCGCATATGCACCCGGGCGCCCGGCGGCGGCGAAGCGCTTCACCCAGCGCGCCTCGCCCATCCGGTCCGCGAAGACCGCGCAGGGGATGCGGGGAGCGGTCAGCTCGAGCAGTGCGCCGCCGATGCGAAGCCGATCGCCGGGACGCGGCGCGGCGCCGAGGCTCGGGACGGTCAGGTTCTCGCCGAAGGTTCCCGGTGCGAGCGCGGCGCCGAGCTCCGCCTCCCACCAGGCGTAGTCCTCGCGCGAGTAGAGATAGACAGCCTGGTCGGGGCCGCCGTGATTCTCCACGTCGGCGACGACGTCGCCGACGAGCCCGAGCCGGCCGACGTACGCCCGCTCGACCGGCTGCTTGTCGATGCCGGTCTCCACGAGCCGTGCGCCGAGATCGATCGTCTCGCGACGACCGAGATTCACCGCTTCCAGCCGCATCGTGGGAGTTCGGTTCAGAATGACGCCCCGCCGATCTGGTGCGATCGGTGGTGTGTGGCAAGGACGCAGGGAGCGCCCGTATCGAAGAGATACGGGCGCGACCGAGGACGCAGTCCACGCGCCGCCGAGCGTGCCAGAGCGGTGATGGCGCTCATTTTGGATCGAGCTCCCTTACTTAGTAGGCGACGGCCCCGCGGCCGGTCGCGGCGGCGTGCCGCTGCTCGTCGGCCCGATAGCTCGAGCGCACGAGCGGCCCTGCGAACACGGAGCCGAAGCCGAGCGCCTCGCCCTGCTCGCGCAGCCAGCGAAACTCGTCCGGGTGCACCCAGCGGTCGATCTTGGCGTGCTTCGGCGACGGCTGCAGGTACTGGCCGATCGTGACGACGTCGACGCCGTTCGCGCGCAGGTCGCGCATCGTCTCGACAATCTCGTCGTTCGTCTCGCCGAGGCCGACGATGATCCCGGACTTCGTCAGGACGGGATAGTCGGCCAGTTCCTTCGCACGCAGCAGCAGCCAGAGCGCCTTGTCGTAGCTCGCCTTCGCACCGCGCATGTTGCGGTGCAGGCGGCGCACCGTCTCGATGTTGTGGTTGAAGACCTCGGGCCGCGCGGCGAGCACCGTGCGGAGCGCGTCCTCCTCGGCGCCGAGGAAGTCGGGCGTGAGCACCTCCACGCTCGCGGCCGGCAGCTTCGACTTGATCGCCCGGATGGTGGCGGCGAAGTGGCCGGCGCCCTTGTCCGGGACGTCGTCGCGGTCGACCGACGTGACGACGACGTGCTTGAGCCCCATCTGCGCGGCCGCCTGGCCGACCCGGAGCGGCTCGAGGGCGTCGGGTGGGCTGTCGGGGCGGCCGGAGTGGACGTAGCAGTAGCGGCATGCGCGCGTGCACGTCTCGCCGAGGATCTGGAAGGTCGCGGTGCCGCGACCCCAGCACTCGGCGATGTTCGGGCAGCGCGCCTCCTCGCAGACGGTGTTCAGCGAGAGCCCGTGCAGGAGCTTCTTGACGTCGAAGTAGCGGCTGTCGGCGCTCGGCGCGCGCACCTTCATCCACTCGGGGCGGCGCGGCCGCTCGGCGACGGGAAGCGATGTCTCCATCGCGGTCAGTCTAGTGACGGCACCCGCTCGAACGCCGGCAGCGCGGCAGCAGCCCGGCCGGAAGCGGGTCCCATCCCTGGCGCGGGATCTCGCGGATGTCGAGGCTCATGCGCGAGGGCCGGCGGCGATAGCCGCTCGCGGCGAGCCGCGCGAGCGCGGCCAGAACCGGCACGCGCGCTCTCACGCCGTCGCCAGCCGCTCGTGCACCGGCTGGGGCCAGAGCCCGTGTCCGGCGTCGGCCGGCAGCTCCTCGAGCTCGAGCCCGAAGACCTCCGCCAGCGCGTCGAGCGCGTGCGGCCGCACCTCGTCCACCGTGACCGGCCGGCCGAGCTCGCGCGCGATCGTCGTGAAGGCCGCGTCCTCGAGCCCGCAGGCCGTGATCCACTGCGTGAACGGCGCCGGGTCGAGGTCGACGTTGAGCGCGTAGCCGTGCGTCGTCACCCACTTCGAGATGTGGATCCCGATCGACGCGATCTTGCGTGGAGGCGGGTGCATCCAGACTCCAGTGAGCCCGTCGATCCGCCGCCCTTCTAGTCCAAACGCTGCAAGCGTTTGGACCAGCGCATCCTCGAGCTCGCGGCAGTAGCGCTTCACGTCCTGGCCGTGCCGGCGCAGGTCGAGGATCGGGTAGCAGACGAGCTGCCCGGGGCCGTGGAAGGTCGACTTGCCGCCGCGGTCGGTCTCCACGATGTCGACCTCCGCGCCGTCCGGGACGTGCAGCTCGCCCTCGTCCGTTCGGCGGCCGAGCGTGACGACGGGCGGATGCTCGAGCATGACGATCGTGTCGGGGATCGCTCCCTGCGAGACCGCGCCGGCCAGCGCCCGCTGCAGCTCCCAGGCTTCCCGGTACGGGACGAGGCCGAGATTCATGACGTATGCGCCCTTCACGCTCCCCCAAGCGTAATCGTGCCATCGTTGACGCCGCGAAAGATCCCGAGCCAGGCTCCGATCGGGTCGCGCAGCTCGTCGATCACCGCCGCCGGCTGTCCAGCGAGGATGAGATCCCACGTCAGCACGCGGCAGACGGTGCCGAGCAGATACGCGTGCCGGAAGATCTGCCGCAGCTCGCGGAGCGGCGCAAAACGGGTGAACGGCTCGAGGTAGAGATCGCGCAGACGCCCGGCGCCGTCCGAGCCCGGCTCGAAGCCACTTCGTTCGGTCGCGTCGCGCAGCATGAGCACCGCGCCGACGAAAGGATGCGAGACACAGGCCTCGGCCCAGTCGAGGAAGAACGCGCGGCCGTCGCGGACGAAGACATTCCCCTCGTGCACCTCCTCGTGGCTGACCATCGACAGCAGGCCATCCGCGAGCCCGTCGACCGCTCGGGCGACGGCGCTGAGCTCGACCGGCTCGAGGAAGGGCGTCGCGAGCTCCTCGAGCCGGTCGGGCCGGAAGTCCGGCGTCCCCGACGCGAGGGCCTGGTCGACGAGCGGCGCGGCGTCGATCTGAAGCTCGGCGTAGAGCGGCAGGATCTCCTCCCAAGCGGGCGGCGCGGCGCCGTCGGCCTCATGGAGCTCGCGCAGGGATGGGCCGACATCGCGCGTCAGGAGACGCCGGCCATCTGCGGCGACGACCTCGGGCAGACAGTCCGGCCGTAAGCCGGCCAGGAGCGACGTCAGCGCCGGCTCGAAGGCAAGCGCCGGCGGGTTCTCCTTGAACCAGACGTCGCCGTCGCGCGCCGGAACGCGCACGATGGCCGACCACGGCCGCGTGCGGAGCAGCTCGACCTCGCCGGTCCGCTCGACGCGCCCGTCGATCCATCCAGTCGCCTGCTCGAGCCAGCCGGGCTCGTCCCAGGCGAGCCGCTCAGTAATCCGATTCGCCCCAGCTCTCGAGCCGCTTGCGCAGGTCGCGCAGGAAGCGGCCGGCGAGGGCGCCGTCGACTAGGCGATGGTCGTACGTGAGCGTCAGGTTCATGATCGGCCGGATCGCGATCACGTCGTGGCCGAACTCATCGGCCACCACCCACGGCCGCTTCACGACGGCGTAGGTGCCGAGGATGCCGGCCTGCGGCTGGCTGATTACCGGCGTCCCGTGGAACGTGCCGTAGCCGCCGGGGTTCGTGATCGTGAAGGTGCCGCCCTGGACGTCGTCGGGCATGAGCTTCTTGTCGCGGGCGCGGGCGGCGATGTCGACGATCGAGCGCGCCATCCCGAGCAGGTTCAGCCCCTCGGTGTTCTTGACGACCGGGACGATCAGCCCCTTGCCGTCGGCCAGCTCGACCGCGAAGCCGAGGTTGACGTAGTTCCGCGTCACGATCTTGTCGCCGCGGATCTCGCCGTTGATCCAGGGGTAGTCCTTGAGCGTCTCCACGGCGGCCCGCGCGACGAAGGCGAGGTACGTCAGCTTCACGCCGTACGAGCTCTCGAAGTCCTTCTTCAGCCGCTCCCGGATGTCGACGACCTTCGACATGTCGACCTCGATCGCGCTCGTGACGTGCGCGGAGGTGTCGAGCGAACGGCGCATGTGCTCCGCGATGCCCTTGCGCATCGCGTTCATCTGCTCGATCGACTCGCCGGGCTGAGGCTCGGCCGTCGGGCGCCGGCGACGGTGCCTTCGGCGACCGGTGCCGGGGCGGGCGGCGGGGGCGCCGGGGCCGGCCGGCGGGTGCCGGAGCCGGCTGCGGCGGCGCAGCCGGCGGCGGCGGTGCCTGCGCCGCCGGGGCAGGTGTCGGCGCGGGCGGAGGCGGGGGCGGCGCTGCTGGCTCAGCCGGCGCAGCCGGCTGACTAACCTGCGTCGGAGCGGGTGCAGCGCGCCCGCCTCGACGAAGGCGAGGATGTCCTTCTTCGTCACGCGGCCGCCGGTGCCGGTTCCCTGCACCTGGCTCACGTCGACACCGTGCTCGGACGCGATGCGCGCCACGACCGGGGACAGGAAGGTCTTGCCGTTACCACTCGGGGCCGCTGCGGGCTGTGGCGCCGCGGGCGCAGCGGGTGCCGGTGCCGGCGCGGCGGGCTCGGCCGCGGGCGCGACGTCGCCGACGCCCTCGCTCGCGGACGCCATCGCCTCGTCGGCGGCCTCCTGCGTCGCGGGCGCGGGCGGCGTGTCCGCGGCTGGAGCGGCGACATCTGCTCCCTCGGGCGCGATGACCGCGAGCACCGTGCCGACCTCGACCGTCTCGCCCTCGGGCACGAGGATCTTCGCGACGACGCCGCCGCCTGGGCTCGGCACCTCGGTGTCGACCTTGTCGGTCGAGATCTCGAGCAGCGGCTCGTCGGGCGCGATGGTCTCGCCCTCCTGCTTCAGCCACTTCGTGACCGTCCCCTCCGAGACGGACACGCCCATCTGGGGCATGACGACGTCGGTCTGCGTGTTCGTGGCCATCTGCCCCTCCTAGTGCCTCGTCATCAGTACTGGGCGAGCTCCCTGAGCCCGGCGGCGACGTCGTCGACCTGCGGGATGTACGCCTTCTCCAGCACGGGCGAGAACGGCACGGGCGTGTCGGGGGCGGTGATCCGCTTGATCGGTGCGTCGAGATGCTCGAACGCCTCTTCCGCGATCGTCGCCGCGATCTCGGCGCCGAAGCCGCCGCTGCGCGTGTCCTCGTGCAGCACGAGCACCTTCGACGTCTTCTCCGCGCTGGCGAGCACGGCCTCGCGGTCCCAGGGCATCACCGTGCGGAGGTCGATGATCTCCACCGAGACGTCCTCGCCCTCGAGCCGCTTCGCCGCCTCGTCCGCCGTGTAGACCATCGCGCCCCAGGTGATGACCGAGATGTCGTCGCCCTCGCGGTGCGTGCGCGCCTTCCCGAACGGCACCGTGTAGCGCTCCTCGGGCACCTCTCCCTTGATGCGCCGGTACAGGTGCTTGTGCTCGAAGTAGAGCACCGGATTCGGATCCTCGATCGCGCTGATGAGCAGACCCTTCGCGTCCTCGGGCGTCGCCGGGCAGACGCACTTGAGGCCGGGAATGTGGGCAAAGGAGCTCTCCGGGTTCTGCGAGTGGAACGGGCCGCCCGAGAAGCCGCCGCCGGACGGGAGTCGGACGACGATCGGGACGGGCGTGCCGACGCGGAAGCGCTGCTTCGCGGCCACGGTGATGAGCTGGTCCCACGCGCAGGAGACGAAGTCCGCGAACTGCATCTCGCACACCGGGCGCATGCCCATCATCGAGGCGCCGGTACAGGCGCCGACGATGGCCGTCTCGGAGAGCGGCGAGTCGATCACCCGCCACGGCCCGAACTCCTCCTGGAAGCCGAGCGTGACCTTGAAGGCGCCGCCGTAGACGCCGACGTCCTCGCCGAGGATGAAGACCCGGTCGTCGCGCCGCATCTCGGTGCGGAGCGCGTCCGAGATCGCCTGCAGATAGGTCATCTCGGCCATCAGCGCGCCTACTTGTGGTGCGGCGTGTCGAGGTCCTCGGGCGTCGCGTAGACGCCCTCCAGCAGCGTCGCGGGATCGGGCTGCGGCGACTCCTCCGCCCGCGTCAGCGCGTCGTTCAGGAGCTTCTTCACGCGTCCGGAGATCTCGTCCTCCTCCTCGTCGGTCAGGTCGGCGTTCTCGCGCAGCCAGGTGCGGTAGCGCTCGATCGGGTCGCGCTTCGCCCACTCCTCGAAGAGCTCCTTGGGGACGTAGAAGGCGTCGTCGTGCACCGCGTGGCCCTCCATGCGGAGCGTCTGGGACTCGATCAGCGTGGGGCCGCCGCCCTCGCGCGCCTTCTCGATCGCCCGGCGCGCCTCGCGGTAGACGGCGAGGACGTCCGTGCCGTCCACGACCACACCCTCGAAGCCGTAGGCGGCGGCACGGTCGGCGAGGTGCTCGACCGCGTAGCCGAGGTGCGTCGGCGTCGAGTACGCCCACTGGTTGTTGTCGCAGATGAAGACGACCGGGAGCTGGCGCACACCGGCGAGGTTCATCGCCTCGTGAGCGTCCCCGCGGGCCGCGGCGCCCTCGCCGTACCAGCCGACCGCGACGCGCTTCTCGTCGCGGATCCTGAACGCGAGCGCGCAGCCGACGGCGACGGGCAGCATCGCCGGCAGGTGGCTGACCATCGCGATCAGCCCGAGCCGCGCGTCGGCCATGTGGACATTGCCGTCGCGGCCGCGGGTCGGCCCGTCCTCGCGGCCCATGTACTGCGCGAAAATGCGCCACGGCTCGACGCCGCGCGTCACGTGCACGCCCATGTCGCGGTGCAGCGGCGTGCCGACGTCGTTCGGCCCCATCGCGGTCGCGACCCCGACGGCGGAGGCCTCGTTCCCGCGCCCCGTGTAGAACGAGCCGGGGATCTTGCCCTGCTTGTAGAGGATGTGCCCGCGCTCCTCGATGCCGCGGGTGACGAGCAGGTTGCGGTAGATGCCGAGGAGGTCCTCCCGATCGAGGCCCGCCTCTCTCACCTCACTCAGCGAGCCGACCGGCTCAGCCTCGCGTACCGCCATTCACATACCCCCGTCGTCGACGACCGCGGAGAACTCTAACGGCCGCGTAGGATCGCCCGCGTGACGGACTGGGCCACCGCAGATCGCTTCGTGATCGACCAGCTGGTTCGGCCGATGGTCAACCTGTACCGGATCTCGACCGACGGCCAGCCGATCGCGTTCGTCCGTCAGAAGCGGATGGCGCTGAAGGAGGACGTCCGGTTCTTCGCCGACGAGAGCGAGACGGACGAGCTGTTCCGGCTGAAGGCCCGGGCGGTGATGGATTTCAGCGGGCGCTACGACGTCACCACACCGGCCGGCGAGGTGATCGGCGTCCTCGGCAAGGTGTTCAGCAAGTCGCTCTTCCGCTCGACGTGGCAGGTGCTCGACGCGAACGCGGAGGAGCTCGCAATCGCCAAGGAGCGCTCCGCGCCGTTGGCGGTCATGCGACGCGTCCTGGAGGCGATCCCCTACGGTGACTTCATCCCGATCGTTTTCCACTTCACGATCGACCGCGGCGACCACCACCTCGGCGACATGAACCGGCGTTACGGCTTCCGGGACACGTACGACCTCGACATCTCGGGCGACACCGAGCGGACGATCGACCGGCGGCTCGCGGTCGCGCTCGGCATCGCGCTCGACGCCTTCCAGGGCCGTTAGGGCGATGGCGAAGCCGCGCCGGAACTGGATCCAGGAAGAGCGGCGCAAGACGCTCGGCGACTACGTCTCGTTCTGCCTCGACTGCGGCGCCGTGTGGCGCTACTTCCTCGAGCACGAGCCCGAGCTCCCCGCCGAATGCCCGCAGTGCGGCGGCGAGACGCGCCACCGCTGCCCGGCATGCGACGCGCCGTTCCCGTCGGCGTTCGCCGTCGAGTGCGAGGAGTGCGGCGCCGCCGTCCGCCCGCCGGAGGTGCTCGGCGTCCGGATCCGCAAGCCCGGCCGCTAGTCCGGCAGCGACAGGAGCAGGTGCACGGAGACGGACGCCTCGCGTCCCTTCACCTGGACGTCGCCGAGCGGCTCGGTCTTCGCGTCGTCGAGCCGGCTCGCGGTCTCCGCGCTGATCGCGACACCGCCCGCCGGCGCGAGCCCTTCGATGCGCGCGGCGAGGTTGACGGTGTCGCCGATGACGCTGTACGTGCGGCCGCGGCCGCTGCCGAGCACGCCGACGCTGGCGTCGCCGGTGTTCAACCCGGCCCGGAAGCGGGGCCACGCCGGGTGCGCGGCGCCCACCTCGGCCACCGCCTCCTGAAGCGCCAGCGCCGCGCGTGCCGCTCTCCGCGCGTGGTCGTCCTGGTCGCCGCGGTGGTTGAAGGTCGCCATGACGGCGTCTCCGATCAGCCGGTCGATCTCGCCGCCGTTCCGCTCGATCGTCGGGATCGCCGCCTCGAAGAGCGTGTTCAGCATCTCCGAGACCTCGCCCGCCTCGTGCTGCTCGGAGTAGGCGGTGAAGCCCTGGAGGTCGGCGAAGAGCACCGTCACCTGCCGCGTGGCGACGGCCGTACGTGGCAGGTAGAGGCCGCTGAAGCGCTCCTCGTGCCACTCGCGGTGCGCGCTGATCGCGATGAGCGCGAAGGCGACCAGCATCAGCACGTGCCACTCCCACCACGAGGCATGCCAGTTCCGGCCGAGCGCGGTCGCGACGGCGGCCTCGGCGAGCAGCGTGAACGCCGCCGCGAAGCCGAGCAGGAGCGGAGCGCGGCGCGCCTGCCAGAGCTGGACGTAGCGCAGCACGGCGAAGGCGAAGAGCGCGACCCCGAGGACGGCAAGGGCGACGAGCGCGCCGGATGCCCGCTCCGGGACCTCGTCCAGGTCCGACAAGAGCGTCAGCGAGAGCACGGCCCAGACGCCCATCGCGGCGAGCAGCGCCCATTGCAGCGACCCGAGCGAGCGGCGGATGCGGTCGCCGCGCTCGCCCTCGAGGTCGAAGGCGGAGGCCGCGGCGAAGCCGCCGGCGACGACGAGGCCGATCGGCGTCGAGATCGCGAAGCCGACGTTGCTCTCGTCGAGGAGCACCCCCGGCGTCGCCAGCGCGTGCAGTCCCAGGAAACCGGCCGCGGCGAGGAAGGCGAGCGAGACGAGGAACACGCGCCCGTCGTCCCGCCGGCGGGCGGCCACGCCGGTCGCGTAGGCGAGCGCGCTGCTCAGCGCCGCCGCAGACAGCGTCAGCCAGAAGTGCGACGGATGGTGCTCCCAGTGGACATCGGCCTCCGGCGCCGCGATGAGAACGAGGAGGCCCACGACGGGCACGGCCAGGAGGGCCGCGACCGGGATCAGCGGTGCGCGGGCCACCCGCCTGCGTCCGAGCCCGAACCGACGATCTGGGAGAACCGGATCACCGTCACCGTCTCGTCCTCGGCCACCGGCCGGTTGTACAGCTGCCCGAGGAAGCGCGCCATCTCGTCGGTGCGCTTGATCTCGGGGTTGTCGTGCTCGATCTCGCGGGGCGACAGGTCGCGCAGCTGCTTCACCTCGACCTTGTCGATGACGGCGTCGAAGATCTTCTCGCGCTGCCCGTAGCGGACGCCGACGAGCACGGTCACGATCATCCCCTTCTTGTACTTGCTCGACTTGTCGCCGAGCCGGATCGTCGCCGTCTTGCGCTGGCGTGCGCAGCTGGTCGGCGACGATCGGCGAGTAGAAGTTGAGCGCGAACATGGCCATGAGGTCAGAGGTGGAGCCGGACGATCATAGAGCGCGCTCGGCGACGAGCACACGTGCCCGCTCCGCCATGTCCCGCTCGCCCGCGTAGGCAAGCAGGTCGCGCGCCTCGTCGAGCGGCAGCCAGCGGGCCTCCTCGATCTCGATCTCCATCCCTGGCGGCAGCTCGCCGATGCGGCCGCGCCGGTAGCGGAGGAGGTAGAAGCTGACGATCTTGAACACGCGCTCGCCGCCCCGCCTCGTGTAGACGTAGCGGACGTCGCCGAGCTTCTCGTCGAGACGGGCGTCGAGCCCGGTCTCCTCGGCGGCCTCCCGGACGGCCGTCTCGGCGGGCGTCTCGCCGGGGTCGACGAGCCCCTTCGGCAGCGCCCAGACCGGCGGCTTGCGCCCTCTCGGGCGAACGGCGGCGAAGAACCAGCGTCCCCGCAGGCGGCGGACGACCACTCCACCGGCGGAGAACTCGCGTGCCATGCCTGTTTGTAACACAGACGCGCGCACGTGCTCACATGCCGCTTGCGAACGGCTTCGACCCTGGTATATTGGCACTGGCACTCGAAGGTGGAGAGTGCCAGACGTTGTCACAAAGTCGTAAACAGGGAGGCAATACATGAATCTGCAGCCTCTTGGTGACCGTCTGATCGTCGAGATCCTCGAAGAGGAAGAGATGACGATCAGCGGCATCGTGCTGCCCGACACCGCGAAGGAGAAGCCGCAGCGCGGCCGTGTCCTCGCAGTCGGTCCCGGCCCTCGCGACGAGGACGGGGAGTACATCAAGATGGACGTCGAGGAGGGTGACGAGATCATCTTCTCCAAGTACGGCGGCACCGAGATCAAGGTCGGGACCGACGAGGTCCTGATCCTGCGCGAGTCGGACGTCCTGGCCAAGGTCGTCGGCGACCGCGCCGCGGTCTAGAAGAACTAAGGGAGGAACGAACACACATGGCTCACAAGGAGCTCAAGTTCAACGAGGATGCTCGTCGCGCGCTCGAGCGTGGCGTCAACACCCTCGCCGACGCCGTCAAGGTGACGCTCGGCCCGAAGGGCCGCTACGTCGTGCTGGACAAGAAGTTCGGCGCGCCGACGATCACGAACGACGGTGTCACCATCGCCCGCGAGATCGAGGTCGAGGACCCGTTCGAGAACCAGGGCGCCCAGCTCGTGCGCGAGGTCGCAACGGCGACGAACGACGTCGCCGGTGACGGCACCACGACCGCCACGGTGCTCGCGCAGGCCATCGTCCGCGAGGGCCTGAAGAACGTCGCCGCCGGCGCGAACCCGATGGGGCTCAAGCGCGGCATCGAGACGGCCGTCGAAGCGGTCGTCGCGAACCTGAAGACGCAGTCGAAGGAGATCTCGGGCAAGGAGGACATCGCCCGGGTCGCCAGCATCTCATCGCGCGAGCGCGAGATCGGCGACGTCATCGCCGACGCGATCGAGAAGGTCGGCAAGGACGGCGTCGTGAACGTCGAGGAGGGCCAGACCTTCGGCCTCGAGCTCGAGTTCACCGAGGGTATGCAGTTCGACAAGGGCTATCTGTCGCCCTACATGATCACCGACGCCGAGCGCATGGAGGCCGTGCTCGACGACCCGTTCATCCTGGTCGCGAACCAGAAGATCGGCGCCGTCAAGGACCTCCTGCCCGTGCTCGAGCAGGTCATCCAGGCCGGCCGCCCGCTGCTGATCGTGGCCGAGGACGTCGAGGGCGAGGCGCTCGCGACGATCGTCGTCAACAAGCTGCGGGGCACCTTCCAGGCCGTCGCCGTCAAGGCGCCGGGCTTCGGTGACCGCCGCAAGCGCATGCTCGAGGACATCGCGATCCTCACCGGCGCCGAGGTGATCACCGAGGAGATGGGCCTCAAGCTCGAGAACACGAAGCTGTCGCAGCTCGGCCGCGCCCGCAAGGTCGTCGTCGACAAGGACTCGACCACGATCGTGGACGGGGCCGGCGACTCCGAGGGGATCAAGTCGCGGATCAAGCAGCTCCGCGCCGAGATCGAGAACACGGACTCGGACTTCGACCGCGAGAAGCTGAACGAGCGGCTCGCGAAGCTGGCCGGCGGCGTCGCCGTCGTCAAGGTCGGCGCGGCCACCGAGACCGAGATGAAGGAGAAGAAGCACCGCGTCGAGGACGCGCTGCAGGCCACCCGCGCCGCCCTCGAGGAGGGCATCGTGCCGGGCGGCGGCGTCGCGCTCCTGCAGGCGAGCTCCTCGATCAAGCTCGACACCCTGGAGGGTGACGAGCGCACCGGTGCCTCGATCATCGTGCGTGCGCTGGAGGAGCCCCTCCGCCAGCTCGCCTACAACGCGGGCCTCGAGGGCTCGGTCGTCGTCAACCAGGTCCGCAGCGCCAAGAAGGGCCAGGGCCTGAACGTCGACACGGGCGAGATCGAGGATCTCGTCGCGAAGGGGATCATCGATCCGACGATGGTCACCCGCTCGGCGCTGCAGAACGCCGCGTCGATCGCGAAGAACATCCTCACGACCGAGGCGATCGTCGCCGAGGCGCCCGAGAAGAACGCCGTCGGTGCCGGCATGCCCGGCATGGGCGACATGGGCGGGATGATGTAGCGCCACAAACGCTGCGCGTTTGTGGTTAGGCGAAGGGCCGGCTCATGCCGGCCCTTCGCGTTCTCCCGCTGGGGGCCACAAAGAGAAGACCGCGGAGGGGGCCGCGGTCTTCAGGGAGGGGGGTGAATCTGGGGAGGTGGGTAGCCCAGGTATCGGCCTCGAGCGCACGGCCCGTCTCACCCGAACGAGGGAATCTCAGAAGCCGTAGCGCTCCTCCTCGAACGGATCGGCGTCGTTGTGGTAGCCGTAGCGCTCCCAGAAGCCGGGCTTGTCGACGGGCGAAAGCTCGATCCCGCGCAGCCACTTCGCGCTCTTCCAGAAGTACTTGCCCGGGATCACGAGCCGGAGCGGATAGCCGTGCTCCGGCGCGAGCGGCTCGCCGTTCGCGTGGGTCGCGAGCAGCGCCTGCTCGTCGCGCAGGAACGCGATCGGGACGTTGGCCGTGTAGCCCTGCTCGGAGTGCGCGATCACGTAGTGCGCGCTCTGCTTCGGCTTCACGAGCGGCTCGAGCTCGCGCCAGTGCACGCCCTGCAAAAGTCATGTCGAACTTCGACCAGCGCGTGACACAGTGGATGTCCTGCGTGTGCTCGGTCCTCGGCAGCGCGTTCAGCTCGTCCCAGGAGAGCGTGAGCTCGTTCTCGACCTCGCCGAAGACCCGAAAAGTCCAGGTCGCCAGGTCGACGCTCGGGATCGACCCGGCATGGAGCACCGGCCACTTCTCGGTCAGGTACTGGCCGGGCGGGAGGCGGGCGGGGTCGTAGCCCGCATCGATGACTTTCCGTTCGGCCTTGGAGCGGAACACCGTCTCTACAGTAACGGCATGCGTGCAGCGCTCCGCCCCCGCTCCTACGTCCGCGTGTCCGGCCCGGATGCGGAGGATTACCTCGACCGCATGGTCTCGAACGACGTCGCCGCGCTCGGCCCGGGCGAGGCGTGCGAGGCGCTCCTGCTGACCGCGAAGGCGCGCGTGATCGCGCCGCTCGTCGTCCTCCGGCGCAGCCACGACGACTTCCTGCTCCTCACCGAGCCCGGCCTCGGCGAGCGTGTGCGCGCCGAGCTGCTCCGCCTCCGGTTCGCCGCGAAGGCGGAGATCGAGCTCGAGGAGCACACGAGCCACGTCGTGTTCGGCGGCGAGGGCGTGCCGAGCGAGCACTACGGCGAGCCGGCGGCAGAGGTCTTGGACGCGGCGCTCGAACCGACGGTCTCCGCCGAGGAGCTCGAGCTCCTGCGGATCCGAGCAGGCACGCCGGCCTGGGGCAAGGAGATCGACGATCGCGTCCTCCCGGCCGAGGCCGGCCTGACCGAGAGCGCGGTGAGCTTCACGAAGGGCTGCTATCCGGGGCAGGAGCCGATCGCGCGGCTCCACTACCGCGGTCGCGCCAACCGAGGGCTGCGCGTGGTCGAGCTCGAAGGCGGCGAGCTACCGCCCTACGACGCGGAGCTCGAGCTCGACGGCAAGGTCGTCGGTCGTGTGACGAGCGCCGCGCAGGACAACGGCCGCGTCGTGGCGCTCGCCTACGTACGTCGCGAGGTGTCCGACGACGCGGTGCTCACGCTCGGCGCACGCGACGTGCGCCAGCGAGCCTGAGCTACTCGCAGCCCTGTCCGTCCGCGTCGCCGTCCAGACGGTGCGGATCGCTGCCGACGACCTGCACCGGAGCGATGCCGAGGGCGCGGATGTCCGCGCAGTCGACGTCGGGCGGGTATGGCGGCACGCAGCCGCCGCTGTAGTTCGGATCGCACTTGCCGCTCGGCGGCGGCGTCCGCGTCGGCGGCCCACTTTGCCCGGTCGCGACGGCACGAGACGGATCGAGCACGGTCGAGGGGCAGGCCTTCCAGAGCCCGCGCCGCCCGGCCTTCGCCTGCCTCGCTGCCGACATCAGCACGGCTGCATAGCGGCCCTGGTCGTTGTCGTAGAAGTACGGTGCCGCCGCACCACGGCGAACGAGCTCGACGTTTACGTTGACGCCCCTCCGGACGACGTAACGGAGCAGCCGGCCGTACCGATCGACACCGTCCAGGGCAGGATCGGCCAGTCAGGGTCACCTTCTGACCGACCGGCACGAGGCCGAGCAACGCAGTCCGCGCGGCCCGCGAGTAGCACTCGCCCGTCCCGAGCTCGGGCGTGTCGATCTGCACGAGTCGAACGCGCCGTCCGTCGACGAGCGAGACGGTGTCGCCGTCGTAGACGCCGGCCACGATCCCCGTCTCCGCGTGCACGGAGGCTCCCGACAGGTGACTCGCGACGAGCGCGAGGCAGATCGCTCCGACGAGCGCGGCCAAGGCACGCACGCTCTTCCGTCTCATTGGTCCAGCGCCCCCAAGTTCCGTGGTGAGTTCAGCAGACTGACCATCCGCGCAGTCATCGCAGACAGGCTCGTCCAGCTCGGCGTCGAACCACGGCAGCGGCTCAAACGTGAGGCCGCATCGGCAGACAAGCTCGGCATGTGGGCTAGATCGCATCGAAGGCTCCTTCTTCAGCGGCAGGCCACGGTAGCCGTCACCGGAGCGAGCTTCCCTGACCCGTTTGGGGGAGACCATCGACGCCGCCGCGTACTGTCCCGCGGCTCCGTCGATTCGACGGAGGGCAAGTCCTGGCCGCGGGATGCGCGAGCACGTCCAAAAGCTCGGAAAGCTCGGGTGACGATCTCGACGGAAAGGAAGGGCCGCGGCGTCTGCCGCGGCTAGGAGCAGTGCGGGCTTGCGGCGATGCGCCCGGCAAGATTCGAACTTGCGACCTCTGCCTCCGCAGGGCAGCGCTCTATCCCCTGAGCTACGGGCGCGGGGAACGGCAGTGTAGCGCCGGCCGGCCCACGTAGCTCGCGGCCGGGGTAGGACAGGCGGTCGCAGCGGCGAAACCGCGCCTGTGGCCGTCGGTCCCCGACCACCTCACGCTCGAGCGGCACCGGGACCTCGTCGGGCGGGAGCGCCGACCCTACGTCCGCTGGCTGCTGCTCGGTCTCACCGGCCTCTTTCTCCTGCTCGGCCTCCTGAACGTCTTCGGTCAGCGGCCGCAGACCCGACACGGTCACCGCGGACGGCGTCGAGCTCGAGGTC
Source organism: uncultured Gaiellaceae bacterium (assembly GCA_963791905.1). Taxonomy (GTDB): domain Bacteria; phylum Actinomycetota; class Thermoleophilia; order Gaiellales; family Gaiellaceae; genus Gaiellasilicea. The sequence goes on from CAWBTX010000002.1 coordinate 362,945, forward strand.
TACTCGCCCGAGCGGCTCCGCAGCGGCTTCTTCTTCATGTCGCGCTTCACGATCCGGGCAGAGCGTGAGATCGAGGCTGCGACGCTCGTCCTCGACCCGGGGTGGCTCGAGGGGATCACGCTGAACACGCTCGAGCCGTCGCCGATCGGTGAGGCGAACCGGGACGGCAGGATCGCGCTCGACCTCGGCCGCGTCCCGGCGGGCACGAAGCACGTCTTCTTCCTCCACTTCCAGGTCAACCCGACCGAGGTCGGCCGCCGCTCGCAGGACGTCGAGCTCACGACGGCGAGACGCCGCTCCTCCACATCGACCGCACCGTGACCATCTATCCCCTGATGGATCTCGTCGTCCGCGCAGCCGTCGCGTTCCTCTTCGTCTACTTCCTGACGCGCGTGATCGGGCGGCGCGAGCTGTCGTCGATGCAGCCCTTCGACCTGATCCTGCTCGTGATGATCGGCGACCTCGTCCAGCAGGGCGTGACGCAGAACGACTTCTCGGTCACCGGCGCGCTGCTCGTCGGCGGCACGATCGCGTTGCTGACGGTCGCAGTCTCGTACGTGAGCTTCCGGTTCCCGCGGCTGCGGCCGGTGCTCGACGGCGAGCCCGTGATCGTCGTCGAGGACGGCAAGCCGATCGACCGGAACCTCCGCCGCAACCGGATCACGCGCGAGGAGCTCGCGGCGGCCGGCCGCCAGGAGGGCTACGCCTCGCTCGACGCAGATCCGCTGGGCCGTGCTCGAGACGAACGGCCAGATCAGCTTCATCGCCAAGTCCCAGTCATAGACTTCTCGCCGTGCCGCTCTACCTCTCCGAAGCCGACGTCGAGGCGCTGCTGACGCCCGGCCGAGACCGTGCCCGCGGTCGAGGCGAGCCTCCGCCGGCTGGCGGCCGGGACGGTCGAGAACGTGCCGCGGCGCCGGGTCGGACTCGACGGCGGCTCGTTCGCGATCATGGCCGCGGCCGACCCCGAGCTCGGCTACGCCGGGCTGAAGTCGTACACGGTCGTCGACGGCAAAGCCGCCTTCGTCGTCTGCCTCTTCGAGCTCCGGAGGACGGCCGCCTCGCTGCCGTGATCGAGGCCGACGCGCTCGGCCAGCGCCGGACCGGAGCCGCGAGCGGGGTCGCGGCTCGCTACCTCGCGCGCCCGGGCGCGCAGAGCCTCGGCGTGATCGGCTGCGGCTGGCAGGCGGCCTCCCAGGTCGACGCGATCCGCGCCACCGTCCCGACGATCGAGCGCGTAGTCGCCTACTGCCGCACGCCCGAGAAGCTCGCCGCGTTCTGCCGGGAGGCGGATGCCGAGCCGGCCGAGAGCCATCGCGAGGCAGGCGCGCAGGACATCGTCGTCACCGCCACCACGTCCGCGGATCCCGTCCTCCGCGGCGAGTGGCTCGTGGAAGGCGCGTTCGTCGCCGCCGTCGGCGCGAACGACCGCCGCTCGCGGGAGCTCGACAACGTCGTGCTCGAGCGGGCGACCTTCGTCTGCTGCGACTCGCTCGAGCAGGCGCGGCTCGAGTCCGGCGACCTGATCGAGCCGATCGCGAGCGGCGTGCTCGACTGGCTCGAGGTGCACGAGCTGCAGGAGGTCGTCGCGGGCGAGGTCCGCGGCCGGCAGTCCGACAGCGACATCGTCCTCTTCAAGTCGAACGGCATCGCCGCGTGGGACGTCGCCGCAGGCGTGGCGGCGCTGCGAGCGGGCGCGCGAGCGCGGAGTCGGCCGCGAGCTGTAGCGCCTAGCCGACGATCGAGGTCGCGGACGTCCTCGACCGTGTCCTTGCCGATCGCCTTGATCACCTCGGGGCGATCGAGAACCCGGGCACGCTGCTCGGGCGTGAGCCGGTTCTGGACGTAGCGGTCCTCCATGATCTCGGCGAGGTCGCGGCCGCGCTCGTGCTCGCGGATGAGGTAGACCGCGACGCGCTCCTCGGCCGGCGAGCGCTGGAAGAGGAACGAGAAGATGTCGCGGAGCGCCACTGCCGCGCGATTGTATCCTCCGCGCGTGCGCGCAAAGTCCGTTGAGGGCCGCTGTGCCGAGCGAACGCTCAGGGGCTTCGACGACGCGGGACGGGAAGAGCGCATCGTCATCTGGATCGAGCGGCGCCCCGGCGCGACCTGGTCGGTCGGGCGGATCGTCAACCCGCAGCATCGCTCGAGCGACGAGCCGCGCCGCGACGACTGGCTCTTCGAGGGGCACGAGCTCGGCGACGCGCTCGACGCGGCCAACGACGCGCTCGAGGACGACGTCCGGGTGCTCGAGCAGGACGGGACGACCGACAAGGTCCAGCCCTTCACGCGGGGCGAGGTGTTGCCGTTCCTCGAGCGCTACTTCTTCGGCCGCTAGCTTTCCGCTACGAGCGCTCTTTCGGCCACTCCAGGTTCGCGTCGGGTATCGGATCGCCGTGCGGGTCGTGGGTCGGAAAGCCGAGCGCCTTGTCGATCCGAGCCTCGAGCTCCTCTGAGAGGACGTGCTCGAGGCGGTCGGCCTCCTCGTGGACGTCGTCGATGCCGATCCCGAGCGTCTCCGCGAGATAGAGCTCGAGCAGACGGTGATGGCGGATCACCTCGAGCGCCACCTGCTCGCCGGCATGGGTGAGCGTCACGCCGCGATACGGCGCGTGCTCGGCGAGGCCGAGCGCGGCGAGCTTCTTCACCATCGCGCTGGCCGAGGCGTCCGAGACCTGCTGCCGGCGCGCGAGCGCCGACGTCGGACACGCGCTCGTTCTCGGTGCCGAGCTTGTAGATCTCCTTCAGGTAGTCCTGGATCGCGTCGCTGAGCTCGGTCCCGGCCATGCCGCGGAAGTGTAGGCGCGGCGGTTCGCCGTCCCACTTGCAGGAACCGCTGCTAGCCTCGCTCACTTGCTGATCCGCCTCGGTCACAGTCCGGACCCCGACGACGCGTTCATGTTCTGGGCGATTGCGTCGGGCTCGATCGACACCGCGCGGATTCGAGTTCGAGCAGGTCCTGCAGGACATCCAGACGCTCAACGAGTGGGCGCTGCAGGGCCGCCTCGAGGTGACGGCGATCTCGCTGCACACGTATCCGTTCGTCCAGGACCGCTACGCCTTGCTGCCGCACGGAGCGAGCATCGGCACCGGCTACGGGCCGGTCCTCGTCGCCGCGGAGCCGCTGACGCTCGACCAGCTGCGCGAGATCGAGATCGTCGTCCCCGGCCGGATGACGACCGCGTTCCTGACGGCGCGCCTCGCGCTCGGCGACTTCCGCTTCCGCGAGGTGCCGTTCGACCTCATCATCGACGAGGTGACGTCGGGTCGCGCCGGCGCCGGCCTCGTCATCCACGAGGGGCAGCTCACGTACGGGGACGAGGGCCTCGTGAAGGTGCTCGACCTGGGCGAGTGGTGGCTGCTCGAGACGGGGCTGCCGCTCCCGCTCGGCGTCAACGTCGCTCGCCGCGATCTCGGCGACCGCCTCCACGACCTCTCCGAGGTGCTCCTGGCGTCCATCAAGGCGGGGTTGCGGAACCGGCAAGAGGCGATCCGCTACGCGATGCGCTTCGGCCGCGGCATCGACCTCGCCCTCGCCGAGCGGTTCGTCGGCATGTACGTGAACGAGCTGACGTGCGACTACGGCGACGAGGGCCGGCAGGCGGTCGAAGAGCTCCTGCGCCGCGGCGACGAGATCGGCGCCTTCCCGGCGCCGGTCCGGCTCGAGTTCGTCGAGTAAGTGCCGCGCGCGGTCGTCCTCGCGGCGGTCCGCACGCCCGTCGGGCGATACGGAGGCGCGCTGGCGGGCATCCGGCCAGACGATCTCGCCGCAGTCGCGATCCGCGCCGCCGTCGAGCGCTCCGCCGTCGACCCGGCCGAGATCGAGGACGTCTACCTCGGCTGCGCGAACCAGGCGGGCGAGGACAACCGCAACGTCGCGCGCATGGCGGCGCTCCTCGCCGGCCTGCCGGACTCCGTCGCCGGCGTGACCGTGAACCGCCTCTGCGCCTCGGGGCTCTCGGCCGTCGTCGGCGCGGCCCACGCGATCGCGGCCGGGGACGGCGACCTCTTCGTCGCAGGCGGAGTCGAGTCGATGAGCCGGGCGCCGCTCGTCACCGCGAAGCCGGACGCCGCGTTCCCGCGCGGCGACCGCACGATGTACGACACGACGCTCGGGTGGCGGTTTCCGAACCCGCGGCTCGCGGAGCGCTTCCCGCTCGAGACGATGGGCGAGACCGGCGAGAACGTGGCCGAGCGCTGGGAGGTCTCGCGCGACGACCAGGACGCCTTCGCGCTCAGGTCGCAGCAGCGCTGGGCCGCGGCGGACTTCGCCGACGAGCTCGTCGCCGTTGCCGACCTGGAGCGCGACGAGCACCCGCGTCCGGAGACCTCGCTCGAGAAGCTCGCGCAGCTGAAGCCGGCCTTCCGCGCGGACGGCTCGGTCACGGCGGGCAACTCGAGCGGGCTGAACGACGGGGCCGCCGCGCTCGTGCTCGCGTCCGAAGAGAAGGCGCGCGAGCTCGGCGCGCAGCCGCTCGGGCGGTTCGTCGCGAGCGCCGTCGCCGGCGTGGATCCGCGCGTGATGGGCATCGGCCCCGTGCCGGCGGTGCGAAAGCTCCTGGAGCGGGCCGGTCTGACCGTCGCCGACCTCGACCTCGTCGAGCTGAACGAGGCGTTCGCCTCCCAGAGCCTGGCCGTGATCCGCGACCTCGGGCTCGACGAGGAGCGCGTGAACGTGAACGGCGGCGCGATCGCGATCGGCCACCCGCTGGGGATGAGCGGCGCGCGGCTCGTGGTCTCGCTCCTGCACGAGCTGCGCCGGCGCGGCGGCCGGTACGGCGTCGCGACCATGTGCGTCGGCGTCGGGCAGGGCCAGGCTGCACTGTTCGAGCGCGCGTGAGCGAGTCGCCCGCACGCCGCGTCGTCGCGATCGCCAGCGGCAAGGGCGGCGTCGGCAAGTCGACGCTGACGCTCAACCTCGCGCTCGCCCTCGCGCGCGACGGCGCTGCCGTCGGTGTGCTCGACGCCGACCTCTACGGCCCCGACCTCCCGCTCATGGTCGGGCTCAAGCGAACGGAGCGCGCGCGCGAGCTGCAGCTCTGGCGGCTCGGCCGGCCGATCTCGCTGCCCCCGGTCGACGTGCACGGGTTGCGGATGATGTCGGTCGGCTTCCTCGTCGCGGAGGACCAGGCGCTGTCGCTGCCTTCGATGTCGATCGAGCTGGTGCTCCGGCAGCTGGTCTACGAGACCGAGTGGGGCTCCCTCGACTACCTCCTCGTCGACCTGCCGCCCGGCACGGCCGACGTCCAGCAGCAGATCGTCCGCCTGCTGCCCGCTCGACGGCGCGGTCATCGTGGTCGGCCCGCAGGACGTCTCGCACCTCGACGCGAAGCGCGTGCTGGAGCTCTTCGCCGACAACGACACGCGCGTCCTCGGCGGCGTCGAGAACATGGCTGCGCTCGTCTGCCCTCACTGCGGCGAGACGATCTCCGTCTTCGGTGACGTGCGGGAGGAGCGGTCGATCTGGGCGCTCGGCGTCGAGCGCCTCGGCTCCATTCCGCTCGATCCGGCCCTGGCGAACGGCCGCCCGCTCCTGCTCGACCAACCCGACTCCGCGGCCGCCCGGGCGCTGCTCGCGGTCGCCGAGCGCCTCGCGTCGGCGTTGGACTAGCATCCGCCGCGATGGCGGTCGCGACTGGACGCACGTTCGGCCTCTATATCGACGGCCAGACCGTCGAGGGCTCCGAGACGCGCGAGCTCGTCGAGCCGGCCACCGGCGAGCCCTTCGGCAGCGCGCAGCTCGCCGGCGAGGCAGAGGTCGACCGGGCCGTCGCCGCGGCGCGCGCCGCGCTCGACGGCGACTGGGGCAAGACCTCCGCGAACGAGCGCTCCCGCCTCCTGCATGCGCTCGCGGACGCGATCAAGGCGAATCGCAACGAGCTCGCAGAGCTCGAGGCGCGCAACGTGGGCAAGGCGATCTCGTCCGTCAAGGCGGAGATCGCAGGCGCGATCGAGAACTACCGCTTCTTCGCGTCGGCGATCGGCTCGATCGCGGGGCGGTCGAATCCGATCGGCGGCTCGCTCCTCTCCTACACGCTGAAGGAGCCGGTCGGCGTCGCCGGCCAGATCGTGCCGTGGAACTACCCGCTGCTGATGGCGACGTGGAAGCTGTCCCCCGCGCTCGCGGCGGGCTGTGCGGTCGTGCTGAAGCCCGACGCGCAGACGCCGGCCACGGCGCTCCGGCTGGCCGAGCTCGCGGCCGAGGTCGGCTTCCCGGCCGGCGTCGTCAACATCGTGCCGGGCGACGGGCCGACAACAGGCGCGTACCTCGTCCGCCACCCGGGCGTCGACAAGGTCGCGTTCACCGGCTCGACGAAGACGGGCGGCGAGATCATGCGCCTCTGCGCCGAGCCGATCAAGCGCCTCACCCTCGAGCTCGGGGGCAAGAGCCCGAACCTCGTCTTCGCCGACGCCGACCTCGAGTCCGCGATCCCGAGCGCGGTCTGGTCGATCTACTACGCCGCCGGGCCAGAGCTGCGAGGCACGCTCGCGGATCCTCGTCGAGAAGCCGCTCTACGACGAGTTCGTGAGCGCCTTCAGCGACAAGGCCGGGCAGATCAAGGTCGGCGACCCGCTCGACGCCGACACCCAGATGGGCTCGCTCGTCTCGCAGGCGCACCGCGAGCGCGTGCACTCGTTCGTCGAGGGTGCGCGCGGCGACGGCGCCGAGGTCGTGCTCGGCGGCGAGCCGGGCGAGCACGCCTTCTACCCGCCCACCGTCGTCGCGAAAGTCGAGAGCTCGATGACGATCGCGCAGGAAGAGGTCTTCGGGCCGGTCGTCACGATCACTCCGTTCGAGGACGAGCGCGACGCGATCAGGCTCGCGAACGACGTCAGGTACGGCCTGATGGCGAGCGTCTGGACCGGCGATCCGGCGAAGGGGCACCGCATCGCCGCTCGGGTCAAGGCCGGCACCGTCGGGGTCAACATGCCGTACACGGCGTTCCCGGGGCTCCCGTTCGGCGGCTACAAGCAGTCCGGCTTCGGCCGCGAGCTCGGTCTCGACTCGCTCGAGCTCTACCTGGAGACGAAGAGCGTGATCGTCAACACCGGCACGCGCCCGATCAACCCGTTCGGGCTCTAGGTCCCCGCGCTGTCGAGCTACCGCTGGACGGTCCTGGCCGCCGGCACGTTCGCGCAGGCGGGGTTCGCGGCGATCGGCGTCGGTCTGCCCGCGATCGCGCCCGCGATCCGCGACGACTTCGACCTCAGCCTCGCCCAGGTCGGCGCGATCCTCTCGGCGCACTGGCTCGGGACGCTCGTCACGCTGCTGCCCTGGGGCTTCCTGACGGATCGGGCGGGCGAGCGGCTCGCGCTCGCGGCGGGAATGGGCGGTTGCGGGCTGTTCCTCCTCGCGGCCGGACAGGCGGACACCTTCGGGGTGCTCTACGTCCTCCTCTTCCTCTCGGGAGCGGCAGGCGCCAGCGTCAACGCCGCGACCGGGCGCGCGGTGATGGGGTGGTTCGACGTGTCCGAGCGCGGGCTCGCCCTGGGCATCCGCCAGGCCGCCGTCCCGGTCGGGGGGCTGATCGGAGCGCTCGTCCTGCCGCACTTCACCGTCCCGCACGCCTACGCCTTCCTCGGCGTGCTGTGCCTCCTCGGCGCGGCCGGTGGCGCCCTCTTTCTCCGGGAGCCTGCGCGTCTACCGCTCGAGATCGAGGACGTCGAGTGGTCGGTTCGCGACCGGCGGCTCTGGCGCCTGTGCACGGTGAGCGGCCTGTACGTCGTCGCCCAGATGGCCATCCTCAGCTTCCTCGCGCTCTACCTCCACGACGAGCGCGGTCTCGCGAAGGGCGAGGCGGCTGCCGTCCTCGGCGCCGTCCAGGTCGGTGCGATCGTCCTCCGCGTGGCGGCCGGACGCTGGTCGGACATGCTCGGCTCGCGCGTGGTGCCGCTGCAGCGGATCGGGCTCGCGATGACGGCGACGCTCGGCGTCGCGACGGTGCTGCTCGACGCGCCGCTCGTCCTGCTCGTGCCCGCGTTCGTCGTCGCGGGCGCAATGACGATGGCCTGGAACGGGGTCGCGTTCGCCGCCGTGGCGGAGCTGGCCGGGCGTGCGCGCAGCGGAGCGGCGCTCGGCATGCAGCAGACCGTTCTCTCCGTCGGCGGCGTTGCCGCGCCCGTCGCGTTCGCGGCGGTCGTCTCCGCCGGGTCCTGGCGCCTTGCCTACGGGCTCGCCGCGCTCTTCCCGCTCATCGGCTGGTGGGCGCTGCTCCCGTTGCGCGACCGCAGGAGCGCCGGCGTGGCGGTGCGGTAGTACGTTCTTCGCGTGCGCGTCCTGGAGCGGCTCGAGGAGCTGTACGCGATCGGCGACCGGATCGGCTACTCGCCCGAGGAGCAGCACGCGCACGACCTCGCGGCCGCCTGGTTCCGGAAGCGGGCCTCGAGATCGAGGTCGACGACGCCGGGAACCTGATCGGACGCAGGCCCGGTGCCGGCCGGGAGATCTGGACCGGCTCGCACCTGGACACCGTCCCCGCCGGCGGCCGCTTCGACGGCGCCCTCGGCGTCGTCGCGGGGATCGAGGCGGTCGAGCGGCTCGGGCTGCCGGGCCTCGGCGTCGTCGTCTTCCGCGACGAGGAACGCGGGTGTGCGGGCAGCCGCTTCCGCGTCAGGTCGGCCGAGCTGCCCGCCGCGTACGTCGAGCTGCACATCGAGCAAGGGCCACGTCTCGAACGGCTCGGGGCGCCGCTCGCGGTCGTGCCCGGCATCGTCGGCTACGCGCGCGGCAAGATCACCGTGATCGGCCGAGCGGGACATGCCGGGACGACGCCGATGGAGGACCGGGACGACGCGCTCGTCGCCGCGGCCCAGAAGGTGCTCGCGATCCGCGAGGCGGCACGAGCGATCCCCGACGCAGTCGCGACCGTCGGTCGCGTCGCCGTCGAGCCCGGCGGAGCGAACGTGATCCCGTCGTCTGTCACCTTCAGCGTCGATGCGCGCGCCCCCGATCGAGAGCGCCTCGACCGCCTCGTCGCAGCGATCGGCTTCGAGCCGACCCTGCGCGTCGAGCCCGTCGCCATGGACGAGTCCGTCTGCGCGGCCGCGCGGGACGCGATCGGCGAGCTTGGCCTCCCGGTCGTGGAGCTCCCGTCGGGGGCCGGCCACGACGCCGGCATCCTGGCGGCGGCCGGCGTCCCGAGCGCGATGATCTTCGTGCGCAGCCTGAACGGCGGCGTCAGCCACTCGCCCGACGAGCTCAGCTCGCCGGAGGACATTGCGCTCGCCGTCGACGCACTCGAGCGGACGCTCCGCCGGCTCGCGACGGCCTGATGCCGCTCCAGAATCGCGTCACACCGCTCGGCGACCTCATCGCCGTGCCGGAACGCGGGCTCGTCTACGGGAACCGCGGCTGTCTCCACGACGACCAGGGGCGGATCCGCCGCCGCTACGCGCCGACGCTGGATCGCGTGCCGGCTCCGGTTCAAGGACTGGCACCGTGAGCCGCTGCTCCAGCCCGGGAAGTTCACGGAGCTCTTCTTCCTCGACGAGGCGACCGCCTTCGCGGCCGGCCATCGCCCCTGCGCACTTTGCCGCCGCGAGGACTACGAGCGCTTCGGCGAGCTCTGGCGGAGCCGGCCGGCGGAGCACGGCGCCGACGCGATCGACGAGCAGCTCCACCGCGAGCGGCTCGACGGGAAGCGTCGCCGCCTGCACGACGCCGACCTCGACGGGCTCCCGGACGGCGCCTTCGTCCTCCGCGGGCGAGCCCTGGCTCGTCCTCGGCGGGAGCTCCTCCGCTGGACGCCCGGCGGCTACCGCGAGCGCGCGCCGAGGCCAGCGGCGCGGGACGCTGCTCACGCCGCCGTCGCTCGTCGCGATGTTCGCCGCCGGCTGGCACGGTGAGGTGCCGCTTCTCCACGGGTCGGCCGCCTAGGCTCGCGGAACGAGATCGCCTGCGCGCCCTCCCAGAGCGTCAGCCGGCCGAGCTCCTTCAGCTGCTCCTGGCCCTCGACGAGGGTCGCGAAGTGGTTCGCCCAGAGCTCGCCGGCCTTGCTCTTGAAGTGGCAGTAGCCGTACGGGAACAGCAGCTCGGTCTCGCTCTGGCCGCCCGGATAGAGCGCCAGCTCGCCAGGATGCGGGTAGCTCGTCGCGTTCTCGGGGCCGATGCCGAGGTCGCGGTCGCCCCACGGGATCCAGTTCGACTCGCCGCTCCAGCGGCAGTGGATGATCCGGTCGTCGAGCGGGAGGATCGCCTTGAACGCGGCCACCGTCTTCGGCGCGAGCTCGTCCTCCCAGCGGGCGACGAAGCGGAAGCCGGCGGCCTCGATCTCGAGCATGCCGGGAACCTATCCTGCCGCCTGCGCCCACGCGACGAGCTGCGCGCGTTCCTCCTCGGTCATGCCGGTCGCGTTCCCGGGCGGCATCGCGTTCGCCCCGACGAGCCGCTCGATCGCGTCCGCCTGGGCCTCGAGTTGCGCCGCCGTCTCGAGTCGCACGCCGTTCGGCGCCGACGCGCCGGCGTGGCACGACTGGCAGCGCGCCTCTGCGATCTCGACGGCTTCGGCGTCGGAGACGGATCGTGCCGGAACCGGCTCGTCCGGCTCCAGCACGAACGCGAGCGCGACGGCGCCGGCCGCCGCCGCGCCGAGAAGGTAGAGCGGCATCCGGCCGCCGTGCATCAGGTTGAAGAAGTGCCGGACGACGACGAGGATCGCGAAGATCGCGAGCAGCACGAGCCACGCGTGGTCGCTGCCGAAGGTGAGCGGGAAGTGGCCTGCGAGCATCGTGAAGACGACCGGCAGCGTCAGGTAGTTGTTGTGCACCGAGCGCTGCTTCGCCCGCAGCCCCGGCGCGGGATCCGGCTCGCGGCTCTCCTGCTTCGCGCGCACGAGCTCGCGGTGCGCCGGGATGATCACGAGGAAGACGTTGGCGGCCATGATCGTGCCGAGGACGGCGCCGACCTGCAGATAGGCGGCGCGCGCAGTGAAGAGCTCGCCCGAGAGCCACGCGACGGCGACGACGAGGGCGGCCGTCGTCACCGCGACCGCGAGGTCGTCGTGCAGCACTCGGCAGGCGACGTCATAGACGAGCCAGCCGCCGACCAGCAGCAGTGCGGATGCGCCCACTGCCTCCCAGGTGGACAGGTCGGCGACGGACGGGTCGATCAGCCGCGTGTCTGCGTCCGACCAGTAGAGGAGGACGAGCAGCGCGAAGCCGCTCAGCCAGGTCGTGTAGGCCTCCCACTTGAACCAGTGCAGCGGCTCCGGCAGGACCCGCGGCGCGACCCGGTACTTCTGCGAGTGGTAGAAGCCGCCGCCGTGGACGCCCCAGTACTCGCCCGCGACGCCCTTGTCCAGGTCGGCGCGCTCGGAGGGCGGCGAGAGCCCGAGATCGAGCCGGATGAAGTAGAACGACGCACCGATCCACGCAATGCCGGCGACGACGTGGAGGAAGCGGAGAACGAGGTCCGCGATCTCCCTCAGGTAGTCCGCGTCCAGCCTGCTCCTCCATCTGGCCCTCGCGATCGCGACCAGCTCGTGAACGGCGGTGTCGAGCTCCTCCTCCCGCGACCGCGCCAGCCGCTCCCGCAGCACGTCGAGGATCTCCGCCTTCGGCCGGCGGTTGACGAAGACGACGAAGCGGAAGCCGAACTTCTCCTCGTAGACCTGGTTCTGGTACGCGAGCTCCGAGAGGACGGCCGGGTCGGTGTCGTTGCCCTGCTCGGCGGCCGAGCGCTCGGAGAGGCCGGCTGCGAGCGCCGATCGCGGGGTGCGCGTTCAGCGCCTCGATCTTCTCGTCCTCGGAGAGGCCGGCGATCACCTCGCCGGCCCGCTCGAGCGGGTGCTCGACGCCGGCCAGCCGCGCGACGAGCGTCGTACGGCCCTCGAAGAGCTCGGCGAGCTCGTCGGCGCTCAGCTGCCGCGGTAGCTCGCGCACCCGTACGGGAGAGACGAGGAGCGGGACGTGGTAATGGCCGTCCTCGAGCTCGACCTCGAGCTCGACGCGCCGGAAGAACGGCGAGGGCGGCCTGAAGGCGATCCGGTAGAGACCCGGCTCGAGCCCCTCGGCGAGGCGCGGCGCGGCCGTCCGCGTCGGTCTGGCTCGTTGCGAGGACCTCGTCGCCGCGGCGACACCTCGACCTCGACGCCGCTGGCCGGCCGGCCGGCGCCGGTGTCGAGCACGTGGGTCGAGAGCGAGATCACGGCTGGAATCTTCGCGCCTGCGCCCGATGGAGCCGCGCGATCTCTGCCTCGTCGGCGCGGGCGAGGGCGCCGTCGTCGACGACGAGCTCGCCGCCGACGTACAGCCGCTCGACCCGATGCGGCGCCGAGAAGACGAGCCCATCGACCGGGTCGGCAGCGCCGCCGAGCTCGAGCCCGTCGAGCGACCAGACGGCGAGGTCGGCGCAGCGCCCGGGCGCGATCACGCCGATGTCGTCCCGCGCGAGCACGGCCGCGCCGCCGCGCGTCGCGAGCGCGAGCGCCTCGCGCGAGGTCAGCGCCTGCGGACCGCCGCGCGCCCGCGCGACCAGCAGCGCCTGCTTGACGTCGAAGCAGAGATCGCCTCGCTCGTTCGACGCCGACCCGTCGACGCCGAGCCCGACCCGCACGCCCTCGTCGAGCATCCCGCGCACCGGAGCGATCCCCGCTCCGAGCCGGAGGTTCGAGGTCGGGCAGTGCGCGACCCCGGTGCCCGTGGCGGCGAAGCGGGCGACCTCGGGCTCGGACAGGTGCACACAGTGGGCGCACCACACGTCGCCGGCGAGCCAGCCCAGGCCCTCCAGGTACTCGACCGGCGAGCAGCCGAACCGCTCGCGGCAGAACGCCTCCTCCTCGACGGTCTCGGCGAGATGGGTGTGCAGCTGCAAGCCGAGCTCCCGCGCGAGCTCCGCCGACTGCCGCATCAGGTCGCTGGTCACCGAGAAGGGCGAGCACGGCGCGACCGCGAGCTGCACACGCGCGCCCGGCCCGGTCTCGTGCAGGCCGGCGAGCCGCCGCGTGTCCTCGAGGATGGTGTCGATCGACTCGACGACCGAGTCCGGCGGCAGGCCGCCTTGCGACTCGCCGAGATCCATCGAACCGCGGGATGCGACGAGGCGGACGCCCAGCTCGCGCGCGGCCTGCAGCTCCGCCTCGATCAGCCCCTGCTCGCCGTGCGGGAAGACGTAGTGGTGGTCGAAGACGGTGCCGCAGCCCGAGAGGGCGAGCTCGGCCAGGCCGGTCCGCGCGGCCGCGTACTCAGCCTCGGCGTCGATGCGAGCCCACGTCGGGTAGAGCTCGACGAGCCACTCGAAGAGCGTCCCCTGCGGCGCCCGTGCCCGCGTCAGCGTCTGGTAGAGGTGGTGGTGGGTGTTCACGAGCGCCGGCGTGACGAGGGCGCCGCCGAGGTCGATCCGCTCGTCCGATTCCGGCTCTTCCCCCGCTCCGACCCCGACGACGAAGCCGCCGTCCACGTGCACCCAGCCGTCCTCCAGCTCGGTGCCCGCGTCGTCCATCGTGACGACGTACCCGCCTGTGAGCAGGGAAGACATTGCGGCGGAGCGTATCTTTGTCGCGTGGAGGTGTTCACCCCGCGCACCCTCGACGAGGCGCTGCGGCTGAAGGCGGAGCGCTCCGACGCGCGCCCGATCGCCGGCGGCACCGACCTCCTCGTCGAGCTCAACTTCGACCGGACGCGGCCGGACGCGATCCTGAACCTGAACGAGGTGCCGGAGCTGCGCGGCTGGTCGGAGGACGACGGCACGCTTCGGCTCGGCGCCGGCCTCACCTACACCGAGGCGATGCGGGCGCCGCTCGCCGACCGGCTGCCGGCACTCGCCGAGGCCTCCCGCACGGTCGGCTCGCCGCAGATCCGCAACCGCGGCACGATCGGAGGCAACCTCGGCACGGCGTCCCCGGCAGGCGACGCACTGCCACCGCTCCTGATCGAGGAGGCGCAGGTCGAGCTCGGCAGCGTCCGCGGCGTGCGCTCGCTGCCGCTCACGCGAGTTCCTGGTCGGGCCGAAGCGGAACGCGCTGGCCGACGACGAACTCGTGCTCGCGGTGCGTCTGCGGCCGAGCGGCCAGCCGCAGACGTTCATGAAGGTCGGCCCGAGGAACGCGATGGTGATCGCCGTCTGCTCGCTTGCGGTCGTCGCCGATCGCGAGCGCGGAGAGCTCCGCGCAGCGTACGGCTCAGCCGGTCCCGTCCCGGCTCTGGTGACGGTGCCGATCGACGAGCGAGAGCGTTTCGCCGACACGGTCGCTGCGGCCGCGACGCCGATCGACGACGTTCGCGGAACAGCCGCCTACCGGCGCCACGCGCTTGGCGTCATCGCCCGCAGAGCGCTCGAGCGGTGTCTCGCGTGAAGATCACGATCACGATCAACGGCGAGCGCCACGAGGCCGACGTGTGGCCCGGCGAGAGCCTCTTGAACTCGCTCCGCGACGACTTCGGCTTCCCGGGCTCGAAGAACGCGTGCGAGCAGGGCGAATGCGGCTCGTGCTCGGTCCTGCTCGACGGCGAGCTCGTCTGCTCCTGCCTCGTCCTCGCCGCTCAGGCTGACGGCCACGAGGTAACGACGGTCGAAGGGCTGCGCGACGGCGACGAGCTCCACCGCGTCCAGCGCGCGTTCGTCGATGCGGGCGCCGTCCAGTGCGGCTTCTGCACTCCCGGCCTCGTCGTCGCGACGGCAGCGCTGCTCGAACGCGTGCCGAGCCCGTCCGACGACGAGATCCGCGAGGCGCTCTCCGGCAACCTCTGCCGCTGCACGGGCTACGCGAAGATCTTCGACGCCGTCAGGCTGGCGGCCGCGCCGTGAGCGACAGGGCCAGAATGGACCGGCACCCGCCGTCGCCTGGGGCCGCGCGGTCCTGGGGGCCACCGCTCCTCCACCCCGCTGTGAGCGTATCGCCCGCAACGCCTGTCCTTTGCAACGAATCGGCCCCAAAAGCGCGCCAACTTCGATGACGACGGCCCCCACCCGCAAGCTCGAGCTGGGTCGCGTCGGCGAGGCCGTTCGCCGCAACGACGCCGTGCCCAAGGTCGCCGGCGAGTTCGCATACTCGAGCGACCTCCATGCGGCCGGGATGCTCTGGGGCAAGACCGTCCGCAGCCCGCACGCGCACGCGCGGATTGTCGAGATCGACACGTCCGCGGCCGTGCGGATGCCCGGCGTGCACGCCGTCCTGACGCACGAGGACGTGCCCGGGCAGAAAACCTACGGCCTCGAGTTCCCCGACCAGCCCGTGCTCGCGTTCGACCGCGTGCGCTACTTCGGCGAGGCGGTCGCGCTCGTCGCCGCCGAGGAGCCCGAGCAGGCGCGGCGCGCCGCCGAAGCCGTGCGCGTCGAGTACGAGCCGCTCGAACCCGTTACCGACATGGAGCGCGCGACCGAGCAGGAGCCGCTGCACGCGGACCGGCCGACGATGTCGCACGGCTACTTCGACGATCCGCGGCCGAACGTCGTCCGGCACATGACGATCCGGCACGGCGATCCCGACGCGGAGGGCGAGGTCGCGGTCACCGGCTACTACGAGGTCGGCATCCAGGACCAGGCGTTCCTCGGGCCCGAGTCCGGCCTCGCGATCCCCGACGGCGAAGGCGGCGTCGACATCTACGTCGCGACTCAGTGGCTGCACGTCGACCGCGACCAGGTCGCGCCGTGCCTCGGCCTGCCGCCGGAGATGGTGCGGATCCACCTCGCCGGCGTCGGCGGCGCGTTCGGCGGCCGCGAGGACCTCTCGATGCAGCTCCACGGCGCGATGCTCGCGCTGCACACGAACCGGCCCGTGAAGATCGTCTACAACCGAGAGGAGTCGTTCGTCGGCCACATCCACCGGCATCCCGCCCGGATCTGGTGCGAGCACCGGGCGACGCGGGCCGGGCGCCTCGTCAACGTCCGCATGCGGATCCTGATCGACGGCGGCGCGTACGCGTCGAGCTCGACAGCGGTCACGTCGAACGCCGCCTGCTTCGCCGTCGGCCCGTACGAGGTCGAGAACGCGCTGATCGAGTCGACGTGCGTCTACACGAACAATCCGCCGTGCGGCGCCATGCGCGGCTTCGGCGCCGTCCAGACGTGCTTCGCCGCCGAGGCGCAGATGGACCGGCTCGCCGCAACGCTCGACATCGACCCGATCGAGCTCCGGCTGCTGAACGCCCTGAAGCCGGGCGACGTCCTCCCGACCGGCCAGCGGATCGAGGGCTCTCTCCCCGTCGCGGAGGTGATCAGGCGAGCGGCCGCGCTGCCGGCGCCCGAGCCGGAGCCGTTCCCCCGCGAGGCGATCCGGTTGCCCGGCGGCGCCGGCAACACGACACGCGGCGAGGGCGTCCGCCGCGGCGTCGGCTTCGCCGTCGGCTTCAAGAACATCTGCTACTCCGAGGGCTTCGACGACTTCACGGCCGCCCGCGTCGTCCTCCGCGCCGACGGCTCCGCGGAGGTCCACTGCGCGGCCGCGGAGGTCGGCCAGGGAGTGACCGACGTGATCCTGCAGGTCGCGCGCACCGAGCTCGGCACGGACGACGTCGTCCTCGCCTCCGCCGCAACCGCCCACGTCGGCTCCGCGGGCTCGGCGTCGGCGTCGCGCATGACCTGGATGGTGGCCGGTGCGGTGCAGCTCGCCTGCCGCGCCGCCCTCGACGAGCGCGAGCGCGTCGGCTCGGCCGAGGTCGACGTCGAGCGCATCTACCGCCACCCGCGCACGACGCCGCTCGATCCCGTGACCGGCCAGGTCACCGGCGAGCGCGCACACGTCGCGCTCGCGGTCGCGGCGATGCGGGTCGTCGCGGAGGTGGACGTCGACCTCGGCCTTACCCGGATCGTCTGGATCGGCACCGCCCAGGACGTCGGCAAGGCCGTCAACCCACTCGCCGTCGAGGGCCAGATCGAGGGCGGCACCGCCCAGGGAATCGGGCTCGCGCTGATGGAGGAGATCCAGACACGCGACGGGCTGATCACGAACGCGAGCTTCACCGACTACCTGATCCCGACTGCGCTCGACATGCCGCCGGTCGTCTCGGAGCTGATCGAGGAGCCAGAGCCGGACGCGCCGTACGGCGTCAAGGGCGTTGGCGAGCCGCCGACCGTCGTCTCGACCGCGGCGGTCGTCTCGGCGCTGCGCGATGCGACCGGCCGGGAGCTGACACGCGTGCCCGTGCGGCCCGACGAGATCGTCGGGCTCTAGCTTTCCGCGCGTACCTGGGTGAGGATCCTCCTCCAACCACGCGAGGAGGAGGGGGCATGAACACACGATCGGCCCGGTGGGAGACGCTCGCAGGAGCAGGCGCGGTTCTGGCCTGGCTCATCGCCGTGCTCATCGTCGAGGGCTCGGGCGACACGGGCGACGAGAGTGCCGCCGACCTCTTGGCCTACTTCGAGGACCAGGAAGAACAGCTCTACTTCGGCGGGATCATCTTCTTCATCGGCTCCGCGCTCCTGATCTGGTTCGGCGGCGTGCTCCGTACGGCGGTCGCGGCGACGGGGCTCGACCGCCTGGCCTCGATCGTGCAGGCCTCGGCGGTCGCGGTTGCCGTCACGAGCATGGGCGTGATCGCGCCGCAGCTGGGAGCGGCGTTCGCGGCAGGCGAAGAAGACACGCCGCTCGCCGCTGAGGCCGCGCAGGCCCTCTGGTTCGCGGGCGACGGCTTCTTCATCGCCACCGGCGTCGCGGCGGCATCGCTCACCGCGGCCGTGGGGCTCGCGACATTGCGCGGCGGCGTGCTGCCGGCCTGGTTCGGCTGGCTCAGCTTGCTGGTCGCGGTCGCGCTCGTCCTGCCGTTCGTCGGCTGGGCGGCGGTGGTCTTCGTCATGCCTGCCTGGATCCTCATCGCGACCTGGCTGCTCTGGAGCCGCGAAGGCACGAAGGAGGAGCCGGCGACGCCGGCCGAGCCGGCGCTCGAGTAGCTCAGGTGCGGTAGAGCGCCAACCCGGCGCCGACCGCGAGCAGCCCCACACCGAGGATCCGCGGCCACGCGAGCTCGACGCGCTCGACGCCGAACAGCCCGAAGCGGTCGATCACGAGCCCCATCGCGAGTTGCCCCGCGATGAGGATCCCGATCGTCGCAGTCGCGCCGATCCGCGGCGCGCAGACGGTGATCGAGAAGACGACGAGCGCGCCCATCCCGCCGCCCCCGACCCAGTACCACCACGGGGAGCGGAACGCGGCGCCGAGGTCGCCGAAGCCGCCGCGGATCGCGAGCAGCACGGTGAAGGCGATCAGCGTCGAGAAGGCGAGGTTGGCGGCGAGCGCCTCCACGGTGCCGACGCGCTCCCCGAAGCGGCCCATCACGGCCACCTGAATCGAGCCCGCGAAGCCGGCGACGAGCGCCAGCGTGGCCGCTGCTGCCGTGGCTCCTCCCATGTGACGAAGCTATACGCTCGGGCCTCTTCGAGCGAAGGAGGCGGTGTGGTCAGAGCAGTGGTTCAGTTCGAGCGCGAGCCCGAGGCGGAGCGGTATCAGCGGCACCTGGACGACTTCGTGAGCACGGTGCCGTGCAATGCGTTTCGCCACGGGCGCGCCATCGGATCGCCGTTCGGCGAGCCGCCGTTCGCGTACTACGCGGAGTTCGAGTGGGCCGACACCGACGCCTTCAAGGCCGCCACCCGGTCGGAGGAGTTCGCGGCGACCGGCAAGGACGCGATGGAGATGGGCATCCCCTTCACGGTTGCCTTCGTCGAAATCGAGTGACCGAGCTGTCCCAGCCGCGGCCGCTGCCGCCCGAGGAGCTCGGGTTCGAGCGGATCGTGTACGAGAAGACGCCGCCGCGCGCGACCGTGACGCTGAACCGCCCGGAGGTCCTGAACGCCTTCGACTTCCTCATGCTCCGCGAGCTCGCGCGGGCGTTCGAGGACGCCTCGTGGGACGACGAGATCCGCGTCGTCGTCGTGACCGGAGCGGGCCGCGCCTTCTGCGTCGGCGCCGACCTGCGGGCCTGGGGCGAGGATCTGCTGGGGAACTCGAAGGAGTACTGGAAGTGGTTCGGCGCCTTCAAGGACATGCATGACCGCCTCCGTGAGATCGGCAAGCCGACGCTCGCGCGGGTGCAGGGCATCGCCGTCGGCGGCGGCAACGAGCTGCAGATGGCGTGCGACCTCGCGGTCATGGTCGACGACGCGTTCATCCGCCACGTCGGGCTCGAGCACGGCTCGGTCCCGGCCGGCGGCGCGACGCAGTGGCTGCCGATCATGATCGGCGACCGCCGCGCGCGCGAGATGATCCTGCTCTGCGACGAGGTTCCCGCCGCCCAGGCGGCCGAGTGGGGCCTCGTCAACTGGGCCGTGCCGCGCGACGAGCTCGACGCAAAGGTCGACGAGGTCGCCGACAAGCTCGCGCGCAAGCTGCCCGAGACGACCCGCTACGCGAAGCAGCAGCTGAACTGGTGGCGCGACGTCTCGTGGCACGAGACGGTCGGCCACGCGCGCGACTGGCTCGCGCTCTCGATGCTCGGCGACGAGGCGCAGGGCGCGATCCGGCAGTTCCTCGAAAGGAGACCGAGTGACTGAGTCAGGCGAGGTGCTGACCGCACGCGACGGCGCCGTCCTCACGATCACGCTCAACCGCCCCGAGGTCTACAACGCCTTCAACGCGCCTCTCCACGCCCGCCTCGCCGAGGCGCTCGCGGAGGCGGCCGACCCGACATCCGCGCGGTCGTGATCACAGGCGCGGGCAAGGGCTTCTGCGCCGGCCAGGACCTGAAGGAGTTCAGCGAGATGCCCGAGTCGATCCAGGAGCGGCTGGAGAAGACCTACCACCCGAACATCCGCGCCATCCGCGCGCTCGAGAAGCCGGTGATCGCGGCGGTCAACGGCCCCGTGGCGGGCGCGGGGCTCTCCCTCGCCTGCGCGTGCGACCTCCGCATCGCGGCCGACACCGCAACCTTCGTCCCGGGCTTCATCGGCATCGGCCTGATCCCGGACGCGGGCGGCTCCTACTTCGTGCGCCGACTGCTCGGCACGGCCCGCGCCTTCGACTGGATGACGACGAACAAGCGGCTGACGGCGGCCGAGGCCCACGCCTGGGGGCTCGCGAACGAGGTCGTCGAAGCGGGCGAGCTGGCCGCGCACGTCGCCGAGGTGGCCCGCACGTACGCCGAGCTGCCGACCCGCGGGATCGCCCTCACGAAGCGCCTCTTCGACCACGGCGACACGGCCACGCTCGAGGAGCAGCTCGCGCTCGAGGCGGAGCTCCAGCAGGAGGCGACGCAGACGGCCGACTTCGCCGAGGGCGTCGCGGCGTTCGCGGAGAAGCGGCCGCCGAAGTTCACCGGTTCTTGATCGAGACCGTCGACTACCACACCGCCGGCGAGCCGTTCCGCATCGTCACCGGCGGCGTCGAGCCCCCACGAGGACGCACCATCCTCGAGGCCCGCCGGGACGCCGCCGAGCGCCTCGACCACGTGCGCGCGCTCCTCGTCAACGAGCCTCGCGGGCACGCGGACATGTACGGCTGCTTCCTCGTCGAGCCAGAGCCCGGTGCCGATCTCGGCGTCGTCTTCTTCCACAACGCCGGCTACTCGACCGCCTGCGGGCACGGCACGATCGCGCTCGTCACCTGGGCGCTCGACGAGGGCGTCGTCGAGCGGCGCGAGCCCGAGACCCGCGTTGTCGTCGACGTGCCGTCGGGCCGGCTCGAGACGGTCGCGCGCGTGGAGCGGGGCAAGGTCCGCTCCGTGCGGTTCCGCAACGTGCCGTCGTTCGTCTGGGCCGAAGGGGTGACCGCGGCCGGACGCACGGTCGACGTCGCCTTCGGCGGCGCCTTCTACGCGAGCTGCGAGGAGCTGGTCGAGCCCTGCTGAGCTACCGCGGCTGATCGAGCTCGGCCGTGCGATCAAGCGGGACCTGGAGCAGGCGCACGAGATCGTGCACCCGCTCGAGCCGGAGCTGAACGGCGTCTACGGCACCATCTTCTGGCAGGACGAGGGCGGGCACACGCAGCGGAACGTCACCGTCTTCGCGGACGGCGAGGTCGACCGCTCACCCTGCGGCAGCGGCACCTCCGCGCGGCTCGCGCTGCTCGACGGGCGCGGCCTGGCCAGGGGCGAGGAGCTCCGGCACCTGAGCATCGTGGGCACCGAGTTCCGCGGCCGCGTCGTGGCCGATGCCGACGTGGCCGGCCGGCCCGCCGTCGTCACCGAGGTCGAGGGCAGCGCCTTCCGCACGGGGCGGGCGAACTTCGAGCTCGACCCCGACGACCCGCTCGGAACCGGTTTCCTCCTCAGGTGACATAGGCTCCCGGCGACCGCTCACGGACGGGAGGTTCGTCATGACCGTCGCACGGACGAAGCTCGCGCGGCTCTTGGTGGTCGCGCTGACGATCGCGGCGGCCGCCGCAGGTCTGGCCAGAGCCGACCTCGCCGACGGCGCGCCAGAGCTCCAGTTTCTCGGCCAACACATCGTCCCGACAGGAACGCAGTTCGAGGGCACCGAGTTCGGCGGCCTCTCGGGTCTCGCGTTCGACGCCAGACGACAGGTCTTCTACGCGCTCTCGGACGACCCGAGCCAGATCGACCCGGCCCGGTTCTACACGCTCCGGATCGGCGTCACAGGCGGGTGCGCCCACGGTGCAGATCCTCGACGTGACGACGCTCACGGATGCCGCCGGGCAGCAGTTCCCGGCGCAGAGCCTCGACCCGGAAGGGACTCGCGCTGACCGGCCGCCGCACGCTCGTGATCACGTCGGAGGGGTTCGCCAACCGCCTGATCGACCCGTGGGTGCGCGAATTCAGCCTGGAAGGCCGCCAGCAGCGCGATCTCCCGGTGCCGGATGCATTCCGCCCGAACGCCGCCGGCACCCGCGGCGTCCGCCTGAACCTCGGCTTCGAGAGCGCAGGCACGACCCCGGACGGCCGCTGGGTCTTCTCCGGCACCGAGGCCGCGCTCGTCCAGGACGGCCCGCCCGCGACGGTGACGGCCGGGAGCCCAGCCCGGCTCCTGCGCTACGACATGTGGCTCGGCGCGCTCGACCGGCAGTACGTGTACCGGGCCGATCCGATCGCGAGGCCGCCCGTGCCGCCAACGGCGTTCGCAGTCAGCGGCCTCGTCGAGTTGCTGCCGCTCGACACGCGGTCGCTGCTCTCGATGGAGCGCTCGTTCTCGGTCGGCGTTCCCGGGACGGGGAACACGATCAAGCTCTTTACCGTGTCGCTCGCGGACGCGACGAACGTGAACGGCGTCGACAGCCTCGCGCCGATCCTCGCCGGCATCGAGGCCGCGACGAAGTCGCTGCTGCTCGACCTCGACGCGCTCGGCATCCCGCTCGACAACGTCGAAGGCATGGACTTCGGGCCGACGCTGCCCGACGGGCGACGGTCGCTGATCCTCGTCAGCGACAACAACTTCGCGCCCGCGCAGTTCACGCAGTTCCTGGTCTTCGCCGTCTCGTAGGGCGTTCGGCGGGCGCTGCGGCGTCAGCCGGCGCCGCAGCTCCCGCAGAAGGCGGTGCCAACGCGACGCGGCTGCTCGCAGGTCGCACAGGGGGCGATCACGGCGCGGCCGCAGCCCTCGCAGCGCTCGTTCGCCCGCACCGGGAAGGAGCAGAACGGGCACTCGCCCTTGCGGACGCGGCGGTGCGGGAGCCGGCGCGCGAGGTAGCGCTGCAGCGCCCAGAACGCGACGAGCGTTGCGAGCACGCCGACGATCGAGAGCAGGAGGAGCCCGGCGTCGAGCGGGTTGAAGTAGTCGGTCAGGTAGTCGCCCGCGAGCCCGAACGCCATGATCGTCGCGAACACGAGGATCGCGCCCGCGATCGGCAGGTAGCGCGAGCTCCGCGCTCGCAGGCGCGTGAGGGTGAGGTACCCGAGAGCGAGAGCGACGAGCACGAGCGCGAGCCGGAGCAGGAACGTGACGAGCTCCTGGCGGTCGAGCCGCTCCTGGATGCGATTCGACACCTCGCGCTGCGCGGCCTCAGCTGCCGGACGCGCCGCCGCGGCCCTCGTCGCCGCCGCCGTGCGGGCGGCCTGGGCCGCCGTGTGCTCACGCTGGGCGGCCCGATACGCGCGCTCGAGCGCGGCGCTCGGCTCGTCCGCGTCCAGCGCGGCGCGGTACTCCTCACGCGTGAACTCGACGTTCTGCCGCGCCTCGGCCTGGCGCGTCTCGGCGGCGAAGAGCGCCTGCTGGGCCGCCCGCTGGCGGTCGAGCGCCGCCTGCTCCTGCGGCGTCGGCCCACCAAGCTCGATCGCGGCGCGGACGCGATCGTCGATCTCCTGGTAGCTCCAGATCCCGCCGATGAGCAGGAACACGACCATCACGAACGCGAGCAGCTTCTCGCTCTTCGTCGTGTGCAGCTCCTCGACGTCAACGGTCGCCGTCATCGTTCGACCCCCCTTCGATCGTCGTCCGCGGGCGCAGCTCGATCTCGAGCGTGCAGTCGAGCGCGTTCGCGACCCGCAGCAACGTGTCGAGCCGCGGCACGCGGCCGCCTCCCTCCAGCCGCGAGACCGCCGACTGCGTCGTCCCCGTCAGCTCGGCGAGCTCCTTCTGCGAGACGGCTCGCCGCCCTCGCTCCTCGGCGATCCGTTCGCCGAGAGCCGCGGTAGACCTCGCCGAACTCGTCCCGTGCTCTGAACCGCGGCATCGCACGAATGCTATATCGCATTCGTGCTATACGCAAACCTCAGGCCACAGCGGCGAGCGGCCGATGCCGCTCGAGGATCGCCTCCAGCTCGACGCCGACCGGCAGGGTCCCGAACGCCCGCCCGCCTGCGCCGTCGAGTCGCGTCGCGCAGAACGCCTCCGCCACCATCGGGTCGCCGTGACGCAGCAGGAGCGACGCCTGCAGCGCCAGCGCGAGCCGCTCGACGAGATAGCGAGCCCGGCTCTCCTCGAGGTGCTCGAGCTCGTCCAGGACCTCCGCGAGCGCCCGCTCGAGCCGTGGATCCTCGGCCAGGCGGACCTCGGCGACGTAGGCCTCGAGGCTCTCGGGCGCCTTCGCGAGCGCCCGCAGCACGTCCAGGCAGTTGACGTTGCCCGCGCCCTCCCAGATCGAGTTGAGCGGGCTCTCGCGGTAGAGGCGGGGCAGGCCGGACTCCTCGACGTAGCCGTTGCCGCCGAGGCACTCGAGCGCCTCGCCGACGACGCTCGGCGTGACCTTGCAGACCCAGTACTTCGCCACCGCGGTCGCGAGCCGGCGGAAGGCGTGGTCGCCCTCGTCGAACGCGCGCGCCAGGCGAAGCGCGGTGAGCGTCGCCGCCTCGGATTCGAGGCAGAGGTCGGCGAGCACGTTCTGCATGAGCGGCTGCTCCGCGAGGCGCCGGCCGAACGCCCGCCGGTACGACGCGTGGTGGATCGCCTCGGCGACGGCACGGCGCTGCAGCGCGGTCGAGCCGAGCACGCAGTCGAGACGCGTGTGGTTGACCATCTCGATGATCGTCTGGACGCCGCGGCCTTCCTCACCGACGAGCCGCGCCTCCGCGCTCCGCAGCTCGATCTCCGCCGAGGCGTTCGACCGGTTGCCGAGCTTGTCCTTGAGCCGCTCGATGCGGAAGCCCTCCTGCCGACGCGGGAGGAGGAAGCACGAGAGCCCATCCGGGGCCCGCGCGAGGACCAGGAACACGTCCGACATCGGCGCCGAGCAGAACCACTTGTGCCCGTCGAGCAGGTAGGTGCCGTCGCCGGCGCGGCGTGCGGCGGTCGTGTTGGCGCGGACGTCCGACCCGCCCTGCCGTTCTGTCATCGCCATTCCGCACAGCGCCCCCTCCTCGCCGTAGCGGAGCGACGTCAGCCGTGGCTCCCACTCCGACGCGAGCGCAGGCTCGGCGCGGAGCGCCGGCACGGCCGCGAACGTCATCGAGAGCGGGCAGCCGGTGCCCTGCTCGACCTGAGACCACGTGACGAACATCGCGGCGCGCGCGACGTGCGCACCCGGCACGGGCTCACGCCACGGCAGCGCGTGCAAGCCCGTCGCGATCCCGAGCTGCAGCAGCGAGTGCCACGAGGGGTGGAACTCGACCTCGTCGATGCGCTCGCCGTACCGGTCGTGCGTGCGGAGGACGGGCGGGTGCTCGTTCGCGAGCCGGCCCCACTCGAGCGGCTCACCGCCGAGCGCTCGCCCGAGCGTCTCGGCCTGGTCGCGCCAGTCCCCGCCTCCTTCGCGCTCGAGGGCCTCCACGAGCGGCCGGTTCGACGTGAAGAGGTCGTAGTCGACGAGCGGTGGCGGCTGGTTCACGGCTCCGCGAGCAAAGCGACGACCTCGTCTTCCTCGGGAAAACGCCCCTGCGCCTGCTTCGAGAAGACGAGCTCGCCGTCCGCGACCACGTCGAACTGGCTGTTCTCCCCCTCGACGGGCGAGGCGTCATGACCCTTCCCACTCAACACGGCGGCGAGACTCGCAGCCCTCCGGTCGTACCCGCTTCAGACCGGGCAGTAGTAGATCTCGACGCGCACGCGGCGCATCGTATCGGGCTTGACTCATCCGCCTTTCCAGCCGATAGAGCCCATGTGGAAGCGGCCCGCATCCCCTGGCGACCTCTCGGTCGCATCCTCGTCGAGCAGGGGCTCCTCACGAGCGAGGAGCTCGAGATGGCGCTCGCGCAACAGGAGCGGACCGGAAAGCGGCTCGGCGAGACGATCGTCGAGTGCGGCTTCGTCTCGAGCCCCGAGCTGTCCAACGCACTGGCCTCGCAGTACGGCATCGAGCTGACGACCGAGACGGGCTTCGGCACGGGGCTCCGCAGTCAGATCCAGCGCCGCCACGAGAGCGAGCGCCGCGACGCGCGCCCCCCAATCCTGCACTCCGTCCCCGCCGACGACGACGAGTTCGCGTTCGACCCCGAGTCGCAGCTCGAGGAGCCCGAGATTCCATCGGCCGAGGCCAGCCTCCTCTCGCAGCTCGAGGAGCAATGGGCGAAGCTCGCGGCCGCAGAGGCCGTGCTGGCCGATCAGCAGAACGAGCTCGAAACGGTGACCGCGCAGCGCGATCGCAGGCACGAGCAGGCCACGCGTCTCGCCCGCCGTGCGCGCAGCCGCTCGGACTCGCTCGCTCAGGACGAGCACGACCCCGAACTGCAGGAGCACGCCGTGCGGCTGGAGCACGAGCTGCACCGACGCGACGAGGAGATCGAAGGGCTTCGACACGAGACCCAGGAGGCCGCCGGCCGGCTTGCGACTGCTGAGGCGTCGCTCGCCGAGCGGGAGCGCCAGGCCGACGAGCTCCGCAGCCGGGTCGACGAGCTTGCCGGTGAGCTACAGGCGAGCGGGCACGAGCGCGAGCTGGCCGTCGGTGCACTCGGCGCCGCCCAGGCGGCGAGCGGCGAGCAGGACCGTCGGCTCGAGGAGCTCGGCCAGGAGCTCGAACGTGCCGTCCACTCGCGCACTGAAGTCGAGGCGGCCATCGCAGCGGCGCACGAGACGCTCGGCGAGCGCAAGCGAGAGCTCGAGAGGCTGCATCGCAAGCACGGGCGCCGTCGCGAGCAGGCGGCTCGCCTCGCCGCCCGCCTGAGGCAGCGCCGGCAGCACGAGGTCAACGTCGACGAGCTCGGCGCCGAGCTCGAGCGCGCCGTCCAGGCCCGCACCGAGCTCGAAGCAGCGCTGGCAGCCGTGCAGGCGACCGTCGAGGACCGGGACCGCAGTCTCGGCGCAGCGCACGGCGAGCTCGAGCGCGTCAGGGGCGAGCTCGACCACGTCAAAGGAGAGCTGGGTCAGGTGCACGAGGCGCTCGCCGCCACCCACGCGACCGCGGACGAACGCGAGCGCGCCCTCGAAGGACTGCGTCACGAGCTGGACCGGCGCCGCGATCAGGCGGCCCGTTTCGCGCGCCGGCTCCGGAGCAGGCGAGATGCCGCCGAGGAGCAGCGACTTGCGGAGGAGCTCGAGCGTCTGCACGCCGAGCTCGAGCGGTCACGCGAGGAGCTCGCGGCCGCGCAGGAGAGCGCCGCGAAGCGGAAGCAGCGACTTCAGGACGTTCGCGCCGAGCTCGAGCAGGCGCACACTGACCTCGCCGCCGCGCACGGCACCGTCGAGGAGCGCGAGCGCAGCCTCCAGGACGAGCTCGGGCAGCTTCGGAACGAGCTCGAGCACGCCAACCACGTACGTGCGAAGGCACAGGAGTCCGTCGCGAAGCGCGAGCGGCGCCTCGACGATCTCCGCGGCGAGCTGGAGCGGGCCAACGCGGCCGTCGCTGCTGCGCGGGGCACCGTCGAGGAGCGCGAGCAGGCGCTGCAGGGGGAGCTGGGGCAGCTTCGCGGCGAGCTCGACCGGCGCCGCGCGCAGACCGTCCGCTTCACCGACCGGCTCCTGCGTCTCCGCCGGGCCGACGAGGAACAGCTGTCCCAGATCGAGCGGCTCGTGGCGGACGTCCGCGGCTGCGACGAGGAGATCGCGCGGCTCCGGCACGACGGCGAGCGGGTCGCGAACGAGCTCCGCGCCAGGCACGAGCGTGCGCGCGCACAGACGAGGCGCTTCCTGGAGCGGCTGCGCCGGCGCGAGCACGAGCTCGCTGAGCTCGCCGCGCTGCGCGAGGAGCCGACCCCCGCTCCCGAGCCAACGAGCCATCTCGTCTTCGTCGAGCTTCCGGATCGCTACGAGCTCGTCGTGCGGGCCGGGCCACCGCCGCCGCGCAACAGCTCGCTCGAGCTGCCCGAGCTCGACTTGCCCCTCGTCGTGGCCGGCGCCCGCCGCTCGCCGTTGCCGGACGACGAACGGCCGTGCGTCGTCGCGCAGGCCGCCCTCGGCGTCGCCGAGAAGTAGCCCGGAGCGCCCATAGACTGCGGCGATGGACGCGACCGTCTTCGTCGAGGTGCCGATGGGCTCGCGGAACAAGTACGAGGTCGATGCCGAGACGGGGCACGTCGTCCTCGACCGGCGGCTGTTCACATCCATGACCTACCCGGCCGACTACGGCTTCATCGAGGGCACGCTGGGCGAGGACGGCGACCCGCTCGACGCCCTCGTGCTCGTCAGCGAGCCGACCTTCCCCGGCTGCCGCATCCGCGGCCGCGTCGTCGGCGTCTTCCACATGACCGACGCCAAAGGGCCGGACGAGAAGGTGATCCTCGTGCCGCTGCGCGATCCGGCCTGGATGCGCGTCCACGACGTGCACGACATCCCGTCCGAGTTCCGGGACGAGATCGAGCACTTCTTCCAGGTCTACAAGGACCTGGAGGAGGAGAAGACGGAGACGCGCGGCTTCGGCAACCGCGTCGAAGCCGAGCAGGTGATCCACGAGGCCCGCCTGCGCGCGAAGTAGGCCGGCGGTCAATCCGCGGCCGGCCGGGATTCGAAGGGCAGCGTGATGTGTGCCACCATGACGCCATGAGGCGGTATCTCGCCTGGCCGATCGCCCTGCCGTTGGCGGTCATCGGCGCGCTCGCAGGGCATGCACTCGGGTACCGCGTTGCCGTTCCGGACGCCCAGGCTCGCGGGCAAGTGCTCTCCGCGAGCGGCCACGGCTACCTCGACTACCTGCCGCTCATCGTCGGGCTCAGCTCGGCCGCCGTGCTGCTCGCGTTCTGCGCCGCCGCCGTCGCAGCGTTCCGCGGTCGCAGCATCGGCAGGGCGGCTCAGATCGAGCTCGTGGCCGCCGTCCCCCCGCTCGCGTTCGTGGCGCAGGAGTTCCTCGAGCGCTACCTGCACGACGGCGCCGTGCATTGGGAGCTGCTGCTCTCGGCCCCGTTCCTGCTCGGTCTCGCGGTACAGCTGCCGTTCGCGCTGCTTGTCGCCGCGATCGCGTTCGCCCTCACCGAGGTCGCACATCGGCTCGGCACTGCGCTCGCCGCCAGACGACGACGGCCGGCACCGGCCGCCCGCTTCGGGAGCTTCCCGAGGTCGATCGACCTGCCGCGCCTCACGGCGCTCTCGCGCGGCTACACCGGCCGCGGACCCCCGCTCGTCCTCGAGTAGCCGCACATGCGGCCGACAGCGGCCGCAGGACAGAGCGAGGAGAGATGCGCGATCACCCGAGCCGCCGCACGTGGCGGCCGGCAGTCGCCGCCGTGGCCGCCTCCGTGGCGGTGCTCGGGGCGGCGCCGGCAGCCTCGGCGCACGCGGAGCTCATCACAACCGAGCCGGCCAACGACTCCGTCGTCGACACGTCGCCGGAGCGCGTCAGCCTGCGCTTCAACGAGCCCGTGGAGACGGCATTCGGCGCGGTCCGCGTCTTCGATGCCGACGCGCGTCGTGTCGACGAGGGGCGGCTCGAGCGTCCCGCCGCGGACACGGTCGGGGTCGCCCTCGAGCCGAGCCTCCCACGTGGCACGTACACGGTCACGTGGCGCGTCGTCTCGGAGGACGCGCACCCGGTCGCCGGCGCCTTCGTCTTCCACGTCGGGGCCGCCGGCGCGAACCCGGAAGGGATCGCCTCCGAGGTGCTCGATTCGGGGACGCCGCGGCACGTGAACGTGCTGTTCGACGTCGTGCGCTTCCTCGACTTCGCTCTGCTCCTGCTGGCCGTCGGCGGAACGCTCGCCCTCGCCCTCGTCCTTCGCGACGCGGGCGCAGTCCGGACCCGCCTCACCGGCGCCCTTGCGATCGCCTCGCTCGGGCTCGCCGCGGTCGCCGTCACGGGCATCGTCCTGCAAGGAGCGAAGGCGGGCGGCTTCGGCCTCGCCGACGCGTTCAACTGGGACGTCGTGTCGGCCGTGCTCGAGACGCGGTTCGGGCGG
Organism: uncultured Gaiellaceae bacterium; assembly: GCA_963791905.1. GTDB lineage: Bacteria > Actinomycetota > Thermoleophilia > Gaiellales > Gaiellaceae > Gaiellasilicea. The sequence goes on from CAWBTX010000002.1 coordinate 392,462, forward strand.
GTCGCGCTTGGCCAGGCGGTCGCAGCCGTTCTCCTCGCTGCGCTCGCACTCACGGTACGCCGGCGTGGCGAGGGGGCCGCCCTGCTCGACGGAGCCCTCATCGTCGCCGGAGCGCTCGTCCTCACGCCGGCGCTCGCGGGCCACGCGAGTGTCAGCGGCGCCGTCGCGTTCGTCGCCGATGTGGCACACGTCCAGGCCGGCGCCGCCTGGGTCGGCGGGCTCGCATTCCTCGTGCTCGCACTCGTGTGGGCCGGCGGGGAACGTTGGACGCTGGCGGCTCGTGCGGTCCCGCGGTTCTCGACGCTCGCGGTGCTCTCGGTCGCGGTCCTGCTCGTCGCCGGCGTAGTCAACGGCTACCTGCAGGTACGGGCGTGGCGGGGGTTGTGGGAGACGACGTACGGCCTGCTGCTCCTCGCCAAGGTCGCGCTCGTCTTGCCGCTGCTCGCGCTCGGGGCGTACAACAACCGTTACGCCGTTCCGCGTCTCCGCGCGGGCCGGGCATCGAAGGCGGAGCAGCGCCGCTTCCTCCGGGTGGCGGGCTCCGAGCTCGCGCTGATGGCGGCGATCATTGCCGTCACGGCCGTCCTCGTCACGGAGCCGCCCGCCCGGGCGGAGGTCGCTCCACAGGGGCCGTATGCGACGACCGCGCAGATCGGCGACCTCGAGCTCAATCTCGTGGTCGATCCGGCCGTTGCGGGCTCGAACCAGATCCACCTCTACCTGACCACACCTACGGGACAACCGACCGACGTCGCCGAGGCAACCGTCGCGGCCACGCTCGCGAGCCGGCGGATCGGCCCGCTCCTGTTCCCCACCCACCGGGCGGGGCCGGGCCACTTCATCGCCCACGGCGCTCAGCTCACCCTGGCCGGCGACTGGCAGCTCCGCGTCGACACCCGCCGAGGCGAGTTCGACGCCGCGTCGGCGACTGTCTCCGTTCCAATCAGAAAGGAACCCTGAACATGAGAACACGAATCGCACTCCTCGCAGGACTGGCCGCGCTCGTCGCGGTCCCCGCCGCGGCCGCTCACGTAACGGCCAACCCGTCCGAGGCGCCCGCCGGCGGCTTCGCCATGATCTCGTTCCGTGTCCCCCATGGCTGCGAGGACTCTCCGACCACCTCGCTGACCGTTCGCATCCCGGACGGCACCCTCAACGTGACGCCCCAGGCCGTCCCCGGCTGGAAGGTGTCGACGAAGAGCGGCACGCTCGCGACCCCGGTCGAGAGCGAGGGCGAGACGATCACGGAGGGGGTCAAGGAGGTCACGTGGAACGGCGGGGCGCTCGCGCCGCACGAGTTCACGGACTTCGGGATCAGCATGCGCCTCCCGGACAAGGAGGGCGAGACGCTCTGGTTCCCGGTTGTCCAGCGCTGCGCACAGGGCACGACCCGCTGGATCAAGATCCCGGTCGCAGGCCAGGAGGAGCCCGACACGCCTGCTCCAGGCGTGACGCTTGTCGCTGCCGAGGGTGAGCACGGCGCCTCCTCGGGTGCCGACGGCGAGACCGAGACGACGGCGGTGGAGCCGGTCGCAGCGGAGGACGATGACAACGTCGCGTACGTCGCGCTCGGGTTGGGCGCCGCCGGGCTGCTCGCAGGTGTCGGCGCGCTCGGTCTGACGTGGCAGAGGGGTCGCCGGGCGTGAGCCGCGTTCTCAGCGTCGCGCTCGTCGCCGCCGCCTTCCTCGCCCCCACCGCCGCCGCCCACGGCGACGGTGGGGCGCGGGGCTTTCGCTCGACGGTCACCTCCGTCCGCCCCTCGCTCGACGGCGTGACCGTGGAGGTGCGCGACGCCGATGACCGACTGCTGCTCCGCAACGACGGCCGGCAGGACGTGGTAGTGCTCGGGTACGACGGCGAGCCGTACCTCCGCTTCGCCGCCGCCGGCGGCGTGTTCCGCAACGCGAACTCGCCGGCGACCTATCTCAACGAGGAGCGGTACGGCGGCGTCGACGTGCCGGCCTCCGCCTCCGCGGCTGCCGAGCCTCGCTGGGAGCGCATCTCACGGGGGCGGTCCTACGAGTGGCACGACCATCGCATCCACTGGATGAGCACGATCGACCCGCCGCAGATCCACCGAGCCGAAGACGAGCCGCACCATGTCTTCGACTGGAACGTGCCCGGCACGGTCGCCGGCAAGCCGCTCACGATCGCAGGCAGCCTCGACTACGAGCCGCCGCCCGAGGAGCAGGTTCGATCCGATCCTGATCGCGCCGGTCGTCGCTCTCGGGCTCGCCGGGGCGATCTTCTGGTGGGCTCGGAGCCGCTCGGCCCGGAGAGTCGCCTAGTGGTGGATCACGACCGGTGTGCCGAGCGGCATCTGCGCGATGAGGCGCCGTAGCACCGGCTCGGCGAGGTGCGGACAGCCCGCGGAGACGGCGCTCCCGATCCGTTCCCCGAAGGTCGTCGCACCGTGGAACGCGAGACGGCTACCGCCGCGCCAGCCCGCAGGCAGGTTCGGCTGGAAGCCGGACAGTGCGAGCACGCCGTAGCCGAACGCGCCCCCCCACGGGAAGCCCGAGAACCGGTCGGAGATGTGAAAGAGCCCGGTCGGGGTCGGCGACTCCGGACGGCCGATCGAGGCGTGGACGCGCCAACGCACGCGCGTGCCGAGCAGAACGATGAGCGTGCGGCGCGAGAGATCGAGGCGCATGCGGTAGAGCGGCCGCTGCAGGCGCATAGTGCGGTTCAGCCTCACCCAGGCCCGCCGGCCGTTTGCACCGAGCGCTTCGCTCTCGACACGCAGCCAACGGCCGCGGCGCTCGACGACCAGGAGGTGAGACCGCTGGCCCCACCGCGTCACGGAGCGCACCGTCCCGATCCGCGCGCCGGCGGGAGACGCATGCAGCACGGTCGCGGTCTTCAGGCGGAGCACCGCAACCCCTCGGTCCGCAGCCGTGGCCACCGACGGCCCGGCGAGCGCGGCAACCGCGACCGCCAGTGGCACTACCGACCGGTGCATGCGGCGAGCCTCTGTCTGTCGTCCAGGCGAACTGCCTTCGTCGACACTCGAGCCGCAGGCCTGTCCACAGGCTACCCAGGGGTCGCCGGAGCGCAAGTCGAACGGTCAACGCGCTCCGCAGGAAGATGCTTCTACCTGAGAGAACCTGCGGGAATCTTTCCGCTGGTCAGTTGACCTTGCACGCCCCGTCGGCGAAGTTCGCGCGCTGATCGGCGTTCGCCTCGCGATCCGAAGCCGCGTCGTAGGGTCCCGGAGCGGTCCCCTGCCAGAGGATGTCAGGGGTCACGCCGGGGCCGATGACGGTCGCCCGGTACTTCGTCCCCTGCCCGATCGGATTCTTGCCGTGCGGGTAGAAGCCGTAGCAGAACGTCCCCTTCGTCCTGTGGGCGAGGAAGCTGTTCTCCCGCTTCCAGCCGCCCCCGTAAGCCGAGTTGAAGGTGTCGACGTAGATGTTCCGGCCGAAGGTGTCGAGCGGGACTCCGAAGCGGGTCGAGCGGAACCCGAAGACGCCCGAGCCGTTGTAGGTGAGCGAGCCGTAGAGGTGGTGGAAGCGGCGGTAGGACCAGTCCTGCTTGATCGTCAGGACGGCGATGTCGCCGGTCCAGTGCGAGAGGTGCAGCTCCCAGACCGAACGCTCGGCCGTCGAGGGCACGCCGTAGTTCGGGAGGGCCCGCTGCCAGGCCTGTAGCGCCCAGTAGGAGCCGTCCGGCGCCTTGCACGCCGTCACGAGCCAGCCGAGCGCGGGGCCGTCGTAGTCGCCGCAGACGGATCCGAACGTCTTCCAGTAGCCGGCCCCGTGCTTGCCGTAGCCGCCGGCGTAGTCGAGGTCGAACGCGACCTGCTGGCGCGCGGTCGTTGGCGCGATCGCATTCACGGCATCCCAGGCGAGCACGTGCTTGAGCTTTCCTCCGGAGCTGTACGTGAGGAGCGCCTCGCCCTTGCCGTTGACCGCGAGCTTGACGCCGGAGGCATTCCGGTCGATCAATTGGGATCCGTGAGCCGGTGCGGCCGGCAGAGCCACAAGAAGCGCCGCAAGTAGGAAGAGAAGCCGCACGGCGCCACCTCCGACTCGACGCGTCGATGCTAGCACCGGCGATCGGCCGCGGCTCATCCGGACGGGCGTCTCGCGCGACTTCCAGCTAGATCGTCTTGAACTGCTCGAACGGCTGGCGGCAGCTCTCGCAGTAGCGCACCGAGCGGCAAGGAGTCGGGCCGAAGATGTTGTCGAGCCGCGTTTCCGTCGAGCCGCAGTAGGGGCAGCGGAACGCCTTCGACTGCAGCTGCAGGAGCGTCGGCGGTTGCGCCGCGCGCGGTGTCGGCGGCGCGAAGCCGGCCGCGCGCAGCTTCTCGCGCCCCGCGGGCGTGATCCGGTCGGTCGACCACGAGTCGTCCAGGACGACGTCGACCTGAGGCTCCGCCCCGAGCCCGCGGATCGACTCCTCCATCAGCGTCCGCATCCGCTCGAGCGCGGGGCAGCCCATGAACGTCGGCGTGAACTCGATCCGCACCCGCTCGCCCTCGACCGCAACGGCCTTGACGACGCCGAGGTCGACGAGCGAGATGACGGGGATCTCGGGGTCCGGGATCTCCGCCAGCGTCTCCCACACCGCCTCGGCGGTCACCACTGCGCACCTGCCGGCGCCGAGCGCCGCACCATGGTCATCTCGCCGAGCAGCTCCTCGAGCTCTGCCTCGTGCCGCGAGCGCGGCACCGGCGCGTCGTCCGGCAACTCGAACGGGAGCCGCCCGCGGACGACCGCCTCGAAGCGGGATCGCAGCTCGTCGTCGAGGACGCCGAGCGCATACGGCCAGAGCTCCCGTACGCCCTCCTCCAGCCGCTCGCGCCCTTCCTCCGAGGCGAGCAGCCGCTCGAGCCACATCTCCGCGTGCATCCGGTGGTAGACCTCCTCGCGGTCCATCTTCGCCGCCAGCCCCGCGACTTCGGTGTCGTCGGACGCCTTCAGCGCGTCGACCCGGATCGCGTCAGCCGTCTCGTAGAGCCAGTGGCGGCCGATCGTCCGGGCCCACTCCAGTCGGCGCAGCTCGACGAGCGGCGCGCACCGGTACTCCTGCGGCGGTCGGTCGAACGCGAGCGCGTCGGCGTCGGTGCCGAGATCCTGCGCCGCGAACTCGTAGAGCGCCCGCGCGTGGCCGATCTCGTTCTGCGCGATCGAGGAGAAGGCGACGTCCTCCTCGAGGTACGGCGCAATCCCCGTCCACTCCGAGTTGCGCCAGCCGAGGATCAGCTCGTCGTCGGCGATCTCGAGCAGCAGCCGAGCGCGTTCGCTCACGAGCCCCAGCGCTCCCCGAAGACGAGCTTGTGTTGTTTCAACACAAGCGTTCGGGCCGCGGAGTGGTTTCGGGTGGTGCCTGCGCGATCCGCGCCCCGGCCCGCGAGAAGTTTGTGTTGTTTCAACACAAGCTCATTCGGCCTGCGGCGCGGCCACTGTCGTCCCGGCACGCTCACGTGCCTCCTTCAGCCTCGCCTTGATCGAGTAGCCGTCGACGCGCCGGTACTTGAGGTCGAACTCGTCCGGGAACTCGTCGATCTCCATGATCTCCTCGCGCGGCACGACCCAGAGCGCCACCGACTCCTGCCGCCGCGCGTAGAACTCGCGTGCGTAGGCGTCGGCGAACTCGCGGTTCGGCGCGTGGAACGAGCCGCCGTGGACGAACGCCTGGCCCTTCCGCTCCTGGCGAAAGACCTCGAAGATCACTTCACGCCGCCTCCGGCAGCATCACGCGCGAGACCCAGTCGACCTCGGCTCTCGACAGCCGCCGGAACGCGAGGCGCTCCTGCGATGCCGGCCCGTGGCCGGTGACGACGGCCATCAGCCTGTCCCAGTCGGGCTCGGTGTATTCCCAGACGCCGTCCTCGTTCTTACGCAGCTTCGGATCGGGGAGCTCGAGGCCGAGCTCGAGGATCTGCGGCACGTAGCCGTCGAGAAACTGCTGGCGCGCGTCTTCGTTGCCCTGGCTCTTGATCCGCCAGACGAACATCGGATCCTCGTCGGCCGGGATGGGCGTGCCGTGGAAGTGCATGAGCGGCTCCCACCACCGCAGGAGCGCCTCCTGGACGAGCTCGAACTGCGCCGGCGTCCCTGTGACCATCGCGAGCACTGTGTCGCGCCCGTGCAGGATGTGGAACGACTCCTCCCAGCACACCTTCTTCATCACCCGTGCGTACGGGGCATACGAGCACTTGAGGAGCGCCTTCTGGCTGATGATCGCGGCCGCGTCGACGAGCCAGGCGATCACGCCGACGTCGCCCCAGCTGCGGGTCGGGTAGTGGAAGACGTTGTGGAACTTCGACTTGCCCGAGATGAGGTCGTCCAGGCACGCCTCCCGCGGCTTGCCGAGATCCTCGACGACGCGGTAGATCAGCTGGCAATGGCCGACCTCGTCCTGGATCTTCGCCGTCAGCGCCAGCTTGCGCTGCAGGGTCGGCGCGCGCAGGATCCAGTCGCGCTCCGGCAGCACGCCCATGAGCTCCGAGTTGCCGTGCATCTCAATGAACTTGATCAGCCGGGCGCGGTACTCGTCGGGCATCCAGTCGCCCGTCTCGACCTGCCCGCCGCCCTGGACGAACTCGAGGAACTCCTGCGTTCGGGCGTCCACGCTGGCCTCCCTTCCGAACGGTCGTTAGCATCCAGTGTATCGCCACTCGACGCCACGAGCTAACCCGCCAGGCAGCACGGCTCTTCGCGGAGAAGGGCTATCACGGCACCTCGATGGGCGACCTCGCGCAGGCGATGGGAGTGCAGAAGGGCTCGCTCTACTCCCTCACCGAGTCGAAGCAGGAGCTCCTCTACGAGACGATGCGCGAGGGCGCAGCCGCGTTTCACGCCGGTCTGGACGCGATCCCCGAGGAGACGCCGGCCGCGGAGAAGATCCGGCTGGCGCTGCGCGCGCACTTGCGCGTCGTCTCGGAGCAGCTCGACGTCGCCACCGTCTTCATCCGCGAATGGCGCTACCTCGAGGGAGAGCGTCGCGAGCAGATCGTCGCGGAGCGCCGACGCTACGAGGAGCGGCTGCGGGCGCTCTTCCGCGACGGGCGCGAGCACGGCGAGCTGCGCACCGACCTGGACGAGAACGCCGCCGCGCTTCTGCTCCTGTCGGCCGCGAACTGGGCCTACACCTGGCTCGCGGCGGGGCGCGATACCGACGAGCTCGCGGACTCGTTCGCGACGATCCTCGTCGACGGCATCCGCGGGTACGCGACTCGACCGTAGACCTCCTGCCGAAGGATTCGCCTGCCGATGAAGGAACACCTGCACTCGGCCGTGTTTCCCTCGCTCCCTCAGCCGCGATTCATGCCCTGCCCGCACTGCGGTGATGTCGTCAGAGCCGAACAGCGCGGCGACCACATCTGCGACGACGAGCGCTGGGCTACCTACCAGCTCTTCCAGCTCCGCGAGGAGATCGCTTGGCTCGAGAGCCAGATCGCGGCGTACCTCGAGTCACCGCGCGGGCGCTTCGAGGCCTGGGACGCCGCGCGGAGCCGGCAGGGGGAGCCCGGAGGCTCCCCCTGAGGCAGGTCGGCTACTCGACGGCGCGAAGCGCGTCGATGATGCCGTGGCCGTAGAAGCCGTTGAATGCGGGCGTGCCGACGCAGAGAGCGTCGAAGCTCGGGCCGCGTCCCTTGTCCGCGTAGCTGTGCAGTCGCGGCTCGGGACAGGGCTGGTCGGTCGCCGTGTCCTGCAGGATCTGCTGTGTCGTCGCCGGATCGAGAGACCTTTGTCCGAAGAACCCGCTGCCGTGCTCGCTGACGATCAGCGCCGCGACGCCGGCCGCATGCGGTGAGGCCATCGAGGTGCCCTGGAGGTACTGGTAGTACGCGCACGTGCCTCCCTGGCAGTCCCTGAGCACGAACGGGGTGTTCGGTGTCCCGTCCGGGTTGATCTCCTCGAACTCGCGGGCCACGTTCTCCGGATAGGCGGCGAGGATGAGGTTCGGAATGCCGGCGGCGTTCCGCTCCGCCGGGGTCATCGAGAGGCTCCACGGATCGTCGCGGAAGAAGCCTCCCGGCGCCGCGACGGTGGTTTGCTCGATGCCGTAGTTCGAGTAGTCCGCCTTCCGCTTCGTCGGTCCGATCGCGTTGATCGAGAGGACGTTGTTGCCCTCGTTCGGCAGGTCGAGGCAGCTGTTGTCGACGGTCCGGTCGTGCTCGGTGCCCGGCGGGAAGTTCGGGCTCTGGCCGTCGAACTTGATCGGGTCGCCGAGATCCGTGTCGGCGTTCCCGGACGCAGCGACCAGCGTGACTCCGCGCGCGTGGGCATAGTCGAGCGCCCGCTGCGTCGCCGCGATGATCGTGCGCTGCTCCTGCTGCTGCTGCGGCGTGTCCGCCGGGTTGTCGGTGCAGTTGTAGAGCCACGGGTCGATGAAGTAGCTCATGTTCACGACGTCGATCCCGTGGTCGCCGGCGTAGGTCAGCGCGTCGACCGTCGCCTGCAGGAAGAAGAAGCCCGAGTCCTGCCCTGCTCGCAGGTTGACGAGCGTCACGTTCGGCGCGACACCTGCGACACCCAGGCCGTTGATCGGCGAGGCGACGATGCTCGCCACGTGAGTCCCGTGGGAGTTCTCGTCGACGTCCGCCCGGTCCTCACACGAGCGATCGGCCTCCTCCTCGCACGCACCGTCGATGAGCGGGATGTCCGTCGTGAAGTTCCGGCTGAGCCTGCGGTCGAAGTTGGGCGCGATGTCCGGGTGACTGCCGTCGACGCCCGTGTCGAGGATGCCGACGAGGACGCGCTCGTCGCCCGGCTGGACGCCGTACGAGCCCTCGGGCGTGGCATGGATCAGCCGCATGCCCCACTGCAGGTGGGCGAGCGGCTCGGCTCCGACCGCGGCGGCCTGTGCATCGGCTGCCGCCGGCGCGGTCGCCGCCTCGCGAAGCTCGTCGAGCTCCCTGAAAGCGACGCTCGGCCGTCCGAGCGAGGTTGCGCGGCCGATCGGCTCGTTCCGCGCAGCGCCGGCGAGCGCCTTCGAGCGGGCGACGTCTGCAAGGAAACCGGGATTCGAGGAAACCGCCGTGGCGACTCCGACGCGGCGGTTCTCGCGGACGACCCGGCCGCCCGAAGCCTTGACGGCGAGGCGGGCCGCCTCCGGCGAGGCGTCGGCCCCGTACACGACCACGTACTGGGCCTGTGCGCCGCCCGCTTCGGTCGACGTCGCCCCCGAGACGACGGCGACGCACATCGCGGCGGCCAGGACAACGAGGAGCAAAGTCCCGCGCATGTAACCCCCTCCATTCCGGTCCCGGCGAATCGGGACCACCGTCCAGAATCTGCCCGCTCGGCGCGCGAATCGAACCCTCCACGCACTACCCTCGCCCGATGAGCGGCGCGCTGATCGTGAACCCGCGAGCGAGCCGGGTGTCGGAACCGCTCGTCGAGGCAGTCGCGAACACGCTCACGGTCGACCAGGTGCTGCGCACCGAGCATCCCCACCACGCCACCGAGCTCGCCCGCTCGCTCACGGACGTCGACCGCATCTACGTCTTCGCCGGCGACGGCGGATTCAACGAGGTCCTGAACGGCGCTCCCGCCGGCGTCGCGCTCGGCTTCGTCCCCGGCGGCGGGACGAGCGTGCTCCCGCGCGCGCTCGGCCTACCGCGCGACCCGGTCGAGGCTGCCCGCCGGCTCGTCGCCGGCCGTATCCGCCGGATCTCGGTCGGACGCGCGAACGGCCGCCGCTTCGGGTTCAGCGCAGGGGTCGGGCTCGACGCGGAGCTGATCCGCCGCATGGACGCGCGCGGCCGCGACGCGACCGGCAAGCGGCCGGGCGACCTGATGTTCGCCTGGACGGTCGCGCAGGCACTCGCAGAGCACCGCGCCCGCTTCGACCCCGCGCTGGAGATCGAGGGCCACGGTACCGCCGCCTTCGCGCTCGTCGCGAACAGCGACCCGTACACGTACGTCGGCCGCCTCCCGCTCCGGCTCCCGCGCGGCGCCAGCTTCGAGGGCGGCCTCGACCTGCTCGGGCCGCGCGCGTTCCGCGCGCGCGACGTGGCGGGAGCGATCCGCTATCTCCTCACCGGCCGCACCCGGATCCCGCTCGTCTCGCTCCGCGACCAGGACCGGATCGAGATCCGCTGCCTCGCGCCGATGCCTCTCCAGCTCGACGGCGAGGACCTCGGCGACGTGACCGAGGTCGTGCTCGAGGCGGAGCGGGACGCCGTCGACGTCCTGGTCTGAGCCCTTAACGGGATCGCAACCGAAGCTTCGCCCAATAGTCCGGAACGGACTATTAGGGTCGGCGCATGGTTCGAGCGCAGGCCTCGACGCGGACGCTGACGACGACCGAGGCAGCCGTGCTCGCACTGCTCGCGATCCAGGGCGAGCGATCCGCGTACGACCTGCACAAGCTCGTCGAGCGGAACATCGCCCACGTGTGGCGGCCGGCGCGAACGCAGCTCTACGCCGTGCTGCCGCGGCTCGAGACCGACGGGCTCGCCAGCTCGCACACGCTCACCGGTCGCGGGCGGCCCGACAAGCGCCTCTACACGCTGACCGAGCCGGGGCGCGAGGCGCTCGACGCCTGGCTGACGACGATCGAGCCCGGTGCCGAGAGCGCGTTCTTCCTCAAGCTCTTCGTCGGCGGTCTCGCGACGATCGAGAGCTCGATCGCCCAGGTCGAGAGCTTCCGCGAGGAGGTCGAGACCCGGCTCGCCGTACTGCGGGCGATCGAGCCGACGAACACGCGCACGGGCCACGACCGCTTCCACTACCTGCTGCTCCGACTCGGCATCGAGCGCCAAGAGCACTTGCTCCGCTGGTGCGACTGGGTGCTCGAGGAGCTGAGCCGGTGAATACGTCCTCGTCTCGATGACGCTCGCGCTGACCCTCTCTGCCTGCGGTGCCGGCGTACAACCCTCCGCGCCGACACCGCAGCAGCGCGAGCTCCGCAACCTCGCCGCTCAGATGGAGGACATCCACCCCGACCTCTACCACGCAATCCCCCGACGCCGATTCAAGGCCGAGGTCGAGCGCCTCGCCTCGCGGGCGCCCCGGCTCAGCCGCGCCGAGCTCGTCGTCGGGTTGATGCGGTTGGCGACGCTCCCGGGCGAGCGCGACGGCCACACCGGTCTGTTCGCCCTCGACCCCGAGCATGCGCGCGGCCTCCACGCGTACCCGTTCCTGACGTACATGTTCCCGGACGGGCTCTATGTGATCCGGGCGCCGTCCAACCCGGACCTCGTCGGCGCGAAGCTCGTCGCCGTCGGCGGGACGCCCGTCGCAGAGGTCGTCCGCAAGGTCTCGCCGCTCGTCCCGCGCGACAACCGCTGGACGCGGATGCTGCGGCTGCCGGCCTGGCTCGTGTGCGCCGAGGTCCTCGAGGGGCTCGGGATCACGCGTGGAGGCGACGTTCGGTTCGAGTTCGACGGCGGCCGCAGCGCGACGCTCCAACCCGTTCCGGCTGCCGAGTACGTCTCCACGATCGGATTCGAGCACCAGCTCTCCCGCCCGAACGGGCCGCAGCCGCTCTGGCTCACCGGTCTCGAGCGAGGAGCAGTACGTCCGCACGATCGACGAGGGCCGCGCGCTCTACGTCGGCTACCACCACACCTTCGAGCCGACCGACGCGCTGGCGGAGCGCATCCTCGCCGCCGGCCGGAATCCCGAGATCAGGCGCGTGATCGTCGACGTGCGCATGAACGGCGGCGGCAACAACCAGACGTACCGGCCGCTCCTCCGCGCGCTGGCCACGCCGGCGGTCGCGCGCAAGGCCTACCTGCTGCAGGGCAGGGTGACGTTCTCCGCCGCAGGGAACTTCGTCACCGAGGTCGATCTGCAGACGAAGGCGAAGATCGTCGGCGAGCCGAGCGGTGGGGCGCCGAACCAGTGGGGCGACAACGAGCTCGTGGAACTTCCCCGCGCCGGGCTGACCGTCCGGGTGGCGAGCTCGTACTGGGTGTTCGGCCGCGGCCCGAAGGACGCGCGCGTCGCCGTGCGGCCCGACATCCCCGTGACGATGACGGCGGCGGACTTCTTCGCCGGCCGCGACCCCGTCCTGGAGCGGGCGCTCCGATGAGCCGCGCGCTGGCACTGCTCGCCGCGTTCGTCGCGCTCGCCTGCGCGACCGCCGCCGGCGCCGGCGGCCCCGGGGCGGCGGGTGACGTCAGCGCCGCGGCCGAGCTCTACGAGTCGACCCATCCCGATCCGTTCCATGCGGTTTCGCGCGCCCGCTACCGCGCAGCGGTCGCAGGGATCGGGCGACGGGCGGCGCAGCTCACGCCGAACGAGCTGCTCGTCGAGCTCATGCGACTGGGAGCCCTGCCGGGTGTCCGCGACGGCCACGGAGGCATCTACCCGCTCGACTCCGCTCACTCGCGCATGCTGCATCTGCTGCCGATCCGGCTCTACGAGTTCCCGGACGGGGTCTACGTCGTCGCCGAGGTCGGGCGGCGCGGGCTCGTGGGCGACCGGCTCGTCGCGATCGCCGGCGTGCCGATCGCGGAGGCGATCCGGCGCGTGCGGCCGCTCGTTCCGTACGACAACCGCTGGAGCCGCGATGCCCGGGCGCTGCAGTGGCTGCTCGTGACCGAGGTGCTCGACGGGCTCGGCCTGGCGGACTCGGCCGGCGCCCAGACGCTGACGCTCGCGAAGCGCGGCGGCGGCCGCCGGACGGTTCGGCTCAGCCCCGTCACGCGGAGCAGCTGGGCTCAGGCCTTCCCGGACATGTTCAATCCGCTGGTCGTGCCCGGGCTGCCGTGGCGGCCGGCGCCGTCGTACCTCTCCGAGCGGAACCGTCCCTGGTACACGACGGTGATGGACGACGGCCGCGTTGCCTACGCCGCGTACAACGTCACGGACGACTCCGGCGCGCTCGCGCGCGAGCTCGGCGCGGCTCGCGGCCCGCCCCACCATCGAGCGGATCGTCCTCGACCTCCGGCTCAACCCGGGCGGCAACCTCTTCACCTACGCGCCGCTGCTCACTCTCCTGCGGGGCCCGAGCGTGAACCGGCCCGGACGGCTCTACGTCCTGATCAGCCGCTCGACGTTCTCGGCGGCCGCGCTCCTCGCGACGGAGATCGACCGCTCGACGCGCGCGATCTTCGTCGGCGAGCCGACCGGCGGCTCGCCGAACCTCTACGCCGATCCCACCGCGGCCAACCTGCCCGCGAGCGGCTGGAACTTCCTCGTCGCGACGAAGTACTGGCAGATGAGCACGCCGCGCGACCCGCGGCTCGCGATCGCGCCCGATCTGCGCGCCGCGATGACCGTGGCGGACTTCCTCGCCGGACGCGACCCGGTGCTCGCGCGGGCGCTCCGCTAGGTTCGTTCCGTGCTGCGTCTCGCGTCGACAGTCGTCGCACTCTCGCTCTCGCTCGTGCTCGTGCTCGCCGGCGGCGATGCGCCCGCAGCCTCGACCGCCGACTGGCAGAAAATCGAGCCGGGCGGAAAGACGAAGTGCGCGCGCGGCGGCCCGTTCGCGTTCTGGACGCGCGTGGCCGACCCGAAGCGCGTCGTCGTCTTCTTCGAGGGCGGGGGAGGCTGCTTCGACGAGACGACCTGCGCGGTCGGCAGCCAGTGGTTCGACGACGACGTCGGGGCGGACGAGGATCCCACGTACTCCGGCGGCATGCTCGACCTGGCCGACCCGCGCAACCCGTTCCGGGACTGGAGCTGGGTCTTCATCCCGTCCTGCGCGGGCGACGTGCACGTGGGCGACAAGCGCGTGCGCTACGGCCGCGTGACCGTCGAGCAGCGCGGCTGGCAGAACGCCCGCGCCGCGCTCCGCTGGGCGTTCGAGCACTTCGACCGCGTCGATTCGGTGTTCGTGGCCGGCTGCAGCGCCGGCAGCGTCGGCTCGGCGTTCCACGTGCCCGCCGTGCTCGCGCGCTGGCCGAAGGCGCGCGTGACGCAGCTCGGCGACTCCCTCGCCTTCGAGTACCACCGTCCTGTCTCGCTCGTCGGCTGGGGCGCGCACGAGCACTTCCCGCGCTTCTTCCGGATCGGCAACCGCCGCTTCACGATGGTCGAGTACCTGACCGCACTCGCCCGCCACTACCCGAAGCGCACGTTCGCGCGCTTCAACCACGCGGGCGACGACGTGCAGGAGGCGTTCTACGGCGCGGTCGGCGGCGACCCGAGCCGATTCGAGGGCGACCTCCGCGCGGCCGAGGCCAAGCTCAAGAAGCTCCCGAACTACCGCTCCTACCTCGCCTGCGGGGACGAGCACTGCATCCTGCCGACGCCCGGCTTCTTCTCGACCCGCGTTGGCGGCGTGTCGCTGAGCGCCTGGGCGGCGCGGCTAGCGGCCGGCAAGAACGTGTCCTGTCCGACCTGCCGCGGCCGGTGAGGCTCCTCCTCGCGGCCGCGCTCGCCCTCGTCGGGCCGGCGGGGTACGTCAACCCGACGCCCGGTAAGGACGTCGCGCTGCAGATCCCGGGTATGCACCGGGCCGAGGTGCGCAGGAACCTCGTCTACGCGGAAGGCCTGCGACTGGACGTCTACCGACCGCCGGGAGCGGCCCGCCGGCTGCCCGCCGTGCTGTTCCTCCACGGCACGGGCGGGCCGGCCGTCAAGGACTCAGGGGTCTACATCGGCTGGGGCCAGCTCGCCGCCGCATCCGGGCTCGCGGGCGTCGTCGTCGGCAACGACGGCTTCCAGACGGATGTCGAGGCGGCGATCCGCTACATCCGCCGTAACGACAAGAAGCTCGGGATCGACAGCTCGCGCCTGTGCGTCGCGGGCTACTCCGCGGGCGTCCTGCCCTCGATGCTCGTGGCGCTGAAGGGGACCGCAGGCAAGATCCGCTGCGCGGTCGCGTTCTACGGCCCGCTCGACGCCTACTACGAGCAGTCGTCGCCCGCGTCGTACCTGACGAAGACGAGCCTGCCGGTGCTCGTCGCCAAGGCGGGACGGGACGGAGCGGCGATCAACAGCTCCATCGACCGCTTCGTCACGAAGGGCCACCGCGTCGGCGCGCGTGTCGAGCTGCTCGTGCACCCGAACGGCCACCACGGGTTCGACGGGCACGCGCCGGTGCCGCGCACGCGCACGATTCTGCAGCGCACGCTCGCCTTCCTGCGGACGCAGCTTCGATCCTGACGCCCTGCGCGGGGATACGATTCCGCGCGATGACGGAGGTGCTTCCCGCGGAGAGCGACCTGCGGCGCGTAATCGGCGACGGCGAGAGCATCCCCGACCGCGAGGTCGAGGGGCTCGACGACGGCCGACCTGCTCGAGCTCTACCGCTCGCTCGTCCTCCTTCGGACCTACGACGAGCGCTCCGTCGTCTACCACCGCCAGGGCCGCATCGGCACGTACGCGATCTTCTGGGGGCACGAGGCGATGCAGGCCGGCTCCTTCCACGCGCTCGAGGACGACGACTGGATCTTCCCGAGCTACCGCGAGTCGGCGATCGGGCTCCTGCGCGGGATGCCGCCGGCGACGGTGCTCTCGTGGTGGCGCGGGCATCCCGTCGGGCTGGTGGAACCCGGCCGACTACAACGTCGCGTCGATCTGCGTCCCGATCGCGACTCACGTCCCGCACGCGGCCGGATTCGCCTGGGGCAAGCGACTGAAGGGCGAGCGCGGTTGCGCGATCGTGTACTTCGGCGACGGCGCGACCTCGGAGGGCGCGTTCCACGAGGGCGCCAACTTCGCCGCCGTCATGCAGGCGCCCGCGATCCTCTTCTGCAACAACAACGGCTGGGCGATCTCGACGCCACTCTCGGCGCAGACGCGCGCGCAGACGCTCGCCGACAAGGCGATCGGCTACGGAATCCCGGCAGCGCGCGTCGACGGCGCCGACGTGCTCGCCGTCTACGAGGCGACGCGCGACGCCGTCGCGCGCGCAGGGCCGGTGAGGGACCCAGCTTCATCGAGGCCGTCACCTACCGGGCGGCGCCGCACGCGACCGCGGACGATCCCTCGGCCTACATCGATCCGGAGCAGGTCGAGGAGGCGCGCGCGAACGAGTGCGTCGGCCGCTTCGCGCGGTATCTGCGGCGGCTCGACGTGCTGACGGACGAGCTCGAGCAGGAGATCAAGGAAGAGGCGCTCACGCTGATGCGCGCCGGCATCGCCGCCGCAGAGGCCGAGCCGGCGCCGGATCCGGCGCTTCTCTTCGAGCACGCCTACGTCGATCCGCCGGCGTCGTTCGGCGACGAGCTCGCGGAGCTGCGGAGGATCCTCGGTGGCTGAGAGCTTCCTCGTGGAGGCGGTGAACGACGCGCTGCACGTCGAGATGGAGCGCGACGCGGCGGTGATGGTGATTGGCGAGGACGTGGGCCGCGCCGGCGGCGTCTTCCGCGCGACGGCCGGCCTCCGCGAGCGCTTCGGCGCCGACCGCTGCGTCGACACGCCGCTCGCCGAGGCCGGCATCCTCGGCTCGGCGGTCGGGCTCTGCATGGCCGGGCTCCGCCCGGTGTGCGAGATGCAGTACGACGCGTTCTCGTATCCCTGCCTCGACCAGCTGATCACCCACGTCGGCCGCTACCGCTGGCGCACTCGGCGGCACGATGACCTTCCCGATCACGATCCGGATGCCCTACGGAGGCGGCGTGCGGGCGCCGGAGCTGCACGACGACTCGCCGGAGACCTACTACGTGCACACGCCCGGGGATCAAGGTCGCGATCCCGTCCACGCCGGCCGACGCGAAGGGGCTCCTCGCCGCGGCGATCCGCGATCCCGATCCCGTCGTCGTGCTTCGAGCCCAAGCTCGTCTACCGGACGGCGCGCGAGCGACGTGCCGGAGGGAGAGCACGTCGTCCCACTCGGGAAGGCGCGCGCTCGCGCGCGAGGGCGACGATCTGACGCTCGTCGCCTACGGCGCGATGGTGCCGGTGTGCGAGCGCGCTGCCGACGAGCTCGACGCCTCCGTCGAGGTGCTCGACCTCCGCAGCCTGAAGCCGCTCGACGAGGACGCGCTGCTGGCATCGGCGGCGAAGACCGGCCGCGTCGTGCTCGTCCAGGAGGCGCCGCGCACGTGCGGCTTCGCCGCCGAGCTCGCCGCGATCCTCGCGGAGAAGGCGATCCTCGACCTGCGCGGCCCCGTGCTCCGCGTGACCGGCTACGACGTGCCGTACCCGTACTGGTCGATCGAGGACGCGTACATGCCGTCGGTCGAACGCGTGGTCGACGCCGCCCGCAGGCTGCTCGCGTTCTGACGATGGTCCACGAGCTGCCGCTCGAGCGGCGGACCCTGCACGGTCACTTCTCGCGCGAGCTCGAGCCGGTGCTGTCGATCGACTCCGGCGACTCCGTCCGCTTCGCGACGCCGAACTCCGGCTGGTTCCTCGAATCGGGCGAGCGGTTCGCCGAGCACGACCCGGCTGTCGACACCGGTCACGCGCTGGCCGGGCCGATCGAGGTGCGCGGAGCGCAGCCGGGCGACACGCTCGCGGTTCGTATCGACGAGGTCCGGCCGGGCTCCTGGGGCTTCACGTTCGCCGGCGCCGTCGCACAGCATCCGGTGGGAGCTCGAAGAGGGCATCGGGCGAAGCACACGTCATGCGGTCCGGCTGGCGCCGTTCCTCGGCGTGCTCGGGATGCCGCCGCCCGAGGCCGGCATCCACTCGACGGCACCGCCCCGGCGCTCAGGCGGGAACATCGACTGCAAGGAGCTCGTCGCGGGAACGACGCTCTTCCTGCCGATCCCGGTCGAGGGGGCGCTGTTCTCGGCCGGCGACGGCCATGCCGCGCAGGGCGACGGGGAGGTCTCGGGGACCGCGATCGAGTGCCCGATCGAGGCGCAGGTGACCCTCGACCTTCGCGAGGACCTGCGCCTCGAGTGGCCGATCGCGCGCGTCGACGGCGCGTGGCTCGCGTTCGGCTTCGACGAGCACCTCGGCCGTGCGGCGCGAGATCGCGGTCGACGGCATGGTCGAGCTGATGCAGCGCGAGCTCGAGGTGTCGCCGGACGACGCGCTCGCGCTCGCGTCCGTCGTCGTCGACCTGCGCGTGACGCAGGTCGTGAACGGCAGTCTCGGCGTGCACGCGGTGCTGCGCGACGACGCCTTTCTCGCCGCATGAGCGCGCCGGACGGTCGACCCGCCCTACCGGATCGTCACGGAGCGCCTCGTCCTCCGCTGCTGGAACCCCGAGGACGCTCCGCTTCTGAAGGAAGCCGTCGACTCGAGCCTCGACAGCCTGCGGCCGTGGATGCCGTGGGCCCGCGAGGAGCCGACGTCGCTCGAGGCGAAGGTGCAGGTGCTCCGCCGCTTCCGTGGGCGCTTCGACCTCGGGGAGGATTTCGTCTACGGGATCTTCGACCCGCACGAGTCTGAGGTCGTGGGCGGCACCGGCCTGCACACCCGCTCCGGGCAGACGCGGCTTCGAGATCGGGTACTGGATCCGGGACAGCCGGGCAGGGAACGGGCTCGCGACCGAGGCGTCGGCAGTACTCACGAGGGTCGCGTTCGATCTCTGCGAGCGTCGATCGCGTCGAGATCCGCGTCGACCCGACGCAACGCCGCCAGTCTCGCGATCCCACGGAAGCTCGGGTACACGGAGGAAGCGACGCTGCGTCGGGCCGCAGGCGCCGCGGGCGACCACGCGGACCTGACGCTCTTCACGCTCTTCGCCGACGAGCTCGCAGGCACGGCCGCGGTCGACGCGGAGTACACCGCCTTCGACGCGCTCGGCGAACGCGTGTCTGTGAGCCCGGAGCGGCTGCGGCTCTGGCTCGAGCGCGCCGAGCACGGTTACAGGATGCGCGACGCGGCGAGCGGCGAGCGCGTCGCCTGGGAGGACTCGCGCATCCGCGTCGTGCCGGTCGCCGGCGATCTCCTACCGTGCCGAGGCCGCCGCCGACGAGTCCTTCGATCCAGGCAAGCGCCTGGCGCTCGTGCCCGAGCCGGACAACGAGCACGATCCGAACGCGATCGGGATCTGGAACGAGGCACGCACGCTCCAGGCCGGGTACGTGCCGGCGGCGGTCGCACCGGAGCTCACAGGCGACGAGCAGGCCGTGTCGCTCTGGCGGGTCGAGAGCGGTCTGCGGGTCCTGCTCGCTCCCGCCGACGCGTGGATCGGGACTCCGCGCATCTAGGCTGGGTAGGCTGGGCCGCCGTGGCGTACGAGTTCAAGCTGCCCGACCTGGGCGAGGGGTTGACGGAGGGCGAGATCGCCCGGTGGCTCGTGGCCGAGGGCCAGGAGATCGCCGAGGACGACCCGCTCGTCGAGATCCAGACCGACAAGACGACGGTCGAGATCCCGTCGCCTGCCGCCGGCACGGTGCGTCCGGATCCTCGTCGCCGAAGGCGACGTCGTCCCGGTCGGCACCGTGCTCGTGGAGATCGGCGCCGACGGCAACGGCGCCGCCGTCGGCCGCCGCCGCAACGCCCGGTACCGCGCGGAGGGACGAGCCCGAGCGCTTGTGTTGAAGCAACACAAGGCCACGCCGGACCGCGTTCAGGCCACGCCCCTCGTTCGCCGGCTCGCAGAGGAGCTCGGCGTCGATCTGGCCTCGCTGCAGGGCTCGGGGCCGAACGGGCGGATCGTCGAGGCCGACGTCCGAGGCGCGGCTGAGGGCGAGATAGTGTTGAAGCAACACAAGCTCTCTCCGGGAGCGGCGGAGGGCCGCCGCGAGCCTCTGCGCGGGGTGCGGCGGCAGATCGCCGAGCACCTGACACGCGCGCACCGCGAGGTGCCCGCGGTGACGTTCGTCGAGGAGTGCGACTTCACCGGCGTCGACCTGCAGCTGCTCGTCCCGCTCGCGCTGAAGGCGGCCGCCGAGGCGCTGCGTGGAGTTCCCGGAGCTGAACGCGCGCCTCGAGGGCGACGCCATCGTGTACCTGGAGCGCTACGACCTCGGGCTCGCCGTCCAGACGACGCAGGGGCTCGTCGTCCCCGTCGTTCGCGGCTGCGACACAGCGTCCGTCGATCAGCTGGCGGCGGAGGCGGCCCGCCTCGCCGAGGCGGCACGGGCCGGAACGCTGAAGCCGGAGGAGCTCCGCGGCGAGCACGTTCTCGATCACGAGCGCCGGCAGGCTCGGCGGCGTCTTCGTGACGCCGCTCGTCAACCACCCCGAGGTCGGCGATCCTCGGCCTCCACCGGATCGGCCCGCGCCCCGTCGTCCGTGACGGCGAGATCGTCGTGCGCGAGATCGGCAACGTGTCGGTCACGTTCGACCACCGCGTCGTCGACGGGGCGCGGGCGGCGGCGTTCACGCTCGAGCGTGATCGCGCGCCTGGAATCCGGCCTCTCCTCCTCCTCGTCCTAGATCCTCCTAGTCGTCGTCGTCATCCCGGCCGCGGCCACCGAAGCGGCGGTCCTCGATCTGGGCGCGGATCTCGCCGCCGGGCCACTTGGTGCAGTGGACGTTCGCATAGGCGCTTCCGACCCGCATCGCGGCGAGGATCTCGTTGAGCGCGCCCGGCTCGATGCCCTGGCCGGCCGTCGGCGGCGGTCCAGCAGTCGACCGGGGCCGATCACGTCGGCCGCGTCGATCTCACCCTCGACCGTGCCCGAGTTCGGGCCCGGGCAAGCCGGTGTGCCGGCCGGGGGATTGGGCCAGTTGCTGCAGAGGAAGTACGAGATGCCGCCGTTGATCGCCCGCTTGCCGAAGTGGACGTGCGCCTGCAGGACGGTGCCCTCGAGCCCGGAGTAGCTGAGCTCGTACTCGAGCGAGTCGCCGTCGTTGCGACAGCCTCGCGCTGAACTCTCCGGTGGCGACGGTCGAGATGTCGGGGTTCTCCTCGTAGCCGGTCATCGGATCCGCATTGAAGTTCCGCGTGCCGCCGCCTGCAATGGCGAACGAAACGAAGCCCAGGACGTGCGATCACGGTTCCCAGGATTAGGCCTCGCAAAGCGAGTTTCCGACATACCAACCTCCATCCTTCGGTCGTGGTCGGATAGGCCGCGGAAAAGCCGGGCCGCCGTCGGTCCCTACGCAGATACCCGCCCGGCGGATTGCCTACGCGGCGGCGAGCTCGCCGGCGAGGTGCGGCTCGAGCATCGCCTCGATCCGAGGCGCGCTCATGCGGCCCTCGATCCGGGCGACCGCCTGCTTGTCCTTGACCAGCACGAGCGTCGGCACGACGTCGACCTTGAAGCGCTTCGCGAGCTCGGGGTTCGCGTCGCACGTCGACCTGTCGGACGCGTAGCCGGTTCCGTTCCTTCCGGGCCAGGTGGGCGAGCAGGCTCTCCATCCGGCGAGCCGGGCCCGACCGCTCGGACCAGAAGAACACCAACATCGGTCGCACGTCGTCGCTCACTGCTCTCCTCCTGAGTCGGGCACGTCCGCGAGTGGCGTGTTGTATCCCCTGAAAACGCTCGACCGAAACGCGGACGGGACCCGAGGCCGACCGCTTCTACACTGAGTCGCGATGGGTGACTGGTACACGATCGGCCTGGCCCTCGGGCTCGGCCTCGCGATCGGCGTCCTCCTCGCTGGCGTCTTGTCGCCGACGCCGCTCGGCCGCATCGCCGCGGTCGTGTTGGCGGG
The DNA here is from genome assembly GCA_963791905.1 of uncultured Gaiellaceae bacterium. Classification (GTDB taxonomy): domain Bacteria; phylum Actinomycetota; class Thermoleophilia; order Gaiellales; family Gaiellaceae; genus Gaiellasilicea. The sequence continues at coordinate 413,824 of CAWBTX010000002.1, forward strand.
CGCGATCGGTGCCGCAGTCGGGCTGCTCGTCGGCGACTGGACGGAGATCGTCGCCGGCGTGGCCGGCGGCGTCATCGGCGCGACGGCCGGCGATCGTGGTCGTCTCCGGGCGCGCTTCGACGAGGCGGCACGCGCGGAGGCCTCGCGCTGATCGTCACGCTCGCCGCGCTGGCCCTGGCAGCGCTCGCGTTCGTCCCGCTCGTCGGCTACGTGACCGGCGGTCGTCCTGCCCGCCCTCGCCACGCGCCTGCGGCGTGCACAGGGCGAACGGTATGCCGGCCTGCGCTCGCTGGCCAAGGACTGAGCCGACGGCTGCGCGGAAGCTGATCCTCATCGTGATCGACGGGCTGACGCCGTCGATGTTCGAGAGCGCCGTCGGCGACCGGAGCGACGCCGGCGCTGACCTTTCTCGCGGAGCAGGGCTCCTACCGCCGCGCGGCGTCCACGTTCCCGTCGCTCACGCCGGTCTGCCTCTCCTCGCTCGCGACGGGCGCGCATCCCGACGTGCACGAGATCCCACACCTCGTCTGGTACCACCGCGGCGAGCAGCGCGTGGTCGAGTACGGCTCCTCCTTCGGCGCCGTCGTCGCAGCCGGCACGCGCCGCTCGCTCCAGGACACGATCTACGAGCTCAACGCGAGCCACCTCGGTCGGGAAGCGGTGACGGTCTACGAGGCGCTCGAGGACGCCGGCCTGACGACGGCGGCGATCAACATCACCTGCTATCGCGGCACGCACACCGCACCGGCCGACCGTCCGGATGCTCACGCGCCCGGCCTACGGCCCGAAGCGCTTCTTCTTCTACAGCTTCTTCGAGTCGGATACGACCGGCGCGCCGCTCGCGGTGCGGAACAGGGCGGCCGGCACGATCGACGCCTACGCCGCCTCGGTCGGGCGCTGGCTCGTCACCCGTGACGGCTTCGACTTCCTCGCCTTCTACCTCTCCGACTACGACTACGCCTCGCACGCGTAGGGCCCGACGCTGCGCACGAGGCGCTCGCGCGCTGCGACGCAGCGATCGGGTCGCTGATCGAGGCTGCGGGCGGCGAGGAGGAGTTCCTCGAGCGCTACGCAGTCATCCTCTGCTCCGACCACGGCCAGACCGACGTCACCGAGGTGGCGCGGCTGCAGGAGCACCTGCCGGACGAGCTCGTCCTCGCCTCGAACCGGGCGGGGATGGTCTACACCGGAGCGAGACCCGTCCGAGCTCGCGGCGCGCCTCGACGGCGTCGCCGCGGTCGAGGTCGTCCTCTACCGCGAGGGCGACGAGGCTGTCGCCCGGCGAGACGGCGAGGAGCTCCGGTTCCGCCGCGGCGACGACGGCTTCACGACGAGCGGGCGATCCGGCGCATCCTCGCGTTACCCGGACGGCCTCGAACGCGCCTGGGCGGCGCTCGCGAACCCGAACGCGGGCGAGCTCGTGATCTCCGCCGCACCGGGATGGGAGTTCGCAGACCTCGGCGGCCGCCACCACGCGGGCGGAGGTTCCCACGGCTCGCTCGGCACCGGCGACTCGGAGGTGCCGATGCTGACGATCGGGCTCGAGCCGCCGCCGGCGTCGATCACCGGCGTGATGCCGCTCGCCCTCGCCCACTTCGGCGTCGCGCCGCCGCCGTACGCGCGCGCGCTCGTCACCGCATGAAGTCGCAGGCGCTAGCCTGCTCGACCAGCTCCGCCGGCAGGGCGTGCGGGACGAGCGGGTGCTCGACGCGATCGCGCGCGTGCCGAGGGAGGAGTTCGTGCCGGAGCAGCTGCGCAGCGCTCGGCCTATCGCGACGACGCGCTGCCGATCGGGTACGGCGCGACGATCTCGCAGCCGACGATGGTCGCCCGCATCTGCGAGGAGCTTCGCGCTCGAAGGCGGCGAGCGCGTGCTCGACGTCGGCACCGGCTCCGGCTACCAGGCGGCCGTGCTCGCCGAGCTCGCCGCCGAGGTCGTCTCGATCGAGCGCGTGCCCGAGCTGGCCGCGCGCAGCCCGCGAGACGCTCGTGCGGACGGGCTACGGCGCGCGTCGAGGTGTTCGTCGGCGACGGCACGCTCGGCGTGCCCGAGCGGGCGCCGTACGACGCGATCGCGGTCGCCGCCGCCGCCCCGGAGCCGCCGCCGGCGCTCTACGACCAGCTCGCCGTGGGCGGCCGGCTCGCGGTGCCGGTCGGGCAGCCGGCGCGGGCAGCGGCTCGAGATCGTCACCCGCGGGCCGGACGGGCCGGCGGTCGTCCGCTCGGTGCCGTGCCGGTTCGTGCCGCTCGTCGGCCGGGAGGGATTCGCCGAGTAGCCGTCTGCGGACAGTTCACCCAGCCGGGTGAGGGCGCCGGCGGTCGCCGCTGCTACGCTCGCGCGGTCGCCTCATGGAGCGCTCCGCCAGCACGTCCGCGCCTCGCGCGCGATCGGTCGCACGCGCGGTGCGCTCGGCCGCCGCCACAACTGGCTGCAGCTCATGCGGTTCTGCATCGTCGGCTCGAGCGGCTACGTCGTCAACCTCGCCGTCTTCGTCGTGCTGGTCGAGGGCTTCGGCTCTCCACTACCTCCTCGCGGCGACGTGCTCCTTCCTCGTCGCGGTGACGAACAACTACACGTGGAACCGACTGTGGACGTTCCGCGGCCAGCGAGGCCACGTCGCCTACCAGGGCCTCCGGTTCCTGATCGTGTCGATCGTCGCGCTCGACGCGAACCTGCTGATCCTGCACGGGCTCGTGCAGCTCGGGTGGCCGAAGGTGCTCGCGCAGGCGGTTGCGATCATTCTCGTCACGCCCTTGAACTTCGTGGGAAACAAGCTCTGGTCGTTCCGCTTGCGGTAGCGCTGCGGCGCTCGCGCTCGCAGGGCCCGCGGCGGCGGGCACGACCCCGACGGCTCCCGTCTACGACGCCGAAGGGCCGACTCGTCGAGACGCCGTTCGCACCCTCGGAGGGCGCCGCCCGGCTGACCGAGGACGAGGCGATCGCCATCTTCCGCCGCCACCCCAAGGTCGCGGACTGGCTCGAGCGCTACCCGCCGAAGCCGCAGACGGAGGCGGAGTTCCGACCGGCCACGGCCGAGTGGGTCGTGAAGATGTGGTCGGGCAAGGCGGGCCAGATCGCGCTCGGAAAGGTCGACGACGCCACCGGCGCCGTGCGCGAGGCGTGGACCGGCCCCCAGGTGGCGTGGACGATGGCGCGGGGAGGCACCGGCGCGTTCGGCGGGCGCACGATCAACACGCCGTGGGTGTGGCTGACCTTCTGCGCGGCGTTCCTCGCTCGGCCTCGCCGACTTCCGCCGCCTGCGCTCGCTGCGGAACCTCGACCTGCTCGCGCTGCTCTCGTTCACGGTCTCGCTGCGCTTCTTCAACGAGGGCGAGATGTTCTGGAGCGCGCCGCTCGCGTACCCACCGCTCGTCTACCTCCTCGCTCCGCTGCATCTGGATCGCCCGGACCGACCGGCCGCCCCGCGCCGCGCGGCCCGGTCTGGCCGGTGTGGCTCCTCGCCGCGGCAGCCGTGTTCCTCGTCGGCTTCCGCATCGGCCTGAACGTCGAGGCGCCGCGCAGCGTGATCGACGTCGGCTTCGCCGGAGTGATCGGCGGACAGAGGATCGCGAACGGACAGAGCCCCTACGGGAACATGCCGGAGCAGGGCGACCTGAAGCCGTGCGGCCCTGCCGACGCGGAAGGGCGAGATCCGCGAGCGCATCCAGACGAACGGGCGCTGCGAGGCGTCGAACGCGCGCGGCGACACGTACGGGCCCGGTCTCGTACCTCGCCTACGTGCCCGGCTACCTCGTCTTCGGCTGGACGGGGAAGTGGGACGAGCTGTGGGCGGCGCACGCGACCTCGCTCCTCTTCGACGGGCTCTGTCTCGTCGGGCTCGCGCTCGTCGGGCGTCGCTTCGGCGGGAACCGGCTCGCGGCGACGCTCGCCTTCGCGTGGGCCGCCTATCCGTTCACGCTGTACGCGTCGAACTCGAACACGAACGACACGATCATGCCGGCGCTCCTGATCTTCGGCTTCTGGCTCGCGTCGTCGCCGTGGGCGCGCGGTGCCGCGGTCGCCCTCGCCGGCTGGACGAAGTTCGCGGCGCTCATCCTCGCGCCGCTCTGGCTCGCCTATCCGCGCGGCTTGCGCGTCCCCGACCGCCGCTACGTCGCCGGCTTCGCCGTCGCGACCCTCGCCGCCTTCAGCATCCTGCTGCTCGAGCCCGATCCGCTCCACGCCGCGCGGGTCTTCGCCGAGCGCACGCTTCGGCTTCCAGCTCGACCGCGAGTCGCCGTTCTCGATCTGGGGCTGGGGCCAGTACCACGCCGCCGGCGTTCCCGATCTGCACCTCGTCCAGCAGGCGCTGCAAGCGCTGCTCGTCGGGTCCGCGCTCCTGCGTCGCGTTCGTGCCGCGGCGTGCGCTCTCCGCTACGGCTCGCCGCGCTCACCGCCGCGCTGCTGATCGGCTTCGAGCTCGTCCTGACGCACTGGTTCTATCTCTACATCCCGTGGTTCTTCCCGTTCGTCGCCTTCGCCGTCCTGTCCGGCCGTGATCGCGTCGCGCCGGTTCACTAGCGGCGTCGCGCTCGGCGCGGCCGTCGTCTTCCTCGTCAGCTGGGCGCTCGCGCACTCGGGGCCGCTGAACGACGACCAGATCGTCGACACCCCCGTCTACGAGCGCTACGGGAACCTGATGGAGCGCGGGCGAGATGCCCTACCGCGACTTCCGGCTCGAGTATCCGCCCGGGGCGCTGCCGGTTTTCGTGTTGCCCGCGCTCTGACGACCGAGCGAGGCAACCAGCGGCGTACCGCGGAGCATTCGAGGGCCTGATGGTGCTTCCTCGGGCTCGCTCTCGATCGTGCTCGCGGCCGTGCTCCTGCAGGGCCTGCGGGCCTCGCAGGCGCGCGTGACCGCGGCACTGCTCGGCGATCGCGGTCTTCCCGCTCCTGCTCGGGTCGGTCGTCCTGACGCGTTTCGACCTCTGGCCGGCCACGCTCGACGCTCGCCGCGCTGGCCGCGCTCGTCTGGGAGCGGGACCGGCTCGGCTTCGGACTGCTCGGGCGTGGCGGTGGCGGTCAAGCTCTATCCCGGCGTGATCGCTCCGCTCGCCCTCGCCGTACGTCTGGCGGCGGCGACGGCCGCCGCGAGGCGCTCGTGTGCCTCGGCGTGCTCGCGGGCCGTCGTCCTCCTCGTGTTCGTCCCGTTCCTCGCCCTTGCGCCCGACGGAGTCGCGCACAGCATCGGCAGGCAGCTCGGCCGGCCGCTGCAGATCGAGAGCCTCGCCTCCGGCCTCTTCCTGGCCGCCCACCAGGTCGACAGGGCTCGACATCGAGATGCGGTCGAGCCACGGCTCGCAGAACCTCGAGGGCACCGGGCCGGCCGTTGCCGCGGTCCTGCTCAGCCTCGTCCAGCTGGCCGTGCTCGTCTGGATCTGGTGGCGGCGGCCGGGCACGGCGGAGGAGCTGCGTTCGCTGGAGCGCCGCCGCCGTGGTCGCGTTCGTCGCGCTCGGGAAGGTGCTCTCGCCGCAGTTCCTGATCTGGCTCGCGCTGCTCGTCCCTCTCGTCGGCGGCAGGCGCGGGGTCCGCGCGTCGGGGGCTGCTCGCGGTCGCGCTCGTCCTGACGCAGCTCTGGTTCCCGTCGCGCTACTGGGAGCTCGCGCTCGAGTTCGACGCGCTCGCCTCGTGGCTCGTGCTCGCGCGCGACGTCGTCCTCGTCGGCGTGCTCGTCGTGCTCGGCGACGTCCGCTAGGGGTACGGGACGCGTACCGGCTCGATCGCCGTAGCGCGGCCCGACGCGTCGCACTCGAGTAGCGCGCCCTCGATGCGGACGCCGCCCTCCGCCGTCTCGAAGCGGACCGGCATTCCCGTGCGCATGCGGTGGATCGCGAGGTCGGCCTTGACCCCGATGACGGAGTCGTGCGGGCCCGGTCATGCCGACGTCGGTCATGGCGGCCGTGCCTCCGGGCTGGATGCGGGCGTCGGCGGTCTGGACGTGCGTGTGCGTGCCGAGGACGGCGGTGACGCGGCCGTCGAGCCAGTGCGCCAGCGCGACCTTCTCGCTCGTCGCCTCGGCGTGGACGTCGACGACGATCACATCCGCCTGCGCGCGCGCCTCGTCGACGAGCCCGTCGATCAACTCGAACATGTCCGTCGCGGGCGAGAGGAAGAGCGAGCCCATGACGTTGATCACGGCCACCTTCTGGCCGTCGGCGGCGACCGCGACCGTCGAGCCCGCGGCCAGGCGCGGACGAGGCGAGGTTCGCGGGCCGGACGACGCGCTCGGAGCCCGACAGGTACGGGTTGATCTCCTTCCGCCGCCAGGTGTGATTGCCGAGCGTGATCACGTCCGCGCCGGCGGCGAGGAGCCGCTCGGCGAGCTTCGGCGTGATCCCCACGCCGTCGGCGATGTTCTCGCCGTTCAGGACGCAGAAGCCGACGCCGTGCTCCTCCCGCAGGTCGCGCAGGCGCGCCTCGACGGCGTTGCGGCCGGCCGAGCCGACCACGTCTCCGACGAAGAGGATCCTCAGCGCGTTACCGAATCGAGAGCGTGGCCGCCGGATGCACCTCGAGCGTCACGTTGTTCCCGGCGTCCTGGGTGTGGCGGGCGAGTGCCTGGTACTGGACCTTCGAGAGGTCGAGCAGCATGCCGATCTTGGAGCGGCCGGACGCGACGCCGGCGCCGACGGTGAGAGCCGGATCGGGGCGCAGGTGCGTCAGCGAGACGACGACGGACGGAGCCTCGTGCGGACGAATGTCGATTCGGGCGCCCTGCACGCGGTTCGAGACGACGTAGTCCGAGATCCCGACGACGACGCCGTCGACCGGGGCGTAGACGTCCGTGCCCGCGGCCGCGCCGACGTCGAGCGCCGAGGTGCCGGGCCCGTTGCTGCCGCTCAGCTGGAACCAGACGAGCCCGTCCTTCCGCGTGCCGGCGATCCGATGCCAGAGCCGCGAGAACAGGCCGGCGTTGCCCTGGCGGCCAACCGGGTCGAGCGTCAGCGCGCCGGCGCCGGCTCGGTGGTAGCCGATCGCGGTCACGGTGCTCTGCGCGACCGGCAGCTGCAGACGCAGGGCCCCAACCGTGGCGACGATCTGCGCCTGCGGCCGCCCGCCGGGCAACGCGCTCGCCGCTGCGAGCGGACGGGCGGTCGACGCGGCCGAGCCGAAGGCGGTCAGAAGCAGGGTCAGCAGCAGGACCGCCGAAACGAGAACGGCGAAGACGATGCGTCTGGTCGCGACGGTCCGCGGTGCGGGCCGGGCGACGCCTGCGCGCGCGTAGACGAGCCGCGTCGCGGTGTCGGGCCGAAGCCATGCGCGGCACCATAGCCGACCCTTCACCAGCAAGCTTCCACAAGCTGACATCGTCCGTGGCGGGCCCGAGCGCCGAGTCCTCGAAGAGGGCGGCGAGGTCGCTGCGATGAACGGGGCCGGGCCGCGCGCTCACGGGGCGCACCGTACGGGCGGCCCAGGACGGTGCCGCTCGGGGTTTGTGTTCCAGGAACACAAGCTTCGTTCGGCGGCGCGGTTTCGGGCTCAACCAGGCGGCTGGGCGGACGACGGGCAGTCGCTTGTGTTCCTGGATACAAGGTCGGGTCCAACCCGCTGGCGTAACCTTCAGCGTGAGCTCGTTCCCGGTCACGCGGCTGCGGCGGCTGCGCCGCACCGACGCCCTCCGCTCGCTCGTCCGCGAGACCAGGCTCGACCTCGACGACTTCGTGATGCCGCTCTTCGCCTGCCCGGGCGAGGGCGTCGTCCGGCCCGGTCGACGGGCCTGGACGGGATCGCCCAGAGCTCCGTCGACGAGCTCGTCCGCGAGGCCGGCGAGCTCGCGTCCCTCGGCGTGAAGGCCGTGCTCCTCTTCGGCATCCCGGAGGAGAAGGACGAGGAGGGCTCGGGCGCCTGGGACGACGACGGCATCGTCCAGCGCGCGCTCCGCGCGCTGCGGGCGGAGCATCCCGAGCTCGTCCTGATCACCGACGTCTGCCTCTGCGAGTACACCGCGCACGGCCACTGCGGCGTGCTGCGGGACGGCGAGGTCGTGAACGACGAGACGCTCGACCTGCTCGCGCGCACGGCCGTCTCGCACGTCGACGCCGGCGCCGACGCCGTCGCGCCGAGCGACATGATGGACGGCCGCGTCGGCGCGATCCGCGAGGCGCTGCCGGAGACGCCGATCGTCGCCTACTCCGCGAAGTACGCCTCCGCCTTCTACGGGCCGTTCCGCGAGGTGGCGGAGTCGGCGCCGCAGGAGGGCGACCGCCGCGGCTACCAGATGGATCCCGCGAACGCGCGCGAGGCGCTGCGCGAGTGCGAGCTCGACCTCGACGAGGGCGCCGACGTCCTGATGGTCAAGCCGGCGCTCCCCTACCTCGACGTCATCCGCGCCGTGCGCGAGAGCTTCGACTGCCCGGTCGCGGCCTACAACGTCTCGGGCGAGTACGCGATGGTGAAGGCGGCCGCCGCGCGCGGCTACCTGGACGAGCGGCAGGCCGCGCTCGAGTCGCTGACCGCGATCAAGCGCGCCGGCGCCGATCTCGTCTTCTCGTACTGGACGAAGGACCTGGCCCGGTGGCTCTGAAGCAGCGCAGCGAGCTCGCCCGCCGCGCGGAGAGCGTGATCCCGGGCGGCGTCAACTCGCCGGTGCGCGCGATGCGCGCCGTCGGGCTCGACGAGCCGGTCTTCATGCGCAGCGGCTCGGGCTCGACGATCGAGGACGTCGACGGCAAGCGCTACGTCGACTGGGTGATGTCGTGGGGGCCGCTCGTCTTCGGCCACGCCGACGCCGAGACGCTCGCGGCGATCGACGCCGCCGCCCGCCGCGGCACCACCTTCGGCGCGCCGACCGAGGCGGAGGTCGAGCTCGCGGAGGAGATCGTCGACGCCGTGCCGTCGGTCGAGCTCGTCCGGCTCGTCTCCTCCGGGACCGAGGCGACGATGAGCGCGATCCGGCTCGCGCGCGCGGCGACGAGCCGCGACCGCATCCTCAAGTTCGCCGGCGGCTACCACGGCCACGTCGACTCGCTGCTCGCGAGCGCCGGCTCCGGGCCTCGCGACGCTGGGCATCCCGTCGAGCCCGGGCGTGCCCACCGGCGTGACCGCGGACACGATCGTGACCGCCTACAACGACGTCGACGCCGCCGCGGCCGCGGTCGAGCGCTACGGCGAGGGCCTGGCGGCGATCGTCGTCGAGCCCGTCGCCGGGAACATGGGCGTCGTCCCGCCGGTCGCCGGGCTTCCTCGAGGCGCTGCGCGCGCTCTGCGACGCGTGCGGCGCGCTGCTCGTCTTCGACGAGGTGATCACCGGCTTCCGCGTCGCGCGCGGCGGCGCGCAGGAGCGCTTCGGCGTCACGCCGGACCTGACGATCCTCGGCAAGATCGTCGGCGGCGGCCTGCCCGCCGCGGCGTTCGGCGGCCGCGCCGACGTGATGGAGACGGCTGGCCCCGGCCGGCGACGTCTACCAGGCGGGGACGCTCTCCGGGCAATCCGCTCGCGACGGCGGCGGGCATCTCGGTCCTCCGGCGCCTGCGCGACCCCGAGGTCTACGAGCAGCTCGAGCAGAAGGGCGCGCGCCTCGAGGCGGGCCTGCGCCCGTTCGGCCGCGTGCACCGCGTCGGGGCGATGGCGACGCTCTTCCTCGTCGACGGCGGCATCCGCACGTTCGCGGACGTGCAGCGCTGCGACACCGAGCGGTACGGCGCGCTGTTCCGCCACCTGCTCGAGCGCGGCATCTACATCGCTCCGTCGCAGTTCGAGTGCCTGTTCGTCTCGCTCGCGCACTCGGACGAGGACATCGACCGCACCGTCGAGGCCGTTGGCGAGTTCTTCGACGCCTGAGCTCTGGGACACGATCGCCGTCGAGGCGGCGGCGGAGAGCCCCGTCTGGGGCGAGGCTCTGCGCGGAGCGACCCGAGCGCGAGCCGGTCTTCTCACCGTCGCGCCGGCCCGGTTCGCGCTCGGCCTCGAGTCGATCTACGAGGGGTACCTGCTCCACTACGGCCTTCCCCGGGGCCGCTCCCGCCTGTTCGAGCCCGAGGACGAGGACGTCGCGCTCCTGCTCGGCGACTACCTGTACGCGCACGGGCTCGTGCGGATCGCCGTCGCTCGGCGAGGTCGACGCGGTGGCCGCGCTCGCGGAGCTGATCTCGACGTGCGCGCACCTGCGCGGCGAGCGCACGGACGGCGACGGGGACGGGGAGGCGTGGATCGGCGCCGCACGCCGGCTCGGCGGCGACCCGGATCCTGCGGCGGTCGAGCGTGCGCTCGCCGCCCACGCCGCGCGCATGGCTTGAATCGCGGCTGACGCGGGCAGAGAATGCGCCCGTGGCCGAGCCGAGCGCTCCCGTCGCAGATCCCCGCGCACGGCAGGCGGGCAGCGCCGAGACGAACCCCTTCCAGGCGGTCACGCTCTTCTTCGACCGCGCCGCCGACCACATCGGCCTCGGCGACGAGATGCGCGAGATCCTGCGGACGTCCTACCGCGAGCTGACGGTGCAGGTGCCCGTCCGGATGGACGACGGCCGCCTCGAGGTCTTCACGGGCTACCGCGTCCAGCACAACGCCGCCCGCGGCCCCTACAAGGGCGGCATCCGCTACCACCCGGACGCCGACATCGACGAGGTGCGCGCGCTCGCCGCGCTGATGACCTGGAAGACCGCGCTCGTCGACGTCCCGTTCGGCGGCGCGAAGGGCGGCGTCCAGTGCGACGCGGCGACGATGAGCCTGGGCGAGAAGCAGCGGCTGACGCGCCGCTTCACGAACACGATCAGCTACCTGCTCGGCGTCAACCGCGACATCCCCGCGCCCGACGTGAACACCGACGCGCAGACGATGGCGTGGATGATGGACGCCTACTCCGCGCGCTACGGCTACACGCCGGCGATCGTGACCGGGAAGCCGGTCGAGCTCGGCGGCTCGCTCGGCCGCGACGCGGCCACGGGCCGCGGGTGCGTCTACTGCCTCGCGGAGGCTGCGCGGGACTACGGCATCGCGCTCGACGGCGCGACCGTCGCGGTCCAGGGCTTCGGCAACGTCGGCTCCTGGTTCGCTCGGCTCGTCGCCGGAGCTGGGCTGCCGGGTCGTCGCCGTCTCGGACGTGAGGGGCGGCATCCTCCGGCAGGACGGCCTCGACGTCGAGGCCGTCGCTACGATCACGTTCGCGAGTCCGGCTCGGTCGTGGACGCACCCGGGACCGAGGCGATCTCGAACGAGGAGCTGCTCGAGCTCGACGTCGACGTCCTCGTCCCGGCTGCGCTCGACCGCGTCATCCACTCGGACAACGCCGCGCGGGTCAAGGCGCGAATGATCGTGGAGGCTGCGAACCATCCCGTCACACCGGCGGCGGACGAGATCCTCGAGGCCGCCGGCGTCATCGTGATCCCGGACATTCTCGCCAACGCCGGCGGCGTCACCGTCTCGTACTTCGAGTGGGTGCAGAACATCCAGCAGTTCCGCTGGGACGAGGAGCAGGTGAACGGCGAGCTGCGCAAGCGCATGGTCGCCGGATGGCGGAACGTCTACGGGCGTGCGACGACGGACGGGATTCCGCTTCGGCTGGCCGCGTTCGCGATCGCGTCGAGCGCGTCGAGCACGCCGACAAGCTACGCGGCTACGCCTCCTGAGTTAGGCTGGGCCTGATGACCGCCTGGCTGCTCGCTCAGACCGCCGCCGAGGAAGGCAAGCACATCATCACGGCCATGCTGATCGTCGGCCTGATCTTCATCGCGGTGATCGCCATCGGCGAGACGTCGCGGGCGCTGCGCCACCGCCGCCACTAGCTCTCCCTCTCTGGACGCTCGCCGCTCGCCCGACGACACTTCGGACGATGCGCGAGCTGCCGTCCGGCACGGTCACGTTCCTCTTCACAGACATCGAGGGCTCGACGCGCCTGCTGCACGAGCTCGGCGATGGGTACGCGGACGTGCTCGCGGAGCATCGTCGCCTCCTGCGCGACGCCTTCGCACGCCACCGTGGGGTTGAGGTCGACACCCAGGGCGACGCGTTCTTCGTCGCATTCGCGCGCGCGTCAGACGCGCTTGCGGCGGCCGACGCCGCGCAGCGTGCGCTTGCGGACGGTCCCGTGCGCGTCCGGATCGGCGTCCACACAGGCGAGCCGCTCGTCACTAACGTCCTGGATGACATCGACCGCTGGCTGGCTGAGCTGGACGCCTGACCGCTTAGCCGAGGTGCTCGGCGAAGAAGCCGACGATCCGGTCGTAGCAGGTGACGCGGTTCCCGAGCTTCAGGACGTCGTGCCCCTCGTCCTCGAAGACGAGGTAGTCCACGTCCTTGCCCTGCGCGCGGAGGTGCTCGACGAGGTCGCGCGACTCCTGCTCGACGACGCGAGGATCGTTCTGGCCCTGGATCACGAGCAGCGGCGCCGTGATCTCCTCGATGCGCGTGCGCGGCGAGCGCTCGACGAGGAAGTCGCGATCGCGCACCGGGTCGCCCAGCGCGAGGGCGAAGAGCGGCTTCCAGGTCTCCGGAATCCGCTCGCCGAACGTCAGCAGGTCGTACGGGCCGAACATGTCCACCGCCGCCCGCCAGAGCTCGGGATGGCGCGAGGCGAGCATCAGCGTCATGTAGCCGCCGTACGAGCGCCCCACGACACCGGCGCGCAACGTGTCGACGAGCTCGTCCTCGGGAAGCACCTCGGTCATCGCATGCACGTGGTCGAGCAGGTCCTGACCGCCCCAGTCGCGGTCGACGCGCGTCGTATAGTCGAGGCCGTAGCCGCTCGAGCCGCGGGCGTTCGGGACGAACACCGCGAAGCCCTCGAGCGTGAGGATCTGGATCAGCGGCATCGAGAACCACGCGAAGTTGGGGCGCTCCTGGCTCTGGGGACCGCCGTGCACGTAGTACACGAGCGGTCGCGCTCCCTCGTAGCCGAGCTCGGGCGAGGGGCGGTAGAGGCGCGCCGAGACTCGTAGCCCGTCGTGCGACTCGAACGACGCGTCCTCCCCGGCCGAGAGGAGCTCCGAGGCGAGGCCGAGGACACGCTCACGCGTGCGCCGCTGCGGCGCCGCGGCCCCCGGCGAGAGCAGGTAGAGCTGCGTCGGGTCGGTCGCGGTGCAGAAGGAGACGGCGTACGCCCCGCTCCCCTCGTCGTAATGCAGGCCGTGGTGCACACCACCCGCGAGGTCTCCCTCGCCGACGAGAACGCGCTCGACGCGTGAGCGCCCTTGCAGCTTCGTCGAGCCGCGCCTGGTAGATCCAGGAACAGCCGTCGATGTTGAACGTGACGGCGTAGCCGAGGCCCTCGAGATGCCTGATGCCCTCGAGCTCCCCGTCGCCGCGGTGCACGATCCCGTCGATCGACACCGGCTCGACCTCGTCCGGGCTGTCGAAGGCGAGATACCCAGGGCTCCCTGCGTCGTCGAAGACGGTCGACGTGAGCAGGATGCCCCTCGCCGCTCACCGTCGCGTGCGCCGAGCCGAGGCCGGTGAGCGGGTAGTCCTTCCCGTCCTCGCGCTCGTCGAGCAGGGTGCCCAGCAGGACGCGTCGGTCGCCGTTCGCGTCGAGCTCGTAGAGGACGACGTCCCCGGCCGTGTAGCCGTCGGCGAGGAAGACACGCGAGTGGTCGGTCGTCCAGGCGGCGACGTAGGCGCCGTACGCGCTCTGCCCGATCGTCTCGACGGCGCCGGTCTCGAGATCGACCCGGTAGGCGAAGTTCATCGCCTCCTCCCGAGACTGGACGTTGAAGTACGCGGTCGACGGTGTCTCGATCGACGTCGAGCAGGCCCGAGCGGCGGCCGCCGAACGACTCCTCCGCGAGTGGCTCCGGGAAGCCGCCGGCGATCGGGATGAGGTACGGCTGGTAGTTCTCGTCGCCGTCCCGGTCGATCATGACCACGATGCGCTCGAGCTTCGGGAGCACGGAGAACGAGTAGCCGGTGAGCAGCTCAGGGTTCTGGAGCGCGAGCTGCGGCGGCAGCAGCGGCTCGGGCACGCCGCCTGCCTCGTCCATCGCGTAGAGGCTGAGGTGACCCGAGAGGTTGGAGAGGAAGTAGACGCGCCCTTCGGCCAACTGCGGCTCGACGAAGAGCCGCGCCGAGAGCAGCGACTCGATGCGATTCGCCGTGAGGCTCGCCTGGTATCGACAGCCACGCCGAGGCTCGTCGAGGCAGGCCGCGCACTGGATGCGGAGGCCCGCGTTCGAAACTGGGCAGTGCGCGAGCTTCCGTCCGGCACCGTCACATTCCTCTTCACCGATATCGAGGGCTCGACGCGCCTGCTGCGACGAGCTTGGTCCCGAGGCGTTCGCCGAGGCGCTCGCCGAGCACCGGCGCGTGCTGCGGGAGGCGTTCACGGCGCACGGCGGCGTCGAGGTCGACAACCAGGGCGACGCGTTCTTCGTCGCGTTCGCGACCGCGCCGGGTGCTCTCGCGGCGGCAGGTGAGGCCCAGGGGCGCTGACGCTCCCCGTTCGGATGGCGATCCACACAGGCACGCCGCTGCTGGTCGAGGACGGCTATGTCGGCATGGACGTGAACCGAGCTGCGCGGATCGCGGCAGCCGGGCATGGCGGGCAGGTGCTGGTCTCCGCGTCGGCGGCCGCGCTCGTCGAGGAGGATCTGCTCGACCTCGGCGAACACCGGTTCAAGGACCTCGGCGCCTCCGAGCGCGTCTACCAGCTTGGACGAGATGCCTTTCCCCCTCTGAAGAGCCTCTGTCGATCGAATCTTCCCGTTCCGGCGACGCCCTTCCTCGGCCGGCATGAGGAACTCGCGGAGGTCGTCGAGTTCCTCTCACGCGACGACATCAAGCTGCTGACGCTGACCGGCCCCGGAGGCACCGGTAAGACCCGGCTCGCATTGCAGGCTGCCGCGGAGATATCCGACCGCTATCCGGACGGGATGTGGTGGGTGTCGCTCGTCTCGGTGCGCGACCCCTCGCTCGTCCTCGAGAGCACGGCCCGCGCGCTCGGGGCTGGAATCGAGTTGCGCGATCACATCCGCGATCGGCGGATGCTCGTTCTGTACGACAACTTCGAGCACCTGCTACCGGCGGCAACCGATGTCGCCGGACTTCTTGTCGCTTGCCCGAATCTCGACGCGCTCGTCACAAGCCGTGAGCCGCTGCACCTCGCGGGTGAACACGACTATGCGGTCCCGCCTCTTGCCGGGGAGGAGGCGGTCGGCTTCTTCCTGGCACGAGCGCGAGCCGCAAAGCCGAACATCGAAGCAGACGACGCCGTGGCAGAGATCTGCCTCCGTCTCGACCGCCTTCCTCTCGCCCTTGAGCTCGCTGCTGCCCGCGTCAGAGCTCTATCGCCGCAACAGATCCTCGACCGGCTCTCGCCGAGCCTGCCGCTGCTCACCGGCGGTGCGCGCGACCTGCCTGAGCGGCAGCGCACGCTGGGGACCACGATCGACTGGAGCCACGAGCTCCTGACACCCCTCGAACAGCAGCTCTTCCGCCGCCTAGCCATCTTCGCGGGCGGCTGCACACTCGAGGAGGCGGAACGCGTTGCCGGCGCCGACGTCGACGCGATGCAGTCACTCGTCGAGAAGAGCCTCATCAGGCACGAAGCCGGGCGCTACTGGATGCTCGAGACGATCCGCGAGTACGCGCTCCAGCGTCTGGAGCGGTCTGGCGAGCTCCACCGCTATCAGTACGCACTCGCACGGGATGTCGCGGCACGCATCGATGCATCCGACCGCGCGGCCGCCGAGTTCCATACCGACATCGCCAACTGGCGCGCCGCGACCGATTGGGCGATGACAGAGGGCGATGCCGAGCTCACTCGAACGCTCGTGCTCGGCGGGGCGGTATTCCGACCCACGCTACCGGAGATACTTTCGCGGATCGAGCGGGCGCTGGCCGAGACACCCCAGCCACCAGCCGGTCGCGGCCGGCTCCTCCTAGCCGCAGCACACTTTCACCCAATGCTCGGCGATCCCGACAAGGCCTTCGTCGCGGCTGCCGAGAGCGTGGAACTCCTGCGCGCAAGTGGCGACGACGACCTCGCGAGCGCGCTTGCTCACCTCGGGTTGGGAATGGTTCGCCGAGGCGACATGGCGGGTGCAGAGCGGACGCTGGAGGAGGCCCTCGAGCTCGCGGCGGCGCGGCAGAACGTGCATGGAATGGCGTCCGCGTTGCACGGACACGCGCTGCTCAATTTCGCGCGCGGAGATCTCCCTGCAGCCCAGTCGGTCTTCGAGCGCGCGCTCGAGGTCGCCCGTGGGGATGCCTTCCGCACCGCCTTGACTCTGAGATGTCTCGGCGACGTCGCACTCGAACGCGGCGATCCTGCAGCGGCTCGCGTGTTCTACGCGGACGGCGCTCGCGAGGCGTTGGACACTCGTTTGTTCCCCTCACTCGTGCACTGCGCTGCCGGGCTCGCAGTCACCCTCGCGAACGAGGGGCATACGCGCGACGGAGGAAGACTGTGGGGTGCGGCCGAGGCGCTCGCGCACGACCGCGGCCTCCGCCTCTTCCCGTACCGACCGTACGCGCGAGACCACTTCGAGCGCTTGCACGCCCGGCTGAACGAGGAAGCACCGACGGACGCGATCGCCGAGGGCCGAAAGGGCGATCCGGTCGACGTGATCCGGGCGGTTCTCGCGACCGTAGACTGAC
This sequence comes from uncultured Gaiellaceae bacterium, assembly GCA_963791905.1. Classification (GTDB taxonomy): domain Bacteria; phylum Actinomycetota; class Thermoleophilia; order Gaiellales; family Gaiellaceae; genus Gaiellasilicea. The sequence continues at coordinate 430,351 of CAWBTX010000002.1, forward strand.
CGCCATGGCTCCGCCGCGTGACCTGCGCGAGTGGATCGCGCTCCTCGAGCGCGAGGGCGAGCTCGTTCGCGTCGCCGCCGAGGTCGATCCCGATCTCGAGATCACGGAGATCGTCGACCGCACCGTCAAGTCGGGCGGGCCGGCGCTGCTGTTCGAGAACCCGAAGGGCGCACGCCATCCGCTCCTGATCAACCAGTTCGGCACGGAGCGGCGGATGTGCCTCGGCTTCGGCGTCGAGCGGCTCGACGACATCGCCGCGCGCCTCGAGGACGTGCTCGAGATGCAGCCGCCACAGGGGCTCATGGACAAGGTGCGCGGCCTGAAGAAGCTGAAGTCGATCGCCGACTCGCGGCCGAAGACCGTCTCCCGCGGGGCGTGCCAGGAGATCGTCCTCACCGGCGACGCTCGACCTCGGCCTGCTCCCGATCCAGCGCTGCTGGCCGGGCGACCCGGCGCCGTTCATCACGCTTCCCGCCGTGATCACGCGCGACCCGACGCAACGGCGTCCGCAACGTCGGCATGTACCGGATGCAGAAGATCGACGGCCGCTCGACTTACATGCACTGGCAGATCCACAAGGACGGCCGCGCCGACTACCTCGCGACGGACGGCCGGATCCCCGTCGCCGTCGCGCTCGGGCTCGATCCGATCACCGCCTACTCGGCGAGCGCGCCGCTGCCGAAGCACATCGACGAGCTCATGCTCGCGGGCTTCCTGAAGGGCGAGCCGGTCGAGCTCGTCCAGGCGAAGACGATCGACCTCGAGGTGCCCGCGAACGCGGAGATCGTCCTCGAGGGCGTGATCGAGAAGGGCGAGGTCGGGCTCGAGGGGCCGTTCGGCGACCACACCGGCTACTACACCGCGCCCGAGCCGTTCCCGATCTTCCGCGCTGACCGCGATCACGATGCGCCGCGACGCCGTCTACCCCTCGATCGTCGTCGGCAAGCCGCCGCAGGAGGACGCCTGGCTCGGGAAGGCGACCGAGCGGATCTTCCTGCCGGCCGTGCAAGCTGACCGTGCCGGAGATCGTCGACTACGACCTGCCGGTCGCGGGCGCCTTCCACAACTGCGTCATCGTCTCGATCCGCAAGGCGTTCCCCGGCCACGCGAAGAAGGTGATGCACGCGCTCTGGGGGCTCGGGATGCTCAGCCTCTCGAAGTCGATCGTCGTCGTCGACGAGCACGTGAACGTGCACGACTACGAGGAGGTGTTCTTCTACGTCTGCGCGAACGTCGACCCCAAGCGCGACGTCGTCCTCACCGAGGGGCCGCTCGACCACCTCGACCACTCGCCGACGCTCCAGTTCGTCGGCGGCAAGATCGGGATCGACGCGACCGCGAAGGGGCCGGCCGAGGGCACGCGCGAGTGGCCGGAGGAGATCGAGATGAGCCAGGAGATCCGCGACCTCGTCGACCGCCGCTGGGCCGAGTACGGCATCCCTGCGCACGAGGCGTGCCGAGGTCGTTCAGAATGGCCGCGGCAGGCGCTTGCGGCAGCTGGTACGTCGTTGACACACGGACGGCGAGCCGGGGTTGAATCGAATGAGCTTGAATCACACGGGGATCGGGACTTGAGCGAGCACGACACCGAGCAGCCGCACACTGCCGTCTCCGAGCCTGTGGCCGATCGGCTTCGCGATCGGCATCGCGTGCGTCCTCGCCGGGCTCGTGGTGAGCTGGGCCGCGGCCGCCGTCGGCGCCGCCATCGCCTCGATCTTCGGCTTCCTCTGGATCCGCGACCTCACGATCGGCGTCCGCGACGCAGGCTGCCGGCGGTCGAGCCCGAGGCGCGCCCGCGCCGCGCGGTGCCCGCGCCGCTCGCTGCCGAGGACGAGGCAGCGCTCGCCGCCGATGTCCGACGAGGAGTCGAGGCCTACCCGCGCAGCACCTTCCTCTCCGCGGCCACGCTCGGCCTCGGCGCGGTGATCGGCGGCATCGTCACCGTGCCGGTGCTCGGCTTCACGGTGCTGCCGGCGTTCACGAACCAGCGCAAGCAGAACGTCGAGCTCGGCCCGCTCGAGGACTTTCCCGGAGGGCAGCTTCATCATCGCCACCTACCTCGAGGACCCCGAGGTCGGCGAGGTGAGCAGGCGGACGATGTTCGTTCGCAACAACGGCCTGCTCGACGGACCAGCCCAGCTTCACGATCCTCTTCTCGCGCTGCGTCCACCTCGGCTGCCCGGTGCAGCCGAACGGCCCCGTCGAGCGACGACGCCAAGAAGACCGTCGGCGAGCAGTCAACGTCGTGCTCACCCCGGCGCAGCCGTCCGGCTTCGGCTGCCCGTGCCACGGCGGCCAGTACGACACCGAGGGCAACCGCACGGCCGGCCCGCCCGTCCGCGCGCTCGACCGCGCGGAGTTCTCGATCGTCGACGGCAAGCTCTGGCTCGGCGAGTTCTACAGCGTCGGCGACGGTCGAGGGCACCGGCGCGAGCGCCCGGATCAGGAGGTACGGCCACACGAACCCCGGCGTCCACGTCGACGGCATCGCGGCGTGGCTCTACCCGATCGAGGTGCCGACCTCCAGTGGCTAGCGCCCCCGACAACCAGGAAGAAGTCCGCGCGCCGCCAGAGCATCGAGTCGCTCGTCCTCTACCCGCTCGACTGGCTCGAGGAGCGCTCGGGCCTCATCGGCGCGACTCAAGTACTTCCTCTTCCGCAAGGTGCCGCGCGACTCGAGCTGGTTCCACACGCTCGGCTCGGCGACGCTGACCGCGTTCATCGTGCAGGCGGTCACCGGCGTGATCCTCGCCATGTACTACAAGCCGCACCCCGACTCGGCGTACGAGTCGATCCAGGCGATCACGAACGACCTCACGCTCGGCTGGCTCGTCCGCGGCATGCACCGCTGGGGCGCCAGCGTCTTCATCATCCTCATGTTCCTGCACATGGCGCGCGTGTTCCTGTTCGGCGCCTACAAGTACCCGCGCGAGCTGAACTGGATCATCGGCGTGCTGCTGCTCGCGCTCGGGATGCTCGAGGGCTTCACCGGCTACCTGCTGCCGTGGGACCAGACCGCGTACTGGGCGACGGTCGTCGGGATCAACATCAACGGCACGGCGCCGTTCCTCGGCCCCTTCCTCGCGCAGTTCCTCCAGGGCGGCTCCGCGATCGGCGAGAACACGCTGAGCACGTTCTACTCGCTCCACATGCTCGTCGTCCCGGGCGCGATCATCGGCCTGATCCTCCTGCACCTGTACCTCGTCATCCGCCTCGGCGTCACCTCGCCCCCGTGGTCGCCCGAGGCCGCGGGCCGCGACCGGTCGCCGGCGCCGCCGAGCACGAACGGCCGCGAGGGCCTCGTCCGGCCCGCCTCGCGAGGGACGAATGGCCGCTAGAACGCCCCCACGCCGCGATCGTCGAGCGCCGCGAGGCGCACCAGCGCTACAAGGAGGACGTCGAGCGCGCGCGGGAAGTCGTTCTTCCCGCACGCGATGTTCCACGACACGGTGATGAGCCTCGTCGTCGTGAGCGTGATCGTGGGGCTCGCCGTCGTCTGGTACTACGACGCGGACGGCACGGAGGCGGGTTACCTCGGCCCGCACTACACGGAGGAGGCCGACCCGGGCACGACGGACTTCATCCCGCGCCCGGACTGGTACTTCTACTTCCTCTTCTACCTCCTCCGGATCTTCAAGTGGCCGGAGTCGGTCGTGATCGGCACGGTCGGGATCCCGACGCTCGCGCTCGTGCTCCTGCTGGCGCTGCCGTTCATACGACGTTCGCCGCGAGCGGCGGCTGCTGCGCCGGCCCGTCGCGATCGTGGCCGCCATTCTCGTCGTCATCTCGATGGGCGTGCTCACCTACAAGGGCGCGACCGCCGAGGAGGCGCTCGGCTAGCGAGCTCGTCGAGGCCGTCCCCGAGTGGGCGGAGAAGCAGGGGTTCGAGGACAACGAGGTCGCCGTCGCGGGAGCAGAGCTCTACGCGGAGACCGGCTGCGCGCAGTGCCACGTCTACCTCGGCGTCGGCTCGACGAACCTCGGCGCGCCCGAGCTGACGGAGATCGGCGCCACCGACCGCGGCATCGAGTACTTCAAGCAGTACGTCGCGAACCCGAGCGAGTTCGGCAACAACGTCATGCCGCGGTTCGGCGAGGAGTTCGGCGGCAGCCTGGACGACGAGCAGCTGACGCAGATCGCAACCTTCCTCGACGCGTCCCGGGGCGTCGCAGGACGAGTACATGAGCGTCTTCCTCGGCGTGACGGGCGCCTCCGGCGCGCCGTACGCCGCGCGGCTGCTGCGCGCGCTCGGCGAGGCGGGCTGCGAGGTCGGCCTGACCGCGTCGGCGGCGGGGATCGAGGTGCTCGCGACGGAGCTCTACGACGAGCCGACGCTGCCCCGCGCGGAGGTGCTCGAGCGCTTCGTCGGCGACGCGGCGAACGTCACCGTCTACGAGGTGAACGACTACAAGAGCCCCTACGCTTCGGGGTCGGCGAAGGTCGACGCCTACGTGATCTGCCCCTGCTCGATGTCCACGGTCGGGACGCTCGCGGCCGGCGCCATGGCGAACCTCATCCACCGCGCCGCCTCGGTGGCGCTCAAGGAGGGCCGTAAGCTCGTGCTCGTGCCGCGCGAGACGCCGCTCTCGTCATCCACCTGAACGGGCTCGCGACGCTCCAGCAGGCGGGCGCGACGATCCTGTTCGCCGCGCCGGGCTTCTACCACGGCGCGAAGACGATCGACGACCTCGTCGACTTCATCGTGGCGCGGATCCTCGATCAGCTGGGCCTCGACAACTCGCTGATGAAACGGTGGGGCCAGTGAGAGGCACAGTGACCGTCGAGTCGGGCTCCCTGCCGGCCGGAGGGCGTGCGGCGCATGTTCGACCGGATCGCGCCGGTCTACGACGTCATGAACCGCGTCATGACGGTGGGGCTCGACCAGCGCTGGCGGCGGCTCACGGCTCGCGCCGTCGTCCGGCCCGGCGACCGGGTGCTCGATGCGTGCTGCGGCACCGGCGATCTCGCCGTGGCCGCGCGCAAGGCCGGCGCGGAGGTCGTCGGGCTCGACTTCTCGGCGCCGATGCTCGAGCGGGCGCGGCGCAAGTCGAGCGCGATCGAGTGGGTGCAGGGCGACCTGCTCGAGCTGCCCTTCGAGGACGCGAGCTTCGACGCCGCCACGGTCGGCTTCGGCATCCGGAACGTCGCCGACCTCGAGCGCGGCCTCGCCGAGCTCCGTCGCGTGCTTCGGCCCGGCGGGCGCGCTCGGCATCCTCGAGATCACCCAGCCGCGCGGGCCGCTGCGGCTCTTCTATCGCCTCTGGTTCGACGTGCTCATCCCGCTCGCGGGCAAGATTCTTCCCGGTGGCAAGGCCTACACGTACCTGCCCGCGAGCGTCCGCCGCTTCCCGGGGCCCGAGGATCTCGCGGCGCTGATGGAGCGCCACGGCTTCGGCGAGGTCTCCTTCCGGCGGCTCGCAGGCGGGATCGTCGCGCTCCACACCGGGGTCGTCAGGTGAGCGTCGCGGAGGTTCGTCCCGAGCTCGAGCAGCGTCGAGGAGCGGCTGCTCGAGACGGTCGGCGCGTATCCGGGCCTCGTCGAGCGGCTCGGCACGGCGGCGCTGAGCGCAGGCGGCAAGCGGCTGCGGCCGCTCCTGATCCACCTCGTCTCGGACGATGCCGAGCGCGCGCTCCGCTGCAGCGTCGCGGTCGAGCTCGTCCACACGGCGACGCTCGTCCACGACGACCTGATCGACCGCGCGCCGCTCCGGCGCGGCCGGCCGACCGCCTGGAGCACGGACGGCGACGAGGCAGCGCGGACGACCGGCGACTACCTCTTCTCCCGCGCCTTCGCCGAGCTGGCCGATGCGGGCGACCTCGAGGGCGTGCGCATCCTCGCCGACGCGTGCGTCGCGCTCGTGCGCGGGGAGGCGATGCAGCAGCAGCAGCAGCACCGCCCCGACACGACGAAGGACGCCTATCTCGAGCGGATCGCGCTGAAGACCGGGAAGCTCTTCGAGGCCGCCTGCCTGCTCGGCTCGCGCGACGAGCGCCTCGGCCGCTTCGGGCTCAAGCTCGGCATCGCGTTCCAGATCGCCGACGACGTGCTCGACTGCTCCGGCGAGACGCTCGAGACCGGGAAGGTGCCGGGCACCGACCTGCGCGAGGGCACGCCGACGCTGCCGCTCCTCCTCGCCTCGCGGGAGGACGAGGCCGTGCGGACGGCGCTGGCCGGCGGACCCATGAGCGGCGTGCTCCTACGCGTTGCGGCGACCGGCGCGCTGGAGCGTTCCCGCGAGGTGGCCCGACGGTACGCTGAACGGCACGCGAGAGCATCGACGGCGCACTCCACCGCGACGAGCTCGAGGCGCTCGCGGACGCAGTCGTCGAGAGGAGAGCCTGACCCGGTGGCCGTACTCGCACGCACATCGTCGCTCGAGCCCGTCCGGGAGAAGGTCGAGGCGGGCGAGCGGCTCGACTTCGAGGACGGCCTGACGCTGCTCGAGTCGGACGACCTGCTCGGCCTCGGCGAGCTGGCCGATCGCGCCCGCCGGCTGCGCGGCGGCACGGACGAGGTCTACTTCGTCCAGAACCTCTACTTGAACCAGACGAACGTCTGCCGCGTGAAGTGCAAGTTCTGCGCCTTCGCCGCGACGCAGAAGCAGGAGCAGGCGTACACGATCTCGGCCGAGGAGCTCGTCGAGGACGCCGTCCGGCAGCGGGAGCTGACCGGCTTCACCGAGATCCACATGGTGAACGGCGAGAACCCGCACGTCGGCTTCGACTTCTACGTCGACACGGTGCGCGCGCTGCACGAGGCGCTGCCCGACGTGCACCTGAAGCTCTACACCGCCTCCGAGATCCACCACATGACGACGCTCTCCGGGCTCACGCACGAGGAGGTGCTGCGCGAGCTCAAGGACGCGGGCCTCGGCTCGCTCCCGGGCGGCGGCGCAGAGATCTTCGCCGACCGCGTGCGCCGGCTGATCGCTCCGGGCAAGGAGCATCCCGACCGCTGGTTCGAGACGCACGACGCCGCCCACCGCCTCGGCATCCCGACGCACTGCACGATGCTCTACGGCCACGTCGAGACCTACGAGGAGCGCGTCGACCACCTGCTGCGGCTGCGCGACCAGCAGGACCGCACCGGCGGCTTCCTCGCCTTCATCCCGCTCGCCTTCCACCCCGAGAACACCGTCTTCGAGCGGCGCGGGTGGCGGCACACGACCGGCTCGGACGATCTCAAGGTGCTCGCTGTCTCGAGGCTGCTGCTCGACAACATCCCGAACATCAAGGCCTACTGGATCATGATGGGCATGCCGCTCGCGGCGGTCGCGCTCCACTTCGGCGCCAACGACGTGCAGGGCACGGTCGTGCGCGAGGAGATCTTCCACGCCGCCGGCGCGCGCACAGAGACCGAGCAGAAGGTCGACCAGCTCGTCCGCTTCGTGCGCGACGCCGGGCGGATCCCGGTGCAGCGCGACACTCTCTACAACGAGCTGCGCCGGTGGTGACCCTCGCCAACTCCGGGGTCAGGTCTTGCATTCGCGCGAACCTCGCCTGCGGCAGATTCGGTCGATTGCAAGACCTGACCCCCGGCGGGGCGGCCGCGGCCTGGAGCGGCCGATGATCAGGCTCGGCCGCATCTCGTACGTGAACATGGCGCCGGTCTTCCACCGGCTGAACGCCGACGTGGACGAGGTCAACGGCGTGCCGACCGAGCTGAACCGGATGCTGCTCGACGGCCAGCTCGACCTCGCGCCGATCTCGTCGATCGAGTACGCCCGCCACGCCTCCTCGCTCCGGATCCTGCCGCGCATGTGCGTCTCGTCGGAGGGCGCGGTCGACTCGATCCAGCTCGTCTCGCGGATCCCGTTCCCGCAGATCCGGTCGATCGCGGTGACGCCGGAGAGCGCGACCTCGGTCGTGCTCACGAAGGTGCTGCTGCCGCACGTCGAGCACGTGCCGCTCGAGGAGGAGGCGGACGCGCGGCTGCTGATCGGCGACGCGGCGCTGCGGAGCGCCTTCGAGGACCCGACGCCGCACTACGACCTCGGCAAGCTCTGGCTCGAGCGGACCGGCCTGCCGATGGTCTTCGCCGTCTGGGCGGCGCCCGAGCCGGTCGTGGCGGGCCTGCCCGAGCTCGAGCACGCGCTCGTCTCGTCCGTCCGGCTCGCCCGCGCCGAGCCCCAGGGGCTCGCCTACGAGGCGAGCGAGCGCTACGGCTACCCGGCGGGCTACCTCGCGCGCTACTTCGAGAAGCTCCGCTACTCGTTCGGGCCGCGCGAGCGCGCGGGCCTGTACACGTTCCTCGAGATGGCCCGCGACGTCGGCGAGCTCGAGCACGTGCCCGAGCTGCGGTTCGTGCAGCGGGAGCCGGTCGAGGCATGACGACGGTCGCGACGGTCCTCGAGAAGGCGCTCGGCGGGCGAGCGGATCTCCGACGACGAGGCCGCCGACGCTCCTCCGGTCGAGGGAGCTCGTCGCCGTCGGCCGCGTCGCGGACGAGCTGCGCAACCGCAAGGTCGACCCGAACCGGATCACGTTCATCGTCGACCGGAACCTGAACTACACGAACATCTGCGTCACCGACTGCGACTTCTGCGCCTTCTACCGCCGCCCGGGCGACCGCAACGAGGGCTACCTGCTGCCGAAGCCGGTCATCTTCAAGAAGATCGAGGAGACGCTCGCGCTCGGCGGCACCGGGCTCCTCATGCAGGGCGGCCACCACCCCGACCTCGGCATCGACTACTACGTCGATCTCTTCCGCTCGATCAAGGAGCGCTACAAGATCCACCTGCACGCGCTCTCGCCGCCGGAGATCCAGCACATCGCGCGGCGCTCGAGCCTGACCGTCTGGGAGACGCTCTCGCGCCTGCGCGACGCCGGCCTCGACTCGGTGCCGGGCGGCGGCGGCGAGGTGCTCGTCGACCGCGTGCGCGAGCTCATCGCGCCGAAGAAGACGAAGACGGCGGAGTGGCTCGACGTCATGCGCCAGGCGCACCGGCTCGGCATGTCGACGACGGCGACGATGATGTACGGCCACGTCGAGACGCTCGAGGAGCGCGTCGAGCACATGCGCCGGATCCGCGAGCTCCAGGACGAGACGCGCGGCTTCCGCGCCTTCATCTCCTGGACGTTCCAGCGCGACGGCAACCGGCTCGCCGACAAGGTGCCCGACGAGGCGCTGCCGACCTCCTTCGACTACCTGCTCACGCAGGCCGTCTCGCGCATCTACCTCGACAACGTCGACCACATCCAGTCGAGCTGGGTGACGCAGGGGATGAAGATCGGCCAGGTCGCGCTCGGCTTCGGCGCCGACGACATGGGCTCGGTGATGATCGAGGAGAACGTCGTCTCCGCCGCCGGCACGACGCACCGCACGTCGACCGAGGAGCTCGTGCACCTGATCAGGGCGCTCGGCAAGACGCCGGTGCAGCGCGACACGCTCTACCGCGACGTCAGGGTCTGGAACTAGGCGGCACGCGGCCGCCAGCGCCAGGCCCCCTCGGCGGCGTCGGGCATCCCACAGGCCTCGGTGCGCGCGATGATCGCGTCGACGTCGACCGGGACGCGGCGGAGCTCGACGGCTAAGCGGCCGTCGTCATCGGCGGTCACGACCCCGTAGGCCGCCCACCCGTCGAAGCGGAAGTCGTCCTCGGGCTGCTCGTGGTCGTACGAGAGCCCGACGCTGCCCGGGTTGACCCAGAGGGTCGCGCCGGCCCGCCGCACGAACTGCAGATGGACATGGCCGGCGGCGACGACGTCCGCGTCGATGCCGTCCAGGTGCCCGCGAAACTCGTCCTCCGGTGTCGACGGCAGCACCACCGGGTCGAACGAGGCCGGCACCGCATGGCACGCGAGGAGCGCCCTCGACCCGCCGAGCTCGACCTGGATCGTGGGCCGGAACCCGGCGACGAACGCGCGCCGATCCGGGTCGAGCTGGTCGAGCGTCCAGGCCCGCTGCGCCAGCTGACGCTCCGTCACGGCCTCGACCGAATGCGTGGCCGCCGACTCGTCGAGAACGAAGGCGTCGGCGTTCCCCATCACGACCGGCCAGCCCCGCTTCTCGACGAGGTCGATGCACCGACGCGGATCCGGGCCGCCCTGGATCAGGTCGCCGAGACACACGACCGCGTCGGGCGGGTCGCGGTCGAGATCGCCGATCACGGTCTGGAGCGCAGTCGCGTTGCCGTGAACGTCTGAGACGAGCGCCACCCGCACACCGGCACCCTACGCTGTTCGGATTCCGTAAATCCCTGCAAAGCGGCTCCGAGGCTTCCGCTAGCCTCAGCCGGGGTCGTGCTTCGCAAGCTCCTCATCGCCACCGTCTTCGCCCTCGTCCTCGCCGCTCCGGCGGGAGCGCAGAAGGTCACGCTGATGCCCGGCGTCACGTACGAGCGCGGGATCCAGTTCACGACGCACGGGCCGGTCGCCCTGCACATCGTCTCCGGGCCGAAGCCGGGCGGGCTCTATGCGCTTCGGCCGGTCCTGTCGAACGAGGCGATCCAGGGTCGCGAGCGCGTCACGGCAATGCAGAAGCGGCTGTCCTCGACCGCGACGATGGTCGGCGTCAACGGCGACCTCTTCGAGTGGGAGAGCGGCCGCCCGAGCGGCGTGCTGATGCGCGACGGCATCGTCGAGAGCCCGCCCTACGGCGACCGCTCGAGCGTCGGCGTCACGGCCGAGGGACTGCTCGACGTGCGCCGTGTCGAGTTCTTCGGCACCTGGCGCGGCCTCGGCCAGCGCCGCACCGTCAACGACATGAACGAGCCGCCCGGTACGAACGGCGTCTCGCTCTTCACGCCGAGCTACGGCGCGACGACGCCGTCGCTGCCGGGCACCGTCGGCGTCGTGATCGCGCCGTTCCCGCCCGCGACTCCGAACACCGACCTCTTCGGGCCCGTCGCCGCCCTCTCGAACGGGGGCCCGACGGCGATCCCGCGGGACGGTGCGGTGCTGGTGGCGCGAGGCACGGCCGCGCAGCGGCTTCGTGAGGAGGCGCCGGTCGGCACGGAGCTCGCACTCCGCGTCATCCTCCGACCCGACTGGACGGGCATCACGCAAGGCATCGGCGGCGGGCCGGTGCTGGTGCGGAACGGCGGCGCAGTCTTCCGCTCGAACGAGGCGTTCACGCCCTCGCAGCTCGTCCCACGCAACCCACGCACCGCGGTGGGACAGCTCGCGAACGGGCGCGTGATCCTCGTCGCGACCGACGGCCGCCAGCCGGGCTACAGCGTCGGCATGACGAACTTCGAGCTCGCCCAGACCCTCGTCCGGCTCGGCGCCGTCACCGGCTCGGCGCTCGACGCTGGCGGCTCGACCACGATGGCCTTCGACGGCACGCTGCTGAACCGCCCCTCCGACCCGGGTGGAGAGCGTCCCGTCTCGACCTCGCTCCAGCTCATGTACTACGGCGCCTTTGTCCCGCCGCCTGTGCCCGTCGTCTCGCCGAACGGCGACGGCGTCGACGAGACCCAGCGGCTCTCGTACAAGGTCGTGGCTCCGTCGTCCGTCACCGCGACGCTGACCGCGCCGGACGGCACTCAGCCGTTCGTCGAGGCGATCGAGCGGCTGCCGGGCACGTACGAGGTGCCGTTCCCGCCGACCGCCGTTGCGCCGGCCGAGGGCCGCTGGCAGCTCGACGTGACGGCGACAGACGACCAGGCCAGAGCCTCGACGGCACGCCAGACGTTCACCGTGAACAACACCATCGGCGACGTGAAGCTCTCGCGCCGTGGCTTCGTGGCGCGTGCAGGCGGACGGCAGTACGTGCAGGCCGGCGTGACGCTCACGCGCCCTGCGAGGCTCACGGTCACGGTCGAGACACGCACGGGCGGGGTCAAGGTCGCCACGATCGCCGTGCGCCGACTCGACAAGGGACGCTTCCTCGTCCGCTGGAGCGGCACAACGCGCGGCGGCCGCGCCTTCGTCTACGGCGGCGACTACGTCCTCCGCTTCCGCGCCGCGAACCAGCTCGGCGCGGTCGAGCTCGTGAGCAAGCCAGTCCGCGTCACCGTCATCCGCACGCCGAAGAAGAAGCCGAAGCAGAGCGGCGGCTAGAGTCCCGCCGTGCCGGTCGCCTCAATTCTGTCGGCGATCACCGACGTCCTCACCACGTTCATCGGCGACTACGGCCTCTACGCCGTCTTCCTGCTGATGCTGGTCGACGCGGTCTTCCCGGCCGCGAGCGAGCTCGTGATGGTCTACTCGGGCGCGGTCGCGGCGGGCGCGTTCGCCGGCCAGGACGTCGTCCTGTTCGGCTACACGTTCCCGGAGGGCGGGCCTGCCTACGTCGCGATGGCGCTGGCGGGCACGATCGGCTACACGGTCGGCTCGGTGCTCGGCTGGTGGGTCGGCCTGCGGGCGGGCCGGCCGTTCGTCGAGCAACACGGGCGCTGGTTACACCTGAACGAGCACAAGGTCGACCGTGCCGAACGCTGGTTCGAGCGCTGGGAGGACTGGGCGGTCTTCCTCGGCCGCCTCACGCCCGTCGTGCGCAGCTTCGTCTCGATTCCGGCCGGTCTCTTCCGCGCGCCGTTGCTCAGGTACACGGTGCTCACACTGCTCGGCTCGGCGATCTGGTGCTTTGCGTTCGCGGGGTTCGGCTGGTGGTTCGGCTCCAACTGGGAGGAGTTCCACCACGCGTTCCGCTACATCGACTATGCGATCGTCGCGATCGTCGCCGCAGGAGTCGTCTATCTCGGCTGGAAGTTCGTCAAACGGCGCCGGGGAGCCGCCCCGGAGCCGGGATAGACTGGCCTGCCCGTGACGATCCCACTGATCGACGTGAAGGCGCAGTACGCGCCCCTCGTGCCGAGGCTCAAGGAGGCATTCGCCGAGGTACTCGAGCACGGCAAGTTCGTCTTCGGTCCGAACGTCGAGGCGTTCGAGCGCGAGGCCGCCGACTACCTGGGCGTGCCCGAGACCATCGGGGTCGCGAACGGGACGGACGCGATCGTCCTCGTACTCGATGCGCTCGGGATCGGTGACGGCGACGAGGTCGTCTGCCCGGCGTTCACGTTCTTCGCGACCGCCGAGGCGATCGCGCGCGTCGGCGCGACGCCCGTGTTCGCCGACATCGACCCGGCGACGCTCAACCTCGATCCGGCCGACGTCGAGCGGCGGCTGACCGCGCGCACGAAGGCAATCATGCCGGTGCACCTCTTCGGCCGGCCGGCGCCGCTCGCCGAGCTCGCCGCGCTGGGAGTCCCGATCGTCGAGGACGCCGCACAGGCCTTCGGCTCGCGCGACATCGCCGGCACCGGCATCGCGTCGACCTTCAGCTTCTACCCGACGAAGAACCTGTTCGGGCTCGGGGACGGCGGCCTCGTGGCCGTGCGCGACGCTGAGCTCGCGGAGCGGATCCGGATGCTCCGCTTCCACGGCTCGAAGGCCAAGAAGACGTTCGAGTTCATCGGCTACAACTCGCGCCTCGACGAGGTGCAGGCCGCCGCCCTGCGGATCTTCCTGCGCGAGCTCGACGGCTGGACGGCAGCGCGGCGCGAGGCCGCCGCGCGCTACGCCGAGCTCGGCCTCGGCGAGCTCGTCGAGCTGCCCGCCGACGAGCCCGGGCACGTGTACCACCTGTTCGTCTGCCGCTCGCCGGACCGCGATCGCATCCGCACCGCCCTCACCGAGGCCGGGATCGGCAACGCGCAGTACTACCTGCCGCCGCTCCACCTCCAGCCCGCGCTCCGCTACCTCGGCTACGAGGAGGGCTCGCTGCCCGAGACCGAGCGGGCCGCGGCGGAGAACCTCTCGCTGCCGCTCTGGGCCGGCATCACCGCCGCACAGCAGGAGGAGGTCGTCGAGGCGGTTCGCGCCTCAATCGGCGTCGCCGCCACGCGATGAGGTTCCCGATCACGAGACATCGGCTGCCGCAGCTCCTCGCCGATCTCGGCATCGTCGTCGCGGCCTGGTTTCTCGCCTTCCAGCTCCGCTTCGACCCCGACATCCCGGTCTTCTACGACCGCTACTACGACCTCGAGGTCTTCGCGCTGCTCGTCGGGATCAAGCTCACGGTCTTCGGGCTCTTCGGCTTCTACAACCGCTGGTGGCGCTACGTCTCGACCCGCGACCTGTGGGGAGCCCTTCTCGGCGTCACGTCGGCGTCGGTCGCCGTCTACCTCGTCTTCAGCTTCTTCGACATCCACGTCGTGGCCGTGCCGCGCACGATCTGGGTGCTCGACTGGATCCTCTGCCTCGCCTTCGTGGCTTCGTCGCGGCTGCTCGCGCGCACGATCATCGAGCGGCCGCAGAGCTCGGCGCTCGTCGCACGCGGCAAGGAGGTCATCCTCGTCGGCGCCGGCGACGCCGCGCAGCTGATGCTGAAGGAGATGCTCCGCACGCCGTCCCTCGGCTATACGCCGATCGGCCTGATCGACGACGACCGCCGCAAGAAGAACCTGCGCCTGCACGGGATCCGCGTCCTCGGCACGACCGACGAGCTACGCCACATCCTCCGCGACCGCCGGCCGGACGAGCTTCTGATCGCGATCCCGTCCGCGTCGGGCGAGGTGCGCCAGCGCATCGTCGAGGTCGCCCGCGCCGAGAACGTGCCGGTGAAGACGCTGCCGGGGCTGAACGAGCTCATCTCCGGGGACCTCGACCTCGCCGGCCAGATCCGCCCGGTGCAGGTGGAGGACCTCCTCGGCCGCGAGCCGGTCGAGGTCGATCTCGAGGCGATCCATTCCTACCTCGCCGGCAAGACCGTGCTCGTGACCGGCGCCGGCGGTTCGATCGGATCCGAGCTGTCCCGCCAGATCGCGCGCGCGGCGCCGCAGCGGATCGTCCTGGTCGACCAGGCGGAGAGCGCCCTCTTCGACATCGAGCGCGAGCTGGTGGACGAACGCGGCTTCTCCGCCGCGGTGCCGGTGCTCGCGGACGTGCGCGAGCAGAGCCGGATGAACCAGCTGTTCGAGCGGTACCGACCGGAGGTCGTCTTCCACGCGGCGGCGTACAAGCACGTGCCGTTGATGGAGGCGAACCCGCTCGAGTCCGTGCGCAACAACGTGCTCGGCACGCGGACGGTCGCCGAGGTCTCGGTCGCACACGGCGTCGAGCGCTTCGTCCTCGTCTCGACCGACAAGGCGCTCAACCCGCACAGCATCTACGGCCAGTCGAAGACGCTGTGCGAGTGGATCGTCGGCGCGCACGGCGACCGGGCCGAGGTCCCGACCCGGTTCGTGGCCGTGCGGTTCGGCAACGTGCTCAACTCGGCGGGGAGCGTGATCCCGCTCTTCAGGCGGCAGATCGAGCGCGGCGGGCCGCTCACCGTGACCGATCCCGAGATGACGCGCTTCTTCATGACGATCCCCGAGGCGGTCGCGCTCGTCATCCAGGCGGGGGCGATCGGTGGCCGCGGCCGGATTCTCGTCCTCGACATGGGCGAGCCGATCCGGATCCTCGACCTCGCCCGGAACATGATCCGGCTGTCGGGCAAGGAGCCCGATCGCGACATCGAGATCACTTTCATCGGCGCACGCCCGGGCGAGAAGGTGCACGAGGAGCTCTTCGCGGAGGGCGAGACGTGGAAGCCGACGTCGCACCCGAAGATCGTCGTCCTCGACGTCTCTCCGGTCGACCGCACGTGGCTCGACGAGAGGCTGGACGAGCTCGAGGCGCTCGTCGAGGCGGGCGACACGCTCGAGCTCGTCGGCCGGCTGGCGGCGATCGCGCGGGAGCCGAAGCGCGTCGAGCCCGTGACGGACGAGGCGGGCGCCGTCTCGACACCCGCCTCGGACTCCGTCTAGCTCGCTACGAGCCGGGGATCTTCAGCAGGCCGAGCTGGCCGCCCTCACGCTGGTACGTGAGGTTGCCGCGCCGCTCCTCCTCGACGATCAGCGTGCCGGCCTGGACGTCGACCAGGAACCAGTCGTCGCCGAACGCCGCCGAGGCGTCGACGATGCCGCTCGACTCCCACGCGCCGAGCGGCGACTCGGGTCGCTGCGACTGATCGACCCTGGCGATGACCTCCTGGGTCTTGTCCGAGATGTCGTAGCGCCAGATCCTGGCCGCCGTCTGGCCCTGGTTGTGCCCGCCCGGATCCTCCTGGACGAAGATGCTGTTCGCAGTCGTCTCGATGTTGTCGAGCTGGTGCATGACGTTGACGTTGTCGTAGCCGCCGGCGTCCGCGTCGACCAGGATCGACAGGCTGGTGACGTTGAGCGGGTTCGCGGGATCGAGCACCATCCGGAACAGACGCCCGTTCGGCCACGGTCCGCGTGCCGTCGCCGGCCCGCGCATCAGCCGGCCCGTCGCGGGATTCGGCAGCGCCCGCGGCTCGCCGGTGTCCGCGAAGTAGACGACGTTCGGCGTCGTGCGGTCGTAGGCGATGTCCTCGATGCGGATGAACTGGAAGACATTGTTCGCGTTCGACCAGTTCTCGAGCGCCGTCTGGTCGCCCTTCGCGATCGCCTCCGGCACCGGGATGAACGTGCCCGCAACGGAGGTCGTCCCGGACAGGTCGCCGTAGTCGTTGATCGCCGGGTTGTGCGACCGGAGCGCGTACAGCGCCCCCTGGTCGGCCCACAGCTGCGCCCGCGAGGCAGCCTGGTAGAGGTAAAGCTGCGACGCGGGAGCGGAGAACGTGTCGTCGCCCGAGAGCACGACGGGATGGCCGTAGCCGGGGACGGCGACGCTGTTCTCGTGATTGTGCCGCCCCATCCCGTAGATCGACTTGTACTCACGGCTGGCGACGTCGTACGCCACGACGACGCCGGCCTGCTCGGCACCGGCGCGAGCCGGCCACGCCTCGCCGGTGCGATTCACGAAGTCGGTCGCCTCCTCGTTCGTGAAGACGATGTCGCGATCGAACCCGTGCTCGGCACCGGCCATGAAGTTCGAGCAGAAGCGCTGGTAGTTGGCCTCCGACGGAATCACGTACTCGCCGGCCAAGATGCTGCCGCTCCGCCTGTGCAGCGTGAGCTTGCTCAGCAGCGAGTTCGTGAAGTCGTTGAACCCGACACCCGTCGCAGGATCGAACGGGAACGGCACGGTCGACGTCTCGTGGTTGACGTACGCGTCGACGGTGAGGTCGCCCGTCACCTTGATCGCGATGCCGTCCGGGATCGACTCGAACACGTAGCCGCTCCGCAGCCGCTCGCCGACCGTGATCAGCGGCTCGTAGACCACGCCTTCCTTGACCGGCGCGATCTGCGCGGGCCGATGGGTCTTCCAGCCGCTGAAGCCCCAGATGTCCGCCGCCCCGGCCACCGCAGCGCTCGCACCCACCGCCGCGAGTCCCGCCAGAAGCGCGAGCCCCCTCCTCGACACTCTCATGAGCAGTCCTCCCCATGAATTGTGAACGTGTGGAGAAGGTCCTATCAGGCTTCGACGGCGCCCGCAGCGTCGCCCCGGGCGGCGAGCAGCAGGTCGAGCAGGACGTGCGGATCGCGCTTCGTCCGGCGGTCGCCGCCGGAGTCGCGCTTGTGCAGCGAGAGCGCCCGTGGGTCGGTCAGCGGGACGAGCCGGCCCTCGCGGATGAGCCACTCGTCGACGCCGCCGAGGCGGCCGCCGTAGGTCGTGTAGACCGGGACGCCGAGCGCGACGGCCTCGCGGTTCATCGTCCCGCCGGCCGAGACGACGAGATCCGAGAGCGCGATCAGGCTCTGAGCGTCGACGGCGCGGTCAGGCACGAGGACCGACGGGAGCTCGAGCGAGCGCACGTACGCGCGCTGCTCCTCCGTCCGCGGGATGACGACGGCGTGAACACCTTCGTCGCGGCCGAGATGCTCGAGCGTCTGCGGGAACAGCGGATTCGAGTGCCGGTGGTAGAGCGAGACGTCCGGCGGCGGACGCAGGACGACGACGATGCGCGATGGGTCGACGCCGAGGCCGGCGAGGACGCCCTCGTCGGGCTCGAAGTCGGCGAGGTAGTACTCCTCCTTGAGGCCTGGGTACTGGAGGAGCTTCGGCGGCTCGGCGCCGTACCTCGCAAGCCGCTCGGGCGGGATCGCCGCGGGCACGACCACCTTGGTCGCGGCACGGCACCCGAGCTGGTGCTGCAACGTCGCCCACTCGTAGTCGAAGGTCGTCGAGCTCGGAATGCCGAGCCGCCGCGCTGTGATCGTCAGCTCGTGCGAGCCGTGCGCGAGCGCGACGTCGAACGAGCGGCCCTTGGCCCAGCGGCGCAGGCCGTGGAGTCGCGACACGAGCGAGCGCGCCTTGCCGAGGCTCGAGCGGCCGCCGTGGCGGCCGATCACGTCCGACTCGAGGCCGTGTAGCTCGAGCAGCTGCTGAGTCTGGGCGTATTCCCGTGACGTGATCTCGACCTCGTCGCCGCGCCCGCGCAGGATCTCGATCAGCGGCCGGAACACGAGCACGTGCGCCGACGCCGTCATATCAATCCAGACCCTCACGCGAGGGCAGTCGAAAGACGCGGCTCGCGGAGCGCGCCGGGCGTGCGCTCGACGTGGTGATCGTGCCAGAGGGTGAACGCGAGCAGCCCCCAGAGCTGCCGGCTCAGGTCGGCGCGGCCGGCGACGTGGTCGTCGAGGAGCCGCGAGACGGCCTCGGGCCGGAAGTAGCCCTGGCGGCGAAGCTCGGCCGGCGAGAGCACCTCGCGCGCGAAGGGCTCGAGCTCGCCGCGCAACCAGGCCGCCGCGGGGATCGAGAACCCGCGCTTTCGCCCTCGCACGATCTCCGGCGGCAGGAGCGGCTCGGCGGCGCGCCGCAACAGCACCTTCTTCGCCGAGCGACGCACCTTGAGCCGGGTCGGCAGCGCGGCGGCGAACGAGTCGACGACCGGATCGAGGAACGGCACGCGCGCCTCGAGCGAGTGCGCCATCGAGGCGCGATCGGTCTTCACGAGCAGGTCGTCGACGAGGTAGACGCGGGCGTCGACATCCTGCAGCCGCGCGAGCAGCTCGGCACCGGTCGTCTCGTCGAAGCGCTCGCGGAGGATGTCGACCGGATCCCAGCCGTGCCGGCGCCCGGTCAGCTCCGCACGCACCTCGGGCGAAAAGATCTCCTTCCAGCCGTGGTGGCGCTCGAGCGGCGGCAGGTGCGCGGCCCGCACGAAGCGCTTCGCCTTGTAGTCGAGGCTCGTACGCGAGGACGAGACGGGCAGCCGCTCGACAAGCGGACGCGCGAAGCGCGCGAGGCCGCCGACACGGAGCGCTAAGAGGTCGGCCTGGTACGTGTAGTAGCCGCCGAAGAGCTCGTCGCCGCCCTCGCCCGAGAGCGCCACCTTCACGTCCTCCGCGGCCAGCTGCGAGACGAGGTAGGTCGGGAGCGCCGACGAGTCCGCGAACGGCTCGTCGAAAGCCTCCGCCAGCGCCGGCAGGAGCATCGCCGCGTCGGGCCGGAGCACGAGCTCGCGGTGTCGAGTGCGCGTAGCGCTCCGCGACGCGGCGCGCGTCTGCACGCTCATCGAACGAGCTCTCCTCGAAGCCGATCGAGAAGGTGCGGAGCTGCTCGCCCGACTCCTCGGCGGCAAGCGCCGCCAGCAGCGACGAGTCGATCCCGCCCGAGAGCAGGACGCCGACGGGAACGTCCGCGACGAGGTGCGCGCGGACGGAGTCGCGCAGCCGCCCTCGCAACTCCTCGGCGAGGACCGCCTCGTCCTCGTGCCGAACGGCGTCCGCGGGCGCCGGAGCGGGCCGCGCGAACCGCTCGAGCGTGACCTCGCCGGCCTCCCAGACGAGCACGTGGCCGGGCATGAGCTTGCGGACGTCGCGGAAGATCGAGAGCGGCCCGGGAATCGAGTTGAACGCGAGGAACGCCTCGAGCGCGTCGAGGTCGATCTCGCCGCGCGGCAGCGCGCGCAGCTCGGACGCGAACTCGAGCCCGCCGCCGTCGGCGCGGTAGACGAGCGGCTTGATCCCGAACCGGTCGCGCGCGAGCACGAGCCGGCCGCGGGGCGCGTCCCAGATCGCGACCGCGAACATCCCACGCAGGCGCTCCGCGAAGCCGGTGCCGTGCTGCTCGTACAGGTGGACGAGCACCTCCGTGTCCCCGTGGGTGCGGAAGCGATGACCCTGACGCCTCGAGCTCGGCGCGGAGCTCGCGGTAGTTGTAGAGCTCGCCGTTCTGGACGACGACGACGGTGCCGTCCTCGTTCGCGATCGGCTGGTCGCCGGTCTCGAGGTCGATGATCGAGAGCCGGCGCGCTGCGAGCCCGACCGGCCCGTCGACGTGGACGCCGCTCGAGTCTGGCCCGCGATGGACGAGCGTCGCGCTCATCGCCTCCAGGCGGCCTCGGTCGGCGCCGGCCGGCGACACGATCCCGCAGATCCCACACATGGCCCGGATACTAGGGCGCGCGCCCGGCGAGCCCCCGCACCGACTGGCGCAGGACGCGCCAGGCAGTCGAGGTCACGATATGGACGTACAGCCCGACCGAGCGGTCGGCGATCCACTCGAGATCATGGGCGAGCTTCTCGGACCAGGACGGCTCTCGTCCCATCCGCGTCTGGGCGAAGCCCGTCAGGCCCGGCCGCACGACGAGGCGCTGCCAGTACGCCGGGATCTCCTCGCAGAGCTCCTGGAAGAAGCGCGGCCGGATCGGACGCGGCCCGACGATCGACATGTCGCCGCGCACGACGTTCCAGAGCTGCGGCACCTCGTCGAGCTGGGAGGCCCGGAGCCAGCGGCCGAGCCCCGTCACCTCCGCGGGCGTCCGCTGGTCGAGCTCGGCGCCGTACCACTGCCCGAGGCGCGCCTCGGCTCCCGGTTCGAGCGTCCGGAACTTCCGCATCGTGAAGACGCGTCCGTTGCAGCCGACGCGGTCGCCTCGGTAGAAGATCGGCCGGCCGGAGCTGAGCCTGATCGCGACCGCGATCAGCGCTGCCACCGGCGCGAGCAGGAGCAGCGACAGGGACGCGATCCCGACGTCGAGCGCGCGCAGGCGACGGTCGATGCTCGGCCGCTGCAGCCCCTGCAGCGAAAGGTGCGAGTAACGCTCCGCGAGCGAGGCCTGCGGATCGACCTGGGACATCGGTGGCAGCTTGTCATACAGCCTGCGGCGCGAACGACGGGCGACGGCGAGTTGCACGTTCCGAGCGTTCGACCGGCAGCGAACCGCTCCTGCTCGCATAAGCTGTGCTTATGGATACACGTCAGCTGGCCGCCTTCTGCGCCGTGGTCGAGCGCAAGAGCTTCTCGCAGGCCGCCGAGCGGCTGGGCGTCACGCAGCCGGCTGTCTCCCTGCAGGTGCGGTCGCTCGAGAAGCGGCTCGGGACGCAGCTGCTCGACCGCTCGGGCCGCCGAGTCGAGCCGACGGAAGCAGGGCTGCGGCTCTACCGCGGCGCGCAGCGACTGCTCGCGCTCGAGGAGCAGCTGGTCGACGAGGTGACCGGCGAGAGCCAGGGCGATCTCACCGGCGAGCTCTCGATCGGCGCCTCGACTGGGCCTGCCGCGATCGTCGTCCCGCTCCTCCTGTGCGAGTTCCAGCGTGCGAACCCGGGTGTCCGGGTCTCGTTGACCGTGTCGGACACGCAATCGATCGTCGACCTCGTGGCCCGGCGCGAGCTCGAGCTCGGCATCGTCGGCGCCTCCCGCCGCCACCGCTCGGTCCGGTTCGAGCCGTTCTTCGAGGACGAGGTCATCCTTGCGTGCCCTCCCGGCCATCCGTTCGCCGGGCGCACGGTCACGATCGACGACCTCCGCGCTGAGCAGCTGATCGTGATGCAGGACGGCGCGGGCGTCCGCCAGATCGTCGAGGACGAGCTGCGCGCGCTCGGCATCCGACTCCGCGACCTCGACGTCAGGCTCGAGCTCGGCCTGCAGGAGTCGGTGCGCAGCGCCGTCCAGGCCGGCTACGGCGTCACGTTCATCTCCCGCTCGGCGGTCGAGTCGGATCTGGCCGCCGGGACGCTCGTCGCGGCGCGGGTGGAAGGTCTCGAGGCGACACGCGAGATCTCGCTCGCCCGTACCTCCGGCCGGACGAGCACGCGCGCGGCCGACGCCTTCGTCGAGTTCGCGCGCGGCAGGCTGTAAGTGATCGTCCGCTGGGGCCTCGACGAGCTCCCCGCGCTGCTCGGCAAGCGGCCGTTCCTCGTCGCGAGCGAGCGCTGGCAGGGCGTTGTCGACGCGCCGCACGTCTGGACCGAGGTGCCGTCGCACCGGATCGAGGTCCCCGGCGACGCCGATGGGATCGTCGCCGTCGGCGGCGGCAGCGCCATCGACACGGCGAAGGCCGCCTCCGCCGCGAGCGGGCTGCCGCTGGTCTCCGTCCCGACGACCTACTCGGGCGCCGAGTGGACGGAGTTCTTCGGCGTGCGCGATCCCGAGCGAAGAATGAAGGGCGGTGGCGCGGGCGCGCGCCTCTACGGGATCGTCTACGAGCCCGAGCTCACGCTGGAGCTGCCCCGCGCCGAGACCGTCGGCACGGCGCTGAATGCGCTCGCGCACAGCGCGGAGGCGCTCTACGTCGACCGCCACAACCCGGAAGCGGATGCCGAGGCCCTCGCGGGCGCCCGCCTGATCGGCGAGTGGCTGCCGCAGGTCGTCGAGCGCCCGGCGCGACCTCGAGGCGCGCACGGAGCTCCTGCGCGGCGCCTGTCACGCCGGCTCGGCGCTCGGCAAGTCGTTCCTCGCGCTCGGCCACGCGATGGCGCAAGCTCTCGGCGGCCACTACGGCCTGCCGCACGGCGCGATGAACGCGCTCTCGCTGCCGCCTGCGTTGCGCTTCAACGCCGAGGTCGCCCCGGAGGCGATCGCGCGGTTCGGCGAAGCGCTCGGATCGGCGGATCCGGCCGCGCGCGTCGAGGAGCTCGCGCGGCTCGGCGGCTTCGAGCGGCTGCGCGACTTCGGCGTGCCCGAGGACGAGCTGCACGAGGTTGCAGAGGCGGTGGTCGAGCGGGCCGGCGCGAAGGCGAACCCGCGTCCCGCGACACCCGACGAGGTCGAGGCGCTGTTGCGCTCGATCTGGTGATGACAATAAGTTGTGCTAATGACGTGCATTAGGTATCGCTGGTATCCTGGGCCCGCATGACCGGCTCCGGTGCCTTTGACGTGCTCGTGATCGGGAGCGGCGCCTCCGGGCTCGCCGCTGCGGTCTCCGCCGAGCACGGCGGCGCACGCGTCGGCCTGGCGACGAAGGGCTCGATCCAGGCGTGCAACTCCGCCAAGGCGCAGGGCGGCATCCAGGCCGCCTTCGGCGACGACGACTCGCCGGAACAGCATGCGGCGGACGTCTTCAAGAGCTCCCACGACAGCGCCGACATGCGGCTCGTCGAGGTGCTGACGGGCGACGCGCAGAACGCGATCCACTGGCTCGAGGAGCTCGGCGTCGAGTTCACGAGAGAGAACGGCGGCTACCGCCTCGCGCGCTGCGGCGGTGCGTCGGCGAAGCGGCTGCTCCAGGTCGGCGACCGCACCGGCCACGCGATCACGAAGGCGCTGCGCGAGGCCTTCGAGGCCGGCACCGGGACGCTGTACGCGAACAGCCCGCTGCGGTCGATCGAGCCCGCCGAGCACGGCTGGCGCGCGACCTGCGGTGAGCACGAGCTCGAGGCGGCGACGGTCGTCCTGGCCGCCGGCGGACGCTGCTACCGCGTCGCATCCGAGCGGCACGAGCTCTCGACGAACCATCCCAACGCGACGGGCGAGGTGACGCAGATCGCCCTCGACCTCGGCGCGCAGGCGCGCGACCTGGACGAGCTCCAGTACCACCCGAACGGCGGCGCCTGGCCGGAGACGATGCAGGGCTACTCGATTCCGGAGACGACGCGCGCGTACGGTGCCGTGCTCGTGAACGCAGACGGCGAGGAGTTCACCGACTCGCTCGGGCCGAGGGACGTCGTCTCGCAGGCGATCTTCGACGAGGTCACGAAGGGGAAGGGCGTCGAGACGCCCGACGGGCGGCCGGCGGTCTACCTGGATACGACGCGGATCGCCGAGGCCGACGCGAACGTCTCGCTGCCGTACATGCTGCGCCGCTACCGCGGCGGGGGAATCGACCCGCTGCAGGAGAAGATCCTCACGTACCCCGTCCTCCACTACCAGAACGGCGGCCTCGTGATCGACACCGACTCCCAGACGACCCTCGAGGGCCTCTACGCCTGCGGCGAGATCGCCGGCGGCACGCACGGCCGCAACCGGATGATGGGGAACTCCCTTCTGGAATGCTGCGTCTTCGGCCGGCGCGCCGGCCGGGCCGCGGCCGAGAAAGCGAGAGCATGAGTACGGTCACCACCACCGACCTACAGCACGCCGTCGAGGATGCAGCCGCGCACCTTTACGTCTGGGCGCTGAAGGACATCCCGCAGGATCTCCGCGACGCGCTCGACGCGGCGCGCGAGCGCGAGACCTCGGTGACGGGCCAGCGCGTCCTCAACACGATCCATCGCAACATCAACATCGCGGATGAGGAGAAGAACCTCGTCTGCCAGGACACGGGCATCGCGGTCTACACCTGCCGCGTCGGCGAGCACTTCCCCCTCCACCCCGCGCGGATCTACGAGGCGCTGCGCGACGGCACCGCGCGCGCCACGGTCGAGCACCCGCTCCGCTCGAACGCCGTGCACACGATCACGCGCGAGAACACCGGCCCGAACATCGGCTACCGCCTGCCGATCGTGCACTGGGAGTTCATCCCCGAGTGGGACGGGCTGGACGTCAAGTGCGTGCCAAAGGGCTCGGGCTCCGAGAACATGAGCTTCCTGAAGATGTGCGTCCCCGCCGACGGCGTGAAGGGGATCAAGCAGTTCGTGCTCGAGTCGATCGTGGGCGCCGGCGGCAAGCCGTGCCCGCCGGGGATCGTCGGCGTCGGCATCGGCGGCTCGGCCGACTACGCGATGTACCTCGCGAAGGAGGCGATCGCGCGGCCGGTCGGCACGCGCAACCCGGACCCGATCGTGGCGCAGCTCGAGGAAGAGCTCTACGGCCTCCTGAACGAGACCGGCATCGGGCCGATGGGCCTCGGCGGCGACGTCACCGTGCTCCAGTGCCACATCGAGCACGCCGACACGCACATGACGCTCAACCCGGTCGCCGTCAACTACCAGTGCTGGGCCGCGCGGCGCGCATCCGTGCACGTGTCGCCCAGATGGCACCCTCGACTACGACAGGGAGTTCTGATGGCGGAGCACGAGGTCACGTTCCCGATCACCGATCCGGCCGAGATCCTGAAGCTCCGCGCGGGCGACGAGGTCACCGTGCAGGGCCACATCATCGGCATCCGCGACCGCACGCAGATCCGGATCTTCGACCAGGGCATCGAGCCGCCGATGGACCTCTCCGGCGCCTTCCTCCTGCACACCGCGCCCGGCGTGCGCAAGCTCGACAACGGCCGCTACGAGAAGGTCTGCATCGGCACGACGACTTCGGCGCGCATGGTGCGCTTCACCGAGCCGCTCGGCGAGCAGTACGGGGTCCGTGCGATCTGCGGCAAGGGCGGCTTTCCCGACGAGGCGATCGAGCCGATGCAGCGGCTCGGCATGGTCTACTTCGCGATCGTCGGCGGCGCCGCCGCGCTCGAGACGACCCAGATCGAGGAGATCGAGGAGGTCGCCTGGGAAGAGCTCATGCCCGAGTGCCTCTGGAAGTTCCGGGTCAAGGACTTCGGCCCGCTGACCGTCGGCATCGACGCCCACGGCAACTCGCTCTACCACGACGTCCAGGCCGCCGCTCAGGAGAAACTGAAGGAGCTCTATGCAAGGCTCTAATAGCGCCTCCGGCGGGGCCTTTGACGGCTTCCTGTCCCTGCCCCCGCGCCCGCCGAAGCCGCGGGAGAGCGGCCTCACCCACGTGATGGACAAGGGGCTCAACATCCGCGAGATCGAGGGGCTCTTCGACACGGCGGGCGACTACGTCGACATCGTCAAGCTCGGCTGGGGAACGAGCTACGTGACCCAGAACCTCGAGAAGAAGATCGCGCTCTACCGCTCGTTCGACACGCCGATCGTGTGCGGCGGGACGCTCTTCGAGGTCGTCTACGCGCGCGGCGACATGGACGACTTCAAGCGCTGGCTGGCGCACTACCGGTTCTCGCACGTCGAGATCTCCGACGGCACGCTCGACATCCCGCGCGAGCACAAGCTCGAGCTGATCGAGGACTTCGCGCGCGACTTCACCGTCCTGTCCGAGGTCGGCTCCAAGGATCCCGATGTCGTCTACGCGCCCTACCAGTGGGTCGACTGGATCAAGGAGGAGCGCGACGCCGGCGCCTGGAAGGTGATCACCGAGGCGCGCGAGGGCGGCACCGCCGGCATCTTCCGGAAGGACGGCGACATGCGCACCGGTCTGATCGACGAGATCGTGCACTCGATCGACTTCCACGACCTGATCTGGGAGGCGCCGTCGAAGAGCTCGCAGGCGTGGTTCGTGAAGCAGTTCGGGCCGGAGGTCAACCTCGGCAACATCGCGCCGGAGGAAGTGATCCCGCTCGAGACGCTCCGACTGGGCCTCCGCGGCGATACGCTGAAGGAGATCCTGCTCGCCGACGCGCCGGCGTCCACGCCAGCCAAGTAACAGACTGTTACTTGGCTGCGAGCACAGCGCGGCCGCGCTCCGTCAGCATCACACCTTCGCGCCCCGCACGAACGAGACCCGCAGTGACGGCGTCGTCCCACACCGCGTAGCGCGGGCAGTTGCTCTTCCAGGCCTCGACGACATCCTCGTATGTGCGCGCGCGAGTCGTGACCCACGTCAGCAGCTCGACCGTGGACGCCGAGATCTCCACAACCAGAGCTTACGCAGAGCGGGGCCATACGCTGTCGGGCGTGGGGTCGCTCACGTGGGACGAGGTGCGCGCGCGTCGGCTCGCGCGCAGCCACCTCCTCGAGCGGTCGCCGGCGGAGCGGCTCGCCGAGGTCGTGCGCGACGTCGGCGGGATCCACGCGCAGGTGACGGGGTCGGCGGAGCTCCAGCTCGCAGCGCGTGTCGATGGGATCACGCAGGCGGACGTTCGCGACGCGCTCTGGGAGCGGCGCGCGCTGGTGAAGACCTGGACGCTGCGCGGGACGCTGCACCTGCACCCAGCCGACGAGCTGACCATGTGGACGGCGGCCCGTCGTGCAGTCGTCGGCGCGGCCGACTACGTCGAGGAGGAGGTCGACGAGGTCGACGAGGTCGTCGCCGCGATCGGAGCCGCGCTCAGAGGGCGTTGCCTGACCCGCGAGGAGCTTGCGGACGCGGTCGTCGCACGGGTCGGAGCCGCACCCCGCGAGAAGCTCGCCTCCGGTTGGGGCTTCTATCTCGGCGACGCAGCGATCGCGGACCAGCTCTGCTTCGGGCCACCGCAGGGTCAGAAGGTGACGTTCGTGCACCCGGACGACTGGCTCGGCCCCCAGCCTCCGTGGGAGCCCGGCGAGGCGCTGCGCGAGGTCGCGCGCCGCTACGCAACGGCCTACGGCCCCGTTTCTGATCGCCAGTTTCGGGAGTGGTTCACTTCGCGGAGCTTCACGCCGGCCGCCGCGCGCGAGCTCTGGGCGTCACTCGACCTGCCCGAGCCCGAGCCGGTCGAGCCACGTGCGAGCGTCCGCCTGCTGCCCGAATACGACGTGTACGTGATGGGCTTCCGCGAGCGCGAGGAGCTCGTGTCGCCCGAGGTGCGCGAGCAGGTCGCCGCACACGGCAAGGGGCGCTACGAAGGGCCCGCAGCAACGCCGTTCCTGGTGATCGACGGCCGCTGCGCCGGCGTCTGGAGCCGCACCAAGCGCACGAGGAAGGTCGAGCTGACCGTCGTGCCCGCGCGCAGGCTTACGCGCGACGAGCGGGCCGGAGTCGGCGCCGAGGCGGAGCGGATCGGCCGCTTCCTCCGCCTGGACCCGATCCTGCGGTTCTCCTAGCGCGCGCCATGCCGGTCAGGCAGTGTTCCGCCGTGGTCCCCGAGGCGCGGCTGGAGTCGACCGAGCACGGGCTCGTCCCGAGCGGTGAAGGCTGGTTCGTCGTCAACGCACGCGAGGCGCTCTGGCGCCACGCGGAGGGACGTCCGGCGATCTGCAGCTTCGAGGGTGAGCCCGAGTTTTCGCAGCTCGGCATCCACCTCAGCGTGCTCGGCCCCGGCGAGCCGATGGCGATGTACCACTGGGAGGCCGACCAGGAGGACTTCCTCGTGCTCTCCGGCGAGGCGCTGCTGATCGTCGAGGGCGAGGAGCGCCCGCTGCGGCAGTGGGACCTCGTGCACTGCCCGCCCGAGACCAAGCACGTCATCATCGGAGCCGGCGACGCGCCGTGCCTCGTGCTCGCCGTCGGCGCCCGCGACCGCTCGGTCGACGGGCCCGACTGGGGCGGCTACACCGTCGACGAAGCCGCCCAGCGCCACGGCGCCGGTGTGGAGAAGGAGACGAACGACCCGGCGCAGGCGTACGCGAGTTGGACCAGGCGCGAACCGGCGCGGTACCGCGAAGACTGGCTCCCCTGAACCTCGGCGGGGCGCCGCTCCTTCTTCAGAGCCTCTCCCCGAGGAAGAGGGCGATCGGCCACGCCCCGTCGGTCGTGTTCGAGAGCACGGTGTACGTGAGGCGCTCGTCGGGATCGTGGACGCTGCGGAAGGAGACGCCCGCGTCACTGCCCTCCAGCTGTACCCGGCCCGGCGCGGGCAGCCAGAACCCGAGCCCGTAGCGCCACTTCGGCGGGACGTCGCTGCGGGGACGCGTCATCTCCCGCACCCAGTCCGGCGAGACGATCCGGCCGGCAAAGAGGGCGAGCCAGAACGCGGCGACGTCGGCCGCCGTCGTGTAGATGCCGCCGTCGCCGGTCCCCCGCACCGGCAGATGGAAGACGTTCGACCTCCACACACCGTCCATCTCGACGTAGCCGAGTGCGGTGCGCTCCGGCAGCTCGTCCGAGCGCAGGAATTCGGTGTCCGCCATCCCCGCCGGCTCGCAGACACGCTGCCGAACGAGCTCGTGGAACGGAACACCGCTCGCGCGCTCGGCGATCAGCGCGAGCACGACGTAGCCGCCGTTGCTGTACGAGAACCGCTCGTCCGGTGGGAACTTCGTCGCGTGACCGTCGAGCACGGCGAGGTACTGCTCCGTCGTCGCGAGCTCGTGCACCGGTACGGGCATCAGGTACTTGCTGAAGTCGTCCTCCTCGTCCTCGTCGAGGTAGTCGCCGATCCCCGACCGGTGCGCGAGAAGGTGCTCGACGGTGACCGCGTCGTCGATCAGCGGCAGATCCGCGCCGAGGACCGAGCGAGCCGTCGTCGCGAGCTCGAGCGAGCCGCCCTCGACCAGGCTCACGACCGTGAGGGCCGTCAGCCCCTTCACCCCGCTCGCGGTCGCGAAGCGCGTGTCGACCTCGTTGGGGATCGCGTAGCCACGGTGAGCAAGCCCGTACGCCTTCGCGAGCTCGACCCGGTCGCCGCGATCGATGCGCACGACGCCCGAGAACGCGGTCTCGGCCGCGATCGCGTCGAGCTCGGCCTGGAACGCAGGCATCACGGTCAGTCGGGGAGCGGTCCGACGAACTCGGCGCCGTGCTCGTGCACGTACGGGCCGGTCGAGGTCGCCACGATGGACGCGACCCTACACTGGCGGCGTGGCGCCGCAACGAGACGCCTCCTT
The DNA here is from genome assembly GCA_963791905.1 of uncultured Gaiellaceae bacterium. GTDB lineage: Bacteria > Actinomycetota > Thermoleophilia > Gaiellales > Gaiellaceae > Gaiellasilicea. The sequence goes on from CAWBTX010000002.1 coordinate 459,750, forward strand.
CAGGACTGTCGCCGGGTGAGCGGCTTCGAGCATCCGCGGATCGCCGCAATCTATGACGCGCTCGATCCTGACCGCAGCGACCTCGTCGTGTATGCGGGCATTGCCGAGGAGCTCGGCGCCCGGCACGTGCTGGACGTCGGCTGCGGGACCGGCACCTTCGCGGTGATGCTGGCCCAACAAGGCCTCGAGGTCATCGGCGTAGACCCAGCGCTTGCTTCTCTCGACGTGGCGCGAGCGAAGCCGGGCGGCGAGCGCGTGCGCTGGATCCACGGTGATGCGACGACTCTGCCGCGACTGCAGGTCGAGCTCGCGACCATGACCGGGAACGTTGCCCAGCAAATCGTGGAGCGCGCGGACTGGGAGGCGACGTTGCGCGGGATCCATGACGCGCTGTCCCCGGATCGACATCTCGTCTTCGAGACCCGCGACCCGGCAAGTCGAGCGTGGGAAGACTGGAACCGCGCAACGTCCTACGGCGTCACGGAGATCGACGGCGTCGGAGCTGTCGAGAGCTGGGACGAGGTGACCGACGTGAACGGTCCGCTCGTGACCTTCCGATCGACGACGGTCTTCGCGGCTGACGGTGAGCGCCTGACATTCGACTCGACGCTGCGGTTCCGCGAGCGCGAGGAAGTCGAGGCGGACCTCGTCGCGTGCGGGTACGTCGTGGACGAGGTCCGAGGCGCACCTGACCGGCCCGGACGAGAGTTCGTCTTCGTCGCCCGGCGTCCGGGCGGAACCGCCGGCTAGCTCGAGGCCGAGACGATCATGCCGGCGCCGATCGTGTCGTTCGTCGCCTCGTCGATCAGGATGAACGCGCCCGTTGTGCGGTTGTCCGCGTAGGTGTCGACGGCGAGCGGCTCGGCGAGGCGCAGGCGGACGCGCGCGATGTCGTTCAGCTCGAGCTGCGCCGGCCCCGGCTGGTCCTCCAGGGAGTGGATCTCGACGACCGAGACGAGCTCGTCCACGATCGCGCGCACGGTCCGCGTCGTGTGCTTCACCACCAACCGCGTGCGCGGCTCGAGCGGCCGCTCGGCCATCCAGCACACCGTCGCGTCGAGCTCGCGCGCGACCGTCGGCGCCTGCTCGGGATCGGCGAGCAGGTCGCCGCGCGAGATGTCGAGGTCGTCCTCGAGCCGCACCGTCACCGACATGCCGGGGACGGCGACGTCCAGCGGGCCGTCCGGCCGTCTCCACCGCCGCCACGCGCGACCGTCGCCCCGACGGCAGCACGAGCACGTCGTCGCCGGCCTGCCAGACGCCGCCCGCGACCTGGCCGGCATAGCCGCGGTAGTCGTGGTGCTCCTCCGAGATCGGCCGGATCACCCACTGCACCGGGAAGCGGCGGTGGTCGAGGTCGCGGTCGCCGGCGATCTCGACGGTCTCGAGATGCTCGAGCAGCGTCGGCCCGTCGTACCACGGCATCCCCTCGCCGCGCTCGACGACCCCGTCGCCGCGCAGCGCCGACATCGGGATCACCCGCACGTCGCGCAGGCCGAGCCGCTCCCCGGTCTCACCGAGCTCGGTCTCGATCTCGCGGAAGCGCTGCTCGGAGAAGTCGACGAGGTCCATCTTGTTGACCGCGACGACCACGTGCGGGATGCCGAGGATCGAGGCGATGTACGCGTGCCGGCGGGTCTGCTCGACGACGCCCTTGCGCGCGTCGAGGAGGATGATCGCGAGGTCGGCGGTGGAGGCGCCGGTGACCATGTTGCGCGTGTACTGGACGTGCCCCGGCGCGTCCGCGAGCTGGAAGCGGCGGCGCGGCGTCACGAACGAGCGGTAGGCGACGTCGATCGTGATCCCCTGCTCCCGCTCTGCCCGCAGGCCGTCGGTGAGGAGCGCGAGGTTGACGTAGCCGTCGCCGCGGCGGCGCGACGTCTCCTCGATGTGCTCGAGCTGGTCGACGAGGATCTGCTTCGTGTCGTAGAGCAGCCGTCCGATCAGCGTCGACTTGCCGTCGTCGACCGAGCCCGCGGTCACGAGCCGCAGCAGCTCGGTTCGCATCAGCTCAGAAGTAGCCAACGCGCTTCCTGTCCTCCATCGCGGCCTCGCTCGTGCGGTCGTCCGCCCGCGTCTCGCCGCGTTCTGTCACCCGCGTCGCGGCGATCTCGGCCACGACCGCCTCGAGCGACGTCGCCTCCGAGGCAACGGCGCCCGTGCAGCTCATGTCACCGACGGTGCGGAACCGCACCGACGCGCTGAAGGGATCCTCGCCGTCCATCCGCTCGACGAACCCGCTGACCGCATAGAGCATCCCGTCGCGCCGGAACACCTCTCGCTCGTGCGCGAAGTAGATCACCGGCAGCTCGAGGCCCTCGCGCGCGATGTACTGCCAGACGTCGAGCTCGGTCCAGTTCGAGATCGGGAAGACGCGGACGTGCTCGCCGCGCTTCACCCGCGCGTTGTAGAGGTTCCAGAGCTCGGGCCGCTGCGCGCGAGGATTCCACTGGCCGAAGTCGTCGCGGAAGCTGAAGATCCGCTCCTTCGCGCGCGCACGCTCCTCGTCGCGGCGCGCGCCGCCGATGGCGGCGTCGAAGCGGTGCTCCGCGATCGCGTCGAGCAGCGTCGTGGTCTGCAGCTGGTTTCGCGACGCTCGCGGGCCGGTCTCCTCCACCACGCGGCCCTTGTCGATCGATTCCTGCACCGACGCGACCAGGAGCGTCTCGCCGAGCTCCGCAACGCGGCGGTCGCGGAACTCCATCACCTCCGGGAAGTTGTGGCCGGTGTCGACGTGCATGATCGGGAACGGGAACTTGCCCGGCCGGAAGGCCTTCTCTGCGAGCCGCAGCAGCACGATCGAGTCCTTGCCGCCCGAGAAGAGCAGCACGGGCCGCTCGAGCTCGGCGGCGAGCTCGCGCATGATGTGGACGGCCTCCGCCTCGAGCTCGTCGAGATGGGAGAGATGGACGGGCGCCTGGATCATCGCGTTGTCTCGCGGGGATCGTGCAGCCCGCACTCGGTCCTGGCGCTGCCGGCCCAGCGGCCCTCGCGGCCGGCCCCGGGGACCGTCGAGTGGGTGTCGCCGATGGAGGCGTAGCCGCGGTCATGCAAGGCGTTGTACGGGAGCCCGCGCTCCCGGATGTACCTCCAGCAGTCGTCGTCGCTCCAGTCGGCGAGCGGGTTCGCCTTCCACAACTCGTGCCCGGTGTCCCAGCCGAGTTTCGGCGCATCGACGCGTGTCGGCGACTGGTCGTGGCGAACGCCGGTGATCCAGCAGTCGAGCTCCCCGAGCGCGCGAACCAGCGGCTCGATCTTGGCGACCGCGAGGTAGAGATTGGGCTTGCGCTCCCAGAGCTTCTCGCCGTGGGTCGCCGTGAGCTCCTCGACGCTCGGTCCCTCGAACACCTCGACCTTGATGTCGTACCGATGCTCGACCTCGCGCCAGAGCTCGTACGTCTCGGGGAAGAGGTAGTGGGTGTCGATTGCGAAGACGCGCGCGTTCGGCTCGAGGCGGAAGAGCATGTCGAGCAGCACCGTCTCCTCCTTCTGGAACGAGCACGCGAGCGCGACCCGCGGGTGCAGGTGCTCGAGCAGCGTCCCGAGGAGCGCCTCGGGGTCCAGCGTCTCCGCCGCTCCTCCCGCGGCGAGGTCGGCGATCGGATCGACTCGCGCCGAAGGCATCACGGCAGCTTACCAGGGTCATAAGTCGAGCTAATCGACACTATTAGTTGGGAAAGGGCTACTGTGCCGCCGTGGATCCGAAGCTCTCCCTGGCCGGGTTCCTGATCGGCGTGCTCGTCGGCATGACGGGCATGGGGGGCGGGTCGCTGATGACACCGATGCTGGTCTTCCTGTTCGGGTTCAAGCCCACGGTCGCGATCGGCACGGACATCCTCCATGGGGCCGTCTTCAAGACGTTCGGCGCCGCCCGGCACCGTCAGCTCGGGACGGTGCACGCGCATCTGACGCTCTGGATGCTGCTCGGCTCGGCGCCGTTCTCGCTCCTCGGCGTCGCGCTCTCGGCCTGGCTGCAGCACCGCTACGGCGAGGGCTTCGAGGACACGGCGGGCTTCATCCTCGGGCTCGCGCTGATCGCCGGCGGCATCGGCTTCGCCCTGAAGACGTTCATCACCGGCCGCGCGAAGAGCGACGCGCCCTTCCTGCTCACCCGCCGGGATCGCCAGATCGCCTTCGTCACGGGCGCGATCGGCGGCTTCATCGTCGGCCTCACGTCGGTCGGCAGCGGCACGTTCTTCGGGCTCGTCATGCTCCTCGTCTTCCCCCTGACGGCATCGAAGGTCGTCGGCACGGACATCTTCCACGCCGCCGCGCTGCTCTGGGTGGCCGGAGCCGGCCACCTCGCCGCCGGCAACGTCGACCTCGGCGCGATGGGCGCGCTCCTCGTCGGCTCGATCCCCGGCGTGCTGATCGGCAGTCAGGTCTCGGTGAACCTGCCCGACCGCACCTTGCGGCTCGCGCTGGCCGCGACCCTGACGCTCGCCGGGCTGAGGCTGACGGAGATGCCCGGCGCGGACATCGTCATCCTGGTCACCGTCGGCCTCGTGACGGTGTTCTTGCTCGCCGTCGGGGTCCGGAGGATCCTCAGAGGCTCCGCGCGGCCGAAGCCGGTCTCGGCGGAAGCGGGCACGACTCGAACCTCCGGCCCGTGAGCAGGTAGCCGAGCTTGTAGGCCTCGCAGCCGGCGCAGAAGCCGGTCAGCGAGGCGAGCAATGCGAGGGCGGCGACGAGCGCGCCGAGCGCGATGCCCACGGCCTCCCACCCGGCGAGGAACGCGACCGAGGCGGCGCTGAGGAAGACGAGCCCGACGAGGTTGGCGAAGCGAGGCGGGCGGGCGTCCTCGAGCGGCCCCTCCCCGAACCGGGGCTGCACGAGCTCGAAGTAGGCGAGGCACGGCAGGCAGTACCGCCGGCCGAGCGTCAGCCCGATCGCAAGCTGGGCGGCGAGGAGCGCGAGCAGCCACCACGGGCCGGTCGTGACCGCGACGAGCGCCAGGATTCCGATCACGGCCTGGCTGAAGCGCGGCGCCCGCGAGTCGATCACGGTGGTATCGCGGTACGGGTGAGCGGCCCGCTCCATGCCGCGAGGCTAGCCAATCGGCCCCATCTAGACTCACCGGCTGTGGCCCGACTCGCCTCGACCGTGCTCGTGGTCGCGCTACTCGCGGCCACGCTCGCGGCATTCGCGCTCACGCAGGGCCTGAAGCAGCAGAAGAGCCCGGTCTTCGGAACAAACGTCGGCGACGTGCTGTCGCCCGAGTGCGAGTGCAAGACCGAGACGGCGACGATCGCCTTCCGGCTGCGGAAGCCCGACCGGATCGACGTGACCATCGTCGACGGCGGCGAGGTCGTGCGCACCCTCACGAGCGGCGAGCAGGTCGACCGTGAGGTGCAGCCTCGAGTGGGACGGGCGCGACGACGCCGGCAACGTCCTTCCCGAGGGCGACTACCGGCCGCGCGTGCACCTGCAGCGGGACCGGAGCACGATCACGTTCCCGAACGACATGCGCATCGACGTGACCGCGCCGGTGATCGAGGCAATGACCGTCGCGCCGCGCGTGATCTCGCCGGACGGGGACGGTCGCGCCGACCGTGTTGTCGTCCGCTACCGCCTGGACGACGACGCACGGGGGGTGCTCTTCGTCAACGGCCGCAGGCACACGCTCACCCTCTTCGCGCGGCCGGAGGGCGCGATCGTCTGGAACGGGAAGCAGGACGGAGCAGCGGTGCGACCCGGCCCCTACACGCTCGCGCTCTCCGCCCGCGACGCCGCCGGAAACGTCGCGACGCCGCGAAAGCGAGCCCTCGTGCAGGTGCGGTACATCGCACTCGGCCGGGACCGCATCACCGTCGACGCCGGCCGCCGCTTTGCGGTGCGCGTGTCGGCCGACGCGAGGCGCGTCCGCTGGCAGCTCGGCAGGCGCACCGGCCTGGCGCGGCCGGGAACGCTCGTGCTGCGCGCCCCGGTGCAGAAAGGGCAGTACACCCTCGTCGTCTCCGCACGCGGGCACGAGGCCCGTGCAGCGGTCTTCGTCGTCGAGCCGGCAAGCGAACGGCCGCGGTGAGCGAGCTCGCTCGACTCGCGGCACCGCTCGGCTGTGCCGGGCTGGCGCTGCTCGTTCTCGCGACGCGGCGAGAGCTCCGACTGGCGGGCCTCGTCGCCTGGGCCGTCGGCGCGCTCGGGCTCGCCGCGTACCTCGCTCCGAACGGCCTGACCGCGGCCCTGGCGGCGGCAGCCGTCGCCGGCGCCCTCGTCGCCGTCGCCGGAGCGGTGGTCTTCCTCCGCTGGCCGTGGGCGCTCGCGTTCGCGACGCTCGCCTGCGTCCCGATCCGGATCCCTGTCGAGCTCGGCGACGAGGAGGCGAACCTGCTGCTGCCGCTCTACGCGGTCGTCGGCGCGCTCGCGGTCGCGCTCGGGTGGCAGCTCCTCCGGGGCGACGACCGGGCACGCGAGCTCGGGCCCCTCGCGATCCCCCTCTCGGCCCTCGTCTGCTGGAGCGGGCTCTCGCTCCTGTGGTCGGACGACCTGCGGGAAGGATCGATCTTCATCCTCGCCTTCGTCCTCCCTTTCGGCCTGCTCGCTGTCGGGTTCGCGCGGCTCCCGTGGGCTCGCCGGCCGCTGCTCGGGCTCTACGGCGGCCTGATCCTCACCGCAGTCGTGTTCGCCTACGTCGGTCTCTACCAGTGGGCGACGAGGGACGTCTTCTGGAACCCGACCGTGATCGTCGGCAACGCCTACGCCCCGTTCTACCGCGTCAACTCCGTCTTCTGGGACCCGTCCATCTACGGCCGCTACCTCGTTGTCGCGATCCTCGCCACGCTCGCCCTCGTTCTGCTCGGCATGCGCGGTCGCGATCTCGCCCTCGCGATCATCCTGATCGGGACGCTGTGGATCGGCCTGCTCTTCTCGTTCTCGCAGTCGAGCTTCGCGGCGCTGATCGCCGGCGTGCTCGCCGCGGCGACGATCGTCTGGCGCTGGCGCGCTGCCGCCGCGCTCGGGCTGGCGGCGGTCGCGCTCATCACCGTCGGCTTCGCCACGCCGCAGGTGCGGCACGAGCTGCTCGAGGAGTCACGTGCGGGGCTCAACAACGCGACCTCGGGCCGGGCGAGCCTCGTCGGCAACGGCGTTCGCATCGCCCTCGACAACCCGATCGTCGGCGTCGGTGTGGGCAGCTTCAAGCGCGCCTACGCCGACCGCACCGGCCTCCGGGGACGCGAGCCGCGCAAGGCAGCGTCGCACTCGACGCCCGTGACGGTGGCGGCCGAGACCGGCCTGCTCGGCCTCGCGCTGCTCGGCTGGCTCGCCGCGGTCGCGCTCGGACGACACGCTCCTCGGCACCCACCGCGGGCGATGCCGGTCGCGCGGCGCTCGCGGTGGGGCTTACGCTTGGCGCGATCGGCGTGCACAGCCTCTTCTACAACGCGCTCTTCGAGGACCCGATCACCTGGGCTCTCCTCGGCCTGGCGGCTCTGACGATCGCGCGGCGGCGAGGGCCTGCGGCGGTGGCACCTACGTGATCGAGACGTGGAGGCGCGTGCTCGTGCTCGCGCCGCACACCGACGACGGAGAATTCGGCTGCGGCGGCACGATGGCACGGCTCGTCGAGGCGGGCATCGAGGTGCACTACGTCGCCTTCTCGATCGCCACCCGCTCGCTGCCCGAGGGCTTCCCGCCGGACACCCTCGCCCGCGAGGTGCGCGAGGCGACCGCGGCGCTCGGCGTGCCGGCCGAGAACCTGACGGTGCACGACTTCGACGTCCGCACCTTTCCGGAGCGGCGGCAGGACATCCTCGAGCTCCTCGTCGCGCTCTGGGACGAGCTGCGCCCGGACGCCGTCTTCCAGCCGTCGCACCACGACGTGCACCAGGATCACCAGACGGTCGCGCAGGAGGGCCTGCGCGCGTTCAAGCGCACGACCGTGCTCGGCTACGAGATCCCCTGGAACAACCTCGACTTCTCGTACGGCGCGTACGTGGCGCTCGAGCAGCGGCACGTGGAGCGGAAGGTGGAGGCGCTCGCCTGCTACGCCTCGCAGCAGCACCGGCGCTACGCGAACCCCGAGTACGTCTGGAACCTCGCCCGCGTCCACGGGATCAACGTGAACCGCGAGTACGCGGAGTGCTTCCAGGTCTACCGCATCGTGGCCTGAGGCGTGACTTAGGCTCCGAAGGGGCGTAGCGTTCTATCCGCATGATGAGGTCGTTCCAGCGGCGGGGCTTCATCGCCATGCTCCTCTGCGCAATTGCAGCCACCGGGCTCGCCCGGAGCGACTCGGCCGGCTCCGCGCCGGACGCCCGGTCGGGCGGGATCTTCCGCGTCGTCGCGCGCGCTCTCGATGTCGGCCCGATCGATCCCGCCCTCGAATACACGGGCGCCTCGGGCCCGATCGTCGACACGACGTGTGCGCGGCTGAGCGAGGTGGCGCCACCGCCGCGCGTCGCGAACGGCGGCCGAACGTACACCTTCGTCATCCGCCCGGGCTTCCGCTTCAACGACGGGAAGCCGGTTCGAGCGGATGCCTATGCCCACGCCATCCACCGCATCCTCGCGCCCGGCCTCGACGCGCCGTGGGCGCCGTATCTGCTCGACATCGTCGGCGCGACGCAGGTCTCGAGCGGGAAGAGGCCGCTGGCGGCCGGCGTCTCCGCGCGACGGAAACACGCTCGTCGTGCGACTCGCGCGGCCGGTCCCCGACTTCCGGTTCCGCGCCGACGTCCTCTGCGCCGTGCCGCCGACGCTCCCGATCGATCGGGAGGGAGTCGGCGCCTATCCCGCCGCCGGTCCGTACTACGTGGCCGAGTACCGCCCGGGCGAGAGGATCGAGATCCGGCGCAACCGCTTCTACGGCGGCAAGCGCCCGCACCACGTGGACGGCTTCGACATCGACCTGCGTGCGGGCTCGCTCGACGAGGTGCTCGACCGCGTCGAGCGCGGCAGCGCCGACTGGGGCTTCGCGCTGACCTCGGCCTATCTCGACCCAGAGCGCCGCCTGGTCGCGAAGTACGGCATCAACAAGTCTCGCTTCTTCCTGACACCGGGCTACGGCCTTCGCGCCTACGTCCTGAACACGGCCCGGCCGCTCTTCCGCGACAACCCACGCCTGCGACGGGCGGTGAACTTCGCAATCGACCGTGCCGCACTGCGGCGTCTCGGCGGCGGGACGCTGGAGAGCACCCTCACCGACCAGTACCTGCCGCCGACGATGCGCGGCTTCCGGGACGCCGACATCTACCCGCTGAACAGGCCCGACGTGGCGCGGGCCCGCGCGCTCGCGAGCGGCCACACCCGCGGCGGGAAGGTCGTGCTGTACACGGTCGAGACACCGCCGCATCCCGCATTCGCGCAGACGATCAGGCAGAACCTGGCAGAGATCGGGCTCGACGTGCAGGTGAAGGTCTTCCCAACCCCGGCGTACTTCGGCCGCCTCGGCGCGAGCGGCCCGTACGACATCGGCTTCGGCCCGTGGATCGCCGACTACGACGATCCGTATGCGGTCCTGAATACGCTCCTCGACGGGCGCTTCGTCGGGAGCACGAACTGGTCGCGATTCGACTCGAGCCGGTACAACCGCCTGCTCCGGCAGACTGCGCGCCTGCGCGCCGAGGCGCGCTACCGCGCCTACGGGGACCTCGACGTCGAGCTCGCACGAGACGCGGCCCCGATCGTCGCCATCGACTATCCCAACGAGCCGACGCTCGTCTCCGCCCGCGTCGGCTGCATCAAGCCGGCGTTCGACCTGACCGCCGTCTGCCTGGAGTGACGATCACGGGCGCTGGACGGTGACCCAGACGAAGCGACCGCCGGCAGCCACGCCGGCAGGCGCATTGCCGGTCTCGATCGTCTCGACGACCTCGTTCGCCGCGGGATCGATCCGCGAGACGGTGCCCACCGCCGAGCTCGCCACCCAGACGGCGCCGGCGCCAACCGCCACCGCGACGGGCTCGTCCGCGACCGGGATCGTGGACGTCGAGTGCGTCTCGGGATCGATGCGCGTGACGCTGTCGTCTTCCAGGTTCGCGACCCAGACCGCCCCCTCTCCGTAGGCGATGCCGGTCGGACGCCGGCCGACGCTGATGGTCCTGATCGGCCCCTCCTCGAAGGTGCTCGGGTCATAACGCTCGACCGTCGAGCCGCCCGAGTTCGCGACCCAGATCGACCCGTCGCCGGCGGTGACTCCGATCGGGCTCGACCCGGCAAGCGTCGAGCCCGCAAGCAGCAGCGGCGGTCGGATGCGGGCCAGCGTCGAATCGCCGTACGCGGCCCAGACCTCACCGTCGTACACGGTGACGCTGCCGAAGGGCGACCCGTACGGCGGCGTCGTCACGGCGACGGTCTCGACCTGGCCGAACTGCGGGTCCACGCGTGAAAGCTCTCCCCGGGCCCCGTGCGCCACCCAGACCGCGCCTGCACCGGCCGCGACCCCGGTGGGCGTGCCGGCGGCGAGCGGGATCGTCGCGACCGGAGCGCGCGCCTCCAGGTCGATCCTCGTGAGGCTCCGGTCCTGCAGGTTCGCGACCCACACGGAGCCTTCACCCACGGCTACCGACCCGGGCCGCGCGCCGACCGGGATCGCGGCGACGATCGTGTCCGTCTCCGGATCGATCATGCCGACGTAGTTGGGCGGCACCTCGCTCAGCCCGCCCGCTGAGTCGCGCGTCGCCACGAAGGCAACAGCGGCGGCGCCGGCGAGGGCGAACGCAGCCAGCGTGAGCGCCAGAGGCCGGCGGCGGCGGGAGGCCTCCGCCGGCGCGGGCGGCGGACCAAGCGACTCGTCCTGGTTCAGGATCTTGCGCTCGAGCTCCCGCAGTTCGGGCCCGGGCTCGATGCCGAGCTCGTGGTCGAGGCTGCGGCGCGTCCGTTGGTAGGTCTCGAGCGCGTCCGCCTGCCGTCCTGAGCGGTAGAGCGCGAGCATCAGCTGCGCGGCGAGCCGCTCGCGCTGCGGATGCTGTTCGTTGAGCGCCTCGAGCGACGCGATCTCGACCGCCTGGCCACCGCGCGCGAGCTGTGCGCCGACGCGCTCCTCGATCGCCGTCAGGCGAAGCTCTTCGAGACGTGCGATCTCGCGCTGGGCGAACCGCTCGTAGGCGAACTGCGAAAGCGGCTCGCCGCGCGAGAGCTCGAGCGCGGCCGTGAGCTGGTCGATGTCGCCGCTCTCGACGGCCCGCTCGAGGCGCTGGCTGTCGAGCTCGCCGTCCTCGACGCGGAGCCGGTAGCCGGGCGACTGCGTGACGAGACGGTCGCCGAGCTCGCGCCGCAGCAGCGAGATCGAGTTGCGGACGATCTTTGCCGCCGTCGGCGGAGGCGTCTCGTCCCACAGCTCGTCGACGAGCCGGTCGACGGAGACGGTCTCGTTCGCGTTGAGGACCAGGACGGCGACGAGGGCGAGCTGCCTGCCGCTCCCGAGTTGGAGCGCCCGTCCCCGATCGACGACCTCGAACGGACCGAGGACGCGGAACTCCACTCAGAGGCCCCTGGGCAAGCCGATTTGGACGGTCGTTGGCGCGGAATTGGACGGCGACTGGCGACCCCGGAGCATCGTCGGCGTCGACAGAAGTCCATTCCGAAAGGAGCGCGAAATGCGCAAGGCACTCAGCATCGCACTCATGCTCGTCACCGCCACCATCGCCGTTCCGGCGGCGCAGGCGGATCCGCCGGAAGCCCGGCCGCTCGGCGAGCAGATCATCGCGCAGGAGAGGGCCAAGAACGTCGCGCCCGCTCCGATGACGGCCATCCAGCAGCTCGTCAAGCAGGAGCGCGCGCGGGCCGGCGATCCGGCGCTCTTCGGCCCGGCCAGCACTCCCGTCCAGATCGTCGGGCCTGCGGACGACTTCGACGTGCGCGACGCCGGCCTCGGCGGAGCGGTGGCACTCGCCCTCTCGCTGCTCGTCGCAGCCGCGTTCGCGCTGCGCCGCCGGACTCCCGGGCCGGCGTCCGCCGGAAGCTGAGCCGAGCTCGACCCCGTTCGCGAAGGCCCCAACCGGGGCCTTCGCCGCGTCAATGCCTAGATAGAGCGAAAATGAAGTGCGACCGCCCGTAAGCTCGAGGCGTCAGAAAAGAGAAGAGATGAAGCGCTGGAGAACGAGGTCGGCGAGCGGAAGCAAGATGAACAACAAGAATACGGTAAGAAAAAGAGAAAAAAGAGAAAAAAAAAAAAAAGAGAGAGAAGAGAAGAGAAAGAAAGAAAAGATGAAAAAAAAAAAGATGTAGAAAATAAAAAGAAGAAAAGAAAGAAGGAAGCTAGAGGCGAGAGAACACAGAAGGCTAAGTGCAGGGTGAAGGCGAACGAGCCGTGCTGGTACACGTCGGTCGAGCCGTACTAGAAGAAAAGCGTCGAATGCCAGGAGATAGCTCGGCGTAGCTGAGCGTGTGGAGCAGGCTCCGGCCAGCGAGAGGCTTCTGGCTCAGCCGTGCACGACCTTCGGCTCCGGCAGCCTGGCGGCTTAGAGCAACGTCGGAGCGAGGGCGAAGATGTGCGGAAAAGCGAGCGGACGCACCGTTCGCTCGATCCCTAGGGCCAGAGAAGCACGGAAGCGTAGAACGTCGCAGCGAAGTCCGGAGCAACTGCGAGCCGACCATCAGCGTGAAGCTCGCCTAGCAAAAAACAAGCGCGTAGTGAATAGAGGCATGCGGCGAGCCGAGGTAGTCGAAGTGCACGAGCAAATACTCCACCGTATCGGAGACACCGTAGAACGAGCCCAGCAGGATCAACGAACCGATCGACCCGCCGAAGGGCGAGCCGCCGTTGTCGCCGGCGATACAGACGACAAGCGTGTTGTCCAGCCCGCCGAGGTCGTCGAGCGCCTGGATCAAGCGGCCGATCTCAGAGACGGAGAGCTCGGCCAGCCCGCATAGACCTCCATCTCGCGCGCAAGCAGATGCTGTTAAAATGGCTAGTCCGAGCTACAGGGCTCGACGACCTCGGGCATCGGTGCGAGCGTATGTACAGCGCGACGATGCCGATCACGATCTGCCGGGCCACGAAGCCACGCGGAGCGGGAGACAGCGCTGGTCGAACTTGCTCAAGTACTAGTCGCGGCGGCGTGGCTCAGGTATAGTTTTAGGCATGACTAAACTTACGTCGCCGAACGCTGCTTGCCGGTGCCGCGCCCATCGTGGCCGCGCCCGTGCTCGGCAAGCTCGCGCTCGGCGGCGACGCCGACGCCGCCGACCAGCGCCTCGCGAGCCACGTGCACGACCACGCGGCTCACGGGCACGCCGCCATGATCGGCGAGAACGTGCCTGCCGTCGGCGGCCCGCGCGACCTCGACGAGCTGCTCTATCCGCCGCCCGCGCTGCCGTACTCACCCGGCCGCGTGCGCGAGTACGACATCCGCGCCGTCGATCGCGAGCTCGAGATCGCGCCCGGCGATCTTCTTCCCCGCGTGGACGTACAACGGCACCGTGCCCGGGCCCGTGCTGCGCGCGACCGAGGGCGACATCCTGCGCGTCAACTTCGTCAACGCCGGCACGCACCCGCACACGATCCACTTCCACGGCATCCATCCCGCGGGCATGGACGGCGTCTTCGAGGTCGTCAGTCGGGCGAGTCGTTCACGTACGAGTTCGAGGCGCGGCCGGCCGGCTTCCATCCCTACCACTGCCACGCGACGCCGCTGAAGAAGCACATCCACAAGGGCCTGTACGGCTCGCTGATCATCGACCCGAAGGAGCCGCGCCCGCCGGCGCAGGAGCTCGTGATGGTGATGAACGGCTACGACACGGACGCCGACGGCGGCAACAACTTCTACACCGTCAACGGGCGGAGCTTCTACTACGCGAAGTACCCGATCACGGTGAAGCGCTCGCAGCTCGTGCGCCTCTACCTCGCGAACCTGACCGAGTTCGACCTGATCAACTCGTTCCACCTGCACGCGGACTTCTTCTACTACCAGCCGAACGGCACCGGCGACTACCGCGAGTACACCGACACGGTCATGCAGTGCCAGGGCCAGCGCGGCGTGATCGAGCTCGAGTTCGCGAACACCGGCCTCTTCATGTTCCACGCGCACCAGTCCGAGTTCGCCGAGCTCGGCTGGATGGGCTTCTTCAACGTGGCCGACTGATGGAGGCGCGGACAGCGGAGCGACGCGGGGAGCTGAGCTGGCGGCTCTGGGCGCTCGTCCCGGTCGTGTTGCTCGCGCTCGTCGTCGGCGGCTACGTCGCGACCGGCTCCTCGCTCGTCGGCCTGATCGGCTCGAACCCGCCGCAGGCGGACGAGTTCGACGTCCGCCGGGTCGAGTTCGAGCCCGGCGAGATCCGCGTGCGCGTCACGAATCCCGCAGCAGGACGATCTGACGATCGCGTCCGTCACGGTCGACGACGCGATCGTGCCGTTCACGGTCGACGGCGACTCGACGCTCGGGCGCCTGCGGTCGAGCACGATCGAGATCCCGTTCGACTGGGTCGAGGACGACCCGATCACCGTCGGCGTCACGAGCTCGACCGGGATCGAGACGGTCGAGGAGATCCCGGCCGCCGTCGAGACGCCCGGCTTCACCGGCTCGGCCATCCTCGGCTACGGGATCATCGGCTTCCTCGTCGGGGTCGTGCCGGTCGCGCTCGGCCTGCTCTGGCTGCCGTCCCTGCGGCGCGGCGGGCCAGCAGTGGCTGACGGCGTTCATGGCGCTGACGGCCGGTCTGCTCGACGTTCCTCGGGGTCGAGGCGCTCTTCGAGGCCTTCGAGTTCCAGGCGGCGGTGCCCGGCGCGTTCGGCGGACCCGGCCTCGTCCTGCTCGGGGTGGCGATCAGCTACCTGACGATGACGTATCATCTCGACGCGCTTCTCCGCCGGCGGAGCTGCGCTCGGCGGGTGCTGCGCTCGCGCTGCTCGTCGCGATCGGGATCGGCGTGCACAACTTCGGCGAGGGCCTCGCGATCGGCACCTCGTTCGCCTTCGGCCAGCTCACGCTCGGCTCGTTCCTGATCGTCGGCTTCATGGTGCACAACGTCACCGAAGGGCTCGGCATCGCCGCGCCGGCCGCGGACGAGGGCGATCACGCTGTCGTGGCCGCGGCTGGCGGCGCTCGCGGCGATCGCGGGCGCGCCGGCGATCCTCGGCGCCTGGACGGGGGGCTTCATCGCGAACGACGTCCTCGCGGTGCTCTTCTTCGGCGCCGCCGCCGGTGCGGCGTTCGAGGTCGTCGTCGAGGTCGTCCGCTACATCCTGCGGCGCGATCCGGCCGGACTCCGGTCGGGCTACGCGATCGGCGGCTTCCTCGCCGGGATCGCCGTGATGTACGTGACGGGCCTGCTGGCCGCCTGAGCCCCGGCTACGGTTCGGGCGTGCACGCCCACCACGACTCACGGCGCGGGCCGCTCGACGCGCGTGCTCGCCGTCGTCCTCGGGCTGACCCTCGCCTACACGGTCGCCGAGGTCGTCGGCGGCCTGCTGACGGACAGCCTCGCGCTGCTCGCCGACGCGGGGCACATGCTCTCGGACAGCTCGTCGCTCGCGATCGCGCTCTTCGCCGCCTGGCTCGCGCAGCGGCCGGCGACGCCGGAGCGGAGCTTCGGCTTCAGGCGCGCGGAGATCCTCGCGGCGCTCTTCAACGGCGTCGCGCTCGTCGCGATCTCGATCTGGATCTTCATCGAGGCCTTCCGGCGCCTCTCCGACCCGCCGGACGTGCTCGGCGGCTGGATGCTCGCTCGTCGCCGCGGGCGGCGTCGCCGTGAACCTCCTCGCCGCGGGGCTGCTCGTGCGCGCGGATCGCGAGAACCTGAACGTCCGCGCCGCCTTCCGCCATGTCCTCGCCGACCTGCTCGGGTCGTTCGGCGTGATCGCTGCCGCGATCGTGATCCTGACGACGGGCTGGGCCTACGCCGACCCGCTGATCTCGATCGCGGTCGCGCTGCTCGTGCTCGGCGAGCTCCTGGGGCGTGCTCAGCGACTCCGTCTCCGTGCTGCTCGAGGCGACGCCACGCGGCGTCGACGCGCGTTCGGTCGAGCGCGCGCATCCTCGACTCGCCGGGCGTCGCGAGCGTGCACGACCTCCACATCTGGACGATCACGTCCGGCTTCCCGGCCCTCTCGGCGCACGTGCTCGTCGCGCGCGGCGACGACTGCCACGGCCGCCGACGCGAGCTCGAGGCGATGCTCGAGCGCGACGTTCGGCATCACGCACACGACCCTCCAGGTCGACCACGCGGCCGACGGGCTGCTGCAGGTGAGCGGCGACGCGCGCGGCTAGCGAGCTGACCGGCGTAGCCGCGCGCCTGCCGCGGCCAGCCGAACGAGGCGAGGTTCGTCGTCGCGCAGGTCCGGCAGGCGTTGCAGCAAACGGCGGCCATCGGGCGTGCTCGCCGTACTTCCGGCCGCCTGAGCCATCCGGCCCTGCCACACGGTCTTCACCTGGCTGACTGTACCGGCCGCGCCGCGCGAGTCGACGCAGGTAGGTCCGCTCGGCGGGCAGGTAGAAGCCGAGCGCGAGCAGCGCGAGCGGGTACAGCGCGACGAGCGCGAGCGCTGCCCGAGCCCGCCGCCGATCCCCTTGCCCGAGCAGGAGCAGCGCGACGGCCGCGCCGGCCGCCGTCAGCGACGCGCCGCCACTGGTACGGCGTCGGGAACACGCGCTGGGCGTACCAGGTCATCGCGAGGAACATCACCCCGTACGCGGAGACGGTGGCGACGGCGGCGCCGATCATCCCGTACGGCGGGATCAGGATCAGGTTCAGCGCGACGTTCAGCGCCGCGGCGACGCCCGTGATCGCCCAGTTGAACTGCGTCCGCTTCGCGCGCCCGACGCCGATCGCCATCACGATGTAGGCGGCGTAGGCAACGCTCGCCGAACGCGAGCAACGGCACGACGCGCTGGCCCTCGTAGAACTGCGGCTGGGTGAGGAGGCGGACGAGCCAGGGCGCGAGCAGGCCGAGCGCGAGCGCCAGCCAGGACGCGATCAGCGACGAGGTACGTGAGCACGAACGCGTACGTCCGCTTGGCCTCGGCGTCGTCCTCGATCGAGTAGGCGAAGGCGGGCCAGGCCATCCGGAAGGCGGTCAGCAGGAGCACCATCGCCGAGGCGATGCGCACGCCGATCTCGTAGAGCCCGACCTCGGCCAGGCCGTCGAGGTGGACGAGGAAGAAGCGGTCGCTGAAGTTGACGAGGATCAGCGCGAGCGCGGCCGGGACGAGCGGGATGCCGAAGCGGTTCATCTCGCGGAGCAGCGGCCGCGAGAACTGCAGGCCGAGCTGCTCGCGGTGCACCGCCGAGCAGCGCGAGGTAGACGACGAGCGTGCCGGTGAAGCTGCCGACGATGACGCCGATCGCGCCCTTCTCGAGCACGACGACGAACAGGACCGTGGCGCCGATCGTGACCGCGATGTTGGCCAGGCTCGCGAGCACGTACGACGGTCGAGCGCTCCTCGACGCGGAACAGCGCCGTGAGCTGCTCGTAGTTCATCTGCGCCCAGACGGCGACGAAGCCCGGCCCGGACGAGGTTCGCATCGTCGACGCCGAGCAGGTCGGCGAGCGGCTCAGCGAGGACGACTCCGGCCACGAGGCCGACCGTCGCGCTCGCCATCGTGAACCAGAACGACGTCCGGACCACCAGGCGGCGGTGCGCCGGGTCCTGCGAGTCGAAGTAGAAGCGGAAGAAGGCGGAGGAGATGCCGAGCCGGAGGACGGTCACGAGCACTGCGGTCATCGCGACGATGATGCCGACCGCGCCGAAGTCCTCCCGGTCGAGGTAGCGGGTGTAGAGCGGCAGCAGGAAGACGGCGAGCAGGCGGGAGACGATCCCGCCGAGGCCGTAGATCGCCGAGTGCCTGCCCAGCCGCCGGATCTGGGGACCGAGCTCCATCTAGAGACGAGCGTAGACGTCGAGGAGGCGGTCGGTCACCCGCTCGAGGTCGTGCACACGCTCGACGTACGCGCTCGAGGCGGCGCCGATGCGGCGGCGCTCCTCCGTCGAGGCGACGAGCGGCTGCAGGCGCTCGCGCAGCGTCTCCTTCGTCGCGGACGACGAGCGGCACCTCGACGCCGAAAGCCTCCTCGGTGCGCCGGACGGCCTCGTCGTGGAGGAAGGTGACGACCGGCTTGCCGAGCGCCATCGCCTCGATCGCGAAGATCCCGTACCAGCCGGCGTTCAGCTGGTCGACCACGATGTCGGCGGCGCGATAGCGCTCGAACGCCTCGTCGTGGCGGAGACCCTCGACGAGCTCGAGGTCGGCGTCGAGCCCCTCGACGGCCGCGACGACGTGCTCGGTCCCCTTGCGCCGGCGCGACGAGGGGGCGTGCACGATCAGCGGCCGGGCGCGGTCGGAGGGCGGCACGGGGTCGATCCGCGAGAGGTCGATTCCCGGCGGGATCACCTCCGCCTCGGGCACCCAGCGGATCGCGTCGTACGAGCCCACGATCTGGGCCTGCGCGCGCTTGCCGTACGCGAGCTCCGCGGGCGAGCGGCCGCGGATGTCCGAGCCGAGGTAGTGGAAGACGGACTTCTTCCGGAACGCCCGCAGCAGCGGGAACTGCAGTGACTTCGGCACGAGCGTGAGCCCGAAGTAGAAGTGGAAGACGTCGGTGCGCGGCAGCAGCTGCGCGAGCGCCCGCCACTGGCGCAGCTGGCGGCCGACGAGCCCGTCCGGGAGGTCGAGCGAACGATCGGCCTCGGGATGCAGCCGGTAGCGGTTGAAGACGACGAGCTGGGCGTCGACCCCGCGCGCCCGCAGCGCCTGGACGTTCGTCCACGGCACGCCGGCGGTGTTGACGGGGCAGTGCACGACGCGAAGCGGACGGTCGGCCACGATCGGCGACAATACGGATATGGCTGGAGGCACGCGCGTGATCAGCCACGAAGGCGCCGACGGCTCCTGGGAGCTCACGGTGCGCCGGCCGAGCCACCCCGCGCTGCGGCCGCACGTGCTCGTGCTGGAGGGGTACGAGGAGCGCCTGCACGCGCCGGCGCCGGAGCGCCACCTCCCGTCAGTGGTCGTGCCGCTGATCCTCAACTTCGGGCCGGCGTACCGGCTGCTGGATCCCGCCGACGCGCGGGTCGTCTCCCGCCCGCGCTCCAGCTTCGTCGCCGGCATCGGCGATGCCCTCGCCGTGACGGAGTCGAGCGGCAATGCGCAGTGCGTCCAGGTCAACCTGACCCCGCTGGGCGCCCGCCGGCTCTTCGGCGTCCCGATGCACGAGCTCGAGAACCGCGTACTGCCGCTCGAGGATCTGATCGGGCCGGAGGTCCAGCGGCTCGAGGAGCGGTTCTTCGACGCGGCCGACTGGGAGACGCGGCTGCGGATCACCGAGGAGTTTCTCGCCGCGCGGCTGGAAGACGGTCCTCGGGTCCGGCCGGACGTCGTCAGAGCCTGGCACCGGCTCGCGGAGACGGACGGACGGATCAGGGTCGAGGCGCTGGCACGCGAGCTTCGCTGCTCCCGCAAGCACCTCCTGGCCCAGTTCCGCGAGCACGTCGGGCCTGGCCCGAAGACCGTCGCCCGCCTGCTGCGCTTCAACCGCCTGCTGCGCCTGATCGGGGGCGACCAGCACCCGGACTGGAGCGACCTCGCCTACCGCTGCGGCTACGCCGACCAGTCGCACCTGAACCGGGAGGTGCGCCGGTTCGCAGCGCTGTACCCCGGGCGAGCTCGTCCGCCGGCCGCCGGTCACATTCGTCCAAGACGCGCTCGACGCCTCGGCCTAGCTTCTCTGCACGACCCACGAAAGGAGAGAGGCATGGCCGACGCAACTGCCCCCGTGACCGCCGCGGTCACCGTGTTCCCGTTCTTCGGCTACGACGATGCCGTAGCCGCGATCGACTGGCTCGAGCAGGCCTTTGGCTTCGAGCGAGGGGACGTGTCGGAGACCGCCGACGGCAAGATCGCCCACGCCGAGCTGTGGTTCGGCTCGGGCGGAGTGATGCTCGGCTCGGGGACCGGCACTGCCGGCGGCGACGGCGTCTACGTCGTCGTCGAGGACATCGTCGAGCACTACGCGCGGGCGAGGGCGGCCGGCGCGGAGATCGTGCGCGAGCTCCACGACACCGACTACGGCTCCCGCGACTACATGGCTCGCGACCCGGCCGGCAGGCTCTGGGCCTTCGGCACCTATCAGGCGTCCCACTCGAGCTGATCGAAGTAGCGCAGCGCGGTGCGCCCGGGTCGAACCCGGGCGCGCAGCGCCGCGAGCTCCTCGTCCGAGATCTCGCCGAGCGCGCGCTTCACGCCCAGGTACGGCAGGTTCAGATCCTCCTGGTAGACGATCGTGGAGATGCGCGGGTTGATCTCGATCACGTGCTCGCCGACGAGCTGGATGTTGAAGAAGTGCTCGATCGCGAGCTCCTGCACGAGCCGGTCGGCGACCTCCATCAGACCCTCGTCCTCGAGCGTGACGAAGTACATCGCGAGTCCGGCGCGCATCGACTCGCGCGTCTTCGGGTGGCCGAGCACGACCCGTTCGCCGTCGGCGATCCCGTCGATCGTGCGCTCGCCTCCGGTCGCAAGCTCCATCACGAGCAGGTCGGGCCCGCCCTCGTCCGGCAGCAGCTCGACCGCCTCCTCGAGCCGCATCGCGACCGACCCGGGCCGCTCGTGCAGCAGCTGGTGCGCGCGGTCGACGGTCGGGTCGAGCACGCGGAAGCCGCGCGAGCCGGACGAGAAGACCGGCTTGAAGCAGACCGCGCGCTCGGGATAGCCGAGCTCGCGCGCCGCCGCCTCGAGCTCGCGGCCGCCGTTCACACGCCGGAAGTCGGGCCCGGTGACGCCGAGCCGCTGCAGGAGCGCGTACGTCTCGGCCTTGTCGTTCGAGCGCCTGATCGTGTCGGGGCTGGAGACGAGCACCGGCACCGGAAAGCGGTCGCGGTGCGCCGCGAGCCCCTCGAGGTCGAAGGACGACTGCGGCAGCACGACATCGACGCCTTCCTGCTCGACGACGGCGAGCATCGCGTCGGCGAAGCCGGGATCGGAGCCGGGCGGGACGAGGTGAAAGGCGTCGCAGAGATGCCGGCCGACGGCGCGGTCGCCCATGTCCGTGCCGACGAGCCGGACCTGCCGCTCGCCGTTCTCGCGCAGCGCCCGCAGGAGCGCCGCCGTCCCGGGCGCGCCCGACGCGGAGACGAGCACGGTGATCGGCTTCAGCTCAGCCATCGCTCGAGCTCCCGCCGGTTGTCCTCGAGCCAGCGCATGTTCGCGGCGAACTGGTCGGCGCTGCCTGCGTCCCACATCTCGCGCCAACCCGGACGCCGCTCGACCCCGCCCCAGACACGGTGCGCCTCGTACCCGAGCTGCTCGCCGCCGCACGACCTCGTCGAGCAGCCTCGCACGCTCGGCCGGCTCGAGCCCGTAGGCGTCGCACAGGAGCCGCAGCCGCTCCCCACGCCGGTCGAGCGGAAGACCCCACTCCTCGGCGATCGGGTCTCGGAGCAGCGGCGCCCAGTACGACGACGCGCGGGCGACGTCGGCGAGGCGCGGCGCCGGTTTCGCGAGATCCCAGTCGATCAGCGCGGCCGGCCGGCCGTCGCGGAAGATGACGTTCGTCCAGAACAGGTCGTCGTGGCAGACCACCTCGCCGTCGACCTCCTCGCCCGGGAAGCGCTGCCACTCGGCGTTCGCAGGCGGCTCGAAGCCGGCCTGCGCCTCGTGCATCCGGCGCACGAGCAGCCCGAGCTCCCAGACGACCTCGTCGTCCGCGGGCACCGGTGCGTGGGCCGGCTCTCCTTCGACGAACGAGAGCACCTCGCGGCCCTGCTCGTCGACCCCGAGGAAGCGCGGCGCCCCGTCGAAGCCGACCCGCTCGAAGTGCCCGAGGAGCGCGTGCACCGCGTCGCTCCACGGGCCGATCGTGCGTCTGACCGTGTCGCCCACCTTGACGACGGTCGTCACGTCGCCGCCGTGCAGTACCTCCTCGGTCACGCGAGGTCGATGCGGTCGGCGGCGAGCCGCTCGAGATCGCGCTGCTGCTCGGCGGCGAGCATCGCGCGCATGGACTCGCCCATCGTCTCGCCCGGATAGGCCCAGATCTCCGGGTGCGTCAGCAGCTGGAGCCAGCGGAAGAGACCGGCGCGCAGGTGCTCGTGCGGGCAGCCGGCGCGCCACACCTGATTCGAGTCGGAGCGATACGTCGCCGGCGAGAACCACGGCGCCTCCATGACGTTGATCGCGCCGTCGATCGGCGCGCTCATGTACTGCGGCTCGGGGTTGTGCCAGGCGACGACCGGATCGAAGCGCTCGTCCGGGCCTGCATTCGGGTGGATCGCGTGCAGGCCGACGCGGTGGCCGAGCTCGCGCAGCCTCGCGAGCGCTCGCTCTCCCTCGGACGAATCGAGGTTGTAGAAGACCGACTGCGTCATCAGGAAGTAGGTCGCGCCGACCTCGGCATTCGACTCGAGCTCGCGCCATTCGAACGGCCGCTTCGAGCGAGAGATCGACGTCGTGGCGGAGGATCAGGTCGCCGTCGCTCGGCTCGCCTTCGAAGAACGAGAAGCCGGTAGCCGCCTGCCCTCGCGGCCTCCAGCAGCTCGGCGTAGTGCTCCAGGTCGAAGGGGCAGCTCATTCTTCGACCTCAACCTCTAGCAGCCGGGCGGCATGCTCCGCGCGCTGCAGCGCCTCGACCGAGTTGTCGGCGGTGGCGATCACATAGCCGCGCCGATCACCGTCGAGCCGGACGGGGCGGATCGTCTCGCCCACCTGCAGGTAGGTGTCGGCCTGGACGACGCCGTCGGAAGCGAGCACTGGCTCGAGCGGGCCGATGCGCGTCACCTTCCCGGTCGGCAGCGGGCCGGGCTGCGCGGTCAGGAAGCGGATCGCGAGCGGCTGCTTGAACCTCGGCAGCACGAGGTCGTCCCCGATCGGCTCGCCGAGCGCCTGGCGCAGCGCGACCTCGACGAGGTCGACGCCGACGGCATGGCGAACGAGGTCTGCCATCTGGCCGCCCGGGATGCGCGCGGCGACCTCGACGACACGCACCGACCAGTCGTCGGAGACGATCAGCTGCGGGAAGGCGATGCCGTCGCGGAGCCCGAGCGCGTGCACGGCGTGGAGCGCGATCCGCTCGGCCTCGGCGAGCACGTCGCCGTAGATCGAGGCGGGATAGACGTGGATCCAGCCCACGCCGAAGCCGATCCCGGGCGGACGCAGGCGATCGGACAGGGTCAGCGAGATCGCCTCGCCGGCGCGCACGACGACGATGCCGTTCAGCTCGAGCCCGTCGTGGAACTCCTCGACGATCGCCTCGCCGGCCGAGGACTCGGCCAGGGCGACGTGCAGGTGCGCGTCGAGCTCGTCCTGCGAGTCGACGAAGAAGACGCCGCGCTGGCCGCCCGAGTCGGCGGGCTTGAGCACGGCCGGAGTGCCGACGGTCGCAAGCGCCGCGCGGGCGCTCTGCAGGTCGCGGGCGGCGGCGAAGCGCGGCTGCGGCACGCCGGCGTCGGCGAGCGTGCGCCGCATCGCGATCTTGTGCGTCATCAGGTGGGCGGTCTCGGTGCCGATCCCGGGCAGCCCGAGCTCCTCGGCGACCGCCGCGACGACGGGAACAGCGCGGTCGGCGGAGACGGTGAGGACGCCGTCGACCCCGTGCCGCCGAGCGACCTCCGTGACGGCTGCGACGTCGGTGAAGTCGACAGCCTCGGCGACGTCCGCCTCTGCGAGGCCGGCCGCGTCGGGATTGCGATCGACGCCGACGACACGGTGCCCGAGCTCCTTCGCCCGCAGGATCGCGCGCCGCTGGTGGCGCCCGGCGCCGACGAAGAGGACGGTTGCCATGCCGCGCGATGCTATCGCCCGGTCGGCTGCCGCCCGGCTACGAGTCGAGCCGAACGTGCTGACCCGGAAGCCCGGGAAGAGGAACGCGAGGCGCTTGAAACGCGAGATCTGGCAGCCGTCTCTGAGCGAGAGGCTGGCGAAGACTCGCCGGCCCAGGTAGGTGCCGCTGATCACCGCCTCCTGCGGGCCGCCGTACTGCTGCGTGCACTGGAGGTCCTTGCGGGGCGGCTTGAACGGCTGCTTCAGCGCCTTCAGCTTCCGGCACGCATCGGCGTCGTGCGGATGCGTCCCGCCGGCGGGGTCGCAGCGCAGCGTCCACTGCCTCGGCTTGTCCGTCGTCTTCGTCTCGTCGTTGCCCGCGGGCCAGTACGAGATCTTCAGCGACGTCTCGTCCGCGGCCGGCGCGCTCGGCGCGGAGGCGGCAGAGCCGCAGCCGACGGCGAGGCTTGCTGCGACCGCGACGGCGAGCGTGGCGCGCATGGGCCGAAGGGTAGCGGGGATAGACTCGATCGGTGGCCCTGCGACGGCAAACGCATCTTCGTCACGGGCGGCGCCGGGTTCATCGGAACGACGCTGTCCCGGCGGCTCGTCGACGCAAACGAGGTCGTGGCGCTCGACAACCTGCACCGCGACGCCCTCGGCGGCACCACTGCTCGCCGAGCACCCGAACTTCACCTTCGAGCACGGCGACGTCCTCGACGCGGAGCACGTGCGGGAGCTGGCGCGCGGCGCGACGCACGTCGTCCATTGCGCAGCGATCGCCGGCGTCGACACCGTGCTCGAGAGCCCGGTGCGCACGATGCGCGTCAACATGATCGGCACGTACAACGTGCTCGAGGCGGCGGTCGCGACGCTCGAGACGGTCGAGCGCTTCGTCGACTTCTCGACGAGCGAGGTCTTCGGCACGCACGCCTTCCGGGTTCAGGAGGGTCAGGTCTCGACGATCGGCTCGGTCGGCGAGGCGCGCTGGACGTATGCCGTCTCGAAGCTGGCCGGCGAGCACATGGCCCACGCCTACCACGACGAGCTGAAGCTGCCGACGGTGACGGTTCATCCGTTCAACGTCTTCGGGCCGGGCCAGATCGGCGGCGGC
This sequence comes from uncultured Gaiellaceae bacterium, assembly GCA_963791905.1. Taxonomy (GTDB): domain Bacteria; phylum Actinomycetota; class Thermoleophilia; order Gaiellales; family Gaiellaceae; genus Gaiellasilicea. The sequence goes on from CAWBTX010000002.1 coordinate 484,495, forward strand.
GCGATCCGCGCCTTCATCGAGGCGGCGCTCGCCGGGCGGGATCTGACGATCCACGGCGACGGCTCGCAGATCCGGGCGTGGTGCTACGTCGACGACATGGTCGAGGCGACGCTGGCCTGCCTCGAGCAGCCGGCTGCGGTCGGGCAGACGTTCAACGTCGGCAACCCGCGCGCGACGGTCACGATCTACGACCTCGCGCAGCGGATCCGGCGGCTCACCGGCGCGGAGGTCGAGATCGTCTTCCAGCCGCTGCACTACGCCGACGTCGAGCTGCGGATCCCGAACGTCGAGAAGGCGCGCGAGGTGCTCGGCTTCGAGGCGAAGGTCGACCTCGACGAGGGCCTCGCGCGGACGATCGCTTGGTATCGCGAAAAGGCACTGAGCCCATCCGCCTAGCCTTCCCGGAGCTCGGCGAGGAGGAGCTCGCGGAGGTGCGCGGCCGTGCTCGAGTCGGGCTCGCTGACGATGGGGCCGAAGGTGGCCGAGCTCGAGGAGCTCGTGGCCGCGGCGTGCGGTGTCGAGCAGGCGGTCGCGGTCTCGAACGGCACGGCGGCACTCCACCTCGCGGTGCTCGCGCTCGGGATCGGCGCCGAGGACGACGAGGTGATCGTGCCGGCCTACACGTTCCCGGCCACGGCGAACGTCGTGCGCCTCGCCGGCGCGAAGGCCGTGCTCGTCGACGTCGACCCGACGACCTTCAACCTCGACCTCGCTCGGGTCAACGAGGCCGTCACGCCCCGGACGAAGGCGGTGCTCGCCGTCCACCTCTTCGGCCGGCCGCTCGACTGGGCGTCGCTCCGCGACGCCGTCCCGCCCGAGGTGCAGCTGCTCGAGGACGCGGCCGGCGCGCTCGGCGCCCGCCGGCAGGGAACGCCGTGCGGCGGGCTCGGCGCGATGGGCTGCATCTCGTTCCACCCGCGCAAGATCGTCACGACCGGCGAGGGAGGCGCGGTGACGACGGACGACGACGACGCTCGCGGCCGCCGTGCGGCGGCTCCGCCACCACGGGCTCGACCCGGACGGCGACCTGCCGGAGCCGTCGACGAACTACCGGCTCGCGGACATCCTCTGCGCCGTCGGGATCCCGCAGCTGCGGCGCCTCGACGAGCTGCTCGCCGAGCGCGCGCGGCATCGCGGCCGGCTACGCGGAGCGGCTGCAAGGGGTCGTCGAGCTGCCGGAGGCGGACGAGGGCGACGTCCACGGCTGGCAGGCCTACGTCGTCCGGCTCGACCGGCGCGACGAGGCGCTCGCGGCGCTGCGCGCCGAGGGGATCGAGGTGCAGATCGGGACCTACGCGCTCCACCGCTTCGCCGCGTACGCCGACCAGGGGCCGTTCCCCGGCGCCGACGCCGCGTTCGAGCGGGCGCTGGCGCTGCCGCTGCACTCGCGCCTGACCGAGGACGACCTCGATCGCGTGGCCGAGGGCGTCGCACGCTTCGCTTGACAACGCGCTGTTGTTAGTGAATACTTACTAACTATGGCGACGACGGCTCGACAGACGGCGGAGGAGCGGCGGGAGGCCGTGCTCGCCTCGGCCGACGCGCGAGTTCGCGCGCAAGGGCCTGCAGCGGCGCCTCGACCGACGCGATCGCGCGGGCGGCGGGCATCTCGCAGCCGTATCTCTTCCGGCTCTTCGGGACGAAGAAGGAGCTCTACCTCGCGACCAGCGCCCGCAAGATGGAGGAGACGTACCAGGTCTTCGAGCGGGCCTCGCGCGGCAAGAGCGGCCAGGAGGCGCTGCAGGCGATGGGCGACGCCTATATCGAGCTGATCGAGGATCGCGACCGGCTCCAGCTCATGCTCCAGTGCTTCGCGGACTGCGACGATCCGGAGATCCGCGAGGCCGTGCGCAGCGTCTGGCGCGACCTCGTCGACCTCGTCGAGCGCACCTCCGGCGAGCCGCCGGAAGTGGTCAGCCGCCTTCTTCGCCAAGGGGATGCTGCTGAACGTGCTGAACGCGATGCAGCTGTTCGACTGGACCCGACTCCGTGGGGCGACCGGCTGATCGCCGGCTGCGAGACAGCAGGAAGTGTCGGGTTAGCCGTACCACAGCGGCCTTTTTTTTGCTCAGCTATGAAAGTGATAACTCACTACTTAGTCAGATTCAAGGGAGTTGAGAACTTGACAGCCAAGACGAAAACGCTCTGGACGTTCGCGATCACCTCGGTCGCGCTCTTCATGGTCGTTCTCGACAACCTCGTCGTCTCGACGGCGCTGCCGGTCATCCGCACCGACCTCGACGCGACGATCGAGCAGCTCGAGTGGACGGTGAACGCCTACACGCTCACGTTCGCCGTCTTCCTCCTGACCGGCGCCGCCCTCGGCGACCGCTTCGGGCGCCGGCGCATGTTCATCTTCGGCCTCAGCCCTGTTCACGCGGCGCCTCCGCCGCGGCGGCGCTCGCGCCCTCGATGGAGGCGCTGATCGCTGCGCGTGCGATCCAGGGCATCGGCGGCAGCAATCGTGATGCCCCTCACGCTGACGCTCCTCTCCGCCGCGTTCCCGGCCGAACGGCGCGGCGTTGCTCTGGGCGCGTGGTCGGGAATCGCCGGGCTCGCGGTGGCCGCCGGGCCGCTCGTCGGCGGCGCGGTCGTCGAGGGGATCGCGTGGCAGTGGATCTTCTGGCTGAACGTGCCGATCGGGCTGGCCGTGCTGCCGTTGTCGCGTCTCCTCACGGAGAGCCACGGGCCGGACAAGGCGCTCGACCTGCCGGGCTCGCACTCGCGAGCGGCGGCCTGCTCGGCCTCGTCTGGGGGCTCGTGCACGGGAACGCCGACGGCTGGGGCAGCCCGCAGATCGTCGGCTCGCTCACCGCGGGCGTGCTGCTGCTCGCCGCGTTCGTCGCCTGGGAGGCGCGGGCGAAGGGGCCGATGCTGCCGCTGCGCTTCTTCCGCAGCCGCGCCTTCTCGGCCGCGAACGGCGCCTCGCTCGCGATGTACTTCGGCATGTTCGGCTCGGTGTTCCTGCTGTCGCAGTTCTTCCAGACCGCGCAGGGCTACTCGCCGCTCGAGGCCGGGCTCCGCGTGCTGCCGTGGACGGCGATGCCGATGCTCGTCGCCCCGATCGCCGGCGCGCTCTCCGACCGCATCGGCGGCCGGCCGTTCCTCGCCGGCGGGCTCGCGCTGCAGGCGCTCGGGCTCGCGTGGATCGCGGCCGTGTCGGAGCCGGACGTCGGCTACTCGTCGCTCATCGGGCCGTTCATCGTCTCGGGCATCGGCATGGGGATGTTCTTCGCGCCCGTCGCGAACATCGTCCTGTCCGCGGTCGGCGCGCGCGACGAGGGCAAGGCCTCCGGCGCCAACGAACGCGATCCGCGAGGTCGGAGGCGTCTTCGGCGTCGCCGTGCTCGCCTCGATCTTCGCCCGCACCGGCGGCTACGAGTCGGCCGCGGTCTTCAACGACGGCCTCGTGGCGGCACTCTGGGTCGGCGCGGCCGTCGTCGCCGTCGGTGCGCTGGTCGCGCTGGCGGTGCCCGGCAAGCCGCGCAAGCAGGAGCGCGCTCGAGCCGGCGCTCGACCTCGCCGCCTAGCGTCTGCTTGGGACGTGGCCGGGGCTTTAAGCCTCGGCCACGTCCTGCGCGGACACTTCGTAGGCCCGCGGGTCGTCGGGGAGCGCTGCGCCGTGGCCACGCGGGATCGGGCCGCCAGCCGCTCCAATCGTCGGTCGAACGGCCACGCGCGGTCCTCGAGCGTCGCGACGGCCCGCAGCGCCTCCTCCCGCACGGCCTCGGCCTCCTCCGGCGTGAAGCGGCCGAGGCGAACCGCCTCGGCGAGCTCGTGCTCGTCCTTCCAGCGCCAGGCCGAGAGGTCGGGCTCGATCACGACGTCGAGCACGTTGTCGGCGGTGTCGAAGCCGTAGGCGTGTCGGGCGCAGCGGCTCCTGGACGTTCACGTACCAGATCTCGAAGCGCCACCGCTCGTCCCAGACGGCCCAGAAGGAGTGGCCGGCGCCGGCAGGCGTCAGCATCAGCACGCTGTTGCCCTCCCAGACGCCGTCGCAGAGCCGCCACGGCAGCGCGAAGCGCTCTGCATACGAGAGGTCGCGCGGATCGGCACGCCGTCCGAGGCCGCAGCGCGTCTTCATCGGCGAGCCGGCGGCGATGAAGAGCGCCACGTGCTCGTGCGTGTCCTCGACGACCGAGATCGGCTGCACCCGCGAGACTCGACCGCCGTGGACATAGCGGAGCAGGACCGCGTCTCCCGGCTGACGGCGCATCCGGCCGAGTGTAGGCTCTTGCCCCTGCAAACGGCCGACGTTCTCCCACTCCAAGGCGCGGCGCCCGACCTGTCCGTCGTCGTCACGCTGTACGACGAGGCGGCGACGGTCGGACGAGCTCCATCGCCGCGTCGTCGAGGCGCTCGGCGACCGCCGCTTCGAGCTCGTCTTCGTCGACGACGGCTCGACGCGACGGCACGTGGGCAGCAGATCGAGCGGCTGCACGAGGCGGACGAGCGCGTGCGCGGCGTCCGCTTCAAGCGCAACTTCGGCCAGCACCCGGCGATGCACGCCGGGCTCTCGCGCGCGCGCGGCGAGATCGTCGTGACGATGGACGGCGACCTCCAGAACCAGCCGGAGGACATCCCGCGGCTCGTCGCCGCGGTCGAGGCAGGCGCCGACGTCGCGAGCGGCCGCCGCGCCGCGCGTCACGACTCCTGGGGCCGCACGCTGCCCTCGCGCCTGATCAACGGCATGCTCCGGCGCTTCACCGGCGTCGCCATCTCCGACTTCGGCTGCGCCTTCAACGCGTACCGGCGCAGCGCCTTCGAGCCGATGCTGCCCGCGATCGGCAAGCAGAAGTTCACGAAGGCGCTCGTGCTCGCCGGCGGCGCCTCCGTCGTCGAGGTCGACGTCGGGCACACCGCCCGCCAGGGGAGCTCGCGCTACTCCCCACTCCGCCTCACGCGGCTCGCGCTGCACGTCCTCGCCGGCTTCTGGCCGCAGCCGATCCAGTGGATCGGCGTCGCGCTCGGCACGCTCTGCACGCTCCTCGCGACCGCGCTCGGCGCGTACGGCGTCTGGTACTGGATCGACCGCTCGGACTTCCCCGGCCCGCTGCTCGGCGGCGTCGCCGTCCTGTTCGTGCTGGGCATCCAGGGCTTCATCCTCGCCCTCGTCGGCGAGTATTGGGCAGAATCCAGCGCGAAGTGGAAGGGCGGCCGCTGTACACGATCGCGGAGGAGCTGTGACGAAGCGCGTCCTCGTCACCGGCGGCGCCGGGTTCATCTCGTCGAACGTGATCCGGCACCTGCTCGCGAACACGGCGTACGACGTCGTCTCGCTCGACGCGCTGACCTACGCCGGCAACCTCGAGAACCTCGCCGACGTGCTCGGCCACGAGCGGCTCTCGTTCGTGCACGGCGACATCCGCGACGCCGATCTCGTCGCCGACGTCGTGGCCGAAGTGGACGTGATCGTGAACGCCGCGGCCGAGTCGCACGTCGAGAAGTCGATCGAGGAGGGCGCCTCCGAGTTCGTGACGACGAACGTCGAAGGGACGCAGATCCTGCTCGACGCGATCCGGGCGCAAGCCGGTCGAGCGCTTCGTCCTGATCTCGTCCAGCGAGGTCTACGGCACGGCCGAGCGCGCCCCGATGGACGAGGAGCACCCGCTCAACCCGCGCTCGCCCTACGCGGCGACGAAGGCGGGCGGCGACCGGCTCGCGTACTCCTACTTCGTCACCTACGGGCTGCCGATCGTGATCGTGCGCCCGTTCAACAACTACGGGCCCAGGCAGCATCCGGAGAAGGTCGTGCCGCGGTTCATCACGCAGGCGCTCTCCGGCGAGCCGCTCACGATCCACGGCGACGGGCACGCGAGCCGCGACTGGCTCTACGTGGACGACGACGCCGAGGCGATCGAGGCGATCATCGAGGCCGACCTCGACGCCGCTCGCCGGTGAGGTCGTCAACGTCGCGACCGGAATCGACATCTCCGTCAACGACGTGGCCGACGCGGTGCTGGCCGCGGTCGGCGAGCGACTCCGAGAAGGTGTACGTCGACGAGCGGCCCGGCCAGGTCGACCGCCACATCGGCTCGACCGAGAAGCTCGAGCGGCTGACCGGCTGGCGGGCGCGAACGAGCTTCGAGCGCGGGCTCGAGAGCACGGTCGCCTGGTACCGCGACAACGAGGTCTGGTGGCAGGCGGTACTCGGGCGCGACCGCGTCTCCTCGTCCTAGGCGCCGGCCCCGCGCAACTGGGGCTCCTCCGCGCCGCCCGCGAGCGGGAGCTCTTCGTGATCGCGGTCGACGGCGAACGCGTCGGCTCCCGGCTTCGAGTACGCCGACAAGCGCGCGGTCGTCTCGAGCGAGGACGAGCCCGCGGTCGACCGGCTCGCGCGCGCGGAGCGCGTCGACGGGATCATCTCGCCGGGCGCCGACTGGCCGGTCGGGATCGCCGCGCGCGTTGCGCAGCGGATGGGCCTGCCGCACCCGATCGACGGGGCGACCGCGGCCGCTCGTCACCTCGAAGCAGCGGCAGCGCGAGCGGCTGGACGAGGCGGGCGTGCCGCAGCCGCGACTGCTCGCGGAGCCGGCCGTTCCCTGCGTGGTCAAGCCGCCGGATCGCCAGGGGCAGCGCGGGCTGTCGGTCGTGCGCCGCGAAGACGAGCTGCCGGCGGCGATCGAGCGCGGCGATCGCGGCCTCGCGCAACGGCGCGCTTCATCGCCGAGGAGCTCGTCGACGGGCCGGAGGTGACCGTGAACGCCGTCTCGATCGACGGCGTCTTCCACCCGTTGACGGTGACCGACCGCCTGACGGCCGATCCGCCCGCTTACGGGGTCGCGCTCGCGCACGCGTGGCCGTCGGCCGTCGGCCGCGCCGGGAGAAAGTGTTGAAACAACACAAAGTCCGAGCGCGGTCGCAGCGCCGCCGCGGCGGCGGTCGGCGTCCGGAACGGGCCGACGCTACACCCAGCTGCGGCTCGGCCCGGACGGGCCGAAAGTGCTGGAGATGGCCGCTCGCCTGGGCGGCGGCCACGACGCCGAGCTCTGCGAGCTCGCACTCGGGATCGACCTGAACGGGCTCGCGCTCGACTTCGCGCTGGGCGAGAGAGCTAAGTGTTGAAGCAACACAAACTCCTTCGACGGGCGGCGCGTGCGTCGTCTTCCTCGTCGCGCCGGAGGGCGAGCTCCAGGCGACGGAAGGGGTCGAGCGAGGCGCTCGCGGTCGAAGGCGTCCACGAGGTTCGGCTCTACCGCGAGCCGGGGCACCGCTTCGGGCCGCTGCGCCACGGCGCCGACCGCGCGGGCGCCGTGCTCGCCACCGGCTCGAGCCGCGACGACGCGCTCGAGCGGGCTCGCCGGGCGGCGGGCGCAATACGCTTCCACGTCGGATGACGCGGGAGACACCACTCGGGTTCCAGCCGCCGGCGGTCGGCGAGGAGGAGATCGAGGCCGTCGCGGAGACGCTCCGCTCGGGCTGGCTGACGACCGGGCCGCGGGCCGCCCTGCTCGAGGAGCGGATGGCCGAGTACCTCGAGGCGGAGCACGTGTCGCGGTCGCGTCCGGCACGGCGGCCATGCACCTCGCGCTCGTCGCGCTCGGCATCGGCCAAGGTGTCGATGGAATCTCGACGAGGTGATCACGACGCCGATCACCTGGCCCGTCGACCGCGAACGTGATCGTGCACGCGGGCGCGACGCCGGTCTTCGTCGACGTCCGCGAAGGCGACCTCAACATCGACCCGGAGCTGGTCGCCGCCGCCGTCACGCCGCGGACGAAGGCGATCCTGCCCGTCCACCTCGCCGGCCAGCCGTGCGACCTCGATCCGATCCACGCGCTCGGCTTGCCGGTGATCGAGGACGCTGCGCACGCCGCGGAGAGCGCCTACCGCGGCCGCAAGATCGGCGGCCTGTCGGACGCGACCTGCTTCTCGCTCTACGCGACGAAGAACATCGCCGCCGGCGAGGGCGGGCTCGTCTCGACGAACCGGGCCGACGTGGCGGAGGCGATCCGCGACCTGCGGCTGATGCGCCGCGGCGACGGCTCGCGCTACGACATCACCGTGCCCGGCTACAAGGCCAACCTCTCCGACGTCCTGGCGGCGATCGCGCTCGTGCAGCTCGACAAGCTCCCCGAGCACACGGAGCGGCGACGCCGCCAGTTCGAGCTCTACGACGAAGGGCTCGCCGGCGCTCGACGGCATCGAGCCGCTCGAGCGCGACGAGCGAGACACGCACGCACGCCACCTCTACGTCGTGCGGGTCGACCGCGGACCGGTTCGGGGCGACGCGCGACGAGCTCCAGCGCGCGCTCGCCGAGGAGCGCATCTCGACGTCGATCCACTTCCTGCCGGTGCACAGGCTGACCTGGTATCGCGAGCGTTTCCCGAGCAGCCGCCGCTGCCCGATCGCCGAGCGCGCCGGCGACGAGATCCTCTCGCTGCCGCTCTCGCCCGCCCATTCGGACGACGACATCCGCGACGTGATCGAGGCGATTCGCGGCTATCCATCGAAGTGATGTAGGTGTATACAGCCATCACTTCCCGCGGACGATGAGCAGGCGCCTCGTCCGCGCGGTCGCGACCGTCGCCCTCACGGGCCTCGCCGCCGCCTATCTCGTCTGGAAGGTCGACCTCGACGAGACGATCGAGGTCCTGTCCGAGGCGAACCTCTGGTGGCTCCTTCTGGCCATGGCGATCATGAACCTGACGCTCATCCCCATGGCGCTGCGGTGGAAGTGGCTGATGGCCTCGCAGGGGATGCGCGAGCGGCTGCCGTGGCTCGTCCGCGCCTACCTCGTCGCGTACGCGGCCGGCCAGGTCCTGCCGACGTCGATCGGCGGCGACGCCGTGCGGATCCTCGAGACCTCGCGTCGCCACCCCGCCCGCCTCGGCGCGGTCAGCGCGATCGTCCTGCTCGAACGCGCGCTCGGCGGCGCGGCGACCGTCCTGCTCGGCGCGGTCGGCTTCCTGCTCGCGATCGGCCGGTACGACGTCGGCGCCTACCTCTGGCTCGAGGGCGCGTTCGTGTTCGGCACGCTCCTGCTCGCGTTCCTCTTCTTCTCCCGCACCGCGCGGCCGCTGCTCCGGTGGACGCAGGCCGCTGCTGCGCGAAGCTGCGGCTGGAACGGCCCATGCGCGCGCTCTACGACGGCGTCCACGCCTTCCGCGACCACGGGCGGCTGCTCGGCGGCGTCTTCGCTCTGACCATGGCGGTGCAGGCGGTCCGCGTGCTGGCGATCTGGGCGACCGCCCGCTCGGTCGGGCATCGACATCTCGCCGCGGCTCTTCTACGTGATGGGGCCGCTGTTCTTCCTCGTCCTGCTCGTCCCGTTCACGCTGAACGGCTTCGCGGTGCGCGAGGCCTTCTTCGTCAGCTTCCTCGGCAGCGTCGGCGTCGCCGCCGACCCGGCCTTCGCGGCCGGCTTCCTCTTCTTCCTCGTCGCGAGCTCGATGGCGGTGCTCGGCGGCGCGATTCTGCTCTGGGAGGGCCTCCGCGGGCGGCCGAGCGCGACGCATGCCTGACGCGAGCGCCGTCGTCGTCACCTACAACGCGCTGCCCTGGCTCGAGCAGTGCCTGGAGAGCGTGCGGCGGTGTCGAGACGATCGTCGTCGACAACGGCTCGACGGACGGCACGTCGGCTTCGTCCGTGAGCGCTTTCCCGGACGTGCGCGTGATCGAGCAGGAAAACCTCGGTCTCGCGGCCGGCTGGAACGCGGGCATGGAGGCGGCGTCAGGCCGCTACTTCCTGATCCTGAACGCCGACGCCTGGCTCACGACGGGCTCGCTCGAGCGGCTCGTCGCGTTCGCGGACGAGCACCCGGAGGCGGCGGTCGTCGGCCCACGGCTGCTCAACCTCGACGGCACGCTGCAGCGCTCCGTCCGCGGCTTCCCGACGCTCTGGCGGCTCGCGACCGAGTACTTCTTCCTCCGCAAGCTGGCGCCGCGATCGCAACTCCTGAACGGCTTCTACGGGGGCGGCTTCGCCCACGACGAGGTGCGGGAGGCGGACTTCGTCATGGGCGCGTGCATGCTCGTGCGGCGCTCGGCCGTCGACGAGGTCGGCCCGCTCGACGAGTCGTTCTTCCTCTTCAGCGAGGAGACCGACTGGTCGTTCCGGTTCGCCCGGGCCGGCTGGAAGACGCTGTTCTTCCCCGGCGCGGAGTGCGTCCACGTCGGCGGCGCCTCGCACGGCGGCCGGCTGCTCCGGGAGAACGTGCGCGGCCACCTCCGCTTCCTCGCAAAGCACCGCGGGACTGCCTACGCGGAGCGGGCGCGCCGCCTGCTGCGTGCCGCTCTGCTGCTCCGCGGGTTCGTGTTTCAGGGGCGAGCGCGGGCGGCTGTACCGGGACGTCGCCGACTGGCTCGGCTCCGCGTCGCGTGCCGGCGCTGCTCGAGCAATGACGCTGATCCGGCTCGCGCTCGCGACCGCGGTCGTGCTCGCCCCCGGCGCGGCGATCGCGCGGGCGCTCGGCCTCCGCGGCGCCGCGCCGACGCTCGCCTGGGCGTTCGGCAGCGCTCTTCGCGGCGCTCGGCGATCACGATCCTGGTCGAGGGCTCGCTCACCCTCGACGCTCGTGCTGCTCCTCGGCATCGGCGTCGGCGCGTTCTTCCTCTCGTACCAGCGCCCCGCGCGCCGAGCGCGATGCCTGGGCGCGGCTGGGTGTTCCTGGCGGGAGCGCGTGCTCGGGATCGCGCTCTGGCACGTCGCAGGCGAGATCGGCGGCGACGGCCTCTTCCACCTCGCCCGCGTGCGCAAGCTGGAGGCGTTCGACTCGCTCTCGCTCGGCGCGGTCAACGAGTTCGCGGACGGCGGGCTCCATCCCGGCTACGCCTTCCCGCTCTGGCATGCCTTCCTCGCGCTCGTCGCACGCGTCGCGTTTCTCGACCCCGCCGACGTCGTGCTGCACGAGGCCTCGGTGCTCGCGCCGCTGGCGCTCGCTCGTCGCGTACGAGACCGGCTGGGCGCTCTTCCAGCGCGTGGGGCCTGCGGTCGCCGTGGTGTGTGCCGCCGTCGGCATCACCGCGCTCGCACCGAGAGGCGGCGGCGCCTACACGGCCCTCGGCCTGCCGGCGACCGCGTCGCGCCAACTGCTCGTCCCGGCGGCGCTCGCGCTCGCCCTCGCCGCTTGTGTTCCTGGAACACAAAGTCGCTTCGGCACGCGCGCGCTCCTCGCCTCGGCCGGCGCGGCCGGGCTCGCGCTCGCGGCCGTCCACCCGACCTACGCGATCTTCCTCTGGCTGCCGTTCGGCGGCTTCCTCGTCGTACGCACGCTCGTCGCGCGGCACGAGGCGAAGCGGATCGCGGCGGCGCTCGCCGCGCTCGTCGTGCCCGCCGCCGCCTACCTCGCCTGGCTCACGCCAGTCGTCCGCGCCACGGCCTCGCACGCTGCCCGGCCGACGAGGAGCTCGAGCGAGCCTTCGAGCGCTACGAGGGGCAGCTCCACGTCGTCTCGGACGAGAGCTACCGGCTCGCGGCGGACGTGTTCGGACGGAGCGGCGCGATCGCCGTCGCGGCGCTGCTCTCGATCCCGCTCGCCGGCCTCGCCCTGCGCCGGCGCTGGGCCGCGTACGTCCTCGGCGGCTCGCTCGCCGTCTTCGCCGTCACGCTGATCCCGCTGCTCTTCGTCCCCTTCTCCGACCTCGTCTCGCTCTCGCAGTCGCGTCGCGCCGCGGGCTTCCTCCCCTTCGCCTTCGCTTTCGCCGGCGGCCTCGTCGTGCTCGCGCGCGCTGACCCGGGTCGCGCTCTTGCCGCTCGCGCTTGGCGCCGGCATCGTCCTCCAGCTCGCCTATCCGGGCGACTTCGGCTACCGGCTGCAGGAAGGCGGCCCGGCGCTCGCGACGTGGATCGCTGTCGTCGGCGGCGTCGTGGCGCTCGCTCTGGGGCTCTGGCAAACGACCCGCCCTCGAGAACCGCGGGGCGATCGTCGGCGTCGCAGCCGTGCTCTTCGTCCTGCCGGTCGCCGCTGCACGCCGCCTGGAACTGGAGCCCTTCGGACGCGCGCCCGCCGAGCCCGCTCACGCCCGGCCTGGTCGAGGCGCTGCGCGAGAGCTCCCCGAGGGCGACATCGTCTACTCCGATCTGGAGACGAGCTACCGCATCGCCGCCTCCGCGCCCGTCTACATCGCCGCCGCGCCGCCGAGCCACGTCGCGGACACGACGAAGAACCGCCCGTACGAGCGGCGGCTGGACAACATCGACTTCTTCGCCGACGGCGATCTCGCGATCCCGCAGCGGTACGGGGCCGACTGGCTCGTCGTCGACCGCTCCCGCTTCGACCTGCAGCCCGACCTGCCGGTCGTCTACCGCGACGGGCGGTACACGCTCTACCGCCTGCCGTAGCATCGAGCCCGTGAAGCTCCTGCTCGTCTCGCTCTACTTCCCGCCGGCGGGAGGCGGCGGCGTGCAGCGCCCGCTCAAGTTCGCCCAGTACCTCCCTGCGCTCGGGATCGAGACGCACGTGCTCGCGCCGGAGGGCCTGAAGCTGGATCCACGAGGACGAGGAGTTGCGGGTGCCGACGCAGGCCTGGATCCACCGCGCGCGCTACGTCGGGCCGAAGGGCCGCAAGCCCGCCGAGGAGCTCCACGGCACGGAAGGGCTCTCGCGGGCGCTCGTGCATGCGCGGCTGGCGTCGCGCCGCCTGCTCGTCCCCGACGAGGCGGTCACCTGGAACCTGACCGCGATCCCGGCCGCGATCCGCATCGCCCGCAGCGAGGGAGTCGACGCCGTTCTCACGACCTCGCCGCCGGGCTCGGTGCACCTCGTCGGCGCCGCCGTGAAGCGCGCGACCGGCGCGAAGTGGATCGCCGACCTGCGCGACTCGCTCGTCGCCCACCCGCACCGCCGGGACGACGGCCTCGGCGTCCGGCTGAAGGGAAAGGCGAGCCACGGCGTCGCGCAGGCCGTGGCCCGATGGGCCGACGCGATCACGTGCGTCTCCGACGCGATCGCAGACGAGGCGCGCGAGCTTTCGGCCGCGCGGCCGCGTCGTCACGATCTCGAACGGCTGCGACTTCGACGACTTCGCCGGCCTTCCGATACGCGCCGGGCGAGCGGTTCCGGATCACGCACACGGGCAGCTTCTTCGGCAAGCGCGACCCGAGGCCGTTCCTGACCGCGCTCGCCGAGTCCGACCACGACGTCGTGGCGCGCTTCGTCGGCGACTTCCGCTCGTCCGACCGCGAGTTCGCGGAGCAGCTCGGCCTGGGAGACCGGCTCGAGCTGATCCCCTACGCCCCGCGGCAGCGCGCGCTCGAGCTGCAGCGCGACTCGGACGCGCTGCTGCTCCTGATCCCGGAAGCGGGAGGCCGCGGTCGCGGCGTGCTCTCCGGCAAGGTCTTCGAGTACCTCGCCGCCGAGCGGCCGATCCTCGCCGCCGTGCCTCCCGACGGCGCGGCCGCGCAGCTGATCGAGGAGACCGGCGCCGGCGTCGTCGCGCGCGCCCGACGACGTCGGCGCGCTGAAGGAGGCCCTCGGAGGCCTGGTCGATCGCTTCCGCAACGGCGGCCTGCCTGCGGTCGAGCTCCCCGCGGACACGCGACACCGGCTCTCGCGGCAGGCGCGCGCCGAGGAGCTCGCGGAGCTGCTGCGCACGTTATGAGCCGATGACTCGACCGGGCCGCATCACCGACCTGCTCTTCTTCGCGACGATCTTCACGGTCACGTTCGCGAAGGTGCAGTGGGAGGTCGCGGGAACGCTCAGCCTCTCCGATGTCCTGACCGCGTTCTTCCTCGTCGCCTTCCTCGGCACCAGGATCGCCGCAGGCGACCGACGCTTCGCGTACGGAGCAGCCGTCGCCGCCGGCTTCTTCTGCCTCTTCCTGCTCGTCTACCTGATCGGCTTCTTCAACCTCGAGACGCAGCAGGCGCTCGAGCAGTGGAGCAAGGGGATGATCAAGTTCCTGCTCCACTTCCTCTTCCTCGTCGCCGGGATCGCCTACCTCGCGCGGCGTACGGAGCGCTTCTACTGGCAGACGCTGGCGGTGTTCATGGCCGGCTTCGCAGCGAACGCGGTCTACGGAATCGTCCAGCTCGGCGTCGCCGAGGTCGCGGACGTGAACCTCGACCAGTCGGTGCTCCAGCCGATCACCGGCGGAGCGAGCTCGATCAACGTCTTCGGCGCGATCGAGGGGCGCAGCGTCTACCGGCCGAACGCGCTCACGGGCGACCCGAACCACCTCGGGATCGAGCTGATCCTGCCGCTGCTCGTGCTGACGCCGATCTATCTGCGGCTGGAGCGCGGCCACCGGCTGAAGCTGCCGCTCGCGCGTGCTGCTCTCGTTCCTGCTCGTGGTCGAGCTCGCGACACTCTCCCGCTCGGGACTGCTCGGCCTCGGCGTCGGGCTGCTCGTGCTCGCGGTTCCGTACCGCCGCCGGCTCGCGTCGCGCGAGTTCCTGCTGCCCCTCGCTGGTGTCGCGGCCGCACTCGGCGCCGTCGTGGTGGCGCAGTGGGATTTCTTCCAGACCGTCCTTCGCGCGCGCGTCGACACCTCGGGCTCGGGGGCCTCGACACACTTCGATGTCTACGGGTTCATCCCGGACGTCCTCTCGGCGCACCCGCTCTTCGGGCTCGGGCTGAACAACTTCTCGGTCTACTACGAGTTCGTCACCGGCCGGACGAACTTCGGCCCGCACTCGTTCTACGTCGCGCTGCTCGTGGAGACGGGCGTCATCGGCGCGGTGCTCTTCGGGGTCTTCCTCTGGTACCTGTTCCGCCGCCTCGGCCGGACGCGCGCGATCGGGCGAGCGCTCGCTGCGGCGCGCGATCCGGCGGCGGCGCGTGTGCGGCCGCTCGCCTGGGGGATGACCGCCGCGCTGGCCGGGACGATCGCCGCCAACGCCTTCTACCTGACGATGTCCTTCTACTACTTCTTCGCCTTCGCCACGATCGCGTTGGCCGCGCCGATCGTCTTCGCGCGGCGGCTCGAGGCGCGGTGAAGGTCGTCGTCCTGACGACGTCGTACCCGCGCGACGGGCGACGACGTCGCCGGCCACTTCATCCGCGACGCCGTCGAGCACGCGCGCGCGGCCGGCGTCGACATCTCGGTCGTCGCACCGTCGGACTTCCGCCATTACGGCATCGCCTACAACCACGGCGTCGTCGGCAACCTCCGCCGGCGGCCATGGCTCGCGCTCGCCCTGCCGCTCTTCCTCGTCTCGTTCACGCGCGCTGCGCGCCGAGCCGCGCGCGAGCGCCGACCTCGTCCACGCGCACTGGCTTCCCGCGGGTCTCGTCGCGCGGCTGACCGGACAGCCGTTCGTCGTGCAGCTCTGGGGCACCGACGTCGAGCTCGCGCGCCGGACCCGGTGGCTCGTGCGGCCGATCCTGCGGCGCGC
Organism: uncultured Gaiellaceae bacterium; assembly: GCA_963791905.1. GTDB lineage: Bacteria > Actinomycetota > Thermoleophilia > Gaiellales > Gaiellaceae > Gaiellasilicea. The sequence goes on from CAWBTX010000002.1 coordinate 499,774, forward strand.
CCGCGCCGTCATCTGCGCGTCGAGCGCGCTCGCCGACGCCGGGCGAAAGCTGGGCGCGGCCAATGTCGTGCAGATCCCCGAACGGGGTCGACGTGCCGCCCGAGCCGGGCCCGACCGCCGAACCGCCGCACGTCCTCTACGCGGGCAGGCTCGCGCCCGAGAAGGGCATCGAGGAGTTCCTCCGCGCGACCGAGGGGCTCCCGCGAGTCGTCGTCGGCGCAGGCCCCATCGCCGTGCCCGAGGCGACCGGCTTCGTCCCGCCGAGCGAGATCGGCGCGTACTACGACCGCGCGGCCGTCGTCTGCGTGCCGTCCCGGCGTGAAGGCGTCGGCTTCACGGCCTTGAACGCGATGGCCCACGGGCGCCCCGTGGTCGCGACTCCCGTCGGCGGGCTCGTCGATGCGGTCGACGACGGCGTCACCGGGCTGCTCGTCGACCGGCGCGGGCTGCGGGCCGCGATCACGCGACTGCTCGACGACGCCGATCTGCGCCGGCACCTCGGCGACGCCGCACGGGCGAGGGCCGTCGAGCGGCACTCCTGGGAGCCGGCGACCGAAGCGCTCGTCCGCGTCTACTCAGCGGCGCACGTAGATCCGCACGGGGCCAGTCCGCGAGCGGGCGATACCGGGCCGAGAGCCCACGCAGTAGCGCGGGCCGCTCGGCAAAGGCGCGACCGACGACGACCGCCTGCACGTCGATCCTCGAGCACGCGCATCACTTCCGCGTCCGTCAGCGAGCCGGTCTGGAAGCGGAGCACGGCGGTGTCGACGAGCGGTCCGGCGACGCGGCGGTCGCGCGAGGAACGGGACGATCGAGTGGTCGGAGACGACGAGCTCGTCCGGGGACGTGACGCGCGCCAGGTGCGGCCGCCGCGGCCACGAGCTCCGGCTCCTCGTCGATCTGGTCCTCGACGATCCGCCGCTGCTGCTGGACGTAGCCGGCGGCGAGAAGCGAGCGCGAGCGCGGTCAGCCCGTAGAGCGCGATACCGGGAGCGGTCCGCGAGCACGGCGAGCGGCGATCCCGGCGGGCACCGCCAGCGAGACCGGCAGCAGGAGCAGGTGGTTGTCGTGCAGAGGCGAGTGGTAGACGAGGAACGCAACCGAGAGCGCGGCCCAGAGCCAGAGCGCCCAGACGCGCAGCACGCGGCGCCGCCGGTAGAGCAGCACCGAGGCGACGAGGCCGGCGACGACGAGCCAGGCGAACGGCGTCCGCCAGTTCAGGAAGGTGACGAGCTCGTGCGTCTCGTCGACCACGGGCGGCGTGTCGCGGGCGTCCCGGTGGTAGACGACGACGCTCTCCCAGAGCTCGCCGATGACGCCGAGGTACCCGATCACGAACGCGAGGCCGACGAGCGTGCCGCCGATCGCCGCCGAGATCAGCGCACGGCCGCGCAGTGAGCGCTCCCAGCAGAGCAGGATCAGGAAGGGCGGCACGGCGAGAACCGCGGTCGGCTTCAGCAGCCAGCGCGAGCGCGACCGCGGCGCCGCCGAGGAACGCGAGCGTCGTCGACCGGCGCCGCCGCGCCTCGATCGCGAGCCAGAAGGACACGAGCGCCATGCCGAGCGGCGGGACGTCGGCAAGTACACGATGCGCGTAGAGCGGGAACGGCGGTGCGATCGTCAGGAGCGCCGAGGCGCTCAGGCCGGCGACCGGGCCGCCGATCGAACGCCGCCGAGCAGATACGCGGCGAGGCAGGTCAGCGATCGCGACCACGACCATGCCGATCTGGAAGCCGCGCACGGAGTCGGCGCCGACGACCGAGATCACGCGCAACAGCTGGTACCACGCCGGGCGGCTGCGGCGCGAAGACGTCCTCGCCCAGGCGCTGGCCGTGCTCGAGCGCATCGACGCTCGCGAGGTAGACGCCCTCGTCGTAGTCGGTGTCGGTGCCGACGAGGCGGCCGAACAGGAGCGCCTGTGCGACGACGAGCCCGGCCAGGGCCACGAGCTCGACACCTCGTTTCACCGATCGAAATCCTATGCGGGACGTACGATCGCGACTCGTGATGCTCGCAAAGGGACTGTTCTGGGGCTCGCTGACGGCGCTCGCGTGGACGCACGCGCTCTACCCACCCGCGGCAGCCGCCCTCGCGCGGTCTGCGCGAGCGTCGTGTCGCCAGGCGAGACATCGAGCCGACGGTGACGCTGATCGTGCCCGCGTACAACGAGGAGACCGTGATCGAGCGCCGGCTGGAGAATCTCAGGGCGCTCGACTACCCATCCGACAAGCTCGAGCTCGTCGTCACCTCGGACGCGTCGAGCGATCGCACCGAGGAGCTCGCGGAGGCTGCGGGCGCGCGCGTGATCCGCAACCCCCGCGGCGGGAAGGTGGCGGCGCAGGACCGGGCGGTGCGCGAGTCGGTAGGCGAGATCGTCGCGTTCTCCGACGCGAACGCGACCTGGGCGCCCGACGCGCTTCGCAAGCTCGTACGCAACTTCGCCGACGACGAAGTCGCGTACGTCTGCGGGCAGCTGCGACTGGAGAGCGCCGACGGCTCCAACCGGGAGGGCGTCTACTGGCAGTACGAGGTCTGGCTCCGCGAGAGCGAGTCGCGCCTCGCGTCCGTCACCGGCGGCAACGGCTCGATCTACGCGGTGCGGCGAGAGGACTACGTCGAGGTCGACCCGCGCTTCGGGCACGACCTCGCGTTCCCGTACCTGATGGTGCAGCGCGGTCGGCGGGCGGTGTACGAGCCGGACGCGCACGCATTCGAGAAGCCGACGCCGTCGAACGAGACGGAGTACCGACGCAAGGTGCGTATGTTCGAGCACTGCTGGCTGATCACGCTACGCGGCAGCATTCTGCGGGACCTGCCGCCGCTCTACCGCGCTCAGATTCGTCTCGCACCGGATTCTTCGCTACGGCAGCGGCGTCCTCCACCTCGTCCTGCTCGGGACGTCGCTCGCGCTCGTCGGCGAGGGGCTGGTCTACCAGGTCGCGCTCGGTGCGCAGCTGCTCCTCCTGGCCGCTGCCGCGGCCGGCGTCGGACTCGCCCGCTACTACGTCCTCGTGACCTGGGCGACGCTGGTTGCGCTCGGCAACTATCTCCGCCGCGGCGTCCCGGCCACGTGGGAGGCCGCGGAGGGCACGCGGTGAGACATGTCTCGATGGGCGGATATCCAAAGCGGGACGCATCGGATATCCTCGTCTCATGAAGACGACGGTTGACGTTGATCGGCAACTCGCCGGTGAGGCGGCGGAGATTCTCGGCACGAGCTCGTTGAAGGACACAGTCAACGCGGCTCTCTACGAGATTGTCGCCGCGAAGTATCGACGCGAGCTCGCCGAGCAGATCCGAAGCGGAACTCTGCCAGTGCCGAGTCAGGAGGAATACGACGAGCTTCGGCGTCCGAAGTTGACCATCGGTGCGCTTGACGACCTGTTCGAGCAATCGGAACAGCGCAGCTCCCCGCGCCCCGCCGCGTGACTCGAGTCCTCGTCGACACGAGCACCTGGATGCGCCAAAGAGAGCCCGGGGTGGCGTCCGTTCTCGCGCCCGCGCTCGAGCAAGGGCGAGTCATCCTCGCAACTCCGGTCCTGCTCGAGCTGCTGCGCTCTGCGCGCGACGCGAGGCAGCTTTCGGCCCAAGCGACGCGCTACGGCTTCCTCCACGGGGTTGAGACGAACCGCCAGATCGAGCGCCGAGCGCTTGATGTTCAGGCGCGACTTGCATCCCGCGGCCATCACCGCGGACCCTCCCCGGTCGATCTGCTCGCCGCCGCCGCAGCTGAGTCTGCCGGAGCGGAGTTGTGGCATTGCGACCGGCACTTCGAGCTGATCGGCGAGATCACGGGTCAGCCGATGCGCCGCGTCGGCGGGTGAACCGCGCTCTCGACGTGGCGCTCGCGGGAGCAGGCCTCGTCGTCACGAGCCCGCTGCTCGCCGCCGCCGCGCTCGCGGTGAAGCTCGACGACGGCGGCCCCGTCCTCTACCGCCAGACGCGAGTCGGCAAGGACGGCCGGGACTTCGAGCTCCTGAAGCTGCGCACGATGATCGTCGGCGCGGAGACCCAGGGCGCCGGCTATGCCGTCAACCGCGGCGACTCCCGCATCACGCGGATCGGGCGGCTTGCTGCGCCGGACGTCGCTCGACGAGCTGCCGCAGCTCTGGAACGTCGTCCGCGGCGACATGAGCCTGATCGGGCCGCGGCCGACGCTCCGCTACCAGGTCGAGCGCTACACGGAGCGCCAGCGGCGCCGGCTCGAGGTGCTGCCCGGGATCACCGGCTGGGCGCAGATCCACGGCCGCGCGGCGCTCTCGTGGGACGAGCGCATCGAGCTCGACGTCTGGTACGTCGAGCACCGCTCGCCGCGCACCGACCTGCTCATCCTGCTGCGGACGCCGCTCGCCCTCCTCGGCGGCACCTACAAGGGCGAGACCGGCGGATGGCAGGAACCATCTCCTACGGAGGGTCAGGCGCCGACGACGAGCGGCCGTCCTGAAAAGTGACGACAAGCACCCGATCGTCCTCTTCGAAGTACTCGTAGACAACGACCAGCCATCGCCAGGGCCCGAGCAGGAAGCGGTATCCGCTCCACCGGCCCTGCAGCAGCGCTCCGGCGCGCGGGAACGCCTCGAGATGTCGCAGGGAGCTACGAACGCGCTCTCGTGTATCGCCCGGGAGGCTGTGCGTCTGGATCAGCCGATCGAGATCGCCCCGGGCGGGGGCGCTCACCTCGACGCGCGCCACTCCTACAGCTCTTCGAGAGGCACCGCGTCCCCAGCCACTCCCCGCTCACGACCGAGCTGCGCCCTCTCGAAGGCGCCGGGGATCCGATCGAGAAGATCCGTGACGGCGCGAGCGTCGACATCGCTCTCGTCGAGCGCACGCGACAGCAGCGAACGCGCGAGCGTCCCTTCTTGGAGATGGGTCTGCTCGGCAAGTCGTCGTAGCTTCTCGGCGTGCTCCGGTCCGAGAGTGACGTTGACGCGGAGGACATCACCAGCCATGGCACAAGCCTACACGAAACAGCACGAATCGTGCTCGCTCCCCCTCAAGTTACGCTGGATCCGGTGACAGCCGTCCTCTTCACCTGCGCTGGCCAGCGCGTCGACATCGTCTCCGCGTTCGCGCGCGCGGGCGCGACGACGATCGCGGCCGACCTCGATCCGCTCGCGCCCGCGCTCTACCACGCCGACCGGCACGTGCAGGTGCCACGGATCGCCGACCCCGGCTACATCCCGGCACTCGAAGCCGCGGTCGAGGAGCACGACGTGCGGCTGATCGTGCCGCTGACGGATCTCGACCACATCGCGCTCGTCCGGGCGCGGAACGAGCTCGGTGCGCTCGTGCTGCTGCCGGAGGAGGAGGTCGTGCGGCGCGTCGGCGACAAGTACCTCGCGCACCTCTTCTTCGAGGAGCGCGGGATCCCGTCGCCGCCGAGCTGGCTGCCCGGCGACGTCCCGGACGACGCGCGCTACCCGCTGCTCGTCAAGGTGCGGGAGGGGTTCGGGTCACGCCACATCTTCCGTGCGCACGACCGGGCCGAGCTCGAGTTCTTCCTCCGCTACACGAGCGTCGACTCGTTCGTGCAGACGTGCTGCGCGGGCGAGGAGTTCTCGATCGACGTCTTCTGCGACCTCGAGGGCCGCTGCCTGAACGCGATCCCGCGAACGATGATCCAGTCGAAGGGCGGCGAATCGATCAAGGGCATGACGATCCAGGACCGCGATCTGATCGAGTTCGGCGCGCACGTCGCCGAGGCGCTCGGGCTGGTCGGCCCGGGCACGATCCAGTGCTTCCGCGAGGAGGGCGGCCGGCACGAGGTGACAGATGTAAATCCTCGGTTTGGAGGCGCTTTTCCGCTTCCGCTCGCCGCAGGCAGCCGTTACCCTGACCTCGCCCTCGCACTCGCCGCCGGCGAGCGGCCGGAGCCGACGGCTCGGCGAGTTCCGCGCAGGGGTGGTCATGACGCGCTTCTTCTCTCACCTGTGCCTGACCTCCGGCGACGACGGTAGCTTGGAGCCGTTCGCCGAAGAGCTTCCAGAGCCGGTCGCGAGCGAGCCCGGCGAGGCATGACCCGCCTCCTCGCTGCAGGCGCGGCCACCGCGGTCGTGGCCCTGGCGGCGGCGTGCGCCGTCGTCCCGGACCGACCTCGTGAACCCCGAGGCGTCGACCCCGAAGCCGAAGCCACCGAAGCGAACGAAGGCGCTCGTGACGGTCGTCGACGGCGACACGCACGGCGCGTCGACGGCGCGCGGGTCGTGATCGGCCGCCGCGCCGACTACGCGAACACCCGCGGCCTCGCCTCGGTGCGGCTGAAGCGCCGCACGTCGCTGCAGGTGCGCGTCTCGAAGCCGGGCTACATCACCCGCACAGTCCGCATGCCGTTCCGGCAGCGCCGCGACGCTGACGGTCAAGCTCTACAAGCGCGCGTCTGCAGTGGACGATGTTCGGCGCGAACGCCCGCCGCACGAGCGCCCACACCGACATCCGGCTGCGGCCGCCGTTCCGCGTCGCCTGGTCGCGCGGGGTCGGCTACCTGGTCGAGTTCCCCGCAGTCGTCTCCGAGGGAATGGCGTACGTCGGCAACTACAAGGGCCACATCTACGCGCTGCGGATGCGTGACGGGAAGGTGGCGTGGAAGCTACCGGCCTCCGGCTCGAAGATGGCCTCCTCGCCGGCGATCGCGGGAAGAGCCTCGTCGTCCACGGCATGGACGGGCTCGTCCGCGTGCTCGACCGCCGGAACGGCCGCCTCCGCTTCACGTACCGGGTCGGCTCGCCGATCGAGTCGTCGCCCATCGTCGTCGGCGGCGTCGACTACTTCGGCGCCTGGAACGGGCGCGTCTACGCCCTCGATCTGAGGCGCCGGAAGCTGCGCTGGACGTACGCGAGCGGCTACAAGATCACCTCGAGCGCGGCGATCGCCGGCGGCACGCTCTACATCGGCGACTACGGCGGCCGCCTGCTCGCGCTCTCGCGCAAGACCGGCCGGCTCCGCTTCGCGCGCTCCGTCGGCGGCCGGATCTACGGCACGCCTGCCGTCGCCGCGGGCCGCGTGTTCGTGCCGTCCTCGACCGGCGGCAGCCTGACCGCGTTCACGACCGGCGGCCGCTACCTCTGGCGGCAGAGCACCGGCTCGTACGTCTACTCGTCGCCCGCGGTCTGGGCCGGACGCGTCTTCTTCGGCTCCTACAACGGCCGCTTCTACGCCTGTCGGCCAGGTCCGGCCGAATCCTGTGGTCGGTCCGCGCGGGCGGCCCGGTCTCCGGCGCCGCCGTCGTCGTCTCGGGCGTCGCCTACGCGGGCAGCACGTGGGGCCGGATCACCGGCGTCGACGCGAAGAGCGGCCGCGTCGTGCTCAGCTTCCCGCACGGCGAGTACGTGCCCGTCTCCGGCAACGGCCGGCGGCTGCTCCTGCACGGCTACTCGCGGATCTGGGCCGTCGAGCCGAAGCGATGAAGTGGGTGCTGTGGACGGTGGCCGGCGTCGTGCTGCTCGCCGCGGGAGCTGCCGCGGTCTACGTGTGGGACAAGCGCGAGGCGGCCAGGACGTGCGCGGCTCGTCGACCGTCGAGTTCGTCGAGACCGAGGAGCCCGAGGAGGAGCCGCGCGCCGCCGCCGCCGGCCGCATCGGCCCCGGGATCGTCTGGCCGACCTACGGCTTCGACAACGAGCGGCAGCGGGTCGTCTCCTTCGGCCTGCGGCCGCCCTTCCGCCGCATCTGGACCTTCGGCGCCCGCGACCTGCTCGAGTTCCCGCCCGCGATCGCCTACGGCCGCCTCTACTTCACGAACAACTCCGGCGTCCTGTTCGCGGTCAACGCGAAGACCGGCAAGCGCGCGTGGCGCTTCAAGTCGGGCCGCTGCGTCGCCTCGACGCCCGCCGTCTCGGGGCACACCGTCTTCCAGTCCTTCATGAACAAGCCGCCGTGCAACAGCAAGCGCCCGCCCGGCCGGCTCGAGGGCGAGGTGATCGCCTTCGCCACCGGCTTCGGCCGGATCCGCTGGCGCACGCGGCTGGGCCCGGTCGAGTCGTCGCCGCTCGTCGCGAACGGGCGCGTCTACGTCGGCGACTGGCGCGGCCGCGTCTACGCGCTCGACGAGCGGACCGGTCGCGTCCGCTGGACGTTCGAGGGCGACGGGCGGATCAAGGGCTCGCTCGCGCTCTCGGGCAACCGCCTCTACGTCGGCAACTACAAGGGCTACCTCTACGCGCTGAACGCGACAGACGGGCAAGCAGATCTGGCGCGCGCGGTCGCAGGATCGCTTCGGCGGCCGCGGCCAGTTCTACTCGACCCCGACCGCCGCGTACGGCCGCGTCTACCTCGGCTCGACCGACGGCAAGGTCTACTCCTTCGGCGCCACGAGCGGCGAGCTGCGCTGGTCGCAGGGAACCGGCGACTACGTCTACTCCTCGCCGGCCGTGTGGCGGAAGAAGGTTTACGCCGGCTCGTACTCCGGCAGCTTCTTCGCCTTCGACGCCGCGACCGGCGACGTCGTCTGGGAGTTCGACGCGAGCGGCGAGATCTCCGGGTCGCCGACGATCCTCGACGGCGTCGTCTACTTCGCGACGCTGAAGGAGAGGACCTTCGCGCTCGACGCACGGAACGGCAAGGTGCTCTGGACGTTCCCCGACGGCAAGTACACGCCCGTCGTCGCCGACCGCGAGCGGCTCTACCTGGTCGGCACACGCGCGCGTCTATGGGATGGTGGAGCGATGAGGTACGTCGGTCACCGGAGCGGCCGGGTTCATCGGCTCGCACCTCGGCAGAGGCGCTCGCAGCGGGCGGGGCACGAGGTCGTCGGCATCGACTCCTTCACGGACTACTACGACCCGGCGCTGAAGGAGCGGAACGCGGCCGCGCTCGACGTCCGCCGGCTCGATCTGGCCGAGGACGAGCTCGACTTCGAGCGGCTTCGACGGCGTCTTCCACCTCGCCGGCCAGCCGGGCGTGCGCAGCTTCGGCGACGTCTTCCCGCTCTACGTCCGCCAGAACGTGCTCGCGAGCCAGCGCGTGTTCGAGGCGGCCGCCGCGGCCGGGACGCGCGTCGTCTTCGCCTCCTCGTCCTCCGTCTACGGCGAGGCCGAGCGCTACCCGACGCCCGAGGAGACGCCGCCGCGGCCGCTCTCGCCGTACGGGATCACGAAGCTGACCTGCGAGCACCTCGCGCGGGCGTACGCGCGCAGCTTCGGGCTCGACGCCGTCGTCCTCCGCTACTTCAACGCCTACGGGCCGCGGCAGCGGCCGGACATGGCCTTCCCGCGCATCGTGGGGGCGCTCGCCGAGGGCCGGCCGTTCACGCTCTACGGCGACGGCGAGCAGAGCCGCAGCTTCACCTACGTCGGCGACGTGGTCGAGGCGACGATGCTGGCGATGGACAGGCGCGGCGGCGGGGTCGGTCTTCAACGTCGGCGGCGGCGAGGAGGCGACCCTGAACGAGACGATCGCGCTGCTCGAGGGCATCGCCGGACGCCGCCTCGACGTGCGGCGCGAGCCGGCCGTCCTCGGCGACCAGCGGCGCACGAAGGCCGACACGACCCGGATCCAGGCCGACCTCGGCTGGGCGCCGCGCACGTCCCTCGCGGATGGGCTGCGGGCTCAGTGGGAGTGGGCCCAGTTGAAGCCAGCAGAGCTATCCTCGCCCGCGTGAGTCGCCCGCGCCCCCTCCCCGAGCCGGATCTCGACGCCGAGCAGGAGGTCGACCTCCGCTCGGCGTGGAGCCGCATCGCCGCGCGCTGGTGGCTGCCGGTGCTCGGCCTCGCGCTCGGCGTCGTCGTCGGCTACCTCCTCGCGCTCGGCGGCGGGCAGGTGTACCGCGCCGAGACGCTCGTCTACCTCGGCGTCCCCTTCACGCCGGGCGGCGGCGGCGTGATCCCGAACAGCATCGCGACGAACCCGCGCATCGTCGGCGAGATCGTGCGCTCCGAGGCGGCGCTGAGGGCGGCGTCCCGCGCGAGCGGCATCCCGGTCTCGAAGCTCCGCGGCTCGATCTCGACGCGCCGCGGTGATCGCCGCCGGCCAGGGCCGGACGGCGACGACGACCCTCTACGAGATCGCGGTGACGGGATCCGCGCCGGCCAAGGTGGAGCGGGCCGCCGACACGCTCGCGCGCCGGGTGACGCGCACCGCCGGCGGCTACGTCGACGACAAGCTCGCGACGCTGGAGGAGCAGATCGGCAACGACGAGAAGGAGCTCGAGGGGATCAACTCGCGCTTCAACATCGCCGCGCGCGAACAGGCGGCGGCGCTCGCGAACCAGTCGCTGCCGATCACCGAGCGGCTGCTGATCGTCACGAGCCTGAACTCGACGCTGTCCGCGCTCGAGCAGCGGCGGAGCACGATCCAGGAGGACCTCCTGAACGCGCGCCAGCTCGTCACGCTCGCGACCGAGGTCGAGCAGGCGAGGGTCGTCGAGCCGGCCGTGGCGCGCAAGACGACTGCGCGCAGCACCCGCAACGCCGCGCTCGTCGGCGGCCTGATCGGCCTGCTGCTCGGCTGCGCCGCGGCGCTCCTCGCCGATCCGTTCCTGGCGCGCGCGCCGCCTCGGCGAAGACCTAGCCCGACGTCGGCCCGGGGTCGTACAGCTGCTCGACGAAGAAGCGCGCGGCGGTGTCGAGTCGATCGCCGTAGACCGACTCGGCGACCTCCAGCACCTCGCGTGCGGTCTGGAGCTGGAGATGCCGCCCGAGCAGCCGAACGTCATCCTCGTCCTCTCCGACGCGATGCGACAGGACTTTCATCGCGAGCAGGATCCGTGGCGATGCCGTCGAGACGCGCAGGCCCGGGACCTCGAGCGCCAACGGCGCCTCCGGATCGCGGCCCTGCGAGAAACCCCTTGACGGCGTCGTTCAGCCACCCATCGGGAAGGCCTCTCTCCTCGCCAGTGCACCCGCAACCTCGTAGATCGCCGCCTTGGGCTCGAAGACCGCGTCGATGTCGCGCGTCGAGCGCCGCTCGTCGAAGGCAAGCGCGATCGCAGCTCCTCCGACGACATACATCTCTCCGGCGATTCCGCGGGCGGCCAGCCGGCGTCCGAGCTCGGTGAGGAGATCGTGGATCTCGCCGCGGCGCATCAAACGCGGTCCAACGAACGCGCCGGCCAGAGGATGCCCCGGCGCTTGAGCGCGATCGGCGCTGCGCAAGACTGACGGCGCGAAGACCCGGCACCGCGCTGACGAACCAAAAGCGGTCGAGAAACCTCTCGGGCTCGCGTGACCCACGCCGGACAGGGCAGGTTGCGTGTGGCAGCGAAGTGCTCGGCGAGCGCGGCCAACAGGGCGTCGCCTCGAGCGTCGCCGGTCAACTCGGGTCGTTCGCGGATCAGCGCTGCGAGCTCGTCGTCCGACCGACGACCCGCTGGTCGAGGAAGTCGCGCACGGCTGCAAGGGTCTCGTCGCCGCCGGCGATTCGTCGCGCGGTCGTCGGCGAGGCTCGCGCTTCGTCCGCCCCGCGGCTCGGTCGGCGCGTCCGCGTCGGCAACGTACGCACCCTGCCGAATCCGATCGATCAATCCCATCGGCCTGAGGTTACGGGAGCCGCATGTCGCGCGGCAAGCATGCCGTCGGCGGTAACGTCACGCGCGTGGTCGACGAAAAGCGCGTCGCGGTCGTCGTCCCCGCTCACAACGAGGAGCGCCTCATCGGCGAGACGCTCGCCGGGATCCCGGACTTCGTCGACCGCGTCTTCGTCGTCGACGACGCCTCGACGGACGAGACCGCTGCACGCGTGACCGAGACCGACGACGCCCGCGTCCGCCTCGTGAAGCGGGAGCAGAACGGCGGCGTCGGCGCCGCGATCGTCACGGGCTACGAGCAGGCGCTCGAGGAAGGAGTCGACGTCACCTGCGTGATGGCCGCCGACAACCAGATGGATCCCGCCGACCTGCTCACGCTCGTCGAGCCGGTCGCGCGCGGCGAGGTCGACTACGCGAAGGCGAACCGGCTCGTCTCCGGCGAGGCGTGGCAGCTGATCCCGCGCACCCGCTACCTCGGCAACGCGATCCTCTCGCTGCTGACGAAGATCGCCTCCGGCTACTGGCACGTCGCCGACTCGCAGACCGGCTACACCGCGATCTCGCGCCCGATGCTCGCCCAGCTCGACCTCGACCGGATCTATCCCGGCTACGGCTTCCCGAACGACATGCTCGTGCACCTGAACGTCTGGAACGCGCGAGTGCGCGACTTCCCCTCGCGGCCGGTCTACGGCGTCGGCGAGCAGTCGGGAATCAAGGTGCGCCGGGTGATCCCGCGGATCTCGTGGCTGCTGCTGAAGGGCTTCTTCTGGCGCCTGCGCGAGAAGTACGTCATCCGCGACTTCCACCCGCTCGTCTTCTTCTACGCGCTCGGGATCCTGATGACGGCCGTCGGCTTCGTGCTGGGCGTCGTCGAGGTCGTCCTGCGCCTGATGGGCAACGAGATCACGACGCCGACGATCGTGCTGGTGGCGCTGCTGCTGATCTCGGGGACGCAGTTCACGCTCTTCGCCATGTGGTTCGACATGGAGTCGAACAAGGACCTGCGCTGAAGACGTCCAGCACCGCCGTACCGGTCGAGCAGGCCCCGCGCGTTCGCCTGATCTTCGGCGCGCTGATGCTGGTCCTGCTGCTGGCCGTCGCTCGACCAGACGATCGTCTCGACCGCGCTGCCGACCATCGTCGGCGAGCTCGGCGGGATCGAGCATCTCTCCTGGGTCGTCACGCCGTACCTGCTCGCGTCGACGGTCGTCGGGCCGATGTACGGCAAGCTCGGCGACCTCTACGGCCGCCGGATCGTGCTGCAGACGGCGATCGTGATCTTCCTGGTCGGCTCGGCGCTGTGCGGGCTCGCGCAGAACATGGGCGAGCTGATCGCGTTCCGCGCGCTCCAGGGGATCGGCGGCGGCGGCCTGATCGTGACGACGATGGCCGTCGATCGGCGACATCGTGCCGCCGCGCGAGCGGGGCAAGTACCAGGGCTTCTTCGGCGCGGTCTTCGGCGTCTCGACCGTGATCGGCCCGCTGCTCGGCGGCTTCTTCGTCGACAACCTCTCCTGGCGCTGGATCTTCTACATCAACCTGCCGCTCGGCGCCGCCGCGCTGGTCGTGATCGCGGCCGCGTTCCACCCCCGCACGACGCACGTCCAGCACCGCGATCGACTACGCGGGCGCGGCGCTGCTCGCCGGCGGGCTGTCGGCGATCGTGCTCTTCACGAGCCTCGGCGGGACGACGTGGGCGTGGGACTCGCGCAGATGCGTCGTGCTGGCCGTGCTCGGCGTCGTGCTGCTCGTCGCGTTCGCGCTGGTCGAGCGCCGCGCGGCCGAGCCGATCCTGCCGCTCGACGCTGTTCCGCAACCGGACCTTCGCGGTCACGAGCGCGATCGGCTTCATCGTCGGCTTCGCCCTGTTCGGCGCGGTCACCTACCTCCCGCTCTACCTGCAGATCGTGAAGGGCTACAGCCCGACCGAGTCGGGGCTCCTGCTCACGCCGCTGATGGCCGGCGTGCTCGTGACCTCGATCGGCAGCGGCCAGCTGATCAGCCGGCTCGGGCGCTACAGGCCGTTCCCGATCGTCGGCACGGCGCTGATGACGCGTCGCGCATGTACCTCTCTCGCCGGGATCGGCGTCTCGATGCCGACCTGGCAGACCGCGCTCTACATGGTCGTGCTCGGCCTCGGGCTCGGGATGACGATGCAGGTGCTCGTGCTCGCCGCCCAGAACGCGGTCCCGTACGAGCTGCTCGGCGTCGCCACCTCCGGCTCGACGCTCTTCCGGCAGGTCGGCGGCTCGATCGGCGTCGCGATCTTCGGCGCGATCTTCGCGAACCGGCTCGCCGTCGAACCTCGCACTCGACCTCCCGCCCGGCGTGCGGCCACCGAGCCGCCGTCGAGCCCGGAGATCATCGCGCAGCTGCCGCCCGCGGTGCACGCGGCCTACCTCGAGGCGTTCGCCGCGTCGCTGCGGCCGGTGTTCGCCGTCGCGGCGGGCGTCTCCGTTCTCGCCTTCCTGCTCACGTGGCTGCTGCGCGAGGTGCCGCTCCGCAGAAGCGCCGCTGCCGACGGCGTCGCCGAGAAGTACGCGATGCCGCGCGAGGCGGAGTCGCTCCGCGAGCTCCAGCGAATCGTGGCCACGCTCGCGCAGCGCGAGAACCGCTGGCGCGTCTACGACGACGTCGCCCAGCGGGCCGGTCTCGATCTCGGCCCTGCCGAGCTGTGGCTGCTCGCGCGGATCGGGGAAGGGACCGCGGTCGACCTCGCCGACCCCAGGCTCACCGCGGCCGGCGAGTCGCTCGCGCGAACGAGGCCTGCTCGAGAACGGCCGCCTCGCCAGCGAAGGCGCGGCGGTGTACGACGCGCATCCTCGACCGCACGCCGGCAGGGTCTCGCCGAGCTCCTGGAGGGCTGGGCGCCGGAGGAGCACGACGAGGTCCTGGCGATGCTCGACCGCTTCGCGCGCGAGCTCGTCGCGACACCTCCAACCGACTCGTAGGGCTAGCCGGGCGCCGCCCGCATCGGCGCGAGCCCGCGGACGACGCGCGCGAAGTGAGGCCGGACGTCCGGCGCGAGCCGCAGCCATTGCGACCGAGGAACGAGCGCGCATGGCCGTCGAGCGCCCGCACGAGCTGCCTCCGCGCCTCGTAGACGACCGCCCACCGCTGCTCGCCGGCGCGCAGCGCGACCGTGTAGAAGCGGCCGGCGGTAGGTGCGGCCACGCCGCCCGGCAGCGTCGCGATGCCGGAGATCCCGTCGTGCGATACGCGGCAGCGATCGGCGCCGCATGCTGTCGTGCGGATCTCCTTCGCGGACGCGGAACCTGCGATGACGAGCGCGGCCGCGAGAGTGAGGAAGAGGGCCCGCACGATGCCCGTGTTACCCCGGCTACTCCGCCGAGGTTCCCGCTTAGGCTGAGCGCCACGTGTGCTGAACTCCGTCCGATGACGCGCCTGGGTTACACGCTCGCACTGGCTTGGATCTCGTGCGGTGCCGCCCTCTGGGCGTGGCAGCTCGTCCGCCGCGTACTCGACTTTGCTTGAGCTCGTCGCGCACGTCGCGCTCGCGGGTGTGACGGCGCTTGCATGGCTCGGCGCCGGTTCGCTTGTGCTCCGCCCGGCGCGAGGCATTGTCGGCGACCGCCTGCTCGAGGCACTGAACGAGATCGGCGCCGGAGCGGTTGTCTTTGCCCTTGTCACACTTCTGGCCGGGCTCACCGGCGCGCTCTACGCGGTGCCGTTCATCCTCGTCACGGCGGCCGCGGCCGCAGTCGGCGTCCTCCGGGCGATGCGGCTGCTCCGCCACGCCCGCCTTCCCCAGCTGAGCAGCGTTCCGGCGTGGCAGATGGGAATCGTCGTCGTGCTCTGTTTCTACGTAGTGCTCGCGGTCGTCACCACGGCCGCCCCGATCTCTTCCGATGACGCGCTTGCCTACCACGCGGCAGGCCCAGCCATCTTCGAGTCCTCGCACGAGCTGCCGGAGCTCTGGTGGAGCTGGGAGTCGTACCAGCCCTTCACGGTCGAGATGCTCGTGCTCGATGGCTTTCTGCTCTGGGACGGCGAGCAGGGAGCATTCGCTCCGCTTCTCCTCGGCCTGGCCGCGCTGGCAGCGGTCGTCGGCGCAGCGGAGCGAATCGCCGGCCGCTCGGTTGCCCTGCTGGCCGGAGCCGTGTTCTTCGCGCAGCCCTTCATGCTTTGGCAGACGACGTCCACCTTCGTCGAGCCGGGGCTGGCACTTGCGTTGGCGTTGGCCTGCTGGAACCTCTGGCGCTTCGCCGAGAACGCGGCAACCTGGTGCATCGGTCTCGCCGGGCTCTTCGTCGGAGCCGCGGCAGGAATGAAGTACACCGGAGCCGCCGCGGGGCTCGTGTTCGCAGCCGTCGGCGCCGTTCTCTTACGCGATCGGCTCCGGTGGCGGCACGCCGTGGCGTTCTGGGTTCCCTCGCAATCGCCGTCGGGCTGGCCGGGCGACGAACTGGGTCGCGGCGGCGGCAGGGCGCCACGTATTGCTTGCCTGTTCGCGTTCTTCATGCGCCTCGGCCAGGACTCCGGCGCGGGTGGCTTCGCGGCCTTCTCCAAGCTCGGCAACCGCGGCAAGAAGCGCAAGACGATCGCGCGCGGTCACGTTCGACGACGTCGCGGGCGCCGGCGAGGCGGTCGCCGAGCTGCGCGAGATCCGCGACTACCTCGCCGATCCGAGCCAGTACGCGACGATGGGCGCGCAGGCGCCGCGCGGCGTGCTGCTCGTGGGGCCGCCCGGCACCGGCAAGACGCTGATCGCCCGCGCGACGTCGGGCGAGGCCGCCGCCTCGTTCTTCTCGCTGTCCGGCTCGGAGTTCGTGGAGTCGCTGGTCGGCGTCGGCGCGGCGCGCGTCCGCGACCTGTTCGAGCGCGCGCGCAAGGCTGCGCCCGCGATCGTGTTCATCGACGAGCTGGACGCCGCCGGGCGCCGCCGCGGCGCGGGCGTCGGGCAGGGCAACGACGAGCGCGAGCAGACGCTGAACCAGCTGCTGGTGGAGATGGACGGCTTCGACGCGCGACTCGGGCATCGTGGTGATGGGCGCGACCAACCGCCCGGACATCCTCGACCCCGCGCTGCTGCGTCCCGGCCGCTTCGACCGCCAGGTCACGATCGACGTGCCCGACGTGCACGGCCGCTTCGAGATCCTCGAGCTGCACTGCGGCTCGCGGCCGCTGGCACCCGACGCGTCGCTGATGGACATCGCGCAAGCTGACGCCGGGCTTCAGCGGCGCGGAGCTCGCCAACGTGATCAACGAGGCCGCGCTGCTGACGGTGCGCGAGAAGCACACGCGAGATCCAGCAGGCGACGCTCGAGGAGGCGATCGACCGCGTCGTCGCCGGGCCCGGCCAAGAAGAGCCACGTGCTGACGCAAGGCCGAGCAGTGGATCATCGCGGTGCACGAGGCCTCGCACGCGGTCGTGACGCGCTCGATCGGCCAGACCGTCTCCGCGCAGAAGCTCTCGATCGTCGCGCGCGGGCGCACGATGGGCACGGCCGCGCACATGCTCATGGACCGCGACCAGCTGGTCGTGCAGGAGCCCGACCTGCAGCGCCAGCTCGTCTCGATCGTGGCGGGCGCCGCCGGCGAGCGCATCGAGTACGGCTTCCTCTCCACCGGAGTCCACGACGACCTGCACGCGGCCACGCAACCTCGCGCGGCGCATGGTGACCTCGTTCGGCATGTCGGAGGCCATCGGGCCCGTCACGATCGGCGAGCGCGAGGGCGAGGTCTTCCTCGGCGCGTCGCTCCAGGACCTCGGCAGCATCGGCCAGGCGACGCTCGAGGCTGATCGACAAGGAGGTCGAGCGGTTCGTCGGCGAGGCGCTCGAGAAGGCGAGCGTCGTGCTGGAGCGCAACTGGGGCGCGGTCGAGGAGACGGCGTCCGCGCTGATCGAGCACGAGACGCTCTCGGGCGTCGCGCTGGACGCCGTGCTGTCGACGGTGCAGCACATCCCGCTCGACTCGCTCAACGGCGTCCGCTGCGCAGGCCGCCGCCCGCCCAAGGCTCTGACCTGACCCGATGAGGTACCTGGCCGCCACTCTGCTGTCGGCCCTCATGGCGGCGGTCTTCGCCGGAGGCGCGCCCGCCGAGCCCACCTGGAAGCTGGAGCAGCCGCCCCCACCCCCGGGCTCGAGCTTCTCGGTCCCGCTGGGCCGGCCCGGCGACCTGCAGTTCCTGGCGCCCAATCACGGCCTGCTCGCGGTCGAGGGGAACGCGACCGTGCCGTCCGGCCTGTACTTCTACGACGGCGCGGGGTGGCACCAGCTCGTCGACCGTGTGCGGCGGTCCCGGACCGCAGCAGCCGCATCGCGATCGCCGGGCCGCGCGAGTTCTGGACGATCACCGTCCCGAGCAAGCCGCGGCGCGCAGACCGAGGGCACCGCGCTCTGCCACTTCCGCGACGGCAGCGTGGTCGCCTCGTACAGCACGCCGCTCGCAGTCGCCCGACCCGTTCCGCTGGATGACCGCCGCCGCCTGCAACGGCCCGAACGACTGCTGGTTCGGCGGGATCGGCGCCGAGGACGCGACCGGCGAGCGCCGCGGCGCGTTCCACCTGCACTGGGACGGCGCGGCGCTGCAGCACCGTCTACGCGCCGCAGGGCCGCGGCGTGACGCGACATCGAGGCGCACGTCGGCGGCACGTTCTTCGAGACCGTGCGCGTCGGAGCGTTCCCCGGCGACCGCAGCGGCCAGGTCGACCTGGCCGAGCCCGAGCCGGTGCCGCGCCTGATCCACCGCATCGCGGGCGACGTGTTCACGAACGACGCCGTTCACGCCCGCGCCCGGCCGACGGCGTGCCGGCGAACGGCACCGACCTGCTGGCGCTCGACGGCGACGGGCAGCAGCTCTGGGCGGCCGGCGGCGGCGGCCACGTCCGGCCCGGCCGTGCCGCGACGGCGGCATCGTCCCGCGCGCTGCCCGATGGCCGCGTTCCTCGACGGGACCACGCTGGCGCGAGGTGCGCTTCCCGAAGCCGACGCGTTCTTCGGCACCGACCGCTTCGTCGACATCGCCGCGGTGCCGGGCACCACCGACCGCGTGGGCGGCGGTCGAGCGCTTCGGGGAGGCGGCGACAGACCGGCGCGCCGGCGCGGGTCGCGCTCGCTGCGACCGCGACGGCACGGCGACGTCACGACGCTGCCGGCGAGCGGGCCCGGGCGCGGAGCCGCCGCGAAGATCGCGTTCACCGGCCCGAACGAGGGCTGGATGGTGACGCCGCCGGGTGGGTGTTCCACTACACCGACGGCACGCGTGTACCCGCGCAACACCGACCCGGCGTTCGCGGGCACGATCGCGCTTCCGGCCCGAACGAGGCGGCCGAGCAGTTCATCCCCGACGCGCCGCCGGTGGACGACTCGGAGCTGTTCAAGCCGCCGCCGGTCGAGCTCGAGCAGGAGCCGCCGCCCGCGCAGACGAAGCGCCTGCCCGCGCTGCTGCGCCAGGTCCGCACGAAGCTGCGCGGCCGCAGGCTGATCGTGTCGTTCACGGCTCACGCGCCGCGCGCGCGTGCAGCTGCTGGGCCGGCGCAAGGGCCGCACCGTCGCGCGCACGAAGGCGCGCATGCTGAAGCCCGGGCGCCACCGGCTGGTGCTCAAGCTGGACCGGCGGCGCTGGCCGCAGCGGCTCAGCTTCCGCGTGCGCGAGCCGGGCGCGCCGGCTCCCGGCGGCAGATGCTCCGAGTGACGACACGGTCCCGACCGGCGGCGACACCGGCGACACGGTCGCCACCCGCCACGGTCGCGGCGAGGCGGCGGTGAGGCCGCGCGCTCGCGCGCCGGCGCTGGTGGGCGCTCGCCGCGCTGCTGGCGGCGGCCGCGGCGATCGTCGCCGGTCGTGATGGCCGGGCCGGGCCCCGGCAGCGGAGTGGTCGTGCAGCCCGTGCTGGGCGCCGCCGACGCCGACGTGCGGCTGATGGGCGCGGCGTCGCCGGAGGCCGGCGGCGAGGCCTGGGGCTACCGGCAGCTCCCGCGCAACGTGCCGCCACCGGTCGTGGACGGCCGGCCGCTCGAGTTCGGTCCCGGCGAGGAGGACCGCGCAGCTTGCGTTCCTGCGCTACACGCCCGCAACCGGATGGCGCTACGAGCAGACACCGCTGGACGAGCAGGGCAACCGCATCGCGCGGCCCGATTCCCGAACCGCCGCTCGGCGCGCGTCACCGCCGCGGGCGGCGGCGCTGCTCGTCGGCCGCGACCGCTTCCGGCCGGTCGACAGCCAGGTCATGGTGCTCGTGCCGCGATCCGGGCGGGCGGTTCCGCGCGCTGCCCGCGCCCGCCCGGCCCGACGTGCTCGCGGCGCGGCGAGGCGCTGGCGGCCGACGAGGGCACCGGCCGGCTGGCCGTGACCGCCTTCGACCGCGGACGGCAAGACCGCGGCGTTCTTCGCCGCGCTGGGCCGGCCCCCGGTGGAGCGCGCGGTCGTCTACTGGGACGGCGAGGCCTGGCACCGCGAGCCGATCGAGGTGCCCGCTCGATGGCGAGGCGGGATGCAGGTGCTCGGCATCTCCGCGACCGGCGGAGGACAACGCCTGGCTGGTCGCGCGCAAGCAGCGTCCTCCGCCGACCGCGGCCTGTCGCTGTTCGAGCGCGTCGACGACGGCGGGCCGCGCTGGCGCGAGCGCAGCCTCGGGCGACAGCCCGTTCGCGCAAGCGCGATCGACGCCGACACGGGCTCGAGGACGATCGAGCCGCTCGGCGACGCCGCGCAGCCGATCACCGTCACCGAGCGACGGCGTGTGGCTCGACGGGCGCTTCGACGCGACCGCCGAGGACCGGGCCGCTGCACACCTTCACGCTCTACTTCGACCACGGCGCCGGCGCGCGTGACCGGCACGTGGTGCGACGCGATCGACACGTCGCAGCGCGCCGGTCTGCGCCCATCCGCTCGACGCGCGGCTCTCGACGCAGAGCGGGCATCGGCTACCGCAGCTTCGCCTGGGCCGGCGACGGGCTTCGGCACCCGCGTCGATCACCAACCCGCTCGAGCCGGGCGGCGACGGCGAGACGAACAGGGGCACATACCTGCGGTTCGAGGGCACGACGTTCGAGCGGATGCCGGGCGGCGGCGGCAACTTCCGCCCCGGCGGCGCGTTCAGCTCGCTCGACGAGGGCTGGCTCGAGGGCCCGTTCCACGTCACCCGCAACCCCGAGCCCGTCGCAGCTGCGCGATTCCTGGCCGGTGTCGGCTCGCGGCCCGCTCACGTCCGTCACGCCCGGCCCCGGCGAGCGCGCCGGGCGACATCGGCGCGCAGGCGCTCGCGGCCGGGCTCGACGGCACGCGTGCTGCGCTACCGCCCGGGCGAGGGCTGGGTGCGCGAGTTCCTGCTCTCCTCGACCGGCGCCGTCGTGACGCAGCCAACCTGCGCGGCGTCGCGTGGCCCGAGGCCGGGCCGCGCGCACGCGGTCGGCGACCTCGGCGCGATGTGGCTGTGGCGGGCGGAGACCGGGCTGTGGGAGCGCGACCCGGGCGCGCCCGTCGGCTTACGAGGGACACCTGATGGACGTCGCGTTCGCGCCCGGCGAGCCCGAGCGCGGCTACGCCGTCGGCAAGGGCGGCGCGCTGCTGCGCTACGGCAAGAGCTGGACGCAGGAGGCGGTGCCGCGCCGGGTATCGGCGCGGCGGACTTCACGCAGATCGCGTTCGCCGGCAGCCAGGCGCTGGTGGCCGCGAGTCGCATCGCGACGCGCGACGCGGACGTGCTGCGTCAACGACGGTCGGGGCTGGCGGGTCGACGAGAACGCGCACGCGCTGCTGCGCTCGGTCCCCGGCGCGCAGCAGCTGTTCGCGGTGGCCGGGCCTGCCGGACGGCGGCGCGGTGGCCGCCGGGCGCGACGTGGTGCTGATCCGCGACTCCGCGGGCTCGCCGTGGCGGTTCTCCGACCAGCCGCTGCCCGGCTCGATGGTGATCGCCGCCGCGGCGACGCGCGACGGCGGCCGCGTGCGGCCGGTGCGTGTCGATCGTGCGCGCGCTCTCGGAGAACTGGCGCTACCCGCCGGTCGACGACATCGGGGAGCAGTCGACCCGAACCAGCCGCTGCCGCTGCTGCCCGCCTTCCCGCTGCCGCCCGACGGCTTCGTGCTGCGCGAGACCGCCGACCGGCTGGCGCGACGAGCAGCACTCCGCCTTCGCCGGGTCCGGCGACGACCGGCCGCTGAAGTCCGACCCGGTGCTCGACTTCGCGGTCGGCGCCGGCGGCTCGGGCTGGGCCGTGGGCGGCTGGAGCGGTGAGCAGGACGCCGCCGACAGCGGCTCCTCCGGGCGCGGCGCCGGCCGGCAAGGCCGACCGCGCGCGCGTCCAGACCGCGGCGGTCTTCCGGCTCGGCGACCAGACCGCCGCGCCGCCGGGCGCGGCGCCGCGCCCGGTCGACCTGCCGCCCGGCCCCGCGCGGTTCGCGGTCGGCGGCCACGCCGCCTGCGAGGCGCCGTGCGCCGACCTCGCGCTGCAGGAGATCCGCCCCGACCGCTCGCTGGTCTCGGCGCTCGGCAAGGTCGCGGGGCTGCGCGCGCAGCCGAACGGGCCGCGCATGATGCTCTACACCGGCGGCCGGCTCGCGCCGGGCGTCGACCCGCGCGTCGCGCCGCGCGAGATGGTCGCAGTACGCGACGCTGATGGCGCTCGCAGCCCGTGCCGGTCTACCCGGCCGTGTCGGCGACCGACGTGCAGGCCGTCGAGCTCGTTCCGCAGCGCGTTCGCGAACTTCTACGCGCCGTTCGGCGGCGGCCCGCCGCCCCCGGGCGTCGACGCGTCGCGCATCCCGGCGCGCGCGCCCGGCGCCGCGGCGCGCGCACGCACTACGCGTTCGACTCGGCCGGCGCCGGAGGGACGGTGCGCGTGATCGTGATCGACAACTCGTCGGGCACGCTCGGCCGCGAGCAACGCGCACCAGAACCCGATCGAGGACCAGGCCGCGTGGCTGCAGGCGGTCCTGCTCGACGCCAAGACGCGCGGCATCCCGGCGATCGTGATGGGCAGCCGCGATCTCAACTCGCGCTTCATCGCCGCGGCTGAACGTCGCCGACGACGGCGACGCGGTCGCGCGCATCCTGATCGAGGGCGGCGCGTCCGCGTACTTCTTCGAGCGCCCCGAGGAGAACCGCGCGTACACGCTCACCGGCGGCGGCGTCGGGCTCGATCCCCGCGTATCGGGACCGGCACGCTCGGCTACCGCTCGCACGATCAACGACCCGAACAATCCCGTCACGCGCGAACGCGCTGTTCGGGGACAGCGGCTACCTGATCGCCGAGGTCGACGTCACGCAGCGCAACCAGTTCACCAACCAGGCGCCGGTGCGGGTGCGCATGATCCCGCTGATCGACGACCTCTCGATCCAGGCGACGGACGGCACGCTGATCCGGCGCAGCCGGCCGGCGCTGTTCCAGGGCCTCGGGCGGCGGCCGCTCGGCGGCGACCGGTGGCGGCCGCTGTCCAGCGGCAGCGCCGACCCGGCCGGCTCCGACCCGTACATCTCGTTCCCGCCCGACGCCGTGCCTGATCGCGGGGTGCTCGACGCGCGTCGAGCCCGAGTACCAGTTCCTGTCCTCCGATCCCGACATCGCCGACTTCGTGCGCCAGGACCCGAACTCGACGAACCTGCGCAAGCCGTTCCTGGGCGCCGACGACAAGCCGGTGTCGGACTCGCGCTCCGGCCTCTTCTGCGCGTTCAACGCGGGCACGACGACCGTCACCGTGCGCGCCGGCGGGCTGTCGTTCGCGCAGCAGGTGCGGATCCTGCCCGGCAGCGTGCAGCGACCCTGCGGCACGCGCCCGCTGCGGCCGGACCGCTTCCGCCGCGCGGCCGACGGCCGCGCCGGCGGCGCCGCCGCCGGCCGCGCCGCAGGGCGGCAGCGAGCCGCCCGTCAGCTTCCAGCCGCCGCCTCCCCCGGCGGCGCCGGCACCCGACGCCCAGCTCCCTCGCCCGCCGCCGGCTCGTTCACGCCGGCCTTCCTGCCCCCGCTCGAGCCGACCAGCTGCCTGCCGCCGGTGCCGCTGCCGGTGGCGCCCGCGCTGCTGCGCCCGAGCCCGCCCAGCGGCGGCTTCGGGCGCGCGTTCGAGAAGCAGCGCGAGGAGGAGGTCGCGCCCGAGGAGATGCAGGCCTTCGCCCGCTACCACCCGAGGACCAGGGCGTCCCGCCCGGCTACCTGCTGGGCGCGCTGGTGCTCGCGGCGCTTGCCGGCAGCCTCGATCTTCGGCGGCCCGCGCGGCCGCCCGCGCCGCGCGCCGCACCCGCCTACGCGACCCGACCAAGGAGACACTGACCCATGACACGGATGTGCAAGAGGACGCAGGCGCCTCGCGTGGGCCGCCGTCGTGATCGCGGCGCTGTCGGTGGTGCTCTCCATGACCGGCGTGTCCGACGCGGTGCGCAAGTCGTTCCCCGGCGCGAGCACGAAGCCGAAGCCGTACGGGCTGCTGCGCCTGAACAAGAAGAAGAAGTTCCCGCCGAGCGCGATCCCGAAGGTGCGGGCCGCGCGGCGCGCCGACCGCCTGGGCGGCAAGCGCCTGCGCGACCTGACCGCGCGCTGCGCGCCCGACAACGTCGACTTCGGCACCTGGTGCCTGATGAACGCGCCCTACGGCGTGACGAACCAGGAGGTCGGCAGGAACAACTACTTCTTCGCGACGCAGAAGTGCGTGGATCTGGGCGGCTACCTGCCGACCGCCGGCCAGCTGGTCGGCGCCGCGCCGCGCATCAAGCTCGCCTCGACGATCGACGACTCGCAGCTGACCGCCTCGATCGACCTCGATCGCACCGACGGGCTGAAGGACCGCCGCGAGATGAGCTCGACGCTCGTGACGATCGCGGCGGGGTCGTCCGCCGCCGGCTCGCAGGGCGTGTCGCGAGGGATCGCGCGGCGACCCCCGCGCGGGCGAGCCGGACCCGGTGCCGCTGCCCGCGAACCCGAGCCCGGAGACGCTCCAGTACGTGACCGTCTACGACAACCGCGACAAGGGCGGCTTCGCGGGCTCGCAAGCCGGTCGGCCAGCCGGAGCTGTTCCGCTGCGCATTCGACAAGAAGCAGGGCGAGGCGACCGAGGAAGTCGGGTGAGTCGTTCGCGACCAGCCCACGCTGCCGCCTCACGCAGCCGGCGACCAGGCGAACTGATCCGTCTCGCGTCCGGGGGGTGCGACGTCAGATGCGACTCAGTTGAGGCATGGACGGTCAGCGCGGCCGCACCGCGGCGGCACCTGGCGACAGGTTGTGCGACGCGTAGCGACTCGTGTACGCCGTGTACTGTGGATTGCAGCCCCACCCCGGATCGCCGCGCTGCGATCGGTAGACTGCTGGAGATCCATCGCATGAGGGCGAGCCGCCTCGGCGGTCGGAGCGCCGCGCCGAACTGCGGTTGTGCCGACGGTCTCCCGGCACGCTTCGAACTTCGTACGGCTGAGCGTGCCTCTGGTGAACGGACGGCATCCTCCGGTACCAGTCGCAACGCATCGTGGAGGTCCTCGAGGTCATCGCATCGGCCGCGAGGCGAAGTCGAGCCGACGGTCGGTACCCAGGCGCCGCAGCGCCTTCGAGCGTGATCGTGACCGCGTTTTCGGCCACACCTGACGCGCAGGCACGTTCCGCCTCCCTGGCTGAAGT
Organism: uncultured Gaiellaceae bacterium; assembly: GCA_963791905.1. Classification (GTDB taxonomy): domain Bacteria; phylum Actinomycetota; class Thermoleophilia; order Gaiellales; family Gaiellaceae; genus Gaiellasilicea. The sequence continues at coordinate 524,800 of CAWBTX010000002.1, forward strand.
GGCCAGCGCCGAGCGGCGTCGACCTGCGGGCTCGACGCGCTCCGGCGAGAACGGTAGCCCGACGCCGAAGTGCGTGTGGATGTAGATCCAGTTCGGCGCGCAGGTCGCCGAGCTTGCGGCGCACCTTGCGCACGAACACGTCGACGGAGCGGTCGCGGTACGCCATCTGCCCGCCCCACACGAGCGCGTAGATCTCGGGGCGCGTGACGACGCGGTCCGGGCGCTCGGCCAGCACCAGGAAGGTCTGGAACTCCCGCACGGTCAGCCCCACGCGCTTGCCGTCGGCGAGCAGCTGGTACTCGCCGGGCCGGATCTCGAGGTTCGCGATCCGCAGCGGCTCGTGCTCGGCAGGCTTCTCGGCGCGCGAGGCCGCCGCCGTCGGCGGCGGGGCTCGTCCCTGGCCTCCGGTATGTCGACGCTGTGGTCCATTCCGGGGGCGGCCGGCGGAGCGGCCGCGGCTGCGGCCGCCTGCAGGCTCGAAGCGCTCATTTGCAGGCAACCTAAGCGGACGCCCAATGCGCTCGGTGAACCTCTGGTGATGAGGTTGGGAAAATTTGGTTAACGCGGCCGTCGGCCGCGCTACTCGAACGTGGCGGACTGCACGCCGGTTGCGATCAGGAGCAGGATCACCGCCGCCAGCGATCAGCCGGTACCAGACGAAGATGTCGTAGCTGTGGGTCTGGAGGTAGCGCAGCATCCCCCAGATCGCCGCGAATCCCGACGACTGCGGCCGCCACGATCGCCCACGACGAACGGCCCCAGGCTGCCCGGCGGCAGCCCGGTGATGAGCCAGGTCGACGCCCTCGTACACCACGCGCGCCGAACGTGATCGGCGCCAGCAGCAGGAACGAGAAGCGCGCGGCCCCCGCGCGCGTCAGGCCAGCGCCCGTCCGGCCGTGATCGTGACGCCCGACCGCGAGGTCCCGGGCGCCAGCGCCACCGCCTGCGCGAACCCCACGAGGATCGCGTCGCGCAAGCCCAGGCCCTCGACGTCGCGCCGCTCCGGCAGCCGGTCGGCCAGGTACAGCAGCATCGCGAACACCACCAGCAGGATCGCGATCTGCCACGGCTGCCCGAGCTTGTCGGTGATCGGCTGCTCCGCCACGGCCCCGATCGCGGCGGCCGGCATCGTCGCGATCACGATCAGCCAGCCCGAGCCGCTCGTCCGTGCCTTCGACGCGCCGCCTCCGCATGCTGCGCACGCACGCCGCGCGCGTAGCGCAGCAGGTCGTGGCGGAAGTACGTGAGCACCGCGACCAGCGTCCCGCTGTGCAGCGCGACGTCGAACGACTTGTTGAAGTCCGGGTGCTGCTCGAGGTAGTGGAAGTCGAGCACCCAGGGCACCAGGATCAGGTGCCCGGACGAGGAGATCGGCAGGAACTCGGTCAGCCCCTGCACGACGCCCAGCAGCAGCGCCTGGAGCTCATTCATGAGCGGGTCAGCCTATATAGGCCGTCAGATGAGGTGCTGAGCGAAGCTGTTTCGGCTCCCAGGGGAGCCGGCGCCGCGGACTGGGCCGGACGGGCTCGGTGATGGATTCCGCCGATGACGGACATGCGCGGCCTCCCACAGCCCGCTGGGGGCCGAGCGGTGGGCCGGATGTATCTCCATCATCGAGCGGTGCGTCGTGGCTCAGCGAGGGCCACGCGAAGCTGATCCCAGGGGACGTTGCCGCCGCCCGGGGGTAGGTGGAGGTCGAGTTGCAGGGGGTCGAGCATCGGCCCGCCCTCGCCGTGCAGGCGCGCGCCGAGGTTGTCGTGCACGTGGAACAGGTGCACGGAGTCGAGCACCGGCTCGACCAGCGTCGCCGTCTCGACGCCCATGTAGCCGGCGACGACGTTGGCGTGCCCCACGTCGAGCAGCATCCCGTAGGCGGGCGTGTCGAGCCGGCGCACGAGGTCGCGCACCGACAGCGGGTCGTGGCAGACGCTCGAGCGGCCGGGATAGACCGGGCAAAGGTTCTCCAGCAGACCGTCAGCCGCAGCGCCTCGGCGGTGCGGCGCCAGCCGGCGCAGGGCGCGCTCCTCCTCGGCGGACTCCGTCCCGCGGCGCGGCGAAGTCGAGCGCGTGGTAGACGACGTGGCGTGGCGCCGACGTGGTGCGCGTACTCGAGCAGGCTCTCGAAGGCCCGGTAGTGCAGCGCGCTGCCGAGCTGCAGGTTCGTCGGGCCGTGCACGACCACGTTCAGCGACGTCACTTCGAGCGCCTGCGCGCAGCGCGCGCGCGTGGCGCACGCCGTGGCGAGGGTCCGCGAGCATCCCGACGGGCGGTGCGGCGACCTGGACCCAGCCGAATCCGGCTGCCTCGAGCGCCTTCAGCGTGGCGGCGGCGGGCCACCACTCGTACGGGATGTTGAGGCCGAGGCGGCGCTCCAGAGCAGCAACCGAGCCCCGGGTACGGATGGCGTCAATCCCGGGGCCCGTGTTCTGCTGATTCGGCATCACGAGTCAGTATCGCCATGCGCAAATAGCGGGAAAGTTGAGTTCCCGTGACCAGAATGTGAACGCGGTCGTTAACGGCAGCCGCCCGTCCGGAGCCTGCGGTAGAGTCCGCGGCCGATGCGCTTCCGGGCCCTGCTCGCCTCGATCTCACGCCCTGGTCGTCACCCTCGCCCTCGCGGCGCCCGCGCATGGCGGCCAAGGGCGGCGAGGGCACCTACGGCAAGACGAACGACAAGGTCATCACGAACTTCGGCTTCGGCCTGATCATCGGCTTCACGCTGCTGGTGATCACCCTGAGCGTCGCGCAGAACCAGCTCGACAAGCGCAAGACCCGCAAGTAGCGCCCACGCCGTGGCGGTTAGGCTGCGCCCGTGACGACGCCCGGCATCACGGCCGCCCACGAGACCTGGCAACCCGCGGGTCCCGAGGAGCAGTGGTCCGACTCCTTCTACTTCGGCGGGCGGCGACGGGCAGCGGCCTCGCGTTCTACTCGCGCATCGGGCGCCGCCCCAACGAGGGCGTCACCGAGGGCGCGCTCGGAATATGGCTGCCGGGGCAGGGATTCCTGCTGAGCTTCGCGCGCGCCGATGCCGCCGCGACCGCGATCGCGGCCGGCCCGGTGACCTTCGAGTGCGCCGTGCCGCTGCGTGCTGTGGGAGCTGCGCTTCGCCGGCCCCGGGCGCCTGTTCGAGCGCGCCGAGCACATCGCCACCGATCGCGACGCCTACCGCACGGTCGAGGTCGCCGGGCAACCTGCGGTTCACCGCCGTGGGGCGAGCCGCTGTCGTTCGAATCCGGCCTCACGGAGGGAGTCGCCAGCGACCACTACGAGCAGCCCGGCTCGATCGCGGGCGTGATCGAGGTGGACGGGCACCGCCATCCGCTCGCCGGGCGCGGGCATGCGCGATCACTCCTGGGGCGTGCGCGACTGGCAGCGCGTGCCGTGGTGGCGGTGGTTCGGCGTGGTCGTCGACCCCGACAACTTCGTGATGGTCAACAACGTCGGCCTCGCGGACGGCGGCGAGACGGCCGGCGGGTTCCTGATGCGCGACGGCGAGATCGCCGCCGATCGCGACCTGCGAGACGACGTCCGAGCTCGACCCCGACCTCGGATGCCAGCGCACCTTCGAGGCGCGTGCCACCGACGCGCGCGGGCGCACCACCACGCTGCGCGGCCGCGCCGTCGAGGTGGCGCCGCTGCGCCAGCGCCGGGACGGCCGCCTCACGCACGTGAACGAGGGCCTCACCGAATACGAGTGGGAGGGCTACCGCGGCACAGGGATTTCGGAGTACCTGCCGACAAATCCGTCCGCCGGTAAGCCGGCGGACGTCGGCCGCATGAGCACCACCGCTGCCGGCACGGAAATCTGGACGCGCCCCGCGGAGCTGCTCCGCGACCTGATCCGGTTCGACACCACCAACCCGCCGGGCAACGAGCGCGCGTGCATCTCCTACATCGAGAGCCTGCTCACCGAGGCCGGCATCGAGAGCACGATCCGCGCCCGCGAGCCGGAGCGCCCCAACCTGATCGCGCGCCTGCCCGGCCGCGGCGCCGCGCCGCCGCTCCTGCTCCAGGGCCATGTCGACGTGGTCACGACCGCGAGCCAGAGCTGGAGCCGCCCGCCGTTCGCGCGCCGACCTGCAGGACGGCTTCGTGTGGGGGCGCGGCGCGATCGACATGAAGGGCGGCGTCACGATGATGCTGGCCGCGCTGCTGCGCGCCCGCGCCGAGGGCCTCGAGCCGGCGGGCGACGTGATCTTCTGCGCGCTCGCCGACGAGGAGAACATGAGCCCGTACGGCGCGGAGTGGCTGGTGCGCGAGCACGCCGAGCTGTTCGACGGCGTGCGGCACGCGATCGGCGAGTTCGGCGGGTTCACGATGCACGTCGGGCGGGCAGCGCTTCTATCCGATCCAGGTCGCGGAGAAGCAGGTGTGCACCGTGCGCATGACGCTCACCGGCGCGCCCGGGCACGGCTCGATGCCGGTGCGCGGCGGCGCGATGGCAAAGCTGGCGCAGATCCTGCGCGCGCTCGACCGCCGCCGGCTGCCGGTGCACGTCACGCCGGTCGCCCGCCAGATGGTGGAGGCGATGGCGCACAGTCTGCGGCGGCGTGCAGGGCGCGCTGCTGAAGCTGCTGCTGAACCCGCGGCTGACCAACCGCGCTGCTCGACCGCATGGGCGAGCGCACGCGGGTGCTCGACCCGATCCTGCACAACACCGTGAGCGCGACCGGCCTGCACGGGTCCGACAAGTTCAACGTGATCCCCGGCGCGGTGGAGATCGTGCTCGACGGCCGCCTGCTGCCGGGGTTCGAGCCGCAGCACCTGCTCGACGAGCTGCGTGCGCTGATCGGCGCGGACGCGCGGCTACGAGGTGATCAAGCACGACCCGGGCCCGCCCGAGCCCGACCTCGCGCTGTTCGGCACGCTCGGCGCGATCCTCGAGGAGGCGGACCCGGGCAGCACGGCGATCCCGCTGCTGATGCCCGGCGTGTCGGACGCGCGCTTCTTCGCCCGGCTCGGCATCCAGACGTACGGGTTCACGCCGATGAAGCTGCCCGCCGGACTTCAACTTCTGGGCGGGCGTGCACGGCGCCGACGAGCGCATCCCCGCGGACGCGGTCGAGTTCGGCGCGCACGCGATCGGCGAAGCGCTGCGCCGCTTCGGTAGCGCCACGTGAACGAGTGCGGCCCGGCACGCGCTGGGCGCTGACGCTGCCGTTCGCGACGGTGCCGCTGCGCGAGCACCGCGCGCTGATCGAGGGCGCGGAGGCAGTCGGCTACGACGACCTGTGGAGCGGCGAGACCACCGGGACCGACGCGTTCACGCCGATCGCGCTGGCGGCCGCGTGGACCGAGCACATGCGCCTCGGCACCGGCGTCGTGAACGCGTTCACGCGCGGGCCCGCGGTGCTGGCCCAGCACGCGGCCGCGCTGCAGGACGCGAGCGGCGGGCGCTTCTGCCTCGGCATCGGCTCCTCCTCGAACGTGATCGTGGAGCGCTGGAACCAGATCCCGTTCGAGAAGCCGCTCACGAAGGTGCGCGAGACGGTCGAGATCCTCCGCACCGTGCTGGCCGGGGAGCGCGGCCCGGGCGGGTTCAAGCTCGAGACCGCGCCCGACCCTCCCCCACCCATCTACATCGCCGCGCTGCGCGGGCGGATGCTGCGGCTGGGCGGCGCGCTCGGCGACGGGACGTTCGTCAACTTCCTGCCGCTGTCGAGCGTCGACCGGGTGATCGCCGAGATCCGCGCCGGCGAGCGCGAGGCGGGCAAGCCCGAGGGCTCATCGGACGTGCTGTGCCGCTTCTTCTGCATCCCGCAGCCGGTGGACGAGGCGCTGCCGTTCGCGCGCTGGATGTTCGCCGCCTACGCGACCGTGCCCGTGTACGAGCAGTTCTTCCGGTGGCTCGGCTGGGGAGACGCGATCGATCCGATGGTCGACGCGTGGAACGCGGGCGATCGCGAGCAGGCGCGCGAGCTGGCGCCCGAGGACCTGATCCGGGAGATCTTCGTCTTCGGCGCGGCGGAGGAGCAGAAGCAGCGCCTGGCAGAGTTCGTGGAGGGCGGCATCACGACGCCGGTGCTGACGCCGATCTGCCCGCCGGATCAGCTGCCGGCGGCGATCGACGCGCTCGCACCGTGAGCGCGCCGATCGCGGGTCCAGGTTACGGAAAGACCAGCCCGGCGTAGATCGTCTCCTCGAGCTGCTCCTCGCCGGTCTCCTCCTGCTGTGCGGGGTAGGCGACCACCGGGTACGAGGCGCCGAGTTCGGAGAGCAGCGACTCGTGTCGGGCAGCGGCGGCTCGCCGGGGTCCAGCACCGCGTCCGGGTTCGGCAGTGTCCAATCTGGCTGGGGGGTCATGGGCATCTCCTCTGATTGCGGTTCGCACACAACTTAGACACCCAACGACCGAATCCCGTAAGAGTTGTGTGAAGTCTGCGTTAAGTTCCGCGACCATGACCGACCGCCAATCAACTACGAGCGCACCGGCGCTGCGGCGCTCGTCACGATCGACCGCCCGGAGCGCCGCAACGCGGTGGACACAGAGACGGCCGAGCTGCTGCGCGAATACCTCGCGCGGTTCGAGGACGACGACGGCGCGCGCGTGCTGGTGCTGACCGGCGCGGGCGAGGCGTTCTGCGCCGGCGCCGACCTGAAGGCGATGGACCTCGACATCGATCACCCGGACGGGCCGATGGGCTTCACGCGGGTGACGCCGTCGAAGCCAACGATCGCCGCGATCGGCGGCTGGTGCCTGGCCGGCGGGATGGAGATCGCGCTGTGGTGCGACCTGCGCATCGCGACGGAGGGATCGACGTTCGGTCTGTTCGAGCGCCGCTGGGGTGTGCCGCTGATCGACGGCGGCACGCAGCGCCTGCCGCTGATCGTCGGGATGGGCCGCGCGCTGGAGCTGACCTTACCGGTCGACCGGTCGATGCGCAGGAGGCGTCTGCAGATCGGGCTCGTGAACGAGGTCGTGCCGGCCGGCCAGCACGTCGAGCGCGCGCTCGAGCTGGCCGAGCGGCTGGCCGGCTTCCCACAGGAGACGATGCTCGCGGACCGCCGCGCGATGCTCGAGGGATCCCGCCTGCCCTGGCGCGAGGCGCTGGAGTTCGAGTACCGCCAGGGCCGCGCGGTGATGGAGGTCGCCGCCCGCGGCGCCGCGCGCTTCGCCGGCGGCGAAGGCCGCCACGGCGCGAGCGTCGTCGAGTCGCCAACGGGATTTCGCGTTAGCCGGAAATCCCGGTGGCACGGTTCTACAGCGGCAGGAACTGCACCGGGACGTCGCCCTTGATCTCGAAGGGCTCGCGTGCCAGGTCGCTTGCCTCCCACTCCGAGCGCAGCATCGAGTAGCTGATCACGTCCTTCGGGCTCCCTGATGCACGTGCCAGCGGCGCAGCACGCCCTCGTGCACGAAGCCGAGGCGCTCGAGCGCCTTCTGGGAGCGGCCGTTGTCGTCGCCGCACCAGGCGGTCACGCGCTCCAGCCCGAGCCCCTCGAACGCGAGCGCCAGCACGAGCGTCTTCGAGCTGCGGTTGGCGCCGCTCCCCCACCACTCGCGCCCGTGCCAGGTGCCGATCACCGCGCGGCGGTCGCGCAGCGAGAACTCGGACAGCCCGGTGACGCCGATCACGCCGTCCTCGCGGATGGACGATCACGAACTCCAGCCGCTCACCCTCGGCCCGCTTGCGTCCAGGCTGCGTACATAGGTCGCGGCCTCGCTCTCGTCGGTGTAGGGGCCCCAGGAGAAGAACTGCGTGACCTCCCGGTCGGAGGCGAGCCGGTACAGCGCGCGCGCATCCTCCGGCCGCGCGTAGCGCAGCAGGAGCTCCGGTCCGCGGACCTCGAGGTCTGCCGCGGGATCGTCGAACCGTGCCCGGCGCGGTGCGGAAATCGCCTCGGCCATGCCGTGATGCTTACATACCGCGCCCACCAGACCCCGACGCGAGGAGGCCGCACGTGCAAACCTGGGACACCCGCTCGATCGACGTGGAGCCGCATCAACCGCAGGTGCTGCACACCGGGCGACGAGGGCAGGACGATCGTGATCAACCTCCCCGCGGGCGAGGAGCTCCAGGACCACCAGGTGCACGAGCGGGCATGGATCCTCGTCGTGGACGGCGAGGTCGAGGTCGAGGCCGACGGCGAGTCGATGCCGGCGGCCCGGGGTTCCTGGCGCTCACCGAGCCGAACGAGCGCCACGAGGTGCGCGCGAACTCGGATGCGCGGCTGGTGCTGGTGCTCGCCGCTCCCGCCCCGAACATCAGCAGCAGCGTCAGGCCGCCCGGCCAGCGCGGCCATGTGAACAGGGACTCGACGCGAGCTGTGCGGCCGAGCGCCTCGAGCCGGCCGGCCAGGTGGCGCGCCGCGCGGCGCTCCGCATCGGTCCCGGGGCCGCGTGCGCCGACGGCCACGAGCGCGTCCAGTTCGTCCATCGCGTCGACGCGTGGAGGGCTTCGCTGCGCTCACCGGCGGCCATCGGCTCAGCCGCAATCTAGAGTGCACCCGCCGTGAATCCGAGAAGCCCAGGCCCCGGGGAGCTCGTGGCCGGCGCGGGCGGGGCGCTGCTCCTCGTTTCCACGTTCCTCCCCTGGTTCGCGCTCGACAGCGCGATCGAGCTGCCGGGCAGGAGCGGCGGCACGACGATCCGCGGCGAGGGCGTGAACGCGTGGCAGTCGTTCGCGGTGATCGACGTGGTGCTGCTCGCGGCCGGGCTCGCGGCGCTCGCGCTGCTCGTGGCCGGTGCGGCCGACCTGCGTGTGGCGCGCATCCGGCTAGCGCTGATCGTGGTTGCGGCGGGTGTCCTGTGCGCCCTGCTCGTGGTCTTCAGGCTGCTCGATCCTCCGGACCTCGCCACGGCCGCGGACACGGCGGCGAGCGAAACCGGGCGCCGGCTCGGGCCGTTCTTCGCGCTCCTGGCCACGCTCGGCATGAGCTGGGGCGCGTGGAGGGCGATCGAGGACGCGGCGGTCGGAGCCCGAGCCCGAGCCGGAGCGAGCCGGAGCCGGAGCCCGAGCCGTGCCGGAGGTCTGCCCGAGCCGCCTGCGGCACCAGCTGCGGAGCGGCCGGCCGGCCCGCCGATACGATCGGCCGGCGTGGCCGCCTTCGAAGACCTGGTGGGGAAGCTCGAGCCGCTCCTCGCGGAGCTCTGGGACGCGCCGGCCGCGCCCCGCGGCGAGCACGAGCGCATCCCGGCGGCGGCCGGCATCTACCTCTTCACGCGGCACGACGAGCCGGTGCACGTCGGCCAGGCCCCCGACCTCCGCCGCCGGCTGGCCGAGCAGTGCCGGCCGTCGTCGGGGCACACGAAGGCCACGCTCGCCTTCGAGATCGCCAAGCGCGCGGCCCGCAAAGAGGGCATCGACGTGGACGGCCCGCCGGCGCGGCTGGCCACGAGCGACGAGTTCTCGCCCTACTTCACGCGCGCCAAGGAAGCGGTCGCGGAGCTCCCGGTGCGATACGTCGAGGTGGAGTCGCGCGAGCTGCGCGCGCTATTCGAGGTCTACGGCTCGATGGTGCTGGGCACCGGCGAGTCCGCCAGCCGACGCGCCGTAGCGCGCTGGAAGTGCGGCGGGTGGGACTCGAACCCACACGCCCTCTCGGGCAATGGATTTTGAATCCATCGAGTCTGCCAATTCCTCCACCGCCGCTTGAGGGGCGATTCTACGGCTGGATCGGCGTGAGCTGGCCGCTCGACATGCCGCCGCTGTAGTAGCGGTCGGCCTCGTCGCTCGGTGACCTCGACCTCCACGTGCCACTGCTGCCGGAACGCGACCATCGCGAAGCCGGCCAAGCAGCAGCTGCACGGGCACGAGCGCCACAGTGAGCACGCCAAGGATCGACGGGGCGAGCGCGGGGTCGTCGAAGCCGGCCTTGTCGCGCTCGAACCAGGCTGGGCCCGCCACCGCCGCGATCACCGCGAACAGGACCGCGAGGGCGGCAGCAACGGGGAGCACGCCGCGGTTCCAGCGCGCCACCTGCCAGGCCATCACGAGGTAGACGATGATGTAGGCGAAGGAGATCGGCTGGGCGCCCTGGAGATGGGACCACCCGCCGAGCGTCACGATCAGGATGAGTGCGGCGCTGATGACGAGCAGCAGGACGACGATCGCCCGCATGGTCTGGGAGGACCGCCTTGTCCCGGTTCGGGTGCACGAGCACCGTGTCCGGCCATCGAATCGCGGACTCTACACCCGCCCCGGGCGCCAGGGCGCCGCTGCAGGCCGTCCTAGAATCGGCACGTCAGAGCGGGCGTGCTGGAACTGGTAGACAGGCCGGGTTTAGGTCCCGGTGCTCGAAAGAGCGTGTGGGTTCGAGTCCCTCCGCCCGACCCGAGGAGCAACACACCCAATCCGCTGACCGAGCTCATCAAAAAAAGGCTAACGCGGCGTGTCGCTCCACTCCGCGGAGCGCGCGTCCGGGGCAAGGGGGACTGTAGGGACTTCGCGAACGCGGAAGGCGCGGCGACCAGGACGATCACGAGCGCCACGACCAACATCGCAGGCCGCGGTCGAAGCGCCGCTAAACGAGCCGTCACCAAGCCTCGCCGGCAGGCCGAGCCCTCGCTTCTGCCTGGAAGGAGGCGTCGCGTCGAGGCTTGCGACACGCTTGAAATTGGACGAGTTCGATGCGTCCGCTCTTCCATCCGCCAACGCACCCGCATGGCATGGCATTGCGGTCGTCCGCGTACGGCCGGACGCCACGCTCGCAGGTCGTCCAATGCGGGAGCCAACTCGGTGCCGGCCGAGACGCTCGCATAAGCGCGGAGCGGAAGTGTCGGTGCGGAGGGTCTACATGCACCTTGAGGCTTCACACGACTAAGCAAGCCGCCTAAGCCGCGAGGGGGAACGGGAAACGCCGAGCGGCCAACTTTCTGACGCGCGTCGGTCAAGCGGGGTTTCCGCCGGGGGCTAGGAGGGTCCGGCGAGACGACTAGCGAAACTCCTTCGTTTTGTCGCTCGGAGAGGAGTAGGCTTGTGGAACTGGCCCTGCGGCCATCAACCCCGGCCCCCAGAGAGCAAAGACAGCCGAAGCGCGAGCAACGCGCCGAGGCAACAGACTCAGAGGCGCACGGGATTCCTGCGGGGCCAGTCTTTCGTTGAGGAGTGGCCTACGCCAGGGCGCGTCGCTTGCGGGATACTCGGCAATCGATGTCGCAGGAGGACGTGGAGCTGGTGCGCAGGGTTTACGAGGCACACGAGCGCGGCGATTTCACGGCTGTCTTCGCGGCCTACGATCCGGAGATCGAATGGCATGTCCTGAGGGTCGCCGAGCTTGGATTCGATCCCGTGTACGTCGGCCACGACGGTGTCCGGACCTTCTGGCGCCTATGGCTCTCGGCGTGGGAGACGACGACTTTCGAGTACGACGAGTTCATCGACGCCGGCGAGCACGTCGTCGTCGTTCAGAGCCAGCGGATGCGAGCGCGGACGAGCGGGATCGAGGTGGAATGGAACTCCTACGCCCAGGTCTGGACGATCCAGGACGCCAAGGTCGTGCGTATGGAGTTCTTCCCCACTCGCGGCGAAGCCCTCGAAGCCGTGGGGCGGTCGGAGTAGCGTGCGGAGTTTCGCTAGCCGTTTCGCTAGACCCTCCTAGAGGACGGGCCTATGCAAGGCAAGACGGTCGAGGTCGATGCCGTGGAGGGCCGGCCACCCAAGACGATTGACGTCCCAGATGGCAAGGGCGGGGCCTGCCGTTATTGCCTGGCGCAGTGGACTCAGGAGGGCATGACGGTGGCCTACACGTTTCTCTACGCCGTTTAGTCCGCTCTTGCGCCGTCGCCACCAGCGCTGTGCTTCTCGCGTCTCGTCCGCTGCGGAAGACGGAACGGAGCGGGGGTGTTCAATCACTGCGCCGACGCGCGCCGAGGTGTTGGCCCATCCATCACGGGAGCTGATGCCGTCCCCTGGGGGGCCCGAGCCCTACGCCGTGTTGCGCGCGTCCCGGCCTTGCACAGGGCGCCAGCAGTCGGCGTGTCGATGCTCTCCCTCATCCCTTCCGAATCCGGTAGCGCCGCGCGGGCTCCTCACGCACGACCTCTTCGATAGCCCCGTGTGCTGGGGGCTCGGTCGACTCGGACTCGACGGCGCCTCGGACCGGCCTTGACACGGTCTCCCGGCTTTAAGACCACTGCTCTCACCCCTCCGTCCGTCCATCGTCTCGAGCGACATCGCGCCTGAGAGCCGCCGAAGCGGGGTATCTTCCCCGTAGGTCACAGCCGAAGACCCCGGAGCGAGAGAGGCAGAGATGACGCTCTATTTTGATCCCTTTCGAGAGCTTGACCAGCTGACCCAGCAGATCGTCTCCGGAGGAAGAAGCCCCCGCAGCTGCCCGATGGACGCCTATCGCCGTGGTGACGAGTTCATCGTCCACCTCGACCTGCCGGGCGCCGATCCCAGCTCGATCGACGTGACGGTTGAGAGAAACGCTTTGACGGTGAGGGCGGAGCGGCACTTCGAGTTTAGGGAGGGCGATGAGCTGCTCGTTAGCGAGCGACCCCAGGGCATTTTCAGCCGACAGCTCTCGCTTGGCGCCACTATTGACACCGACAGCATCGGGGCGAGCTACGAGGGTGGCGTGCTGACGCTCACCCTCGCTGTCTCCGAGGCGGCGAAACCTCGGAAGGTTGAGGTCCGGGCCAGCGGCGATCGAACGACGCTCGAGCCCGGCGCGTCTTAGGCGCTGGTCCGGGCCGTCCCAAGCAGAGCTAGGGCCTCTCGACGCGCGGGATTAGCGAACGGTCGAAGCCGTCGATGCCGGCGCGCTCGAGTTCCTCGAGACGGCGGTCCGTATCGGCGGGCAGGCGCTCCACGTCCCCGTTGATGCAGCCGCCGCTGAACGACCTTCAGCGGCGGGCTCGTGGGCAGCGCGGCGGCCGCTACTCGCGAGGACTCCCGCGCCGCGGCGATGCGCGCACGCGACTCGGCCAGCTCCACCGCGTCGGGCCGAAGCGCAGCGCGGCCCAGATCAACGCCGTGAACACCATGCCTGCGGTGGACCGCCGCCGGCCTCGCCGAAGCCAAGAAGGGCTTCCGGCGCGTCGAGGGCCACCGCGACCTGCCCGAGCTCACCGCCGCGCTCCGTCGCGAGCTAACCCCACCCCGACCGAGGAGGCCGCCGCTGCTCGCGCCGCCTGACGCACTCACCCGCTCAGGGCCGCCGCCGAAGATCTACAGCGGTCGGGACATCCTCCAGGAATTGGGCGCGCTGAGGTCGGGGAGCGGCTGCTGGAGGCCTTCGAGCCCGGGGACCATCAGCTGCTCGGCGTCCAGGGCTGGACCACGGCGAGCTGATGACCATGGCCGGATATGCGGAGCAGGCAGAGGCTCAGGCCGCCAGCGCGAGCGCATGACCGCTGCTATGCGCGCGATGGGCGAACTCGACGCTCAGGATCAGGAGGAGGTCGTGCGCTACACGGCCAAGCTGCGATCGGAGCGGGTCCGTGGCTGACGAGCTCATTTCATCATTCACCCGCCGCCGTGGCCGAGCACTGCCTTCGCCAGGCGGCGGCCTCGACGTCATCCGCATTGCAGGCACGTTCGCTGCGGGTCACATCAGCCGCGCGGCCGTCGCCGCCGCTCGGCCGCCGGGCTCACCCCTTGGCGCTGTAGGAGTGGGCGCCGGTGCCGGCGAGCTTGCCGCCGTCGACGATCAGGTACTCGTCCGGGATCGGGCGGTCGTCGAACCAGCACTCGAGGATCTCGCGGGTGCCGGCGGCGTAGCGGGCCTGGGCCGAGAGGCTGGTGCCGGAGGTGTGCGGGGTCATGCCGTGGTGGGGCATGGTCCGCCAGGGATGATCCTTCGGAGCGGGCTGGGGGTACCAGACATCGCCGGCGTAGCCGGCGAGTTGGCCCGACTCGAGCGCCCGCACGATCGCGTCGCGGTCGCAGATCTTGCCGCGCGCGGTGTTGATGAGGTATGTGCCGCGGCGCATTGTGTCGAGCAGCTCGTCGTCGAAGAGCCCCTCCGTCTCCGGGTGCAGCGGCGCGTTGATCGTGACCACGTCGCACTCGGGCACCATGTCCTGGGTGCTCTCGTGGTAGGTGAGGCCGAGCTCTCGCTCCACCTCCTCGGGGAGGCGGTGACGATCGGTGTAGTGCAGCCCCACCTCGAAGGGCTTGAGCCGCCGCAGCACCGCGGAGCCGATCCGCCCTGCCCCCACGGTCCCGACCTCCATGCCCTCCAGGTCATAGGACCGCGACACGCAGTCGGCGATGTTCCAGCCCCCGTCGATCACCCACTGGTAGGACGGGATGTAGTTGCGCACGAGCGCGAGGATCATCATCACCACGTGCTCGGAGACGCTGATGCTGTTCGAGAAGGTCACCTCCGCCACGGTGATGCCGTTCTCGATGGCCGCGTCGATGTCCACGTGGTCGGAGCCGATCCCCGCCGTCACCGCCAGCTTGAGCTTGGGCGCCTTTGCGATCCGCTCCGCGGTCAGGTAGGCGGGCCAGAAGGGCTGCGAGATCACGATCTCGGCCTCAGGAAGCTCGCGATCCAGCACCGAGTCGGGCCCCTCCTTGTCGGACGTGACGATCAGCTTGTGCCCGCGTCCCTCGACGAACTCGCGCAACCCGAGCTCGCCCGACACGCAGCCCAGCAGCTCCCCCGGCGTGAAGTCGATGTCCTCAGGAGACGGTGTGTTCTGGCCGCCGTGGTACTGCTCGATCGTGGGCACGGAGCCGCGCGCATAGGACGGCGGATACCCGCTGACGGGGTCGTCGTAGAGAACGCAGATGATGTTCGTCATGGCGGTCCTTTCGTCGGTCTCGCCTGGCAGGGCTCGTGACGCGTCGGCGACGCTCCCGATCGCCCACGGAGGCGACGGGGGCGCGGCGATGCCGGCCCCTCGATCGCGTCTGGCCGTTCTCAGCGTCATGCGCCGCCCACCGCTCGGAAGTGGCCCTCCACGGTCTCGCGGTCGAGCTGCCGCGACGCCATGATGATCAGCGGGCCAATCGCGTCCTCGGGGACGAACGCCAGGTCGAGCAGTACAGCGCGCGCCTCCTCGGGCGTTTCCGTCCGGACGGCGGCGTCCGGGTCCGCTCGGCGCAGCCGCTCGGCAAGCCGCAGCGCGTCCGCCTGCTCCGCGAAGCGGAACGCCTGGCGCGGCGGCGTCGCTAGCTCGACGATCACGAACGATGTTGGCGGGGTCTCGGGGACTTCGCTCACGCTGCTCACCTCCTTGGTCGCTGCCGGATCGTCCCCCCACGCCGCCCGGTTCATCACGCGACTCGCCCGATCGCTTCGGTCGTCCACGGTCCGGCGCTCGTCGCCGTGCCCCTCGCGGCGTAGGCGGCTGGCTTAATCGTGCGAAGCCTCGAGGTGCGCGTAGCGAGGATCTGCACCGCCGAGCTCGCGGCCGTTTAACCAGGCACGGCCAACTCCGCGCGTAGCCAAGTCGTGCCGGGCCTCGACGGCCTGCCCGACCCGGCGGTCGCCATCGGCGCGGTGCAGTCCACCTCGCCGTCGCGCTGCCCCCTCGGAGGCACGCTGTCGCTCATTGCTCGTCATCGTCCTCAACCTTCCAGTCCTCTAGTACAAGCGAGTGCGCGGCTCTCGGCGAGCAGTTCGAAAGGGCCCGCGTTGAGCCCTCGGTAGCCCTCGTCGTCGACCCAGTTGAGCCAGGCCTGCCGCGCTGTGACTTGATCGCCCGCGCCCCGGAGCCGGACGTAGGCTCCGAACTCGGTCGACGTGCCGACGGCGGCGTCAAAGCGCTCGCCCAGCCGGTCCTGCTCGACCAGCGCCGCCTCGAGCCGCTGCACGGCGCGGTCGCGTTCCTCGCTTGCCATGGCCCTCCTCCTTAGTCCCTCTGTGGGGGGCCGCACGAAAGGAAGAGAGAGAGTGAGACCTAACGAACGATCAGTCTTTGGAAAAGACTACTCCGATGAGCGGCAGCCCGAAGCGCGAGACCCATCTCACCGAAATGGCGCGAGTTTCGCCAGTCGTTTCGCTAGACCCTCCGCACCGACACTTCCGCTCCGCGCTATGCGAGCGTCACTGCCCGCACCGAGTTGGCTCCCGCTCCGGACGGGCCTCAAGCGTGTTGTCAACTCACGGGCTGACGCTTGCTTCACCGAGGGCGGCAGGAGTCTGCGGTCTCGACCACGACGTTGCTGTGGGTCGTCCGGAGCAGGTGTCTGCTGGCCGGTTACCGCACGCTCGGTTCTCGTTCCTTGGCGGCCGGCCTCGTCGCCGCGAGCATCGCCCAGCGGAGATAGGGGAATGTGCTTGGTCAGCGGCCCGCGGCGATCCTTGTCTCCTGACTGATTGGCGCGGGGGCAGAGACCGGTCGACCCGGCGACCTTCTTGGGAGACGGGAACCGCTCGATCTCGCGATCTCGGCGGCGATCGTGAGGTCGACCACCCCAGCCGATGCTTGGTGCGCTCTTCGGCACGCGGGTGCTCGGTGTCGCGTAACCGCACGGTGCCGAACGGGCGAGGGTTGCCCTGTGCTCGTCCCGGGTATGTTCACCTTTACGGTTCGCTCCAGCCCATGGCGGGCGCT
The DNA here is from genome assembly GCA_963791905.1 of uncultured Gaiellaceae bacterium. Lineage (GTDB taxonomy): Bacteria > Actinomycetota > Thermoleophilia > Gaiellales > Gaiellaceae > Gaiellasilicea. The sequence continues at coordinate 541,259 of CAWBTX010000002.1, forward strand.
CTCCGGCTCTAGCACATGGTCGGCGCACGGTGTCGGTTTGCCCGACACGGAACGTCGTTTAAGGAGCGGAGCATGTCGCCCTTCTGGTCGCAGCGGTCAGCCGGCACAGCGGCGCGCATCCCTAGTTCGGGCCCCGACCGGCGGAATCGCGGTTCCGCTGCGGCTTCGGAGCCGGCGCCGGGCGAATACCACGGGCGACCGCGCGCCGTTCGCGGTCTCCCGCACGAGTCGAGTGACGATTGGGCGTGGGACCAGCGCGCAGCGCGCGAGGCACGCCACCAAGAGACGATCGAGGCGAGCTTCGATCGCGCCGAGGCGTACGAGCGTCTGGGCGATTTCGAGCACGCGCTCGAATGGCTCGACCGGGCCGCCGCGGTCAGTGGTGGCCTACCGCCGGCGTACCGTGCGCGGCGCGCACGCTGGGCTCGGGCGGCCGCGGTTCGACCCCGGCCGGCAGGCGGGGATTGGAAGCGCCGCCTCACCCGGTCGTATGAGGGCGCGGCGGGCCGATGACCGGTCAGGCGCAGGACGTCGCTTCAATCGCGGCTGCCAGCGACGCCGCGCAGAGCCTTGTCTTCGAGCTACCCGCGAGGCCGGCCGCCGTCTCCGCGGCCAGGCGCGCGCTGCTCGCCGCCAATGGCGGGTTGCCCAGCACCGTCCGTGACGACGTTCTGCTGCTGCTGACCGAACTCGTGAGCAACGCGGTGCGCCACGCCGAAGCAGGGGCCGGCCGGGCGGTGCGCGTGGAGCTTCAGCAAGGGGCGCGGATGATCGGGGTGGCGGTCTTCGACGAAGGCACCGGCTTCACAGCGGAAGCCCCCCACCCCGAGCGGGACCGGTCGGGCGGTTGGGGCCTATTCCTCATCGATCGGATCGCTGACCGCTGGGGAATCACGCCAACGGCATCCGGCACCTGTGCGTGGTTCGAGATCGAATGCCACCAATTGACCGGCCGCCCCGGAACTGGCGCGCCTGGGCGGGGCGACGCGGAGCGCCAAGCGACGCCTCCGTGAGGCCCACCGCCTCTTCACCGAGATCGGTGCGAGCGGTCACGCAGAGCACGTGGCGGGCGAGCTCTAGTTCGGCAGTCTCCGCACTGCTCCTTGCATGGATAGGAACAGTCCGCCCGTTGCCGCTGCGTTCCAGGAAAGCGGAGGCGCCACGTGAAGTGCGCACGGCTCTTGGCGTCGGCGAATCGCGCCAGGCCGGCGCGAATCAACCCTGTGCACCAGCAACGCCGAACGGCAGCTGACACCGGGGGAGTCGGGCGGAGCGCCGTATGTTCATACCACCGGATCTCCGGGGAAAACCTCAGTAAGAGCTTCGAGATCATGAGCTCCCGCGAGACAGAGCATCTGCGCGTGCTCATCGCCAACGAGAGGCGCGATCGGCTCGCGCTCGTCGCCCCGATCGTGGCTGCCCTCGGACACGAGGTGATCGCCCGCGAGATCGACGTGGACGAGGTCGGGCCGGTCACCGCACGAGAGCGGCCGGACGTGGCGCTCGTGGGGCTCGGCGAGAGCTCGCAGCACGCGCTCAACCTGATCGAGAGGATCGTCAAGCAGGCGTACTGCCCGGTGATCCTGCTGATCCATGAGCCGAATCCCGGCTTCGTCCGCGAGGCGTCGCGGCGCGGCATCTTCGCCTACATCACCGATGGCGAGAGCGAGGACGAAGCATCGGACTGGCAGAGCTCGATCGACATCGTGCTGCGGCGCTTCGCCGAGTACCACGACTTGCAGGGAGCGTTCGGGCGCCGCGCGCTCACTGAGCGCGCCAAGGGAATTCTGATGGAGCGCCACGCCGTCGGCGAGGAGGCGGCCTTCGAGTTGCTGCGGACGCACGCTCGCACGACCAATCGCAAGCTCATTGACATCGCCGCCGCGGTTGTCGACGGGCACGCGCTTCTGCCCCAGCAGGCGCCCGAGCCGGCCGACTAGCACTGGCTGCCACGGGCTTCGGGCAATGGTGCACCGGATCGGCCTCGGCACCTTGCGCTGCTCCTTTTCGACGCACGAGCAGCACTGCCGCTGGCAGGCGGGAGCGGAACTTCGTAAGGATTGACGCAGCGGTTGTCCGGGCCTGCCACTTCCACGAGAAGCTCGGCCTGCGGCTCGACGCTTCCTCCTTTCGCCGCCGCTGGCCGAGCGTCTCGAGCCAGCGGGATCGACCGCGACTTCCGCAAGGGCCAGAAGCACTCGGACCACGCGCCGCTCCTGGCGGAGCCGCGGCACTAGCTCGAAACGAAGGTCTCCGCCGGGTACATCTCCGGCGGATCCGTGATGCCGACCTCTGCGAGGATCGGTCCCAGGTGCTGGCCGAACGCGTCGCACGCGTCCTGGGACTCCCAGACGTCGACGACGCGGAATCCGCTCGGGCTTTCGCCGGCTGAGTGGGAAAGGATGCCCCCGACCGGCCAGTCCGACACTGACTCCATCTTGTCCTTGCCCGCGAGCTTCTGGACGGTGGCGCGGTAGTTCTCCGCGGTGACCGTCGGACCCTGGTGGACCAGTACGACCGGCATTGCGAGCTCCTTGTTCGAGTTGGCCGACCCTACCTCGCCCGCGGACTTCGTGGCCAGCGATTAAGGGCGTATCTCGGTAGGAGTTATGTAGCCCCCGTCGAAGTTGTTCGTCGTGGGAGGACTTCCGGGTGATCGGGAGGCCGATCATGGGGCTGATATCGAGGGACGACGGCTGGCGGATGCCCGACTGGCTATGGGCGCGTGTCGAACCGCTGTTGCCGGCGCGGCCGGAGCATCCTCTCGGCTGCCACAACCCGCGGGTGCCCGACCGCGCCGCGATGGACGCGATCCTGTTGGTGCTGCGCACCGGGATGCAGTGGAACGCGCTCAACGCGACCGGGGTCTGTCACTCGAGCTCGGCGCACCGTCGTTTTCAGGAGTGGGAGCAGGCGGGGGTCTTTCACGAGATCTGGCGCCAGGGGCTGTTGGACTACGACGAGAAGGTGGGCATTGACTGGGCCTGGCTGGCGGCCGATGGGGCGATGACCAAGGCGCCGCTCGGCGGGCCGAAGACCGGGCCGAATCCCACCGACAGAGCGAAAAAGGGGCGAAACGCTCGCTCCTCACCGAGGCTGCGGGCATCCCGGTCGGGATCGCGCACGAGGGCGCGCAGCGCCACGACCTGAAGCTGCTCGCGCCGACGATCGAGTCGATCCCGATCGACCGCCCGAAGCCGACGCCGCAGCGGCCCCAGGGCCTCTGCCTCGACCGCGCTTACGACGTGCCGCCGATCCGCGAGCTCGCCACCGAGCACGGCTTCACACCCCACATCCGCACTCGCGGCGAGGAGATCAGACTCAAGGCCCAGACGCCGGGCTGGCGGGCTCGCCGCTGGGTGGTCGAGCGCACCCACTCGTGGTTCAACCGCAACCGCGCGATCCTCATCCGCTGGTCGAAGAAGGACGAGAACCACCTCGCCCTGCTCCAACTCGCCGCCGGCGTGATCGCCTTCAGACAAGCCCACGCAGCAGGCCTACCGAGATAGGCCCTAAGCGTTCGGCACGCTCGCGATTCCACTTGCGGCGCAGAAGACGATGGAGTGGTTCAGCCGTATCGATGGCACGCCTTGGCGAGCGCAGCAACATCCATTGGCACCGAGTAGCCGCAGACATGTGGATGGCGCTCCTGCTTCGCGCGAAACGGAGCTGCCTCCGAGGTCACATTGAGGCGCCTGCTGCGGACGATGCGCAAGCGCCCGAGAGGCCCATTTGAATACGCCCGCTTAGGCATGGCGAAGCGAGGCGCAGCCTCGCGCGCGCGGCTCTTGTCCGCCGTCCTATGCGCAAGCGGCCGTCGCGGCCGCGCGTCGGCCGCGCTCCTGCTTTCGGCGCGACTGCAGCAGCGCACCTTGGCGCGGAGGCCTCACCCCGAAACAGTCGCCTTGCGCCTGCGTCGGCGCTTCACAGCCCCCGCTCGTCCATCTTCCTCAGGGCCTCGCGGCAGCATTCGCGGACGCGCTCGTCGCCGTGGTGGTCGTCCAGCATGCATTCGAGCAGTGCGCGCCACAGTTCGAGCCGGGTGACGTCCAGCCGCTCGCTCTCGACGGCGAACTGGTCGAGCAGGCGCTGGAACGCCTCCCGCGCCGCCTGCACCTTGCGAGGATCGACCGGCCCGCCCTCGCTCATGGCTGGCTCCCTCCTATCCCGGGTCTCGGAATCTCGGGCGAGCATACGCGCGTCGCCTGGGCGCGCGAATCGCGACCACCCGAGAACCAGGGCCGGGGCACGCGGGCTGCAGCGTCCCCTCTGCACGCGTGTCGCCTGTACTCGTGGGGGGCCCTGCGGACCTACTCGCACCGAGGCTGCCCCGTTGCGGAAGCCCGCGGGGCTACGCGCAGCGGCGGGGGTCGGGGCGACGGGATTTCAACCGGCGCACGACTGCTCTAGCAGCGCGGACGACAATGAGTCATGGCCCCTGGACGTGACAGCGGCCGGTTCGGCACTCGCGCGAGACTCCGCGGCGGCCTGCGACCGTTCGTCCGCGCTCCGGCTTCCCGCGACGTGCGCGCGTCTCCGGGATAAGCCTCGACGCCCGCCCCGGACGAGCCGCGAGTACGTGGTCCCGGCGGACGCTGACGATCGCAATCGCGGACAAGAGCAGGCGCAAGTCGGCCAGCGGGGCGGACTCTTCCTGGTCGTCCCGAGCGGGCGGTGCCGGACGTCGTCTAGGACGCCCGTTCGGATACGAAACCAAGCAGTCGCCGCGCTCGGAGCGCGCGTGCGCTCGACCGCTTTCCTACGACGAGCGGAGGACGCGACGCGCTGGGAGGGGCGGCACGTCTTCGCCCGACCGAGCCGTGGCTAGGCCAGCTCGGAGATAGCCTCCTGGTAAGTCGCGATCGCTTGTTCGAGCCCGTCACCGAGCGCGGCGCCGATCACGCCTAGGCCCTCGACGATCAGGTCTGCGCGGGTCGACAGGCGCACGAACTCATCGTCGACGCGGAGCTGGGCAAGCTTCTCCTGGCTTCCGCGAATCAGCACGAGTCCCTGCAGGTCGCCGCCGTGGGGCTCGAGGATCGCCGTCTCGAAGCCTTCGATCACCCCTTCCTGTTGCAGGCGTCCGTAATAGGCGAGCGCCTCGCTGAAGACCTCCAGGCCCTTGGCCTCACGCCCGCGAACCGGCGCACCCCAACCGATGAACAAGCCAGCGTCGGCCATGCTCCTCCTCTCGATGGGCTTGCGGGCAAAACCTAGTGGCTGCCTCTTGCCCGGTCAATGTGGACACGCGTGGGCTCTCAAGGTTGGCGTGGCGCGCGAACGCGTCCTAGCTGGCGCGGCTCGGATGCAGGTGGGTCCGCGAGCCGCGGTCGGGGTTCCTGTCTGCCGTCGGCGGCGACCTTCCACGACCGCCGCTCGTGCGATCACCAGCCTGCCCGCACCTGCTCACTGGTGCGTAGCCAGCGCGCCTGACGTTCATCCTGCCCTTAGGCGGTCGGCGGCTGCGCGGCGGGCGGGATGCCCAGCGCCCCCCGCATGGCGGTCACCGCCCGTTCGAGCTCGAAGGGGCGGTCACCCGGCGCGGCCAGGATGCCCTCTACCCGCCCGCCGAGTCCGGCCCGCCGGACGATGCCCTTCTCGGTCAGTACCCACTCGCCGCGCTCCGCGAGCGCCGCCTGGGCGACCTCGATGGCTGCCTTCGCTAGCAGCCCCGCGCACGAGACAACGTCGTGGTGCGCCGCAGCCGTCTCGGCGATCGCGAGCGAGAAGGCCGCGCTGGCGTGCCAGCGTCCGGGCGCGACCTGGCGCAGCGCGTCGGGAAACTCCGGTCGCGGCAGGTCCCCTGCCAGCACCTCCGCCAACGCGAGCTCTCCGGCCAGCACGTAGGTGGCCATGCCAGCCAGGTAGCCCTCCACCCGCTCGACGTCGTAGCTGCCGGCCTCCGCCTCGTCGATCCAGTGTTGGACGACGTCGAGGTCGCGGTAGAGGAGATCGACCCGCTGACCCTCGACCGTCAACTGGCCGCCGCCGTTTGCGAGCCGTCCCCAGTCCCCCGGCTCGACCACGGTGTTCTCGAAACCGAGCGCCCGCACGTCCTCGGCGCGGATCGCGTCGCGGTAGTAGAGCCCGAACCCCCATTCAGCTGTCCGGCTGTAGAAGGCCGCGCGAGTCGCCGAGGGTCACTGCCACGACTCCTGGGATCTCGATCAGCCGTTTTGCGAGCTCGCGCACCCGAACCATTCAAGCGCTCGCGAGCGCTACCGGCCCTCAGGCCGCCCTGACGTGAGGCCATCGATTCGTGTGCCGCGCGTTCCCCTTGAAAGCCCGCAAGTGATTGGAGCGTGGCGAAGCCGGCGGCGCAATTCGTGATGCCCGACCGCGCCCCTCCCTCTCGAAGAAACGGAGCACCGCGGACCCTGAGCGGGGTCGGCGGAGCGATGCGACAATCACCGCGGGATGACGTCCGCAGCACCCAAGCGCGTGCTGGTCGTGGCTCACCGGACCGCGGCGACGCCGGGGCTGCTCGATGAGATCCGCGCCCGTTCCGGCCGGTCCCCCTGCCACTTCACCCTCCTGGTGCCGCGCCCCTACTGGGATCCCGAGACCGAACAGGCCGCGGCCACGCTCGAACTCGCCATCCCGCTTCTCGACGAGGCCGCGGGCGGTCACGTCGAAGGGATCGTCGGCGACAGTGATCCCTTCGCCGCCGTGGAGCAGGCGCTCGAGGGAGGCGGGTTCGACGAGATCATCATCTCCACACTGCCGGCGCGCGTCTCGCACTGGCTCCGCCGCGACCTCCCCCATCGCGTGGAGGCGCTCGGCTTGCCCGTCACGGTGGTTACCGCCAAGCAGTCCGAGCGCACCCTCTCTGACGCTGGCTGAGCCCACGCCAGTCCGGGAGCAACGCGGCGGACGTGCCGGTCGTGATTCAGCCATCACGTTCCCCGCTGGCTCGATGCCCTCGAGGAGGGCCCGAGGGACGGCGTTCACGTGGCGCGCCTCGCCGATCGGCTTGCCCGTGGCCGAGGCCGGCCGGACGCGGACCCTAGTGCAGGTCCCGTGGTCGCACGTAGGCGACGAGCTCGCCGCCGCCCCGCCCGAGCGCGCTCCAGCGGTCTGCCGGCACGTCAATCGTGGCGAGCGCGGCGGTCGGGTACTTCTCTCGCATCCGCGCGAGCTCGGTTCCCTCGGAGGCCAGCGCCAGCGCGAGCTCCCCGAGGCCCGGATTGTGCCCGATGACCAGGACCGAGCCGACCTCCCGGGGGAGGACGCGAAGAAGGGCCAGCAGCCCCGCCTCGCTCGCGCCGTACAGCCCTTCCTCGAAGACCACCTCGACCTCATCCCCGAGGGCGCCCTCGACACGCTCGAGTGTCTCCCGGGCCCGCCGCGCAGGTGAGCACAGCACGAGCTCGGGCCGAACCCTCTCCGCCCGGAGATGATCGGCAATCGCGCTCGCGGCCCGCCTCCCCCGCCCCGCGAGCGGCCGGTCGCGGTCGGCGAGCGACCGGTCCTTCCAGCTCGACTTGGCATGCCGCAGCAAATACACGCGCTTCATCGCACCCACCCACCGCCGACTGAGCATGTCAAGCCGCCGATCAGCGCGTAGGACGACTGGCCGGCGACCGACGCCCGGCGCGCTGCTTCGCCGTCGCCCTCCCTGCGTCCTACTGGCGCCCCCGTCCTACGCCTTCTCGCTCGCTCCGGCGCGACGCAGCGCCCCCGCCGCAGGGGTGTAGATGCTCTCGTGCCCGTCGTCCCAGCGAATGCGATAGCGAGGGGAAGGTGCGTCCCGCACCACCTCCTCGATTACGCCCATCCGAGGCCTCTGCTCGGTCGACTCCGACTCGACCTCGACGCGATGCCCGACCTTCAACTCCATGGCTTCACCTCCGACTCGCCTCATACCGGGTGATACCACCAACCGACGCGTACCGCACAGCCGCCGAGACGACGGCCATCTCCAGGGCAGCTCGGGCGCCTTCCTCGAGGAAGGGCGCCCACGGCGCCGGCCCGCGAACGAAGCCGGCCTCGGACGTTCGCCTCGGACATCGCTCGTCCGGCCTCCACTCCAGGACGGCTAGCGAAAGTGCGCGCTCCGAGCGGAGGCCGCCGATCCCCGCGGTGGTAGTGTGCTTCAAGACTGCTCGTTCGTTAGGTCTCACTCTCTCTCTTCCTCTCGCGCGACCCCGACTAGAGGGACCAGGAAGGTTTGAGGACCATGACGAGCAATGAGCGACACGCGTGCCGCCGAAGGGGCAGCGCGACGGCGAGGTGGACTGCACCGCGCCGATGGCGACCGCCGGGTCGGACGGGCCATCGAGGCCCGGCACGACTTGGCTATGCGCGGAGTTGGCCGTGTCTGGTTAAACGGCCGCGAGCTCGGCGGTGCAGATCCTCGCTACACGCACCTCGAGGCTTCGCACGATTAGGCCAGCCGCCCACGCCGCGAGGGCAACGGCGACGAGCGGCCGACCGTGGACGACCGAAGCGATCGGGCGAGGCGCGTGATGAACCGGGCGGCGTGGGGGGACGATCCGGCAGCGGACCAAGGAGGTGAGCATCGTGAGCGAAGTCCCCGAGAGCCCGCCAACATCGTTCGTGATCGTCGAGCTAGCGACGCCGCCGCGCCAGGCGTTCCGCTTCGCGGAGCAGGCGGACGCCCTGCGTCTTGCCGAGCGGCTGCGCCGAGCGGACCCGGACGCCGCCGTCCGGACGCAAACGCCCGAGGAGGCGCGCGCTGTACTGCTCGACTTGGCGTTCGTGCCCGAGGACGCGATTGGCCCGCTGATCATCATGGCGTCGCGGCATCTCGACCGCGAGACCGTGGAGGGCCACTTCCGAGCGGTGGGCGGCGCATGACGCTGAGAACGGCCAGACGCGATCGAGGGGCCGGCATGACGGCGCCCCGTCGCGTCCGTGGGCGATCGGGAGCGGCGCCGACGCGTCACGAGCGCTGCCAGGCGAGACCGACGAAAGGACCCCCATGACGAACATCATCTGCGTTCTCTACGACGACCCCGTCAGCGGGTATCCGCCGTCCTATGCGCGCGACTCCGTGCCCACGATCGAGCAGTACCACGGCGGCCAGAACACACCGTCTCCTGAGGACATCGACTTCACGCCGGGGGAGCTGCTGGGCTGCGTGTCGGGCGAGCTCGGGTTGCGCGAGTTCGTCGAGGGACGCGGGCACAAGCTGATCGTCACCTCCGACAAGGAGGGGCCCGACTCGGTGCTGGATCGCGAGCTTCCTGAGGCCGAGATCGTGATCTCGCAGCCCTTCTGGCCCGCCTACCTGACCGCGGAGCGGATCGCAAAGGCGCCCAAGCTCAAGCTGGCGGTGACGGCGGGGATCGGCTCCGACCACGTGGACATCGACGCGGCCATCGAGAACGGCATCACCGTGGCGGAGGTGACCTTCTCGAACAGCATCAGCGTCTCCGAGCACGTGGTGATGATGATCCTCGCGCTCGTGCGCAACTACATCCCGTCGTACCAGTGGGTGATCGACGGGGGCTGGAACATCGCCGACTGCGTATCGCGGTCCTATGACCTGGAGGGCATGGAGGTCGGGACCGTGGGGGCAGGACGGATCGGCTCCGCGGTGCTGCGGCGGCTCAAGCCCTTCGAGGTGGGGCTGCACTACACCGACCGTCACCGCCTCCCCGAGCAGGTGGAGCGAGAGCTCGGCCTCACCTACCACGAGAGCACCCAGGACATGGTGCCCGAGTGCGATGTGGTCACGATCAACGCGCCGCTGCACCCGGAGACGGAGGGGCTCTTCGACGACGAGCTGCTCGGCACAATGCGCCGCGGCACATACCTCATCAACACCGCGCGCGGCAAGATCTGCGACCGCGACGCGATCGTGCGGGCGCTCGAGTCGGGCAAGCTCGCCGGCTACGCCGGCGATGTCTGGTACCCCCAGCCCGCCCCGAAGGACCATCCCTGGCGGACCATGCCCCACCACGGCATGACCCCGCACACCTCGGGCACCAGCCTGTCGGCCCAGGCCCGCTACGCCGCCGGCACCCGCGAGATCCTCGAGTGCTGGTTCGACGACCGCCCGATCCCGGACGAGTACCTGATCGTCGACGGCGGCAAGCTCGCCGGCACCGGCGCCCACTCCTACAGCGCCGGCGACGCCACGAGCGGCTCGGGGAGGCCGCGCAGCTGATGTGACGCGCAGCGAACGTGCGGCGCCTCCGCTCCTCGACGTGTTCAACTAATCGCCCATGGGCGTGGTTTCGACGCCCGGGGTACGACTCGGGGCGGGTCCTGGTCGTATGAGGTCCGGCCGCTTGTCTGCCGACTATTCGCCGGAAGGGGTCGAGCTGCTTTGAGTGTCGCGTCGTTCGAAACGCTGCTCGTCGGCATGGCCATCGCCCCGAGGGGAGGACTCCATGCCCACGTACGTCGCGCTGATTGACTGGACCGACCAGGGCGTCCGCAACTTCAAGGACACCGTCGACCGCTATGAAGGCGTGCAGAGTGCGTGTGACAACCTCGGCGTCCGCTTCACCGACGTCCGGTGGACGCTCGGTACCCACGACATCGTGGCAACAGTCGAGGCCCCCGACGACGAGACGCTCGCGGCCGCGCTGCTGTCGGTCGCAGGGCAGGGCAACATCCGCACGACGACCCTCCGCGCGTTCACCGGGGAGGAGATGCGCACCATTATCGACAAGGTGGGCTGAGCTCGCCGCAGGGAGCCAAGACAGCCGCACTGCCGCTTCCGCTTGTGGTTGCGGCAGTCTCGGCAGACGCTCAGATCACTGTCGGAAGTGACGAGCTGCGCTCGTGTCAGCCGGCGCTGACCCGGCTTCTCCTTAAGGCTCCGAGCGATAGCGGGGCGTACCGCGCGCTCGGTCAGTTCCTTCCCGTGTTTGCTGCCAGTGGCGGCCTAGCGCTGCGTGTCGGCCTCGAGTGCGCAGTTGCACGCGTCGGACATCGCGCTCGGCGGTGGTACCCCACAGGGGACGAGCCGACCGGAGATGAGAGGTGACCGAGACACCATTCGCGAGCAGCGCATCGGGGGGCCGACGAGCGAGGGCGAGAAGACGGCCACATTGTCGGGTCCCCACGACCCGGACATGGCGCTCTCCGGCAAGGATGTCACGGGCTATTCGTGGAACCCGCCGTGGCCGATGTGCGTCGTCTCTGTCGACCTCTACGAGCAGGGCCGTGGGCGCCGATAGACGGAGCGACCCCGCTCGTCCGCCCCCTGCGGCCGCGCCCGCCCACGGGTGGCGTGGGCGGACGCATTGCCGGACCGGCGGTGCGAGCCGATCGGGAGCCGACCTTCGCGGGGCCGGTCCAGCCGCGGGCGTACGCTTTCGGTGTCGTGACGCCGCGGGCGACCGACTGGGGCTTGGCGTTGTTCGTCGGGTTGCTGTTCGCGACCGGCGTGATGAGCCTGTTCGCAGGCCAGCATGGCGATGCGTGGGTCTTCGGCGCGCACGGTGTCGGCGGCTTGGCGCTGGCTGGCATGGTGGGCTGGAAGCTGCGGCGCGTGTGGCGGCGGCTGGCGCAGCCGTGGCGCTGGGACCGCCGCACCGCGGCGGGCGCGGCCGCTCTCGCTCTGGTGGTGGCGACGCTGCTGTCGGGGGTGGGATGGTCGAGCGGCGCCCGGCTCTCGGCGGGCGGCTACAACCTGTTGACCTGGCACTTCGCGCTCGGGGTCGTGCTCACGATCGTCGTGGCCGTCCACGCGGTCGTGCGCGCAAAGCCGCTCCGGCGGCGGGACCTGGCCGGGCGGCGGCAGTTCCTGCTGGCGGGGGCGGTCGCCGCCGGGTCGTATCTCGTCTGGGAGCTGCAGCGTCCGCTGTCGGCCGGGTTAGGCCTGCGCGGCGCCCGCCGCCGCTTCACCGGCTCCTACGAGGCCGGCTCGTTCGCCGGCAACGCCTTCCCTTCGACCTCCTGGGTCGCGGACAGCCCCCGGCCGCTGCCCGACGACGCCTATCTCCTCGAGCTTGGCGGGCTGGTCGCCCGCCCGCTGCGCCTTCCGCTGGTCGAGCTTCAGGCCCACGACACGCTCGTGGCCACGCTCGACTGCACCGGCGGCTTCTACTCGCGCCAGCGCTGGAGCGGCGTGCGCCTCGCACGGCTGCTCGAGCGGGCCGGCCCGCTGCCCGCTGCGAGCCACGTGCGCGTGATCTCGCACACCGGCTATCGCTGGAGCTTCGAGCTGCGCGTCGCTCGCAGGTTGCTGCTCGCCACCGGCGTCGGAGGAGAGGCGCTCTCACACGAGCACGGCGCGCCGGTGCGGCTGGTCGCGCCCGGCCGGCGCGGCTTCGAGTGGGTGAAGTGGGTGGTCCGCGTCGAGCTGCACGACGGCCCCGACCCGGGCGCGCCCGCCTCGACGGTGTGGAGTAGCTTCACGCCCGAGGGACGCGGCGCAGCCTGATCACGGTCGACCGCGAGGCGTTGCGACGCGCGGGCGGAGTGCGCCGAGCGGTAGTGCGCGCGGCAGCCCGTCCGCCAGGGCTGCGCGCGGTGTGCCCCGGAGCTGCTGGTCGGCTCGGGTGCGGGCCGTGGTATCACGTTCAGGGAGCCAGTCAGAAGGAGAGGGCATGGAGTTCAAGTCCGGAGATCGCGTGCAGGTCGAGTCCGAGTCGACCGAGCGGCCGCCCCGGACGGGCGTCGTCGAGGAGGTCGTGGAAGGGACGGCTTACCCTCGCTATCGCATCAGCTGGGACGACGGGCACGAGAGCATCTACACACCCGCTGCGGGCGCGCTGCAACCCGCCGAGCCGACCGAAGAGGCGTAGGACCGAGACACAGGGGCGCTGGGCCGACACCCGCGAACGCTCGCCGGCGCGAAAGTGCCGGGGGACCGCGACGCCCGACGGCGCTTGGCTTCGGCGCGCACGCTGAGCCCGGTCGGCGGAACGCGATGCGACAATCACGGCAGGATGACCTCGGCAGCGCCCACGCGCGTGCTGGTGGTGGCGCACCGAACCGCGGCGACGCCGAGGCTGCTCGACGAGGTGCGCGCCCGCGCCGGCCGCTCCCCCTGCAGCTTCACCCTCTGGTGCCGCGTCCCTACTGGGACCCGCAAACCGAGGAGGCCGCTGCCACGCTCGAGCTCGCCCTGCCGCTGCTCGACGAGGCCGCGGGTGGGCACGTCGAGGGAACCATCGGCGAGGGCGATCCGTTCGCCGCGGTGGAGCAGGCGGTCGAGCGCGGCGGGTTCGACGAGATCATCATCTCCACGCTTCCGGCGCGTGTCTCGCACTGGCTCCGCCGCGACCTCCCCCAGCGCGTCGAGGCGCTCGGCTTGCCTGTCACCGTCGTGACCGCCAAGCAGTCCGAACGCGACCTCTACGACGCACGCTGAGCCGACGGCGCGTCGGTGATCGGTCACGGGCCTTGTAGGACACCAACGCGCCCAGATCAGCGAGCCGAGAAACGCATGCCGCTTCTCCACCGAGGAGCAGGAGCGAGCTTTCCCCTCATGCTCACCCCTGGCGACTGCCCTCGTGGGCCCCGACTTCCGTTGAGCCAGGTTCGCGCTCCGAACAGCGTCAGGGCCGTCGACCCGCCGGCATCGTGACCCCGAAGGCCGCTCTGCGAGGGGTTGTGCGGCGTCGCTTGCGTGAGCGTTCTTTTGTGCTGGCGGAAGCTGCGTTGGGTTTTGTTGCGACGCGGTCCTTGCGTCGGGAGCAAAGAGGCAACGGCGGTCGCGCAGCTGGTCGTACCGTTGTTGCATGAGAATCCGCGCTGCGATGATCGCGGGTGCGTTGGCCGCGGCGATCGGTGGGTGGACGGGCGGTCCGACGTTGCCGATTAGTAGGGACACCCATTGAGGGGACGGGCAATGCGAGAGCGCCTTGAGACAGAATTGGCTCACGCGACGGACGAGCTGAAGGCCCATATGGCTACGTGGGAGTACGCGTTCGCGATGGCGGCGGGCAGCCAGGGTGGGCGCGACCATCCGGTGCACTGGGAGACCCACGCCGTACCGAGCGGCTCACCGTCCGCTGCCGCGAGCTTCGCGCCCGGCTCGCCGAGTACGAGCTCTGAGTCGGCCCGCGCTTCCGGCGCGGGCGCTGGCGGTGAGCTCAGCTGTCGGCGGGCGGGAGGCGCTCGGCCGCATGGCCGTCGCGCGGATGTCCCGGCATCTCGACAGCCGTACAACTACTGCGGCCGCTTTTTTGGACCCGTGTCCAAGGCAGGCGGCGCATCGGTGCCCCATCCTTGACTGTGGCTGCTTACCGGGCTGTGTCCGATCAAAGATCGCCCATCCGGAATCAGGCATGCAAGAGAGACTCAAGGCCGAGCTTGCTCAGGCCACGGCCGAGCTGAGGGCGCACATGGGCAGCTGGGAGTACGCCTTTGCGATGGCGGGCGGCTGCCACGGCGGCCGCGACCATCCCGTCCATTGGGCCACTCAGGCCCGCACCGAGGGGCTCGCGGCCCGCTGCCGCGAGCTCCGCGTACGACTGGCCGAGCACGAGCTCTGACCGCGCCGCGCTGAGGCCGGTGGGGCGCGCTGCAGCGGTGCGCGCGGAGGTGTAGGCTCGGGGTCCCGGAAGACAGTCTCGATGAGAGCGCCTGGTGGCGCGCCCGGGTAAGCCGACCGCCGGGTGCGGAAGGGAGGAGCAAGCCATGAGCCCTCCCAGCAGCGCGGATCGAGCCCCGTCCGCTGCCGGCGGAGGCGGTCGAGAACGCGGTCCGTGCGGCGCGGAAGAACGGGCCAGGTCGAGGGTCGCTGCCGGCGGTCGCCGTGAGCGCGTCCTCGAACGGGACTGGCCGGCCACGCCGGGAGGCATAGGTGTGCGCAACCGCCAGACAGAGGTACAAGAGGAGTGAGACATGGCTGAGAACAGGGGCGTGGCCTACATGGGCCCTGGGAAGGTCGAGCTGCACGACATCGAGTTCCCGACCTTCGAGCTGCAGGACGGCCCGGGGGTCAACCCGGCCAACGTGGGACGCCAGCTCCCGCACGCGGCCATCCTCAGGATCGTCGCGACCAACATCTGCGGCTCCGACCAGCACATGGTCCGCGGCCGTACGACAGCGCCTGAGGGTTTGATCCTGGGCCACGAGATCACCGGCGAGGTGATCGAGACGGGACCGGGGGTGGAGTTCATCAAGAAGGGCGACCTCTGCTCGGTGCCGTTCAACATCGCCTGCGGCCGCTGCCGCATGTGCAAGACCGGCAACACGGGCGTGTGCCTGAACGTGAATCCCGACCGTCCCGGCTCGGCGTACGGCTACGTCGACATGGGCGGCTGGGTAGGCGGCCAGGCGGAGTTCGTCGCCGTGCCCTACGCCGACTGGAACCTTCTGAAGTTCGAGGACAAAGAACAGGCGCTGGAGAAGATCCTCGACCTGACGATGCTGTCGGACATCTTCCCGACCGGCTATCACGGCTGCTACACGGCCGGGGTGACCTCGGGCTCGACGGTCTACATCGCCGGCGGCGGACCGGTCGGACTGGCCGCGGCCCACTCGGCCCAGCTTTTGGGAGCGGCAGTGGTGATCGTGGGGGACCTGATCCCCGAGCGGCTCGAGCAGGCGCGCAGCTTCGGGTGCGAGACGATCGACGTCTCGAAGGGCGACCCGAAGGACCAGATCGAGCAGATCCTCGGCGTCCCCGAGGTGGACGCGGCCGTCGACGCGGTCGGCTTCGAGGCCCGCGGCCACGGCTCCGACGCCGACCACGAGGCCCCGGCGACGGTGCTGAACTCGGTCATGGACGTGACCAGGGTGGCCGGCAAGCTCGGCATCCCTGGCCTGTACGTGACCGGTGACCCGGGGGCGGCCGATGAGGCGGCCAAGGTGGGCTCGCTGTCGATCCGGATCGGCCTCGGCTGGGCGAAGTCGCACAGCTTCACCACGGGCCAGTGCCCGGTGATGAGATACCACCACGGCCTGATGCAGATGATCCTGAACGACAAGGCACAGATCGCGAAGGCGGTCAACGCCACCGTGATCACCCTGGACGAGGCGCCGCAGGGGTACGAGGACTTCGACAAGGGCGCGGCCAAGAAGTTCGTCTTCAACCCGCACGGCTTGATCAAGGTCTGACGAGGTCGGATAGGCGCGTCGCGGCAGCGGGGGGCCGCGCGCGCCTCCGGCGGGCCGCGCGGACCGAGCCGCCCAGCGCCCGCCGCAAGCAACGTATACCCAAAACGGCGGGCTCAGAGGTCCTCCGGCACCAGCCGCTCGACGGCGTAACCTGCGCACCCAGCTCTGCGAGCAGGGGCAGCTCGGCGGCCTCCGTTCCGTCGCCATAAACAGGCGTCTCCGCGAACGCCGGGCTTACGCTCGCCCCGGACGAGGTGCGACAGCCAACACGGCCGCACTCGGGCTCCTGCAATGCGCGACCACCAGGAGCCTCCCCGGTTCACGCGGGAGCGGGACTTCGCCCAGGCACGTGACGGACCGGGGCACGCTCCTGCTGCCGTCGAGGAGCAGGAGTCTTCAGCTGCGCTGCTGCTCCTCGTCCCTTCCGGTCGTCTGACACTCGATCTGAGGGACGCGCATCTCGCGCATTGCAGGAGCGCTCGTGGCCTGGCTTCGGAGCTCGGTGGTCCACCTCGGCGCCGCTCGCCTTCCCGCGGCCTCGCTAGGGCATTGATGCCGCGACATCACGTCAAGCACGGGGCGGGAACGCCGGGCACGGGTCGGAAGGACGGGGCCAATCGCGTTGAGCAGGCGGGTCACGGGAATCGACCCGAGGCCGCCTTCACTCGAGATCGCCATCACCCGACGCGCACCTGAAAGTCACGGGGGAGATCGAAAACGACCGGTTCGGGGGCAGCCCGATCCTGACAGTCGATCGGCTGATTCGAAGAGCAGGACACGGTGGTCGCGATCGGCAACGGCGAGCCACCCAGAGGAGTAAAGGTGAGGTCTTCACGGTGGCGGGGCGACAAGATCTCTCGCGGCCAGTCCTACCTCGTGTCAGGCGGGTAGGGGTCAGGGCTCGTCGGCTTTGGCCATGATCGCGCCGAGCTGAGCGCGCGAGTGGATGCCGAGCTTGCGGTAGGCGCGGGTTAGGTGCGCTTCGACTGTCTTGGCGCTGACGACCAGCGTGGCCGCGACCTGGTCGTTGGTCATTCCGGAGGCAGCCAGGCGCGCTACGCGTTCTTCGGTCGGTGTGAGCTGGTCCGAAGTGGTCGGGCGGAGGCCGAGCCCGGTGATCTCGGCCTGCGTCTGCGCGGTCCAGCGCGGCGACCCGGCCGTCTCGAAGATCTCCAATGCCTCCTCCAGCGCGGCCTTGGCGTCCAGACGCTTGCGCAGCCGGCGACGGATGCGACCGAGCGCCAGGAGGCTGCGCGCGCGCTCGATCGGCATCGGCAGCCGCTCGTGTGTGACGAGGGCGCGCTTCAACGCTTGCTCGGCCGCGGCGACGTCGCCGTCGTGGGCGAGCAGGAGGCCGCGACAGCGCGCTCCCAACGCGATGGCCCAGGGCCGGTCGACTGCGGCACCGCGCTCCTCGAGCAGGGCCGTTATCTCCTCGGCCTCCATGATCCGTCCGACCCCGACGAACGCCTCGGCGGCGTCGCCGGCGAGCATGAAGCTCCCGGCTGTCGGCTCGAGCATGCCGTTCGCGACGACGACCTTTGTGAACGGGTCGAGCACGGTCGCGGCGCCCCTGTGGTTGACGGCCGAGAGCTCCGCGAAGCCGAGCGGGACCACGGCCCACGACATCGCGAACTGCCACCCGGCACGCCCGTACAAGGCGACGGCTTCCCTGGACTTCTGCCGCACGTGTTCCACCCGGCCGGCGAGCGCGTCGACCATCGCCTCCACGGTCAGCGCCATCGCGTCGCCGATGGTGGTCCTGAGCATGCGAAGCCGCTCGCTCCCATCGCTCCCGAGCTCGGTCGCGCTCGCGAGGTCTCCCGCCGCGAACTCGACCCATACCCGGGGCACGTAGGCCCAGGCGAGCGCGTGCTCCTCTCCGCGCCCGGTGTGCATGGCCACGTGGTTGGCGAGCGCCGCGCGCGCCTCGTTGAGGCGGCCGGCCCACAGGCAGATGAACCCGTGCAGGGCCTCGGCGCTGAGCTCGCCGCTCGGCATCGGGTGAGCGCGCTGTAGATCGTGGGCGGTAGCGATCATCTCTTCGTCGACGCCGCCGCCGGTGTTGAACTTCACAAACGCCGCGCCCCCGAGCGCCTGTGCGAGCAGGCCCGGCTCGCCGAGCAGTCGTGCTCGCTCCGCCGTGGACTCGATCGAGGCGATCCCCTCCGGGATGGCGCCGCTGTTGAACAGCACGAAGCCCAGCCGCAAGGAGATCGTGGCCTGGAGCTCCTCGTTGGCTCCGGCCTCCGCCTGTGCCTGCTCGAGCAGCTCCCGGGCTACCGCGAGGCTGTCGTCCTTGTAGCGCAGCTCGGCCAGCAGTGTGAGCGCTCGCGCGCGCGCCTCGCCGGCCTGCAGCAGGTCGATCGCCTCCTCGAGCAGCGTCCGGGCGCGTGCCACATCGCCGGCGTCGAAGTGGTGGCGAGCCGTCTGGACCCGCAGCTCGACGCGGCCGCCTAGACCCAGGGCAAGCTCGAGCAGCTCGGCCGCGGCGTCGGGCGCCCCGCGCCTGTCGAGCTCACGCGCTGCCTCCTCGAGCGCTTCTGGCGCACCGGGCAGCCCTGCGAGGGCGAGGTGGCGCGCGCGTTCCTCGAGGTCCGGCACCGCCGCGCTCAGCTGGCGATGCATCTCACGCCGGCGTCCGGACGTCGCCCGCGCGTGGACGCCGCTCGCGAGCAGCGGGTGCGCGAACCTGACCGACGACCCGTCGAGCACGACGATCCCCCGCCGCTCCGCGGCGTCCAGCCAGTCCGCCATTTCCGGCCCGAAGGCCTCTTGGAGCACCTCCACGGTCGGCCGGGCCAGCATCGCAACGGCGAGCAGGATCGCCTCGACCTCGTCGGCCAATCCAGCGACGTGACTCTCGACGATCTCTTCGAGGCTCGCGGGCAGCGCCAGTGGTGACACAGCCCCGCCGGCTGGGGCGGCCCGCGCGAGCTCGAGGGCGTAGAAGGGATTGCCACCGGACGCTTCCTCGATGCTCGCGAGGGCCCGGCGCTCGAGTTGCTGCGGTTGGCCGGCCAGCAGCTGCTGGAGCTCGCCCGTGTTGAGCGGGCCGAGGCGACGTACGTCGATCTGCCGCGGCGCTCCGAGCATCTCCCTGTCGGACAGCCAGGCCGCCTCGCCAAGCCTGCGGGCTACGACTAGGCCGGCCCCGTCGGGAAGCCTCCTGGCGCAGAACTCGATCACGTGCGCGGTGGGCGCATCGAGCCATTGGATGTCGTCGATCGCGACGACCACGGGAGTCTCCTCGCAGAGCCGGCCCAGCACCGATAGCGTGGCCGTCGCGACGGCGCGCCGGTCGACTCCGGCGTCCGTGGGCAGCGCCCGCAACAGAACGGCGTCCAGCGCGTGGCGCTGCGGCTCCGGCAGCTGCTCGAGGACGCCTTCCTCGAACTCTCCCAAGAGGTCTGCGAGCGCGGCATAGGCAAGCCTGGTCTCCGAAGCGCTCGCCACACACGCGAGCACTGGGATCGCTCGCTCAGCCGCCGCCGCGACGGCGGCCCGCATCAGGGTCGTCTTGCCGATCCCCGGCTCGCCTTCCATCACCAGCGTTGCCGAGCCGTCGCCGAGGGCGTGAAGGAACCTCGAGATCGCATCGAGCTCGCTGCGGCGTCCCACGATCGAGTCCATTCGCGCCAAGCCTCCCACAGCCACCATGCCTGCGGGGTTAGGGAAACCCCTACACAGAAGGCCGATCGCGGGCCCAAAAGTGTGGGAGGTCGCCCGATGTGCCGGCGCACCGCGAAGCCTACGGTCACGGCATGGACTCGCTCATATACCCCCGCCGGACAGATGGTGCGCACAACGCGTTGGCGCGTAAGCGCATCAGCGGTGACGTAGTCGATGTCGTCCCTAATCCCAAAGGAGCACCATGTACCCCATCATTCGCAAGGCCACCGCGTACGATGAGCGCGCGCTGGCGCGGCTCGCGGAGCTGAACAGCCAGCGGCCGCTCTCAATGCCGGCGCTGATCGCAGAGATCCGCGGGCTGCCGGCCGCGGCGATCTCGCTCGCCGACGGGCGCATCAGCGCCGACCCCTTCGAGAACACCGCCGCCCTGCGGCAGCTGCTGCGCTACCGCTTCGGCGCCCTGCAGGCATACTCGCGCCAGCCGTCGCTGTCCAAGCGCATGCGCGAAAGGGTGGCCATCTCCCCGGTCGCCCGGACCGGCGAAGCCTGACCGGCACCGGAGGCAGCGTTCTCACCCCTTCGCTGGCGCCAGTCCCGGCGGAGCACGACCTGCGTGCCCGACCGCGCCCGGTGCGACCGATCCCACATCCATGAAGTTCCCGCCACACCTCCCGCCCGGATGTGGGTGGTGGCGCCGATGCCGCGCGAGCGGCTCGGGGGGAGGGTTTTACCAACCCCACAAAGACCGAGGAGGTCTCGAAGTGAGCGTAGTCACAGACACGATCCGCAACGGCGTGGACACCGAGAAGATGTTCGCCACGCTGGATTTGATCAAGGCACAGCCGGAGCTGGCGAGGTTCCAGTTCCGGGCCAGCAACCGCTGGATCGACGGTGCCCACAACCGCTCGACGATCAAGGGTTTCTACGCCGCGGGCGGCGAGGACACCACCCGCAGCGAGCAGTTCCAGCTCGACGCGGGCGAGCCGGCGATCCTGCTCGGCAGCGACACCGGCCCCAACCCGGCCGAGTACCTGCTGCACGCGCTCGCCGCCTGCCTGACGACGTCGATCGTCTACGTGGCCGCGGCGCGCAAGGTGGAGCTCACGTCGGTCGAGTCGACCGTCACGGGCGACATGGACGTGCGCGGCCCGCTCGGCGTCGATGACGAGCCCCGCAACGGGTTCGAGCGCATCGGCGTGTCGTTCCGGGTGACGGGCAACGCGCCTGACGAAAAGCTCCGCGAGGTCGTGGAGCGGGCCCAGGAGCGCTCGGCCAATTACGACATGGTCACCAACGGCGTGCCCGTGGCCGTCGAGGTGACGACGGATTGAGTCGCGTGCAGCCCGTGGCCGGGTCCCCGCTCCGGCCACGGGTGCATCGACCCCGAGAGGAGCGACGATGATGTCCCATGGGCTATTCGGAATCGACACGCGGCGCGACCCGGCCCGCGAGCGACTCGCCCCGCTGCTAAGCGACGCGAGCGCCCGCGAGCGCGGCCCCCGCAGGCTCGCGTTGCGCGCGCGGTGGCCACGCCGCTCGCGCCCGGTCCGAGAGGCGTGTGCGTGATGCCGATCAAGCTGACCGCACGCACAGAGCCCGGCACACGCCTGGTGGCGATCGCCGAGCGGCTCTCGGAGGGGCTCGCCGCCCGCGCGGCCGAGCACGACCGCGACGGCAGCTATCCCTTCGAGGCGATCGACGCGCTCAAGGCCGCCGGCTACTTCGCGGCGCCCGTCCCCGTCGAGCTCGGTGGGCTCGGCGTCTCGTCCGCACACGACCTCGTAGTCGCGTCCAGCCGCCTGGCGCGCGGCGACGCGTCCGTCGCGATCGGCGTGAACATGCACCTCGTCGCGGTGCTCAACATGGAGCGCCGTCGCCAAGTCGCGGTCGCCGCCGGGACCGAGCGCCGCGCCCGCGGGTTTGCCTCGTCACTCGAGCAGATCGCCCGCGACGGCGTCGTGCTGGCCGCCGCCATCAGCGAACCGGGCCAGGACCTCACCCGGCCGGGCACGGTCGCCACCCGCACCGAGTCCGGCTGGCGGATCGACGGCCGCAAGATGTTCTGCACGATGTCCCCCGCCGCCACCGACCTCTACGTGGCCGTCACATACGCCGACGGCGAGGGTGCCGAGCGCTACGCCTACGCGATGGTGCCCACCGACACACCCGGCGTCGTCGTGCACGACGACTGGGACGCGCTCGGCATGCGCGCCTCCGGCAGCAACTCGATCTCGCTCGAGGGTGTCCAGTTGCCCCACTCAGGTGTGCGCGGCGGCTTCCGCGCCGGCGATCCGGTCCCGTACATGGAGCGCAACCTCGTGGCTGGGCTGTTCCACGCCGCGGCCTCGCTAGGCATCGCCGAGTCGGCCGACCGGGTCGCCCGCCGCGGCCTGGCCGGGCGCATCAACGGGGATGCACGCCCGCGCATGCAGGTGGCGGACAATGCCGTCGACCTGGTCGTTTCCCGCGGCGCCCTGTCGCGCGCCGCTGCGCTGATTGACGACCACCGCGCCGCAAACCCGGCGTCCGACGGCAGCCCGGAGGAGCTAGGCGCGCTGTTCGCCGAGGCCCAGGCCGCCAAGGCGTTCGTAGGCGAGGCGGCCGCCCGCGTCGTGGATCGCGCGCTAGCCCTCTCGGGCGGCGCCGGCTACGTCAACGGCAGCCCGCTCGCGCGCGCCTACCGCGATGTCAAGGCCGGCTCCTTCATGCACCCACTCGGCGCCAACCGCGCCTACGACTACCTCGGCCACGTCGCTCTCGGCGAACAGCCGTCGCTCCACTGAGATGGCGCTCGCAGCTCCAGCCCCCGCCGTGCCGGCGCCGGACGCGCGCTCGTTCCGCGACGCACTCGGCCGGTTCGCCACCGGCGTGGCCCTCGTCACGGCGATGCCGGACGGCGAACCGGCCGGGCTGATAGTCAACTCCCTCACGTCCGTCTCGCTCGAGCCGCCCCTGATCTCGTTCTCGCCGGCGCGCAGCTCGCTCACCTGGTCGCGCATGCGGCGGACGGGGCGCTTCGGCGTCAACGTGCTGGGACGGCAGCACGAGCGGTTCGCAGTACGCGCAACGCCTCCCGGCGCGGACCGATTCGCAGGCCTCGACTGGGAACTCGGACGCGGCGACGTACCCCTGCTCACCAACGCCCTTGCCAGCCTCGAGTGTGAGATCGTCGCCGAGCACCCCGCCGGAGATCACTGGATCGTCGTAGGACGCGTGAACGCCCTGCACGCCCCGCCCATCAAAGACCCGCTCGTCTTCTACGCAGGCGCCTTCGGCACCCTGCAACAGCCGAAGTAGACCACGGCGCGGCCGCCCGAACACTGCTCCTCTTCCACCGAAGCGAGCGCCTCCGCTGGCCGCCACCGACTGTCGCACCGGACGAGTTGGAGGCGTCTCCGGGCACGCGATCGGCTCCCGCGCCGCCCTCGCATTCGTCGAGGAGCAGCACTGTCACCGGTTACTTCTGCTGGTCGTCCGAAGGAGCAGTCACCGGCGCCGCAGAGGGGACGCTTGCTCCGAGGCCCCGCCGGGGCCCTCCTCCCATCAGGCAGCAGATATTTGCGCTGCTCTGCCAGCGGCGAGAACCATCGGGTGGGACTGGCTTGGGTTCGCGTTCAGGCGTCGGGGTCGCGCCACATCGGCCATAGCGGCGGGCCGCCATCGAGAGCGAACTCGCCCGTGGCGCGGAAGCCGTGCCGCTCGTATAGCCGCTTGTTGTCGGGGCTGGTGGCGTCGAGGTAGGCGCGCAGGCCGTCGCGGTCGCAGCGCGCGATCATGTCCTCCAGCAGGGTCGAGCCGATGCCGCGCCCCTGGTTCCCAGGCTCCACCCCGAGGAGCTGCAGGTAGTAGTACGAGCCGTGCGGGTGATGGTCGTCGATCAGTCCGGCGAGCTCGAAGAAGCGGTCTGCGTCTGCTCCCGCCGCCTGCTCCAGGCGCTGGTTGAACTCGTCAGCGTGCTCGTCGTCGACGGGCGCCTGTCCAGGCGGCGCCCAGAGCGCGACGCCGGCGCTCTGCCCCGCGAGGTAGATCTCGTCGTGCCGCTGGAAGGCCTCGGTGAACACGGAGAAGATTCCGGGAAGCACCTCCCGGCGCCGCGCGTCATCGGGGTAGGCCCAGCGAAACACCGGGTCGTCGACGAACGCCCGGGCGAGCGTGCTCGCAATGCGCGGCGCGTCGTGGGCGCGAGCCTTGCGGATCTCGGCGACAGTGGTGGAGGCGGTGGGATTCATCCTGGGGGCTCCTTGGCTTGGTGGGTCCTGTCGCTCAAGACGGTCGCCGATACGTCCGCCCGCCGGTATGGCGGATGCCCGCCACCGCGCCCCCCACTAGGGCCGTCCCGCACCCCCAGGCTTCGGTGCGCGATCGAGGCCAGGCGGCCGCGATCGAGGAGCCGTTGCGGCTCAGGGAAGAGGAGCGTGCTCGTGGGCGAGTAGTCGCACCACGCCGGCGCGCGAGCTCAGTCCGAGCTTGGCCAGCACGCGGGATACGTGCTTCTCTACGGTGCTCTGGCTCACGCGGAGCCGGAGAGCGATCTGGGCGTTGGTCTGCCCGTCGGCCACCAGCGCGGCCACTTCGCGCTCGCGCGGGGTCAGGTCGCCCAGGCGCCCGTGGCCGTCAGGCTGTCCGGGCGCGGCGCGCATCGCCGGACGCGGTCTGTCGCCCAGGCGACGCAGCACGCGCACCGCGTCGTCGCGGTAGCCCCACGCCCCGCGCGCCTCGAGTTCGGCGGCGGCGCGGCGCAACTCCGCGCGCGCGTCCTCGACGCGGGCGTCGGTGGCCAGCGCCTCCCCGGCCAAGGTGCGGCAGCGGCCGGCCCACAGCGGGGCGTCGCCCTGGTCGGCCGCGCCGGCACCGGCGAGGGCCACCTCCGCGGCCTGGCCCACACGATCCTGAGCGAGCAGCACGCCGGCGTCGGCGTGAGCGGTGATGGCGCCGAACACCCCGCTGCGGCGACCGCCGCCCTCCGCCGGCGCCCGCTGTGCCCACGCCTCGGCCTCCTCCACACGCCCGAGCGCGAGCAGGACGCGAACCGCGATTTCGGCCGCCTTGAGCCGATCGAGCGTCCACAGGGCGGGCTGCACCCAGCCGAAGGCCTCCAGCGCTGCAAGCGCGCCTTGCGGGTCGCCGGCGGCCAGCCGGGCGTCCGCGACCGCGTAGCCGGCCTGCGAGTACTCGATCGTGCCGATCCGCTCCCACGCGGCTTGGCCGTGGTCGAGCGCCGCTTCGATCCAGCCGCGCGCCAGCGTCGTTCGGCTGAGCACGATCGAAGACCAGTACGCGACCTGGGGGTTGCCGGACAACAACGCGCTCTCCAGCGCCTCGTCCGCGTCGGCCTCGGCCGCGTCGAGCCGGCCAAGCTCCGCGTCGACCCAGCCGCGCACCAGCACAAACGCGGGCGCGTACAGGCCCTGTCCGGTGCGTCGCGCCACGCCAAGCCCCCGCTCGGCCGCGGCGCGCGCCAGTTGGAAGCTGCCGGTGAAAACCCGCGCGACCGCGAGCCAGAACAGACCCTGCAGTCGCTCCGCGGCACGCTCGTCGTCGACCGCATCCACCAGCGCCCCGGCTCGCGCGATCTTCAGATCCACCGCAGCAAGCTCTTTAGCGTCGTCGCCGCGCAGGCGGCAGTGTGCCTCGTCGGCCGCCGTGGCCGCGGCCTCCGCTTCGAGCGCCGGATCGCCGGCGGCGCGGGCCGCCGCCTGCGCCTCATCGGCCAGCGCCTCGGCGGCGGCGTGATCGCCGTGCACCGCGCGCTCGCGGGCCAGCACGAGGGCCAGCGCGGCTGACAGCCCGGGCTCGCCGTCGCCGAGGGCGGCTCGCTCTGCCTCCAGCAGCCGGCGCGCCTCCTCCGCGTCGTTGGTCCACAGCGCCAGCAGGTCGCCCAGCACCACGGCGACCGCGACCCGCTCCGCCGCCGCCTCGGCCGGGATCATGGCGAGTGCCCTTCGGAGCACATCGCGCGCCTCGACGGCCCGCCCCGCCGCCGCCAGCGCCAGTCCCTGGGCGCGCAGCAGCGCCAAGCGCCGCCGATCGTGGTAGGGCACCTCGGGCAGCAGCCGCAGCGCCGCGCCATACCAGCCGGCCGCCGTGGCTGGAGCAGCCAGCGTCGTCTGCTCGCCGGCCACGGCGAGCAACTCGACGGCGGCCATGTCGCCCGGCTGCGCCGCACGCGCCACGTGGTGTGCCCGCTCCGCGGCCGTTGCCCCCCGCGCCGCCAGTGCCTCCGCCGCCCGCGCATGCGCGCCCAGCTTCCAGCCGCCGCCAGCCGTCTCGTACACCGCGCGGCGCACGAGTGGATGGCGGAAGCCAAAGCGCCACGGCTGGTCGGTGGGGCGGACCAGACCGGCCGCCAGCACGGCATCGAGCGCGTTCAGCGCCTCCTCCTCCCCCATGCCGGCCGCCGCCGCGGCTATCGAGGACTCAAACGGGTCGCCGGCAACCGCCGCGCCCTGAACCATTAGGCGCGCCGGCGCCTCGAGCGCGGAGATCTCGCCGGCCAGCGCCGCCACCACGGCCCGCGGCACACCGGTGGCACCCGGCGCCGCTCGCCCGCTGTGCGCCGCGGAGCCCACGCCTCGCAACGCCTGCAAGAAGAACGGGTTGCCGCCGCTCTCCAAGAACAGGCGCTTCCGCGCCGCCGCGCCCAGCGACGGCCCCAACAACGCATCGACCGCCTTGCGCGACAGCGGCCCAAGCTCCAGCACATCGGCGCCGTCATGGCGCGCCGCCGCATGCAACGCGTCCTCCACTGCCGGGTCGCGGCCCGCGCGGGCGGCGAGAGCCAGCAGCACGGCACCGTCCGGCAGTCGGTGCAACAGCAGCCGAATCACCTCGAGCGACGCCGGATCGCTCCAATGCACATCATCGAGCAGCACGGTCACCGGACGCACCGCAGCCAGCCGCTCGAGCAGCCCGCGCACCGCGCGCGCCACCCGATGACGCTCCCCCGAGACCGCGGGCTCTACCCCAGCGACGCGCCCCACCGCTGGCAGCGCCACCGCCAAGTCCGCGAGGCGCTCATCGCCCAGACCGCTCAGAGCCTCGCCCCCAGCCCGGGCGACCTGATCATCGAGCGCCTCCCCCCACAGGGCAAAGGGAACGTCGCGCTCCAGCTCCGCCGCCCGGCCCGCCGCCACCACCTGCCCCCGCTCCGCCGCTCGGCGACCCAACTCAGCCAGCAGCCGCGACTTGCCGATACCCGGCTCACCCGTAATCCCCACCGCCCGCGACTGCCCCGCGTCCGTCTGCTCGAACACGTGCTCGATGAACAACAACTCCGCCTCGCGTCCCACCAGCGGTGGTGCACTCGCGCCCATGCCAAGACGACCCTACGCCGAACATCCAGGACCCTCAAGGAGTACGCCGCGGCTCAGTCAAGCGCAACGGGGAGCGGACCGCCGAGACGCCCCCGAAGACACGGTTTGGACATGCCCGGCACTCGCGCTCGGCGGGACAAGCGGTAGCTGGGTCCGCCCTCGTCGTCCTGTTGCTGCCGACGGAGCTGGCGTACGCCGGCACGCGATCGGCGGTCCGGCCACTGCTGGATCTGTGGAGGAGCAGCGCACCGCCGGTCCCCCATCCGAAGACCAGCACTCGCAAGCTGGGCTTCTCCTCGGCGCCCGGTCAACGGTCCGGGACGAGCGAGACGCCCGCTCGTTCCACGGGACCAGGATGGCGCCGTAGTGAACTGCACGCCGCTCGACCCGCTCTTTGCAGCACTGGTAGTCACGAGGTGCAGGACCGTAGGCGGACCGGCGGCTACGCTCCAACTCATGGCCGAAGACGCCCGGGCTCCTGCCGTCCGCGCCTCGGACGCCGAGCGCGAGCGTGTAATGACCCGCGTGCGCGATGCCGCCGCGGAGGGGCGCCTGACCTTCGAGGAACTCGCGGACCGTGTCGAGGCCGCGGCCGGCGCCGTGACGCGCCGGGAGCTCGAGCGGCTTACCGAGGACCTGCCCGCCGAGCCCTCCCCGACGCGCTCGCATGAGGCCGCTCCTGTGCCCACCCGCGCGTCGACCGTCTTCGCTCACGTGCGTCGCGGCGGAGCGTGGACCCTGCCCGCCGCGGGCAAGTGGCAGAGCCTCTTCGGCGACGTCGTGCTAGACGTGCGCCAGGCGCGGGTGACGGGCCCCGAGGTACGCATTGACGCGGGCTCGATCTTCGGCGACATCGAGCTGCTCGTGCCGGAAGGCGTCGAGGTCGAGATCCGCTCGCGGACGCTTTTCGGCGACATCAAGCAGGAGGCCGGCGAAGCGGCTCCTCCAGGAGCGCCGCGGATCGTCCTTACCGGCGGGACGGTGTTCGGCGACGTGCGGGTCCGGGCACAGCGGCTGCGGGAGCGCTTGGCCGAGCGGCTCGACGAGCGCGGTCGTCGGCGCCTCCACCAGCCCGACTAGCTCCAACCTAAAGGACGAAACCCTGCGTCCGGCCCGCCACCGCGTGCCGGATCAGTGCTCAGTTTGTGGACTTGGAGAAGCGGTGGCGACCTGCGTCTCCCGCCAAGCTTCAGGGGTTGCGGACGGGGCATTGGGCTCCGTGTTGTTCGGGCGAGCCGGTCGTCGACCGAGAGGAGAGTCCATGTCCGTTGCCGCCGTTGCTGAATGCCGCCGGCCGCCGTCGCTCGCCCGCCACTCTGCCCGGCTATCTCGCCGGGCGCCCGCCGCGCAACAAGGGTTTACGCTACCCGCCCGATCCGCCCACGGTGGAGGAGATCGTCGCGGTCATGCGCCAGGCCGGCGACGGTGTCCACGGCGCCCGCCTGCGGGCTTTGATCGTGCTGCTCGGGCGCGCGGCCCTGCGCATCAACGAGGCGCTCACTCTGACCGAGCACGATCTGGGGCCCGGCGCCGGATCGGTACTGGTCCGCCACGGCAAGGGCGGCCGGCGCCGCGAGGTCGGCATGGACCCGGTGGGGCTGGGACCAGCTCCGGCCCTGGCTGGAGCTCCGCATACGATGCCGGTAGGACCGCTGCTGTGCGTGATCGAGGGTGCGACCCGCGGGCGGCCCTGGGCGAGCGACGCCGCCCGCGCGCAGTTGCGGCGCGTCGCCTCCAAGGCCGGAGTGCGCAGGCGGTTCGCGCCCACCAGCTGCGCCACGCCCACGCCGTCGAGCTCGCCCACGAGGGCGTGCCGCTCAACGTCATCCCAGCGCCAACTGGGTCATACCAATCTCGGTGTGACCTCGATTTATCTGCAAGGGATCGACAACGCCAGGATCATCGCCGCCGTCCACCCCCGCAAGTCGCCGATGATCCCGGCCAGCACCGGACTCCGCCTCTAGGCCGATCCACTGCCAGCCTCGCCGTCGGTCGACCCGGTACTGGTCGCGTCGAAAGCAGCACTGTTGACGTGCGCTACTGCAAATCGTCCGGAGCGAGAGCCGGCACAAGCCCTCGTGGCGTCCCAAAGCTGCTGTAACTTCGCCGCGGCTTCGGTTCCCTTTGCGGTCAGTCTAGGCGGCGGCCACCTCCTCTCGTTCGGCCTCTGATTCGCCCGGCTGGTGGCGGAGTCGGTAGAGCTTCTGGCGGTCGATCTGGGAGAGCTTGACTCCGTTGCAGGCGTTGTTGATCTGGAGGTCGAGGACGGCCCAGACGAGCGAGAGGCAGCTCTCCTCGCCCGGGAATCTTCCGATCACCTTCGTCCTTCGCTTGACTTCGCCCAGCGTCCGCTCGAGCAGGTTGGTCGAGCGCCAGCGCTTGCGATGGCGCAGCGGGTAGCGCAGGTGGACGACGAGCGCGTCGAGGTCATCGCCGAGGCATCGAGCCGCCGAGGTGAAGCCGGCGCGCTCGAGCTCTGCGACCAGGGCCCCGAGCCGCTCCTTTGCGTCGCGCTCGTCGGTGGCCTCGTCGAGCGCCTTCCAGTAGGCGCGGCGCACCCGCTCGCGATCCGCCTCGGGCAGCTTCGCGAACAGG
>CAWBTX010000003.1:0-191410 GCA_963791905.1 uncultured Gaiellaceae bacterium
ACGCCCTTCAACCCCTCGACCAACGGCCTCGTTCTGGCCGCGAGGCATAGCCGATGGACCTGAAGAAAGAGATCAAGCTGTCCGACCTCGTCCCGAGGCGGAAGCGCAAGCCGAGCGCGGCCATGAGCCTCGCGAGGCCCAAGGAAGCCGAAGCGCCGCAGGAAGCAGGAGCTCGTCGGCCTCAAGGTCGGCGCCTCCCAGATCGCCGCTTCGCACGTCGTCAACAACGGCTCGGCGAAGCTCGTCAAGGTGGCCCGCCGCCCGCTCGAGCGCGGGGTCGTCGTCGGCGGCGAGGTACGCGACGTCGTCGCTCTCTCCGCGCGCTCGACGCCCTCTTCGCCGAGCACGAGCTCCCGCGGCGGGGCGTCCGCCTCGGGCTCGCCACGAACCGGATCGGCGTGCGTGCGTTCGACGTCGACGGGATCGTCGACGAGCGGCAGCTCGACAACGCGATCCGCTTCCGCGCCCACGAGGAGGTCGCGATCCCGATCGACCAGGCCCTGCTCGACTACCACGTCGTCGGCGAGACCGCCGACAAGGCCGGCAACGTCTCCCGCCGGATCCTGATGGCGGCCGCGTACCGCGAGTCGGTCGACCGCTTCGTCGCCGCCTGCCGGGCCGCGAACGTCGAGCTCGCCGGGATCGACCTGGAGGCGTTCGCGCTCCTACGGGCGGTCGCACCGGCCGGGCAGGCGCCCGCCGAGCCGCCGGTGGCGCTGGTCGCCGTCTCGCTCGGGCACGACCGCTCGACCCTCGCCATCTCCGACGGCACCGTCTGCGAGTTCACGCGCGTCCTCGAATGGGGCGGCGGGAAGCTCGAGTCGGCGGTCGCCCTCGAGCTGGGCGTCACGCCCGACGAGGCGCACGAGCTGCTGCTCCGCGTCTCGCTCGAGGACGCCTCGGAGCTCGACGCCCAGTCGGCCTCGGTGCGACAGGCCGTCCGCGGCGAGCTGCAGAAGCTCGCCCGCGAGCTCGTCGCCTCGCTCCAGTTCTACCAGTCCCAGTCGGGCTCGCTCGCGATCTCGGAGATTCTCGTCTCCGGCGGCACGAGCGGGATCCCCGGCCTGGCGGAGAGCTCAGCGCCTCACCCGCGTGAGCGTCCGCCCCGCCGACCCACTCGCCCACGTCGATGCGCCCGACGACGTTCGGTCGCGTGACGACCTCGCGTCCCTGGCCATCGCGATCGGCCTGGGGGTGGAAGCCAGCCAGATGCAAGCCGTCAACCTCCTTCCCCTCGACGCGCGCCCCGGCAGCCGCTGGCTCGTCGCCGGCCGCGAGGCCTCCGCACGCCGCGTCCTCTCCGGGGCCGGCATCGCCGCGGGCGTACTCGCCCTGTCCTTCGGCGGGCTGTTCGTCCAGCAGCGAAGCGTCGTCGACGACCGCCGTGCCGAGCTGCACGACGTCGAGACGCGCCTCGTCGCCGCGCAGGCGCGGGCGGCCGAGGTGCAGCAGGCCCAGGCCGCGAGCGCGGCCAGGCTCTCGACCTTCCAAACCGTTGTCGCCCAGCGGCTCGCCTGGGAGAGCGTCCTGCGCGACCTCGCGCGCGTCATCCCGGCGAACGTCTGGCTGCAAAGCCTCACCGCGACCTCGCCGTCGCCGACGGCGGCAAGGGTGGGTGCAGCGGCTCCCGTCGCAGCGACGACGCCCGCGACTCCGGCTACGCCGGTCGGCTTCACCGTCACCGGTAGCGCCGACTCGCAGAACCGGGTCGCACAGGTGCTCGACCGGCTCGCGCTCCTCCCCTGGCTGTCGAACGTGACGCTGCAGTCGAGCGTGCGCGGCGGCGAAGGGTCTTCCGTGCAATTCACGATCGGAGCGACTCTCGGCTCCACTGGAGGTCGATCATGATCGAGCGTCTCAACGGCCGGGCGGCCATCGCGGTCGCCGCGGGCGGGCTCCTGCTCGTCGCGCTGGTCGGCTGGTTCGTCCTCGTCTCGCCGCAGCGGTCGCAGGCGGCCGAGCTGTCGGTGAAGATCGACGACGCCAGCGTGCAGCTCGAGACGGCGCAGGCACTCGTCCGCGGGCAGGCCCTGCTCCACAGCAAGGCGGAGCTCGCGACGCTGAAGAAGGCGATGCCCGAGGACGTCGAGATGTCGGCGATCCTGCGCCAGCTCTCGAAGGCGTCGGCGCGCTCGCACGTCCGCATCACGGGGATCACACCCGGGGCGGCTGTCGCCTCCGGTGCGTCCAACGTCGTGCCGATCAACATCACGGTCGAGGGCCGCTACTTCGGGTTGCGCAACTTCCTGCGGCTGTTGCGCGCGAGCGCCGACCTCCGCGGCGAGAACGTGAAGGCGTCCGGACGGCTCTTCGCGGTCGACTCGATCCAGTTCAACGGCGGCGACACGACGCGCAACCTGGTGAACGCGACCCTCGCCGTCACGGCGTTCGCCTTCCCGGAGGCCGCGGCACCGCCGACGGCGGCAGGGACGCTCTCCGCTCCTGCCGACGCCGAGGTGCTCGAGGCGGCAACCCCGTGAGGAAGCCGACCCGTCAGGTCGAGCGGCGGCGGGCGACCGCGGCCGCGAGGAAGCAGCAGCGCCAGAAGGTGATCGCCTTCGGCGGCCTCGGCGTGCTCGCGCTCCTGATGTTCATCCAGGGCCCGAAGCTGCTCGACGCCGTCAACGGCTCGACGCCGCCCGCCGCGGCGGCCGCCGCGGCGCCCGCGCCTGTGACTCCGGCCGTTCCGGCGCCGGAGCAGGCCAAGCGGCCCTCGGCGCTGCTCGCGAAGGGCTCGAGCGTCGATCCGTTCGCGGTCCGGCACCTGGCGAGCGCCGACCCTCAGCCGGCCGCCGTCTCGGGCCGGCCGGCACCCGTGACCCGTTCGCGAAGGGCGCCCCGCCCACCCTCCTGCACCGCTGCCGCAGCGCATCGTGGTCGGCACGCCGTCCTCTCCCAACGCGGTTGCCAAGCACGGCTGGATCGTCGTCCTCGCCTCGGTTCGCACGGGCGCGGGACGGGCGTACGCAGAGCGGGTCGCGACGGGCGCCCGCGGCCGCCTCGGCACGGTCTCGGTGCTCGACTCCTCGACGCGCAGGCCGCTTCGCGCCGGCTACTTCGTCGTCTACACGGGCCCGTACGGCTCGCGCTCCGCGGTTCAGCGGGCGGCCGGCACGGCGCACTCGGCCGGCTACCGGACCGCGTACGTCCGCGAGATCGTCCGGTACGACGCCGCGCGATGACCTCACGCCTGCGTAACGAAGGAGGGTTCGGGCTCATCGAGCTGCTGATCGCGATGACCGTGATGAGCATCGGCATCTTCGCGCTCGTCGCCGGGTTCAGCTCCAGCGCTACGACGCGGTCAACCGGGCGAGCAAGACCGTCCACGGCCGGCGCGCTCGCCGACAAGCAGATGGAGAGGTCTCACAGTCAGCGGCAGCGTGGCGATTCGGTCAAAGACGACTGCGGCTACGAGCCCTGACGGCAAGTACTCGATCGTCGTGGGACATGGAGCTGAAGTGCCGGGACGCGACGATCAGCCGTTCGGCGTCATCCGCGGCGCTGGCACGCTGAGCGGCGGCGTCGTCGAGCGGGTCCAGAGAAGCAGCGTCGATGATGACACGTGACGTGAGCGACGCCCGACGCGCGAAGGTGCTGATCACCGAGTCCACGACGTTCGACCAGTCCACCGGCTAAGAGAAGAGAGATGGCTGCATTCACTTACGAGGCAATCAACGCCCAGGGGCTCGAGAGCTCGGGCGTCATCCATGCGCCGGACACCCTCAGCGCAACCGAGCTGCTCCAGGCCCGCGGCCTGCTGCCGCGCTCGCTCTCCGAACGGGGAGCGGTCGGCGAGGACGGGCTGCGCTCGAAGTTCAAGAAGGTCAAGCCGAAGTCGCTCCAGGTCTTCGCGCGCCAGCTGGCGACGATGGTCGAGGCCGGCGTCAGCGTCGTCGCCGCGCTCGTCACGCTCGAGGAGCAGACGGACGACAAGTACCTCGCGGAGACGATCGCCGAGGTCCGGGCGGACGTCGAGTCGGGGCTGGTGCTCTCGCAGGCGCTGGCGCGGCATCCGAAGGTCTTCAACCGGCTCTTCATCTCGATGGTCGAGGCGGGCGAGTCGTCGGGCACGCTCGACGCGGTGCTCGACCGCGTCGCGACGCAGATCGAGAAGGAGACGCAGCTGAAGCGGCGCGTACGCGGGGCGATGATCTACCCGGCCGTCGTGATCAGCTTCGCGTTCCTCGTCCTCACGTTCATGCTCCTCTTCATCATCCCGGTCTTCGTCGAGGTGTTCGAGACGCTCGACGGCGAGCTGCCCGCGCCGACGAAGCTCGTCATGGGCATGTCGGATCTGCTCCGTGGCTACTGGTTCATCATCTTCCCGGCCATCGGCGTCGCCGCCTGGGGCCTGCGCAAGCTGAAGCGGACCGAGAAGGGCCGCCAGGTCTGGGACCGCTTCAAGCTGAGGGTCCCGATGAAGATCGGCGACGTCGTCCAGAAGGTGGCGCTCGCCCGTTTCTCGCGCACGCTCTCGACCCTCGTCGCAGCCGGCGTCGACATCATCAGCTCGCTCGAGATCACGGGCACGACGGCCGGGAACCACGTGATCGAGGAGTCGCTGTCGAACGCCCGCACGCAGGTGCACGAGGGCGCGCGGATCAGCGACCCGCTGATCGAGGACCCGATCTTCCCGCCCATGGTCGGGCAGATGATCAAGATCGGCGAGGAGACCGGAGAGCTCGACAAGATGCTCGGCAAGATCGCCGACTTCTACGAGGACGAGGTCGACGCGAGCATCCAGGCGCTGACCTCGATCATCGAGCCGGTACTGATGATCGGCGTGGGCGCCATGGTCGGCATGATCGTGATCGCGATGTACATGCCGATGTTCAAGATGCTCACCCTCATCGAGTAGACGCTAGGCGACTTCGCGGCCTTTGTGATCGCCGCGAGCCAGCCCGCGGACCGTGCCGAGTTGCCCCCGCCGCCGCCTGGGCCGCCGACCGAGGCCGAGGTTGCCGCGGTCACAGCACTCGCGGCCGAGCACGGGATCGAGCTTCTCGGCCCGCCCGGCGCGTTGCCGGGCGACGCAGCTCACTGACCGCTTCTACCGCGGGTGTCTCGCCACGGACGACCTCACCGGTCGGTCGCGTGACTACAGAGTTGTCTCTATCCCCGATTGCCTTCTAGCGACACTACGCTCGTACAGGAAGGCGCCACGTCTCCTGAGCCTCTGGATCTTGCCGGCGCCGCTCAGGAAAGAACGCGCTCAAGCGCTGCGCGATCCGTCGGCTCGCCGTGCGCGGGCAGTACGAGCTCGACCGGCAGGTCGAGCAGCGGACGGAGGCGTTGCACGACATCGTCGCGCGTCACGTGCTTGCGACCGCCGATCCAAATATCCAGACCGGCGCCGAGGTCGGAGAGCGAGTCGCCGGTGACGATCGCGCCGATCGACGGGAGCCAGAGGATGAGGTCGTTGTCCTCGCGGCCCGCGTACGCGGTGATCCCGAACGGCCACGCTCCGGGACTGTGAAAGTGTCCTTCGCCTTCACCGGCGCGCAACCAGGCAAGGTCATCACTCTCCATGCCGCGCACGCGATCGGGGTCGATGCCGAACTTCTCGACCCAGTCCTGCCAGGTGTCCGCGGGCGGCGTATGCACCGGGAGGCCAAGCCGACGTGCATCGCGCTCGTGGTAGGGCGCCGTCAGGACGACGGCGTTTGCACGCTCACGTAGCTCGTCGGGCACGGAGAGCGGGTCGAACAACACGAGGTCGTCGCCGAGCTCGATCCCGTAGGACGAAACGATCTCGGGCCACTCCTCCTCCTCACTCCAGCCGGGATGCGGCGATTGCCAATGCCAGACACCGGAGCGCAGCTCATGCATGGGCACAGTCTGTCACTACGGAGTTGGGCCTTGACAGAGAAAGAAGGGGCTCCGATGATCGTTGCGGTGCTGATTGAACAGGACTGGCAGCTCCAGGAGCCCGGGGCGCCGGTCTATCGAGCCGGGCCGGCCGGTGGGTCGCTGCTCTTTGCGTGATCGTCTCGGCGCTGGTGCTCGTCCCGGCGGCCGCCTCGGCGCCGAACACGAAGTTCGTCTCGAAGCAGTACGGCTACTCGATCGTCCTTCCCGGCAACTCGAGCCAATGGTTCTCGAGCTTCGCCCGTGTCACGTGGTCGACCGGCACGATCTCGCCGGATGCGAGTGCCTTCGACACCTTCACCGATCTGCGGACCGACCGGCTGTACATCATCGGGGCGCGACGGCTGCCGGCGGGATCCACGCTCGAGAAGTGGACGGCGATTTTCCTCAGGAATCGCGGGCCAAACTGCACGACACACCCCTCGCTCTCGAACTCGAAGCTCTCCGGGACGCCGGCGCGCCTCCTCACGTGGTCGTGCACGGACGGCTACAACGCAATCGGGATCACCGCGCTCCACGCCAACCTCGGCTACTTCATGATCGTCGCCTCACCGACGACCAGTTCCCGCGCCTCCGACCGCACCGCCTTCAGCGGCGCCCGAGCATCATTCCGCTTCCTGTCTAAGTAGAGCGGGCGCTCGAACCGAAATGAAGGGACCCGTTCCCTGACGACGAACGCCGTCGGCATCCGTCGTCAAGCTGGGAGGGGTGCCGATGGCTATCGCGCCGTGGATCGTCTCGGACGAGCTGTGGGAGCTGGTCGAGCCGTTGCTGCCGAGGAAGGAGCGGCGCTTCCGCTATCCGGGTCGCAAGCGGCTGCCTGACCGGCGGGCGCTGCAGGGGATCTTGTTCGTGTTGCACACGGGGATCGCGTGGCGGCATCTGCCGCTCGAGCTCGGCTTTGGCGGCGGCTCGACCTGCTACCGCCGTTTGGATGAGTGGCAGCGGGCGGGCGTGTGGGAGCGGCTGCACGAGCTGCTGCTTGCCCGAGTTACGTGCAGCGGGTGAGATCGAGTGGTCGCGGGCGGTCGCGGACTCCAGCCATGTGCAGGCGAAAAAGGGGGCTCCGCGACGGGCCCGAGCTCGGTTGATAGAGCCAGAAACGGCTCCAAGCACCACCTCCTGGTAGACGCCACCGGGCATCCCGCTCGCCTGGACGGTCACGGGCGGCAACCGCCACGACGTCACCCAGCTGATCCCGCTCATCGACAATGTGCCACCCGTGCGCGGCGACGTCGGCCGGCCGCGCTCGCGGCCCGAGCGCGCTCACCGCTGACCGCGGCTACGACCACGACAAGTACCGCCGCGAGCTCCGCTGCGCGCGAGCATCACACCGGAGATCGCTCGCCGCCAGACCGAGCACGGCTCCGGGCTCGGCCGCGTGCGTTGGGTCGTGGAGCGCACCTTCGCCTGGCTGCACCACTTCAAGCGGCTGCTCGTCCGCTACGACCGCCGCGCCGAGATCCACGAAGCCTTCCTCGCGCTCGGCTGCTGCCTCGTCTGCTTCAGAAGGCTGCGAAACGCTCATTGTGATTCGAGTTCTAAGTAAGAGGCCGCGAAGACGCCGGCCTCCCTCCCGAGCTGGAGCGGAACTGGCGCTCGGGTGCGCGCTTCAGCCACACTTCCGTGATGGCAACTGGCTTGAAGGTCGGCGGCGACGTCGAGCAGGCTCTCGGCAGTGTCGGCGTGCCCAGCTACGTCGTCGACACGACGGGAGTCATCCGGTGGATCAATGCGGCAGCCGAGCGGGTCGTTGGTGACGTTCGCGGTCGCCAGTTCACCTCCGTCGTCGCGCCCGAGGACAGCCGACGCGCACGGGAGCTGTTCTCCCAGAAGGTGCTCGGCACCGCCCCGTCCACCGAGGCGACGGGTGTCCTGGTCTCGACCGGCGGCAAGCGGGTGCCGGTGGAGATCAGCGCGGTGCCACTCATGAGTGGTGAACGGGTGGTCGGCGTCTTCGGATTGTTCGAGGAACGCCCCGACGGCGGGCCAACAGCGCCGCACCCGCATCTCACTCCCCGTCAAGTCGAGGTGCTTCGTCGTCTGGAGGAGGGCCGCTCGACGAAGCAGATCGCCGCCGAGCTCCACCTCAGCACCGAGACGGTCAGGCACCACGTCGGCGGTATCTTTCGGGCCCTCGGCGTCAATTCCCGGCTCGAGGCCGTCGCGGCCGCCCGGGCGCATCAGGTTACTGCCCCGACCTGATCTGCACCCGACGGGGCGGTGAGCCGGAAAGCCCGGTGTTTCGGGGCTAGTCGCGGGATCGCGGGATCGGTAGTGTCGTGACGTGCGCCCGTCCGATCGGCTCCTCCTCATTGTCGGCCCGGCGGCGGTGCTCGCATCCGTCGACCTGGTCGTGAAGGCGAAGCTGCCAACGGAGTCCTGGGCCTTCCACCACCGCTCCAACGCGTGGGTTGTCCTCTCGGTCGTCGTTCTGTTCGGCTCTTTGTCGCTCACGCTCGTGCCGTCTGGTGTCGTGGCAGTCGCGGCGGGGGTGATGAGCGGAGGCGCGATCGGGAACCTCGTCTCCGCGCTCGCGGACGGCAACTGGGTGCCGAACCCGTTCGTGATCGGCGGCTCCCGCGTCATCGCCTTCAACCTCGCCGACGTCTTCTTCCTCGTCGGGAACATGCTGCTGATGGCCGCCTTGATCGTGATCATCGTGCGCAGACGCGATCGGCTTGCGCCGCCACGCGCGTGGGAGCGTGCACTCCTGCGGCAGCTGCGCGTCGGCGGCTAGTAGCCGCGCGCACAGAGCACGCGACTGCGGCGGTCAACGAACGGGCTCGAGCGAGCCCCAGGCAAGCCGGTCGCCGACCCTGATCCCGAGCCGCTCGCACTCGCCGGCGGGAAGCTCGAGCGCCTGGTGGGCGCGCCAACCGTGCGCCGTGCGCCACGGCCTGAGGCGATCGGCGATCTTGACCACCGTCAGGTCGGCGTCCAGGAAGACCACGTCGATCGCGAAGCGCATGAAGGCGGTGTGCACCGACCACGTCGGCCGGATCAGCATGCCCTCACCGCTGCGCAGCTCCGTGCGCCCGAGCAGGCCGCGCTCCCGGTTGAGAAAGCCGTCGGCGAGCTCGCAGCACTCGCAGACGACCTGCCCTTCCGGGCCGACGAGGACGATCGTGTTCACAGGTTCGCGGCTTCCAATCGACTGCGGCCAGTATCGCCCCGCGGGGCCGAGACGGCGTCTACCGATCGGGTGGTCCGACTACCCGCCCCGTCCGGGGACAGCTGACCCAATCGGGCTAACTGCATGGAATTGGGCACGGCGCCGCCGAGACGCCTCTACTCTGGACCCTTGGACACGCGCGTTGTGATCGTCGAGGACCACCCACTCGTGTTGAGCGCGATCCGCGAGATCTTCGAGCATGCCGACGGGTTCGCCGTGGTCGGGATGGCGAGCTCCGGCCTTCAGGTCGAGCCGCTCGTCGCGCGCACGAGGCCCGACCTCGTCCTGCTCGACCTCCAGCTGCCGGGCCTCGACGGCCTCAGCTGCCTCGCGCTGCTCCGCGAGCGCCATCCGGACGCGACGGTCGTCGTGTTCTCCGGATTGGACGAGCCGGAGTCGATCGACAAGGCGCTGTCGGGAGGCGCGGCCGCGTATGTGAACAAGTCGATCACGCCGGCCGACATCCCCGCCGTCATCCGCCAGGCAGTGAACGGGACCGTGCACTTCGCGTCGCCACAGGTCTCCCGCGCGGCCGTCGCAGAGGCCGCTCGTCAGAGCCAGGTCACACAGGCCCGGCGCGAGACGGGTCTGACCGCGCGCGAGCTCGAGATCCTCGAAGCGGTGGCCCGCGGCCTCTCGAACCGCGCCGTCGGCGAGGAGCTGTTCCTCTCCGACCAAACCGTGAAGTTCCACCTGACCAAGATCTTCCGCAAGCTGCGCGTGACGAATCGCACCGAAGCGACGAGGAAGGCCTACGAGTTCGGCCTCGTCGCCGACAACGTCGCCGTCGCGTAGTCAAGCCACAATGTGACTCTGCAGTCCGAGCGAGTCGCAGAGCCGGTCGTCCTCGTCGACGCGCGCAACGCGATGCGGTCGCGCTGGCCGAACCTGGCTGAGGACTGGTTCGTCGAGCGGACGCGCGAGTGGGCGGAGCGCGAAGGCATGCAGGTGGTGATCGTCTTCGACGGTCGCGGCCCGGGCGGGCTCGTCGGGGAGCGGGTGCTCGACGAGCGCACGACGCTCGTGGGCACCGGCGGCGACATTGCGGACGACTGGATCGCGGAACGGGCACCGCAGCTGCATGCCGCCGGCCGGCGAGTCTGGCTCGTCTCGTCGGACCGTGAGCTGCGCAACCGCGTGGCCGAGTTCGTCGAGCGTGTGCTCGGCGGCGGGGCGTTCGCCGGCGTCCTCGAGCAGCTTGGGCGGGGAGCGGATTAGGGCGCCCCGGTGCGGAGTCCGAGCGGGCTACGTCAGCTGGTTGAGCTCCAGCAGCAACGTGCGGAGTTGGGCGAAGCGCTCAGGGCCGAGCTGCCGGGCCCAGACCACTTCCACCTCGTCGACCGCCTCGCGGATCACGCCGATCGCGCAGGTGCCGCGACGGGTGAGGGCGACGCGCTTGGAGCGCAGGTCGTCGGGATCCGGCCGGCGCTCGAGGTAGTCGAGACGCTCGAGCTCGCCGAGCAGGTAGTTGAGGGCCTGTTTGCTGATCCGCAGTCGGATGGCCAGGTCGGACGGTCTCGCACCCTGCGGTCCGGGGTACTGGAAGACGTTCAGGTGCGCCGCGTCGAGGTCGTCGAAGCCACGCTCGTGTAGCCGCTCGAGCATGTGCCGCTGAACCGCCTCCCAGGGCATGCGCAGGAGCGCGCCGATCAGTGGCGGTCCGAACGGCTCCTCTGCCGCTGGTTTCGTAAAGTGACTTGACGGATTCTCGGTGACCATATATCGTCAAGCCACTTTACCAATTGCACGAAGAGGAGGGCACGATGGCAACGAGTACGCGCGAGGAGATCCAGGTCGGTGCGATGGTGATCAGGTTCCTGCTCGAGGGCGCCCAGTCGGGAGGTTCGCTCGCGGTCTTCGAGTTCGACGTCCCCGCTGGAGCGAAGGTCGCGTCTCCCCACAGCCACGACGGCTACGACGAGACGATCTACGGGCTCGACGGAGTGCTGACCTGGACGCTCGGAGGCGTTCCGGTCGACATCGGCCCCGGCGAGGCGCTCTTCATCCCCCGCGGCGCCGTCCATCACTTCGACAACACGCGTGAAGTCGACGCGAAGGCACTCGCGATCGTCACCCCCGGCATCCTCGGCCCCGACTTCTTCCGCGAGGTCGCTGCCGTTCTCGACGCGGCCGCCGGCGGGCCTCCCGATGTCGTGGCGCTCGGGGAAGTCATGCGGCGCCACGGGCTGACCCCGGCTGCCTGAGGTGATTGCCCCAATTGTCGACGGCGAGGGGATTCTTGGGCGGCCGAATCGCGAGATCAGCATCCTCGTCGCGACCGAGGCCGTCACGATCACTCGCGCCCGGTACGCAGCCGGCGAAGAGGTCGCCGGCCCGCACGTTCACCACGAGCACACGGACGCCTTCTACGTCCTCGAGGGCGAACTGACCTTCGAGATCGGACGCGAGCGCAAGACGATCACGGTCTCCGCCGGCGGCTTCGTCGCGGCACCGCCGGAGGTGGCCCACTCGCTCCGCAACGACAGCGACCGACCCGCGCGCTGGCTGACCATCCACGCGCGCGACGGAGGGTTCGCCGCGTTCATGCGCGGCATCCGCGACGGCGTCGAAGTCGAGTGGGACATCTCCGCCGTGCCCGCCGACGGAGGCCTGTCGGCGAGCCAAGCGATCGTCCGGTCGTGAGAGGGCGCGTGTCCTCGCCGCGATAATCCGGCGCGTGCACGTCGCGCAGCTCGCCGGTAACGCAATCGGGTCCGCCGAGGATGACTTCGTCATCGTCGAGTGGACAGCTGAAGTCGGCACCCACTGGATCGCGCCGCTCCATGTCCACCATCAGGACGACGAGGCTTGGTACGTGCTGTCAGGGACGTTGGGCTTCCGCCTCGACGACGAAGAAGTCGAAGCTCACGCCGGCTCCGCCGTCCTCGCGAGGCGCGGCACAGCGCATACGTTCTGGAACGCAGGCTCCGGCGAGTCCCGGTATCTCCTCGTGATGACACCGCGCATCGCTCGGCTGATCGAGGAGATCCACAAGCCTGGTGCTGACGTTGCCGCCGTCTTCGCAGCACACGAGTCATCGATCATCCCAGGGCCCTAGAGCCGCCGTCGCCTGGGCCAGGTTCGGGAATATCCCCGACGGCTGCGGCGAGCGATGATTTGTGCGCTTCTGCTGAGTCTCTGAGGGAAGCACCACGCCTACACCGCGAGCAAAGGAGCACATGAGGTTTCTTCTCACCTCCACTGGCATCACCAACACGGCCATCGACAACGCGCTCGTCGACCTCCTGGGTAAACCGATTGGCGAATCGAGCGCCCTCTGCATTCCCACCGGGATCCAGCCGTTCCCCGGCGGACGTTCACACGTCTACCGGTTCATCAGCGGATCAGCCCCCGCCCCCATGTGCGAGTTGGGTTGGAAGTCGTTGGGAGTGCTGGAGCTGACCGCGCTGCCCAGCATCAAAGACGAGTATTGGGTGCCCGAGGTCGAGGCGGCTGACGCTCTGCTGGTTTGGGGCGGCAGTCCCTTGTATCTGTGCTACTGGATGCGGCAATCCGGACTCGCCGACCTCTTGCCGTCGCTGCGACGCGACATGGTCTACGTCGGCACGAGCGGCGGGGCAATGGTCGCGACTCCCGACTTCGGAGGAGAGGCCTACGACGACAGTGATCCGCTCACGGGCAGCGATAGAGCGCTGGGACTGGTTGATTTCTCGTTGTTTCCGCACTTGGAGCGCGAGGACATGCCGCACACTTCCCTGGCCAACGTGGAAAGATGGGCCGCCGGGATACGGGTGCCGGCGTACGCGATTGACGATCAGACGGCGATCAAGGTGGTCGACGGCACCGTCGAAGTCGTCTCCGAAGGCAACTGGAAGCTCTTTACGCCCTAGAGCAGATTGGATGGGTTTAGCGAATGAAGACTTTCAACCTCAACAGCGACGAGTGGGACGGGACGCGGGATCGCGAGGGCTGGCGCGTCAAGGGCGGATTTGTCGGCCAACGCATCGGCGGTGAGCTAATAGGCGCGACGATGTCCGAGGTCGAGCCTGGCAACAGGCTCTGGCCCTACCACACGCACTACCTGAACGAGGAGTGGGTGATCGTGCTCCGCGGCGAGCCGACGCTGCGCACGCCCGATGGTGAGCAGGTGCTGAAGGAGGGTGACGTCGCCTGCTTTCGGCGGGGCAAGGACGGTGCGCATCAGATCATCAACCGAACAGACTCGCCAATTCGCGTCCTCATGCTCTCCTCGATGATCCCCGGCGAGATCATTGAGTACCTCGACACCGGAAAGATTCTCGCCAAGGGCGCCGAGGACGAAGACATCATGTTCGCGAGGCCCGGACCCACCCCCGAGTACTGGGAAGGCGAGGACTAGTCGAGGCGCAGGATCGTTTCCTCGATCTCCTCACCGCGACCGCGTGCGAAGCCGCGGTTGACGCCAATGCGTCGGAACCCAGCTTTCTCCAGTACTCGAAGCGAGCCGACGTTGTCCGAGGCCGCTCGGGCGTACATCGGACGTTCGGCAGTCTCGGCAAGAAGAATCTGTAGCGCTGCACTCGCGATGCCTTTCCCCCATTGCGTTCGGTCTACCCAGTAGGTCACCTCGAGCTGATTGTCGATTCGGAAGGACCCGATCGTTCCAGCGACTACTCCGTCGACATCGATGACTCGGTGCGAGACGCTTGTGTCGGCCCGCAGGCGCGACGTCCGGCTGAGAAACGCGCGACGATCGGTCTGATCCTCGGCTGTGAAGGCGGCCATTCGGATCGACTCCGGATCCGTCACTTGCTGATAGATCGTGTCGAGATCCCGATCCTCGAGCGGCCTCAGCGAGACGTTCATCCTGGGAATCCTAAGGGTGTCGTTGCCTGGGCGGTGGTTCCAGGGAGTCGCCTGGGCCAGTGTTGCTCCTATGTCAAGGCGGGGCTCGCTTTCAACGTGTTGAAGACGACGCGTGCGAGTTGTCGTTTGAGGCAGCGGATGGCTTCGCGGCGGCTTTTGCCTTCGGCTTGTTTGCGTTCGAGGTAAGAGCGTGCGGCCGGGTGGTAGCGGGCCTGGGTGATCGCGATCCGGTAGAAGGCGGCGTTGAGTTGTCGGTTGCCGCCGCGGTCGAGTCTGTGGCGTTGCACGCGCCCTGAGCTGGCTTCCAAGGGTGCGACGCCACTGTGCCTGGCGAGCTGCGCATCGCTTTGGAAGCGACCGATCGGCCCGATCTCGGCCAGCAGCTTCGCAGCGGTGAGCGCACCGCAGCCGGGCAACTCGAGCAACGCCGGCGCGATCTCCGCGGTCCGCCGTTCAAGCTCACGGTCGAGCTCGAGGATCGTGCGCGTGAGCGAGCGGCAGCGCGTGACGAGCTCGCGAGCGACGCGCACCTGGACGTCCTGCTCGCGCCGTGCGAGCCAGCGGCCGACACGATCGAGATGCAACGGCCGGTCGAGACGGCGCAGCGGAACGACGAAGGACGGGTCGAGCTGGTGCAGGTGCCAACGCAGCCGCTGCTGCGCCCGGCGGCGCTCGTCGACGAGATCCTCGCGGTGGTCGACTAACAACTTGAGCTCGCGAAACGGCTGCTCATCGGGCCGCGGTCGACTCAGATTCGGCTCGCGCAACGCGGCACGCGCGACGGCAAGCGCGTCGATCGGGTCCGACTTGCCACGCAGGCGTCCGGCACGACGCTCCGGTGCCATCAACTTCGGCGGCACCCGCACCAGCTTCTCACCGACCGCGAGCAGGTTGCGCTCAAGCGCGCGAGTCAGCTGCCGGCAATCTTCGAGCGCCCACAACCGCTCGCCGCCGAGGCCTGATGCCCAGCCGACGAGGTCATCGTCTGCAGCGCTAACAGTCTCTTCGTCGAGCATCCGGCCCGCCTCGTCGACCGCGACAGCCGTCAACGAGATGGGGAGTGCCCTCTCGACCACGTGAAGCTGGACCTGGCCGAGGCCGATGAGTTCTCGGGGGTATGTCAGTCTCTACCGCGTGAGATGCGGCCGCAGCAGGCCGCCGAGAGAGGGAGTCCTGAGATGACGCGGTATCTGATCTCGTTCGATGACGGCGCGATGACCTTCCCCGAGGAGGAGCTGCCCGACGTGGCCGAGGCGGCGTACGCGGTGGTGCAAGAGGCAGAGGACGCCGGCGTTTGGGTGTTCGGCGGCGGGCTGCATTCCCACGAAGAGGTGAGCGTGGTCGCCACCGATGGGACGGTCACCGACGGCCCGTACCCGGAGAGCAAGGCGTACATCGGCGGATTCTCGGTCGTCGACGTACCCTCACGCGAGGAGGCGCTGGAGTGGGCTGCCAAGATCGCCGTCGCCTGCCGCTGTGCTCAAGAGGTCCGCGAGTTCGGGCCCGGCTCCCGACCATAGGATTGTCACGTGCCGTTCACGCTCAGGAACCTCAAGGAGGATCTGGAAGACGTCGGCT
Source organism: uncultured Gaiellaceae bacterium (assembly GCA_963791905.1). Taxonomy (GTDB): domain Bacteria; phylum Actinomycetota; class Thermoleophilia; order Gaiellales; family Gaiellaceae; genus Gaiellasilicea. The sequence goes on from CAWBTX010000003.1 coordinate 15,428, forward strand.
CGAGGTTCAACGGCGCGCCGGACCTGGAGTTCCGCTTGGCGACCGAGGCGCTCGAGCTCCAGAAGTCGGGCCTGAGCTACCAGCGCGTCCCGCCCGGCTATCGCTTTCCGTACGGCCACACGCATAAGAAGCAAGAGGAGGTGTACGTGGTCGTGCGCGGGAGCGGGCGGATGAAGGTCGACGACGAGATCGTCGAGCTCAAGGAATGGGACGCGGTGCGCGTCCCGCCCGGTACGTGGCGAGGCTACGAGGCCGGGCCGAACGGCCTCGAGATCCTCGTCATCGGCGCGCCCAGTCTCGGGGAGGCTCGGCGCGAAGACGTCGATGGCCAACGCGACTGGTGGGCTGACGAGTAGACCGGTCCGGAAGCCCTTCAGCCGAAGTTCAGCCCGCTAGCCGATCTGCTCGGCCAGCCCGATGAGGATCCCCTCAGGGCCTCGGACGTAGCAGAGCCGATACACGTCTTCGTACTGGACCACTTCGTCGACGAGCTGCGCGCCGTGTCTGCGGAGCCGGGCGAGGGTGTCGTCGAGGTCGTCTACGGCGAACATGACACGCAGGTAGCCCAGAGCGTTCACCGGCGCGTTCCGGTGATCGGCGACGACAGGCGGCGCGAGAAATCGCGAGAGTTCGATCCGGCCGTGGCCGTCCGGCATACGCATCATGGCGATCTCGACGCGCTGGTCGCGCAGTCCGGTGACTCGCCCTGACCAGTCTCCTTCGATCATCGCTCGCCCTTCGAGCTCGAGGCCGAGCTCGGCGAAAAACGAGATAGCGGCATCAGGGATTCCACCACGATGCCGACGTTGTCCATCCGTTGAAGCGTCACGCGGCCCACTCTAGTGCGTGTTGTCGCCTTCTCGACGCTGGTGAGGGAGAGTTGCTGAAGTGAAGCTCGAAGATGCAAGGGCGGCGGGGGCGTTCGAGCCCGACCTCACGCTCTGGGAGGCGTGGCGTCCCGAGCAGGTTGCTGCGCTGCTCGAGGGCGTTCGGGCACCGTGGTATGTCGCTGCCGGCTGGGCAATCGAGCTCTTCCTCGGCGAGCAGCGAAGAGAGCACGAAGATCTAGAGATCGCCGTTCCTCGGGAGCAGTTCGGCGAGATCGCCGAGAGACTCTCTGGGTTCGAATTCTTCATTCCGGATGGAGATCTGACCGATCCGGGCCTCGTGTGGCCGTTTGCTCGGCGCCGGCGGCTCTCGACCGGCATCAACAGACGTGGGTGCAGGAGCCCGCGACGGGCCGCTGGCGGCTCGACATCTTTCGGGAACCCTCCGACGGCGAAACGTGGATCTGCCGGCGGGACGAACGGATCAAACGACCGTACGCCGAGGTGATCGAATGGACCGGCGACGGTATCCCGTATGGCCGGCCCGAGATCGTCCTGCTTTTCAAGGCCAAGCACGCCGATCGACCAAAGGACGAGGCTGACTTCACGGCAGCGCTACCGAAGCTCGATCCAATCCGCCGAAGCTGGCTCGTAGATGCGCTCCGGCTCGTCCATCCCGGCCACCCCTGGCTGGACCGAATCTAAGCCCCAACCCCCACGGCCGCTGCGAGCCCTTGGCCGCGCGAGTGTCTTCTCCCCACAAGGTTGGCCGCTCGATCCGACGGGTTCCGGCGCGTGCGCGGCGAAGGACGACGGGGCCTGGACGTCGGAGCTACGCTCCGCTCGTGATCGACCGCTCGCTCTACGGTCAGGAGCACGTTCGCCGCTACCGGGAGACCGACGGCGAGGTCGGCTACATCTGGAACGGCGCGCCGACGCTCCTGCTCACGACGGCCGGACGCCGGACGGGCGAGCCGACGACGACACCGTTGATCTTCGGCCGCGAAGACGACGACTTCGTCGTCGTCGCCTCGCAGGGCGGCGCACCCGAGCACCCCGGCTGGTACCGCAACCTCGTCAAGCACCCGGACGTCGAGCTACAGGTGCAGGGGGATCGCTTCCGCGGCCGCGCCCGTACCACCGAGGGCGACGAGCGAGAGCGCCTCTGGCGGCAGATGGCCGTGATCTGGCCGCACTACGACACGTACGCGAGGCGCACCGACCGCGAGATCCCTGTCGTCGTGGTCGAGCGGCTCGAGCCCTAGTCCCCGACCGGCGCCTGCTCATCCGTATGCGGACGTGACGTCCGCAGTCCGAGAGCGCACCCAGGCGGAGAAGGCCTCGATCGCATCGACGACGACCTCGAAGCGGATGGAATGAAAGAGGTCGAACGTGTGCTGGCCGCCGGGCAACTCGGCGTAGACGACCGGATGAGCTGAGGCTCTCCGGAGCTCGTCGACGAAGCGGCGGGCGTCTTCGACGACCACCACAGTGTCGAGGTCGCCGTGGGCGACGAAGAACGGCGGCGCGTCCGGGCGGACGTACGCGGAGGGTGAGGACGGCAGTTGTCCCTTGCCGGGAGACCCATAGAACCCGTACAGCGAAACGGCCGCAGTCACCGACGTGTCCGCGCGCTCGAAGCCGGGCTGGAATGCGGGGTCGTTCGGCGTGAGCGCGGCCAGCGAGGCGAGGTGGCCGCCCGCGGAGCTGCCCGCCGCGAAGAGCACCGCCGAGTCGGCGCCGTACTCGTGGCCGTGCTCCCGTACCCACGCGATCACCTTCTTGACGTCGATCAGGTGATCGGGGAACGTCGCCTTTGGACTCAGCCGGTAGTTCGCGCTGATGCATACCCAACCCTGGCTCGCGAGGCGGTAGATGAGCGGACGCGCCTCGTTGTTCTTCCTGCCGCTGCGGAACGCCCCACCGTGCAGATAGACCAGGGTCGGGCAGCCCGATGGACGGGAGCGATGGCGGTAGACGTCGAGCAGATTCTGTTTTCCGGCGTCCCCGTAGCTGATGTTCTTCACGCGCTCGACGTCGCGACGGCGGACGAGGAACGGCCCGAACAGGATCCGAGCCCACGGAAGGCGGCGGCGCAGGCGGGCGCTTGCGTCGATGTGGTCGCGCCAACCAACGCCCAGGCCCTCGCTCAACGCGTGGTCGACGGCAGGACGCGCCCGCAGGCCCCGCCGGACGACGAGCGCGAGACCGATCGAGGTCAGGACAGCGACGGCGAAAGCGGTCGCGCCGACCGGCGACGCGATGTCGCCCTGCGCGATCGCCAGCAAGGTCGAGGCGAGCAGCCAATAGAAGGCCACGAACGGCAGCTCGTTGACGAGGAAGCCGAGCCAGTAGCTCCTGTTCGACCGGCTCGACCGGCGCGGCCGCGGCGGCGCCAAGGCGAACAACGTGCAGAGCCCGACGAGCGCCGTCGTGACCAGATATCCGATCGGCACGGCCCGCACCGTACCCGCGACCGTTTCGGCAGGTTGCTGCTAGCGAGCCTTCGTCCACTCGGCAACCCGTTCGAGCAGCTCCGGGTCGACCGGGCGCTCGAGTTGGGCGCCGTAGGTCGCGAGTCCGGGTGGCCCGGAGTCCCGCCGAAGCAAATGGGTGAGCTCCTCCGGCACGAAGCCGGAGTAGTCGGCCTCGATCAGCTCGCCGATGCGCGCGACGTCACCCGGATCGACCTGAACGTCCTTCTCTCCCGTGATCGCCAGCACGGGACAGCGGATCGCACGGAGATCGGCAGTCGGGTCATACGCCATGTACTCGCGCAGCCACCGTGCAGGCTGGCTGGACCTGCCGACTCGAACGACGTCATCGGTCGAGGCGAGAAGCCGCTGTCGGATCCGCTCCTGCCGGCGGAGGAACCGCCGGGCGAAGAGCCGCGAGGGCCCGCGAAGAGACGCGGCGATCCGGTCCGACTGCCAGCGCATGACCTCGGCACCGCGTTGCGCCGAGCCGCTGAGCAGCACCGCTCCGGCGAGCCACGACGTCGCGCTCGCGAGTCGAATCGCGATGGTCGCGCCAACGGAGTGGCCGATGACTGTCAGGCGACTGCCGTCCACGCCGTCGGCTTGCCGAAGCGCGTTCAGCGCTGCAGCGGCATCGTCCGCCTCCTGCACGAAGCCGGTGGTGAGGTAGTCACCCGATGACCGGCCGACGCCTCGCTTGTCGAAGCGAAGCGACCCGACTCCGTGAGCCACGAGCGCCGAGGCGAGGGCGCTGGCGACGTTCAGGACCTGCCCCGGCATGTTCGAGTCGCGGTCGAGCGGGCCCGAGCCGCTCAACAAGAGCGCCGCGGGCACAGAGTCGTGCGACCCCGGCCTGGTCAGCGTGCCGTGCAGCCGGGTGCCGTCGGGAGCGTCGAACTCGAACGCCTCAGAGATCACGCGTGACCTAGACGCCGCTGCGCAGGTCGACGAGACGCGCCGCCTCGTACGCGATCCCGTCGAAAGTGACCGTGCAGCCATCGCCGGTCGGCGACTGCGCTGCGAACCCGACCGAGAGCTCGTCGCCCGCGGCGAGCGCGAAGTGACGGACGAAGCTCCAGCTGCTCCCGTCGGTCGACGCATGGAACGCGAAGGCCTGCCCGACCCGCGCGACGCGCAGCCAGACGGACGCACCGTCGACGACGAACGAGTTGCAGTCGTCGGACAGACCCTTCGTCACGACGGAGACCACCATCGGCTCGCGCTGCGGCGAATACTCGAAGCAGAGCTTGGCCCAGACGTCGTCGTTCGCATACAGGACGAGCACGCCGGCGTCGTAGGTCGCGGCGAACTCGACCGTGACCCGCGCGCTCAGCAGGAAGTCGCCGCTCGCCTCCCCGACGAGGGCCGGCCCGTTCCGCTTCGGCTCGGCCGACTGCTGCGGATCGATGAACCAGTCGGTCAGAGGCCCTGCGACAACGACCAGCGACGCGTCGTCCGGGGTCGTCCAGCTCTGCGGCTCCCTCAGCCACCGGAGCGGCATCGGCAGAGCGGCGATGCTCACGGGCGCGCCGAAGCTCATGAACGGACGCTAACCGGTGTACATACCCCTGGTTCCTTCGTGCAGTTCCGCGTAGATCCGATCGCGAAGCTCGTTCGCCTCGGACCTGGCGACCGAACGTGTCGCATCGCGAACGACGATGCGAACCAGCAGGTTCTCCTGTCCGCACCTCATGCCGATCCGTCGGCGCGCGGCGTCGGACAGTTCGGTGGCCGGCGTGCGCGACAACAGCTCGACCTGCTCGATCAGTTCGGCTTCGGCGCCGAGCAGACGACGAACGTGATCGCCCAGCTCCTCTTCGGTCAGCCCCGGCGTGCAGGCGATCGAGATGTCGCGCTTGGCGGCGGGTTGTGCGCTCACCTCCTCGTACGGCTCCAGGGTGCACATCTGCGCCGTGACACGCGGGTCGTTGCTGCGGAGCAGCCGGATGTCCGGAACGCCCTTGCGCAACATGAGTGCCCGGTCGAGCCCGACGCCCATCGCGAGTCCCCCGCCGTCGAGCCCTGCGTCGGCAAGCACGTTCGGGTGTGCGATCCCGCACTCGAGCAGCTCGACCCACTCGCCACCCTGCAGGACCTCCACTTCCAATCCGTCGGTCGTATACGGATGGTTTGCCGCGACGGCGCGCCAGCGTGCTCCAGGCGTGAGTGAGTCCACCACCGCGGAGACCATGCCGTGCAAGTCGTCGCTGTCGAGGCGACACGTCGACAGCCGCCAGAGATCGAGCTGATGGGGCTCACCAACGTGCAGGCGATCGATGACGTCGCGGCGGTACACGAGCCCTGGAACAGCGATCAACTCGTCGACCAGCCGCCCACCGAGCTGACGCAACGCGCTCGGGATGGACGCCGACGTATGCGTTCGCAGCAACCGGTGCTGGTCCACGTAGCGTGTGTAGCGCCGGTCACGAGCCGGCCCATCGGGCGGATAGGCGAGAGCGTCGTAGTTGTCGACGACGCTCACGATGCGCTCTCCACGGTAAAGGCGGACCGGAATTCTCAAGGTCGTTTGCAGCCGACCGAGGACGGCGGTGACCAGAGACTGCATCGCATGCGGTCCCTGCGAGGGATCGGTCAGATCTCGCAGCTCCAGAGCCGCAGCCAGCTCTTCATTCGTCAGGTACATCTGTTCCTCGCTTTCGATGACGGGCGGGTGGCTGGAAGGCCCCGATCCGTTCAGCGAGGTGGGTCTAGCGCCTGCGCTCCCCGCCCCGGACAGACCGGGGCCGACGAAACAGGCCGATCGCGCGTCGACTGGTACGCCGCGTGCCTCGAGCCGAGGGCAAGCGTTGTGGCTCGGGCACGCGGCGGACCGGGTATGCCATGAGGTCAGGCGTTGTAGCCATGGTGCCTGGCGTGGCGGTGACGCCTCAGCTGATCCAACGCCTCACGCAGTGCCAGCCGGCGCCGGCGCTGGTGCTGCCTGACTCGGGCCTGCAAGGCCAGCCGCCGGTCGGCGGCGTCGCCCCGCAGCTGCTCTCCGCGATCATGGCACAGCTGTTGAAGTGCCTCGTAATGCAACAAGGTCTTTCCTCCTCTCTGTTCTCCCGGTTCTGTCGGATCGGTCTGGGTCGAGCGCTGGAACAGTCACGTCGTCCTTTCTGGTCGAATTACCGACGGCGACAGCCTCTCTCGTGCTGCAAAGCGCGAGCAGGGTTAACGGCCCTGTTTAGGGCTGTCTCTCTACGCCAAGTCGTCGGCGCGAGTGGTGAAACGACGGCCGGTTACGCTGTAAAAGCGAGAGGCCAGCCGATGTGCGTGAGATTCACTGAATTCAAACTGACCTCCTTTCCGAGCCGGAGCCGAGCGATTTCGCTCGGTGATCGAAGTTAACCACTTTGACGGTCGGACGCGCGCTTGTCAAGGGCATTTTCAAACCGGAATGTCTCAGGCGGGCGGAGCCGGCTGGAGTCGGATCTCGGCGGGGAGCTGGTCCGGCTCCTCCTCGCGCTCGAGCTCGAACCGCGCTCGGGCGTCGAAGTAGACGTACGACGTCGTCAGCGCGACGAACGGCATCGCGAGGGCGTAGACGACACCTGCCACGAGGTTGAGCAGCGCGAGCGGCGCGTCCGTGACGAGGATCAGCAGCGCACCGAGCAGCGGGCCGGCCGCGAGCGCGAGCACCGTGCCGACCCCGACGAGCGAAGCGACGCGCAGCCACCGACCGCGGACGAGCTCGCGGCTGCGCCTGAGGGCCGCCGACCGCCCGCACGCCCTCGAGCTCGACGACCGGCGCGAGCAGCGCCCAACGGACCGCGAGCCAGATCGCGATCGGGAGCAAGAAGGCCGTCGCCGTCAACGCCACCCAGACGACGACCGCGATGCCGAGCGCGCCGAGCAGCGGCCGGATTCGCCCGAGCGCGAGCGCGTACGCCTGGATCGGGCCGATCTCCTCACCGCCGTCGATCCGGACGAGCGCGCACGCGGTCGCAGCCTGGACGAGCGCGAGCCCGAGCAGCGTGAGGGTCGTGCCGATGGCGAGGACGAGGAGCGCGAGTGCGCCCGCCCCCTCGCCCGACGTGTCGACCCCGAGCAGGCCGAAGCCGCCGAGGACGACGGCCTGGACGATCGAGATGACGATGCCGAGGGGGATCAGGATGACGCCGATGCCGAGGAAGAGCACCGCCCGCTTCACGTACATCTGGCCGGCCGCCGAGAGCACCTGCCCCCAGGTCCGCCGTCGTGCTACTCGGAGCGGAGCGACCGGTCGCCACGTCGCCCGGGCTGCGGCGAAGAGGACGAGGGCGAGCAACGCCCCGAGCACGAGCAGTGTCGGGACCGGCTCCCGGAGCCAGCCTGACGAGGGCGCGCGAGCCCGCGGCCACGGCATCGCAGAAGAAGTCGGTCGCGCTCGTACCGAAGACGCCTCCGGTCGGCACGGCGTAGCTCCGCTCGCGCCAGCCCTCCGACCAGGGATCGGCTCCGTCCACTGCGTCTTCAGGTTCGGGCCCGGTTGGCCCGTTGAAGAACGCGTCCTGGAGCTCTCCCCACCGGCCCTCGTAGGCGATCCACGGGAAGCGCGTCCCGCGCGGCCGCCGGGTTGCTCGGGATCGTGACGACCTCCGGCTCGAGCTCGATGTGCGGCCCGCGCGTGTCGTCGCAGCCGACGCCCTGCTCGGCGGAGCTGCCGACGAAGAGCGCCGGGTCGAAGAAGTTCGCGTGCGACCCGGCGGCGGGATAGACGACCGGCCGTCGACCGTCGACCAGCTCGAGCTTCTCGTCGCCCCAGCTCGGCGCTCTCGGCCCCCTCGTGCTGGCTGTAGCCGACCTCGACCGGCTGCTCGCGGAGAGCCTCCTCGACGTCCGCGGCGTCGAAGACGAGCTGGATCATCTCCCAGTCGCCCTCGTGCAAGTTGTTCCAGTCGTTGAAGGTGTAGAAGAGCCAGTACTGCAGCGCGAGCTTGTCGGGGTGCGCCGGATCGGTCGCAACGTGCGCGTAGACGGTCGGAGCGCTCCCCTCGCGCAGGCGTCGATCCCAGCGCTCGTAGTCGCAACCGGGCGTGAGCGCATGGCCGGGGAAGTCGAGGTGGTACTCGTAGAGGTCGGCGAGGTCGGCTGCGGACGGGCCGATCTTCACGAGGTCGACGGGGTTCCACGGCCCGCGCAGCGCCACCGTCGGCTCGTCGAACAGCAGCTCGACGTCCGTCGGCCGGTACGGCTCGCCGTGCCCGCACTCCTCGGTCTGCTCGACGAGCCGCACGACCGGTGCGTATCGCTCGGCCAACGTCGTCTCGCCGGAGCCGCCGGCGCCGGCTGCTGAACAGAGGACGAGCGCGATCGCGGCGAGTGCGGCCGGCAGTGCCGCTCGGACGAGCGCGCCGCTCATACGCGCGGGCTCGACACGAAGAGATCGAGCCCGAGCTCGCCGCGACAGGAACCGGGCGGCGAGCTGGCCCTTGACGCTGTTGCCCGCCGCGTCGAGCGGTGGCGCGAACGTGCCGAGACCGCCCTTGCCGGGCGAGACGGTGACGATCCCGCCGCCGATCCCGCTCTTGCCCGGGCAGCCCGACGTCGTAGAGCCAGTCGCCCGAGGTCTCGTAGAGCCCCGCGGTCGTCATCACGGCGAGCGTGTGCCGGCAGACCGTCTGGCGTCGACGACGCGCACGCCCGTCGAGCGGGTTGACCCCGCCGTGGGCGAGGGTCGCCCCCATGGCGGCGAGGTCCTGGCGCCGTCACGCTCGAGGGAGCATCTGCCTGGTGTAGAGATCGGTCGCCTCGGACGCGGTCGAAGTAGATCCGGTCGTGGCTCTCGAGCAGGCGGGCGAGCTCGCGGTTTCGGTGGTTCGTCTCCGAGGCCGACTCGTACACCTCGTCGTTGAGCGACGAGCGGCCGGCCCGCGAAGCGCGAGAGCCCGTCGCTGGATGAGCTCCCATTTCGCCTCGGCGGTGGCGCCGGGGACGAGGCTCGTCGTCGCGATCGCGCCCGGCGTTCACCATCGGGTTCGTCCGGCCGTCGGCGGCTCCGCTCGAGCGCAGTCCAGGGCGTTGAACGGGAGGCCCGTCGCGTTCACGCCGAGCTTCGCGCGCGCTTCCTCGGGCCCGATCAGCTGGCACACGAGGGCGAAGACGAACGGCTTGGCGACGCTCATGATCGTGAACTGGGGACCTCCGCGTCGCCCGCCGACTGATGGCTGCCGCCGCGGTTGCCGAACGACGGAGATCGCCGAACAGGCTCGCGACGGCGCGCGCGCGAGCGCCGGGTAGACCTGCGAGTTCTCGCCGTCCTCGCATCGACGCGGAAGCGCTCGTGGGCCTCGTCAGATGAGCGCGCGCACTGCCTCGGGCGAGGGAAGCTGCCCCGTCGAGACGTAAGCGCGGGCCGGCCGGCACGTCCAGCCCGTGTCCTGTCTCCACTGCTACGGCTGCGACGCGCGCTCGTACAAGGCGACGTACGTCCCGTCGGCGCTCAGGAGCGCGAGCGTCGCGCCGTCGACCCGGTAGCGGACGGCCGTCGGGATGGCGGCGAGATACGCCGCCTCCTGCTCCATCACGCCCTCCGGCTCGACGCAGGCCTTCTTCGTCGACGCCGGCGAGCCGATCTCGATGTCGCCCCGGTTGATCGTGATCCTCGTCGAGTACGTATTGCAGCCGGCCGAGCCCGTCAGGGTGCCGTCCTCGGCGAAGCTCGCGGTGATCTCGGTCCCCGGCAGCGGGCTCGAGACCGCGTTCCCATGAGGAACGACGTCACTCGCCAGTCTCCGACGGGCGTTCCTCCCGGTAGCGCAGGAGCTCGGCGCCGTCGTCGGCGAGCAGGGCGAGCTCGGTGTTGTCCGCCTCCAGGCTCCAGCCTGTGACTTGCTCGAGAGCGGCGAGGTACGCCCGCTCGACGCCGTCCGCCGGCGGCGGGCAGGCCATCCGCGTCGACGCGATGGTGCCGATCTCGATCCCGTCGCCGTCGATCGTGTACGGGGCGGTGAAGCGGTTGCAGCCCGCGAAGCCGCCGACGGTGTCGATCGTGAAGGTCGCGCTCGGCGGCGCCTCCTCCCAGCCCTCGGCGTCGAGGCCGGAGGACAGGAGCCACGGCACGCCGATGATCAGCACCGCCTCCCCCTCCCCTTCCGCCTCGTCGTCGCCGCCTCCGCAGCCTGCGGCCAGCCCGAGCATGACCGGGAGCGCAAGCAAAGCGGCGAGAGAGCGCATGCGGCGCAACCCTATCGGCGTCCCGTCAGCGCGACCAGAACACCGGCACCAGCAGCACCGCAACCACGCCGAAAACACGGCGACAGCCCGGCACGCGGCTCATCGCGCCGTCACTCGAGGGCTGCGGCGATGCCGAGCATCACGAGCGAGGCGACGGCGAGCAGGCGCCATCAGCGGCAGCATGAACCGGATCCACTTGTCGTAGCGGACGCCGGCGAGCGCGATCCCGGCCATCACGACGGCGCTCGTGGGGGTGATGAAGCGCGCGATGCCTGCGCCCCAGCTCCAGGCGGTGACGACGAGCGGACGGCTGACGTCCGCGAAGTCGCCGAGCGGGGCGAGCAGCGGCATCGCGAGGGTCGCATGGCCCGACGAGGAGGGGATGATGAACGCGATCCCGGTGTTGATGATGAAGACGAGCGACGTGAACCCGACCGCGGAGGTGCCGCTGACGGCGTCCTCCATCCAGCTCAGGATCGTGTCGATCGTCTGCGTGTTGTTGAGGATCACGGTGACGCCGCGGGCGAGGACGACGGCGACGCCGGCGCCGATGAAGTCGCGGAAGCCCTGCGTGATGTTCCCCGTGATCTCCTTCTCGCCGAAGCCCGGCGACGAGCCCGACGACGACCGCGGCGACGAGGAAGAGCGCGGTCAGCTCCGGGAACCACCAGCCGAGGTTCCACCAGTAGTCGTTCTGGACCGTCTCGTGGGTGATCGGATCGGTCGTCTCGAAGCCGATGATCGAGTCCCAGGGGATGACCGAGAAGACGAGGAGGGCGAAGCTGAAGGCGGTGATCCCGAGCACGAGCTTCTGGCGGCCGGTCAGCGTCAGGTCGGCGGCCGACTGCTCCTTCGCGATCTCGGCCCGGTCCTCGGGCAGGAAGCCGACGAGCGAGCGATCCGGCTGGGCCTTGACGCGCTCGGCGTAGCGGACGACGTAGGCGATCGTGATCGTGCGTGAGGACGAACCAGCCGATCCAGCGCAGCGCGATGCCGTCGCCGATCCCGACGTCGGCGAACTCGCTCGCGACGCCGATCGAGAACGGGTTCACGGTCGACGGCCATCGCGCCGACGGTCGCGCTGCGCGATGATCATCCCCGCCGCGGCCATCCGGTCGTAGCCCGAGCGCGAGCATCAGCGGGATGAGCAGGGCGTAGAAGCCGAGCGTCTCGTCGGCCCAGCCCATCGTCGTGCCGAGCAGCGAGAAGAGCGCCATCACGGCGACGATCACGAGCCACGGCCGCCCGCGCACCGCGTAGGCGAGCTTGCCGATCGCCACGTCGAGGGCGCCGGTCGCGAGCACCATCGTCATGAAGGCGCCGATCGCGAGCACGAACATGAACACGCCGACGGCGCCGAAGAGGCTGCCCGACGCCGAAGGGGACGACGACGCCGGTCTCCGGGTCCTGGAGGCCGTAGAGGCCGTTGACCGGGGCGAGGAAGAAGTCGCCGACGCGCTCGCCGAAGTCCTGCGGCGAGTCGATCTGCGGTACGAGCCGGGCGCCGGGACGCCGTTCTCGTCGCGGTCGTAGCGTGCCCGACGGGATGAGGAACGCCGCGAGCCAGACGAGGAGCGTGACGATGATCAGCACCGTCATCGTGCTCGGGAACTGGAAGCCCTTCTTCTCGGGCTCGGCGGTGCGCACCTGCTCGTCGCTCATCGGGATCCCTTCACTCGCTCGGCGTACTCCTGGAAGAACAGCGTCTCGGCGAGCACGGCCTTCTCGAACTCGTCGAGCAGGACGCGCTCGTTCGGGCCGTGGATGTTGGCGAAGCTCGTCGGTCGTGCCGAAGAGGAGGATCGTCGCGTCCGGGGCCGCCTCGCTCAGCGCCTTGACGAGCGGGATCGACCCGCCGGTCGCGATCAGCTACGGGCTCGCTGCCCCAGGCCGTCTCGCAAGGCGCCGATCATGCGCCTCGTAGGCGGGGCCCGTCGGTCGTGCCGCGGAAGCCGTTGCCGGTATCGCCCGCGGTGACCGTGAGCTGGATCCCGAACGGCCGCGACCTCCTCGAGGTGGCGGATCACCGCGGCCTGCGCCTCCGCCGGCGTCCTGCTCGGGATGGACGCGGACGTTGAGCTTGCGCGCGCGCGTACGGCGAGACGGCGTTCACCGCGCCGTCGACCGACGGCACGTCGATGCCGATGACCGTGATCGCGGGGCCGGTGACCAGACTCGATCCGCCGAGCGGGCCAGTGCCGAGGAACGGGCATCCCGGGCTCCATCTCCGCGAGCTGCCGGAACTCGTCGTCCGTCCACGACGCGCCCTGTCCACGGCGTCGCGGCGGAGGCCGTCGACGGCGACGTCGCCGTTCTCGTCGTGCAGCGAGGCGAGCGCGTGGAGGAGGGCGATCAGCGCGTCGGGCGCAGCGCCGCCGAACTGCCCGCAGTGCTTGGCGCTCGCCGAGCGTCCGCACCTCGACGGTGACCGGACGCGTCGCCGCGGAGCGCCGACGGTCGAGCGACGGCACGCCGGGCCGGATGTTGCCGCCGTCGGCGACGAGGATCGCGTCCGCGCGCGAACCGGCTCGAGCTTCGACGGGCGTCTCGAGCGAGGCTGCCCGACCTCCTCCTGACCCTCGATCAGGATCTTGACCCCGACGGGCGGCTTGCCCTCCCACGCGCGCAGCGCGCCGACGTGGACGAGGATGTTCGACTTGGAGTCGGCCGCGCCGCGCCCGAAGATCGCGCCGTCGCGCTCGGTCGCCTCGAACGGCGGCGACTCCCACTTCGACTCGTCGCCCGGCGGCGACGACGTCGTAGTGCCCGTACAGGAGCACGGTCGGCGCCCGTCCGGCGCAGGGATCTCGCCGGTGATCACCGGGGCGGTGTTGGGCAGCTCGAGCGCGCCGAGATTCTGGACGCCGGCGTCGCGGAAGAGCGTCGAGGATCGCCTCGTACGCCTCGAGGAGCGCCGGACGCGTCTCCTCGGGGAAGCCCGGCGCCGAGACGGACGGGATCGCGACGAGCTGCGCGAGCTCGACCTTGAGCTGCGGCATCAACGCAGCAACGCGCTCCGCCGTCGACGAGGCGGTCGGGGTCATCGCGCCGGAGCGTCGAATCGGCGAAGGTGAGGCTCGTCACGCGGGGTGAACTCGCCCTGCCTAGGACAGCGCGTTCTGCTTGATGAGGTCGAACTCGCCCTGCGTGATTGCGCCGCTGTCGAGCATGCGCTTCGCGTTCTCGATCTCCGCCGCCGCACCGCCCGTGGTCTGGCGCACGTAGGCGTCGAGCTGCTCCCGCTCGGCACGCGCGCGGCGCATGCCCCGCTCCGTCATCCCTTCGTTCTGGGAGATCAGATAGACGAACACACCCAGGAACGGCGTGAGGAGCGTGAAGACCAGCCACGCGGTCTTGCCCCAGCCGGAGATGTCGGAGCGGCGAAAGAGGTCGCTCCACACGGTGAAGAGGAGCCAGAACGCCAGCACCAAGATGAAGAAGCTGACCATCGAGAAGAAAATGTCCAGGAACGTCAACTCCGCGACAAACATCCGTACCTCCGTGACTGGTGTCCGGCGGTGTCGACCCGACACGCCCTGTGCGCAACCTAAACCGCCGGGCGGCCGACGACCAGGGAGCCGTTCGCTGCAGCCGGCTACTCGCCGCGTCCGGCGCGCGCCTCGGCGAGCTCCTGCAGGCGCTGCTGCGCGTTCATCCCGACCGTCGTCGGCGCCTTGCGCCAGCCGTCCGGGCCCGAGCTCCCACGCGAGCACGTCGTCCGCGAGGTTGACGAGCAGGATCTCCTGCAGCCGGCGCGTGAGCGCCGGATCGGTGACGGGCGCGACGCATTCGACGCGTCCGTCGAGGTTCCGCGGCATCAGGTCGGCCGAGCCGATGTAGTACCGCGGCCCTCGCTTCTCGCTGCCGAAGCGGAAGATGCGCGAGTGCTCGAGGAAGCGGCCGACGATCGAGCGCACGCGGATCCGCTCCGACAGCCCGGCGACGCCGGGTCGCAGGCAACAGATGCCGCGGACGATCAGGTCGATCTCGGTGCCGGCGGCACTCGCCTCGTAGAGCGCGTCGATGATCTCCGGGTCGACGAGGCTGTTCATCTTCATCACGATCCGCCCGTCCTTCGCGTCCCGCTCCTCGGCGATCAGCTCCAGCAGCCGAGGCCTGAGCGCGCCGGGCGCGACCAGGATGCGGCGGTAGCCGTTGCCGTTCGAGTAGCCGGTCAGGCGGTTGAAGAGGTCGGCGATGTCGGACGCGAGCGCGGGGTCGGCCGAGAGCAGGCCGACGTCCTCGTACACGCTCGCCGTCGCCGGGTTGTAGTTCCCCGTGCCGACGTGGCAGTAGCGCCGGATCGTGTCGCCTTCGCGCCGAACGACGAGCACCGTCTTCGCATGCGTCTTCAGCCCGACGACGCCGTAGACGACGTGCACGCCTGCCTTCTCGAGCGTCCTCGCCCAGGCGATGTTCGCCGCTTCGTCGCCGCGCGCCGTCACCTCCACGAGGGCGACCACCTCCTTGCCGGCCTCGGCGGCACGGACCAGCGACCGGACGACGGGCGCCTCGCCCTCGTCGGAGGTGCGGTAGATCGTCTGCTTGATCGCGAGCACGTCCGGGTCGTCGGCGGCCTGGTCGACGAACGCCTCGACCGAGGTCGCGAAGCGGTCGTACGGGTGCTGCACGAGCACGTCGCGCTCGCGGAGCGTGGCCAGGATGTCGCGGGGAGCGCCTACGGAGCTGCCGAGCTCGGGCGGCGTCACGCCGAGCCACGGCCTGGCCTTCAGCCCCGGCCGCTTCAGCTCCGTCAGCGACCACAGATCGCCGAGGTCGAGCATGCCTTCGATCACGTAGAGGTCCGAAGGCGTCAGCCGTAGTTCCCGGAGGAGCAGCGAGCGGAGCCGCTGGGGCATCGAGCTCGCCACCTCGAGCCGGACCGCCTCGGGAGTGCGCAGGCGGTCACGCAGCAGGGACTCGAGCGTGGCCAGGAGGTCGTCCGCCTCGTCCACCTCGACCTCGACGTCGGCGTCGCGCGTGACCCGGAACGGATGCTGCTCCACCACGACCATCCCGGGGAACAGCCAGTCGAGGTGAGCGGCGATCACCTGCTCGATCGGCACGAACCTCCTCGTGCCGGGGACCTTGAGCAGCCGCGGCAGCAGCGGCGGCACCTTCACCCGCGCGAACCGGCGCATGCCGGTGTCCCCGTCGCCGACGACGACGGCGAGGTTGAGCGAGAGATCGCTGATGTACGGGAACGGATGCGCGGGATCGACCGCGAGCGGGGTCAGGATCGGGAAGATCCGCTCCTCGAACACGAGGCGCAGCTCGTCCCGCTGAGAGCCCTTCAGGTCCGCCCAGTCGGTGATCTGCACGCCGCCGGCGTCGAGCCGCGGCTTCACGTCGCGCATGAAGACCTGCGTCTGCCGCGAGACGAGCTCCTGCGCGCGTGCCCGGACGGCGGCGAGCTGCTCTCGCGGGCTCATCCCGTCCGGCGACGTTCCCGAGATACCGGCGGCGAGCTGCTCCCGCAGGCCCGAGACGCGAATCTGGAAGAACTCGTCCAGGTTCCGGCTGACGATCGCCAGGAAGCCGGCGCGCTGGAGGGCCGGCCGCCAGCCGTCCTCGGCACAGGCCAGCAGGCGTGTGTTGTAGTCGAGCCAGGACAGCTCGCGATTGAAGAACCTCGACTCCGGCTCATCCGGCCTCACCTCGTCGTGGCCGGCTTCGGACGAGCGCCCCTTCGAGCTTCGCGAGGCCTTCGAGGGCTTTGCCTTGTGGACGGCGTGCTGCGCCCCGGTCACGAGGCCGTGGCACCAGCTGGAGTCGCCTTCAGCCGCTCGGAGAAGAAGTCGAGCGCCTTCTTGGTCTTCGTCTGCTGCTCGCCGTCGAGATCGATCCCCCGCTCGCTCAGGAAGGCCCTCGCATCCGCGGCGACCTCGAACGCCTCCGACGGGGCGCATTTCGTCGAGAGCTCGAGCACCCGTGAGTTATCGGGGTACAGCCACATCTCGGCCACGAGCTTGCGGTCGAACCCAACCGGGGTGTACTTCAGCTTGAGCACGAAGAGCGGGCCCAGAACGGAGAGATCGTCGAGTGCGATCCCCTCCGGGGCGTGCTTTGCGAAGAACGCCCGCTGCTCCTTCGAGAACAGCTTGCGAAACGGTCGTGCGCCGCCGACCGCCTCCCTCACATGGGTCGCTTTGAGCACGCCCTTCATGGATCCCGAGCACACGAACCCGCCCGGCATCGCGTCGACCTCGACGCCGAAGGCCGGCGACCGGCGCATGCTCTCGGGGAGCTCGGATGGGACGACCGGGCGCAGCTTCACCACCGAGTCGTCGCCCTTCTGCTGTACCCGCCGAGCCCGCACGACGACGCCGTGCTGGTTCAACTTCAGGTCAGGCGTGTCGAAGAAAAACACCTGACGGATCTGTGCCTCCAGGGGATCCATTCCGAGCGACGCGACCGCAGATCGGTGCTCGGACTCCGGGACCGTCAGCTTCAACTCGACGCTGTCGGCGTCGGCGATCAGCGCCATCAGCCGCGGGAGTTCCTCGTCCGGAATCGCTCGAGCCTGCTTGCGGGCCGTTGCCATCACTGCCTCCTTGTCACTGTCCAGGCGGTCGACGGAAACGGCGCCGGCCGACAGAGAAGAATCGCACACGGCGGTGCGCCGGCGAAAGGACGCTCAGCTGAAGACACTCAACGGCATCGTCATCCCGACGTTCCAGACCCCCGCGTCCACGATCTCGTGGATCCGGAGATCGCCCGCGAGACTGCAGAGCACGTAGGCGTCTTCTCGGGTCATGCCGTGCTCGGCGACGAGCCAGCCGATCATGTTCCGCACCGCCGTCTTCGCGCCCTCCATGAGATCGGCGTCGATGCCCATCGTGCCGTGGTGGGGGCCCGGGTCCCCCACGGCGCGCGGGACGCGGAACGACGGACCGGAGATCGGTTGCTTGCGGAGCCCGAACCGCAGCGTGGCCTGCATGGCGCACTCGATCGCGCTGACGCAGACCTCGCCGTCCCCCTGTGCCCCGTGCGAGTCCCCGCACGAGAAGAGCGCCCCCTCGCACCAGATCGGCAGCCAGAGCGTCGAGCCGACGACGAGGTGGCGGCAGTCGACGTTGCCGCCGCCCCTGTGGGGAGGGAAAGGAGTGTGCTGGCCCGGCTCGTCCGTCGGCACGCCCATCGTCCCGAGGAAGGGGTCGAGCTTGACCTCGACGCCCGAAGCGACGGTCGCCGTTGACCCGTTTCGCAGGTCGAAGATCTTCAGGAACGGCTCGGGAAAGTCGTCGGCGAGGAGGCCGAGTCCGGGGATGACCGTCGTCCACCCCCACGGGCCTGGGGTGAGCTCGAGGACGTCCACCTCGAGCGTGTCGCCCGGCTCGGCGCCCTCGATGTAGACCGGGCCGGCCAGGTTGTAGATGGTGTCGAAGTCCCACTCCACCTCTGCGATCGTCGAGGTCTCGGCTGAGCTGTCCCTCGCCCGTGATCGGGAGGTCGAAGTGGACGACGTCACCCGGACGAATCCGGAGCGCCGGCTCCCGGCTCAGGTCCCAGTCGTGGTGGATGTGTGTCGCGTCGAGCCGGTGCTCACCCATGGCCGCTCCTCTGCCGGATCTCGGTAAGCGTGCGAGTCTAAGCCCGGCCGGGCGCGTTGTGGCGCCCCGAGGCCGCAGGTTACTATCGGCGCACGCCGTCTGACATGTCTCCGCACCGATGTGGCGCGAGGGTCAGGTCGGAGAGAAACGAGAGGCTAGGAGGCGACATGAGCCGGATCGCAAGGATCCTCGTCGTGCTCGCGGTCATCGCCCTCGCCGCCGTCACGGCGGTGTACGCGGGCACTTCGTCGAGCAGCTCGCCGACGGAGCGCTCCGCGACGCCGACCCGGGCGGAGCTGATGGCGCAACACCGGGGCGGGACGATGAGGCTGTTGGCAAAGGCGGCCGGGGGGACACTCGACCCGCAGGTCAACTACACGCTGCAGTACTGGAACCTCTTCCAGGCCACCTACGACGGCCTGCTCGCCTTCACGAAGTCCGGCGGCGACGCCGCCTTCGAGGTCGTGCCCGACCTCGCGGAGAAGATGCCGAGGATCACGAACGGCGGCAAGACGTGGACGTTCACGCTCCGCAAGGGGATCAAGTTCTCGAACGGCAAGGAGGTCACGACGGCCGACGTGGTCGCGTCCTTCCAGCGCATCTTCAAGGTCAAGAGCCCGACCTCCGGCGGCTTCTATGCCGGGATCGTCGGTGCCGACGCCTGCTTGAAGACGGCCGCGAGCTGCACGCTCAAGGGCGGCATCAGCGCGAACAGCGGTGCCCGCACGATCACGATCAACCTGACGGAGCCCGACCCCGAGTTCAAGTACAAGCTCGCCGTTCCGCACGCCGCGATCGTGCCGGCGACGAGCCCGTCGAAGGACGCCGGGACGACGCCGATCCCGGGCACCGGGGCGTACTACTTCGCGTCGTACAACCCGAACAAGCAGCTCGTGATGAAGCGCAATCCGCACTTCAAGGAGTGGTCGCGGGCGGCGCAGCCCAACGGCTATCCGGATGAGATCACCGAGTCGTTCGGCCTCACGACCGAGGCGCAGATCACCGCGATCCAGAACGGCCAGGCGGACTGGACGCTCGAGCAGCCGCCGGCGGACCGGCTCGGCGAGCTCAGCACGAAGTATGCGAGCCAGGTTCATGTCAACACGCTGACGGCGTTCTGGTACGTCCCGATGAACACCAACCTGGCCCCCTTCAACAACGAGAAGGCCCGCCGGGCCGTGGCGTACGCGGTCGACCGCAACGCCGCCGTCAAGATCTTCGGCGGACCGAGGCTCGCCACGCCGTCGTGCCAGGTGCTGCCTCCTGGCTTCCCCGGCCACAAGCAGTACTGCCCGTACACGAAGAACCCGGGCTCGAACAAGTGGACGGCTCCCGACCTCGCCAAGGCGAAGCTGCTCGTCAAGCAGTCGGGCACGGCCGGCCAGAAGGTGACGGTGCTCACGCCGGATGACGAGGTCAACAAGGCGATGGGCGTCTACCTCCAGAGCGTGCTCAACCAGATCGGCTACAAGGCAGCGGTCAAGCCGATCTCCGGGAACATCTTCTTCACCTACGTCCAGAACACGAAGAACAAGGTGCAGATCAACGTCCAGCAGTGGTACCAGGACTACCCGGCTGCCTCGGACTTCCTCTACATCCTCTTCGGCTGCGAGAACTTCCACCCCGGCAGCGACTCGAGCATCAACATCGCCGGCTTCTGCGACAAGAAGATCAACGCGCTGATGCACAAGGCGCTCGATCTTGGCTCGACGAACGAGGCGTCGGCGAACGCGCTGTGGGCGAGGATCGACCGGATGGTGACGGACAAGGCGCCGATGGCGACGCTGTTCACCCCGAAGCACGTCGACTTCGTGTCGAAGCGCGTCGGCAACTTCACCTTCAGCAAGCAGTTCTACTGGCTGGTCGACCAGTCATGGGTCAAGTAGGAACTCGAGTGGGGGCCGGGCCTCGGTCCGGCCCCCACACTGCCTCCCGATGAGCGAGGCGCTCGCCGCCGGGCCCTCGCCCCAAACGGCGACGGCCGACACCGCCGGCGCCGCCCCGTGGACGCTCGCCCGGCGGCGGCTCCGCCGGAACCGGATCGCCATGGTGATGCTCGGCGTGCTCGTCCTGATCGTCCTGCTCTCGCTCGCGGCGCCGCTCTACGCCGAGCACATCGCCCACACGGACCCGTTCACCTCGAACCTCGACGGCACGACCGTCGTCGACGGGGAGACCGTCCCGGTGATGCAGGAGCAAACCGAGGGTCTCGGGCTGGGCGTGACGCCGATCGGGCCGACGTGGGACCCCGCGCACTACTTTCTCGGCGCCGACAACCAGGGACGCGATGTCGCGGCGCGGCTGCTCTACGGCGGCCGCAACTCGCTCCTGATCGGGATCTCCGCGGCCTTGCTGACGTGCCTGTTCGGAACGCTCATCGGCCTGGCCGCCGGCTTCTTCGGCGGCATCGTCGACGGAGTGCTGTCCCGCTTGCTCGACGTCGTCTGGGCGTTCCCCGTCTACCTGTTCGCGATCTGCCTCTCGACGGTGCTCATCACCCAGAGCCTCGGCGTCGGGCCGCTCAAGCTCGAGGCAGGGAGTCTCGCCCTGCCGATCTTCATCATCGGGATCGTCTACATCCCGTACGTCGGCCGCTCGGTCCGGGGCGAGGTGCTGTCGCTCCGGCAGCGTGAGTTCGTCGAGGCGGCGATCGGGCTCGGCGCGTCTTCGTGGAGGCTGCTCTGGAGCGACATCCTCCCGAACGTGCTGACGACCGTGATCGTCCTGTTCCCGCTCATGATCGCGCTCGCGATGCTCACGGAGGCTGCGCTCTCGTTCCTCTCGATCGGAGTGCAGCCGCCCGACGCGAGCTGGGGGACGATCATCCTCGACGGCCAGGGGCTGCTCTACACGCGTCCCTGGGTCGCCATCGCGCCCGGCATTGCGATCGCAGTCACCGTCCTGGCGTTGAACGTGCTCGGCGACGGAATCCGTGACGCGCTCGACCCGCGCGCGAAGCACCGAACGGCTCGCTGATGCTCCGGTTCGTCGCGAGACGGATGCTCTCGACGGTGCTCGCCATGTTCGCGATCAGCGTGCTCGTCTTCCTCATCTTCTTCTGGACGCCGGGCGTCGACCCGGCGGCGCGCATCGCCGGGCGCAACGCGGATCAGGAGACCCTGCGCGCCGTGCGCCACGACTTCGGCCTCGACCGACCGCTGCCGGTCCAGTACGGGCTGTTGATGAAGAAGCTCTTCATCACGCGGGATCTCGAGTCCTACGTGAACCGCGGTGCAAAGGTGATCCCGCAGGTCGTCGAGGCCGCACCCACGACGATCTCCCTCGTGGTGGGCGCGGCGTTGATCTGGGTCGTCACGAGCATCTTCATGGGCGTTCTGGCCGCCGTGTTTCGCGGCTCGCCTCTCGACGCCACGCTCATGATCATCGGCCTGATCGGCATCTCGATGCCGGTCTTCTGGCTCGGCGAGGTCGTGAACCTCCTGAGCCAGAGCCGTCTCCACGACACGTTCCTCTTCTCCTGGGTGCCGCCGCTCGGCTACACGCCGCTGACCGAGTCCCCGTTCGGCTGGTTCAAGTCGTTGCTCCTGCCGTGGCTGACGTTGTCGGTTCTCTACGCCGGCATCTACGCCCGCCTCCTCCGCTCGTCGATGGTCGAGTCGCAGGAGCAGGACTACGTGCGCACGGCCTACGCCAAGGGTCTGACCGAGCGCCGCGTCCTCGTGCGCCATTCGCTCCGCACCTCGCTCATCGCCTACTTCAGCATCTTCGGTCTCGACTTCGGAGCGCTCGTCGGCGGCGCCGCCCTGCTCACCGAAGTGGTCTTCGGCCTGCAAGGCGTCGGCAAGCTGACGTATGACTCGCTCCAGAACTTCGACCTGCCGCTGATCATGGCGACCGTCATGTACGCCGCGTTCTTCGTCATCCTGGCCAACGCGCTCATCGATCTCCTCTACGCGTGGCTCGACCCGCGGGTGCGCGTTGTCTGAGTCGACTGCGGCTCCACTGCTCGAGGTGCGCAATCTGAGCGTGTCGTTCACGACCGAGGACGGCATCGTCCAGGCCGTGGACGACCTCTCGTTGAGCGTGGCCGCCGGCGAGGTGCTCGGGGTCGTCGGCGAGTCCGGCTCCGGCAAGACCGTCTCGATGATGGCGGTGATGCGGCTGATCCGAGATCCGAACGCGATCATCAGCGGTCAGGTGCTCTTCCGCGGCCGCGATCTGATGGGGCTGTCGAAGAAGGCGATCCGATCCGTCCGTGGCGGGGAGATCGCGATGATCTTCCAGGACCCGATGACCGCTCTCACGCCTGTCTACACGGTCGGCTGGCAGATCGAAGAGCAGATCCGTGCGCACCAGCGGATGTCGCGCGCTCGGGCGCGTGCACGGTCGATCGAGCTGCTCGAGGAGGTGGGCATACCCAACGCGGCGCGGCGTGTCGACGAGTACCCACATCAATTCTCGGGCGGCATGCGACAGCGCGTGATGATCGCGATGGCCCTCTCCTGCAACCCGCCCCTGCTCATCGCCGACGAGCCGACGACCGCGCTCGACGTCACCATCCAGGCGCAGATTCTCGAGCTGATGAAGCGCCTGCAACGCGATCACGGCTCCGCAATCGTCCTCATCACGCACGACATGGGCGTCGTCGGCGAGCTGGCGGAGCGGATCGTCGTCATGTACGCGGGCAGGGTCGTCGAGGAGGCGCCCAAGACGCGCCTCTTCCGAGATCCGCAACACCCCTACACCTGGGGGCTGCTCGGGTCCATGCCGCGGATCGACCGGCCTCGCCAGAGGCGTCTGGTCGCGATCCCGGGTGCGCCGCCGTCTCCTCTGGAGCACGTCGAGGGGTGCCGCTTCGCGCCCCGCTGCCCACACCGCTTCGGCCGCTGCGCCACCCGGCCCGAGCTCCGCGAGCGGGCTGCCGCGGGGCATCTGGACGCCTGCCACCTCGACCCCACAGTCCGGCCCGCATTGAGATCACGCTCCCCGCTGACCGAGGCAGACCGGGAGAGCGCATGAGCGACGCGGCGACGCCGCTGATCGCCACCCACGATCTCGTCAAGCACTTTCCCGTCCGCTCCAGCTCGTTCGGACGAAGGGAGGTCGGGCTCGTGCACGCGGTCGACGGCATCTCCCTCGAGGTGCAGCGCGGCGAGACGCTCGGCGTCGTCGGCGAGTCCGGCTGCGGCAAGTCGACGCTCGGCCGGCTGCTCGTGCGCCTCCATGCGCCGACGAGCGGAACGATCGTCTTCGACGGGACCGACATCACGACACTGTCCCGCAACGAGCTGCGGCCGTTCCGGCGGGAGATGCAGATGGTCTTCCAGGACCCGTATGCCTCGCTGAACCCGCGCAAGCGAGTCGGCCAGATCGTCGGCGACCCGCTCCGCATCCACAAGCGAGGCTCGTCCGCGCAGAGACGGGAGAGCGTGCTCCAACTGCTCGAGGTGGTCGGCCTCTCCCCCTCTCACATCAACCGGTATCCGCACGAGTTCTCCGGCGGGCAGCGGCAGCGGATCGGCGTCGCCCGCGCACTCGCGCTGAATCCGTCGTTGATCGTCGCCGACGAGCCCGTGTCGGCGCTCGACGTCTCGATCCAGGCACAAGTGGTGAACCTGCTCGACGACCTCCAGGACGACTTCGGGCTCACCTACGTGTTCATCGCGCACGACCTCGGCGTCATCCGCCACGTCTCCGATCGGATCGCCGTGATGTATCTCGGGGTGGTGGTCGAGACAGCGCCCGCCGACGCGCTCTATGAGCGTCCGATCCATCCCTACACAGAGGCGCTTCTCTCCGCGATTCCGGTCATCGAGACGGAGGAGCCCAGTGGCCCTCGTCGCAAGCGGATCGTCCTGGAGGGAGAGGTGCCGAGCCCGATCGACCCGCCACGTGCGTGCCGCTTCCATCCGCGCTGCCGGTACGCGACCGAGATCTGCCGCATCGAGCGCCCGCCGCTCGCCGACTACGGGAACGGGCGGTCCGCCGCCTGCCATCACCCGCTGAGCGGAGCGACGCCACTCGCCGGCTCGGCAGCCGACGTAAACGCCGACCAAGGAGGCTGAGATGAACGACGGCGAAGGACGGATGGCCTGGAACGGATACGAGACGTGGTACCGCGTCGTCGGCGACCTCGATCCCGGCGCCGAGCGCACGCCCATCGTGATCTGCCACGGAGGCCCAGGAGCCTCACACGACTACTGCGAGCCGATCGCCGACCTCAGCAGGTTCGGACGTGCGTGCGTCCTCTACGACCAGGTCGGCTGCGGCAAGAGCACACACCTCCCCGACGCGCCGGAGGAGTTCTGGACGCCGCCGTTGTTCAAGGACGAGCTCGCCCGGCTGACGCGACACCTGGGTGTCGCCGACCGGTACGCCGTCGTCGGACAGTCCTGGGGCGGCATGCTGGCCATGGAGTACGCGCTCGACCATCCGTCCGGGCTCCGCGCCATCGTCGTCGCCGACTCGCCGGCAAGCATCCCGCTCTGGGTCCAGGAGGCGAATCGCCTGCGGGAGGATCTGCCGACCGAGGTGCAGGCGACCCTCGTCCGGCACGAGGAGGCCGGCACGACCGGCGACCCCGAGTACGAGGCAGCGGTCAGGGTCTATTACGACCGCCATCTCTGCCGCGTGCCATGGCCGGACTGCGTCCAGCGCAGCTTCGACCAGATCGACGAGGACCCGACCGTCTACCACACGATGAACGGGCCGAGCGAGTTCCACTGCGTCGGGTCGCTCAAGACGTGGGACATCACCGAGCGCCTGCACGAGATCACGACCCCCACCCTGCTCGTCTCGGGCCGGCACGACGAGGCCACACCGTTCATCGTCGAGCAGATCCACGAGCGCATTCCGGGCGCGGAGTGGGCGCTGTTCGACGACTCGAGCCACATGCCGCACGTCGAGGAGCCGGAGGCCTTCCTCGAGCGCGTCGAGGCCTTTCTGCGAACGGTCGACTGACCCAGGCCGGGGCCGCCGAGGCGGCCCGGCGTGTCAGGCGAGATCCTTGTACCGGACGGCCCCTTCGGAGAGCCCGCGCATGAGCACGTACGGCTGCAGCAGTGGATTCTCGAATCGGTAACGGCGAGCGCCCACGCCCTCGTGCTTCTCGAGCACCGGCCCGCGGGCCTCGGCGGACATCCGGTCGAGGTGCCTCGCGAAGGTCAGCGGCTTGCACGGCCGGCCGAGGATCTTGCTCAGCGGCTCGCTGACCTCCTCGGCGCCGAAGAACCCGTATTCGTCCTCGCCCGCGAGCGCGCACGCGAGGAGCACCTGCGGATACAGCGCATCGCCCTTCGCGGTCGTCGCGCGCCGATAGGCCTCGACGACGCTCCCTTGCGCCCGCGCGACCGCCCGTTCGACTGCGGAGTCCACGTCGCGCACGCCGACCCCGGCGCGGTAGTCCGAGAGAGCGGCCCGCGCTGCGAGCTGGGTGAGGAGCTGCGTGTAGTGCGGCAGGCCCTGGGAGACCGTCGTCACCTTGGTGAGCGCCGTCGGCGCGATGGTCATTCGCGCGCCAGCGAGGCCGGTCGTCGCGATCTCGGCCAGCTCGTCGCGCGACATCCGCGGCATGTGGATCTGCACGAGTGCCCGCTCGATCGAGCGATGCTCCTGGATCAGGCCGGCGACGCTGTCGGCGACGCCGATGAGGACGATCGTGGCCGGGACGACCCGGTCCGACAGCGCCTTGATCGTGTCGGCGAAGCGGACGCCGGCGTCGGCATCACGCAGCCGGTCGAACTCGTCGAGGAAGACTGCGATCGGCTGATGCTTTCCCATCCGCTGCAGGACGGTGCGGACGGCATCGGGCGTGACGTCCTTCTTGCCGAGCGCATTCGCGCCCGTCTCGAGCGTCTCCTCCTCGGCGTCCGCGAACCCGAACGTCTGGCGGGTCTTGCGGAAGCCGACCTCTCCGAGCGCCTTGCGCCAGACGCTCGAGAAGTCGTCGCTGACGTCGCAGGTGGCGCGCGCCGTCAGCACGTTCGCGCTTTCGAGCAGCTCGGCCGTGACGACGGCCAGCGAGGTCTTGCCGACGCCGCGCTCCCCGTAGACGACGGCGTGCTGCCCGGGCTGGGCGACGACCGAGAAGATCTCGCTGATCTGCTCGGCGCGACCCGAGAAGAGGCTGCGCCGGTCGATCGGCGCGGACGGACGGAACCCGTCGGCGACGCGCTGCATCCGATCGAGCAGCTCCTGCTCGCTCATCTTTCCGCGCGCTGCCGGCATCCGCAGCGTCAGCGTAGTGCCCCGGAGCGCGGCGGTGCAGGTGGCACACTCCGAGGGTGGACGTCGCTGTCGGGGATATCGACCGTAACGAGCTGTGGGAGAAGATCCAGAACGGCGACGATTTCGTGCTCGTGGACGCGCTCGCGCCGATCGCCTTCGCCCGCACGCGGCTCCCGGGCGCGGTCAACGTGACCACCGACTGGGTCGATGCGCGCGCCCGCCACCGGATTCCCGACCAGGAGACGGAGGTGGTCGTCTACTGCTCCGACGCGGAGTGCGACAGCTCCGTGCGCGTCGCCCGCAGGCTCATCGAGCTGGGCTACCGCAACGTGCGGCACTACGCGGGCGGCAAGCGCGACTGGCTCGAGGCGGGCCTCCCGCTCGAGGGCAGCGGCGCCTGAGCCAGAGGCTCGCTACTCGAGCTCCTCCTGGATGAACCGCGGCGAGGCGTGGATGCAGATCATGTCGAGCCGGTCGGGCCCGAGGTTCTTGAACTTGTGCGGCGTCTCGGGACCGACGACGAGGATGTCGCCCGGGCCGGCCTCGAACTCGTCCCCGTCCGCAGTGAAGAGCGCCCTGCCGCTCCTGACGATCCACGTCTCCGAGTAGGGATGCCGGTGGAGATCCGGGCCGAACCCGGGCTCGTTGTTGACGAGGAAGAACGAGACCCCGGAGCCGTGGGGCTCACCCTCGAAGGTCACCGTTCCGGTCCGGCTCGGCTCGAGCTCGCCCGCTCGAATGGCTTCGTACATGGGCTCCTCTCCTGGTTTTGCCGACCCGGAGACCTTGCCTGAGACGGCCCGGGTGCCGCCCGTCCCTCTGAAGTAGGGCCAGCCGTACCTTCGCGGAGCGCCGGCACACGTTTTCTCTAGTCGAGACGCTCCGAAACGCCAACTCTCGAGAGACAGGAACCGACGACATGCTCACACGCAGCACAGCAATCCTCAGCGCGATCGGCGTGCTCGGCGTGCTCGCGGTCTTCGTCGCTGTGACGCAGGCCGGCACGAGGGCGCGGCACCACGCCGACCGCGCTGCTGCAGACAGTGGACGGGGGCGAGATTCATGGCGCAGTCAGCCTCATCCCGACCCCTGTCACAGAAGGCACGTCCGCCGCTGTCACGATCCACGGGCTGCCCGCGAACGCGCGCATCGACGCCCGGCTCTACGCAGGGTCGAGCCTGGACCGGCTGAGCAACGGCTCCGCAGAGCTCCCGAGCGGCCTCGCCGCCGAGAGTGGCTCGTTCCGCGCGTACGGTCGCGTGCTCTCCGAGAGCGGACGCGAGGTGCGCATCGACGACGTCACCGACGGCGGGCACCTGGTGCTCATCCGCGCGAACGGCAGCCTGGTGGCGTACGCACGAATCCCGCCTAGCTCCTAGTAGGCGAGAACCGGCGGTTGGGCCGACCGCGGGGGCGGCCCAACCGCTTGGCCAAAGCCTTACCCAGGCGTAACCCGCGCTTGGATGGCCATCGGGAACGCTTGAGGCATCACACTTTCCGCTCGTTAGGAGGCGACAATGCTCAAGCGTCAGGTAGTGCTCGTGGCAACGCTGACCGCCGCACTCGCGGCCCTCGCGCTCGGATCGCCGGCGCTCGCGAAGGACGGCGACATCCTCGTCAGAGGCTCGTGCACCGGTGCGAGCGCCTCCAAGCTCAAGCTGAGCGAGGAGAACGGCAGGATCGAGGTCGAGTTCGAGGTCGACCAGAACCGGAACGGCGTCGCCTGGGCGATCGTGCTCGAGCGCAACGGCGACCGCGTCGCGAGGCTGACGCGGACGACCCGAGCGCCGAGCGGCTCGTTCGAGGCGCGCCGGGTGGTCGCGAACGGCGCGGGCGCCGACGTGATTCGCGCGAGGGCGACGCGCAGGGGTGAGTCCTGCACCGCGCGGGCGACGTTCCCGGCGTAGCTCCTAAGTTGCAAAGTCGACGGACGCAGGTGATCCTCCTGGTCCCGTGTCGGAGCAGGAGGATCACGTCGACCCGGCCGCCGAAGAGCCGACGCTGCTGAAGCCGCCCGCCGGTCCTAAGCCGGCGGAGGCGGCAGCTGCACGTCCAAACGCTGCACATCCAACCGCTGCACATCCAACCCCGTGGCACGACCCGCCGCTCGAGTGCGACATCGTCATGAAGGGCGGCCTCACGAGCGGCGTCGTCTACCCCGCCGCGGTCGCGCGACTTGCCGAGCGGTACCGGTTCCGAGGCATCGGCGGCAGCTCGACGGGCGCCATTGCGGCCGCCGCGGTGGCGGCGGCGGAGCACGGTCGAGCCGAGGGCGGAATGGCGAAGCTGGCCGCGATCCCGGCACGACTCACCGAGACAGTCGACGGGCAGCCGCTGATCGTGAGCCTGTTCCAGCCGGAGCCCGAGACACGGCGGCTGTTCGAGACTGCGCTGGCGTTCCAGAAAGGCGTCCTCGGCGGCGTCGTGGGCTTGCTCACACGCTTCTGGCACTTCCCCGCCGCTGCTCTCGCGCTCGTCCTCGCGGCGCTCGTCTTCGGCGTCTTCGGCGTCGCGGGGGCCGCTGTCGTCATCTTCGTGCTCGCGGTGGCGCCGTGGATCCTCGTGCTTGGCGTTGTCCGGGACGTCGCGCCCGCGCTCCGCGCCGTCGACGCAAACGACTTCGGCCTGTGCCGGCTCGGCCCACGCGGCGCCGGCCCACAGGCACTGACGGGCTGGCTCCACGAGGTGATCCAGGATCTCGCCGGTCGTAGCGCCGCCGACCGGCCGGTCACGTTCGCCGACCTGTGGGGCGTACCGCCGCTCACCGGCGACGAGTCGCCGGCCGAGCTCGAACAGCGCCGAGTGCGAGTCGAGGAGCTCGCGTGGAACGCGGCGGAGCGGACGATCGACCTCCAGGTCGTCACGACGAACCTCACTCAGGGCCGGCCGATCCGCCTACCGCTCCTGCGCGACCGCTGGCGGGACAGCTACTCCGACGGCGGGCTCCTCTTCGACCGCGAGGAGCTGGAGCGCTACTTCCCGCAATCTGTCGTCGCCCACATGGTCGCGCAGGAGCGGCCGCTCGGCGCCGAGCAGCGCGGGCTGATCGAGGAGCAGGCGCCCGGCCGCGAGCTCCACTCCTTCACGTTCTCGGGCGAGCTCCCGATCCTCGTCGCGGCGAGGATCAGCCTCAGCTTCCCGGTGCTGATCTCGACCGTGCCGCTCTGGCAGATCCACTACCGGAAGGACCAGCCGCCGCGCCTGCGCCGCATGGTCTTCTCCGACGGCGGCATCTCCTCGAACTTCCCCGTCCAGTTCTTCGATATGCCCCTGCCGGCGCGGCCGACCTTCGCGATCGACCTGGCGGGCTTCGAGGACGACGAGCACCCGAATCTCGACGATCCGGCCGACTGCGTCCGGCTACCCGCCAAGGCCGCCGGCCTGGCGGTCGAGAGCTGGAAACAGCCCGAGTCGATGCTCGACTTCTTCCTCGCGATCAAGGACGCGGCACAGAACTGGCGCGACAACGCTCAGGCGCGGATGCCAGGCTTCCGCGAGCGCGTGATCCACGTCAAGCTGGCCGGCGGCGAGGGCGGCCTCAACCTGGCGATGGAACGGGAGAAGATCGAGCGCCTGTCCGCCCGCGGCCGGCACGCCGGGCACGAGCTCGCGACGCTGTTCTCCGGCAGCGAGGCCCAGCCGCACAAGACCGACCACTGGAACGACCACCGATACGCGCGCTTCCGGACCCACATGGCGTCGATGGAGCGGTACCTGCTCGACCTCCGCCGCGGCTACACGATGGAGCCCGACGCGGCCAGCATCCCCTACCCCGAGCGGATCGCGGCAGGGGTCGAGCGGCTCCCGTACCTGCTGACCGAGAGCCAGCTCCGGGTTGCGCAGGAGACCCTCGACGCGCAGCTCGCACTCACCGAGGACCTGACCGTCAGCCTCGACCAGGGGGCGCCGCGGCCGAGGTCGATTCTCCGGAACATGCCGCCGCTCTAGATGGCTGGTGCCGTGAGATCGTCTGTGCCGGGGCGCGAACTGGCCGCTCTGGGGCGCGCCGACGGGTCGTCGGCGATGCTGGCAGCATCGGTGACGGCGCGACGGCGCGAAGCGGACGACCTGGCGGGGCGGCCCGCCAGGGCCGTGCCGTCAGGTCGGCCGCGGCCCAGACACGCCAGATCGCGCATCCGGCCACGCGAGATCGCGGCACCAGCCATCCAATGCACCTGCTGACGGCCACGGCCGACCGCACGCTCGGGTGGCTCGCCAACCCGGCCGAGTGGTTCGAGCGGCTGACCTGGCAGGAGCTGCTCCTGCTCCTCGCGACGATGGTCGTCCTGCTCGTCCTCGCGTTCCTCTATATGCCGGCGCTCGAGAGCGGTCTCGACCGTCGCGGCATCCTCGCGCTCGAGCTCGCCTGGAGCCCTGCGCGCGCTCAGGAGATCGTCGACGGCTGGCGGACCGACAAGCTCCTCGGGCAGGCGCGGAAGGGGGCTTACGTGGACTTCGCCTTCATCGTCTTCTACGCGCTCGCCGGCGTGCTCCTCGTCCTGCTCCTGGCCCGCGCCGCGGCCGATTCGGACGCGGTCTCGGCTGCGACCGCCGCCGATCTCGCCTCCTACGGTGCGCGCGCGATCGTGCTGGCGGGCGCGCTGGATGCGGTCGAGAACGTCTTCCTACTCCGGCTGCTCCGCGCCGAGCGCGTGGGACGCCTCGCCGTCGTCGTGTCGGCGCTCGCAACCGCGAAGTTCCTGGCCGCGACGGTGACCGTCGGCGTCGTCGTCATCCTCGCGGCCGCGCTGCTCGCGGCGGCGACACCGTGGTCGTGACGGCCGTGCGTAGGATCGCCGCGTGGAGCAGAGGTCGCTCGGACGGAGCGGGGTCGCGGTCTCGCGCATCATCCTCGGCTGTGGGAACTTCGGCGGCATCGGCTCGGCGCCTGCGTTCTTCGGCCAGGGTGAGTCCCGCGACGAGGCGTTCGCGATCATGGACGCCGCGTGGGAAGCCGGGATCACGAGCTTCGACACCGCCGACGCCTACGGCGGCGGGCGGAGCGAGAGCTGGATCGGCGAGTGGATGCGCTCACGGGAACGGCGTCCGGTGCTGACGACCAAGACGTTCAACCCGATGCACGAGGGCGCCGACAGGGGGCTCTCGCGCGACCGCATCAAACGACAGCTCGACTCGAGCCTCGAGCGTCTCGGCATCGAGGCCGTCGACCTCTACCTCACGCACGAGATGGATCCGTCGACGCCGCTCGAGAAGACGGTCGCGGCATTCGACGAGCTCGCCGCTGCCGGCAAGATCCGCGCCTGGGGCGGCAGCAACGTCGACGCGGCCTGGGTCGAGGCCGCGCGGCCGGCGTGGGTGCAGAACTCCTACTCGCTGCTCGAGCGCGGCGACGAGAGCGGCGTGCTCGCGATCTGCGCGCGGGACGGCATCGGCTACTCGCCGTTCAGTCCGCTCGCAGGCGGCTGGCTGACCGGCAAGTACCGCCGAGGCGAGGAGCCGCCCGAGGGGTCGCGGATGACGACGCGACCGGGGCCGTACGCCCGCTTCGAGAGAGATGAGGTGTTCGACGCGCTCGAGGCCTTCCAGCACCGGGCCGCCGAGCGCGAGACGACGCCTGCGGCGCTGGCGATCGCGTGGCTGCTCGCGCAGCCTCAGGTCACCGCGGTCGTGATCGGCCCTCGCCGGTCGGAGCACCTGCAGCCGGCATTGGACGCGCTCGAGCTCGACCTCTCGGACGCCGAGCGGGACGAGCTGGCGGAGCTCTTCGCGTGAGCGTGTTAGTTCTGTCCGCGACAGAGGTCGAGGAGCTACTCACGATGGAGGAGTGCATCGAGGCGATGACCGAGGTGCTCTCCTCCCTCGCGCGGGGCGAGCTGCACCAACCGCTCCGCTCGATCGTCTTCCCTCCTTCGGCCGGGAGCGCGATTGGGCTCATGCCGGCATACCGCGGCGGCGAGAGACCCGCGTATTCGCTGAAGGAGATCGTCGTCGTGCCCGACAACCCGAGCCGCGGCCTCGATTCGCATCAGGGCGGCGTGCTGCTGCACGACGGCAGCACGGGCGAACTGCGCGCGGTCCTCAACGCGTCGCCGATCACGGCCATCCGGACGGCTGCGGTATCCGCCGTCGCGACGCGCGCGCTCGCGCGCCCCGACGCGCGGGTCGTGGCGATCATCGGGACGGGCGTTCAGGGCAAGTCACACGCGGAGGCAATGAGGGCCGTGCTGGACGAGCCGGAGATCCGGATGTGGAGCACTCGCGAGGGCGGCACCGCCCAGGAACTCGTCGCCGACGCCGACGTGGTCTGCACGTGCACGACCTCGCGCGAGCCTGTCGTCGAGCACGCCTGGCTCGCGCCCGGCACCCATGTGAACGCGGTCGGCTCGAGCGTGCCGACGAGCCGCGAGCTCTCCGAGGAGACGATCCGCGCCGCGACGCTCGTCGTCGACCGGCGGGAGTCGGCACTGAACGAGTCCGGCGAGCTCGTCATGCCAGGGCTGGGCGACGGGCAGATCGCCGCCGAGCTCGGCGACGTGCTCGTGGGCACGCACCCCGGACGCACGCGGCCGGATGAGCTCACGGTCTTCAAGTCGCTCGGCCTCGCCGTCGAGGATCTCGCCGCGGCCGAGCTCGTCGTGCGCAAGGCGCGGGAGCAGGGCGCTGGCACCGAGGTCGAGTTCTGATCCCGCTCGCGGAGATCGAGCGAGCCCGGGAGACGATTCGCGACACCGCCGTGCGCACGCCGCTCGTGCGCCTGTCCGTCGAGGGGCCGGAGATCTGGCTCAAGCTCGAGAACCTGCAGCCGATCGGCTCCTTCAAGATCCGCGGCGCGGTGAACGCGATCCGGCGTGCTCCGCGCGAGGCGACGGCGCGCGGCGTCGTGACGGCGAGCGCCGGCAACATGGCCCAGGGCGTTGCGTGGGCAGCGCGGGAGCTCGGCGTGCCGGCGACGATCGTCGTGCCCGATGGAGCGCCGCAGACCAAGCTCGACGCGATCGCGAGGCTCGGCGGCCAGGCCGTGCAGGTCCCGCACGAGGAGTGGTGGCAGGCGATCGTGGACTCGCGTTTCGACGGCGCGCGAGGGGCTCTTCGTCCACCCCGTGCAGGACGAGGGCGTCATGGCCGGCAACGGCACGATCGGCCTCGAGCTCGCGGAGGACCTCCCCGAGGCGGACGCGGTGCTCGTCCCCTGGGGCGGGGGCGGGCTCTTCACCGGCATCGCCAGCGCGCTCGCGGGATTCGGATCGCGGGCGAAGGTCTTCGCGGTCGAGCCGGAGACCGGCGCTCCGGTCGCCGCGGCGCTCGCCGCCGGCGAGCCGCAACCGATCGAGTACACGCACTCGTTCGTCGACGGCGCGGGCAGCCGGGCGCTCCTGGCGCCGATGTGGGAGCGCGCACGCGGCCTGCTCGCCGGCTCGTTCACGGTGTCGCTCGACGAGACCGCCGCGGCGGTCCGCCTGCTGGCCGAGCGCGCGCGGGTCGTGGCTGAAGGCGCCGGTGCACTCGCCGTCGCTGCGGCGACGTCGGGGCGCGTCCCGGGCGAGCGCATCGTCTGCATCGTCTCCGGGGGAAACATCGACGCCGCCCGCCTCGCAGCCATCCTCCGCGGCGAGACGCCCGCCTAGCCCGGTCTTCGGCCGTTCAGTCGGTCGCGCGGCGAGCCAGGGGCAGCACGAACCACACCGCGGTGAGGAGGCCGGCCGTCGCCGCCGTGACGATCGACGTCACCGGGCCCTTGAACAGGAAGTCCGTGACCACGAACACGGATGCGGTCATCGCGAACGCGAGGAACACCAGCCCGGTGATGGCAAACCGGTTCGAGATCGAGAGCAGCGCCTCCTTGTCTCGCTCGCGAAAGCGAAGACGGTGGAATGCGGAAGGGGCGATCAGGAACGCGCAGCCGCCGATCGTGCAGAGGAGCGCGACCATGTACCCGTCCTTCTGTGCATCGGTCGCCTGCTCGAACCGGCTGGCGAACGGCACGGTGAGCAGGAAGGCGAACAGCACCTGGACGCCCGGGAGCGCGACGCGGAGCTCGTTGAGGAGCTCGATCAGCTCGCGATCGATGCGCTCCTCCTTGGTCTCGTCCGGCATTCACCAGACCTTTACCGGGCCGGGTCGCGCTAAACCGGGACGCCGGCGTAACGGAAGCCGAGCGGCCTGATCGCGGCTCCGTCGACGAGCGCCTGCTCGAGCGCGAGCGTCGCCGTGCCGCCGAGGAGCCGGTACAGAAACGGCGTCCGCTCGAAGGCCTGCTCGGCGAAGCGCGCGCCGAGCGCCGCCCGCATCGCGTCGTACCCGTGCAGCCCGACGTGCTCCGCGTTCCACTGCGAGCGCGTCTCGTCGAGCGACGTCGGCGCCTCGCCGAGACCGGCGGCAGCGAGGGCGCGTCGCTGTCCGTGGAACCAGTCGAGGCTCGTCTCGTCCATGAGGTCCCAGGCGAACTCGTCGAGCGCGAGCACGCCGTCCGGCCGCAACAGCTCGACGATCTTGTCGAGCGCGACGTCGAGATCGCCGACGTGGTGGAGCGAGAAGCTCGCGACAATCGCGTCGTACGGCTCGTCGTCGGCGGTCATCTCCTCGAGCTTCAGCCGGCGAAACCGCTCGCCGTCGGGGGCGGCCGGATCGATGCCGAGCACGTCGTGGCCGGCGACGGCGAGCGCGGTGGTCAGGGCGCCGGTGCCGCACCCGACGTCGAGCACCCTCGCCGGCGGCGACGGGAGCAGCGAGCCGAGGAACTCCTCGAATGGGGTCACTGGGCGCCGTCGGAGAGGATGAGGGTCATGGCGGCAGAGACTACGTCGAAGCCGGTGCGAGTCTCGCTCGAGGAGGCACGGCGGATCGCCGTGCGCGCGCAGCTCCTCGACGGGACGGCGACGAGCATCCGCGGCACCGTCCGGGGCCTCGGCTTCCTGCAGATCGACCCGATCTCGACAGTCGCGCCGCCGCAGTACCTCGTCCCCTGGAGCCGCCTCGGCCGCTACGACGCGGCGGAGCTCGACCGGCTCCTCTGGGAGGAGCGCGCGCTCTTCGAGTGGAACGCCTTCGTCTATCCGATCGAGGACCTGCCGCTCATCCAGGCGAGGATGAGGAGGCGGCGCGGCAAGTACGCCTGGGAACGGCGCAGCGCCGAGTTCCTCCGCGGCAACCCGCGCTTCAAGCGGTTCGTCCTGAACGAACTCGCGACGCGCGGGCCGCTGCTGTCACGCGAGCTCGATGACCACTCGTCCGGCGGCTGGGACTCGGGCGGCTGGTACGGCAACCGCAACGTCTCGATCATGCTCGACATCCTGCACGGGCGCGGCGAGGTGGCGATCGTCGGCCGCCGCGGCGGGCAGCGGCTGTGGGGGCTCGCGTCGGACTGGTATCCCGAGACGGAGAAGGTCTCGCTGCGCGACGCGGAGCGGATCATCGCGGAGCGCCGCTTCCGCGCCCGCGGCGTCGATCTCGTCAAGGGCGAGTGGCACGCGCATCCCGAGGTCGTGGACGGCCCGGTGCCGGATCGCGCCACGCTGCTTTCGCCCTTCGACCGGCTGATCTACGACCGCGACCGCGCCGAGGCGCTCTGGGGCTTCCGCTACCGGCTCGAGATGTACGTGCCAAAGGCCAAGCGCGAGTACGGCTACTACGTGCTCCCGCTCGTCGTCGGCGACCAGGTCGTCGGCCGCGCCGAGCCGCGCTTCGACCGGAAGACGGGCACGCTCGAGCTCCTCGGCGCCTGGGGCGACACCTCGCGTCTCGACGAGGCGCTCGCGCGAGCTCGCGGCGTGGCTCGGCGCGGAGCGGATCGAGCGGTCACCGGGCGGCTGAAGCAGACACGTCCTTCGTCACAAATCTGCAACGCCTGTCTGGCACGACTCTGGCGCCTGTCTGGCACGACTCTGGCACGACTCTGGCACGTGCCAGGGACGAGTCTGACCGCAGGGGTACCATCGGGCCATGGACTTCGAGACCCGCGCGATCCACGACGGGCAGGACCCCGACCCCACCACCGGCGCGATCACGACGCCGATCTACCAAACGTCCACCTTCGTCCAGGACGCGGTCGGCGAGAACAAGGGCTACGACTACGCGCGCGTCTCGAACCCGACGCGGACGGCGCTGCAGATCGCACTCGCGTCCCTCGAGAACGCCAACTACGGCGTCGCGTTCTCGTCCGGCCTCGGTGCGACGACGACGCTGATGCACCTCGTCAACCCGGGCGAGCGGATGGTCCTGATCGCCGACGTCTACGGCGGCGTCTACCGGATGACCTCGCAGATCTACGAGCCGAAGGGCTACGTCTTCGACTACGTCGAGGCGGGCGAGTTCGCGAACCTCGCCGCGCACCTCGACGAGCGGACGCGGATGGTCTGGCTCGAGACGCCCTCGAACCCGCTCCTGAACGTCGTCGACATCCGGGCGGCGGCGGAGGCGACGAAGGCGGCCGGCGCCATCCTCGTCGTCGACAACACCTTCGCGACGCCCTACCTGCAGAACCCACTCGATCTCGGCGCCGACGTCGTCCTGCACTCGACGACGAAGTACCTCGGCGGCCATTCGGACGTCATCGGCGGCTTCGTCGCCACGAACGACCCGACGATCGCCGAGCGCCTGTTCTTCCTGCAGAAGTCGCTCGGCGCCGTCCCCGGCCCGTTCGACTGCTGGCTCGTGCTGCGCGGCATCCGGACTCTCGCTCTGCGCATGCGCCAGCACTCCGAGAACGCACGCGCGATCGCCCCCTGGCTCGAGGAGCAGCCCACCGTGACGCGCGTCCTCTACCCCGGCCTCCCGAGCCACCCGGGCCACGAGATCGCCAAGCGGCAGATGCGCGACTTCGGCGGGATGATCTCGTTCCTGACCGAGACCGAGGAGGAGGCCGTGGAGCTCGTCGCCCGGACGAAGCTCTTCCGGCTGGCCGAGTCGCTCGGCGGCGTCGAGAGCATGATCGAGCACCCGGCGCGGATGACGCACGCCTCGACCGCGGACGCGCCGTTCGCCGCGCCGCGCAATCTCGTGCGGCTCTCCGTCGGGATCGAGTCCGTCGCAGGACCTGATCGCCGATCTCGCAGCGGCCCTCGTCCCGGCCCGCCGCCCGCGCCAAGTAACAGCATGTTACTTGGCTCTCGCAATTGACTGGGCCGATCGATCTCCTTCACGCGGGCAATCCGCACACGATCGGCGTGTACCTGCTGGACACGTCCGGGGGTCTGTCCCTGCACGACTGCGGCCCCGCGAGCTGCATCGACGCGCTGAAGGCAGGGCTGGCCGAGCGCGGCCACGAGCTGCAGGACGTGAAGCACCTGCTCCTGTCGCACATCCACCTCGATCACGCGGGCGCAGCCGGGACGCTCGTGCGCGAGCATCCGGAGCTGCAGGTGCACGTGTCCGAGGTCGGCGCGCCGCACCTCGTCGACCCGTCGCGCCTCGAGCGCAGCGCCCGGCGGCTGTACGGCGACGCCTTCGACGTCCTCTGGGGAGAGCTCGCGCCCGTGCCGGAGGAGAACGTGCGCGTCGCGGGCGACCGGGTGCTCGAGCTCGAGTGCTTCCCCTCGCCGGGCCACGCCTCACACCACGTCTGCTACTTCGACGGCGAGACGCTGTATGCCGGCGACGCGGCCGGGGTCCGCATCCAGCCGCACAGCACCGTGCTGCCGCCGACGCCCCCACCCGAAGCGGAGGTCGAAACCTGGTACCGGACGCTCGAGCGGATCGAGCGCTGCGAGCCGCAGCGGCTCGCGCTCATCCACTTCGGCATCGCCCACGACGTCAGCCGGCACCTCACTGAGCTCCGCGAGCGGCTCGACGAGTGGGCCCGGCGCGTCGAGGACGGCGCCTCCGAGCAGGAGTTCGTCGACGCCGCTCGCGGTGACCTGGGAGCGGAGGAGGTCGACGACTACGACCGCGCGATGCCGTTCTGGCAGTCCTACGCCGGCCTGAGGCGGTACTGGGACACGCGCACCACGTAGGCTCGCGGAGTGCCTCCGGCACCCGTCCCACCCGAGATCGAGGCCTTCCTCCGCGAGCCGCATCCTGCCGTCGTCGCGACGGTGCGACCCGACGGCTCACCCCACTCCGTGGCGACGTGGTACGACTGGGTCGATGGGCTCGTCCTCGTGAACATGGACGAGTCTCGCGCCCGGCTCGGCCATCTCCGGCGCGATCCCCGCGTCTCCCTGACCGTCCTCGACAAGGACAACTGGTACACGCATGTCTCCCTCGTCGGCACCGTCGAGCGACTCGCAGACGACCCGGAGCTCGTCGACATCGACCGCCTCGCGCTGCGGTACACGGGGCGCGCCTTCCGGAACCGGACCGCCAAGCGGGTCAGCGCCTGGGTCCGGGTGACGCGCTGGCACCGCTGGGACTAGGTCCGATCAGGCAGCCCACCCCGTCACGAGCCAGCGGCGGCTCGAGAAGCGCCACGACATCAGCGTGAGCCGAACGCCGATCAGCACCACCAGGGCTGCCCAGACGCCGACGATCCCCCAGTCGAAGGCGAGGGCCGCCAGCGCGACGACGGCGAAGACGACGAACGCCGCCACCATCGACCAGGCGAGGAACGGGCCGTCGCCGGCGCCGATCAGGATCCCGTCGAGGGCGAACACCGCTCCGTTCAGCGGCTGCATCAGCGCGAAGAGGAGCCAGATCGACTGCGTCCGCTCGACGACGAGCTCGTCGCTGGTGAACGCGTACGGGAGCACGCCCTCGACGGCGAGCATCACCGCCGCGAAGGCGACGCCCGCGTAGACGGAGAGCCAGATCATCCGCATGCTCGCCGCGTAGGCGCGCTCGGTGTCGCCGGCGCCGAGCCCCCGGCCGACGAGCACCTGCCCGGCGATCGCGATCGAGTCGAGCACGAGCGCCAGGAAGATCCAGAGCTGGAAGGCGATCTGGTGCGCGGCGATCGACGCGTCGCCGAAGCGCGTCACGATCGCGCCGGCGAGCAGGAACGCCGCCATGAGCGCGGCCGTCCGGATGAAGATGTACCGCCCGACCTTCAGGAGCCGCACCATCAGCCTGACGTACGGCCTCAGGTCGCCGCCGGCGCTCCGCACGAGCGTGACGACGAACGCGGCGCCCATGCCCGCCTGCGCGAGCACCGTCCCCCACGCCGACCCTTCGATCCCCCAGTCGAAGCCGTAGACGAAGAGCACCTCGAGGATCGCGTTCGCGATGTTGCCGGCGATGAGGATCAGCAGCGGGGTCCGCAGGTCCGCCACGCCGCGCAGGTAACCCTGCGCGCCGATCGCGATGAACGCGAACGGAAGGCCGAGCGAGACGATCCGCAGGTACGTGACCGCGTAGTCGGCCGTTTGCCCGTCGCCTCCCATCGCGGCGACGATCGCGGGCGCGAGCGCCACCACCAGCCCGGTGAGCGTGATCCCGACGGCGAGGCACAGCCACAGCGCCTGGCCGCCGAGCTGCCGCGCGGCCCGCTCCTGCCCGGCGCCCGACGCCCGCCCGACCTGGGCGGTCGTCCCGTACTGGAGGAAGTTGAAGATCGCGAAGAGCGTGCCGAGCACGACGGCGGCGATCCCGAGCGCGGCGAGCTGCTCGCGGCCGAGGTGGCCGACGATCGCCGTGTCGACGAGGATGTAGAGCGGCTCGGCGGCGAGCGAGCCGAGCGCCGGCACGGCGAGGGTGAGGATCTCGCGGTCGTACGGTGACCGGAGCGCGGCGGAGCGGCTCAACTATCGAGCACGGACTCGTATGCGGCGACGTAGTCGGCGACCATCCGCTCCGGCGTGAAGCGCTCCTCCACCGCGCGGCGCATTGCGTCCCGGTCGAGCGTGTCGGCAGCCTCGATCGCAGCGCTCATGTGACCCCATTCGTCGACGATGATCCCCGTCCGGCCGTGCTCGATCACCTCGGGCACGGCGCCCCAACGCGTGGCGATGACGGGCGTGCCGCAGGCCATCGACTCGATCATGACGAGCCCGAACGGCTCCTCCCACTCGATCGGGAAGAGGGTCGCGCGGGCGCACCGCAGCAGCTCCACCTTCTCGCCGTGCGAAACCTCGCCGACGTACTCGCGCCCGTTCCCGAGATGGGGCCGCACCATCGCGTCGAAGTACTCCTGCTCGGCCGGCTCCGCGCACTTGCCGGCGATCTTGAGTGGCAGCCCGGCCTCGAGCGCGACTGCGACGGCGCGGTGCGCGCCCTTGTCCGGGCTCATTCGCCCGAGGAAGAGCAGGTAGTCGCCGCCGATGGGCGCGTACGGGTAGAAGGAGAGGTCGAGCGCGTTGGGCACGTTCGCGAGCCAGGGGAAATGCGGCTTCGGCGAGCGCTGGTTCAGCGAGAGCGAGACCAGGTGCGCCTTCGGCGCCATCTGGACGATCTGCTCGTACAGCTCGCCGGGCACCCCCGTCAGCGGGCCGTGCACCGTGTGCACGAGCGGCGTCTTGAGCAGCGACCCGAGCGCGAGGCCCATCAGCCCGGTGTGGTCGTGGACGACGTCGAACTCGCCGTCGCGCGTGAAGCAGCCGAGGGCGTGCTGGAGCTCCCAGAACGTCTGGCCGATGCGCTCGCTCGGCGCGCGGCGGAAGACGTAGTTCAGGCGGGCGCGCGTCTTCGAGTCGCCGGAGGCAAAGAGCGTGGCCTCGTGCCCGGCGTCCGCGAGGCCATCCGCGAGCAGCGAGACGATCCACTCGATGCCGCCGTAGCCGGACGGCGGCACCGGAAACCAGACCGGGCTGAGGATCGCGACCTTCATGAGCTCGGAGTCAGGCCTCGTGTACCCCGATCGCGTCTTCCCGCACCCGCACTTCCCAGGCGCGTCCGAACGCCCGCACGCCGGTGAGCGTCAGCGGGCCGACCCACTCCGGGCAGGGCGCAGGGCACACGCTCGCGAGCGTGCGAGAGGCGACGTCGGGCTCGAGGCCGAGCAGGAGGCGAAGCAGCAGCACCGGCGTGCCGGCGGCCCACGCCTGCGGCCGCGCGGCGGTCGGGTAGGCGATCGGGAACGGCGTCTCCTCCCGCCCGTAGCCCGCGAAGACCTCCGGCAGCGACCACTGGAACCAGCGCGCCGCCTCGATCAGCGTCTGCGTGATCCTCCACGCGTCGTCCCAGCGGCCGACGCGGGCGAGGCCCCAGGCGCCGAGCGACGTGTCGTGGGGCCAGACGGTGCCGTTGTGGTAGCTCAGGGGGTTGTACGCGGCGTCGCCGGTCGACATCGTGCGGATCCCCCACCCCGACCAAAGCGACTCGCCCATGAGGCTGTCGGCGGTCGCCTCGACGCGCTCGGGCGGCACGATCCCGCTCCAGAGCAGGTGGCCGATGTTCGAGCAGAGCGAGTCGACCGGCCGCTTCTCCCGGTCGAGCGCGAGGGCGTAGCAGCCTCGCTCGTCGACCCAGAACGCCTCGTCGAAGCGCGCCTGCAGCCGCGCCGCCTCGCGCTCGAGCCGCAGTGCGAGCGCGTCGTCGCGCCAGACCTCCCGCGCCAGCTCGGCCAGCCGCACCTTGGCGTCGTAGACGTAGCCCTGCACCTCGACCGGCGCGATCGGCGTCCAGGCGAACGACCCGTCGTGGAAGCGCTGCGAGTCGCCTGAATCCTTCCAGGACTGGTTCTCGAGCCCGCGCTCCGTGCGCCGCTGGTACTCGACGAAGCCGTCGCCGTCGCGGTCGCCGTAGCGGTCGATCCACTCGAGGGCCGCGAGCGCCGAGCCCCGTAGGCGCTCGACCGGCTCGGGATCGCCGGTCCACCGCCACACCTCCGAGAGGAGGATGAGGTACAGCGGCGTCGCGTCGGCGGTGCCGTAGTAGCTCGCGAACCACGTCTCGGCCGCGCGGCCGCGCCGGAGCTCGTGGATGATCTTGCCCGGCTCGGCGTCGATCGCCGGGTCGTCCTCGGTGGCCTGCAGCTCCGCCAGGGCGTCGAGCGCGGCCAGCGCGAGCTCCGGACCGAGCAGCATCGACTGGAGCGAGGTGATGATCGTGTCGCGCCCGAAGACGGTCATGAACCACGGCATGCCGGCGGCCGGCAGCCTGCCGACGCTGTCGCCGCTCCGCATCCGCAGCGCGGCCAGGTCGGCCACCGACTGGTCGAAGGCGTGGTAGAGCGAGTCGCGGCTCGTCCGCAGCTTGGGCACGTTCAGGTGCCACGCCGCGAGCGAGTCGCGAACGTGCTGTCGCTCGTCGCCGAACTGCTGCTCGACGGCGGTCGGGGGCCACTCCTCGCCGCTCAGCGAGGTGACGACGTCGATCCTCA
The DNA here is from genome assembly GCA_963791905.1 of uncultured Gaiellaceae bacterium. Classification (GTDB taxonomy): domain Bacteria; phylum Actinomycetota; class Thermoleophilia; order Gaiellales; family Gaiellaceae; genus Gaiellasilicea. Next base: position 57,780 of record CAWBTX010000003.1, read on the forward strand.
GCTCCCAGCGCTCCCTCGGCTCGAGGTCGATCGGGTAGCGCACCGTGCCGCCGGTGCCGTCGTACTCGCCCGGACGGGAGAAGATCACCTGCGTCCGCGCGCTCCCGCCGTCGTTCTCCGTCAGCACGAGCTGATTGCCGTCGCCGGCCCGCACCTCGGCCGGCGGCGGCAGCGGCCTCGCCTTCTCGGGATCGCCGAGGGCGAAGTCGTGCTCCTTCACGGAGATGATGTCCGCGAAGTCGGTGCCAACCTCGAGCTCGAGCACGAACCGGAGCGGGACGAAGCCCTCGTTGCGCACCGTGAGCTGGTCCTGCATTCCCTTGCCCACGAACCGCTCGCGCGAGATCGAGATCACGTCCTGGTCGAGGCCGCGGGCAGGCGGGTTGCGGAGGAAGAACGCGGCCGAGTAGTACTCGACCTTCCCCGACGAGAGCAGGAGCGGCCGCTCGCCGTTGAGGCGCAGCTCGAGGCGCGAGAGGAAGCGCGTGTCGTCGCTGAAGAAACCGCTCGTCATGCCGTCGAGGTCGCCGATCTCGTCGCACAGGCAGAACGTCGACCCCTCGAGAATCGTCAGCTCGTAAGTCATTCCTCGCGATAGATCCTCGCGCCGCTCGACTGCGCGAGCGCCTTGATGACGATCTCGTCGACGTTCACGTGCAAGGGTCGGGTGAGGGCGAACATGACGCACTGGGCGATGTCGTCGGCAGTCAGCGCGCCGCCGAACGGGACACCCTTGTAGACGGCGCTCGCCTTCGCTTCGTCCCCGCGGAAGCGCACGCGCGAGAACTCCGTGTCGACGAGGCCGGGCGCGACGTTCGTCAGCCGGATCGGACGGCCCAGCAGGTCTTCCCGCAGAGCTTGTGTGAAGCCGTGCACCGCGAACTTGGAGGCGACGTAGATGGCGCCGTTCGGGTACGCGGCCATTCCGGCCACCGAGCCCATGTTGACGATGTGGCCGCCGTCGCGGATGTGCGGCAGGCACAAACGGGTCATGCGGATGAGCCCCTGCACGTTCGTCTCGAGCACGGTCTTCTCGTCGGCCTCCGTCGAATCGTCGAAGGGCTCGCGCCCGAGGGCGAGGCCGGCGTTGTTGACGAGGATGTCAAGCCCCCCGAGCTCCTCGAGCGCGCGCGCAACGAATGCTTCGGAGCTCGCGACGTCGGTGACGTCGAGCTCGAGCGAGATGTCCGCCTCGACGCGGTCGACGCGACGCGCTCCACCGGCGACACGGACGCGCGCCGCCCGGAGCTCGCGCGCGATCGCAGCGCCCATTCCGCTCGACGCGCCGGTGACGATCGCGGCCTTCCCTGCCAGCTCCACAGCGTCAGCTTTGCAGACAACCGAAGTGTGAAAAGTCTCGACGGGGTTATATTTCGCCCCACAGTGGCGGGCGTCGATTTCGAACGCGTCAGCAAGATCTATCCCGATGGAACCCGCGCCGTCAACGACTTCAACCTCGAGATCGAGGACGGCGAGTTCATGGTGCTCGTCGGCCCGTCGGGCTGCGGCAAGACGACCGCGCTCCGAATGGTGGCCGGGCTCGAGGACATCTCGGAGGGCGTGCTCAAGATCGGCGAGACGGTCGTCAACCACGTGCCGCCGCGCGACCGCGACATCGCGATGGTCTTCCAGAGCTACGCGCTCTACCCGCACCTATCCGTCTACGACAACATCGCCTTCGGCCTCAAGCTCAAGAAGATGCCGAAGGACGAGGTGCGCGAGCGCGTCCAGAAGGCCGCGGAGCTGCTCGGGCTCGAGGAGTACCTGAGCCGCAAGCCGCGCGCGCTTTCGGGCGGTCAGCGGCAGCGGGTGGCGATGGGCCGTGCGATCGTCCGGCAGCCGAAGGCGTTCCTGATGGACGAGCCGCTCTCGAACCTCGACGCCAAGCTGCGCGTGCAGATGCGCGCGGAGATCTCGCAGCTCCAGAACGACCTCGGCGTGACGACGGTCTACGTCACCCACGACCAGGTCGAGGCGATGACCATGGGCGACCGCGTCGCCGTCATGCGCAAGGGCGAGCTGCAGCAGGTGGCGCCGCCGCAGGAGCTCTACGATCGGCCGCTCAACCTCTTCGTCGGCGGTTTCATCGGTAGCCCGTCGATGAACATCCTCGAGGCGACGCTCGAGCGACAGAACGGCTCGCTGGCGGCGGTGGCCGGAAGCCAGCGGATCATGCTCGGTGAAGAGACCCTCAGCGCCCGTCCGGCGCTCAAGCAGTACGAAGGCCGCACGATCATCCTCGGGATCAGACCCGAGGACCTCGAGGACGCCGCGCTCGAGGAGGGCCGCGAAGACCAGCGGCTGAAGGGCACGGTGACGCTGACGGAGGCGCTTGGCTCGGAGATCATGGTCCACTTCAGGATCGACGCGTCTCCGGCCCAGACCGAGGAAGTCCGCGAGCTCGCCAGGGACGTCGGCGTCGAGGGCCTCAGCGAGCTGCGCCAGGACGGCGGCGCGACGATGGTCGGCCGGTTCGGCGCGCGCTCGCGCGTCAAGACCGGTGACGAGGTCGAGGTCGCCGTCGACACCCGCGCACTGCACTTCTTCGAGCCCGAGAGCGGGCTGGGAATTTATGACCGGAGTGAAAGGGAGGGCGTAAGCGAATGAGCAACAAGCGTTTCATCCTGCTCGCACTGCTCGTGGCGCTGCTCGCGTTTCTCGCGGCAGGCTGCGGTGGCGACGACGACGAGGCCTCGGGCACCGGCACCGACGGTGGCGGGGAGGTATCCGGCTCGATCACCGTGCTGGCAGTCTGGACCGGCGCGGAGGGCGAGAACTTCCAGGCCGTGCTCGACGGCTTCACGGAGGAGAACCCCGACGTCACCGTCCAGTACCAGTCCGCGGCGGATCCTGCCACCGTCCTGTCGACCTCGGTCGAGGGCGGCAATCCCCCGGACGTCGCCGCCTTGCCCTCCCCCGGCATCATGGCCGACTTCGCAGGCCGCGGTGCGCTGACGCCGATCGACTTCGCGCAGGACGAGATCGACGAGAACTACGCCCCGGTGTGGCTCGAGCTCGGCACGATCGAGGGCGAGCTGTTCGGCGTCTTCTTCAAGGGCGCCAACAAGTCGACCGTCTGGTACAACGTTGCCGAGTACGAGAACGCCGGTGTCGATGTTCCGGAGGACTGGGACACCTTCCTCTCGAACGCCGAGACGCTCGGGGCCTCCGGCACGCCCGCGTATTCCATCGGCGGCTCGGACGGCTGGACGCTCACCGACCTCTTCGAGAACATCTACCTCCGCACCGCCGGGGCGGAGAAGTACGACCAGCTCGCCACGCACGACATCCCCTGGACCGACCAGTCGGTCAAGGACGCGCTCACAGAGATGGCCAAGGTCCTGGGCGACACCGACAACATCGCCGGCGGCACGAGCGGCGCGCTCCAGACCGACTTCCCGACGTCGGTGACGCAGGTCTACGCGGATCCGCCCAAGGCCGCACAGGTGATGGAGGGCGACTTCGTCGACGGCGTCATCTCCGCGGAGACGCAGGCGGAGGCCGAGACCGGCTACAACGTCTTCGCCTTCCCCGACATTGGCGACTCGGACAAGCCTGTCGTGGGCGGGGGCGACGTGATGGTCATGTTCACGGACAGTCCCGCGGCGCGGGCGCTCATCGAGTACCTCGCCACCCCGGAGGCCGCCGAGATCTGGGCCGCCAAGGGCGGGTTCTCGTCGCCGAACCAAAACGTGGACGACTCCGTCTACCCGACCGAGATCACGCGGACGACGGCGACGGCGCTCGCCGACGCGGAGGTCTTCCGCTTCGATCTCTCCGACCTGCAGCCCGCCGCCTTCGGCAGCGATGCGATGTTCACCATCATGCAGGACTTCCTGAGCAACCCGGACGACGTCGACGGGACGGCCCAGAAGCTCGAGACCGCCGCGGCGCAGGCGTTCAAGTCGGGCTAGGAGCGGGGCCTCTTGAGCAGTACGGCAGTCACGCCGGAGTTCCCTCCAGGAGAGGGGGCTCCGGCGCCTCCGCCGACGTCGTGGTGGCGTCCTCTGCTGCTGCCGCTCGCCTTCCTGGCGCCGGCGATCTTCTTCCTCTCGGTCTGGGTCATCTACCCGACGATCGCCACGATGATCCGAAGCCTCTACGACGACCGGGGCGACAACTTCGTCTGGTTCGACAACTACGAGCGCATGTTCAACGACGAGCAACGTCCAGACGGCGATCAAGAACAACGTCCTCTGGCTGCTCGTTGTCCCGTTCGGCGTCACTGCGATCGGCCTCGTGTTCGCCGTACTGACGGAGCGCATCCGCTGGGCGCCCGCCTTTAAGATCGCCGTCTTCATCCCGCTCGCCGTCTCGCTGTTCGCGGTCGGGATCATCTGGCGGATCATGTACATCCAGGATCCCGAGCGCGGTGCGGTCAACGCCGCCATCGTCGGCGTCCAGGAGATCGTCACCGACCCTGGGGTGCTGACCACGGCGCGGCCGTCCACGGACGCGCTGACGGGGTCGACGGACAGCGGCTTCACGCTCGAGAGCCCGGTCGAGCCCGGCGACGTCGCGCTGCTCGGCCTGACGGCGATCCGGGCCCCCGAGATCCCCGACGACGCCGTCGACGCGGTCGAGCCCGAGGCGCTCCAGGGGGGCATCACCGGCGTCGTCTGGCGGGACTTCAAGCCCGGCGGCGGCACCGCCGGCGAGGTCGAGAGCGAGGAGGTCGGACTGGGGGGCGTCACCGTCGAGCTCCGCCGCGCCGACGGCGGCAGGGAGCAAACGACCACGACTGAACCGGACGGAACGTTCGCCTTCGAGCGCGTCCGGGACGGCGAGTACCAGGTCGGGATCTCCTCGAATACGTTCGCGGAGCCGTTTCAGGGCTTCAACTGGCTCGGCCCAAGCCTGATCACGCCGGCGATCATGATCTCCTACCTCTGGGTGTCGGCCGGGTTCGCGATGGTGATCATCGCCGCCGGGCTCTCGGCCATCCCGCGCGACACGCTCGAGGCGGCGCGCACGGACGGCGCCTCCGAGTGGCAGGTGTTCCGCCGGATCACCGTGCCGCTGCTCGCACCCGTGCTCACGGTCGTCTTCGTCACGCAGATCATCGCGGTGCTGAAGGTCTTCGACCTCGTGCTCGCTATCGCGCCCGGCTCATCGCGCGACGACGCGACGCTGCTCGCGTTCGAGATGTGGCGGCGTGCCTTCTCCGGGCAGAACCTGTTCGGGCTCGGCTCGGCGATCGCGACCTTCCTCTTCCTGATCTTCATCCCGTTCCTGATCATCAACGTGCGGCGGTTCCGGGCGGAGGCGGCGAGGTAGTGGCTACCGTCGCCGAACGGCAGCCGGTCGTGATCGAGGAGCGCACCTCGACGAAGGTCGTGCGCTGGCTCGGCAAGGCGCCGATCCACCTCGTCCTGGTCGTGATCGCGCTCCTGTGGCTGATCCCGACCGCAGGGCTCTTCATCACGTCGCTCTTGACCCCGTCCGATCAGGCCGAGGGCGGCTGGTGGAACTTCCTCTTCGAGCCGAGCGCGTGGACGTTCGAGAACTACCGCGAAATGTTCAACGACGACAGCATCGTCGACGCGCTGATCCTCACGGCGCAGGTCACGCTCGGCGCGACGGTCCTCCCCATCCTCGTCGGCTCGCTCGCCGCCTACGCTCTCGCGTGGATCGACTTTCCTGGCCGCGACTGGATCTTTCTCGCCGTCATCGCGCTGCTGGTAGTGCCGATCCAGATGGCGCTGATCCCGATGTTCACGCTCTACAACACGTTCGGCCTGTTCGACACCGTCCCGGGCCTGATCCTCTTCCACACCGCGTTCGCCCTTCCGTTCGCGATCTTCCTGTTACGCAACTTCTTCGCCGGGATCCCGAAGGACTTGATGGAGGCGGCACGAATCGACGGCGCGTCCGAGTTCCGGCTCTTCTTCCGCGTCGTCCTCCCGCTCGGCCTGCCCGCGATCGCAGCGGTCGCGATCTTCCAGGTCCTCTTCGTCTGGAACGACCTCCTCATCGGGCTCGTGATGGCGCAGACGAACCAGCCGATCGCGCCGACGATCAACTCGCAACTGCGGCAGTTCGGCTCGAACCTCGACGTGATCGCCCCGGCCGCATTCTTCTCGGCCGTGATCCCGCTGACGATCTTCGCGCTCTTCCAGCGCTACTTCGTCCAGGGGCTGCTGGCCGGCTCCGTCAAATAATCGATGGCCGAGCGGTGCGCCATCGTGGGCGCGGGGCTCGGCGGCTTCGTCGCCTACACAACGCTGCGCCACGGCGGCCTCGAGCCCGGCGAGATCGCGGTCTTCGGCGACGACCCGGACCCCACTGCGGCCTGGCGCGTGCGCGCGGCGGCGATCCGCCAGGAGCGCATGCGCTCCGAGAGCGACGGCCACTGCTCCCCGACGACGTTCCCGGGGCTCGCCGCACGGGAGGCCGCGCGGCGGCTCGACCTGGCGCCGCTGCTGCAGAGCGTCTGCAACCGCTACCGGCCGACCGTCCCCGAGTTCCTGCAGTCACATCGACGAGCTGCGGGCGCAGGAGCCGCTGGGACGAGAGCTTCCGCGCGGCACGGATCGACCATGTGCGCGCGGACGGCGACGGCTTCACTCTGGACGGCCACGGCAGCTTCCGTCACGTCCTGCTCGCGCCAGGGCATCCCGGGCTCGCGCTGCCGGCCGAGCTCGAGGGCGATCCGCGCGTCGTCCACGCTTACGAGCCGCACGAGTACGCCTCCAAGGTGGCCGTGATCGGAGCGGGCATGGCCGCCGCGACCGAGTGGCGGAACGCGCTCGACGCCGGCGCCGAGGTCGTCTCCATCCGTCGCCGCGAGCCGATGCGGCGTCCGCTCAACGTGCCGCGGCCGCTCTTCTCGAAGCGCGGCCTCGCGGCGTTTCGCGCGACGTCCCGCGCCGAGCGCGCGCGCTACCTGCGCGAACTCGCCGTCCCGTCGTATCCGCCCGGCCGCGAGTGGGACGAGCCGCTCGACGCGCGCGGCGCGCGAAGGCCGCTTCCGCGTCGAGCACGAGCTGAACGGCGCGGAGCAGGTCATCTGCGCGACGGGCTTCCGCAGCGGCTTCCAGCAGGACCCGCTCCTCCACAGCCTCGCCGACGAGCACGGGCTCGACACGGAGGAGCGCTGGATCGTCGCTCGACGACGATTGCTCGGTGCCGAACGCTGACAACGCGGTCGCGCACGCTCGCGCTCGCCGGCGTCCCGGCGCAGTGGGCGTACCCGGCTGCGGACACGCTCGTCGGGATGAAGTACGCGGCGCGGCGCTTCCTGCAGAGGGTGCAGCGGTGTCCTTCACGCTGAGGGGCCGTCTCGAGACGCGGCTCGCCGCCGCGCTCCTCCCGTTCCTCGTCGCCTGCGGCCTCGCGCTCGTCCTGCGCGAGTGGTGGCCGGTCGAGCTCGCGGCCGTGATGATCGGCGTCGGCCTCGCGCTCGATGCGACCGTGTACGACCGGCTGCTCCCCTATCAGCCCGGCTGGGCGGCGGTGCCGCTCGGGCTCCTCGAGCTTGGGCTGGCGATCGCGCTCGTCCGGCGGCTCGAGATCGAGGCGCCGCTCGGTCCGGCGCTGTGGTTCTTCGCCGCCTCCTGGCTCCTCGCGCAGGTGCTCGCCCACGGAGGCCTACCGCTCCTGCGGCTCGACTACACCGACGAGGGCGGCGAGCTGGGCCGCCCGGGTCTCGCGCTCTCGGCGGCCGCTCCCATTGCGCTCCTGGCAGTCCTCGGCGTCGCCTGGGTCGCTCAGCCGCCGGTCGTCCGGCTCGCGGCCGGCGTGCACGAGGGGCCACTCGTCCTCGACGAGGCGCAGACGCTCGTCGGCGAGCCCGGCGCGGTCGTCCGCGGCGGCATCCGCGTCGAGGCGGACGACGTCACGATTCGCGATGTGACCGTCTTCGGCGGAGCGATCGGGATCGAGGTGCGTGACAGCGAGGACGTCGTGCTCGACGGCGTTCGCGTCGGCGGAGCGACGTTGGACGGCATCAGCGCGCGGCGCAGCTCGCTCACGATTCGCGACTGCGAGGTCGACTCGCCGACGGTCGCCGGCGCACAGGGCATCGACATCTCGTTCGCGGGGACGCAACCGCCGAGCCTCGTCGAACGCTGTGACGTCAGCGGCGGCAGCGAGGGCATCGTCTCGCACCTCGCGCGCGTCCACTTCCGCGAGAACCGCGTCTCCGGGACTCAGCTGCGGGGGATCGCGGTGACCGAGATGTCGATGGGCATGGTCGAGCACAACGTCGTCCAGGACGCCATCGGCGTCGGGATCTTCTGCGGCGACTACTCACGCTGCGAGATCAGCGAGAACAGCGTCACGGGCACGCGTAGCGACCCTTCCGGGAACCCGACGCGGGCCGGCCATGGCATCGTTGCCCACTACTGGGCGATCGCCGAGCTCGACGACAACCAGCTCGACCGCGGGCCGGCCACGTTCATCCATGCACAGCTCGCCGACATCCAGCAGCCGTGAGCTGACGACGCGCAGCGTCGAGGTCATCCTCGACGGCCAGTCGCCGACCGGCGCTTACGTCGCCAGCCCCGCCTTCCCGCCGTACGGCTACTCGTGGCTCCGCGACGGCTCCTTCATCGCGGACGCGATGAGCCGCGTCGGCGAGGTCGAGAGCGCCGAGGCGTTCTTCGGCTGGGCTGCGGGCATCGTCGAACGCGGCCTCGGCTTCGACGCGCGCTACACACTCGCTGGGGAGCGTGACCCGAGCGACTGGCCCCACCGCCAGCACGACGGCTGGGGGCTCCTGCTCTGGGCGATGCGAGAGCATTGCGTGCGCCACGGCCGTCCGCACCGCTGGCAGGCGGCGGCGCGCGACGTCGAGCAGCACCTGGAGGCCGTGCGCGAGGAACCGTGTGTGGACTGGTGGGAGGAGCGCGAGGGGATTCACGCGGCGACGCTCGCGTGCATCGCCGCCGGCCTCGGCGACGAACTCGATCTCACGCGTGCGGAGCAACGGCTCGACGCGTCGCTTCTCGTACTCCCCTTCCTGGGTTTCGATGGTGCAGCCTTCGGCGGGGTCGATGTGTCGCCGCTGATCAGCCCAGGCGGCGGCGTCCACCGCCATCTCGAGGACACGTACTACGGCGGCGGCGAGTGGCTGCTCCTGACCGCAATGCTCGGGCTCGCGGAGCCGGACCGTGCCGCGGACTGCCTCGCGTGGATCGAGGCGCACGCGACCGCCGGCGGACTCCTGCCGGAGCAGGTCGCGGATCACCTGCTCGCGCCGGAGCAGTACGACGTCTGGGTGGCGAAGTGGGGCCCGCCCGCGTGCCCCCTCCTCTGGTCGCACGCGATGTTCCTCACCCTCGGCCACGAGCTGGAGGCCCGATGACTGCTCGCCTGCAGCTCGTCGCGCGGACGGGCCATCCCGACTTCCTCGACCTGCCGTGGGAGCAGCCGCTCGAGGACTGGCAGTCGGAGCGCCTGGTCGAGGTCGAGCGCGGCATCCACCGGCACGTCGTTCGCTTCGTCGAGTACAGCGGCGCCGATCTACGCCCTCAAGGAGCTGCCGCCGGAGCTCGCGCGCAAGGAGTACCGGCTGCTCCGCAGCCTCGCGGAGGACGAGATGCCCGTGGTCGACGTCGTCGGCGTCGTCACCGAGCGCGACCACGACCTCGAGGCAGTGCTCATCACGCGGCACCTCGACTACTCGCTGCCGTTCAGGACGCTCTTCGCCCGCGGCGGCATGCCGAATCTGCGCGTGCGCCTCCTCGACGCCGGCGCGGAGCTGCTCGTTCGCCTGCACCTCGGCGGCTTCTTCTGGGGCGATTGCTCGCTGTCGAACACGCTCTTCCGCCGGGACGCCGGCTCACTCGCTGCGTACCTCGTCGACGCGGAGACCGGCGAGCTGCAGCCGAGCCTGACCGACGGCCAGCGCCGGCACGACCTGTCGATCGCGGAGGAGAACGTGGCCGGCGAGCTGATGGATCTCGAGGCGGAGCTCGAGCGGCCGGGCGAGCTGGCGCCGGAGGAGACCGCCGCGGAGCTCTTGGCGCGGTACGAGACTCTCTGGCACGAGCTCACGCGTGAGGAGGTCTTCGGCACGGAGAGCCGTTACGTGATCGACGAGCGGCTGCACCGCCTGAACGAGCTCGGGTTCGACGTCGACGAGCTCGAGCTCGTCGCCGGCGAGGACGGCTACCGGCTCCGGCTCAACCCGCGCGTCGTCGAGCCCGGGCACCACCGGCGGCGGCTCCACGCGCTCACCGGCCTGAACGCGCAGGAGAACCAGGCGCGCCGGCTGCTCAACGACCTCGCCAGCTTCCGCGCGGAGCTCGAGACCGAGAGCGGGCGCCCGTTGCCCGAGTCGGTCGCGGTGCACCGCTGGCTCGCCGAGGTGTTCGAGCCCGCGATCGCGGCGATCCCGGCCGACCTCTGGGGCAAGCGGCAGGCGGCCGAGGTGTTCCACGAGGCCCTCGAGCACCGCTGGTTCCTCTCGCAGCAGTCCGGTGAGGACGTCGGGCTGATGCCGGCGGTGAAGGCGTACGTCGAGGACGTCCTTCGGCATGCCCCGGACGAGCGCGCGGTGCTTGCTGCCGACGACGAGACGAGGTCTTACTCTAAGTCAGCTCGACGCTGTCGATCGTGATCGGCGTCTTGGGCTTGTCGCTCGCGTCGCGGTCCGCCTCGGAGATCCGGTCGACCACGTCCTGGCCGCTCGTGACCTTGCCGAAGACGGTGTGCTTGCCGTCCAGCCACGGCGCCGACTCGGTCGTGACGATGAAGAACTGGCTGCCGTTCGTGTTCGGGCCGGCGTTCGCCATCGCGAGCGCGCCGCGCTCGACCTTGTGGTCGTTGAACTCGTCCTCGAACTGGTAGCCCGGGCCGCCGGTGCCGGTCCCCTCCGGGCAGCCGCCCTGGATCATGAAGTCGGGGATCACGCGGTGAAAGATGAGCCCGTTGTAGAACCCGTCACCCGCGAGCTTGGTGAAGTTCTCGACCGTCTTCGGGGCGTCGTCGGGGTAGAGCTCGATGTCGATGCGTCCTTCGCTGGTGTGAAGCGTCGCCTGTGTCATCCGGGCACCGTAGCGTAGGGGTCGATGGAACGGGCAAGCCTCGTCACGGGCGCGGCGAGCGGCATCGGCCGCGCGATCGCGGCGCGCCTCGAGCGCGACGGAGGCCGCGTGCTCGCCGTCGATCTCGAGCCGGATCCCGACGGCCCCGGCGAGCCCTTCGCCGCCGACCTCGCCACCCGGGACGGGAATCGCGCCGCCGTCGAGGCGGCGCTGGAGCGCTTCGGCCGTCTCGACGCGGTGGTGGCGAACGCAGGCTTCCAGCACGTCGCGCCGATCGCGGAGTTTCCCGAGGACCGCTGGGACGCGCTGCTCGCGGTGCTGCTCACGAGCCCGTTCCTGCTCGCGCGGTACGCCTGGGCGGCCCTTGGCGCGAGCGGCGACGGCCGCTTCCTCGCGGTCGCATCGGTGCACGGGCTCGTGGCCTCTCCCTTCAAGGCCGGCTACGTCGCCGCGAAGCACGGTCTGCTCGGGCTCGTGAAGGTGCTCGCGCTCGAAGGAGCCGAGCTCGGCATCTCGGCGTCCGCGATCTGCCCGGCGTACGTGCGGACGCCGATCGTCGAGTCGCAGCTGGACGCGCAGGCGGACGTGACCGGCGTGCCACGCGACCGTATCCTCGAGGACGTGATCCTGGCGCCGCAGGCGGTCAAGCGGCTGCTCGAGCCGGAGGAGGTCGCGGAGGTCGCAGCGTTCCTCCTCGGCCCCGGCGGGCGGGCCGTCACCGGCACGCCGCTCGTGATGGACCTCGGCTGGACGGCGCGCTGAGGTGATCCCCGCGCCGCGCCCCCGGGAGCAGGGAATGGCGACGAGCGTCGACGGCACGCGGATCGCCTGGTACCGCTACGGCGAGGGTGAGCCGGCCATCCTGTTCGTGCCGACGTGGAACCTCGTCGACGCGCGGGTCGTCGGGCACCAGGTCGTGGCGCTCGAGCCGCACGGAACCGTGCTCACGTACGACCCGCGTGGAGCCGGCGCCAGCGATCGCCCCGCGCGCGGCTACGACTTTCCGCTCCATGCAGCCGATGCGCTGGCGGTGCTCGAGGCCTGCGGGATCGAGCGCGCGGCACTCGTCACGGCATCGCGCGGTGTGAACGCGGCGGTGCTGCTTGCGACCGACGCACCCGCAGCGGTTCGACCGCATCGCTGCAATCGCGCCCTACATGCAGCTCGAGCCCGAGCCGGCGCCTCCCAACTCACGCTGGCTCGAGTCACTGCGCACCGACTGGCCGGGATTCATCGTGCCGTTCATGAACGCGGTGTTCACCGAGCCGGGCTCGGAGGAGGTGATCGCCGAGATGATCGCGATCGGGCTGGAGGCGACGCCCGAGGCGATCGTGGCTCAGGAGATCGAGCTCGACTGGACAGCTGCCGGCGCGTCGCCTCGGGCAGGTGAGCTGCCCGACGCTCGTCGTCCACGGCGAGGCCGATGCACCCGTCCCCGTCGAGCTCGCGGAGAGCATCGTCGCCGCGATGCCCGACGCGCGGCTCGAGGTGATCCCGGACGGCGGCCACCGGCCCGACATCGCACGCCCGAGCTCGTCGACCCGCTCCTGCTCGACTTCCTCCTCGGCCGCGGCTGAAAAAACGTGTGCCTCGCTCGGAATTCGGGCGCACTCACGAAATCGCGATCATGATCGCATGGACGCGAGATCACTCTACGTCGAGGGCGCGGCGGAGAACAACCTCGACGACCTCGACGTCGCGCTCGGAGGCGGGCTGACGGCGATCGTCGGCGTCTCCGGCTCGGGAAAGTCGTCGCTCGCGTTCGACGTCGTCTACCACGAGGCGCGGCGCCGGCTCCTCGACTCGCTCTCGCTCTCCTCGCCGTGGTCGCACGTGCCGCCGGCGCGCGTCCGCCACATCCGGGGCCTGGCGCCGGCCGTGGCCCTCGGGCAGGACTCGGTCATCCGCAACCCGAGCTCCACCGTGGCGACGGCGAGCGGCGTGCATCCGTTCCTCAGGCTCCTCTACGCGCGCTTCGCCGACCGCGAGTGTCCGGAGTGCGGGACCGCCGTCGCGGTGCTGACGCAGGAGGAGCGCCTGCGACGAGCTCGCACGCTACTCGACGGCGATCGCGGAGAGGTGGTCGTTCCGCTCGTGACGCGCGCCTCCGGGACGCACGCGCGGCTCCTCGACCTGCTTGTCCGCCGCTTCGGCCGGGATGCGCTCGAGGTCGACGGCCGCGCCTGGCGCGGCCGGGCGCTCGCGGCGCAGAAGGAGCACGACATCCGCGTGCGCACGGCCACGCTCGTGCCGGGCGCCCGCGCCGCGGCGGTTCGCGGCGCGCTGGCCGCGGCCGACGCGCTCGGCGCGCCGGTGGTCGAGCTCCGGACGAACGGACGCGCCCATCCGCTTGCGGTCGCACCGGTGTGCCCGGAGTGCGGCCGCCGCGTGCCGACGCTCCGCCCGACCGACTTCCGCGCCGGCCACGCCGACACGGACGCGTATCGGCTCGACGGACTGACGCTCGACCAGCTGCTCGCGCGACCGATCGCCGAGGTACGGCCGCTGTTGGAAGGTCTCGAGCTCGCTCCCGGCGCCGCCCGCGCCGTTCGCGAGGCGACGCGACGTCTCGTCGCCCTGGAGAGCGTCGGGCTCGACTTTCTTGCGCTCGACCGCTCATCGCCCACGCTCTCGCGCGGCGAGGCGCAGCGGCTTCGGCTTGCGGTCCTGCTGACGAACCGGGTCGAGAACGTCGTCCACGTGCTGGACGAGCCCACGATCGGGCTCGATCCGGACCAGGTGGGCCGCGTGCTCGAGCGGCTCGCGCGGCTCCGCGGGCCCGTCCTGATGGTCGAGCACGACCGCGCCGCCGTCGCCGCCGCGGACGACGTCGTCGAGCTCGGTCCGGGTGCCGGGCGCGAAGGCGGGCGCGTCGTCTTCCAGGGGACGCCGGCGGCGCTCTGGCGGGCGACGACGCCGTCGGGGCGCACGTTCCCGAACCAGCCCGCCCGCCCGCGCCGCCTGATTGCGGACCGCGCCGAGTCGATCGGGATCCGGGGCGCGCGCCTCAGGAACCTGCGCGGGTTCGACTGCGACTTTCCGGTCGGGCGCCTCACCGTCGTCACCGGCCCCTCCGGCGCCGGGAAGACGACCCTCGTTCGCGACGTGCTCGTCGCCTCGCTCGAGGGCGGCGACCCGGTCGGCTGCTCCGCGATCGCAGGTCCGCGCCTGCGACCCGTCGTCGTCGACCAGTCCCCGATCGGACGAAACCCGCGCTCGAATCCGGCGACGTACTCGGGGCTCGCCACGCGCATCCGCGACCTCTTCGCACGCGCGGGCGGCCTGCCGCCGTCGTCGTTCTCCTTCAACCGACCCGAGGGCGCCTGTCCGGCCTGCGACGGGATGGGCGCCGTCGAGCTCAGTCATCGCTTCCTTCTGCCGACCTGGCTGACGTGCGAGGCGTGCGGCGGCCGCCGGTTCCGCGCGGAGTCGCTCGCCGTGCGGCTGCCGCTCGGGGGGCGCTCGTTCGACATCGCCGACGTCTTCGGCCTGAGCGTCGGTGAGGCGCGCGAGCTGTTGCGCGAGGACCGCGGCTCGACGCGGATCCTGGGCGCGCTCTCCGCGCTCGGGCTCGACTACCTGACTCTCGGGCAGCCGTCGCCGAGGCTCTCCGGCGGCGAGGCCCAGCGCGTGAAGCTCGCGCGCCAGCTCGCGTCGACCGGCGCCAGCGATCTCCTCGTCGTCGACGAGCCGACCACTGGCCTCCACCCGGCCGACCTCGATCGTCTCCTGCACGTGCTCCGCGCGACGGCCGACGGCGGCGCCACGGTGATCGTCGTCGAGCATCACCCGGACGTCGTCGCCGCGGCCGACTGGGTCGCTCGGCTCGGCCCGGAGGGAGGGCCCCGCGGGGGCGAGCTGCTCGAGCACGGACCGCCCTCGGCAAGACGACTGCCGCCGGTGCGGCCGCGGGCGAGGCCGAGGAGGAAGACGCGCGCCGGCCCCCTGATCGAGGTCCGTCGCGCCGCCGCACACAACCTCCAGGAGGTGTCGCTCGACATCCGCAAGGGCGCCATCACGGCCTTCGTCGGCGTCTCCGGATCGGGGAAGTCGTCGCTCGTGCTGGACGTGATCCAGACCGAGGCGTCCCGGCGGCTGCTCGAATGCCTGTCCCTGTACGAGCGCCAGTCGGTCAAGGAGGGCCCCGAGGCGCCGGTCGGCTCGCTCGAGGGACTGGGGCCGACGATCTTCGTCACGCCGGCACGACCGCGCGGCCGACGCGCGACGGTCGGAACAGCGAGCGAGATCAGCTTCCACCTCGCCGTTCTGCTCGCGCAGCTCGGCGAGCGCGCGTGCGAGGAGTGCGGCGCGCGTCAGCGCCGCCGGCTCACTCCCGCGGGAACGGTCTGGAGGTGTCCGTCCTGCGGTGCCGAGGCCGGCCCCGTCGCGCCGCGCCACTTCCTGCCCTCCTCCTACGAGGCCGCGTGCCTCGGCTGCGGCGGGGTCGGGACGGTCGCGAAGGCGCAGGAGGAGCGGCTGATCGTCCGGCCGGACGCGCCGCTCTGCGCGGGGGCGATGTACTCGCCGGGCTTCTTCCCGGGCAGCTACTTGTCGAAGCCGGGCAACGGCGGCTACGACATGCTCCAGGCGCTCGCCGCCCGGTACGGGTTCGACCCGTTCCGCACGCCCTGGCGGTCGATGGGCGCGAAGGCACGGCGCGCGTTCCTCGTCGGCGACGGCGAGCCGCTCGAGGTCGTCTTCCGGACGAAGGTGCGCGAGAGCGTCCGTACCGTCGAGTGGCCCGGCGTCTTCTCGATCATCGAGGGCTGGGACATCGGCGGCCTCTACACCGAGCACGTCCGCTGCGAAGCGTGCAACGGCGAGCGCCTGCGGCCGGAGTACCGCCGCGTCGAGCTTCGCGCGCAGAGCCGCGCAGCGCTCCACCGAATGCCGCTCGCCGAGCTCGAGCGCCTGCTCTCCGGCCGGCTTCCGAAGCCACCGCTGCCGAGCGTCGCCCACTCGCTCGCAACCACCCGCACTCGCCTCCGCTTCCTGGGACGGGTCGGCCTCGGCTACGTCCACCTCGACCGCACGTGCGCGACGCTGTCCGCGGGGGAGGCGCAACGGCTCAAGCTCGCCTCGCTGCTCGGTGGCGAGCTCACCGGGATGACGGTGCTCCTCGACGAGCCGTCGCGCGGGCTCCACCCGGCAGAGGCGGATGCTCTCGGCGACGAACTCGTCGCGCTCCGCGACCAGGGCAACACCCTGCTCCTCGTCGAGCACGACCGGGAGCTGATCGCGCGCGCCGACGAGGTCGTCGTCCTCGGCCCCGGCGCCGGACGCCAGGGCGGGAAGATCGTCGCGCACGGGACGCCCTCCCGCATCGCGGGGACCGCAGAGGGCTGGGCTCTCGGCCGGCCGGAGGCGAAAGGTCGGCGCGAGCCGCGCGTGCCCACAGGCGAGCTCGTGATCCGGCGCCCCCGGGAGAACAACCTCGCAGGCGAGGATGTCGCGATCCCGCTGGGCGTGCTCGTCGGGCTCTGCGGCGTCTCGGGCTCCGGGAAGTCGACCCTGGCGGTGGATACCCTCGGGCTGGCGCTCGCGCCGCCGCGCCTGACCACCTCCGTCGCGTACGAGCGGGTCGAGCCCGGCGCCCACGACGGGATCGAGGGCGCGCCCGCCAGGACGATCGTCGTCGACCAGGCCGCCCAGGGCGTGACCTCGCCCGCCGCACACCTCGGCGTCGCCGCCGCGCTGCGGCGCGCGTTCGCGGAGTCGGACTCCGCCGTCGCGGCCGGCCTCGGCGAGGAGGAGCTGGCGCCGCGGTGCGACGCGTGCAAGGGCCGGGGCTTCGTCGTCGAGGACATGGGCTTCCTCCCGAACGTGCGCCGCCCGTGCGACGCCTGCGCGGGCACCGGCTATACCGCCGAGGCGAACGAGGTGCGCGTGCACGGCCGCAACCTGCCCGAGCTCGAGACAATGACCGTCGAGGAGGTGCTCCCTCTCTGGGAGGACGACCGAGTGGCTCGCCCTCTCCGCACCGCGGCTGAGCTCGGCCTCGGCTACCTCGTCCTCCGCCAGCCCGGCTTTGCCCTCTCCGGCGGCGAGCTGCAGCGGCTGAAGCTCGCCAAGGAGCTGATGAAGCGGAGGACCGAGCCGACACTGTTCGTCCTCGACGAGCCGACGGTCGGGCAGAGCTCGCGCGACGTCGCGCGCCTCGCCGACGTCCTGCACCGGCTCGTGGACGACGGCCACACGGTTCTCGTCGTCGAGCACAACCCGCAGCTCCTGGCCGCCTGCGACCGGCTGCTCGAGCTCGGGCCGGGCGCCGGACCGAAGGGCGGCCGCGTCGTCGCCGCGGGAACGCCCGAGCGCGTCGCGGGCGGCCGGACACCGATCGCACGCTATCTCCGCGAGGCTCTCGGCTGAGCGCGGTCGCGGACGTCGAGATCCTGCTGCTGGCCGATCCCTCGCCGGCGTTGCGGCGCCGCGTCCTGACGGAGCTTCTCGACGTCCCGGAGAACGATCGCGAGGTCAGGGATCTGGCGGCGCTCGTCCGGCGTGACCCGAGCCTCGACGACCGGCCGACGGATCTCCGAGCAGCCGCGTTCCAGCTCTGCCGGCTCGCATACGCGGGGATCGGCCGCGAGCATCCGCACGTTCGGGAACTCGCGGAGCACGTGTTAGCCCAGCAGCGGGCCGACGGCTCGTTCCCGCTTCCCCGCGAAGGGAAGTACTCGATGATGCCGCTGCAGACGGCGCTCCCGTTGCGCGGGCTCGCGGCAGCCGGGTACGCGCAGGATCCGCGGGCCGAGCGGGCCTACGAGTGGCTTCTCGACCAGCGCCTCGACGACGGCGCGTGGCCCGTCGGGATCGCGCACGGCCTGAAGGGCTACATCGCCGGCTACCGCCGGCTCCCGGGCTCGCCGGGCTGCCGTGCGAACACGACCGCTGCCCTGGCGGCGCTCTCGTTGCATCCGACGCGCGCGCCCTCGGCGGCGGCGCGGGCGCCGCTCGACCTCCTGCTCCAGCGTGAGACCCGCGACGAGTGGTCGCTCGGCTGGGAGGTGGCGCGGCTCACGGGCATCGAGCCGCCGACCGGCTTCGTCACGTTCTACGCCCGCTTCGACCTGGCGTTCGTGCTCGAGCTCGCGGCGCGATGCGGCGCCGCCCGCGACGACCCACGCGTCGACGACCTCGTGGAGTTCCTGCTCGGCCTGCGCGGCGAGAACGGGCTCTGGCAGCACCCGAGCCACCCCGAGCTCGCGCGATGGCTCACGTTCGACCTCCTCCGCAGCCTCCGTCGCCTGGAGGGTGGAGACTGGATCGGCCTCGCGCCGCGGACGGCATTCCGGGCGTACCCAAAACGTCGACGGCGCTACTGACACAAGCGTCAGTCCGGCTCGCGACTACTCCGCGGAGCGCTACGGGTCCTTAACCGAGTCCTAACAACAGCGCAGCAGGCGGTGCGTCTAACTTCACCTATGGCGATTGCGGAGCCTGCCGGGCGCCTGCCCCAGGAGGTGCCGGCCCCGAGTCTCCTCGCGTCCCAGTGGCGGCAGCTCACGCGCGCGGCCACCCTCGTGGCGGTGCTGACGAGCCCGGCGCTCTTCGTCTGGTTCAAGCAGTACAACGGCTGGAGCACGCTCTGGTCGCTCGCCGCGACGGTCGGCACGATCATCGTCTTCCGCGGCGTCGCCGAGCTCGTCTTCCGGCGGCTGATCCCCTCGCCGAGCCTGTTCGGCCAGGACAACCCGCAGCTGCGCGAGGAGGACGTCGTCGCACGCCGCCGCGCCTGGTTCTGGCGCTTCTGGCTGCGGTTCGCGATCTTCGTGATCGTCGTCAACACGGTCGTCTGGCTCGTTCGCGGCGGCTCGTGGGTCGGAGGATTCGGCGCCGCCCTGGCGGGCTTCTGGTCGATGATCCAGGACCCCCTGTTCATCTCGCAGGTGGTGTTCGTCCTCTTCCTCTTCATCGCGAACTTCGCGATCCTGCTCGGCCCGCTGCTCGCGATGAACCTGACGCAGGTGCGCGGCTTCGAGCCGGGCGACGCCGAGTGGGGCGTGCGGCTCGCGGACGTGCGTGGCCAGGCCGAGGCGAAGGAGGAGGTGCGGCGCGTCGTCACGCTCTGGCAGTCCGGCGAGGCGTTCGAGCGCGCCGGCGGCAAGCGCGAGCGCGGCCTGATCTTCCTGGGGCCGCCCGGCACCGGCAAGACGATGCTCGCGAAGGCGATCGCGACGGGGTTCAACTCGCCGTTCGTGTCGATCCCGGGCTCCGGCTTCGCCGCCACGTTCATCGGCATCGACGCGATCGTCGTCCGCTATCTCGCGCGCAAGGCGAAGAAGCTGGCGCGCAAGTGGGGCGGCACGTGCATCGTCTTCATCGACGAGATCGACGCCGTCGGCATGCGCCGGCAGGCGCTCAACCCCGGCTTCCCCGGACAGACCGGCTTCAGCCCGGCATCGATCCACGACCACCTCTTCTTCGGCCCGAACGGCGCCCTCACCTCGAGCGGCGACCTCATCCTCGAGACACGGCAGTGGCGCGAGCGCCTCTTCGTCGAGCGGGCCCCGCAGTCGCTCGCGCCGTCCGGCCTGCAGATGCGACTGAACAGCGCGGTGAACTTCATGTTCCCCGGCATGGGCGGGCAGGGCTCGCTCGCGCTCAACCAGCTGCTCGTCGTCATGGACGGGATCGACAACCCGCCGTTCATGCGGCGCGTGCTGACGAGCAAGCTCAACACGTTCCTCGACGCGATCTACATCGTGCCGCGCCGGATCGGCCGCATGAAGCTGCGCCTGCCGGCGCCGCGTCCGCGCTCCGAGCAGGTCTACTTCATCGGCGCCACCAACGTGCCGATCGACCGGCTCGACCCGGCACTGATCCGCGCCGGCCGGATGGGCCGCCACGTCTGGTTCCGGACGCCGACGAAGCAGGACCGGCTCGACGTGCTCGACCTCTACATCGGCAAGGTCGCGCACGAGGACGAGCTCGACCAGCCCCGGCGCCGGGACGAGATCGCGCGCGTGACGAACGGCTACTCGCCGGCGATGATCGAGCAGGTCACGTCGATGGCGCTGACGATCGCGCACCACACCGGCCGAGACCGCTTCGGCTGGGACGACCTCGTCGACGCGATGACCACCGTCGAGGCGGGCACCGCCGTCGGCGTCGAGTACATCCCGGAGGAGACCCGCGCGGTCGCCATCCACGAGGCCGGCCACGCCGCCGCAGGCCACGTCTTCATGAAGGGCGCCGAGTCGACCCGCCTCTCGATCCGCATGCGCGGCGGTTCACTCGGGCATCACCAGGCGCTCGAGAAGGAAGAGCGCTTCAGCCGGTTCCGCAGCGACGAGATGGCCCGGCTCGTGTGGGCGCTGGGCGCGATGGCCGCGGAACGCGTCTTCTACGGTGAGAACTCGAGCGGCGTGGGCGGTGACGTCCAGTCCGCGACCGCACAGGCGGCGTTGATGGTCGGCGCCTCAGCGATGGGTCCGGAGCCGTTCGCCGTTGTCCCACTGGACGACGAATCGGAGGAGGATGCGCGTAATCGGCTGCTGCAGCGCTTCGAGAGCATCGGCCTCCAGATCATGAACCGCACGAGCGGCGGCGCTCCCTTCGAGGCGAACCCGATCGCGGGCGTCCTCTCCGACCGAGACAAGCGTGCGCTCGCGGCGCAGGTCCTCGGCCAGGCCTACGTCTCTGCGTACAACCTCGTGGTGTACAACAAGGACGCCGTCTCGAGGATCGCCGACAGGCTCGTCGAGAAGCGCGAGATCTTCGGCGACGACCTCATCCGCATGCTCGACGACGCGCGGCTGGAGAAGCCCGACGTCGACCTGAGCCGGGAGGACGCATGGCCGACGATGTGAATCACCACTCGGCCGCCGACGCACCGGCTGCCGCTGCGCCGCCCGGGGTCGTCGAGCCGGTCGCCGATCGTCACGAGCGAGCGCGGCGCAGCTCGTACCGGCGCCGCTTCGCGATCGTCTACGCCGTCCTCGGCGTCGTCGCCGCGATCGGCATCGCCACGTTTGCCGTCCTGGTGATCCGCGACGCACCGCCGGAGGCATCGGGCTGGTCGAGCTGGCAGCCGGAAGGAAAGGCGCTGGAGAAGATGCAGCAGATCGCCGACCGGATCCCGAAGGCCTACGTCACCGAGAACAACGACGCGCTCAACATCGCGCGCGCCCGGCAGCTCGTGGCCCAGGTCAACGAGAGCGCAATCCCGATCGGGGCGATCCTGATCCAGTCCGGCGGTGGGACGGAAAGCGAGCCCGTGGTCTACGACGCGGACGGCGCGATCGGGATCGCGATGTGCGGGCTCGGGCCGCAGTGCTCGATCCCGGGCGGGGACTCGTCCGACGCAGGACTGGCGCTGCGCCGGCAGGCGGTGGAGCTCTCGCTCTACGCGTTCAAGTACGTCGGCGAGGTCGACTCGGTCGTGGCCTTCCTGCCGCCCTCGAGCGACGGCGACTCCGGCGGGCTGATCTTCCTGCGGCGCGACGACGTCCGCGAGGAGCTGAAGGTCCCGCTCGACGAGACGCTGCCGACGCGCGCCGCGCAGATGGTGGGTGACGTGCACCCGCAGGAGCTGGCGGCCGTCGTCCGGCTGACCGACTCGCGCCTGTACGGCTTTTCATACGAGGCGGCTCCCGACGGGAACCCGATCCTCGTCCTGTCCCCACCCGGCTCTGCCGGCTAGCGCGGCAGCCTAGCGCTCCACTTCGTCGCGCCTGACCGCGGCGAGCAGCCCTTCCACGAGCTCCTCGGGGACGAGCGCGTCCCGGCGGCGGATCGCGACGATGCGCCGGCGCACCGGCTGGTAACCGTCGATCGCGACCTCGCGCAGTGTCCCGGCCGCGAGCTCGCCACGGATCGCCGTGTACGGGAGGAAGGCGATGCCGAGGCCGTGCTCGACCATCTTCTTCGTCGCGTCGACGTTGTCGAGCTCCATCACGCCGCGCGGGACGACGCCCGCCTCGCGGAAGAAGGCACTCGTGAGCACGAAGTAGCTCGACGTTCGGTCGAAGAGAATGAGCCGCTCGCCGCCGAGCTCCTCGACCTCGATCGAGGCCGAGCCGCCGAAGCGGTGCTCGGGGTGGACGACGAGCACGATCTCGTCCTCGTACAGCGGGCGGGTCGCGATCGCGGTGTGCGGCAGCTCGCGGATCAGCCCGACGTGCACCTGCTCGCGCAGCACCTGCTCGAGGATCTCCTCCGAGTGGCCGGTGCGGACGATCAGGTGGACGTTCGGGAACGAGTCCTGGAAGCGGTGGAGGACGAGCGGCAGGACGTACGTCGAGATCGCCGGCGCCGCGCCGACGAGAAGCTCGCCGGCGTGGCCCTCGCGGAGCTCGCGTAGGAGCTCTCGGCCCTCGGCGAGCGATTGCAACGCCCGCTGCGCGTGCGAGCGGAAGGCGCGGCCCGCCGGTGTGAGCCGCATCCCGCGCGGCGTGCGGACGAAGAGCTCGACGCCGAGCTCCCGCTCGAGGTTCTTGAGCCGCGTCGTCAGCGCGGGCTGCGTGACGTAGAGCACGCTCGCCGCCTCGCTCACAGAGCGCCGCTCGGCGACGGTCAGGAAGGCCTCGAGCTGGGTCAGCAGCACGAGTCGATATTAACGCGCTCTATGGCAAACATCCGAAACTTCGATTTGCCGAATACCTCCCGAGCGGGGACAGTCCCTGGGACATGGCCCGGCGAGACGGAGGAGGAGCACGATGAACGCGACCGCAGCCAAGCAGGCGATCGACCTCGCCACTGACTGGTCGGAGACGAGCCGCTGGACGGGGATCTCGCGCGACTACACCGCCGAGGACGTGATCCGGCTCCAGGGCAGCGTCGGCATCGAGCAGACGCTGGCGCGGCGCGGCGCCGAGAAGCTCTGGCGGCTGCTGCACGAGGAGGACTACATCGCTGCGCTCGGCGCCATCACCGGCGGCCAGGCCGTGCAGATGGTGAAGGCGGGCCTGAAGGCGATCTATCTCTCCGGCTGGCAGGTGGCGGCCGACGGCAACCTCTCGACCCAGGTCTATCCCGACCAGAGCCTCTACCCCGCGAACAGCGTCCCCGCGATGGTGCGGCGCCTGAACAACGCGCTGCTGCGCGCCGACCAGATCGACTGGGCCGAGGGCAACACCGAGACCGACTGGCTCGTCCCGATCGTCGCCGACGCGGAGGCGGGCTTCGGCGGCCCGCTGAACGCCTTCGAGCTGATGAAGGGGATGATCGAGGCAGGAGCGGCCGCGGTCCACTTCGAGGACCAGCTCGCCGCGGAGAAGAAGTGCGGCCACCTCGGCGGCAAGGTCCTCGTGCCCACGAGTCAGTTCATCCGAACGCTCCTCGCCGCGCGGCTCGCCGCCGACGTGCTCGGCGTTCCGACGCTGGTCGTCGCCCGCACGGACGCCGACGCCGCCACACTGCTGACGAGCGACGTCGACGAGCGCGACGGCGAGTTCCTCACCGGCGAGCGGACGCCCGAGGGGTTCTACCGCGTCCGTGCCGGCATCGAAGCGGCGATCGCGCGCGGGCTCAGCTACGCGCCGTACGCCGACATCGTCTGGATGGAGACGTCGACGCCCGACCTCGGCGAGGCACGCGAGTTCGCGGAGGCGATCCACGACGAGTTCCCGGGCAAGCTCCTTGCGTACAACTGCTCGCCGTCGTTCAACTGGAAGCGCCACCTCGACGACGAGACGATCGCCGCGTTCCAGCGGGAGCTCGGCGGCATGGGCTACCGCTTCCAGTTCATCACGCTCGCCGGCTTCCACGCCCTCAACGAGTCGATGTTCGAGCTCGCGCGCGGGTACTCCGCCGAGGGCATGAGCGCCTACGTCCGCCTGCAGGAGCGCGAGTTCGCGCTCGAGGACGTCGGCTACACGGCGACTCGCCACCAGCGCGAGGTCGGCGCCGGCTACTTCGACGAGGTCGCGCGCGCGGTCTCCGGCGGGCTCAGCTCGACACTCGCGCTGACGGGATCGACGGAAGAGGCGCAGTTCGAGCAGAACGGCGTCGCGCACTGACCGTTCTGGCCGTGTCCTGGGGACGGACCCCGGGACACGGCCGCTGCGGTCACGTCAGACGCGGCCCTTCAACGACCTGATCGCCGCCACGTACGTCCTCGTCTCGGCGAAGAGGCCGTGCTGGCGCACCGCCTTCGCGCCCTGGTAGTACGCGGCGAGGGCGAGCCGCTCGTCGCCGCGGAACTCGCCCAGCAGGTGGCGCAGGAGTGCGACTCCGACCTCGATGTTGCCCGCGGTCGTCTTCGGGACCCGCCTCCCGAGCAGGACGGCCTCGACGAACTCCCACGTCGGGGGCGTCACCTGCATCACGCCGAGCGCGCCGGCGGTCGAGACGACGTGCGGCTGGAAGCCGGACTCCATCCAGGCAACCGCCCTCGCGAGCTCCGGGTCGATGCCGTAGCGCGTCGCCGTGCTGCTGATGAGATCGCGCACGACCGCCGGCGGCGCAGCCATGGGCGAGCGGATCGAGGCCGGAACGCGGAGCTTCGTGCCGATCAGGAGCGGGCGGGCAGGATCGAGCCGGTTGGCGCGTGCGAGCGAGCGCACCGACGTCCGATATCTCTGCGCGATCGCGGTCAGCGAGTCTCCCGAACGCACGACGTACTGCATCGCGGACTCGCTGCGCGTGACGCTGCCGCCCCCCAACGCCGTCATCGTCTGCGGGCCTGCGATCCCGTCCACCGCCAACCCGGTCCTCCGCTGGAAGCGGCGCACTGCTGCGGACGTCTCCGCCCCGAAGTAGCCGTCGATCACGCGTCCGATCCCGTGCCGGGCGAGCAGGAACTGGAGCACGGAGACATCCCAGCCCGACACGGCCGCGGCGCAGCGTCCGCTCGCCGAAGAAGGGACGTCCGAGCCGGCCGAGGGCGCGCCTGGTCACCTTGCCCGGGATGCCGTCGACCGGGAGCCGGCTCGAGCGCTGGAACGCGCGGATCGCAGTCGCTGTCCCCTGGCCAGAGATGCCGTCGATCGGCCCGAGGTAGAAACCGTAGGCGCGCAGGGCCACCTGCAACCCGGCGGTCTGTGGATTTGCGGCAGGCGCAGGCGCGGCCAGCGCGAGGCTGGCCGCCGCAAAGGCCACTGAGACACGAACCCGCATTTCCGGATGGACCCGGTTCTCCGCCGGCGCGCGATCCTCCTTCCCCCGGCGTGACGTAAGGACCCAGGCCCGCGACGCACTAATCGTCAAACGGGAGGCGCAAGCCCTCCTTCAGACCGATTCCAGGGAGGCGAAGGCTCGTGATCTCTACGCGTTATCTGATCGTCGGCGGAGGGCAGACCGGCGACGCTGCCGTCAAGGGCATCCGCGAGCGGGACCCCGAGGGCTCGATCGTCCTTGTCGGGGCGGAGCCGCACGCGCCGTACGCGCGGCCGCCGCTGACGAAGAAGCTCTGGGCAGGCGGCGACGAGGCGAAGATCTGGCGCGCCACGGCCGATGCGGGAGTCGATCTTCGGCTGGGCCGCCGGATCGTGTCGCTCGACCTCGAGGCGCGGACGGCGGTCGACGACGCGAGCGAGACGTACGCGTGGGAGAAGCTGCTCCTGGCGACCGGCGGCCGGCCGCGCGTGATTCCGGGCAGCGACGGCGTCGTCTACTTCCGCACGCTCGACGACTACAGGGCTCTCCGCGCGCGCATGCACGAGGGCGCTCGCGCGGTCGTGATCGGTGGCGGCTTCGTCGGCTCGGAGATCGCGGCCGCGCTGGCGATGAACGGTGTCCGGGTGACGATGGTGTTCCCGGAGGCCGGGATCGCAGCGCGCGTCCTTCCGGCCGGGCTGTCGGCGTTCATGACCGAGGAGTACCGGCGTCGCGGGGTGGAGGTGCTGACGGACGAGACTGTGGCGAGCGCCGGTGCAGGATTCGTGACAACCGGGTCCGGACGGACGCTCGAGGCCGACGCGATCGTCGCAGGGCTCGGCATCGACCCCGACGCCGACCTGGCGACGGCGAGCGGGCTCGCGGTGGACGACGGCATCGTGGTCGACGAGCTGGGCCGCGTCACGGGGCACGCGGACGTGTTCGCGGCGGGCGACGTCGCGAGCTTTCCCGTCCCCGCGCTCGACCGCCGCCTCAGGGTCGAGCACGAGGACCATGCCAAGTCGCACGGGCGCGTCGTCGGCGCGAACATGGCCGGCGCCGGGGTGCCGTACGACCACCTCCCCTTCTTCTATTCCGACCTGTTCGAGTTCGGCTACGAGGCCGTGGGTGAGGTCGACTCGCGGCTCGAGACGGTCGAGAGCTGGGAGGAGCCGAACCGCAAGGGGATCGTCGCCTACCTCGACGAGGCGCGGCGGCCGCGCGGCTATCTCTTTTGGAACGTCTGGGATCAGGTCGAGCGCGGTCGTGAGCTGATCAGGGCAGGCGTGCCGGTCGACGAGGCCGTGCTTGTCTAGCGCAGCCTTGCAGCGGTCGCGGAAGGAGAAGGTCGGGCAGGAGCTCGTCTGCGAGCGGCTGTTCCGGCCGCTCGCGCACCTGCTCGTCGTGCTCGTGCTTCCCGTCCGGGTGCCGCCACCGCTCGTCGCCGCTGCCTCGGGGGCGGCGGGCATCGCGGCAGCGCTCGAGCTCGCGCAGGGCCGGTTCCTGCTCGCGGCGGGTCTCCTGCAGCTGAAGACGCTGCTCGACAACGCCGACGGTCAACTGGCCCGGCTGTCCGGTCGAGTCACCGCCTTCGGGCGGTACCTCGACTCGGAGCTCGATCTGCTCGTGAACGCGGCGCTCTTCGGTGCCGTCGCATGGAGCACCGGCCGCCCGGTGCTGGCCGCGGTCGGCTTCGTCGCGCTGACCACCGTGCTGAACGTGAACTTCAACGCCGAGCGGCTCTACCGCGCCGAGCGAGGTGAGCCGGCGAGCGCGATGCCCGAGGCGAGCGGCCGAGCGGATGGGCTACTGCGCCGTCTGTACCTGCTGCTCTACGCGCCGCAGGACGTCCTCGTTGAGCGCTTCGTCGCCCGCCGGCTCCGCTCTGCGAGCCCGCAGGCGCGGCTCGTCTACCACGACCGCGCGACCGTCTCGGTGCTCTCGCAGCTCGGTATGTCCACGCAGCTGCTGGTCTTCGGGATCTGCATCGCGCTCGGCCGGCCTGCGGCCTTCGCCTGGATCGCGCTCGGGCAACTCGTTCTCGTACTCGCGCTCGCTCTGCGGCGCGAGCTGGCGATCCGTACCGTTCCCCAACTGACAGAGGAGACCCTGTGACAACCGTCGTCGAGCTGACCCCGCGCCCCGTCGAGGCCGAGCCGAGAGCGATCGCGCCGGACGAGTGGCAGCGCTACGAGCGCTACCTGAGCGAGATCCTGTCGGCGCTCGGCATGGACCTGGCCACCCCCGGCACACGTGACACGCCCCGCCGGTTCCTCCAGGCACTCCTCGACGCCACGGCCGGCTACGACGGCGACCCGAAGCTGAGCACCGTGTTCCCGAGCGAGCGGCCGCAGCTCGTCGACGGCGCGCACAGCCAGATCGTAGAGGGGCCGATCGCGTTCCACGCCCTCTGCGAGCA
Source organism: uncultured Gaiellaceae bacterium (assembly GCA_963791905.1). GTDB lineage: Bacteria > Actinomycetota > Thermoleophilia > Gaiellales > Gaiellaceae > Gaiellasilicea. Next base: position 85,230 of record CAWBTX010000003.1, read on the forward strand.
TCACGCCTTGCCCTTCCACGGCGTCGCGCACGTCGCCTACGTCGCAGGGCCGGAGATCATCGGCATCTCGAAGCTCACCCGACTCGTGCGGCTCTATGCACGTCGCTTCACGGTGCAGGAACGGCTCGGCGAACAGATCGCGGACACGCTCGTCGAGCTCGTGCGGCCGCGCGGCGTCGCGGTGTACCTCGAAGCGGCGCATCTGTGCACGCAGCTGCGCGGTGTCGCCGAGGAGAGCTCGCGCACGGCGACGACGTTCTGGCGCGGGCTGTACGAGGAAGACTCGGAACTGCGCACCGAGTTCCTCACCCAAGTCCGGAGCGGTCGCTGAGTCCGCTCGAACTGCTGCTCGACACGCGCGCGGGCACAGAACTCGACCTACCCGCCGAGCTGCAGAGGCTCTACGGCGGGCCGTTCGGGCTCGACGAGCCATGTGTCGTCGCGAACTTCGTCGAGACGATCGACGGAATCGTCGCCATCCCGGAACTGCCCCGGTCGAACGCCCTGATCGCCGCTGCCAGCGAGGCCGACCGCTTCGTCATGGGACTCCTGCGCGCGTCCGCGGACGTCGTCCTCATCGGCTCGGGCACGATGCTCGCCTCGCCGACGAGCCTCTGGCAGCCGGAGCGCGTCTACCCCGCGGCCGCCGATGCGTTCGCCGAGTTGCGTCGCCGCCGCGGCCGTCCGGAGCGGCCGACGGTGGCCGTCGTCACCGCCGGAGGCTCCTTCGATCCGACCCATCCTGTGCTCGAGCAACAGGCGATCGTGCTCACGACCGAGCGCGCAGCCGCAGCCATCCGGGCGAGCGTGCCCGACAGCAGCGAGGTCGTCGCGGTCAACGACGGCGACCGGGTCGACCTCCGGCTGGCCGTGACCTGGCTGCGGGAGCGGGGCCACGCGACGATCCTCTCGGAAGGCGGCCCGACCCTGTTCGGCTCACTGCTCGCGGCGGGCCTCGCGGACGAGCTGTTCCTCACCGTCTCGCCGCTTCTCGCCGGGACGCGGGCTCCAACCACGCCTGCCGCTCGTCGACGGCGTCGAGTTGCTGCCCGACGCGACCATCACCGCGCGCATCCTCTCCGTCCGCCGACACGAGGATCACCTGTTCCTCCGTTACGCGCTGCGCTGACCCAGGCGGGATTGACGCTGGCGAGACCGGGCATGTCGAACCGGTGGGTAAGAAAAGGAGCAGTCGGAGGAGGGCGGGATGGAGTACGTGAATCTCGGCGGAACCGGCCTTCGCGTCTCGCGCGTGTGCCTCGGGATGATGAGCTTCGGCGAGCACGAGAGCCGCGCGTGGGCGGTCGATGAGTCGCAGGCCGAGCCGATCGTCAAGCGTGCGGTCGAGGGCGGCGTCATCTTCTTCGACACGGCCGACGTCTACAACGGCGGGGAGAGCGAGGTCGTCACGGGACGTGTCCTGCGCAGGCTCTTCGGGATGCGTGAGGAGTACGTCGTCGCGACGAAGGTGCGCGGGAGGACGATGCCCGGGGAGAATGGGGGCGGCCTCTCGCGGAAGCACGTGCTCGCGTCGATCGACGCGTCACTCGAGCGGCTGCAGCTCGACTACGTCGACCTCTACCAGATCCACCGCTGGGACAGCGCGACGCCGATCGAAGAGACGATGGAGGTCCTGCACGACGTCGTGAAGGCCGGCAAGGCGCGCTACATCGGCGCGAGCAGCATGTTCGCCTGGCAGTTCGCGAAGGCGCAGCACGTCGCGTCGACACCGTTCGTCTCCATGCAGAACCACTACAACCTGATCTACCGCGAGGAGGAGCGGGAGATGATCCCGCAGTGCCTCGACATGCGGGTCGGGCTGCTCCCGTGGAGCCCGCTCGCGCGCGGCAATCTCGCCCGCGCATCGTCCGGCGAGGGCTCGACGACGCGTGCCGGGACCGATCCCTTTCGCGAGTCGCTCTACCGGCCGGAGCTCTGCGAGCCGGTCCTCGACCGCGTTCGCGAGGTTGCCGCCGAACGCGCCGTTCCGCCGGCGCAGATCGCGCTCGCGTGGCTGCTGCACAAGCCGGGGGTCACGGCACCGATCGTCGGAGCGACGAAGGTCGAGCACGTCGAGGACGCACTCGCGGCGGAGACGTTGTCGCTGAGCGACGACGAGATCAGCCGGCTGGAGGAGCCGTACGTCTCGCATCCGATCTCGGGCATCGCAATCTGAATCGCCGAGGCGGGGCAAGCGCCCCCGCCTCGAAGAAGCTGGCTCACCCCACGAAGGAGAGGATCCAGCCGAGCACTTCCGGAACGTTCCCGCCCCAAAGTCAATTGATGCTCTCGGAGGGGCAGCACGACATACGCATGACGAAAAGCGAGCGGCCGCGGTGCATGGCCCCGGCCGCTCTGACCCCCTAGTTGCCGCACAGGATTGACGCGGTTCGCTCGAGAACGGTTGCGTTGGAAGCCTGCTGAGCGGTAGCGCAAGGCTCGCGCAGGGTGCTGCTCGAGCAGGCGCTGCAGGAGGACAAGGATGGTCACGTGCTGATTTCAAAGCGACCTCTCAGCGGCTGACGGGCGCGCTCTGGAGCACCTGGCGCTCTAGCTCGGCTGCGTTCAGGTTCCTTGACGCCTCGGGTCGGCGACCAAGCCGGCGAGCCCTCCGCCGGTCACCCCTCCTCGTCGCTGCTGCTGTTGGTGCGGCGGCTGGCTCCCCGGCAAGAGGGGGCGACGACGGGGCTCGCTCCGGCGAGCGCTTCGTTCGTTCTGGAGTTGCGGACGCTCCCGGGTCGTGGGCAGCCGAAAGTTGCGCCGTCTAATGCGGGAGCATGAGCCTGCTGTGTGCGTGCCGGCGGACTGCGGCGCGGCGGGCGAGGTTGTGCAGCTTGCCGGCCCGTCGGCCGAGTGGCAGCGAAAGCACGACAAGCGCGAGCCGAGGGTCGCGGAGCGATCCGGCTTCGGCGTTGACGGCCAGGCGAAGGTGACGAAGAGCGCGGCGTCGTGCGCCGGCACGCACGGCATCGAGGGCCGCAGTCAGGTGCGCGCTGGCTCGTCGGGCACGCCGCTCGGCCGGTGTGAACGCCGCGGAAGGGAGCTCGCGGTCGAGCACCTGCTCCACGTGCTGTTGCCACACGAGCCACGACTCTCCCCAGGAGGAGCGGTCGGAGAGCTGGCTGCCGTGGATGCGGTACGAGGAGTCGTGTCCGGTCAGATAGCCCGTCGGGAAACGGAGCCCGATCCGCAACCACATCTCCGAGTCGAAGACGACAAACCTCGAGTCGAACCGCGGCCCCACGGCCGAGTAGGCCTCTCTTGCGACCAAGATGCTGGGTGGACTCGGCCGCAGGTCCGGCTCGCGCACGAACCGTCGCACCCACTCCGCCGGCGAGAGGACACCCTCGGGGAAGACAACGGGCGCCCTCCAGAGCTCACTTCCGTGCTCGTCGACATCGACGTGTGGCCCGTAGACCAACCCACACTCAGGATGCCGGTCGAAAAAGCGAACGCGGCGGTCGAGAAAAGTTGGATCCCACCGATCATCGTCGTGAAGAAGAGCGATGTAACCCGCCGAGGCGCCGACGACGAGCATCGACCAGTTGTCGGCGGCTGCGTGGCGGTCGCCCAAGCCGGACTCGCGCCGGATATAGGTCACACGCGGATCGGAAAGGAACGGCTCTACGACCTCGGCGGCAGAGCCGTCACCGTTGTCGGAGACAGTAAGCCGCCACAGCTGGAACGTCTGAGCGAAGACCGACTCGATCGCCTCACGGAGGTATGGCGAGCCGCCGGCCGTCGGGATGCCGACATCGACCACCGGGATCAGATCTGCCGCACCCACGTCACCTCGCCTGGCGCACACCCCGGAGGCCGGGGTCACGCGGACAACCGTGACTGTACCCAGCAAGCTCGTGATGGGCGGTGCAGGGTTCGAACCTACGGCCTCCTGGTTGTAAGCCAGGCGCTCTCCCAGCTGAGCTAACCGCCCATCGGCTCAGCGTAGTCGAGATCCCCGATGAGTTCCCGGCCGCCGGCGGATTGAAGAAGTGATCGGGCCGGACGGGCCCGCGAGCAAAGGAGGATCTCGATGGCCGACGTGACTGTTGCCGCGGTGGACGAGATGGAGCCGATCTACGAGGGCCTCTCGCGCCGTGCGCGCGCGACGCTCGGCGTCACGGCCTGGGGCATGCAGGTCTTCACGCTGCCGCCGAACTGGGACGGCTATCCCGAGCACAACCACGACGACGGAGCGTTCGACCCGGGCCAGGAGGAGGTCTACATCCCTCTCGGCGGCTCGGGGACGCTCCACGCGGGCGACGCGACCTTCGAGCTCGAGCCGGGCATGATGGCGCGCGTCGGTCCAGCCCAGATGCGCCGCATCGTGCCGGGCGAGACGGGAATCCGCTTCATCGCCCTCGGCGGCAGGCCTGGCGCATTCACTCCGTCCGCCTGGACCGAGCTCGGCGCGCCGCCGCCGATGCCGGGTTAGCCTCGCACGGTGTCAGCGGGCACGGCCATGGAGCTCAGCCTTCTCCGCGCCGCGCGCGAGGGAGACGAGCAGGCCTTCGTGCAGCTCACCGCGCAGCACCGCCGTGCGCTGCACGTGCACTGCTACCGCCTGCTCGGCTCGCTCCACGACGCCGACGACGCGCTCCAGGAAACGATGCTTCGCGCCTGGCGCGGACTCGACCGCTACGAGCCGCGAGGGTCGCTGGTCGGCTGGCTCTACCGGATCGCCACGAACGTCTGCCTACGGCTGATCGAGCAGCGAGAACGGCGTGAAGCGCGGATCGAGTCCTACCTCCAGCCGTACCCGAACCGGCTGCTCGAAGAGCTCGCGTCGACCGAGCGCGGCCCGGACGCGACGGTCGAGGAACGGGAGAGCGTCGGCCTCGCCTTCGTGGCGGCGATGCAGCTCCTGCCGCCGAAGCAGCGCGCCGTTCTCGTGCTCCGCGACGTGCTCGGCTGGTCGTCGGCCGACGTCGCCCAACTGCTCGACGACACCGTAACCGCCGTCAACAGCGCGTTGCAGCGCGCGCGGGCCCGCCTGGCGGGGACAGGTGACGAGGATCGCCTCGCGCGGCGTCATGCGGCGAACGCAGGGACGGAGGCCGCGCTGATGGGCCGCTTCCTGGAAGCCTGGGAGGCGGTCGACGTCGACGGCATGGTCTCCCTGCTCGCGGGCGACGCCGTCCTGACGATGCCGCCCGAGCCGATGCGCTTCTCGGGCCGCAGCGAGATCGGCGGCTTCTTCTCGACCGTACCGTTGGACGGGCGGCTGGACCTCATCCACCTCGAGGAGACGCGCGCCAACGGACAGCCGGCGCTCGCGGCCTACGTCGACGAGGGCAAGGGGACGCTCGACGCCTACGGCGTGATGGTGTTCGCAATCGCGAGCGAGCAGATCACCGGCATCACCGGCTTTGCGGGCCAGGCTGACCTCTTCGCCGAGTTCGGGCTGCCGCGACAACGTCCGGCGACGTAGCGTCCTCGCTGCCGAGCCCGCGTTCGACCTCGTCCACGAGCTCGAGATGGAGATCGAGCAGCTTGCGGAGGAACTCGACTACGAGGAGCAGGTTCCTGCTGCGATGCGGCAGCGCGGCGGCTCTCTCCTCGGCGAGGTCGAGCTGGGCCTGGTGCGCTGCAACGTCCTCCCGGAGCGTGCCCATGCTCGTCCTGGTCACCGTCTCACCGACCAGGTCGGCGATCAGCAAGCGCAGGAGCGGCTCGCTCTTCAGGGGCGTGATCCGGACGGCCGTCTCAGCGTACGCCCGGAGTGCCTCGAAGCCCTTCTCGGTGAGGCTGTAGACCGTACGCTCGCGCGTCTTCCCGGGCTCGGCGCGGGCCTCGAGGTAGCCGAAGCTCGCGAGCCTCTTGGGCTCGGCGTAGTACTGGCTCTCGCCGGCCCAGTCGAGCAAGCGTCCGCGCCGAGCCATCTGGCGGAGATCGTGGGCGCTCGCCCCGTCGCGCCCGACGAGTCCGAGGATCTCGTAGGAGAAGAGGCTCAGCTCGCTCTTGACGTAGCTACGTTCCATAGCTTATAACTACGAATCATAGTCTACTGTAGAGGAGGGGACGATGGCAGCCACAACGACAGCGGGAACCGCCGAGCGCTGGGGGCCTCTCTGGGGCTCGCGGGCGCTGGACTGGGCGGCGACCGAGGAACAGCAGCTGCCGACGTACGTGGAGGCGATCCGGCGCGTCCCGGTCGAATCGGGACAGCGGGTGCTCGAGGTGGGTTGCGGATCGGGCGTGTTCCTCCGCGCCGCCGCCGATCACGGCGCGCACGTCTTCGGCCTCGACGCCTCCGAGGCGCTGCTCGAGATCGCGCGCGCCCGCGTGCCCGACGCGGACTTGCGCTTAGGCGACCTGCAGTTCCTCCCCTACGAGAGCGGCAGCTTCGACGTCGTGGCCGGCTTCAACTCGTTCTTCTTCGCCGCCGACATGGTGGACGCGCTGCGCGAGGCGGGCCGCGTCGCGCGGTCGGGCGCGCCGGTGGTGATCCAGGTCTGGGGCCGCCCCGAGCGCTGCGCCCTCGACGCGCTGAAGCACGCGATCGCGCCGTTCCTTCCACCGCCCGACCCGGACGCACCGCGAGGCTCGGCGCTCTGGCAACCCGGTGCTCTCGAGGAGATTGCGACTGCGGCCGGCCTCACGCCTGCCGACGCCTTCGACGTCACGTGGGCGTACTGGTATCAGGACGACGACGCGGTCGCGCGCGGGATGCTCTCGGCAGGCGGGCTCGCTGTGGTCGCCGGGGCGGAACGGGAGGGCGAGCTGCGCGACGCGGTCGTCGGGTCACTGGCGCCGTACCGCACCGCCACCGGCGGCTACCGGCTCGAGAACGACTGGCACTACCTGATCGCAACGGCGTAGCGGTCGATCACGCCTTCCAGAACAGGTAGTCGGATCTGTACGGGACGGCTGCCTGGTCGCCTGGCGTGCACGTCCCGCCAGGGGCGACTCCGCCGAGCGTGTTGAGCCGCTGCACCCACGTCGTGCCGGTGAGGCGGTCTCCGCCGGGACCCGCGGTCGTCGCGACCGACTGCAGGAGCAGCCAGGGGATGTTGTCCGTCCCTCCAGGGGCGGCCGCGGCCCGCGCAGCCTCGACGGAGCTGCCGTCATGCCACCGCCAGACCGGACGCCCGGTTGCGAGGTTCAGGAAGTGCGTGCCGACCGGAATGCGCGCGCGCCGCGTCGCGTAGAGCGTCGCCTCCGGATCCGTGAACAGCCAGGTGCCGTTCGCCTGGCAGGCGTACTTCTGGACGCCGACCGCGTAGACGGTCAGAAAGAGCTTGCTGTTCGGTGCGTGCGTCCGCGGATCGAGCGGATCGCCCTGCGTCGTCTGCGGTGCCGGCCCAGCAGTCGCGGCCGTCGCAAGCACGCCACCAAGCGTCAGCACGCTCGCGAAGACGAGCAGGAGCTGAGCAAAGCGTGTCGATGTCATCCATGTCCTCCTTGGTAGGTGTGGAACGCACACGAAGCTACGGCCGCGCCGCCGCGCCGTCATCGGTGCCGGCTACCTGTCTTCTCGCGCGCGGTACCTACCTGGAGGTCGCCGGGGCAAACGCAGCGGCCCGCGAAGGTGATCGCGTCAGCTCGAGTCGACGAGGAGGCGATGTGAGACGACGCGCTCGAGCCGCTCTTGTGTCTGACTGTGGCCCGTGACTGCGATCAGGAACGGCTCACGCTCGATCGCGGTCAGAGTCGTGGCAGTGACGGCGGCGACCGTGGCGGTTCGTGTCGCGCTGTGAAGCAGCGCGATCTCGCCGAAGCCCTCTCCGCGGCCGAGGGTCGCCACCGGACGGCCGTCCTCGATGACCTCGACGGTGCCGTCGGCGATCGCGTAGTACCGGTCTCCGGGCTCGCCCTGGCGAACGATCGCGGCGCCTGCTGGAACAGAGAGGTTGTGCGCCGCTTGGGCGATGCCTTCGAGCGCCGGTACTGGGAGCGCGCGGAAGACCTGCAGGGACCTGAGCAGCGCGATCGCGACGACGGGGACAGCGACCGCGGCGTCGACCCTCTGGAGGGGCCGCAACCGCAGCAGGACGATCAGCGGCACGATCGCACCGGTGACGAAGAGCGCCCCACGCACTCCGGCGATTGCAATGACGAGAGGAACGGTGACCGATCCGAGCCCCCACGCGGCCATTGTGAGTCCCTCCTTGAACGCAAAGACGCGCGCCAGCAGTGCGGTTGAGGTGACACGCTGCAGCAGCGTCTGACCCGTGACCTCGAGCAGGCTTCGCGAGATGCCCGTCACAGCAGCGACGACGAACGCGACGAGAATCGACGTCTCGATCCCGAGGAGCAGGAACCCGATTGCCGCGAGCAGCGCGGCACCGATCATCACCGGAACGAGGCGCGCGCGGCCGACGAGCGCGAACGACGCGAGCGCGCCGGCGACCGCGCCGGCACCGTGCATGGCGGTGAGGTAGCCGGCGCCGGAACCCCCGATCCCGAGCGAGCCAATTGCCAGCACCACCGCGAGAACGTCGAAGGCGCCGATCATCAGAAACGTGGCGGCGAGAGCGATTACGACCTCGCGCGAAGCGCTCGAGCGCGCGAGCATCCGTGCGCCTTCCTCGAGTTGCCTCACCGCCCCTCCCCCAGTGTCCGCGGCCTCTCGGGCGAGCGGCGGTACGAGATCCCGCAGCGGCACCACGAGCACAGCGGCAACGACGAGACATGCCGCTCCGGCTGCGTAGACAGCGCCGGGCTCGGAGACGGCGAGAATGAGCCCGGCGGCGGCCGGCGCGACGACCAGACCGATGCTCACGATCCAGCCGGTGACGGCATTCAGGGCGACGAGCTGCTCCGTCGTGCGTGCGATCCCGGGCGACACGACGGCGTGGGCAGGGTGCGTCACGGTCAGCGCCGTTGCCGTCGCGGCACCGAGGACGTACGTGCTCAACGGTGGCGCTTCGACTAGCAGAGAGGCTGCTGTTGCGCCCATCGCCACGGCCTGCGCCACGTACGCGCCGAAGAGGACACGGCTCGCCCCGAAGCGGTCGATCAGCGGGCCCGCGAACGGCGCGAGCAATGCGGTCGGCACCAGAAGCGCGAGCGACACGAGGCCGGTGGTGGTCGCGCCACCCTGTTCATACGCGAACACGAGGATGGCGACCCACGGGCCGAACTCCGCGAGCCGGTACAGGGCGAGCGCGGCAGCCTCCCGACGGAGCAGGCGATTCGCGGCCAGGGCGCGAAGCGGAGAGGGGGACGGCGTCACGCCTGGCGACCCTAGTGACGCTGGTCCCTCATCGTGGGCTCGAGAGATCAAGCGCGGCTGCTCCAGACGTCACCCGCGTCGGATCGAGCGTCCGCCGCTCCTTGCGAAGTCGGCTGCGGGCCCGAAGGCTGTGAGAGTGCAGAGCGCCCAAACGATCCAGCAGTGCCTGGACGCCGGACTGCTCGACGAGATCCACATCGATCTGGCTGCCGTGTTGCTGGGCGCGGGAGTGCGGCTGTTCGACCAACTCGCGAACACACCGGTCGTCCTCGGGAATCCGACAGTCGTCACCGGTGTCGGTGTCACGCATCTGCGCTATCCCGTGCACTCCGGCGGCGTCTAGGTCGTCTCCGACTCCTCAAAGCGACCCTTGGCGTCACGATCGCGGTCGTATCGTCTCGTGAGCGGAAACGGCGGTAACCAGGACTCGCGACGGACGACCCAGAGCTCGTAGCTCGGCCTCAGTTGGTCAGGGGCATCCAGGGATCCAAGGTTCACTTCGATTTCGTCTGCGCTGCGTGAGAAAACGGACGAGCCGCAGCGGGGACAGAAATACCGCCCGGCGTAGTCGCGTGTTTCGCCATCGATCGTCACCGCATCCTCAGGGAACACCGCGGAAGCGTGAAAGAGAGCTCCATGATGCTTGCGGCAGTCGAGACAGTGACACAGGCCGACCCGGTATGGGAGTCCCGACGCCACAATTCGGACGTTGCCGCACAGGCAACCGCCGGTGAAGCGGTCCATGTTGTGCTCCTCTAGGTCTGGAGCCGCATCCGCGGACGACTCTGTGGCGATGAGCGTCATCGTCGGAGCCTAGTCGACCGTTCGGGGACATTCCCGAACGCGGCCCAGCGAGGAGTGCGTACACGAAGCCACACCGCTTTGAGAGGTCAGGAACGCCGGCCGCTCTTCAGGCGGCTTGTCCGCCTTCCCAACCGAGCAACCCCAGCCTGTTCGCTGCGGCGACTGCGTCCGCGCGAGTTGTGACGCCGAGCTTCCGGAAGATGTTGCCCAGGTGGAACCGGACGGTCTGCTCGGTAACCCACAGGATCTGGGAGATCTCGCGGTTGGAGTGTGACGCCGCCGCCAGCGAGAGGAGTACGAGCTCGCGGCGCGTCAGATGGAGACGCCCGGCGCCACGCGCCTCGTCGAGCGAGGCCGTCACATGAGCGCGCCGAACCGTCGCTTCGGCGAGCAGGCGACGCGGAAGCATGACGAAATCCTGCGAAAGTGCGGCTTCGATCGCTCGCCGTAACTCGGCTGGGCCGTCGCGCTTCGTCAGATACGCGCTGATGCCGCTCTCGACGGCTCGGAGAACGAGCGGCGCGGGAACGGGCTCGGAGCTGAGCAGCACGACGCCTGCTCCTGGTACTGCGAGGCGAAGCGTGGTCAAATCGCTTTCCAGGTCGGACCAGTCCAGCTTCGGCTCGAGGACGACGACATCCGTCGCGCGCAGATCCTCCGTCTCGGCCGCGCGGTCCACCGTGTCCGCCTCGCCGACGACGCGATATCCCGTCGCTTCGAGGAAGAGCCGCAGCGACCGGCGGAAGCTGATCCAGCCATCGACGAGAAAGACGGTCCGAGCGTCACTGTCATCAGACTGCCGCGTCATCGACTCGAACGACGATACGCCCGAACCACGGCCTGCTACAAGCCCCAGGCGCGGGCTGTGCCCTCGTCGTCGCGCGCACGTTCAGGGCTGTCGTTTCAGGGGCACGCCGAACCAGCCGGAGAGCGCGTCTCGCAGCGCGGGCGGGGCGGCGTCCGTGGGTTCGTCGATGGTTGCGGCCCAGGCGATGTGGGCGTCCGGGCGGATCAGGAGCGCGTCGGCCGGTCGGTCATCGGTCTCGGCGGTGTGAATGTCGATCCGATGCTGCCACTCTCGGGCGGTCTCCCGGAGGTCCGCGCGGTCGGCGAGGTCGAGGAAGACGGGCCGTGCGGTGTGCAGGAGCTGCGCGACGCTGTTCGTGCCCTGGTCGCTTCGCAGGGCGAGGTCGGGAGCGAAGGTGCCGATCAGGGGATGGGCGTCGGCCTCGGGCGGCGGGTAGCGGATGTCGGTGCCGGCCATGAGGGCGGCGAGGCGGCGCGCCGGCTGCTCGTCGACGAGCAGCTCCTGGAAGAGCTCCCGGAGTGCCTCGGCGGCGCGGTCGTGTCCGCGCCGCATGGCCACCTGGGCTTGGGCATTGAACATCGTCCGTGCGGCGGCGTGGTGGCGTTCGTCGTGGTACGTGTCCAGCAGGCCGGGCGGCGCCCAGCCCTGGATGGCGGCGGCCAGCTTCCAGGCCAGGTTGACGGTGTCGATGAGACCGGCGTTCAGCGCCACCCCCGGCGCGGGAAACAGGTGGGCCGCGTCGCCGGCCAGCAGGATCCGCCCGTCGCGGTATCGCTCGACCTGTCGAGCGTGAAAGGTGAAGCGCGTCAGCCGGATCGGCTCTCCCAGGGGCAGATCCACGCCGAGCACGCGGCGGATGCTGTCCCGGAGCTCGGTCAAGGTCATTGGCTCGAGGTCGTCGTAGTCGGCGGACTCGTCCTCGCTGGTGTAGAGCCCCAGGAGCGCGGGGTCGGTCGACCCGGTGGCGAACTCACCGTGCTCGGTTCGTGTGAACCCGAAGGCGACTCTGCCCACCCCCGCGACGTCGAGGTCGCCGTTCTCGAGCACGGTCACCGACTCGGGCACTGTGACCAGGGCTTGCCGCTGGACCTCTGGGTACGTGGTGCCGTGGAACGGGATGCCGGCCAGGTCGCGCACCCGGCTGTAAGCGCCGTCGCAGCCGACGAGGTAGCGGGCGGTCACCCGGTGCTGCCCGTCCGACCCACGCACGTCCGCGGTCACCATGGCGTCGTCCTGGCTCAGCCCGATGACCTCCTGTCCGCGGCGGATCTCGGCGCCGCGCTCGCGGGCGAGCTCGGCGAGCAGGCGCTCGAGTTGCGGTTGTGGGAGCGGCATCACCTTCGGGGGATCGGCCAGGCTTGTGAAGTCCACATGCAGCCCGCCCCACGGGAGTCGGGGAGCCGGAAGGAGGCCGGCGCCGGCGGCTTCGAATCGCTCCAGCAGGCCTCGGTAGCGCAACAGCTCCAGGATCTGCCCGTTGAGACCGCCGGCCTTCGGGGTCTCGCTGGGCTGCGGCAGCCGCTCGAGCACCAGCACCTGCACGTCGGCCCGGCCCAGCTCACCGGCGAGCATCAGGCCGATCGGCCCGGCGCCCACGATGAGGACGTCGGCGTCCATCACTGGCCACTCCCCTCGCAGTCTTCGTCGAAAACACACGCGCCTCGAGGCTGGGCTTCTAGCCCGTCCCCAACGACCGAATCGCCGCGCTGATCCGTCGTCAGGACGAATTCGGGTGCGATGAGCGTGCCACCACTCCGGTGACGATCCGGCGTATCGGCCAGGCGGAGCGAAACCATGAAGCGGTATGACCTGAAGGGGGCAATTCCAGGACACTCGCGCAAGCGAGACTCGGCCGGCGGGGTCGCTTACCATCTCCTCCGTTCATGACAGAGGACGACCGACTTCCCAGGACGTAAGGAGGCCACTCTTGCCTCAGGCCGGGTACATCGACCACATCGGGATTGGCGTTCCGGATCTCGTCGCGGCCAAGGAGTACTACGACGAACTGATGGCCGTCCTCGGGCTCCGCGAATGGTTCGACACGGGCCCTGGAGGACCACTCAACTACGGGCCTGACGGTGGCCAGGGCTCGCAGCTCTTCTTCTACCTGGCAGACGAACCGGGGACCTACTCGCGCCGCGAAACGGGCCTCCATCACCTCGCGTTCCTGGTCGCGAGCCGCGCGGTCGTCCGAGAAGCACACGAGTGGGCTCGTGCACGCGACGCCGTCGTCCTCAACGAACCCGGCGAGTTTCCCCAGTACGGGCCGCACTGTTTTGCGACCTACTGGCTCGATCCGCACGGAATCAAGCTCGAGGCGGTCTGCCACACCCCCGAAGAGGCCTAGGCCTGCTCAGCGACGTGCGCGGTATTCCTCGCGCGCGCGTCGACACCGTGCTTCGAGCATGGTGGACTGCCGCGTTATGCTCTCGCCGTGTTCGGCGTGGCGGCACGGGTCAGAGCGGTAAAGAATCGCACGCGTTCGCTCGTGCAGCTGAACCTCGAGCTGGCGATGCTCGAGGGGAAACAGAAGGCAACGGCGGTCGGGATCGCAGGAGGTCTCCTGGCCCTTGCCGGCGTCCTGGTCGCCTATGCGATCGGCTTCACCTTTGCCGCGATCGCGGCAGGGCTCAGCGAGGCCCTTTCGCTGTGGCTGTCGCTGCTCATCGTGGCGGTGGCTCTCTTTCTCCTCGCGGGGCTCGCCGGGTTCCTGGCGATGCGCTCCGCGCGCAAGGCCTCGCCCCCGAAGCCCGAGCAGGCGCTCGAGGAGGCAGCGCGCACGGTCGAGACGCTGCAGAGCCATGTCTGAGAAGCGAGGCACGAAGGAAATCCGCGAGGAGATCGCTACCGAGCGACAGCTCCTCGACGCCGATCTCAACGCACTGCAGGCCGAGCTCCGCTCGCTCGTTCCGTTGGTTGCAGCCGGTGTCGCGGTAGTGGCGCTCGTGTCGTTTCGCAAGAAAACGACAGCCGGCCTCCGGATGATCTGGAAGCTCATCTAGCCTCGGACGACGACTTGTCCTCTGGAAAGGACACGATCGGGTCTATCCGTTCGGCGGGGCGCAGACGGCATGCTGGGCCGCGTGAAGTTGGGCACCAAGCTGAGATTGCAGGGCACCGACGGCGACGACGTCGGGATCGCTCATGCGCCGGCGCCGGTCGAGCGAGGCGACGTGCTCGCGCTCGCGGACGGGTCGATCTGGCGCGTGGTCGACCTGATCGACCTCGGCCTCGGCAACACCGCCCGCGTGATCGACATGCTCTGCATGGTCGAACCCGCCTAGCGCCGCGGGCCTTCGGTCAGTAGCGGTGCGGCGGCCCCGACGGCGGCGACGCGAGCGAATCGGCCGCAAACCCGTATGGCTACCGCGATGCCCCCAGCGGGATTCGAACCCGCGCTACCACCTTGAAAGGGTGCGCCGACGGTTCCGCGTCGAGTCGCGCGAAGTCACGCAAAGCCCGATGAACACTGGCTCTGCGGCCGATCCGCGGAGCTCGTGCCGCATGGCTCCGAAGGCCGGCTCGGGCACGTTTGGGGCATGAATAGGGCACGGCAAACGCTGGGCGGTCACGCGTCGCTGAACTCGCGCGACCAGCACTCCGGGCAGAAGACCGCGACCTCGTCCGGCTCCTCCTCCTCGAGCAGGTCGACGGCCAGCTTGGCCTTCCAGCCTTCGCCGTCCTCGCTCGTCACGCCGCACTCGATGCAGACCAGGGACCACGCGGCGGCGATCGTACGCCCACCGTCATCATTCCGGATGCTCCTCCCCGACGACGGCTGAGTGCCCTGAGAACGAGGAAGGCCCGCCGACGACGGGCCTTCCCCCTCTCGATGTGCGTCTTGTTGCTTAGGGTGCCGCGCAGATCGCGGTCGCTCGGATCGTGACCGGGATCGAGGTGGTGTTGGCGACGATGATGAACCACTCGTTGAGGGCGCCGTAGCCCTGCGAGCCGCCGATATTGGCGATCGAGACGAAGAAGCCGCCAGCGATCACCTGCGTTCCGGTCGGGCAGCCGGCGCGCGCCTGGCCGACCTCGCCCGCAGGCACGTTCACATCGGCGCCGGTGATATAGGAGAGCTTCGCTGGGTTGAAGCCGCCTGCCGGGCCGGCCGGGCCCTGGCCGCCGTTGGCACCGGCCGGACCCATGAAGCCCTGGATGCCCTGCGGGCCAGCCGGACCTGCCGGGCCAGCGGGGCCCGCGGGGCCGGTCGCGCCGCGAGTTCCGATTCCCATCTCGCCCGCCGGGCCACGCTGGCCCTTGAGCGCGAGCTTCGTGGACGGGGCGAGATCAACCATCTTGATCGTGCCGTTGGCGATCTGGTTGCTCGTGATTAGTGCCGTCGTGCCTGCCACTGCCGTCCCGCTCAGCGCGATGGCGAGCGCGATCATCGCGACGATCATCGCAGGCGAAAAACGCCTTCCTTTCAACATCTTGAGAGTCCTTTCGGTGTCCGCAGTAACCCGACGTCCTTATGCCGGCAGGTTCGACCGCGGCAGAGTATTGGTCGCCAGACACCCGGTCGTATCACCCACTTGGGTGATAGGCGGGGGCGGCGGCGGTGGCTGCGCCGGCCGATCCTTGGCCTACCGGTTCGGCCCCCCGAGCGGCTTTGCCCCGATCATGGGACACTCCTGCTTGTGGCCGAACTGGCCCAGCCTGCGACGCTCGAGGCGCTCCGCCGGACGGCTCGACGCGCTCGAGGCTGCGCTCGAGCAGGCCGCCGAGGACGCGGCCGACAACGTCTAGGGCACTAGTGAGTAGCATTCTGGGGACGACCAGGAGAGTGGCCAATGAACATCCGCCAGGTGGCGGGAACGGTCGCGATCGGCGTGTCGGCACTTGCTGCGACGGCCGCAGTGGCGGCGCAGCACCTCGCGACCGCCGCGATCTCCGCGTCGGCGCCTGCTAACACAGCCTCAGTAGCGGCGCAGCAACCCGCGGCGGCCGATCACCTCTGGTTCCGACTCGACCCGGTCTCGCTGGGCGGCGGCTGGAAGCTCCGCGCCAACGCCACCTCGCCGGACTACTACCTGACTTCGCCGTCCACCGTCCCCGTGACGCCGGCCGAGATCATCAGCGTAGCCCTCGATCGCCGACTCTCCCGCCGGGCGGACGAGTCGCACGTCGCCGCCCTGCACCTCGCGGAAGCGAGCATCGCCTTCGACGGACGTGACGGCCGCTGGGCTACGCGCGGGACCTCGCCTCAGACCGGCGGGTCGCCTCTTGTCGAGAGGTGGCTCGCGGTGGACATGACGATCAAGGCCGTCGGCGAGCCAGAGCAACTCGGCCCGGGCGAATACCTCCCGTGGAGCTGCCATGGGCCGTCGCTGGCGCGGGTGCGTGTGACGTTGACGGGCAGCTTCGCGCTTCGCACGGGCATGGAGACCTTCAAAACGATCCGACGCACGCGCCTCACAGGCACGATCACCTACAACCAGGGCGGGCCTCTCGAATGCGGCCAACCGGCGCCGACGACGTGCGAACCAACGACGTATCTGTCGTCTCAGTACGACACGCTCGCGTCATCATCGCGCGGCATCAACGCCTTCCTCTACATCGACCGCGGGCGGCGATTCCTCTCGCTGCAGGTCAGAGACCGGACCGGATGGACGCACATCATGGCGCTCCACGAACTCGACGTCCTCAGCGGAGAGCTGCCCACGATCCGCGGCCGGCTGCCGGCAAACCTCCCGCTCCGCGGCACCTTCAGCTTCGCCGCGAACGAGACAGCGGAGTCTGTCGAGAGGGCCTGCCGGACAACGACGGCCAAGGGCTTGCTCACCGGGAAATTGCGTGCCTCCTTCACCGGCTGGGGCTGGGAGGCGCGAGACTTCCTGCGCCGAGACTGGCGCCTGCACGCGACATACCGCGTCAGCGTTCCCCTCTAGGTCGCGGTGGGACGACGTTTGGGGCACTAGTGGGGCACGACGCCGAGACCGACGGGAGAGCCGAGCAGCTCGCAATCTCGCATGAGCCCTAGGTTTGCGCGCGGATGCCCCCAGCGGGATTCGAACCCGCGCTACCACCTTGAAAGGGTGGCGACCTAGGCCGCTAGTCGATGGGGGCGGTCGGGTGAGGATAGCCTTCCGGCCTCGACGCTAGGCTGCGGCGCGTGGACGTCCAGGACGCCGCCTGCCCTCCCTCGCCGATCAACGAGCCGGCGGGCTCTCCCGCGCTCGCGATCCCGGCTGCACTCGCCGCGGCGATCGCGGGCGGCATCGCCTGGGCCCTGATCGTCAAGTGGACGGGGTACGAGATCGGCATCGCCGCCTGGGGCATCGGGTTCCTCACCGGCACCGCGGTTGTCTTCGCGACGCGCGGGGGCAAGGGGCCGGTGCTGCAGGCGATCGCGATCGTGTCCGCCCTCCTCGGGATCCTGCTCGGCAAGTACCTCGGCTACGCGTTCGACATCCAGGAGCAGGCCGAGGAGGTCGGTGCCAGCATCGGCCTCTTCTCGAGCGACATGCGGACGTTCTTCCGCGAGGACATCGAGCACGTCTTCGGGCTCTTCGACCTGCTCTGGGTCGGCTTCGCCGTCTACACGGCCTGGCGGGTGCCGCAACCGGCACCCGCCAAGTCAGTCAGCTAGATCTCGGCGACGCCTATGACCGCTCCAGGTCGAGCGCGCAGGAGTTGATGCAGTAGCGCTGCCCGGTCGGCGCGGGGCCGTCCGGGAAGACATGGCCGAGGTGGCCGCCGCACGCAGCGCACATAACCTCGGTGCGGACCATCCCGTAACTGGAGTCCGTCTCGGTGACGACGCTCTCGAGCGCGGCCGGCTCGACGAAGCTCGGCCAGCCCGTGCCCGAGTCGAACTTGGCGTTGGAGCGGAACAGCTCCGCACCGCAGCCGGCGCAACGGTAGACGCCGGCGTCCTTCGTGTCGTGGTACTCGCCGGTGAAAGCGCGCTCCGTGCCCTTCCGCCGCAGCACCTCGTACTGCTCCGGCGTGAGCTCCGCGCGCCAGTCGGCGTCGGACTTCTGGATTTTTGTAGTCATGGGCACAGGGTATCGACCCCTTTCTTACGCCCCCGTTACGCGTCGGGTAAGACGAACGCAGCCAGGGCGACGAAGTGCGTCGCGGCCGCGGCGATGACGAAGAGGTGGAAGATCTCGTGGTACCCGAACACGGCGGGGGCCGGGTTCGGGCGCTTCAACGCATAGGCGAGGGCGCCGAGCGTATAGAGGCCGCCGCCGACGAAACCAGCACGGCCGGAGCGATACCGACGTCGAAGAGCTGCGGCACCGCCATCACGCCGACCCAGCCGAGCGCGAGGAAGACGAGCGTCGTCAGCCACGTCGGCGCATCCACCCAGACCAGGTTGAGCAAGAGGCCGGCCGCCGCGCCGCTCCAGACGACGATCAGGATCGCGTTCGCGATCGCGCCCTCGAACGCGAGCAGCGCGAAGGGCGTGTATGTGCCCGCGATCAACAGCAGGATCGTGGAGTGGTCGAGCCGGCGCATCCACTTCCGCACCCGCGAGGAGCGCCAGTTGACCCGGTGGTAGAGCGCGCTGACGCCGAACATCGCCGCGAGGGCGAACGCGTAGATCCACATCGCGAGCCTCCCGCGCCCCGAGTCGGCGAGGACGACGAGTACGGCGCCGGCCGCCACTGCGGCGAAGAAGGCGTACTGGTGAAAGACGCCGCGCAACCGCGGCCGTTCGGCCACATTCATTACGGGCATGATGACGGAGAATTGGGCCGTTAGCTCAGTTGGTAGAGCAGGGGACTTTTAATCCCAAGGTCGTTGGTTCGATCCCAACACGGCCCATAACCGCGGCGTGTCGTAAATGACACAAACGGGTCTTCACCCGAATCCGGGAGTTGTTCGATCGTGTGCCCCTGAGACGCTCCCACTGCGGCAGCCAGTGGGGGCGTTCTCACATCAGTCCGGCCCGAGCGTCGTCTGCACGATGGTTGTTTGGGGGGCAACTCGAGTCGGCGCTCGGGCCGTGCTGCTCGCGGCTTGGAAGTGCGTGTGGCGTTCGCCGAGGCAGGTTTCCGCTTGCCGAGGGCGAAATCCCCTCCAAATCTGCGGGTTTCTGCAGTTTCGCATGCGGCCGAACGGAGCTACATTCCAGTGATGCAGCAGGCCTGGAGCGCGTTTCTGGGCACGCCGGGATCGGGGCACGGCGTCCAGATCTACGCGCGGGACGGGGAGCTGGCCGACTCGGTCGTCTCGTACGTCGCTGCCGGCTGGCTGCGCGACGAGCCCGCGGTGCTCGTCGCGACACCCGACCACGTCGAGCTCTTCCAGGAAGGGCTCCACTCGCTCGGCTGGGACCCTGACGAGCTCGCCGACCGCGGCCTGCTGGTGTGGGTCGACGCCGAGGAGACATTGCGCAGGATCGACGCGAACGGCGGACTGTCGCGCGCCGGCTTCGACACGGTCGTGGACGGCCTCTTCGACCGCGTCGCGGGACCCGAGGGCGGGCGGGCGCGGGTCTTCGGCGAGATGGTCGACCTGCTCAGCCGCCAGGGCCGACTCGACGAGGCGATGGCGCTCGAGGAAATGTGGATCGAGGCGGGGCAGCACCGCCGCTTCTCCCTCCTTTGCGGCTACTGCCTCGACGTCTTCGACCGCGAGGCGCAGGCGGGACCATTGCCGCCGGTCTGCGCACACCACTCGCACGTGCTGCCGGCGCAGAAGTACGCCCGCTTCGCGCGCTGCGTCGATCGCGCGCTCGACGAGGTGCTCGGCCCCCGCGAGGCCGGCCGGATCTACATGGTCCTCGGCAAGCAGATTCAGCAGGAACACGTCCCCGCGGCGCAGCTCATCCTGATGTGGGTCAGCAGCAACATGCCGATCCTCGCCGAGCGCATCCTCGAGTCCGCACGCACGCTCTACCTCGCCGAAGCCGCCTGAGCCGCCGCGGCGGCGGGCGCGCGTCGACTCTCAGGAAACCCGCAGTCCGCGTTCAGCCCGTTCCGAC
Organism: uncultured Gaiellaceae bacterium; assembly: GCA_963791905.1. Lineage (GTDB taxonomy): Bacteria > Actinomycetota > Thermoleophilia > Gaiellales > Gaiellaceae > Gaiellasilicea. Next base: position 104,958 of record CAWBTX010000003.1, read on the forward strand.
GCGGCTCCTCTGTCATGTCCCGTAGCCGGAGCACTTCCGGGAACGCGAGCAAGGAGGAGCACCATGTTCGGAAGGGACAGCTTCACGAAGGCGCCACGGAAGGTGGTGGCCGGCGTCTGCGCGCTCGTCGTCGTCATCGGCGGAGCGGGTGCGGCAGTCGCCGCATCGGGAGTCGGCAGCCCGCAGGAGGAGAGCGAGGCAGCCATCGCCGCCGCAGCCGAGGATCTCGGCGTCTCGGCCGACGATCTGACCGAGGCGCTCGAGACGGCGCTCGCCGCTCGGGTCGACGCCGCCGTCGAGGCCGGACGGCTGACCGAGGCGCAGGCCGCCGAGTTGAAGGAGCGGATCGCTGCGGGCGAGGTCCCGCTCGTCGGAGTCGGTGGCCCCGGTCCGCGAGGCGGCCACGGCTTCGTCCACTTCGGCGGGCTCGAGGCCGCGGCGGACTATCTCGGCCTGAGCGACGAGGAGCTGCGCGAGGAGCTGTTCGCCGGCAGCTCGCTCGCGGACGTGGCAGAGGAGCAGGGCGTGTCGATCGACGGGCTGGTGGACGCGATCGTGACGGCAGCGACCGAGGACCTCGGCGACGCCGTCGCGGCCGGCAGGCTCACCGACGCGCAACGCGACGAGATCGTCGCCACGCTCGAGGCGCGCGTGACCGAGATGGTCAACCGCACAGGCCCGGGGCATCCGGATCGCGGCGCCGGCATGGTGCCGCCGCTGGACGGGCCAAACGCCTAGGAGTCGCTCAGGGCCGTGCGGGCATGCCCCGCACGGCCCTGGCGACGACGACCTCCTCCCGCGGCGGCACGACCTCGACGCGGAACTCGCCCAGGTGGCGCAGACGGGCTGCCACGGCGTCGCGCACGTCCGGCCGGTTCTCGCCGACTCCGCCCGAGAAGGCGAGCACGTCGAGCCCGCCGAGGGCGGCGGCCATCGACGCGGCGGCGAGGGCGACGCGGTAGGTGTAGACGGCGAAGCCGAGCTCCTCGTCAAGACCGCCGAGCGCTGCGAGACCCGACTCCTCCTGGAGTGCGCGGTCGAGCTCGTCGACCGAGAGCCCCCGCTCGCGCAGCAGGTAGACGAGCGCGCCGGGATCGACCGAGCCGGACCGGGTTGCCATGGGAACGCCTTCGAGCGGGCTGAAGCCCATCGTGGTATCGACGGAGCGGCCGTCGAGGACGGCCGTCACGGAGCACCCGCCGCCGAGGTGGCAGACGACGAGCCGTGGGACGCGCACCTGTTCGGCGATCCAGGCGACGGCGAGCCCGTGGAAGCCGTAGCGGCGCACGCCCCAGTCGCGCCAGTCCGCGGGGACGGCGTACGTGGCCGCCTCGGCCGGCATCGACGCGTGGAAGGCCGTGTCGAAGACGGCCACGTTGGGCACGTTCGGGAACACGCGCTGCGCCTGCTCGATCGCGGCGAGCGCGGGTGGGTGCTGGAGCGGCGCGAGGGCGGACAGCTCCGTGATCGCACGCAGGATCTCGTCGTCGATCTCGACCGGATCGCGGAAGCGCTCGCCGCCGTGGACGATCCGGTGGCCGACGCCGGCGAGCTCGGCTCCCACGGCGGCGTCGAGATCGGCGAGCACCTCGGCCGACTCGTCCTCATGGACGAGGTGGAGCTTCAGGCTCGTCGAGCCGGCGTTGACGACGAGAACGTCGCTCATCTCACCGACACAACCCTGCCAGGGTAGGACTGCCGCCGTCGCGTTGACAAACCTCTTCCCCGCTTTAGGCTCCAGTCAGTCGTTCGCGCGATCGGGGGGAACTGGTTGGGAGGAGCGGGAAGGTGGCCGTGGCTCGCCGCGGCTCTTGTGCTGTGCATGGTGTTCGGGGCGGCCGCCTCCGGCGCTCCGGTCCGCGACCTCGCGAACGAGCAGCCGACCCTGCCGGCCCGCACTGCGCCCGCGAGCGAGCTCGATCCCGCGCTGCAGCGCGTCGCGGCCGCAGCTTCGAAGCCCGCCCGCGCACTCGAGCTCGCACGGGAAGCTGTCCTCGATGTCGACGGCGGCGGGATCCGTGTCGTTCTGTCCACGAGCTCGGCGCAGGCGGTACGGGACGCGGTCGTGGCCGGCGGCGGCGAGGTCGAGGACAGCTACGGATCGCTGGTCCAGGCCCTCGTTCCGCCGGATCAGCTCGCGCCACTCGCGGCTCGAGCCGACGTGCGGGAGATCGATCGCCCGGCCGTGTTCGCGCCCGCGGCAGTCCAGGGCGAGGGCGTCGCCTACCTCGGGGCCGATCGGGCCCAGGCCGCCGGCTTCGACGGCGCCGGCGTCTCGATCGCGATCTTCGACGTCAGCTTCGCCGGGTACCCGGACCGGCAAGCGTCGGGCGACCTGCCGGCGCAGGTCCTGACGCGCTCGTTCTGCGCGAGCGGCATGACCGAGGGAAACGGCCACGGCACGGCGGTTGCCGAGGTCGTGCACGAGATCGCGCCCGCCGCCGAGCTCCATCTCGTCTGCATCAACACCATCGTCGAGCTCGGGCGGGCGAAGGACTACGCCGTCGACCACGGCATCGACGTGATCAGCATGTCCGGCGGCTTCCACTCGAGCGGCGATGGTGCCGGCACGGGGACCGGCGAGTTCGCTGAGCAGCCCGACGGGATCGCCAAATCGGCGCGCGACAACGGCATCATCTGGGTCAACGCGGCGGGCAACGAGGCGCTCTCGCACTGGTCGGGGACGCTGGCGGATCCGGACGAGGATCGTGTGCTCGACTTCGCCGCGGGCGACGAGGGCAACAGCTTCGTCGCCGGCGCGGGCTGGAGCATGTGCGTGCACGCGCGCTGGCGGGCCTGGGCGCACTCCGGCGTCTTCAGCGACTTCGACCTCTACGTGACGTCGGCCTCGGGCGCCCTCGTGGCGTCCTCGGAAGCGGACCAGCGGTTCGGCGAGCCGACCGAGGACACGTGCTTCACGAACGCCGGGCCGACACAGTCCTTCTCGGTGGCGCTCGTCCACCGTGCAGGCGATCCAACGCCGTTGATCGACGTCTTCATCCCGGGCGCGATCGACCTCGAGCACAGCGAGGCCCGCGGTAGCCTGATCGAGCCGGCCGCCTCCCCGTCCGTGCTCTCGGTCGGCGCGGTCTGCCGCCACACGGGCGTCCTCGAGCCGTTCAGTTCGCGCGGCCGCGAGACCGGCCCGGTCAAGCCCGACCTCCTCGGGCCGGACGCGATCTCGAACGCGACGGCGGGAGCGAGCTCGAGCTGCTCGTCGGGCTTCGTGGGCACATCCGCGGCAGCGCCCCACGTAGCCGGGCTGATGGCGCTCCTGAAGGATCAGCACCCCGGCAGCACGCCGTCGCAGCTCGAGGGGCTCGCGCGTGCGTGGGCACGCGACGTCGGTCGGCCGAACGAGGACCTCGAGACCGGGTTCGGGGTCGCGCGCGTTGTCACCGACCCGCCCAAGATCGAGGGCTCGACGGCGTTCGGGCTCGAGGGCGGTGTCGCCCGCGGCAGCGCGCGCGTGGTCTCGTCCGTCGCCGGCACCGTCCGCTGGCAGTACGGGCCGAGCGCGTCGTACGGCAGCGAGACCGCGCCGATGCCGCTCGCCAGCTCTCCGGCCGGCGTCGACGTCGGCGACGTCCTCCCCTTCGTCCCGCCGGGGACGCACCACGCCCGGATCGTGGCCACGAGCGCGTACGGCACGGCGTTCGGGCCGGACGAGGTCTTCGACTCACCAACCGGGCCGCCGACGGCGGGAACGCTCCCGGCGCAGGCAGTGACGCCCGTCGGAGCCACGCTCGGGGCGACCGGCTCCGCGAACGGCACGACGACGCGCGTGGACTTCGAGCTCGGCCCGACGACCGCGTACGGCACGTCGGTGGCGGGCACGACGATCGGCGTCGGGCGCGGCATCACCGTGACCGCGGCGGCGCCGGCGCTGCGTCCCGCGACGACCTACCACTATCGAGCCGTCGCCACGAACTCGGTCGGCCAGGTCGCAGTGGGGCGGGATGTCGTCTTCACCACGCCGCCGGACGTCTCCGTCAACCCGGGCACGCCGGCGATCGGGGGCAGCCCCGTGGTCGGCGCGACGCTGACCGCCGCCGGCGGCACGTGGTCGATGCTGTCGCCGCTCTCCGCACCGCCGACGCTGGGGTACCAGTGGCTCCAGTGCCGCGCCGGCGGCGGCTTCTGCGCTCCGGTGAAGGGCGCCGTCGGCGCCGCCTATGCGGTCCGGAGCGAGGATCTCGGCAGGAGTCTGCGCGTGACCGTCACCGGCACGGTGCCCTGGGGCGCCGCCAGCGCCTCGAGTGCGGCGACGGCGCCCGTGACCGCGTCCGGCGGGGCAGGCGGAGGCGGGGCGGGCGGAGGCGGCGGAGACGGAGGCGGCGGTGGAGGGGGAGGTGGCGGCGGGAGCGGCGGAGCGCCAGACGTCGAGGTCACGCTCGGCGCCTCCAGCACGACGCCCACCCCGAATCAGGTCGTCGAGCTCAAGGTGACCATCTTCAACAAGGAGGCCGTCGTCGGGGCGACGGGCCTCACGGCGACGGTCACGCTGCCCGCCGACGCAACCCTTCTCGGCCCGCCTGCCTTCGACCGCGGCTCCGGCTGCACGGGTACTCGCACGCTCGTCTGCTACCTCGACTATCTCCCTGGGCGCGCGACAACCGTGCTGCGGTTCTCGATCAACGTCGGCGCCGCGGGCGACAAGACGATCGGCGCCGCGCTGACGCTCGACGTCTGGGATCCGGACACGGCGAACAACTCGGGCGCGCTGACGCTCCGCGTCACCCGGGCGACGGTCGCAGGTGGCCGCGCCACGCCGCTGGTCGCCGGCCGGACGCTGACCGGTCGCGCCGGCGCGGACGTGCTCCGCGGCACGGCCGGGCCGGACGTCATCGCCGGGCGGGGCGGCAGCGACCGGATCTACGGCGGCAAGGGCCGCGACCGCCTCGACGGCGGCGCGGGCAACGACGCCATCTACGCGCGGGACGGCGTGCGGGACGTGATCCGCTGCGGCACGGGCCGCGATCGCGTCGAAGCCGACCGGGGCGACTCGGTGGCGCGCGACTGCGAGTCGGTCAGCCGGCGTTAGACGCGCCCGGCTGCACGATCCCGTTCTCGTACGCGAACACGACAGCCTGCACGCGGTCGCGGAGGTCGAGCTTCATCAGGACCCGGGCGACGTGGGTCTTGACCGTGGTCTCGCTGACGAAGAGATCGCGCGCGATCTCTGCATTCGAGAGGCCTCGCGCCATGAAGCCCAGGACCTCGAGCTCGCGGGCGGTGAGCTCCTGGAGGCTGGGAGGGGTCGCAATCGGAACGGTGCTCGGCGGGCGCTGGATGAACTCCTCGATCACGCGTTTCGTGATCGACGGCGACAGCAGAGCGTCGCCGGACGCGACGACGTGGATCGCGGCGACGAGCTGCTCAGGCGGTGTGTCCTTCAGCAGGAACCCGCTGGCGCCTGCGCGCAGCGCCTCGTAGACGTACTCGTCGAGATCGAACGTCGTCAGCATGAGCACACGCGGGCCGGTGCCGCCCCCGTCGACGAGACGCCGCGTCGCCTCGAGCCCGTCGAGGTTGGGCATGCGGATGTCCATCAGGATGACGTCCGGCTTCAACTCTTCCGCGGCCTTGATCGCCTGCTCTCCGTCGCTCGCCTCGCCGACGATCTCGATGCCCGGTTCCGACTCCAGGATCATGCGGAAGCCGGCGCGGACGAGAGCCTGGTCGTCGACGATGAGGACGCGCACGTTCACGCAGCGCCGTCTCTCACAGGCAGCCAGGCCGAGATGCGATAGCCGCCGCCGGCGCGCGGGCCGGCCTCGAGCTTCCCGCCGCACATGGCGACGCGCTCGCGCATCCCGACGAGCCCGAGACCCGCGGGATCGCCGTCTCCGTTCGTTCGACCGTCGTTCTCCACGTCGACCTCCACTTCGTTCAGGCCGTACCGCACGGCGACCCACGCCCTGGCCGGCCCGGCGTGCTGGAGCGCGTTGGTCAGCGCCTCCTGCACGATCCGGTAGGCCGAGAGGTCGATGCCCGGCGGGAGCTCGAACGGCTCGCCCTGAACGGTCAGCTCGACCGGCAACCCCGCTTCGCGCACGTTCTCGACGAGCCGCTCGAGGGTGTCCATGCCCGGCTGCGGCGCCAGCGCGGCGGACTCCCCCTCCGTGCGCATCATGCCCAGGAGGCGGCGCATCTCCGTCAGCGCCTGCCTCCCCGTCTCTTCGACGATCGTGAGCGCCTCTCGCTCGCGCACCTGGTCGGGCTTCAGCAATCGGCGCACCGCCCCTGCCTGGACGGTCATCACGCTGACCGAGTGCGCGACGACGTCGTGGAGCTCGCGCGAGATGCGCGCGCGCTCTTCTTCGACCGCGAGCTCCGCCTCCGCCTCGCTGCGCTGCGCGCGCGCCTCCGCCACCCGAACCTGCTCCGCTCGTCGCGCGGAGGCGACCGACAGGACGAAGATGCCGGTGAGCGGGAGGCTGATCCACAGCACCTCCGTCCAGGGAATGCCCGGAGCGCGCAGCATCACGAGCCACCCGGCCCCCAGCACGGCCGCGAACGCCGCGGCCGCCTGTCGGACTTCGAGCAGCGAGCCGGCCGCCCAGGACGCGAGGAGCAGGACGAAGAACATCGTGCTCGTGTCGTAGGCACCGCCGGGGTCGAGCAGCGTGAAGGCCACGGCTCCGATCGCCGTCACGAGCGGGGCGGCAAACGGCGCCCGCCGCCTGAAGAGGAGCGGGCCGGCGGTCAGGAGCGCAAGCATCGCCACCCGTGCATTCGCGTGATCGGCGTGATTCCAGGCCTGGACCTGGGTAACGACGATCACCACGAGCACGAGCGCGTCGAAGACGAACTCTCTCGCACGCAGCACCACGCGGCGAATCACAAAGGAACGGTACTTGACGGCACCTGAGCATCGCGTCCTCCGCTGTGACGACGGCGGGATCGTCCGCGGGAACGACCGGAAATCGGAAGCGCGGCCGATGTGGTCCAGACACGCCGTCCCTACCGTCCCGGAGGCGTGAATCAGAACCGGATTGCACTGGAGGAATGACGATGGAAGCTGCACTCGCAGCACCCCGGACCGAAATCGAAACGCCGATCGCGACGCGCACCGTCGTCGCGGCCAACGACCTGACGCGCCGCTACGGCTCCGGGGAGACTGCGGTCGACGCCCTCCGCGGCGTCTCGCTCGAGATCCCCCGCGGCCACCTGACGGCGGTCATGGGCCCTTCGGGCTCGGGCAAGTCGACGCTCATGCACATCCTCGCCGGCCTCGACAAGCCGTCCAGCGGCACGGTCGAGATCGACGGCGTCGACATCACCGCGCTGAAGGACAACGACCTCACGAAGCTGCGCCGGCGCCACATCGGCTTCGTCTTCCAGTTCTTCAACCTGCTGCCCATGCTGTCGGCGGAGGAGAACATCACCCTGCCGCTCTCGATCGCGGGCACGCGGCCGGAGCGGGAGTGGCTCGAGGAGTTGCTCGCGGCGACCGGCCTCGAGAATCGCCGCGCGCACCGGCCGGCCGAGCTGTCCGGCGGCCAGCAGCAGCGCGTCGCAGTCGCCCGCGCGCTGGTCTCCCGCCCGACGGTGCTCTTCGCCGACGAGCCGACCGGCAACCTCGACTCCCAGACCTCGGCCGAGATCCTCGGCCTGATCCGGGGTGCGGTCGACACGTATGGCCAGACGACGGTGATGGTGACCCACGACCCGAAGGCGGCGACGATCGCCGACCGCGTGCTCTTCCTCGCCGACGGCCTGATCGTCAAGGAGCTCGGCCGTTCCTCGCAGACCGAGATCCTCGACGTCCTGAGCGCGGTCGGTCGATGACCGGTGTCGCCCTGAAGGGCCTGCTCGGCCGCAAGGTCCGGACGACCCTCACGGCGATCGCGATCGTCCTCGGCGTCGCGATGGTCAGCGGGAGCTTCGTGCTCACCGACTCCGTCGAGCGGGCGTTCTCGAGCATCTTCTCGACCGCATACGAGGAGACCGACGCCGTCGTCAGCGGCCAGAAGCTCCTCGACTGGTCGCAGAGCGGCCGCGCGGTCGTCCCGGAGGGCGTGCTCGCCGACGTGCGCGAGCTTCCCGAGGTCGGCTACGCGACCGGCACGATCCTCGACCTCACGGGCGACGCGAACCAGGCGAAGATCCTGGACAAGCAGGGCGAGGCGATCACGGGCGACAACCCGACGTTCGGCCTCGGCATGAACGCGGCGGACGAGAAGTTCAGCCCGTTCGAGCTCGTCGAGGGCGCATGGGCGTCGGGACCCGACGAGGTCGTGATCGACAAGTCGACGGCGTCCGGGCACGACTTCGCCGTCGGCGACACGGTCCGCGTCGGCGCCAACGGCCCGACTCGCTCGTTCACGCTGACCGGGATCGCCAAGGTCGGCGGCGTCGACTCCATCGGCGGCGCCACGCTCGCGATCTGGGACGTCGAGACCGCGCAGAAGATGCTCGGCAAGGACGGTTACGACGTCGTCGCCGTGCAGGCCGCGACAGGCGTGACGGAGCGGGAGCTCGTCCGCGCCATCGCCCCCGAGCTGCCCGACACCGCCCTCGTGCAGACGGGCGAGCAGCAGGCCGAGGAGGACGCGGAAGGCGTCGCGGAGTTCGTCAAGTTCATCCGCTACTTCCTGCTCGCGTTCGGCGGCATCGCCCTCTTCGTCGGCGCCTTCGTGATCTTCAACACACTCTCGATCACGATCGCGCAGCGGACGCGTGAGCTCGCGACCCTTCGCACGCTCGGCGCCTCGCGCCGTCAGGTACTGCGGTCGGTGGTCGTCGAGGGCCTGGTCATCGGCTTTGTCGCATCCGCCGTCGGCGTCGCGCTCGGGATCCTGCTGGCCAAGGGCCTGTCGGCGCTGTTCGCCGCGCTCAATCTCGATCTCCCCCAGTCCGGGACGATCGTGCAGCCACGGACCGTGATCGTCTCGCTCCTCGTCGGCACCCTGGTGACGCTCTTCGCCAGCATCTGGCCGGCCGTCCGCGCCACCCGCATCCCGCCGATCTCGGCGGTCCGTGAGGGCGGCGCGGTCGTGAAGCGGCTGTCCCGGCGGACGCTCGTCGCGGCGCTCCTCGTGTCTGGCCTCTCTGCGGCGGCTCTCGTCTACGGGCTGCTCGGCGAGGGCGTGAGCGGCGGCATGCGGGCGCTCGGGATCGGCCTCGGCGCACTGGGGCTCTTCGTCGGGATCGCGTTGCTCGCTCCGCGGCTCGTGCGTCCGCTCGCCGCGTTCGTCGGCGCACCGTCGGAGCGCCTCGGCGGCGCAGCCGGCCGGCTCGCGCGCGAGAACGCCGTGCGGAACCCGTCGCGCACGGCGGCAACCGCGGCCGCGCTGATGATCGGGCTGACGCTCGTCACGTTCGTCGCCACCTTCGGCCGCGGCCTCCTGGCCTCGGACGAGAAGGCGATCCGCGACCAGCTGACGACCTCGCACGTCGTGACCTCGCAGAACGGCTGGACGAACATGCCGGTCGCGGCCTCCGAGGCGCTCGTCGACAGCGACGACGTCTCGCTCGTCTCGGCGGTCCGGTACGACCGCGCGAAGCTCCAGGTCGGCCGCGAAGTCGACGTGAACGGCGTCGATCCGGCGACGATCGCGGACGGTTACCGCTTCGAGTGGAAGCAGGGCTCGGACGCAGTGCTCGCGGGCCTCGGTGCCAAGGGTGCGGTCATCCGCAACGACCTCGCCGAGGACGAGGGTCTCGGGATCGGCGACACGGTGCGATACCTGACGCCGTCCGGCAAGCAGGTCGAGGTCGTCGTCCGCGGCGTCTACGAGCCGTCGGAGTTCGACCCGCTGCTCGGCCACGTGATCGTGAGCCACGCGGCGTTCGACGCGGCGTTCCCGCGGCCGGGCGACATCCTCGCGTTCGTCGACGCGCCGTCGTCGGACGGGCTGACCTCGGCGCTCGCAGCATTCCCGGACGCAAAGGTGCAGACGCAGGACGAGTTCGTCGAGGCGCGCTCCGCCTGGCTGAGCGACGTCATGAACCTGTTCTACGTGCTGCTCGCGCTGTCGGTGATCGTGTCGCTCTTCGGGATGGTGAACACGCTCGTGCTCGCCGTCTTCGAGCGCACCCGCGAGGTGGGCATGCTGCGCGCCGTCGGGATGACGCGCCGCCAGACGCGCCGCATGATCCGCGCCGAGAGCGTCATCACCGCGCTCATCGGCGCCGCGCTCGGCATCCCGCTCGGGATCGGCCTCGCGGCGCTGGTGACCCAGTCGCTCGCGGAGTTCGGGGCCACGTTCTCGCTGCCGGTCGGGACGATCGTCGTCTTCACGATCGTGGCGGTGCTGGCCGGGATCGTCGCGGCGATCATGCCGGCGCGGCGTGCCTCGCGGCTCAACGTCCTGAACGCGTTGCAGTACGAGTAACTCACGTTTGGGGGCCTGAGGAGCGGGCGCTGCGGCGGCCGCCCGCCCTCAGGGTTTATCGGCAGCGGGCCGGATCCTTCGGATCCGGCTACGGCATCCGCTGGCGCGGATGCCTTCCGCGCGGGCCTTTTTGCAGCGGGGCCGGATCCTTCGGATCCGGCTACGGCATCCGCTGGCGCGGATGCCTTCCGCGCGGAGATCCCTGAAGCTGTGCAGTTCAAGCCGCGGTCGGTCGTCCGCGCTTGGGCCTGGACTCGTGGGTCAGGTTGCTAGCAGGCGCTTTCGTTCGGCCTCGACGTCGAAGTCGCCCGGCGGCCACTGTGGGTTCAGCTGCTCGAGGTGCTCGAGCAGCAGGTGGTAGACGGCCCAGCGCGAGTACCACTTGCGGTCGGCGGGCACGACGTACCAGGGCGCGGTGTCCTTCGAGCAGCGCGTGAGCGCCTCGGCGTAGGCCTCCTGGTAGTCGTCCCAGTACGCGCGCTCGTCCACATCGCCCGGGTTGTACTTCCAGTGCTTGTCGGGCCGGTCGAGGCGCTCCAGCAGTCGTTGCTTCTGCTCGTCGCGCGAGATGTGCAGCATGACCTTGATGATCGTCGTGCCCTTCGCGGCGACCTTCCGCTCGAAGCGGTTGATCGTCGCGTAGCGCCGCTTCCACACCTCCGGCGGCACGAGGCCGTGCACGCGGACGATCAGCACGTCCTCGTAGTGCGAGCGGTCGAACACGCCGATCTGGCCGGGGCGCGGGAGCGCGCGCCTGATGCGCCACAGGAAGGAGTGCGCCAACTCCTCCGCAGTGGGCCGCTTGAACGCGGTCACGTCGATCCCCTGCGGGTCGACGGCGCCGACGACGTGGCGCATGATCCCGCCCTTGCCGGAGGTGTCCATGCCCTGGATGACGAGAAGCAGTGCTCGCTGGCCGCCGCCGCGCGCCTCCGCGTACAACCGCTCCTGCAGCTCGGAGAGCCGGTCGGCACCGTGCGCCAGCTCCTTCGCGGCCGCCGACTTGCCGCCCTTGAAGCCCGGCGTCGACGCCGGGTCGACCGCGGCGAGGTCGAAACCGTCTCCGACACGGAGAATGTCACGCACCGTCGTGTCCGACTGCTTCTTCGGAGCCATCCCGGTTTGATCCTAAGCGGCTCGTCCTCCAGCGCGACTGCACGTCATCCCTGAGGCGGACGGCGGGGCCGGGAAGATCCCCCGTGCGGCGCCCGTCAAGTCCTCAGCCGGGCCGACGACGCACGAGGGCCGGCTCTGCAGACTCCTTGAAGCAGATTCCGCTGCTCAACGAAGAGACACCAACGAGAAAGGGACGAGATGATCCGCAAGGGAGACGCAATCGAGAATCCTGTCACCGGCGAGCGCCTGCGCTTCCTGGAGACCTCGCAGGAGACGGGCGGCGAGTACGTCCTCGTCGAGTGCACGGTCCAGCCGAACGGGTTCGTCGCGTCCGCGCACATGCACCCGCACCAGACCGAGCGCTTCGAGATCGAGGAGGGAACAGTCGCGTTCAAGCTCGACGGCAAGGAGCTCGTTGCCGGCCCGGGTGAGACCGTCGTCGTGCCCCCCGGCTCGTCGCACAAGTTCTGGAACGCCGGCGAGACCGAGGCGAAGTTCGTCTGCGAGGTGCGGCCCGCGCTGCAGTTCGAGCGGCTGCTCGAGACGATGTTCGCGCTGGCCAACGACGGCAAGACGAGCAAGAAGGGCATGCCCAACCCGCTCCGCCTCGCCGTGATCGCCAACGCGCACTTCGACGACGTGCGCCTGCCGTTCCCGCCCGCCTGGATGCAGAAGGCCGGGCTCATGATGGGGGCCCCTATCGGCCGTCTGTGCGGCTACAAGCCGACGTACGACGCCAAGGGGAAGGAGCAGGTCGCACTCGCGATCTAGCTCCTTGATTGTCCGCGAGGGACATGGACTGGGGACAGACCCTGGGACATGTCCCTCGCGGGCGTTTCTCTGACGACATCAACGAAGGAGACGCGATCGCGATGGTCACACCCACAGCGACTTCCGGCAGGGTTCTCCACCGCCCCGCAGCGACCGGGCGCGCCTACTGGGGCCCTGGCGACCACTACACCTTCCTCGTCACAGGCGAGGAGTCCGGCGGCGCCTACTTTGCGATGGAAGCCATCGTGCCGCCCGGCGGCGGCCCACCGCCGCACATCCATCGCCGCGAGGACGAGACCTTCTACCTCCTCGAGGGGCAGATCGAGTTCCGCCTCGGCGAGGAGACGATCACCGCCGGGCCCGGCGACTTCGTGAGCATTCCGCGCGGCACCGTGCACGCGTTCCACAACGCGGGCGCGGAGAGGGCGCGACTCGTGCTCACGTTCACCCCGGCCGGGATCGAGCGCTTCTTCGAGGAGACGCTGGAGCGGGCGCCGAACGTCGCGGAGGATGCGCCGGACAACGTCGACGAGGTGGCCGCGCGCTACGTCGAGGCGTCGGGTCGATACGGGCTCGAGTTCGTCTGAACGCCAATCGATCTTCCGCGAGGGACCTGGCCGAGGCTCTAAGCATCGGCCACGTCCCTCGCGGGCGTTCTAGCGCGACGCGACCAGCACGACGGCGTCGATCACGACCTGCAGGCGGCGCCCCTCTTCGGTCAGGCGGTACTCGACCCGCGGCGGACGCGAGTCGATCACGCGGCGCTCGAGGACTCCCGCCGCCTCCAGCTCGACGAGCCGCTGCGCGAGCGTGCGCGGCGGGATCTCACCGACCGCCTGCTTGAGCTCGTTGAAGCGCACGGCACCAGCCGAGGACGCCCACAGGATCGACAGCGTCCAGCGGCGCTCGAGGAGGCCCGCCGTGCGGCGGACCTCCTCGGGAACGGGTCTGCAGTCCCTACACCGCATGGAGTTGCGGTGCCGGCTCGAGCGCCAGCTCGAGCACCTCGTCGAGCGACATGACCGGGTGGAACGTCAGCTCCTCGCGGACGTGCTCGGGCACGTCGTCGAGGTCCTGGCGGTTCCGCTCCGGCAGGATCACCTCGGTCAGGCCGGCGGCGTGCGCGGCCAGGACCTTCTGCTTCAGGCCGCCGATCGGGAGGACGCGGCCCTGCAGCGTCACCTCGCCGGTCATGCCGACCGTGTGCTTGACCGGCCGGCCCGAGAGCAGCGAGGCGAGCGCGGTCGCCATCGTGATGCCGGCGCTCGGGCCGTCCTTCGGGATTGCCCCCGCCGGCACGTGCAGGTGGAACGACCGCTCGAACGCGTCCTCGTCGACGCCCAGCCCGTCGGCCCGCGAGCGCAGCGTGGAGAGCGCGATCTGCGCGGACTCCTTCATCACGTCGCCCAGCTGGCCGGTCAGGACGAGCTTCTCCGCGCCCTTCGCGGCCGTGGCCTCGACGAACAAGACGTCGCCGCCGGTGCCGGTCACCGCGAGCCCGGTGGCAACACCGGGCACGGCCGTCCGCTCGGCCGCCTCGCGGAAGAACCGCTGCCGCCCGAGCGCGTCGCGCACCTCCTCGAGCCGGAGCTCGACGGGCGCCTCCACCGACTCGGATGCGATCCGCGTCGCCGTCTTGCGGAGTAGCTTCCCGAGCTCGCGCTCGAGCTGCCGCACCCCGGCCTCGCGGGTGTAGTCCGAGATCACGGTCTCGAGCACAACGTCCGAGGTCGAGACCTCGTCCTCGCGGAGACCGTTGCGCTCACGCTGCCGCGGCCATAGGTAGCCGCGCGCGATCGCGACCTTCTCGTCGACCGTGTAGCCGTCGAAGCGGATGACCTCCATCCGGTCGAGCAGCGGTCCCGGGATCGTGTCGGCGATGTTGGCCGTGGCGATGAAGACCACCTCGGACAGGTCGAGCTCGACGTCGAGGTAGTGATCGCGGAACGAGTGGTTCTGGGCCGGATCGAGCACCTCGAGCAGCGCAGCCGACGGGTCGCCGCGCCAGTCGGCGCCGACCTTGTCGACCTCGTCGAGCAGGATCACCGGGTTCATCGTCCCTGCATCTCTCAAGGCCCGCACCAACCTGCCCGGGAGGGCCCCGATGTAGGTGCGCCGGTGCCCGCGGATCTCGGCCTCGTCGCGGATGCCGCCGAGCGACATGCGCACGAACTCGCGGCCGAGCGCCCGCGCGATCGACTCGCCGATCGACGTCTTGCCGGTGCCGGGCGGGCCGACAAGCGTCAGGATCGCTCCGGACTTCTTGTCCGGCTCGATGCCGCGCTCCTCGCGCAGCTTGCGCACCGCGATGTACTCGACGATCCGCTCCTTGACGTCCTCGAGCCCGGCGTGGTCGGTGTCGAGCACCTCACGCGTGTGCGCGGGGTCGAGCCGCTCCTCCGAGCGCTTGCCCCACGGCACCGCGAGGAGCCAGTCGAGGTAGTTGCGGATCATCGACGACTCGGGCGCGTTGTCGCCCTGTCGCTCGAGCCGGCTGAGCTCGCGCTCGGCCTGCTCGCGGACGGCCTCGGGGAGGTCCGTCTCCTCGAGCTTGCGCCGGTACTCCTCGGTGACGGACGCGTCGTCCTCGCCGAGCTCCTTGCGGATCGACTCCATCTGGCGGCGCAGGATGTACTCGCGCTGCTGGCGCTGCGCGCCGCTCTCGACGTCCTCGCGGATGCGGCGGCGAACGTCCATCTCGGCGAGGCGCTCCTTCTGCAGCCTGATCGCGAGCTCGAGCCGGTCCTTCACGTCGATCGCCTCCAGCACCTCGACCTTCTGCTCGAAGGTGAAGTCGGGCGAGTAGCCGACCGTGTCGGCCAGCGCGCCGGGCTCGGTGATCGAGCGGACGAAGGCCGAGATACGGCCGTCGTCGCCGCGGAGCTCGAGGATCTCCTCGACGATCGCTCGGTACTCACGCTCGAGCTCACGGGTGCGGCCGTCCGCCTCGTCGGAGTCGGGGCGCTCCTCGACCTCGACGCGCAGGCGGCCGCGCGCGTCCGACTCGGCGGCACCGGCGATGCCGCGGTGGAGGCCGGTCAGCGCCACCGCGCGACCGCCGCCCGGCAGCCGGACGCGATCGGTGACCTCGGCGACGGTGCCGACCTTGGCGTAGTCGTTCTCGTGGCGCGGCACCACCAGGACGCGGTCCTCCGTTCCCACGTCCACGGTGAGCGTCACGTTCATGTTCGGAAAGACGACGATGTCTTCCAATGGAACGAGCAACAGCTTGCTCACTGCATTCTCCTTCAGTTGGTACAAAAAGGATAGCGGCTACCCGAAGTGCTGGAGCGCCGCGAGCGACACTCGCCCAGCGAGCTCGTCTGCGCCCGCTGTCTGCCACGTCATCACCGTCGCGACGTACGCACCGCCCGGGAAGGCGACGATGCCGTTGTCGTGACGTGCGGTGGCCAGCCAGCCAGACTTGTGCATCAGGACCGCGCCCGGGTCGAGGAAGCGGTCGAGCTTCCCGCGATCCGTCGCTTGTGCAAGCAGCCACAAGAGGTAGCGCGCCTCGGACGCCGTGACGCCGAGACGAAGGAGAGGCCCCTTGGCGGCGGCAGCGAGATAGACGGTGCGCGCGAGCCGCGCGAGGTCCCAGGCAGTCGTGTACTTGCCGACGCCGAAATCGGGCTGGCTCTCGACCCGGATCGGAATCGGAACGGCGGCGGAGGACGGCCGGCGCGTCTCGTAGCCGCCGTACATCTCGGAGTCGGTCAGGCCGAGCGCGCGCATCGTCTCGTTCACCCGGTGCGAGCCCGCCGACGTCGACCCGCCGAGCCAGACCTCGAGCGCATTCGCGGCCTCGTTGTCGGAATGGACGACCATCTTCGCGAGCAGGCGCGCGACGTCCGAGCCGTCCGCGGGCTTGCCGTCGAGGCCCCGCAGCACGGCGACCGCGATCGCGAGCTTCAGCGTCGAGGCCGCCGGGAATCGCGCCCTGGCGTTCCAGGCCGCGCCACGGCCCGTTCGGAGATCCTCGACGTAGATCCCGGTGGTGGCGCCGTATTGCCGCACCAGCGAGTCAATGCGTCGCGCAAGGGCTCTCTCCAGCCTGGGCGAACGCGGGCGGGGCAGCGCCGCATGCGGCAGGCCGCGCACGGACTCGACCACCGCGGTCGCACGGCGGTTCGTCGCGTCGACCGCGGTGACGCTGACGGCAACGACGCCGTCGATCGGCACTGTCAGTGAGAAGGCCCGCCGCCGCAGCGGCACGTCGGCGACAACGTGGCCGCGGACGCGCACGATCAGCCGGCGCGTGCCCTGGGGGACAGTCCCCGAGACACGTCCGAACGAGACCTCGCGCGGCGCCGGCGCCACGATCGTCGGCGGCGGCAGGGGCGGCGCGTCGATCACGGCTTCATCTTGCTCCTCGCGTAGGTTGACGGGCAATGCCGATCCTGGCCCATCTCGACCTCGATGCCTTCTTCGCCGCCGTCGAGGAGCTCGAGGAGCCCGAGCTGCGGACGAAGCCGCTGGTCGTTGGCGGCGACCCGCACGGCCGCGGCGTCGTCTCGACGGCGAACTACGTCGCGAGGCAGTTCGGCATCCGCTCGGCGATGAGCTGCGCGGAGGCGCTTCGACGCTGCCCGCAGGCCGTGTTCCTCCGGCCGCGGCACTCCCTCTACCGCGAGTACTCCCAGGCCGTCTGGACGGCTGTGCGCGAGGTCGTGCCGACGGTCGAGCGCACGGGGCTCGACGAGGGGTATCTCGACTTCGCAGTCCTGGCCGACGGCTTCGCGCGCGCACGCGTCGTCGCGGAGGCGGTGCAGACCTCCGTCGGCGCCGCGACGAGTCTGACGTGCTCGCTCGGCGTCGCCCCGACGAAGGTCGTCGCCAAGGTCGCCTCAGAGCGCCGCAAGCCGGGAGGGATCACGGTCGTGCCGGCGGGCACTGAGGCGGGCTTCCTCGCGCCGTATCCGGTGCGGGCGCTGCCGGGCGTCGGCCCGAGGGCGGAGGAGCGGCTCGCCGCGGCAGGAATCACGACGGTCGGCGCGCTCGCGGCGCTCGGCGATGCTGACCTCCGCATGCTCCTGCCGGGCTCGGTCGGCCGCCTGCTCCGCGACCGGGCCAACGGCGTCGATCCCCGCGGCCTCGAGCTCTCGAGCGAGCGCATCTCGATCTCGGTCGAGGAGACGTTCGAGCGCGACCTGGACGAGCGCGAGCTCTTGCACGCGGAGCTTCGGCGGATGGCGGACCAGCTCGGGGAGCACCTCAGGCGCCACGGCCTCGCCGCGCGGACGGTCACGACAAAGCTTCGCTACAGCGACTTCTCCATCCGCAGCCGCTCGACCAGCCTCGAGGTCGGGATCGACGACGCGGCCAGGATCGGCGAGCTCGCCTGCGCGCTGCTCGATCGCGGCCTCCGCGACCGTCCGGGCGCCCTCCGCCTCGTCGGCGTCGGCCTCTCCGGCCTCTCCGACTTCCGCCAGCTCAGCCTCGAGGACTAGGAGCGCAGGATCGGCCTGGTCAGGCAGGTCGGGCCGCCGTCGCCCTTGCGCGAGATCTCGTCTCCCTTGTAGGTGAGGACCTCGACGCCGGCCGCCTCCATGCGGCGGCGAGTCTCGTCGTTGCCCTCGAGTGCGAGCGCACGGCGGGGGCCGAGGGCGAGCACGTTCGGCCCCATCGTCTCGAACTCCTCGTCGGGCACCTCAACGGTCGCGATGGCGCGCTCGGCCAGGAGCTCGAGCAGCCGCACCGGCGCGAGCCGTGGGTAGACGAGGGCGAGGTCTGTGTCGAGCGGCGAGATGAGGCTCATCAGGTGCATGACCTCGCCCTCGCCGTTCCAGTGCGGCAGGTCGTACACGGTGACATCCGCCTCGGGGAATGCCGCAGCGAGCTGCTCGACCCCGGCGGCATTCGTCCGGTAGCCGCGCCCGACGAGGAGCGTGCGCTCGTCGAGCCAGACGGTGTCGCCGCCGTCGATCGTCCCGGGCGACTCGACGCGGGCGGCGACCGGCACACCGGCACGCTCGAGGTCGGCGACGAGCGCGTCGGGCTCGCCGAGGCGACCCTCCTTGCCCGGCCGCAGCAACACCGCGCCGCGCGCGCCGACGAGCAGCGGGTCGTAGGTGTAGATCGCGTCCGGATTACCGTCCTCGCCTGCGGCCAGGATCACCTGCACGCCGGCGTCCTCGAGCAGCGCGCAAAGCGCCTCGTGCTCGGCGGCGGCGGCGATGGGATCGGGCTCGGCCCGCCACCCGTACTCACGCCAGCGCGCTGCGTCGGCCGCACGGGGCGGGCGGAGCAGCACCCGCCGCAGCTGGGCGGTCATGGATTGGCAGCCGAAGGTCACGGGAGCCGGAACGCTAGCCGCCCGAGTCGGCGGTACCCCTCGACGGACGGGTGGTCGCCCTCGACGGTCCACTCCTCCCGCATCCGGCCGGGCCGGTCCGGGTCCTCGAGCGTCGCGTGGAACGGAAGGACGGGCACACCAAGCGCGTCGATCAAGGTGTTCAGCTCGCGGATCGGCGCCTCCGCGCGCGGCCAGCCGTTGTTCCAAGGCAGGACATTCGCGACGGCGACGCGAAGGCCGAGCTCCTGCCCGCGCAGGACCATGGCGCGCAGGTTCGCCGCCGCCTCCTCGACGGGTCTCCCCTGTGCGATGTCGTTGATGCCGCCCTGGACGACGAGCACCTCGGCCGCGTCGGCCGCCTCGTCGAGCCAGACGGCGATCTCGTCCGTGCGCTTGCCGTAGACGGCGCGGACGGTGAAGCGCAGGCGCGGATCCGACTCGGCGGCCGCCGCGGGCCATCCGATCGCGGGGTCGTCGTCCCAGGGCGAACCGGCCGTGATCGAGTCTCCGATCGCTGCGACATGGACTTCCGCTCCCTCTGCGCGCATCATCTTCGCGTGAGCATCTATCACGACGACAGCCGCGGCCTGCAGGACCGCTTCGACACGCGGCGCCTCGCCGACCGGATCGAGGAGCGCATTGTCCGGGACACGATCGACGACGACGACCGCGCCTTCATCGAGGCGCGCGACATGTTCTTCCTGGCGACGGCCGACGAGAACGGCGCGCCGCAAAGCTCGTACAAGGGCGGCGATCCTGGGTTCGTGCGCGTGCTCGACGAGAACACGATCGCGTTCCCCTGCTACGACGGCAACGGCATGTTCCTCTCGATGGGGAACCTGCTCGCGAACCCGCAGGTCGGCCTGCTGTTCGTCGACTTCGAGGGCCAGAAGCGGGTGCGGCTGAACGGCATCGCGTCGATCGACGCTGACGACCCGCTGCTCGCGGAGTACGAGCGGGCGCAGTTCGTCGTCCGCGTCCGGGCGACGCAGGTCTTCCCGAACTGCCCCCGCTATATCCACAAGCTGGAGCTGGTCGAGCGCTCGCGCTTCGTGCCGCGTGAGGCGTGCGAGCCGCCGGTCCCGGAGTGGAAGCGGCGCGACTGGGCGCGCGACGTGCTCGCGGCCGACGATCCCGCGAACGACTAGGCCAGCAACTCGCGATGCCGCGCGAGCGCGGCCAGGACGGCGTCGACGTCGTCCTCGGTGTTGTAGAGGTGCAGCGAGACGCGGAGATTCGAGTCGCGCTCGGAAGCAACGATGTCGTCCGCCGCGAGCGCGGCGACGAGCGCGGGTGCGTCGGTCGAGCGGACGCAGACGAGCGGGCCCTCCGGCGGCGCCGCGACCTTCGCGCCGAGCTCCCCGAGGCCGGCGTGCAGGCGGTCGACGAGGCCCTGCACGTGCTCGGCGATGCGCGGCACGCCCGCCTCCGCGATCAGGCTCACTCCGGCGAGGCCGCCGTAGATGTTCGGCACGGGCGGCGTGCCGGCGTCGAAGCGGCGCGCGCTCGCATGCGGCCGGTAGCGCTCGATCTGCATGTCGAACACGTTCTCGTCGGCGAACCAGCCGGTCTGTGTCGGCAGGAGCTCGGTGACGAGACCCGGCTTGCACGCCATGAACGAGAGCCCCGCGGACGCGAGTAGGTACTTGACGGTGCCGCCGACGACGACGTCGCCGACCTTCGCGGCCTCGACCGGCAGGGCGCCGACCGCCTGATACGAGTCGGTCAGCATCAGCGCGCCGTGCTCGCGCGCGATCTCGTAGATCGACTCCACGTCGTTCACCGCGCCGGTCCGGTAGGAGACGAACGTCGCGCAGACCAGCGCCGTCCGTTCGTCGACCGCCGCCGCGAATGCCTCCGGCTCGGCCTCGACGCGCACGACCTCGGCCCCGCGCAGCTCCTGCGCATGGGCGATCTGGCCGACGGTCGGGAACTCGTATTCCGAGATGACGATGCGGTTGCGTCCATTGTCGAAGCGGAGCGCGCTGACGAGGCCGCTCACGGCCGCGGACACCGAGGTCTGGATCGCGACGTCGTCCGGGCTTGCGCCGAGCAGGGCGCCGAACGCCGCACGCATCGCCTCGGAGCGCTCGACCCAATGCTCCCACTCCGCTCCGTGCCGGTCCCATCCGTCGAGGTACTCGCCGTACGCCGCGCGCACGGCATCCGACAGCGCCCCCTGCGAGCACGAGTTGACGTACACCTTGTCGCGGAAGACGGGAAAGCGGCCGCGGACCGCCTCGCCGAGCGCGGTTGTGGCCCCGGCGCTCACGGCAGCTTGTGTTCCTGGAACACAAGCGCTCCTCGGAGCGCGCAACGGCCTCGTTCGCCGCGAGCTTGTGTTCCTGGGCACAAGGTGTCAGCGACCAAGGTAGGCCTTCCGCAGGTCCTCGTTCTCGAGCAGGTCGCCCGCCTTGCCCTCGAGCACGACGCGCCCGGTGGAGAGCACGTAGCCGCGGTCGGCGATCGAGAGCGACACGTTCGCGTTCTGCTCGACGATGAGCATGGCGACGCCGGACCGGTGCACGTCGCCGATGATCTCGAAGCTCCGTTCGACCAGGATCGGCGCCAGCCCCATCGAGGGCTCGTCCATCAGCAGGAGCTTGGGCTTCGACATCAGGGCGCGCCCCATCGCAAGCATCTGCTGCTCGCCGCCGGACATCGTCCCCGCCAGCTGCCTGCGCCGGTCGTAGAGCAGCGGGAAGAGCGAGTAGACGCGCTCGAACTCCTCCTTCAGGTCGGCCTTCGGCCGCAGGTAGGCGCCCATCTCGAGGTTCTCGACCACCGTCATCGGCGCGAAGACGCGACGGTTCTCGGGCACGATCGCGAGCCCGCGCTTGATCCGGTGCGCCGTCACCTTGTCGGTCATGTCCTCCCCGGCGAATCGCACCGACCCGTTCCGCGGCGAGACGATGCCGAGGATCGTCTTCAGCGTCGTCGACTTGCCGGAGGCGTTGCCGCCGAGCAGGCAGACGAGCTCGCCCGCGCCGACGCTCAGGTTGATGTTCTGGAGGATGTGGATCTGGCCGTAGTAGGTGTCGATCCCGTCCAGCTCCAACAGTGGTGTCGCGCCGTTGGTGCTCACTTCGTCGCCGCCGCCTTCGTGCCGAGGTAGGCCTCGACCACGCGGGCATCGGTCGCGACTGCCTCGAACGTGCCCTCCGCGATCTTGACGCCGTGGTCGAGCGCGACGACCCGGTCCGAGATCCCCTCGACGACGTGCATGTCGTGCTCGATGACGAGGATCGTGTAGCCGCCCTCGGTGCGCAGCTGCGCGATCAGCTCGGTGATCTCGTGCGTCTCCGTCGGGTTCATCCCGGCCGCCGGCTCGTCGAGGAGGAGCACGCGCGGCTTCGTCGCCGTCGCGCGTGCGATCTCGAGCCGCCGCCGGTTGGCGTACGAGAGCGAGTAGGCGGGCTGGTCCCAGCGGTAGCCCATCAGCCGCTGCCCGAAGAAGCCGAGGCACTCCTCGGCGAGCTCGTTGATCTGCCGCTCCTCGCGGCGAGCCGCCGGCGTGCGGAGGATCGACTGCCACGGCCGCGCCTTCGTGTGCCCGTAGGCCGCAGCCATGACGTTCTCTTTCACCGTCAGGTTCAGGAAGAGCCGCAGCGTCTGGAAGGTCCGCGCGACGCCGCGGTCGGTGATCTTGTGCGGCGCCAGCCCGACGAGCGAGGCTGCCGTCGAGCAGGATCTCGCCGTCGTCGGGCTCGTAGACGCCGGTGATGAGGTTGAAGAGCGTCGTCTTGCCCGCGCCGTTCGGACCGATCACGCTCACGATCTCGCCCTCGTTGACGTGCAGGTCGAGCTCGTGGATCACGCGCAGGCCGCCGAAGGACATCGAGACGCCCTTCAGCTCGAGGATGCGCGCAGGAGTCCCCATCAGTTCTCCACCCTCGGGGTGCCGAGCAGCCCCTGCGGCCGGGCGATCATCAGCACGATCAGGAGCGCGCCCAGCAGCAGGATGCGCGTCACGCTGGGCTCGAACACCAGCCGGTTCTCCCAGACGACGGCCGCGAGGTAGAGCGTGGGGATCGTGAGCAACGTCCGCCAGAGCCCGCGCAATTGCGACAGCGTGATCACGGCCGCGATCAGGGTGACGAAGGCGATGTTGCCGAGGCGGGTCGGGTACGCGGGGTGGATCACCCAGCCCTCCAGCAGGTCAGCGAGCCGTCCGCCCTCGATCGAGCCCGAGGTCCACGCCGGCCGCAGCCAGTCGGCGAGCTGGAACGCGACGACGCCGAGAAGGATCGTCCCGCCGGCGATGACCGCGACCTTCGTCCACGGCCTCGTGAAGCCGACGAGGGCGACCACGATCGCGCCGTAGAAGAGCACGCGGGCGTCGGCCGGGTCGCGCAGGAGCTCCAGCGAGACGCTGATCACGACGGCGCCGAGCACGACCCCGGGCAGGCTGCCCGCGCCGCCGAGGATCACCATCGCGTAGACGGTGATCAGCAGCGGCACGTCGAAGTTCGACGGAAAGACGCCGAGCTGGACGGCGGCGAAGATCGTCCCCGTCAGCCCGGCCGTCGCCGCGCCGAACGCGAACGCGAGCAGCTTCATCCGGTGGACGGGGATGCTCATCAGCTCGGCCGCGAGCGAGTCCTCGCGTGAGGCCCGCCAGGCGCGTCCGGTGCGCGACTCGTTCAGCAAGTTGAGCCCGACGATCACGAGCGTGAAGACGCCGAGCGAGAGCCAGAGGTAGCTCTGGGTCGAGCCGAACTCAACGCCGAAGAGCTCCATCGGGTCGAGGCCGGTGATGCCGTTCGGGCCGCCGGTGAAGTCAGTCGGACCGTCGTTCCACGGCAGCGTGATCCGGTCCGCATTGTTCGTCAGCACGACGAAGATCTGCGCGAAGAAGAGGGTCACGATCGCGAGGTAGTCGCCGACGAGGCGGCGCGAAGGCAGGCCGAGCACGAGCCCGAGCAGCGCCGACGCGAGAACGACGACGGGGATCGTCAGCGCGGTCGGCCAGTGGAGGCCGAACTGCTCCGACGACAGGATCGCGTACGCGTAGGCACCGAAGCCGTAGAAGGCGATGTAGCCGAGGTCGAGCAGGCCCGCCCAGCCGACGGCGATGTTGAGCCCGAGCGCGAGCAGGCCGAAGAGCACCGTGTTCAGGGCGACGCGGACGACGTAGTCGCTGCTGGTGACGAACGGAATGCAGGCGGTCAGCCCGACGACGACGGCGAGTTGCGCCGCCGGCGGCACGCGGTCGACCATGCCCATGACCCATCCGGTCCATCCAGTGCGACCGGCGGTGCGCTCGCCGGAGCGCGCGACCCACTCGTCGACACCGATCCGGGGCCCGGCCTCTGCGACCGGCTCGGGATTGCCCTTCTGCTCGACGTCGGCCACGTCAGACCTTCTGGATGTCCGGCCGCCCGAGCAGCCCGGTCGGCCTGATGAGCAGGATCGCGATCAGGATCGAGAAGACGAAGACCTCCTGGAACGTCGAGGAGACGTAGCCGGTGATGAAGGCCTCCGCGAGGCCGATCAGCAGCCCTCCGAGCATCGCGCCGGGGATCGAGCCGATGCCGCCGACGACCGCGGCGGTGAACCCCTTCAGGCCGGCGAGGAAGCCCATCAGGAAGTAGACCTTGTAGAAGACGAGCGCCACCAGCACACCGGCCGCCCCGGCGAGCAGCGAGCCGATGAAGAAGGTCGACACGATCACGCGGTCGACGTCGATCCCCTGCATCGCCGCGGCCTCACGATCGAACGCCGTCGCGCGCATCGCCTTGCCCAGCCGCGTGCGAGCGACCAGCAGCGTCAGCGCCACCATCAACGCGAACGAGGTCAGGATGACACCGATGCGGATGCTCGAGATGTGGAGCGGCCCCCAGTGGATGCCGCTCGCGAGATCGATGTACTCGTACGTCTCGTAGCTCCGGAAGTCGGCGCCGAAGAGGAGCAGCGCACTCGCCTGGAGGAAGAACGAGACGCCGAGCGCGGAGATGAGCGGCGCGATGCGGGGCGCATTTCGCAGCGGCCGGTAGGCGAAGCGCTCGATCACCACCCCGAGCGCTCCCGTCCCCACCATCGCCGCGCCCAGCATCGCGAGGATCACGATCAGCGCCGGCGCCGACAACGGCGCGATCGGGCCGCCGAACAGCGTGAGCACGCCGTAGCCCGCGAACGCACCGATCATGTAGACCTCGCCGTGGGCGAAGTTCAGCAGCTTCAGGATCCCGTACACCATCGTGTAGCCGATGGCGATGAGGGCGTAGACCGAGCCGAGCGTGAGCCCGTTCACCACCTGCTGGACGAAGAAGTCGATATCCACGTGCCGCGATTCTGCTTGTCATGGACGTGCGGCCCGCCCGGATGGGCGGGCCGCACGTGTCGGACTGGAGTCCGAGCCCGGTTACTGGTTGACGAGTGTCTTCTTGCCGTCCGGACCCGACCTTGAAGATGTAGAAGTTCGCGCCCGTGACGTCGCCCTTAGCCGTGAACTTCAGGGGGCCGCCGAGCACCGTCCTCTTGATGTTCGTCTGCTTCAGGGCGTTGTGGACCTCCGTGCGCGTCGCGTTGTTGTCGGCACACGCCTTGTTGATCGCCGCGATCGCAGCCTGCGTGGCGACATACGCCGGCGGCCCGAAGTTCGAGACGAATTTCCTTCCGTAGCCCTTGATGAAGGACGTGTTCCCGGGGATCCCACGGATGTCCGGCGCGAAGGCCGAGACGTATGAGCCGGAGATCTTGAAGTCGCCTGAGTCGAGGCCGTCCGAGCCGAAGATGACGGCGCTCTTGCCCTGCTCCTTCATCTGCTGGCCAAAGATCTGGCCGTTGGCAGCGATCTGCCAGGGCAGGAAGACGACGTCGACGTCGTCCGCGATCTTCGAGACGAGCGCGGAGAAGTCGGTCACCTTCTGGCTGACGGACTGCCGGTCGACCTTGATCTTGTTCGCCTTCAGGTTCGCCACCACGCCGGCTGCCAGCGGACGCGAGTACGCCGTCTGGTCGTCGACGACGAAGACCCGCTTCGCCTTCAGGTTCTGGCGGATGAAGCTGGCGATCGTGGGCGACTGGACGCTGTCGTTCGGCACGACCCGGCGGAACGTCGGGATCGAGCCCTTCGTCAGCGCCGTCGCCGTCGCCGAGGCGGAGACGAACGGCATCGGCTCGGCCTTCTTGAAGATCGGCGCCACCGCCAGCACTTCCTGGCTGCCGGCCGGACCGACGATTGCGAGCATGTTCTGGTCGGCGTGGAAGCGCGCTCCGACCGTCGACGCCTGGGCCGCGTCGAGCTGGGTATCACCCTCGACGAGCTTGATCTTGCCGCCGCCGAGCTTTTTGATCGCGTACTTCGCGAAGTCCCGCTGCTCCTTGCCGATGAACGCAGCGTCGCCGGTGATCGGGCCCATGAAGCCGATCGACACGTTCGTGCACGCGATGCTCGTGGTCGCGGTGGTCTGGGGGACGTCGGTCCTCGCGAGCGCTGACGTCGCAATCGCCAGCGCTGCGACGCCGAGCGCCGCGAGCGCGATCCCCGCCTTTCTGGTGAATCGGTGCATTCCTTGCCCTCCTGTCGGATTACGTAAGGACTGTGACGTCAGGAAGCCCTACGAGTTGTCCTCGTATGATCGAGAAGCAGGATCTCCCGAGGGATGGAAGACGCCCAGGATCCGCATGACGCCCGGCCCCGTGTTCTCGATGCAGTGGATCGTGTCGGGCGGCAGGTGGAAGCACGAGCCCGCGCCGAGCGGGATCGACGCGCCGTCCACGTGCGCGAATCCGCGCCCCTCGACGATGTAGCCGACCTCGTCGTACGTGTGGCTGTGGTCGGGCGCGCGGCAGGGCTCGACGATGCCGACGAACTGCGTCGCGTCGAGACAGCCGGAGTCCTGGTTGACGAGGTAGCGGTAAGTGCGCTTGTCGTCCGCGCGAAGCTCGGGCTGCTCGTCGAACCTGACCGTCACCCGCCGCTGCGGCCGCGCGCCGTTCTCGCCCGGCATCGCGACCGAGACCACGACGAGCTCGTCGGGGCCGGAGTTGTCGACCGTGTAGCGCTCCCCCGCGCGCAGGTAGGCGCCGGTGCCCGGCGCGAGCTCGTGCGCACGGCCGTCCAGCTCGAGCGTGCCGGCTCCCGAGGCCACGTAGAGCAGCTCGTCCCGCCCCGGCTCACCGCGCTCGAGCGACCGACCGGCGGCGTACCGGATCACGCGCTGCTCGAGAACCTCGCAGCCCTGGGCCGTGCCGATGGTGGTCTTCTCGAGGGCTGTGTCCCCGGCCGCACGGCGTCCGGAGACGGCGTGCTCGTCGACCACGAACGCGTTCGCCATTCAGCAATCACACCGGCTCGCCTCTGTCGTGTCAATGGCAGGAACGGGTTGGCCGTGCTGTTCGGCCCGCCCAACCCGCGCCGGCAGGCCGTAACGGGGTCAGACCCTGTAAGGAACGTGTTAAGAGCGGCGCGCTCAGAGCTCGAAGACCACGAAGTCCTTCCCCGTGACCGCGACCGCGACGTTCCGGACCGGGACGGGCCCGAGCTCGCCCGCGAACGTGCCCCGGTGGGCGTGGCCGTGCAGGACGAGGTCGGGTCTGTGTGCGCCGATCGGCGCTGCCAGCCGCGAGGAGCCGAGGAACGCCCAGATCGTCTCCGGCTCGCCGACGAGCGTGTCCGGGATCGGCGCGTAGTGGAGGAGCACGATCCGCCGGTGACAGCCGGCGATCGCCTCGAGCCCGGACTCGATCGCGTTCACCTCGCGCGTGGTCTCCGCGTACACCTCGCGCAGCAGCGGCTCGCCGAAGTCGGGGAGCTCGGCACCGGGGAAGCCGCCGACGAAGCCCTTCGCGCCGACGACGCCCACCTCGAGGCCGTCCACCTCATGGATCGCGAACTCGCCCTGGAGGACGCGAACGCCGCCGTCCGCCAGCGCCGCGCACACCTCCTCGCAGCGATTGGCGTGGAAGTCGTGGTTGCCGAGCACGGCGAGCACCGGGATCTCGAGGCCGCGGCAAGCATCGGCGAGCACCGCCGCCTGCTCGGGCTCGCCGTGGGTCGTCAGGTCGCCGGCGAGCAGCACCAGGTCCGCCTCCGACGCGGCCTCCCGCAACGCGTGCGTGATGTGCTCGCGCAGCGGCTCCGAGCAATGGATGTCGCCTGCGGCGGCGATGCGGATCATCGCAGCGTGCATCTTGTCCGTCCGTTGGCTTCACAAACGGGGAAACGGGTATTCCGCTGCGGCCGTGCCCTACTCGACCCCCGACGACTTTCCCGAGCTGATCGAGGCCATGAAGGCCGCGGCCGCCGCCCTGCGCGACGCCGACGTGCCCTTCCTGCTCGGCGGCGGGCTCGCCGGCTGGGCCCGCGGCGGACCGCCGACCGAGCACGACGTCGACCTCTTCATTCGCGAGGAGGACGCCGACCGCGCGCTCGAGGCGCTCGCAGCGACAGGGATGCGGACCGACCGGCCGCCGGAGGGCTGGCTCGTGAAGGCGTACCACGGCGACACCCTGATCGACCTCATCTTCCGCCCGTCCGGCGGGCCGATCGGCGACGAGCAGTTCGGGCGAGCCGAGGAGCTCGACGTCATGGCGCAGCCGGTCCTTGTCGCGTCTCTCGACGACGTCATGATCACGAAGCTGCTCTCGCTCACCGAGCAGGAGCCCGACTTCTCGGGCGTTCTCGAGTTCGCACGCTCGCTCCGCGAGCAGATCGACTGGGACGCGGTCAGGGAGCGCACGGCCTCGTCCCCGTTCGCGCAGGCGTTCTTCACGCTGATCGAGGAGCTCGGCATCGTCGAGCCCGCCCGGTCGCCTCAGAAGTAGAAGGTCTTCCAGGCCTCCCACCAGGTCTCGGCCGTGACCGAGATCGTGCGGTCGTCGACGCGCTCGACGCCTTGGCGGAAGCGGAGCTTGTCGACCGCGAGCGTGTGCTTGAACTCGACGCGGATCTCGCAGGGACTGCCCGGGCTCCAGGGTGCAACTGCCTTCAGGTCCGAGAGCGCCTTCTCGGCGCCGACCTCGATCAGCTCCCGCGCGCGCACCGCCGGGAGCTGCCGGGCGGAGGTCGCGCCGAGCCCTTTCTTCACGACAACCGTCGTCAGGCCGTCGCCCACGAGGTCGCGGCCCTCCGCACAGGCCGCGTCGTCGCCAGTGACGAGCAGGATCGGGCAGTCCCAGGTACCGCAAAGCGCCGCGTGGATCCCCGTCTCCCCGACGAGCGTCCCGTTGAAGCGGAGGTTGTAGTAGTCCTGGCCCGAGACGGTGTGGTTCATGACGCCGGCGCGGGTGCCGGCCATCGCATGCATGCCGACGAGCAGCGCGGCGTCACAGCCCTCCTCGAGGAAGTCGGTGTACTCGGTCCAATCCTCCTGCACGACGTACTCGCAGTCCGGGTGGAGCAGATCTGGGACGAGCGAGTTGAACGACCACTCCTTGCCGGCGCCGTGGCAGTCCATCACCACGATCTCGGTCGCGCCGGCCGCCTTCGCGCCGCGCACGGCAGCGTTGATCTCCTCGGTGTAGAGCTTGCGGCCCTCCTCGTACATGGGTGCGCCGCCGCTCGTCTGCGGGCCCCTCACGATCCCGGAGACGCCCTCCATGTCGCTGATGATGTGGACGCGCATGCCGTTACCCTAAGCGCTTGCAGACCGGCCTTGACGGCAAGGGCGTACTCGTCACCGGCGCGTCCGGCGGCATCGGCGCGGCGTGCGCGCGGACGTTCGCGGCCGAGGGTGCACGCGTCGCGGTGCACTACCACCGGGGCGAGCAACGGGCGCGCGACGTGGCCTCCGAGCTCGGCGGCGCGCCGATCGTCACCGCCGATCTCACCGACGAGGTCGAGGTCGACCGCCTGTTCCGGGAGGCGCGCGGTGCGCTCGGCCGGATCGACGTGTGCGCCGCGGTGGCCGGCGTCTGGCCGTCCGAGGACGAGCCGGTGTGGGAGCTGACGCTCGACCGCTGGGAGCGGACGCTGCGTCAGAACCTCACCTCCGTCTTCCTGACCGCACGCGGCTTCCTGCGGGAGGTCGAGCACAACGGCCACGGCTCGCTCGTCCTCGTCGGCTCGACCGCGGGCCTCGTCGGCGAGGCCGGGCACGCGGACTACGCGGCGGCCAAGTCGGCCGTGACCGGCGGCCTGCTCCTGAGCCTGAAGAACGAGATCGTGCGCGTCGCGCCCGCCGGCCGCGTGAACGCCGTCGCCCCTGGGTGGACAGAGTCGCCGATGACACGCGGCCACGTCGGCCCGGAGCGCGTTCGGCTGATCTCGCGCACGATGGCCCTCCGCAAGGTGGCGCGGCCGGAGGACGTCGCCAGGCAGGTGGTCGTACTCGCCTCGGACGAGCTCTCCGGCCATGTGACCGGCCAGGTCGTCACCGTGGCAGGCGGGATGGAGGGACGGGTCGTACACGACCGCTAAAGGTCTCCGCCAGAAACGCCGATAGACGACTAACTCCCTGTCGGGGACTGACGGCAATCATCCTGCGGCCAGGCGAGTACCAAAGGCGGCGAGCGCCCGGCTCGCCGCCTTTTTATTTGCAGCGGGGCCGGAATCGGAGATTCCGGCCTACGGCATCCGGCAAGCGGATGCCTTCCGCGCGAAGATCCCTGAAGCTGTGCACCTCAACCCGCGGCTGGTCGTCCGCGAGCCTTCAAGCGACCGTCGTATTGGTCGATTACGGTCCGCGCATGGATGAGCGCGCGCTCGAGCGGAAGGCCGAGGTCGCAGAGCTGCTCCTCAAGGCCGCCCGCCAGCTCGGCGAGACGCTCGAGCCCGAGCTGGTCTACGAGCGGTTTCGCGCGCTGCTCGGGGAGGTGGTGCCCCACGACGGGCTGGTCGTCTCGAGCTACGACGAGAGCGACGACCTCATCAGCTGCGAGTACGCCTGGGTCGAGGGCAACCTGATCGACGCCGCAGCCCTGCCGCCGGTGCCGTTGAACCGGACCGGAGGCGGCATGCAGAGCCGCGTGATCATGAGCGGCGAGCCGCTGCTCTTCAACGACGTCGTCGAGCGCGTCCAGCAGGTCGGCGGGCACTTCTACAACGTCGACCGCGAGGGGACGATCGAGAGGATCCCCGAGTCGGGCCCCGCCGGGACGACCGCCGCGATGATGCTCCCGGTCAAGCACGCGGAGCGCGTCGTCGGCGTCGTCCAGGTGATGGCGGACACCGGCGCGTACACAAGCGAGCAGCTCGAGGTCGTCGAGGGTCTCGTCGCGCAGATGGCCGCAGCGGTGCGGAATGCGGCGCTGCACAAAGACCGTCGGCGGCTCGAGGCTGCGGAGGCCGCGGCGCGCGCAGCGGCGGCCGAGTGGGAGCAGGCGGCACAGGTGCTCGACGCCGTCGGGGACGGCATCTTCGTGCTCGATGCGGAGGGCCTCGTCCGGCTCTGGAACCGGACGGCCGAGACCGTGACCGGCCTCGCCGCCGACGACGTCCGCGACAAGCCTCTCGCGGGCCTCCTCCCGAGCTGGCCGGCCCTGGCCGACGCGATCCCGATCGCCGAGGACGACGCCGGCACGCGCGCGGTGACCCTCCCGGTCGAGATCGGCGGGCACGACCTCTGGCTGTCGTTTGTCGCCGTCCGAGGCATCTTCGGAGTCGTCTACGCCTTCCGCGACATGACGAGCGAGCGCCGGCTCGAGGAGGAGAAGGCCGACTTCGTCGCGACGATCTCGCATGAGCTCCGGACGCCGATGGCCGCCGTCTACGGAGCCGCGGAGACGCTGCGAAGGCGCGACGCCGACCTGACCGACAGCGACCGGCGGCAGCTCATCGAGATGATCGCGGCGCAGGCCGCCCGGCTGACGCAGATCACCGAGGAGGTCCTGCTCACGAACCGGCTCGACCGCGGTGAGCTCGAGGTCGCGCGGCAGCCGGTCGACCTCGGCGCGCTGGTCGAGACGACCGTCGAGGCCATGACGGCGCGCGCATCGGACATTCCACGGGTCGAGGTCGAGGTCGAGGAGGGAGCAATCGCGACGGGCGACGCCGACCGGATCCAGCAGGTGCTGGTCAACCTCATCGACAACGCTGTGAAGTACGGCGACGAGACGACCGTGATCGTGCGGGTCGAGAACGGCGCCGAAGCCGTCCGCGTGGTCGTCTCTGACGCGGGGCCCGGGATCCTCCCCGCGGACCGAGAGCGCATCTTCGAGAAGTTCTACCGCGCCGACCCGCAGCTGACGCGTGCGCCGGGCGGCACCGGCCTCGGCCTCTACATCTCGCGCGAGCTCGCCCGGCGGATGGGCGCGACCCTCGACGTCGACCCGTCGCCAGGCGACGGCGCCAGCTTCGTCCTCGAGCTTCCCCGGCCCTAACGGCCGAACGGCCGCGCGTCCGCCGGCGCCGTCGGCGCGGGCGTGGCGCCGAGCCGGCTGTACGAGACCGTGTAGCGCCAGGTGCCCCAGCTGACGGCGATCTCGCGGACGACGCCGTCGGCGCCGACGACGACGCCGACATCGAGAAGCGAGGCCGGGTCGGCCGCCTTGTCGTGCGCCACGTAGCCGAACGGCAGCATGCGGATCGCGTGACCTTCCTTGAAGCCTGTCTCGCGGGCGATTACGCCGGCCGCGACCGTGCCGCGGTAGACCGTCGATCCGTCGGAGAGGCCCTCCGCCTGCAGGCCGCCGGCGCTGCTCGCGAGCCGGCGCAGCGTCGTCCCGCCGACGTCCTCACGCAGCGCGGCGAGATACTCGGCCGGCGTCGTGCCGCTGCCGGGGTCGATGCTCTCGGGGTTGCCGAGCTGGACCCAGCCCCCGTCGGCGGGATCGACGCCGTAGAGCATGCCGTCGACGACGAGCAGTTTTCCGCCGGACCTCACTGCGTCGCGCGGGGCGTCGTAGACGATCGAGATGTCGCCGCCGTTCCAGCGGATCTTGTCGCCCGCCCAGATCTCGCCCTCGTGGGTGATTCGGACGACCGCGGTGCCGGACTGCTCGGCCGAGGCCGCGGTCACGAGCGCCGCCTTCCTGACGGCGGCGGTGGCGTTCTCGATGCCCGGGCCACCCGACGACGCGATCGTCAGCACTGCCACGACGGCAGCGGCGGCCACCAGCGACACGCCGGAGGCCGATGCCAGAACGAGGCGCTTGCGGCTGCGTCGCGTGCCCGAGGGCGCGGCGGCGATGACGGCGCGAACGGCTTCCTCCGCCGCCTCGACCGACCGCGCAAAACCCTCGGCGCGGCGTGGGTTCGCCCCTCGCAGGGCCTGGATGCACTCGGACGTGCTCATCAGTCCTCCTTCGCAAGCTCGAATCGTCGTGCGGAGCGGGGGTACACAGGTGTGGCCGACAGCTCCTCGAACAAGGCCCTGAATCGGCGGCGCGCGCGATGGAGCCGCCCCCGAGCGGTCACGGTGGAGACAGCCGAGCACCGCCGCGATCTGAGCGGGCGACAGGCCCTCCCACTCCGACAGCAGCAGCACCTCGCGGTCCCGCAGGCTCAGTCGGCGCAGCGCAATCCGCACGAGCTCCTCCTCACGCGTCGACGCCGGCGCCTCCCCGGCGGCGGGCGGCCCGTCGAGCAGGAGCCGATCCTGCAACGCGAGGCGGCGGCGGTTCGAGCGCCGCTGGTTCGCGATCACCCGTCGCGCCGTCGCGTACAGCCATACGCGAGCCGCATCACCTTCGGGCAGCCGCTCGAGGCGGCGCCACGCCGTCAGGAACACCTCGGAGACGGCATCCTGCGCGTCGCTCGCAGAGGCCGCGCGCCAGCCGCAGTATGCGACGATGTCCGAGCTGTAGAGCGCGAACAGCTCGTCGAACCGCTGCCGCTCGCTCTCGCGTTCCGTCATACCGTGCAATTGTCCGGCAACGGCACGAACGTTTGACCCATTTGGGTCAAGCACGTGAACTTCTTCGGTCAACCCCGTTCGGGGGACAGCGTCAACCCACAAAGGGTGATTCCACCTCCCATCGCGGGAGCGATACTTCGGACATCTTCTGAGCGCCCTCTGTGCGGCGGAGGCAGCCGGAAGAGACTCGCGGCTCCAGGCAGTTAGGAGCCCTCGAACGGGGCCTGGCGGCGGGCCCCGTTCGCTCTTTTTGTTTGCAGCGGGGCCGGATCCTTTGGATCCGGCCTACGGCATCGCTCTCGCGATGCCTTCCGCGCGAAGATCCCTGAAGCTGTGCACTACCACCCGCGGTTGGTCGTCCGCGGTTGGGCTCACACCTACATACAGTTGGCCGCATGGCGTCCAGATTCGAGGAACGGCTCGCGAGCGGCGTCCCGCTCGTCGGCGACGGCGGCATGGGCGCGCTCATCATGGGCGCGGTGCCGCGGCTGCGCTGCCCGGAGGAGGCGAACCTGCGTGCCCCGGAGAGCGTCGTGGCGCTGCACACGAGCTTCATCCGCGCCGGCGCGGACCTGATCGAGACGAACACGTTCGGCGCGAACAGGCGCAAGCTGTCGGCGCTCTACCTCGAGGAGGAGCTCGAGCAAATCAACTCCACCGGCGTACGCCTTGCCCGGGAGGCGCGCGAGGTCTCCGGCGGCGAGGTCTTCATCGCCGGCGCGATCGGCCCGCTCGGCGAGGCCGAGCTCTTCGATCCGGCCGAGGCGGCGCCGCTCTTCGTCGAGCAGGCCCAGGTGCTCGAGGGCCGGGGTGTCGACCTGTTGATGCTCGAGACCTTCTACGACCTCGACGAACTCCTGGTCGCGATCGAGGCCGTCCGAGGCGTCTCGAAGCTCCCGCTCGTCGCGCTGATGACCTTCGACGCCGACGGCCAGACGCTCGGCGGCGTCTCGGCCGCCGACGCCGCCGCGAGGCTGGGCGAGCTCGACCTCGCCGCGATCGGCGCCAACCACAGCGCCGGCCCGGCGGCCGCGCTGAACGCGCTCGCGGAGATGCGGCGGGACGGCGTCGTGCTCGCCGCACTGCCGAACGTCGGTCTCGCCAGCCTCGCCGGGTCGCGGGTTGTCTTCCCGCACGCGACGCCGGAGTACTTCAGCGAGTTCGCAGCACAGGCGCGCAGTCTCGGCGCGGGGCTGATCGGCGGCTGCTGCGGGACGACGCCCGCCCAGATCGCGGCTATCCGTACTGCCGTGGACGAGGCGCGGCAACCGACCCTCCCGCTCGTCGTGCGCGAGCGCGAGCTGCTGGTGTCGGCCGAGAGCGCGAGCGAGGAGACCCAGCTGGCACGGATGCTCCGCGAAGAGGAGTACGTCGTCTCGGTCCAGCTCGACCCGCCGCTCGGGGCGAGCAACGGCGCGCTGCTCGAGACGGCCCGCGTGCTGGCCGCGCACGACGCCGTGCACTTTGTCGACGTCAACGACAACCCGCGCGCCCGGGCGCGGATGAGCGGCGTGATGGCCTCGGTGGCGATCGAGCGCGAGTGCGGGATCGAGACGATCCCCCACCTGACGCCGCGCGACACCGCAATCGCCGGGCTCGAGTCGCTTCTCCTCGGGGCGCACGCCGAAGGCGTCCGCAACGTGCTCGCCGTGACCGGCGACCCCCCGGAGGAGGGCGACTACCCGGGCGCGCGCGGCGTCTACGAGATCGAGGCGATCGGCCTCACCCGCCTGATCACGGGGCTGAACCGCGGCGAGGACTACCACGGCCGCTCGATCGACGCCCCGACCTCGTTCTTCGTCGGGGTCGCGGTGAACCCGTCAGCGGACGACCTCGATACGGAACTCGACCGCTTCGAGCAGAAGCTCGCCGCCGGCGCGCAGTTCGCGATGACTCAGGTGCTCTTCGACCTGACGTTCCTCGACGCGTTCCTCGCCCACTACGGCGGCCGGTCGCCGATCCCGCTGCTCGTCGGCCTCTGGCCGCTCCGCAGCCACCAGCTCGCCGTACGCATCCACAATGAGGTGCCCGGGATCGTCGTTCCCGGACCGGTGCAGGCGCAGCTGCACGACGCCGGCGCGGACGCCGCCGAGGCCGGGCTCGAGCTCACCCGCGCGCTGATGGCCGAGGCGCGCGAGAAGGCGGCAGGCGTCTACCTCGTGGCACCGTTCCGCCAGCCGCTCGGGATCCTCGACCTCCTCACCTGACGCACGGCCCGGTCGAGACGCCGGTCTGCTTCGCGCCGGCAAGCGCGCTGCGCACGCTCTCGGCCGGGACGCCGTAGCCCGACTCCGAGCCGACCCGCGCGGCGAAGACCGTCGTGTGCACCCGCCCGGAGGAGTCCACTGCCGGCCCGCCGGAATTGCCACGCCGTACGGCCCCACGCAGCGTCGTCACCCGGCGCCGGATCGGGCCGCGTCCGTACGCGTCGTCCGTGAGCACAGTCGCCGTCTGGCCGATCCGCCCCGGCGTCGCCGTGAACGGCCTGTTCTCCGGGTAGCCGAGGATCGCAACCGCCCGCCCCTCCCCCGGCTCGGCGAGCGGCAACGGCTGGCCGTCCAGACCGGGGACCCGCAGCACCGCGACGTCGTTGCGCGGGTCGAAGAAGACGACGCTCGCGTCCAGACTCCGGCCCTCGCCACGATCGACGTGCGCATCCTTCATCCCCGCGACCACGTGCGCGTTCGTGACCACGAGCTGCGGCCGCGCGATCCAGCCGGAGCCGACGACGCCCAGGCCGCAGGCGGTGCCGGTGACGCGCAGGACGCTCTCGCGGGCCCGCTGCACGCCCGGGTCCCTGAGCAGCCTGGGGTCCGGCGGTGCGACTTGCGCCTGCGGGCCCACGATCTGCGTGAACGGGTCGACGCGCGCGATCGCGTCGAGGAGGCGCGCCGGCGGTACGCGCTCGTTGATCTCCTGGAGGATGCGCGACCGCTGCACCTCCTGGCGCACCTCCGTCTGTCCGGGAAGGTGGAGCGCAACGGCGCCGGCGACCCAGACGAGCGCGACACCGGTCGCCGCGCCGAGCGCGACTCCGCCGATCGTGTCGAGCAGCCGCAACGGCGGCACGGCGAGCAATGTGCCCCGGATCGTGCTGCCGACGAGGCCGCCGGCGCTCTGCAGGAGCGCAGCGAGGATCACCGCACCGGCGAGCGCGACGAGCGGCGTGTACGCCGACTCCTCGCCGGAGAGGAACTGGGGTGCGAGGCGCGCGCCGACGACGGCGCCGACGACGATGCCCGC
Source organism: uncultured Gaiellaceae bacterium (assembly GCA_963791905.1). Taxonomy (GTDB): domain Bacteria; phylum Actinomycetota; class Thermoleophilia; order Gaiellales; family Gaiellaceae; genus Gaiellasilicea. The sequence continues at coordinate 141,467 of CAWBTX010000003.1, forward strand.
GAGCGAGAACGCCCCGGCCACGAGCCCACGGCGGAGCCCGTTCAGCGCCGCGAGCACGATCACGCCGAGCGCGATCCAGTCGATCGTCGTCATCCGAACCGGCGCTCGAAGAGCACGCAGTCGTGCACCCGGCGGTACCGCTGCCGGATCTCGTCGGGGTTGTCCCCGGTGTAGTGGGCGAGGGCCTTCACGAGCTTCAGGTCACCGCCTTCGCCGTCGAGCTCCCGCAACCCTTCGTCCCGCTCGATGTACACGTGGAGATAGGACGTGACCCGGGCGAACCCGAGCGACTCGTACCACGCGTGGACGGGCGCATCGTCGCGCGTCCACGCCTCGAAGCGGGCCAGCCCGCTTTTCCTGGCGAGACGCTCTGCCTCGACGACGAGCGCCGTGGCGACCCCGCGCCGCTGGTGCTCGGGGTGCACCGCGATGTGCCAGATCATCCCGCCGGTTCCCGGCCGATCCGCCAGAACGTCGCCGGGCTCGAACCCGTGCTCGACGTCGATCAGCCCCACGATCTCGCCGCCCGCATCGGCGACGAGCTCGATAGCGAGCCGCCGGTACCGCTCCTTCTCCTTCACGACGTCGTCGTAGTACGCGGAGCCGAAGAAGGACAGCAGCCGGCACTGCAGCCAGCCGATCTCGTCGGCCGGATCGTACGGCCGGATCGTCGCAGCTGCCACGCGCCCAGGGTACTCGGGCTCCCGGCTACAATGGCGCTCCCGCGGGGGCGTAGTTCAGTTGGTTAGAACGCCGGCCTGTCACGCCGGAGGTCGCGGGTTCGAGTCCCGTCGCTCCCGCTAAGACGTTTTCCCTGCAAATCAGGACCTCCTGTTGTCTCGTTAGGCGCTCGGCGGGCAATCTCGGGCAGCAAACGGGCAGCAACGCCCAGACCTGACGAGAGGCTTGCTCATGCCCAAAAAGACCTGCTAAACGGCTCAAATTTGTTTCCGAAATGGTAAACGTACCTGGACCTCCGTGAGCAGGCCGGCGGTCATGAGTTTCTGGCTATTGCCGAACGCGCCCCGGGGGCAATGCCGATGAAACTAATGACGCGCTCTGAATCGCAGACGCCGGCGACAACGGCGTCGCACGGCTGGTGCGGCTTAGGGATTCCGATCCTGTCCTCGCTGGGCCAATCGTGGAATAGGCTGTTTGAGCAGTGAGCACGTGTTCGAACTGTGGCGCCGAAAATCCAGCGACGCAGAAGTTCTGCGGTGAATGCGGGACGGCGCTCGGCGCCATCTGTTCCTCATGCGGAGCAACGAATTCGCCAGAGCAGAAGTTCTGCGGCGAATGTGGTTCCGCGCTTGCCGCCGATGTTACGGCGGCGATGCGCGCGACCGTAGGTACAGCAACGAGCGCTCCCGTCGCCGAGCGCCGGCTGGTCTCGGTCTTGTTTGCAGACCTCGTCGGCTTCACCACGCTCTCCGAAACGCGCGACGCAGAGGAGGTGCGCGAGCTCCTCACGCGCTACTTCGAGTCCTGCAAGCGACTGATTGAGCTCTACGGCGGGACGGTGGAGAAGTTCATCGGCGACGCCGTGATGGCGGTCTGGGGAACACCAGTCGCACAGGAAGACGACGCGGAGCGGGCCGTCCGTGCCGCCCTCGACCTCGTCGCAGCGGTGTCCGCACTCGGCGACGAGGTGGGAGCACCAGAGCTACGAGCGCGAGGCGGCGTGCTGACCGGCGAGGCTGCGGTCACGCTCGGCGCGGAGGGCCAGGGGATGGTCGCCGGGGACCTCGTCAACACCACCTCGCGCATCCAGGCCTCCGCCGAGCCGGGCTCAGTGCTGGTCGGCGAATCCACAAAACGCGCAACCGAGGCGGCGATCGCGTACGACAACGCAGGTACCCATGAGCTCAAGGGAAAGTTGGAGCCGGTTCCGCTCTTCCATGCCCTCAGGGTGACTGCGGGCCGCGGCGGGGCGCTCAAAGCCGAGGGTCTCGAGCCGCCTTTCGTCGGCAGAAACCGGGAGCTTCGCCTGATCAAAGAGCTCTTCCACGCGTCCGCGGAGGAGAAGGCCCACCTCGTCTCGGTCGTGGGCATTGCCGGAATCGGGAAGTCACGGCTCTCCTGGGAGTTCGAGAAGTACGTCGATGGGCTCATCGACGACGTCTGGTGGCACCGCGGGCGCTGCCTCGCCTACGGCGATGGAGTCGCGTACTGGGCGCTCGCCGAGATGGTCAGGATGCGCTGCGGGATCATCGAGGAGGAGGAACCGTCCTCGGCGCGCGAGAAGCTGCGGACGGCTCTCGGCGAGCACATCTCCGACCCGGAGGAGCGGCAGTGGGTCGAGCCGCGCCTCGCCCACCTGCTCGCACTCGAGGAGGGCGCCACCGGCGACCAGGAGAACCTCTTCTCTGCCTGGCGGATCCTCTTCGAGCGGCTCGCGCAGCAGTCGCCGACCGTCCTCGTATTCGAGGACATGCAATGGGCGGACGCGGGCTTGCTCGACTTCCTCGAGTACCTGCTCGAGTGGTCGCACAGCCTCCCACTCTTCGTCCTCGTCCTCGCCCGACCCGAGTTCGCCGACAAGCGGCCTTCCTGGGGCTCCGGCAGGCGCGGCTTCACGTCCCTCTACCTCGAGCCGCTCTCGCCTGAGGCGATGAGCAACCTGCTCGCGGGGCTGGTTCCCGGCCTGCCGGAGGAGCTGGGTGCGAGCATCCTCGCGCGCGCCGAGGGTATTCCGCTCTACGCCGTCGAGACGGTGCGCATGCTGCTCGACCGGGGCATGCTCGCGCGGGACGGCGAGGTCTACCGGCCGATCGGCCCGATCGAGGCGCTCGAGGTGCCGGAGACCCTCCACGCGTTGATCGCGGCGCGACTCGACAGCCTCACATCTGAGGAGCGACGTTTGCTCCAGGACGCGTCAGTGCTTGGCAAGGTGTTCACGAAGCACGGGCTGATAGCGCTGACGGGACTGTCCGAGGCCGAGCTCGAGCCGCTGCTCGGCGCGCTCGTGCGCAAAGAGATGCTCTCGATCCAGGCCGATCCGCGCTCGCCCGAGCGTGGCCAGTACTCGTTCCTCCAGGATCTCGTCAAGCGCGTCGCCTACGAGACGATCTCGAAGAGGCAGCGCAAAGCGAAGCACCTTGCCGCGGCGGATTTTCTCGTGTCGCTGTCGAGCGCCGAGGAGGACGAGGCGGTCGAGGTCGTCGCGTCGCACTACCTCGACGCATACGCGGTCGCCCCTGAGGATCCGGACGCCGAGACGATCCGTTCCAGAGCGCGCGAGATGCTCGTCCGAGCGGCGGGGCGGGCCGCGTCGCTGGCGGCGAACGCGGAGGCGCAGCGCGCATTCGAGCGGGCGATCGAGCTCACGGACGAGGCTCTCGTGCAGGCCGAGCTGCACGAGCGAGCCGGGGCGGCGGCAGCTATCGGCGCCCGCGCGGACGACGCCAGCGTGCACTTCGAGCAGTCGATCGCGCTCTTCGGCGCGGAGGGCGCCGCCCACGCGGCCGCGAGGGTTTCCGCCCGACTCGCCGAGATCCACTGGGATCGAGGTCGGCTCGAGGACGGGCTCGAAAGCATGGAGCGCTCCTTGACCGTGCTCTTGGAGGACGAGCCCGACGAGAACGTTGCCTCGCTCGCCGCTCAGGTCGGAAGGTTCAGGTTCTTCGCGGGCGACTCGGCTCTCGCTCTCCGGCGGATCGAGACGGCGCTCGAGCTCGCGGAGGCACTTTCGCTGCCCGAGGTTCTCTCCATGGCGCTGAACACGAAGGCGATGCTCTTCCTCTCCCTGGGACGCCGAAACGAGGGCGAGGTGCTGCAGCGCCATGCCCTCCAAGTCGCGCTCGAGCATGACAAGCCGTCTGCTGCGCTCAGAGCCTTCTACAACCTCGCCGATTCCGGGCTTGCTCAGGGCGACCGCTACGAGGATGCTGCGGAGACTGTGCGGCAGGGACTCGCGCACGCCCGCAAGGTCGGCAACCGCTACTGGGAGTGGCAGTTCCTCGGCTTCAGCTACCCGTTCTACGCCCTCGGCGCCTGGGACGAGGTCCTCGAGATGCGGGACGAGCTACCGCTCGAGGACTGGACCCGGGCCCGGCTCGCATACGGCACCCTTCTCTGCTCGGCTGTTCCCGTCTACGTCCACCGGGGCCGGCTTCGCGAAGCGAAGCTCGTGGTGGAACAGCTGGCTGCCCTCGAACGCTCCGCCGACGTCCAGGAGCGTTGTTACCACGGCTTCGCCAAAGCGCAGATTCTGCTTGTAGAAGGCGATTGCGTGGAGGCGCTGCTAGTCGCCGAGTCCGTGTTCGCGGAACGCCGTTCGATGGGCGTCGCGCTCGACGCCGTCAAGGAGGCATTCCCGCTCGCCCTTCAGGCGGCGCTCGAGCTGGACCGGCTCGACAAGGTCAACGAGTTGCTCGCGAACGTCGAGCGGCTCCCGCCGGGAGTGCGCCCGCAGTTCCTGAACGCGCATGTGGCCCGCTTCCGCGCGCAACTCGCTGCACGGAGCGGGAAGGCCACGGAGGCCGAGCGCCTGTTCAAGGGGGCGGCTGGTCTCTTCCAGGAGCTTGCCGTTCCGTTTCACCTGGCCGCCACGCGGCTCGAACATGCCGACTGGCTCGCCGCGCAGATGCGCGCCGAGGAGGCGCAGCCGCTGCTGGCTGAAGCCCGCGAGATCTTTGAGCGGCTCGAGGCGAAACCGTGGCTCGAACGGGTCGGGCAACCATCTCCCGTCCGGCGCGATATCGAGGCGATGACTGCCGGCTCCTGACCCTCCGACAAGGTAATCGCGCGATCTACGGTCGGAGGTTAGAGCCAATGTCGCCTCGCTGCGGATCCCGGGGCGCGACACGCCTTGAAGCGACGTGCTGTGCATGACCGAGGGCGGGCCGAAACTTCGCCCTCGTCGGGCAGCAGACGGGCAGCAAACGTCTGAAATCGGCTTCGCTCAACCATGCGGAATCGAATCGTGAGAAGGCCGAAACCTGCACGAATAGAGCGGTAGCGCGTCAATCGTCGTCAACCGTGGTGACCCTCGAACCGGCCTGTCACGCCGGAGGTCGCGGGTTCGAGTCCCGTCGCTCCCGTCTATTGAAGTGCCTGCAAATAGGCTCATTTGTTGTCCGATCAGGCGCTCCAGTGCGCCTCGTGGCCCAATCCCGTGGCCCAAACACTTTGAGCAAAAGCCCTGCAAATCAGCATTTCGCCGCCAAGGTTTGTGTTCGGTCGCACGAATGAAACGCGTCAAGCGCTTAACGCACCATTGGCGCGACAAGCAAACATCTACGGCGATCGACGGCGGAACAGCGCGAGTGAGCGCCGGTGGTCCATGACGTCGCCGAGCTGCTCGGGAGGCGAGCTCAGGTATCTGCGCCTGAGCGGAGGAGCTGTGCGCAGAAGGCGTCGCCCAGCCATAGTTCGTACCGCTCTGCCGTCCACCCCCGCTCGCGGACGAGGAGGCGCCACACGCTCGGGTGGTTGAGCGTCCACAGGATGTCCGTCGCCGTGCCGACATCGAGAACGCTCGTGAGCGCCTTGCTCTCGACCAGCTGTTCGACGATCGAACGCTGAACGTCGAGGAGCTTCGCCTGGATCTCGCGCCAGAGGACGGCGATCTCGGCGTCTGCCGCGGCGGCGTTCCGGATGACCTCCAGGAGATCGCCCGATCGCGTCTTCACCTCCCGTGCTTGCGTCGCGAGGATGCGGAGCTTGCACCCGGGATCGGGCTCCTCGACCAGGCCGCGATACCACGCCCGTTCGAAGACCGGGACCGTCTCCTCGTCCTCGCCCAGTCTCGCGTTCCAGAGCGCGGTGAGGAGGTTCGCCTTCGTCTCGAATGCGACGTACACGGTCTTGAGCGCAACACCCGCCTCCGCCGCAATCGACGGCATCGAGGTTGCCGCGTATCCGTCCCGCTCGAACAGGGTCTGGGCGGCCTCGAGGATTGCCCTCCGGGTGGCCGCAGCCTGCTCCCTCCGTCGTGGAGAGTCGTAGGGGCGCGTCCGTTTGACAGTCTTGGCCACTTGTGTATACTAGCGTAGTAATCATTACTCGTATCAAGTATTGATTATCCTGACTGAGCATCTACCGAAGGAGGCTGTCATGGCGACCCTGCATGTCGAACTCGATGTCCGCGACTACGACCTCTGGAGGGAAGCGTTCGGACGAGATGCCGGTGGACGACAACGCTCGGGCGTGCGCCGGTACCGCATCTTCCGTCCCGTCGACGACGAAAAGCACGTGATGCTCGACCTGGACTTCGATAGCACGCAAGAAGCGGACGGGTTCCTCACCATCCTGAAGAACGACGTATGGTCGTCACGGGACAAAGCGCCCGCGAAGATCGGGACGCCGCAAGCGCGGATTCTCGAGCTGGTCGAGAGCTTCGAATACTCGTAGGGGACGAATGCGGCCCCCCGGCCTGGTGAGTTCGTTGGCAAACCAGACACCGCGACGGACCTGGGGCAGCGCGCGAAACGCGGCGACGGGCGATGCGTACAGGGAACGCAGCTTCGAGCTGTGGCAGGAGATGGCAGAGCGGTGGGAGCGCGGTCGCGCGGTCCTCTGGGAGACGACGCGGCCGGTCTCGGAATGGCTCGTCGCGCGGCTCTCGCCGCAGCCGGGCCAGACGATCCTCGAACTCGCCGCCGGCGCCGGCGAGACCGGGTATCTGGCCGCGAGTCGCCTCGGGCGTCAGGGTCGGCTGATCTCGAGCGATTTCGCGCCCCGGATGGTCGAAGCGGCGAAGAGGGTTGCCGGCGAGCTCGGGATCAGGAACGCGGAGTTCCGGGTCCTGGACGCAGAGCACCTGGACATGGAGGACGCGAGCGTCGACGGCGTGATCTGCCGCTTCGGCTACATGCTGATGGGCGATCCGGGCAGAGCGTTGCGCGAGACGCGGCGGGTGATCCGAGATGGCGGCCGGCTGGTGTTCTCGGTCTTTGGCGAGCCCGTGCGAAACCCCTGGATGACAGTGGCGAGAGGTGTGATGACAGAACGCGGTTACCTGCCGGCCCCGGATCGGAGCGAGCCGGGGCTCTTCAGCCTGCAGGATCCCGACCGGATAGAGGCCTTGTGAAGGGCGCCGGATTCGCGCGCAGCGAGGTCGAGGAGATGGAGATCAGCTTTCGCTTCGACAACGGCGATTCGTTGTGGACCTACGTCAGCGAGCTACAGGGCCCGATCGCGCTCGCGATCGCCCAGCTCAATCACGAGGAGCGACAGGTCGTCCGACAGGCAATCAAGGACGGTTACGCGCGGTTCCATGAGAACGGCGGCTACCGACTCCCCGGGCTCGTCCTCAATGTCGTAGCGTCGCGGCGGTGAGCAACCACGGTGGAGGTCGGGCTCCCAGCGTCGTGAAGGCACACTCACCGGGACGAGACGGTACGACCGCCACGCACGCAGGTACGTGAGGACAGCGTGGACGCGGTTGTTCTCGGTCGGAGTTGCCGGCAGTGAGAGCTTGGCGAAGATGTGGCGGCCGTGCGTCTCGACGGTCGGGGGGACGAAGAGACGCTTTCCGATCCCCTTGTCCGTCAGCCCTTCGGCCATTAACGCGAGGACTTCGCGCTCGCGGGGCATGCCTGCGCAGGCGCAGACGAGGTCGCCCGTGGTCCAAACGTGGCCCGTTGGCGGTTTGGAAAAATACCTGCAAATAAGCACCTTCCACGCCATGCTTGTGCACGGTCGCACGAACAGAACCGGTTCACGATCTCTCTAGGTCACGAGGCGCGGCCAACGCAAGCCCGCGATCACGTGGCCGTGGAAAGAAATGTGGCGTCGGTCCTGGGTTCGAGTCCGCCGCGAATCAGACAGACTGGCGTGCCGTCCGCTCGAGCTCTTCCAGCGTCGCGGCGGCGGCCGCCTCGCGGGCGGCTGCGAGCTGCTCGGGCGGCAGCTCCGCCTCGAGCCGATCGAGGGCCGGGCGGGCGGCGAAGGCGTAGGACGGGGGAAGCTGCTCGTGACCCAACGCGAACGTGAGGATCACGGCGGCCCGCTCCTGTTCGGCAGGATGTTCGGCGAGGCACGCGCCGATCCCGCTCAGTGCAAGGAGCTCGAGCGAGATGGCCTGCGAGGCGTGCGCACGCTCGAGTGCCTCGCCGAAGCGCTCGCCCGCCTCGGCGCCGTCTCCCACCGCGAGCGCGGCGAAGCCGATGCGGCAGAGCGTCGCGATCATCCCCCAGCGGTGGTTGACCTCGGAGAAGGCTTCGTAGCCGGCCCGCCCGAGCCGCAAGGCCTCGGAGTAGTCGCCCAGCCCGAACGCGCTCAGGCTCGCGCGGCTCAGTGTGTAGCCGGTTCCGCCGGAGTCACCGACGGACGCGAACAGCTCGTTCGCCTCCATGTGCAGTCGCAGCGCGTCGCCGTAGCGATCCTCGGCATCGGCGAGGAGGCCGAGCTTGCTCGTGGCGTACGCGCGCAGAAGCGGGTTGCCCAGCTTCTCTGAGAGGACGTGCGCAGCCTCGAACGCCTCGCGCGCTGCTTGGAGGTCGTCCAGGAAGAGTTGGGCGAAGCCGAGATCCATCCGAGCGCCGCTCTCGGTGAGCCCGTCGCCGATCGCTCTCGCGATCTCAGCCCCCTCTTCGGAGAGCGCGACCGCCTCTGGGTAGGCGTCCCGATACACCGCCATGATCCCCAGCGCGCACAAGCAGCTTGCGAGCTCTCGCTCCATGCTCCGCGCCCGCAGGACGGGCAGGCAGCGGGCGGCGAGTTCCTCCGCTGCCGAGTCGTGCCCGAGCCGGGCGCCGATCGCGACGCGGTACATCGCGGCCGCCAGGGCGAGGGCGCTCGTGCTTCCGGGGTCGTCGGCGTCGAAGCCGGCCGTGCGCGCGAGCCGCTCGAGCGTTTCGGCCCCTTCGAACCAGCTGTGCATCCAGAGGAACGTGTAGAAGGCTTCGAGCACCGGCAGCGCCACCTGCTCGTCGTCCTCGGCCAGGATCCACTCAGCCGCTGCGCGCAGGTTGTCCAGCTCGCCCCGCAGCTCGTCCCGCGCGACCGCCAGGTTCGAGCCCATGAGTGCCGCCTCCCGCTCCAGCAGCATCGCCGCGTAGTGATGCGCGTGCCGCTCGCGGGCGTCCGCCTCTTCGCCGGGTGACCGGCGCAGCTGCTCGGCGGCGTATTGCCGCAGTAGCTCGTGCAGCTCGAAGCGGCCGAAGTCCGGACGGCGCAGGAGCGACTTCGCGACGAGCTCGGAGAGGAGACGCAGGTCGGCGCCCGTGACCGCGACCGCGGCGCTGCGATCGAAGCTGCCGCGGAACACGGACAACTGCGAGAACGCGCTGCGCTGCTCGTCGGTGAGCAGGCGCCACGACTGGTCGATGGCCGCTCGCAGGCTGCGGTGTCGTTCCGGCACGTCGCGCATCGACGTGGCGAGGAAGTCGATGCTGCCCTCGATCTCGTCCGCGATCTCGGCGCAGGAGAGGACGGATACCCACGAGGCCGCGAGCTCGATGCCGAGCGGCATGCCGTCGACGAGCCGGCAGATGCGGAGCGCCTGCGAGTACCCGGCGTCGTCGAGGGCGAAGCCCGGTACGACCTGCCTGGCCCGCTCGACGAACAGGCGCACCGCCGAGGCGCTCCCGTTCCCGCTCTCCGCGAGACCGAGGCCCTCGACCTCGAACACCCACTCGCTCTGGACGTTGAGCCGCTCCCGAGAGGTAGTCAGGAGCTCGACGTGCGGGGCGCGCTCGATCACCTCGCCCAGAAGCCCGGAGCCCTCGACGAGATGCTCGAAGTTGTCGAGTACGAGGAGGGTGGACCGTTCGCTGAGGTAGTCGAGCAGCTGGTCCTGCGCCGAGAGGTTGCTGTGCACGCCGTCGAGGGCGAACTGGATCGACTCAGCGAGGGCGGGCGCGAGGAAGTCCGGCGATGCGACGGAGGCGAGCGGGACGAAGTGGACGCCATGCGGGTAGCGGTCGACGCGGCGAGCGGCGGCCTCCAGGGCGAGCCTCGTCTTACCCGCCCCGCCCGGTCCGACGAGCGTGAGCAGGCGACATTCGGGGTCTTCCAGCAGCCGGTCGATCGCTTCGAGCTCCGACGCCCGGCCGACGAACGACGTTCGTGGCAACGGGAGGTTCTTCATTCCCGCCTCGAGCGTCTTCAGCAGCGGGAACTCGGCCGGCAGGCCGTCGATCTCGAGCTGGTAGATGTGCTCGGGCGCGCTCAGGTCCTTGAGGCGGTGCACGCCCAGGTCGCGGACATCCGCGTCGACGAGAACACGGGTCGTCTGCGACAGGAGCACCTGCCCGCCATGCCCGACGGCGGCGATACGCGCGCCCTTGTGCACGTCGAGGCCGACGTACCCCTCATCCGTCAGCCGAGGCTCGCCTGTGTGCACCCCCATGCGCACGCGAATCGGCCCGCCGGCAAGTGCGCGCTGGCAGTCCGCCGCAGCGGCGACCGCGTTCGACGCGCGGGCGAATGCGACAAAAAACGCATCACCCTGCGTGTCGACCTCGACGCCCTCGTGCTCGGCAAACGTCGCGCGGAGCCGCCGCCGATGCTCGTGCAGCGCCTCCCCGTAGTCGTCGCCGAGCTTATGCAGCAGCCGCGTCGAGCCCTCCACGTCCGTGAACAGCAAAGTCACGACACCTGTCGGGGGACCGCTCACCATCGCACACGATCATGCGCCGACGTCCGTTCGCTGTCCAGCGGACATACGGCGGCGGCGTCAGTGCCCACACCACGATCTGCTGCCTTGATGGACAACCTCTCGTGGCCCGCTCGTGGCCCAAACGCCGTTGCGAGGATTGGCTCAACCATGCGGAGCGAAGGCCCCCCGTGGCGGAAAGTGCCTGCAAATGAGGCCGCTCCACGACGTTAGTCGCTGGGCGTCGCCGTGCCCGACTCGGCCTGTCACGCCGGAGGTCGCGGGTTCGAGTCCCGTCGCTCCCGTCTCGGAGAGTGCCTGCAAATAGGCATGTGTGTTGGCTGCGTGGACGCGCCGCGGCGCCCAATGGCCCAGTGCCGTGGCCCAAACGTCCAGTGCACAAGCCCTACAAATGGGCTCGACGACCGCGCGCCGGCGGGTGTTCGCCAGCGACACGCGGTGGATCGTCGTGCGCAGGAACGACCTCGAGGAAGGCGAGAGCCGAGGCGGAGGACGGGCCGTTTCCCGGTCAGACGCCTGGAGGCCGGGGGTAGCGACCGAGAGCCGCCGCGGTCGCCCGGCGGCTCTCGTGTCTGGAACTCAGCGAGTTGCGTTCAGGACGTGAGCGCAGCGCAGAGGGCGGCCTCAATCTCCGGCGTGAACGGGAACTCCCCGAGGATCCCGTGGTGCGTTCCGTCGGGGTACGAGAGACCCGCGTCGTGGTTGATGACGCCGAAGCCGGGAGCGCTGATCTTGAAGCCGTTGCCGCTGTTGTGCGTGTCGACGGCGGTGGAGTCATCTCCCGGCGTCGTCCAAACCGTCCAGAGACTGTGGTCTCCGCTGATCTTCACCGTCGGCCCTGCGCCCGTCGGCGAGAGGCTCCAGGTCCCATCCAGGCTCGCAGCGACGTGCCGTCTTACGACCTTGCCATCCACATACCAACGCGTCCCGTCGCCTCGAAAGTGGCTCGTCTCGTAGATCGTCCCGCAAGGAAGATCGAAGTCACCAATCGGCTCGTTGACTACCTCCTCAACCAGGAAGGTGTCGCAGATGACTTGGCCACCAGCCTCGCGGCAGACAGCATTCGGCGGCGGCGGCTGCAGCGTCGACGGATCGACGAGCGGTCCGGCGGCAGCCGGCCCAGCCGCGAGGACGATCATGGAGCCCGCTACCGCGATCACGATCCAAATGACCCTACGAATTACCATCACTGTCCCCTTTCGCTCGACGTCGTCTCGGAGCCGACGCTATGCAGTAACAGGGGCCGGCGATACGGGGTGAGCCCTCGCCCGGTCGAGGGCGCGCCCTGGTTTGGCGAGCGAGGTCAGGCGCCGGCGCGGAGGTACTCGAGCACGGCGAGCACGCGGCGGTGGTCGTCGGCCGAGGGCGGCAGGTCGAGCTTCCTGAAGATCTGGCCCACATTCGCCTCGACCGTCTTCGGGCTCAGGAAGAGCGTCTGCGAGATGGCAGAGTTCGACCGTCCCTCGGCCATCAGACCGAGCACCTCGCGCTCGCGGTCCGTGAGCTCGTCGAGCGGGCCCCGCTCGCGTGACCGCTTCAGCAGCCGCGTCACGATGGTGGGGTCGATGACGCACTCGCCTTCGTCGATGCGTTTGAGCGCGTCCGCGAGCACGGCGATGTCCGAGACCCGGTCCTTGAGCAGGTAGCCGACCCGCTCGGGTGCTTCCTCCAGCAGCCGCATGGCGTAGCGCGACTCGAGGTACTGGGAGAGCACGAGCACCCCGATGGCGGGGTGGTTCCTCCGGATCTGTTGCGCCGCGGCGATGCCTTCGTCGGTATGGGTGGGCGGCATCTTGATGTCGACGATCGCGATGTCGGGGCTGGTGAGCTCGACCCGACGTAGCAACTCCTGAGCGTTCTCGGCCTTCCCGACGACCGCGAAACCAGCGTCGGCGAGAAGGCGCACTAGCCCCTCGCGCACGATCATCGAGTCATCGGCGACGACTACGCGCATGGAATCTCGGCGCGGAGTTTGACTCCGCCGCTCGACGTTCGCTCCACGCCGAGGCGTCCGTCCAGAGCGCCGATCCGATCCTGAAGCTCGACGAGGGTCCCTGGCTCGGCGTCGGTCTCGACCTCGACGACGAGCACGCCGTCCCGCCTCTCGACGCTCGCCGAAGCGGCGCCCCGCTTCGCGGCCTCCGCGACGAGGATGTAGGCGGCCGTCTCGACGGCCACCGGGAACCGCTCGTGCGGCAGGGCAGCGAGACGGACTTCGGCCTCTTCGGCAACGGCCTCCAGTGCCGCGGCCAGGCCTTCGTCGGTGAGCACCGCCGGATGGATGCCATGGGCGACGTCTCGGAGCTCGAGGATCGCGCGACGAATCTCGCCTCCCGCCGTGTCGAGGCGGACAGCAAGCTCACCTCCGTCGCTTCCAAGCTGCGAGCGCAGCAGGCGCAACGCGAGGGAGAGGCCGACGAGATGCTGCTGAGCCCCGTCGTGGAGGTCGCGCTCGAGCCGGCGCCGCTCGGCGTCGCCAGCCTCGATGATCCTGGTGCGCGACAAGCGGAGATCCTCGACCTGTGCGCGCGCCTCGGCCTGGAGGCGCTCGCTTTCGAGAGCGAGCCGCGCCGCCGACGCGACCTCCTCGATGAGCTCCGGGTTGTCGAGCAGGTCCGATCGATGGAGCAGGAGCGCGACGGTGCGGCCCTCGCGGACGAGTGGCGTCGCCACACGATCGTCCCTGCGGGCGAGAGCGACAGGGCGCCCACGCGCGTCGACGTATCGGCCCTCGCCGATGGGGTATGCGATTTCGAGAGCCGGGTCGGCCAGCGCCTCGGCGATTCCTTCCCGCAGACGGCCCGGTGGAGGCGACTCGCCCAACTCGACGACGAGCCGGGCGAGCGACGAGCGCGTCCGACGGGCCCGGAGCAGGCTCCAGCCGACTGCAGCGGCGAGCGCGAAGAGCGCGACCGCCTGGCCGAGCCAGAGCCGCCGCTCGAGGTCGCCGCTGCCCACGAACGCACGCTCGAGGCTCGTGGCGAAGGTGGCGGCAACGAGGCCGAGGTACGCGCACCCCGCCAGGACGACCGGCGCGACGACGCGCTGCCTCGTCCGGCTCGAACGCACCGCTCTCCAGGCGGCGACCGCGATCAACAGGAGCGACCAGGCCAGGCCGAGGCGAATGCCGAGTCTCCCGAGGTCGTCGAAACGCCCGGGCTCGTCCGCGACGAGCAGGAGATTGTCCGCGCACCGCGAGCACCCGAACGTGGCCGGGTCGTAGACGAGAGCCGGCAGGAGGCCGAGCCCGAGTACGGCGCCCGCCAGGGCGAGACCAACGACAACGCGTTCGACGCGCGACGCCAGCCGACCGGTCGGATACGCGAGGACCGCCCACGCCGCGAGGGGCGCGCTCGACGCGTAGAAGATCAGCCCGACGGTGAACACGGCCCCCGAGCCGACGCCCGGACTATCCCACTCGGCAAGAAACCAGGCGAAGCCGGCGGCGACGAGGAGCGGGCCGACGGCGTTGCCGCGATGCCTGGCCCAGAACACGAGACCGCACGCGACGAGCGCCCAGCCGGCGCCGAGGAAGGCCACGGAGCCTTCGGTGGACGATCCGGCGAACGAGAATGCCGGCTCGTCGCGCCCGACGGCGAGCGAAAAGCCGCCGAGCAAGAGCGCGACAGGCCACAGCGCAAGCCGGAACACGATGTGGAAATCGTCTCACACCGTTCTCGCGACGTCCGCCGCGTTGCCCCTTGCGCAGGACGAGGGCTGACCCCATGCTTGCGAGCACGAGGTCGAGGGAGCGCCCCGATGTGCGGAGACCAGTGCGGTCGTAGCGTCGTCGGCACCGACAACTGGAGGTGCAGACCGATGCAGACGAGGCAATTCATCATGTTGACGTTCGCGGCTGTCCTTGCGATCGCCGCCACCGCCCTGACGGCGTGCGGCGGCTCGGACGGCGACAAGGCGGGCGGCGCCGACAAGGCGAACCCCCGCGTGCTGACGATTGCGGTCCTGAGCGGCGGGAAGGAGCAGGTGACCGTCTTCGCCGATGAGGTCCGCCGACTCTCGGAGGGGACTCTCGAGATCAGGTTCAAGGAGAGGTGGCGGGTGGGCGAGCCACTGTACGAGGCCAGCACGCTCGAGGACGTGAAGGCCGGCGAGGTCGACATGGCATGGGTCGGCGCCCGCGTCTTCGACACCGTCGGGGTCAAGAGCTTCCAGGCGCTCCTGGCCCCACTGCTCGTCGACAGCTACGCCCTCGAGGCGAAGGTCTTCGAGGAGGGGATCCCGAACGAGATGCTCGAGTCGGTCGAGGAGTTGGATCTCGTCGGGATCGGCGTGCTCCCTGGGCCGATGCGGAAGGTGCTCGGCGTCTCGCGGCCATTCGTCGAGCCCGCGGACTTCGCGGGGCAGGTCGTCGGCATCCAGGACTCCGCCGTCGCGAAGCAGACACTCGACGCGGTCGGGTCGACTCCGAAGTCCGTGCCGGCCGAGGCGCCGCTCGACGGCCTCGACGCATACGAGCAGCAGCTTGCGTCGATTGCAGGAAACTCCTATGACGCGAACGCGAAGTACGTGACGTCGAACCTGAACCTGTGGCCTCGGCCGCTCGTCATCGTCATGGGCAACGAGGCCCACGACTCGCTGACCGAGGAGCAGCAGTCCGTGTTACGCGACGCCGCGGAAGCGGCGATCCCGCAGGCCCTCGAGGCGTCGCGTGGAGAGGACGAAGAGGCCGTCGCCAAGCTCTGCAGACGCGGCATGAGCTTCGCCACCGCGTCCGCGAGCGACCTTGCCGAGCTTCGAGCGGCGTTCGAGCCGGTTCATGCGCAGTTGACGAGCGATCCGGAAACCCGCTCGTACGTCGACGCGATCGAGAGCATCAAGCAGGAGATCGCGGCGTCCGCAGAGGCGCCCAGCTGCGCTCCGGCGCAAGGAGTGTCTGCATCCGCAGGGATCCCGGAAGGCATTTACGAGACGACCGTCATGCGCGCCGACTACGTCCGCTGGGGGGTGGTAGGAGAAGCTGCAGAGGTGCCAGTCGAGAACACAGGCGTGATCACGTTGGAGGTCACCGACGGCAGGGTGCTCCTCCGCATTCCAAACGGCGAGGTCGGCTTCGATGGCCCGTACACCCTCTTCCGCGACAAGTTCGAGGCCGTCGGCGGCCCCGACACGCTCACCGCACGCTGGACGTTCGACGGGAGGAAGCTCGAGTTCAAGGACTTCGCCGCCTGCACGGGATCTCCGTGCGTCTCGACGGGCGAGTTCGACTACCACGTCTCCTGGGCGTCGCACCCCTGGGTGCTGCGTAGAGCAACGCAGACCCCGATCGACGGCACCTACGAGACGACGATCACCCGAGACGACTGGGTCCAGGCGGGGATGGAGGGAGCTGCCACCGGGGTGTTCACGTTGGAATTCACGGATGGCACGGTGATCCTCCGCGAGCCAAACGGCGAGGTCGGGTTCGACGCACCGTATACCGTCTTCCGCGACATGTTCGAGGCCGTCGGCGATCCCGACACCCTCACTGCACGGTGGACGTTCGACGGGACGAGGCTCAGGTTCAGGGACCTCGGAGTCTGCGGCGCTTCGCCCTGTGCGCGGTCCGACGAGGTGACCCCCTACCACGTCGTCTGGGAGTCACATCCCTGGACGCGGGTCGACTAGACCCGCTCCTCTACCGGAATCTCGGCGCGGAGCCGAGTGCCTTGATGCGGCAGGCTCTTCAAGGAGAGCCTGCCGTCCAGCGCCTCGATCCGGTCGGCGAGCCCCCGCAGGCCAGAGCCCCCGGTCGGATCGGCGCCACCGATGCCGTCGTCGGCGACCGCCACGACCACCTGGCCGCCGGCCTGCGTGACGCCAATCGTCATCCTCGTCGCCTCCGCGTGCTTCGCAGCATTCGCGAGCGCCTCCGAGCAGAGGAAGTAGACGGCCGCCTCGACCGCGGGATTGAGCCGGCCGACCGACAGGTCGAGCTCGACCGGCATCGCGGCTCTCGAAACGAGCTCCGTCAGCGCCGCGCCCAAGCCGCCCTCGATCAGTGCGCTCGGGTGGATTCCCTGCGCGAAATCGCGGAGCTCTGCGCGCGCCGCCCGGACCTCCTCCTCGACTTCGGCGACTCTCAGGGCTGCAGATTCGTGGGCGTCCTGGCGGGCCTCCGCCAGAAGCGACGCGACGTCGGCGAGCCGCCGTTCGGCGCCTTCGCGCAGCTCCCGCTCCAGGCGACGTCGTTGCGCATCGGCGGCATCGACGATCCGGCGCCGCGAGGCGGCGAGCTCCAGAACCCGTGCTCGCGCTTCCGCCTGCAGGCGGGCGTTCGAGACTGCCATCCTCGCAGCCGAGGCGACGGCCTCGACCAGCGCCCGGTCTTCAAGCACAGCCTCGTCGTGGACGAGGACGGCGACAGGCTCTCCATCGCGGGCGAGCGGGGTGACCGCCCTCCCCGCCCCGGGTTCCGGGAGCTCGACCGGAAGACCGGCGTCGTCGACGTAGCGTCCCTCCTCCGCGAGCCAGTAACCGAGGACGAGGGAGCGGTCGCCGAGCGCCCGGCCGAGCTCGTCCCGCAGGGTCCGCGTGTCGGCCTGCTGCCCGAGGTCGACGACCAAGTCGGCTACGACGGCCTCGGCCCAGCGGCCGCGGAGGAGATCGATGAGCAGGATGACGGCCAGGCACGCGATCACGGTGTCGTAGGCCCACAGCGCCTGCCGGTCGGCGTCCCAGCCGGCGAGACGCTCCAAAGCTCCGAACGCGAGCACGGTGGCGAATGCGAGCGCCGCGCCGAGAGCCGGGATGCCGGCGCGCCGCGCGGTGCCCGACGTGCGCAGGAAGCCTTCGAGAGCTGCGACGGCGACCAGTGAGGCGAGGACGAGCGTCAGGACGTCGCTTCGCGCAAGCGGGAGGACGAGCGCATCGACGTACGCCGCTGTCACGGTCACCTGGGCGAGGCGTCTGCGCAGGCGCCCCGTCGGATACGAGATATGGAGGTGGACGAGGGGACCGCGGTGAAGGTAGAGAAGCTGCGTCCAGAGGTTCCCCGCGAACCAGGTGTAGCCCGCGAGAACCATCAACGGCCCGACGCGGCTTTCACCACGCCGCTCCCAGGCGACCACGCCGCACGTCACGAGGATGAGGCCGACGACGGCGTCCGCGATGACAAGGGCGAGATCCCCCGCCTCATAGGAGACCGACTCAGCCACCACGGCCAGCGCCACGACACCAACTAGGAGCGCGAGCCGCAGCAGCTGCACGGCGTCAAGCGCCTGCGAGCGAAGCAAGCGCGGGACCGCTGAGCTCGTGCTTTGGAATGAACCCGCGAGCTCGGCTGTGCTCTAGACGCCGGCGATAGGCCGACACGTTGCGGCTGGACGTCAGAACGACCACCGGACCCGGCCCGTCGTCGAGCAGCGCTTCGCAGACAGTGAAACCGTCGCTGTCGGGCAGCGCGATATCCAGGAGTACGATCTCCGGTGCGAGCGCCCGAACCGCTGCGAGGGCCGCAGCACCGTCAGTCGCCTCGCCGACGACGTCGAATCCGTCAGCCTCGAGCATGGCGCGTGCGAATAACCGAAAGCCGGCATGGTCGTCGACGATCAGGACGGTCGCCGCCATATCGAGATCGTGGCACGCCCTCGCGTGGAGTGCATCGGGGCTGGCCCTCGAACGCCGGCCATGCGGCTGGCCAAATGGGAGGCCAAGGATTCGAGCGTTCGACCTTGAGAGTTCGACCTTGAGAGTCAGAGTGGGCCGACGCAGTCGGGCGCTTCGCCGACGCTGCGCGACAGGACCCGACTCCGAGCACAGTCACTACGAGCAGAGGCCGGTCCAACTGGTTGGGGGTACTGTTGTCAGATGGAGCAACGCACAGCGGACACAAAACCTAGTGTCAGTGTGAGCCCGCCGTGACCACGGACCCCAGCCCGCGAGCAGCGAGGTGAGGTGAGCTGGAAGACGACTACGAAGGAGGGATCAATGACGGATGAGCCCCAGTACGACATCGAGATCATCCGAGTCCTCGACGCACCGCCTGAGCGCGTCTACCGGGCATTCACCGACGCGGACCACTTCGCCCAGTGGTATGGGCCCGTCGGGTTCCCAGTCCTCCGCGACACCGTCGAGCTGGACGCCCGGGTCGGAGGGCGGCAGCGCTTCGCGATGGTCAGCGACGACGATCCGTCCACGCGAACAGGGTTCGACGGCCGTTTCGACGAGGTCCTCAAGAACGAGCTGCTCTCAAGTAGCGGGGCGTGGGACGGGATCCCCGGCCAGGCCGAGGTGTGGCCGTCAAACCTGCGCGTGGAGTTCCACGACCAGCACGGCAAGACGCGTCTCGTCGTGCGCGAGGGGCCGCACCCGCCCGCCACGGCCGACCTGGGCCGCCAGGCGTGGGAGATGATGCTCCCCAAACTGGAGTCCCTGCTCAGCGGCTGACATCCCGACGCATCACCTCGCGCTCACGTGCCAGAGGTGGCGTGTGGCGTTGTCCACAAAGGCAAGATCTCGTCGCCCACTCGTGGCCCAAACGTCGGTTCAACGTTTGGCTCGACCATGCGGAGCAGAGTCGGCTCAGCGCGAAAAAGTGCCTGCAAATGACTCCGTTCCGAGGAGTTCGTCGGCGTGCGTCGTTGTGCTCGACTCGGCCTGTCACGCCGGAGGTCGCGGGTTCGAGTCCCGTCGCTCCCGCCTCTACATGTGCCTGCAAACGGGCATTTGTGTTGTCTGGTTGGACGCGAAATCTCATCTCGTGGCCCAAACGTCGTCAGGGCGAACACTCACGTCGAGCACAGAAAACTGCCTGCAAACAAGACGTTTTTTGGCTGGCGATCGAGATTCGTTTGGGCCACGAGCCCACGGCCGAACTCACGCTTCCTACCTCCTAAGCATCGGGTCGAAGCGGCCGGAGAAAGCGCCCGCGCCCGTGCGGAGAGCGCGTTCAAGTCGTTAGCGGTGTAGCCCCGTCCCGACACGGACGCACGCAAAGCGGTCGGTAATGACCCTAGGTGACTCGGCAATCAGCCTCGGTTCGGTCGGGTGCCGTGGCCATCACCACGCCGACGGCCGCGTGAGCATTTAGCGTCGGCTGGTGCCGTCGACTTGTCTTCAGGCGACCCTTGCGTCGTCTGGGTCTGCCCGGGCGAGCCGGATTACGGGCAGGACTCGGTCTGTCTTGTCTTGGTAGTTCGCGTAACGGTGCTGGGCGGTGATGATCCGCTGCCAGCCTTCGTCGCGCCGGTTCCCTTCGAGCTGTTCGGGCACCACGCGGAGTGTGCGGTCGCCGATCTCGATCCAGACCTGGTCGGGGTGCGCGGCGAGGTTGTGGTACCAGCCTGGGTTACGTGCCGAACCTCCTAACGAGGCGACGATCAGCCACGCCTGATCGCCGTCGGGGAACCAGGCGACCGGCGTCTCGCGGCGCTCGCCTGTCTTCGCTCCGACGGTGGTCAGGAAAAGCACATCCATGCCCCCGAACTTGCCGCCCTTGCGCCGAATGCGTTTGCTCATCTGACTTCCGATCCAGCGAGAGATGCGGCCGCTGGAGGAGGGGACGCGCGCGCCGCGCGTCCCCTTTGGTGTCTTCTCGAAGCCCATTTCCTGTCTCCGATTTGGTGGGCTCTGCATCGCCCGTCAGCTCGCTGAGGGGACATCGACGACGAGGGCATCGCCCTCCACCCGGACCGCATAGACCTGGACGGACCGTTTCGCTGGTCCCCGCAGAACGTCACCTGTCGAGACGTCGAAGCGGCTACCGTGGCAGATGCACTCGAGGGTCGTGCCGTCGAGCTCCCCCTCCGAAAGCGAGCAGCGAAGGTGCGTACAGATATCGCTGAACGCGTAGAAGGTGCCCTCGACGTTTACGACGGCGATCTCGTAGCCATTCGCGTCGAACTTGGTCAACCCGAGCTGTGGGACGGCGCTGGTACTCCCCAACGTCACGGGCGTGACCCTGGCGCCGGGCTCGGCTCGCTCCGGGGGCCGGCGTCGGAAGCCCGCCCGGACCAAGGTCTTGATGCGGCGCAGCTGGCTCATCTCATCCTCTCTCTAGGGTTGTGCTTGCGCACCTCTCGGAAGAGCAGGCGGGTCGCTTCTGAGTGTCCTTCGCACGCCCTGCGCTCGCATCCGCCAGCGGACAGTTCGAGTGGCTGGTCCCGGACGGGGGCTAGTCGGTGGTGGCGTCGCTCGAAATGACGCGGTCCCGGGTTCGGTTTGCGCTGAGCGACGCGGAGAGTGGTCACGCCGGCGCCGGCTCCGGCTTCGCCTTCGCCTCGGTCTCGATCCGGGCGACGTGCCGAGGACGGAGGAGGGCGACCATTACCACGAGCGCGGCGAGCACGAAGGCGGCGGCGCCCGCGAATGCCCAGTGAAAGCCGGTGACGAGCGCCTCCTTCTCGGTACCGGATGCGGCCGACGCCCGGCTGGCCGCGAGCGTCGACAGGATCGCAAGCCCGACGGCGCCGCCGATTTGCTGCGATGTGTTGAACAGGCCGGAAGCGAGCCCCTGGTCGGAGTCCTCTAGCCCGGTCGTTGCGATGAGCGTGAGCGGCATGAAGACCGCGCCCATCCCGAGGGACGTGAGCAAGAGAGCCGGCAGAACGTTGGCAACGTACGTTCCGTCGACCGGAAGCTGCGTCAGGAGCAGCATTCCGATCGAGCTGACGATCATCCCAACTGCTGCGACAGGACGAACGCCGATTCTCGGCGCAAATTGCGAGGCAAGACCCGCCGACACCATGATCCCGCCGGTAAAGGGCAGGAACGCGAGCCCGGCCTCCAGCGGCCCGTACTCGAGCACGCGCTGGATGTACAGCGTGTTGAAGAAGAACATGGCGAACACTCCGGACGCGACGAGGAACATGACGACGTTCGCGGTTAACAGCGAACGGATCCGGAAGATCGAGAGTCGCACGAGCGGCGCGGCCGAGCGCTGCTCGATCAGCACGAAGGCGGTCAGCAGGACGACTGCCACAGCGAAGAAGCCGATCGTGGTTGCCGACGTCCAGCCGTTCGTCTCGGCCTGGACGATCGCGTAGACGAGCGACATCAGGCCGCCGGTCGCGGTGACCGCTCCGGCAATGTCGAAGGCTTGTGCTGCGTGCTCGTCCCTCGACTCGGAGATGAGGCGCCACGAGAGCACGAACGCGGCGATGCCGACGGGGAGGTTGACGAAGAAGATCCACGGCCACGAGAACGCCTGCGTGAGAAGGCCGCCGAGGATCAGGCCGACCGCAGAGCCGCCGATCGCGATCGCGGCCCACACGCCGAGCGCCATGGCGCGCTCCTTGCCCTCCGCGAACGTCGTCGAGATGATCGACAGCGCGGCGGGCGAGATCAGCGCGGCGCCGAAAC
The DNA here is from genome assembly GCA_963791905.1 of uncultured Gaiellaceae bacterium. GTDB lineage: Bacteria > Actinomycetota > Thermoleophilia > Gaiellales > Gaiellaceae > Gaiellasilicea. The sequence goes on from CAWBTX010000003.1 coordinate 163,329, forward strand.
CCTGGACCGCGCGCGAGGCGATCAGCATCTCGGAGTTGACCGACACGCCGGCGAGGAACGAGGCGACGGTGAAGACGACGAGGCCGATCAGGAAGAGCCGCTTGCGCCCGAGGAGGTCGCCGGCGCGGCCGCCGAGCAGGAGGAACCCGCCGAAGGTGAGGGCGTAGGCGTTCACGATCCACTGGAGGTCCGCATCGCTCAGATCGAGATCCGTCTGGATCGACGGAAGCGCGACGTTGACGATGGTTGCGTCGAGGACGACCATGAACTGGGCGACGCAGATGAGGCCGAGGACGACCCAGGGATTCGTTGAGAGGCGCATTCGTTCTCCGATCAGAAGCGGCGGCGGCGACGCATCAGAGCTGCTCGGGCGACGCCATCCGGTAGAGAAATGGCCCCATGCCTTCGCGGATCGCGAAGATGGTCGTGACCAAACTCTCCTGGGTTGCGGCATTCTCGAGCGGCCCCATGTAGACGGGGTCGTAGCCGGCATCGCGGTTGAGCTGTTCGACAACCTGGCGAGCCTCGGCGTCACCGCACCACAGATTGCTCGGGCGTGCGCGCGCGTCGCCCAGCCGCGAGTACAGCGACGCTTCGTTGGTGTTGAATGACTTCGCGGTCGGGCCGTTCGTTTTCGACTTCACGAACTCCGCGTTCGAGGGAAAGCCTTCCGGCGGGCCGACGCCGTAGAGGTTGGTCGCATCGATCACCGTCTTTCCGTCAATGCCCTCGACCTTCTCGAGCGCCTCCGCGACGGCGCCGCCGGGGACCGCCAGCAACACGACCTCGGCTTCCGAAGTGTCACCGCCCTCACGGCCGATCCGCTTCACCTCGTGACCAGCCCGCTCCCACAGATCCGCAAGACCACCGCCGATGTTGCCCCTACCGACTACTGCGATCCTCATCTGATCGACTCCTTCCGCAGTCGTCGAACCTTGCGTCCGGATGAACGGGCTCGACAACGTGCTCACGACATGGCCGAGTGTTCCTTCGGGCCGAGCACATTCGCATCCGCCAGTGGCCAGCCCTGGCAGCGTGTCTGCAGCGCGGCTAGAGCCTCGCCTACTGCACGAACCCGGGCGGACAGCGAGGCGGCGTCCTGGAGTCAAGCTCGACCGGCTCAGGCGGATCGCGACGGTCGGCGAGCATCGAGGCGCCGATCCCGCCGACAAGGAGCAGAGCGATAATTGCCAGGGAGGCGATGTCGCCGATCGGCAGCACGTCGACAAGGAGGATCTTCAGACCGACGAAGCCGAGGATCAGGGCAATCGTCTCGTCGACGTAACGAAAGCGGCGCACGAGGATGTCCACAAGGGCGAGGAAGGCACCGAGCCCGAGGAGAGCAAAGGCGTTCGCGGTCCAGATCACACCTGCATCGCGCGTCACGGCCAAGGCCGCAGGGACGGAGTCGATCGCGAATGCGATGTCCGCCACGATGATCGCGACGATCACGAGGAGGAGCGGCGTGCCTGCGAGGCGACCGCCCTCCCGTACGAAGAGCCGCTGTCCTCTGAACTCATCGGTAATGGGGATCAGCCGTCGGACGAGTCGGAGCGTACGGCTGTTTGAGGGGTCAGTCGCTTCCGTCTCGCCACGGAGGGCACGGTAGGCGACGTAGAGGAGCAACGCACCGAAGACGAAGACCACGGCCTCTGCTGCCTCGACGAGGGCGAGGCCCGCGACGATCGCCAGCCCACGCAGCAGGAGCGCACCGACGATGCCGATCGCGATCACGCGACCTCGTAGCTCCGGTGGCACGGCGAAGTAGACGAGCAGCAGCGAGAAGAGGAAGACGTTGTCGAGCGAGAGCGAGCGCTCGATCAGGTAGACGGTCGTCCACGCGCCGACAGGACCGCCCGCGATCGCGATCCCCGCGGCAATCAGCAGCGCGAGCGCGAGCCAGCCGATGCTCCAGGCAATGGCCTCGCCGCGCCGGGCTGCTCGGCCGCGGGCGAAGAGGCGCTGCTCGACCGCAAGCCCGGTGAGGATAGTTGCGGCACCAGCGGCGACGAAGGTCACCTCCACGACGGCCTCAATCCTCCGTCGCCGCCGCAACGCTCGCGCGCGCACCGACCGCTTGCACAGCGGCCGAGAGGGTGGCGATGTCGTAAGCGCCGAACGACGCCGCCCGCGCGCTCGCCGAGTCGCCGCTACTGCTCGTAGCGCTCGACTACTTCCGGCGGCCTCACGTCAGCGGCGTCCGGGTCCCGATCGGCGTCCCGCAGCGCTCGGCGCTGGCGCAAGAGATCCCAGCACTGATCGAGCAACACCTTCAGCTCGCGCAGGCGTTGACGATCGCTCTCAGTCCCGTTGCCTCCCGCCTCTCGCTGCCACAACTCGTGCTCCTCGGCGACCAGCTCTTCGATCCTGCCGTGCACCTGTGAGTGGTCCATTAGTCCTCCACTCGTCGTGATGTCGGTTCAAGGCGTGCACGGAGTTCGCTCAGCTGCGATGAGCTCGGACACCAGGAGGACGCTAGCGCCTCCTGATCCCAGCCGGACAGGCTCGCCCCCGCTCGATACCCGCTCTCTAGGAAAGTAAGAAGTGCTGCTTTCGGGTCCAATGCCCTCCGGACGGCGTCGTAGGGCAGAAGCGCGAGCGAGCCGCTGCCCTGCTCCGTCCAGATCGCCTCCCTTGGGTGCAACGGCTGCTGACGAAGGCCGGCAGGGTCCGGAGCCGTGTACGAGTAAAAGGTCGGCTCCCGAACGTTTGCGTCCCCCGGCCAGAAGCCGAACGAGATCGCCTCATGGGAATACGCCTCCTGGTTCACCGGACCAGCGTGAGGCAGCGGCGGCGCGCGGTCCCCGAACCGGGTATGCGCGAGGTCGAGACCGTGCCAGAAAAGGTGCACCGGACTCGACTTTCCGCAGAACCAGCCTGCGAACTCCTCGAGCACCTCGTCCGTCCACTCGAGGACGCGCCAGAAGCGCACGACCGCGTCTCGGTCATACGATGCGTGCTCCCGGTCCTCCGGAAACGGGGTCGTCGCAGGCACCTGGAAGGGCCGCTCGAGGATCCGAACGTCGATGCCCAGCGCGGCCAGCGTTGAGTGCAGCCTCTCGTCGAAGTCCGCGACGGAGAGCCCGTCGGCGAGCTCGAACGACTCGACATCTCCCCGGTCGGTCGCGACCACCAGGCGGTGATCGATGAAGTCGAAGTCGATCTCGAAGGCCACGCCGTTCCTGGCCTGCATCCGACGCGTCGTCAGGCCACGCACATCGACGTAGAGAGGGACGTGCCACCAGTGGTTTCGTGGCGCGGTGGAGGCCATGCGCACCTTGCCGACGATCTGCGTCCAGAGGTGCAATGTGTCCTTTGTCTTCTCCCAACCACTCAGAGGGAGCTTGGGCAGTTCACGTGGCGTCCTCGTCGTGCTCATGGGCGAGGGTCACCTTGAATGTCAGAGGAAGCCGCTCCGCTTGCCTCGATGATGAAAGCCACCTCGTCGAGGAAGCACCAGCTCCAGTCCTCACCCGGCTCGGCCGAACGGACGATGGGATGACCAGCTTGAGGGGCGTGCCGGCTCGCATGCCGGTTTGGGGAGGAGTCGCAGCAGCCGATCTTCCCGCAGGTCATGCACATTCGCAGGTGCACCCACGAGCTGCCGGTCTTCAAGCACTCCTCGCAGCCCTCGATCGACGCCGGCAGCGCCGTTACCCGGATCTGGTCGAGGTGGCTACAGACGGCCATCATTCACTCGGCGGGGACCGAAGATTCCTCGCCCTTGTCGTGGACGATCAGCATCGGCACCGTGCCGTGGTTGAGCACGAAGTGCGATACGGAGCCGAGCACGGCCGAGCGGATTGCGCCCCGCCCGCGGGAGCCCAGGACGATCAGGTCGTGGTCGGCAGCGTTCGCCCGCTTCAGGATCTCCGTCCCAGGGTGTCCGATCGCTGCTTGCCCCGATACGGGAATGCTGTCGGGAACGAGGGCGCGGCCCGAGGCGAGGATCTCCTTGGCGCCACTCAGCATCTCGGTTTCCGAGATAGGAGGCACGAGACCCGGCCCGACAGGCGGCAGAGCGGCAACCGTCAGAAGCGTCAGGCTCGCATCCTGCGGCCGAGCAACGTCAATCGCTTCGGCGAGCGCGCGCTTCGCGTGCTCGGACCCATCCCAGGCGACGAGAATATTCTTGAACATGAAGTCTCCTTCCGCATCGAGAGGGTGAAGAGCGCTCGGTGTGCCGTTGGCACGAGCGAGCTGATCAGACGGCCGCATAGCCTCCGTTCCACCAGCTCGCGACGAGCGCTGCGTACTCGTCGGCCGCGTCCTCCCATGTGAAGTGGCCCGCGTCGATGGTGTCGAGCTTGCTCTTGGGGAGCCTCTCGTGGAGGAACTCGGCGTTGACGGGCGGCACCGAGTGGTCTCGTGCGCCGGCGATGATCTGTACAGGCGTCTCGATCTCCGGCAGCAGGTCGCGCAGGACAGGAAGCTCGGTCAGGTAGCTCCGCGCGTAGCGCATCGACTCGACAAACCGGTCACCCTCGTAGGCAGAAAGGTAGTCCTCGAGAACGTGGTCGGGAAGCTCGTAGTGCTCCATGCCCGCGAGCAGTGCGGCGTCGACGATCTCACGCGGATCGGCCCTGCGGTACGCCTCGACATCGGGAGCTTCGACGCAGTCCCGCAGCATCCCACCCAGCTGAAGTGGGACCGCCGCAGCTCCACCCCCGACGGCGAGGCTACGCAAACGACCGGGAGATGTCGCTGCGGCGAAGAGCGAGGCCGCAGTGCCCATGTCCGGACCAACCACATGCGGGTTCTCGAGCCCGAACGTATCTGCGGCGCGGATGACGAACGCGCCCATTCCCCGAGGGGAGAGCAGTGCTTCGCTCCGCTGGGAATGGCCAAATCCCGGCAAGTCGATCGCCACGAGATGGGTGTGTTCGGCGAGTCGCAACCAGGTGGGCTCGAAAGCGAACAGGCTTTCCGGCCACGGGCTCAGCAAGAGGGCGTGATCGTCCCGGTCTCCGCTCTCGGCAAAGCGGATCGACAAACCGTCGATCGTGCGGAACTTTGTCTTGATGGACCCGTTCAACCAAACGCTCACGGTGTTGCTCCTCGTGATTTCCGCTCGGGGGAGTGCCGCCCGGGGAGTGTCATTCGCACGGGCGGCACTCGCATCTGCCACTGGACAGTCCGAGTGGCCAGGCTGACGTTCAGTCGCCGAGCCGGCGCGGACGGCCGAGGTCCGAGAGCTCGGCGATGTCACGTCGGAAGAAGAGCGACGTCGTCCAGTCGACGACCACGCGGAGCTTCCGGCTCAGGAGCGGGAGCTGGTAGAGGTGGTAGGTGCGCGTCACGAACCAGCCGGGGAAGCCCCGGAGGCGGATGCCCATCACGTCGGCGATGCCTTTGTAACGGCCGAGTGTCGCTACCTGTCCGAGCATCCGGTAGCGGTACGCCTGCGGCACGCCGGTGAGGTTCTTCGCCAAGCGGCGTGATTGGCGCAGGGCATGTTGAGACGTCGGCGGATCGACGTGATCGGGCGTCGCCTGGTTGGGGACGGCGGCGCAGTCCCCGAGCGCCCAGACGCGTTCACGGCCCTCGACGCGGAGGAATGAGTCGACGCGAACGCGGCCACGCTCGTCGAGCGGCAGCCCGAGCTCGCCGAGCAGCGGGTTCGCCTTCACGCCCGCGGTCCAGACGAGCATGTGTGCCGGAATCCGCACGCCGTTCGAGAGCACCGCCTCGGCGCCGTCGAATGACTCCAACGTGGTGGAGACGTGGATCTCGACCCCGCGGCGCGCGAGCTCGCGTGCCGCATAGTCGCCGAGCCGGGTTGGGATCTCCGCCAGGATCTTCGGCGCCGCGTCGACGAGCACCCACCGCTGTGAAACGCCGCGGAGCCGCGGGTACCAACGCAGTGCGTCGCTGACGAGATCCGACAGCTCCGCGAGCGCCTCGACGCCCGCGTAGCCGGCACCGACGAACACGAAGCCGAGGTGCGCCGTGGTCTCGCCGGAGTCGACGTCCGCGTCGGCCGCCTCGAGCTCGCGCAGCACGCGGTTGCGGAGGTGGATTGCATCAGTGAGGTCCTTGAAACCCAGGCCGTGCTCGGGCAGGCCGGGTACCGGGAAGGTTCGCGACACCGCTCCCACCGCGAGCACGAGCTGCTCGTAGTGGACGTCGAACGAGCCGGCGTCCGGTGTCTCGACGTGCGCGAGCTGCCGCTCCTCGTCGATCGAGGTGACACGCCCCAGGAGCAGCTCCGCGTGCGGGCACATCTGACGTAGCGGGACGACCGTGTGGCGCGGCTCGAGCGTGCCCGACGCAGCCTCCGGCAGCATCGGCGTGAAGAGCATGAAGTTCTCCGGGCTGACGATCGTGGCGCCCCGCGCGCCGCGTAGCCGGGCCACGTAGCCGCCGGCGAAGCCGCCGCCAACCACCAGCACTCCCCCTCGGGCCTCGCGCATGCCGGTGGGATCGCTGGTCATGTCATCTCCTTCGAGATTGCGACTGGCCGGGCGAGTTGACGCGGACCGTCAGCGAACGGTGAAGACGCCACGCATGCCTGCGGCGGCGTGTCCGAACACGGTGCACAGGTAGGCGTACTTCCCCGCTTTCGGGAAGGCGACGTTCAGTCGCGCCGTCCGGCCAGGCTGGAGGAGCGGGGTCTTCTTGCCCTTGATCTTGAAGTCGTGGACGAGGTTGCCTCCGTTCCTCACGACGAACGCGACCGTCCCGCGCTTGGCCGACTTCGTGGACAGCCTGAACTTCATTTCGCTCGCCGTGACGCGAACCGTCGTCGCAGACGGCTCGGCCGTGCGCGGGGACGCGACCGGGGCGACCGTCAGCGCCGCGACGGCGACCACCGAGGCAGCGAGGGCTCTAGACGCAATGACCGCTCTCATCTCGGGTTCCTTTCTCGTTCGCATGTCGATCTCAGCTCAACTGGTAGGCGATGAGCTCGAACACCGGCTTCTTGAGGAAGCCGGCCGCCGCCGCGCCCACGAGGAGCGTGTCGCCGTCGATGGCGGGGAACGAGTTGACGCCCGCGCGGGCCTTCACCCGCCAGAGCGTCCGGCCCGACCGAGTGTCAAGCCCGTAGATCGTCCCGTCGAAGGTGCTCGTGAAGACGACGTCGTTCGCGACCGTCGCGGCCCCGACGTTCATCTGCGGCAGCTTTCGCTCCCAGAGCACCCTCCCGGTCGCAGGCGCGAGCGCGGTCAGGCCGCCTCGCCCCTTGTCGAAGGCGGCGGTGACGTACCGGGTTGAGCTGAACCTCGTCGGCAGATCGAGCCAGGGCACGAAGAGCCGGTTCTCGGCGAACGCCATCGGCGTCTCGACGCCGCCGAACTCGCCGGGGTACACCTGCACGGGCCTACGCGGCAGCGGCCCGACGTCGTTCTGGTGCCGGCCGACGGAGCGCGTCCACAGGTGGCTGCCGTTGTCCGAGCGGTACGCGTAGACCCTCCCCATCTTGCCGGCGACCATGACCGTCTCGACGCCGTCGACGGTCGCCAGGATCGGCGAGCTCTCGAGGTCGTAGTCGCGGATGTCGTGCGGAAGGGGCTGCCGGTACCAGAGCAGCCTTCCGGTCTGGCCGTCGAGGACGACGAGCGAGTTCGTGTACAGGTTGGGGCCGGGCCGGCTCGAGCCGTTCGGGAACTTGGGCGTCCCCGGGTACGGCGCTGGGTTGGCGACCGAGAGGAAGACGCGCCCCTTGCCGTCGACGGCGGGCGGGTACCAGAGGCCGCCGCCGCTATTGACGCGCGGGTTGCCCCACAGCTTCCTGCCGCCCTTCACGGTGTCGAAGTGCCACTTGACCCTTCCCGTGGTCGCGTCGAGCGCGTACACGCTCCCGGTGGCGCCGCCCCTATAGAAGTTTGTGGGCCCACTCCCGGGAACCGTGCTGATCAGCACGGTGTCGTCGTAGACTTGGGGCGCCATGTCGATGCCCTCGTTCCTGCTGCCGACTAGCTTGCGGCTCCACAGCAGCCTCCCGCTGCGGGCGTCGAGCGCGAACGTGTTCGTCGTGGTCGCGCCGTAGATGCGGCCCCAGCCGTAGGCGACCCCATTCGGGCCGATGCTCGGCTTGTTGAACGCGTGCCGCCACACGAGCTTGCCAGTCGAACGGTCGAGCGCGTAGACGTTCGAGTTCAGGTCCTGCAGATAGACGGTTTCCTTGAGCACGATCGGAGTCGAGGCGAAGATCCCGAACGCGCTCGCACCCCTGAGCCGGAAGCGCCACTTCACCTTCAGCGTCGCGACCGTCTGCGAGTTGATCGCCGTCTGGGTGGTGGCGCGCGTATTGGCAAGGTCGTAGTTATGCGACGGCCACGAGCCGGCGCTCTCGGCCCATTCCGGCGGCGGCTGGCCGACGGCGGCAGGATGTCCTCCTGCGGACGCGCCGGTCCCCCACAAGGCGAGCGCAAGCACCGCAAGGACGGCGATGGATACGAGCATGGCGTCGCCGCGCAAGCGGGTTCGGGTCTCGGGTGTGAGTGGCACGGTTCGCAGCTCCTCTCTCGAGCGTTCATGCGATCGGGTCGAGTGTCCGCCGCCCGGGCGGTACTCGCATCCGCCGATGCACAGCGCTGATGGCCAGTCGGGCCAACGGATGCCGCACAACCGGCCAGGCGCGGCTAGAGCGGCGGAACGGTGGTCGCGTCCGGGGGGAGGACGGTTTCGAGCTGGCTGCGGGAGCTGATGCCGAGCTTGAGGAAGACCTTGCGCAGGTGGTACTGGACGGTGCGCGGGCTGATGAACAAGCGCGTGCCGATCTCCGGGTTCGAGAGCCCGTCGCGGGCGAGCTGCGCGATCTGCGTCTCCTGGGCGGTGAGGTCGCCGCGCGTTTCCACCGTGCGCTTGCGCACCGTCTCACCGGTGGCCAGCAGCTCGCGGCGGGCGCGCTCGGCGAAGGCCTCCGTCCCCATCGAGTCGAACAGCTCGTGTGCGGTCCGCAGCTGCTCGCGCGCGTCGATGCGCCGGTTCTCGCGTCGCAGCCATTCGCCGTAGAGCAGATGGCCGCGGGCGAGCTCCACGCGGACGCGGGTACGGCCGAGACGCGCGATCGACTCGCGGTAGAGACTGTCGGCGACGTCGCCCTCGCTGAACAGGGCGCGGACGCGGGCTTCGATCCCGAGCGCCCACTCGGTCGGGCGTGACACGCGTGCGTTCGGATAGCCACTCGAGCGCGGCCCTGACGAGCGCCATCGTCGCCGGTCCTGGACGCCGCTTCGACCAACTCGGGCACGACAAAGGGCCCGTACCCCAGCCTGATCGTGCTCGAAGGCTCGCCAGGCAGCGTCGCGGGCGGCATCGTGGCGACCGAGACCGTTGTAGAGAACCGAGCTCGCGTAGAGCGCGAGGACGACACCTGCCCAGACGCGTGCAGACGCCTCGCGCGAGGTGGCCTCGATCAGCTCAGAGGCCGGCGCCTCCTGGCCGCGCCAGGCCGCGAGCATCATCTCGGTATACGCAACCGGCGGGTTCCCGCTGGCCTCGGCGATCAAGCGATCCTCTTCGATCAGCTGCGCCGCCGTGGACAAGCTCGCCGGCGAACAGGTGGTTCCAGGCGAGGAGGTTGAGCGCGAGCTGCAAGCTGCACGAGCGCGCCGGTGTCGCGAGCGAACTGCGATCTGGCGATCGGCCAGAGCGTGCCAGGACTCGACGTCCCACAGCTCGAGGGCGACGATGTGGCGGGCTCTGCCACCGGCGAGCCAGAGCCAGCGCGGGCGTCGTCGGCCGACGCTCAGAGCGAGAAACAGCTCGAGCGCTCGGGTGAGCGTAGGCGCGGCCGCGGCGTATCCCTCGGTCAAGCGCAGCGCGAGGGCGTCGAGAAGGACGATCGACCGCACGCGGCGGTTCGGGCACCGGGGGGCGCTGCGCGCGCGGCCGCGGCGGCCTCGAGCATGCCGCCGGGTGCTGTCAAGCTCGCCCGCCCAGAGCGCGGCGCCGAGCGCCTCGAGGTACGTCTCGCGCGCCAACTCGGCGTCGAACGGCTCGAGGCGTCTGGCCGCGCTGAGGAGCAGCCGAGCGGCGTCGGTGCCGCGGCGCTGCATCGAACGCGATCTGCCCGCGCAGGTGCTCGACCTCGGCGGTCAGCAGGGCGTCAAGCGGCCGGCCTCGACCGCGACGAGCAATCCGAGCGCCGTATCGAGCGGCGCCGGCGTCGCGTTTCGCCTGCGCAGCCGCGAGCAGGCGCTGCGCACGGCGAGCGGGATCGGGCGTCAGCATCGGCCGCGCGCTCGAGGAAGGCGGCCGCGGCGGCCAGGCCGCCGCGCGCTTGCGCTCGGCCGGCGGAGCGCTCGAGCTCGGCGGCGACGTTCTCGTCGGGCCCGGGCGCAGCCTGAGCTCGGTGCCAGGCGCGGCGGTCGGGATCGACCTCCGGATCGGTGACCTCGGCCAGGGCGCCGTGCACCGTCCTGCCGCTCCTGAGCCGACGCCGACCGGTAGGCCGCCGAGCGCACCAGCGGATGACGAAACTGGACGCGGACACCGAACTCGATCAGCCCGGCCTCGACCGCCGGCGTCGCGGCTTCAGCTCCGATCGCGAGCCGCTCGGCCGCGCGCCACAGGAGCATCGGGTCGCCAACGGATCGGCCGCTGCCAGCTGCAGCAGCCGCCGCGTCTCGGCCGGTAGAGCGTCCAGCCGTCGCCGGAAGCTCTCCTCGATCTGCCCCGCGAGCGGCACCGCGGCCGGGAAGCGCAAACCCTCCCGCCAACTCAGCCGGCGTCGCGCTCCGCGGCAGCTCCAACAGCGCCAGCGGGTTGCCGCGCGTCTCGCTCGACGATCTGATCCCTCACGCGCGCGTCCAAGAGGCCCGGTCAACGCCGAGTCCAGCAGCGCCGAGCATCGTCCTCGCTCAAGCCCCTCGACGAGAAGGTCCGGCAATTCCGCAAGGTCGTCGCTAGGCAGCACGAGCCGCGAAGACCAGGCCGACCGACTCGGCCTCCAGCCGACGCGCCACGAATGCGAGCACCTGCACCGACGCTTGATCAAGCCACTGCTCGTCATCGACAAGACAAATCAACGACTGCTCCTCGGCGACTTCAGAGAGCAGGCTCAGCACCGCCAGCCCGATGACAAACCGGTCCGGCGCCGACCGGAGCTGACGCCAAACGCCGTCTGGAGCGCGTCACGCTGCGGTGCGGGCAGGCGTTCGAGTCGATCCAACATCGGCGCGCAGCAGCTGATGTAACCCGGCAAACGCAAGCTCCATCTCCGACTGGACGCCGACCGCGCGCACCACACGGCAGCCCATCGCGTGCTCGACCACGTACTCCAACAGCGCCGTCTTGCCCACGCCCGGCTCACCACGAAGTACAAGCGCCCGGCTCTCACCTGCACGAACAGCATCGACAAGCCGATCGAGCACGTCCGACTCGCGGCGACGGCCCGTGAGGCGGTCGCGCGCTCAGTCATCGTGCTCGTGCCGCCAGCCCGGAAGCCGTATGCCGAGAGCGTGAACCGACTCGAGAAGTGAGCACATGCAGGCGGATCGAGGATCAAGAGCCACATCGCCGAACAGATGACGTGGACGCGGCCGGCGGCCTCGAGCGAAACTCGCGTGTCGAACCGCGAGCTCGAGGAGGTACTCCCGGCCCTTGAACGAGAGGACACCGACAACGGGGCGAGGCGGTGTCGATCCGCTCCAGGAGCGACGTCTCGAACATGACGTGCGGATATTGATCGGGATCGACGCTCGAGCGCAAACGACGGTAGAGCAGCCGGACGTCTGTCGTCACGCTCGCGGAGTCGATGAGCGGGTCGAGTCCGTCTGCCTCGCCGCCGTAGCTCCGTATCGCCCCCGCGAACCGCGTCGAGCGCGCGAGGACCTTGATACCGAGGAAGCCGTCGACGACGAGATCTAGTGTCGAACGCTCGTCGTCGAACAGCCACGTTCGAGCTGGGACTATCGTCGCGAGCTGTGCTTCCGCGGTCATGCAGTGGCGTCCGGGACCTTGTGTGTGGAGATGGCATCGCTTCGGAGCTCCTCTTCGAGGCGCGGGTGTATGGGAGCGATCGCGAGCGGTTCTCGCTGCGGGCGAGGAGTGTTGTCCGCGAGCGACGGCCCTCGCATCAGCAGATGGACAGTGCCAATGGCCAGTCGTAGCCCCAAGGCGCTGAGGTGACGCCAGCGTGACTACGAGGGGCAGGCTGGGAGTCGAAGTCGGCGGGCAGGACGTCGTCGAGTTGGTTCCGTGAGCGGATGCCGAGCTTGAGGAAGACCTTGCGCAGGTGGTACTGGACCGTGCGCGGGCTGATGAACAGCCGGGTGCCGATCTCGGTATTCGAGAGCCCCTCGCGTGCAAGCCGCGCGATCAACGTCTCCTGCGCCGTGAGGTCGCCCCTGGTGTCATCGGTGCGCTTGCGGGCGGTCTCGCCGGTGGCCATCAGCTCGCGGCGGGCGCGATCGGCGAGCGCCTCCGTCCCCATCGAGTCGAACAGCTCGTGTGCTGTGCGCAGCTGCTGACGGGCGTCGATGCGCCTGTTCTCGCGTCTAAGCCACTCACCGTAGAGCAGATGAGCGCGGGCGAGCTCCACGCGGACGCGCGTACGGCCAAGCCGCTCAATCGACTCGCGATAGAGGTCCTCGGCGACCTCGCCGTCGCTGAGCATGGCGCGCACCCGAGCCTCGATCCCCAGCGCCCACTCCGTGGGCGTCACCCGCGTGCGCTTGGACAGCCACTCGAGTGCGGCCCTAACGAGCGCTTCGTCACCGGTCCTGGACGCCGCCTCGGCCAGCTCGGGCACGACGAAGGGCCCGTACGCCACCAGATCACGCTCGAATACTCGCCAGGCGGCGTCGCGCGCGGCGTCGTGGCGGCCGAGGCCGTTGTGGAGCACCGAGCTCGCGTAGGTCGCGAGGTTGACGCCCAAGCCGCTCGCCTCCTGCAAGGTAGCCTCGATCAGCTCGGACGCCTGCGCCTCCTGTCCGCGCCAGGCCGCGAGGAGCATCTCGGTATAGACAAGCGGCGGGTTCCCCGTCGCCTCAGCGATCAGGCGCTCTTCTTCGATCAGCTGTCCCGCTGCGGTCAAGCCGCCGGCGACATGGGAGGTCCAGGCGAGGAGGTCGAGCGCGAACTGCAACTGAACGAGCGCGCCGGTGTCGCGGGCGAACTCAACCTGGAGAGCGGCCAGGGCATGCCAGGCCTCGAAGTCCCACAGTTCCAGGGCGACTGTGGCGCTCCAGCGCCAGCGCCCGACATCGTCTTCGGCGACGTTCAGAGCGAGAAACGGCTCGAGCGCTCGGGTCAGCGTCGGCGCGGCCGCTGCGTATCCCTCCGTCAAACGCAGCGCGAACCCATCGAGCAGGAGATCAACCGCACGCGGCGGGTCGGGCCCGGGAGGCGCGGCGCGCGCGGCCTCGGCCGCCTCCAGCATGCAACCTGGGGTGTCGAAGTCGCCAGCCCACATCGCAGCCACGAGCGCCTCCAAATGCGTCTCGCGCGACAAGTCGGCGTCGAGCGGCTCGAGGCGTCTGGCCGCGCTGAGGAGCAGCCGAGCAGCGTCGCTGACGCGTTGCTGGTCAAACGCGATCTGCCCGCGCAGGTGCTCCACCTGGGCGGTCCGCAGGGCGTCGAGCGGGCGGGCCTCGAGCGCGACCAGCAGTCCGAGTGCGGCGCCAGTGGCGCCGGCATCGCGTTTTGCCCTCGCGGCCGCGAGCAGGCGCTGCGCCTGGCGAGCGGGTTCGGGCGTCAGCATGGCCGCTCGCTCGAGGAAGGCGGCCGCTGCCGCCAGGCCCCCGCGGGCCCGCGCCCGGCCGGCCGAGCGCTCGAGCTCTTCGGCAACGTCCTCGTCGGGGCCGGGCGCAGCCTGCGCTCGATGCCAGGCGCGGCGGTCGGGATCGGCCTCCGGATCTGTGACCTCCGCCAAAGCGCCGTGTACCTCTTGCCGCTCCTGCGCAGACGCCGACCGGTAGGCCGCCGAGCGCACGAGCGGATGCCGAAACCGGACGCGCGTGGCGAACTCGATCAGTCCGGCTTCGATCGCTGGCATCGCTGCCTCGGCGCCGATGGTAAGCCGCTCAGCTGCTCGCGATACCAGTACGGGGTCGCCGACTGGATCGGCCGCCGCCAGCTGCAGCAGCCGCCGCGTCTCGGTCGGCAGCGTGTCCAGTCGCCGCCGAAAGCTCTCCTCGATCCGACCAGCGAGCGGCACTGCGCCGGGAAGTCCGAATCCGCCCGCCAACTCAGCCGGCGTCACACCCCGCGGCAACTCCAGCAACGCCAACGGGTTGCCGCGGGTCTCGCTCACGATCTGGTCTCGGACACGGGGATCGAGGGGCCCTGTCAACACTGAGTCCAGCAGAGCGCGCGCGTCTGCTTCGCTCAACCCCTCGACCACGAGCTCCGGCAATCCCGCGATGTCGGCGCTCGGTACCCGAGCCGCGAAGACCAGCCCGACCGATTCTGCCTCCAGGCGGCGCGCAACGAACGCGAGGGCCTGCGCCGAGGCACGATCGAGCCACTGCTCGTCATCCACCAGGCCGATCAGCGGCCGCTCTTCCGCCACCTCCGAGAGCAGGCTCAAAACCGCCAGCCCAACAAGAAACCGATCCGGTGCCGACCCCGGGCTGACGCCGAAAGCCGTTCGCAGCGCCTCGCTCTGCGGCGGCGGCAGAACCTCGAGGCGATCGAGCATCGGCCCCAGCAATTGATGCAACCCGGCAAACGCGAGTTCCATCTCCGACTGGACGCCCGCGGCCCGCACGACACGGCACCCGGACGCGTGCTCAACGACGTAGTCCAACAGCGCCGTCTTGCCGATGCCCGGCTCTCCACGCACCACCAGCGTCCGGCTCTCACCCCCGCGCACAGCGTCGACCAGCTCATCCAGCACCTCAGATGCGCTGCGCCGGCCTGTCAGCCGCACGTGGGAAAGTTCGGTCATCTGCCGGACACCGACGTTGACCGTCCGACAGGCTGAGACGACTGGCCATTGGCGGATGCGACACGCGCCGCGCGGTTCAACACTGACTCGCATGACACGTAGCGCGAGCCGAGGGAGTCAGAGATGTTCGCAAACCTGGGGCGGCTAGTGGCCGCGAATCCCTGGAAGGTGATCGCGGTCTGGGTCGTCGCCTTCGCTGTGATCGTTCCGTTCTCGCCGTCGTTGGCGGACGTGACGAACGAGGACCAGACGACCTTCTTACCCTCGAGCACCGAGTCGATCATGGCACAAGACCTGGCCGAAAGACACTTTCCGACCTCGTCGGGGGCTACTGCCCGCTTCGTGCTCCAACGCGACGACGGTCAGGCGCTGAGCGCCGCCGACCAGAGTGCGATCGGCGGCTTCGCGCGCGATCTGGAGGGTGCCGGAATCGGGAGCGTCAACACGGTCGAGACAGGGCCCGACCAGGTGGCGAAGAACGAGACGGCGCAGCTCGTCCAGGTCGCGTTCCAGGGCGACGCGGCCGACGATCCGGTGAAGGACGCGGTCAAGGAGCTGCGCGATCAGGCAGCAGGCCTGCTCGTCGGCAGCGGCCTCCAGGCCCGCCTCACCGGAGACGCCGCAAGCACGGTGGATACGGAGGAGTCATTCGGGAACGCCGAGACGATCACGTTCGCCGCGACCTTCGTGCTGATCCTGCTTCTGGTCGGCGGCATCTTCCGCAGCCCGATTGCGGCGATCCTGCCACTGCTCACGATCGGGCTCGTGTTCCTGCTCGCGACCTCTCTGGTCGCCTTGGGCGCCGATACGTTCGGGTTCGAGGTGGACGCGTCGCTCACCTCGCTGCTGATCGTTGTGCTGTTCGGGATCGGTACCGACTACATCCTGTTCCTGCTCTTCCGCTACCGCGAACGCCTGCGGGCGGGGGACGAGTCGCGCGCCGCCGTCGCGTTCTCCGTCCGCCGCGTAGGGGAAGCAGTCGCCAGCTCTGCCCTAGTGGTGATCATCGCTTTCTCCGCCCTGCTGCTGGCGAGCCTCGGGTTCTTCCGCACGATGGCGCCCGGCCTGATCATCTCCGTCGCCGTCACCCTGCTCGCGAGCCTGACCCTGATCCCGGCCGCGATGGCCCTGGTCGGCCCGCGCGTATTCTGGCCCTCGAAGGGCTGGCAGACCACGCCCACGGGAGCGTTCTTCACGAAACTCGGCCAGCTGATCGCCCGCCGTCCGGGCCGGACGGCGCTCGCCTCGGGCGGCACGATGCTCGCGCTCGCCGGGGGCATCGCCTTCTACACCGCGAGCTACGACACGACCAGCTCGCTGCCCTCCGATACGGAGTCGTCGCAGGCGAACGAGGCCATCAGGGGTGCCTTCGCGGCGGGGGCCGCAAATCCCACCGACGTCTACGTCTCCGGCTCGGCGCCGATCGAGCAGAGCGAGCTGACAGCGCTCGCCGAGCAGCTTCGAGGGATCGAGGGCGTCGATTCGGTCGGCGAGCCGGTCCTCTCCGACGACCGCAACGGCGCCCGCATCGGCGTCAGCTTGACCGCCGAGGCCACCTCCAACACGGCGCTCGAGATCGCCGAGGGGCCGCTCCGCGACGTCGCCCACGCCTCGACAGCCGGGGACGAGATCAGGGTCGGCGGCGCCAGCTCGGCCTTCGCCGACATCCGTTCCGCCCTGGAGCGCGACATGCTCGTCGTCTTCCCGATCGCAGCGTTCCTGATCGCGCTCGTCCTCGGCGTCCTGCTGCGAAGTGTCGTCGCGCCGCTCTACCTGCTCGGAGCCGTCTCTCTGGGCTTCGTCGCGACCCTCGGCGCCGGCGTCGCGCTCTTCCAGGGCATCGGCTCCGAGCCGGGACTGCTCTTCATCCTCCCGGTGATGCTCTACATGTTCGTGGTCGCGATCGGCACGGACTACAACATCCTGGTCACGACCCGCTTGCGCGAGGAGGTTCAGGAAGGCAACGACCCGCGCATCGCCGCCGAGCTGGCAGTCAAGCACGCCGGCCCGACTGTTCTCTCGGCGGGCGTCATCCTCGCCGGCACCTTCGCCTCGCTCGGGCTCACCGGCATCAGCCTGCTCGTGCAGCTGGGAATGACGATCGCGATCGGCGTGATCATCGTCAGCTTCGTCATGGCCACGATCCTCGTGCCCAGCCTCTCCGCCCTGATCGGCCGCAGAGTCTGGTGGCCTGGCCGCCTCAGCCGCGTCGAGCCCGTCGCGGTCGCCGATCATGCCGCCTCCGGGCCTCGCGGCGCCGAGCCCGCGCCGGTGGGCGAACGCTCGTGAGGGCAAAGCCATCCGGCGGGCTGATGAGCGATGCACCGACGACCCACGACCGGGGGCTTGCCGCTCTCTGGGCATCGCTCCCGGTCGGACAGCGAAGGGCGCGACTAGAGCGCTCGAACGGTGGTCGTGTCCGTGGGAAGGACGGTTTCGAGCTGGCTGCGGGAGCGGATGCCGAGCTTGAGGAAGACCTTGCGCAAGTGGTACTGGACGGTGCGCGGGCTGATGAACAAGCGCGTGCCGATCTCCGGGTTCGAGAGCCCGTCGCGGGCGAGCTGCGCGATCTGCGTCTCCTGGGCGGTGAGGTCGCCGCGCGTTTCCACCGTGCGCTTGCGCACCGTCTCACCCGTGGCCAGGAGCTCGCGGCGGGCGCGCTCGGCGAAGGCCTCCGCCCCCATCGAGTCAAACAGCTCGTGGGCCGCCCGCAAGTGTTCGCGCGCGTCGACTCGCTTGTTCTTCCGTCGCAGCCATTCGCCGTACAGCAGATGGCCGCGGGCGAGCTCCACTCGGACCCGGGTACGGCCTAGGCGCTCGATCGACTCGAGGTAGAGACCGTCGGCGACCTCTCCCTCGCTCAACAGGGCACGCACCCGCGCCTCGATCCCCAGCGCCCACTCGGTCGGACTGACACGCGTCCGCTCGGAGAGCCACTCGAGTGCAGCACTGACGATCGCCATGTCGCCGGTTCTGGATGCCGCTTCGACCAGCTCGGGCACGACAAAGGGCCCGTAGCCCAGCTGATCGTGTTCGAAGACCCGCCAGGCAGCATCGCGGGCGGCATCGTGGCGGCCGAGACCGTTGTAGAGAACCGAGCTGGCGTAGGTCGCGTAGTTGCCCACCGTGCCCAAGCCTCGCGCGGTTGCATCCCGCAACGTTGCTTCGATCAGGGCCGACGCCTCCGTCTCCTGGCCCCGCCAGGCCGCAAGCACCATCTCGGGAAACCCTAGCGGTGGGTTCCCGGTCGCCTCGGCGATGAGGCGGTCCTCGTCGAACAGCAGCGCCCCCGCGGTGAAGTCGCCCGCAACAACGTGGTTCCAGGCAAGAAGGTTGAGCGCGAACTGCAAGTGCACGAGCGCGCCCGAGTCGCGGGCGAACTGCGCCTGCCGCGTGGCCAGCGCGAGCCAGGATTCGAAGTCCCACAGCTCGGGCGCGATCATGGCACCGGCCCTTCCACCTGTCAGCCAGAGCGAACGGCCGACTTTGTCGTTGGCGACGTTCTGTGCGAGCAGCAACTCGAGTGCTCGCTTTAGCGTCGGCGCGGCGACGGTGTATCCCTCCGTGAACCGGAGTGCGAACGCGTCGAGCAGGACATCCACCACCCGCGGCGGGCTGGGCGCGGGCGGCGCAGAGCGTGCGGGCGTCCCCACCTCCATGACGCTGCCGGGGATGTCCAGATCACCGACCCACATCGCCGCCTCGAGCGCCTCGAGGTACGTCTGGCGCGCCAACTCGGCGTCGAGCGGCTCAAGGCGTCTGGCCGCGCTGAGGAGCAACCGACCTGCGTCGCTGCCGCGGCGCTGGTCAAAGGCGATCTGGCCGCGCAAGCGTTCCACCTCGGCAGCGCGCAGAGCGTCGAACGGGCCGGCCTCGACCGCGACCAACAGACCCAATGCCGCGTCGAGGGCGCCGGCGTCGCGCTTAGCTCTGGCCGCGGCAAGCAAGCGCTGCGCGCGGCGAGCGGACTCGGGTGTGAGCATCGCCGAGCGCTCGAGGAATGCCGCAGCCGCCGCCAGCCCCCCGCGGCCCTGCGCGCGGCCGGCGGACCGGACGAGCTCGTCGGCAACGTCCTCGTCGGGGCCTGGTGCGGCCTGGGCCCGGTGCCAGGCACGGCGATCGGGGTCTAGCTCCGGATCGGTGGCCTCCGCGAGAACCCGGTGGGCGTCCTGTCGCTCTTCGAGCGAGGCCGACCGGTAGGCCGCCGAGCGCACCAGCGGATGACGAAACTGCACGCGAACGCCGAACTCGACCAACCCCGCCTCGACCGCCGGCGTCGCGGCTTCAGCTCCGATCGCCAGCCGTTCGGCCGCACGCCACACGAGCATCGGGTCGCCGACCGGATCGGCCGCCGCGAGTTGCAGCAGCCGCCGCGTCTCGGCCGGTAGAGCGTCCAGTCGCCGCCGGAAGCTCTCCTCGATCTGCCCCGCGAGCGGCACCGCGGCCGGGAGCGCAAACCCTCCCGCCAACTCAGCCGGCGTCGCGCTCCGCGGCAGCTCCAGTAGCGCCAACGGGTTGCCGCGCGTCTCACTCACGATCCGATCCCTCACGGGCGCGTCCAAGGGCCCAGTCAACGCCGAGTCCAGCAGCGCCCGAGCATCGTCCTCGGCCAGCCCCTCGAGGGCGAGTTCCGGCAACCCCGTCAACTCCTCCCCCATCCCGCGGGCGGCGAAGACCAAGCCAACCGACTCCGCCCCCAGACGACGTGCGACGAACGCGAGCACCTGCGCCGAAGCGCGATCGAGCCACTGCTCGTCATCCACAAGGCAGATCAGCGGCCGCTCCTCCGCCACCTCCGAAAGCAGGCTGAGGACCGCCAGCCCGACGAGAAATCGATCCGGCGCCGCGCCCGGACTGACACCGAACGCCGTCCGCAGCGCCCCACTCTGCGGCGCAGGCAGATGCTCGAGGTGGTCAAGCATCGGCCCCAGCAACTGATGCAACCCGGCGAAGACAAGCTCCATCTCCGATTGCACACCCGCAACTCGCACCACACGGCAGCCCGACGCCTGCTCTGCCAGGTACTCCAACAACGCCGTCTTGCCGACACCCGGCTCACCACGGACGACCAGCGCCCGGCTCTCACCGGCACGAACAGCATCGACAAGCCGATCGAGCATGTCGGACTCGCGGCGACGACCCGTCAGACCCGCCGCGCGCCCTCGAACGGAGGAAAGGTCGGCCATCTACCCAGTACCGACGTTACAGCCTGCCGACAGGCTGCGACTGACTGGCCACTGGCGGATGCGAAGGGAACGCAGTCGCGTCCACCCTTGGTTCGACTCGGCTCGAACCAAAGGAGGACAGACCTTGACCACGACCACCGGATCTGACCGCTTCACGGCACTACCTGACGACCGGACGCTTTCGGAGACCGTCGTCGCTCTCGAAGAGCACGGATTCGGCGTCGACGTCGTCGACAACCTCGACGCCGCCCGCGACGCTGTCCTAGCCCTCATCCCCGAAGGCTCTTCCGTGATGACCAACACCTCGGTCACGCTGCAGGAGACCGGGATCGCGGCCGGGATCGACGACGGCGGTCCGTACGACTCGGCGCGCAACAAGATGCTCGCGCTCGACTATGCGACCCAACTGGCTGAGATGAAGGCGATCGGCGGCCAGCCCGACTACGCCCTCGGCAGTGTCCACGCGATCACCGGCGATGGAACGCTCGTCATCGCCTCGGCGTCCGGGAGCCAGCTTGCCTCCTACGCCTGGGGGGCTGCCAACGTGATCTTCGTCGTCGGCGCACAGAAACTCGTCCCCGACCTGGAAGTCGCGCGCGAGCGGATCAACGAGTACACCCTCAAGCTCGAGGACGCTCGCGCGTACGCCGCCTACGGCCAGAACAGCTTCGTCGGCAAGGTCCTCGAGATCCACCAGGAGCTGCCCGGGCGCATCCATGTCGTCCTCATCCGGCAGGCGGTCGGGTTCTGATGATGCGCGACACGCTCCCACCATCTGAGCCGACCCTTCCGCAGCTCGACGTCTCCGACCACGTCCGCGGCCCGGCCACTGGTCGTCTCATCCTCGAATACGGCGACTACGAATGCCCCTACTCGCGGCAAGCGTTTCGAGAGATTGAGCGGGTGGAGCAAGAAGTGAGCGGTGGCATCCGCTTCTCGTTCCGGCACTTCCCGCTCCAGGAGATCCACCCGCACGCTTTCGCCGCGGCGGCAGCAGCCGAAGCAGCTGAACTCCAGGGACGGTTTTGGGACATGCACGAGCTGCTCTTCCATCGGCAAAAGGCACTCGCAGACGAGGATCTGCGCCAGTATGCGATCGAACTCGAGCTCGACCTTGCACGCTTCGACCGGGATCGACTCAGCCGTTACGTCCTGCGGCGGATTCGTCGAGACGTCCAGCGCGGAATCGCATCGGGTCGAGTGCGCGGCACTCCGACCCTGTTCATCGATGGAGTTCTTCACGTCGGCGACTACGACGCAGCGACGCTGATGGAAGAGCTGGCCGCGTGAGGGCACCTGGTCCCTCCACGGCGCACGCCGCGCCAAAGGTCGAACTTCGCTGCTCAGCCTGTGGTTACGGCGTGGCCGTTCACATTGCGCCGGTCGCTTGCCCAATGTGCCGCAGGCGCTTGAATCGCCTCTCCGCGAAGCACGCGCCATCGCCGACACCCTTCCGTCTGGTACGGCGTTGTCTACGAAGGCAAGATTTCGTGGCCCACTCGTGGCCCAAACGTCGATTGGACGACTGGCTCAACGATGCGGAGCCGGGCTAACTGGTGAGTTAAAAAGCCCTGCAAATGACGCCGTTCAGACGAGTTCGTCGCCAAGCATCGTGGTGCCCGACTCGGCCTGTCACGCCGGAGGTCGCGGGTTCGAGTCCCGTCGCTCCCGTAGAAAACATCCTGCAAATGGGCATCTTTGATGCCTGACTGGGCGCCGACGACCGCCGGCTTCCTGCGCGTTCAGCGCTGATCCCGCAGCAGATGGAAAGGGTCCGTTTGCAGGTATTTTCGCCGCAGGAGGCAGGAACGCGCGGCTGCCATCCCGCACGAACTTACCCCGACGGCCCCGAAACGGCCGAAAATGGCTAGCACTCAGCGTCGCTGGACGGCCGTTGTCGCTCCGCCCTGGGGGAGCAGCCGAGCCAGGTCGTCGGCGAAGTGGGTGGCGAGTGGCCCGAGCAGCGCGGTGCCGAGCACGAGCGTCGCCGCCAGCGCCGCGAGCTCCGGGTCGAAGTTGCTGCTGACGGCGAGGCCGGCGATCACGATCGAGAACTCGCCGTGGGCGATCAGCGCGGTCCCCGCTCGCAGACGTGCCTCGATGTCGAGTCCGGCGGAGGCGATCCAGCCGGTGGCGGTCTTCGCGACGCACGTAGATGGCGATGAGAGCGATCGCGGGCACGAGCACGGGCGGGATGTCGCCAAGGTCGATCCGGAGCGCGAAGAAGAAGAAGAACATGGCTGCGAAGAGGTCACGCATCGGCCAGACGAGCACCCGCGCGCGATCGGCTACGGGTCCGGAGAGCGCGATCCCGAGCAAGAACCCTCCGACGGCGGCGGACACGTGCGCGCGCTCCGTCAGCCCCGCGACGAGGAGCAGCACGCCCATCGTGCTCAGCACAAGCACTTCGTCGGACTCGTGCCAGACCGCCCGGCTGACGAGGTGGCCATGCCGGAGCGCGAGGAGGAAGATCAAGCCAACGACCGCGAGCGCCACGACGGCGGAGGCGATCGCCGTGGACACGCCCGACCCGATCAGCACCACGCCGATGAGGGGAAGGTAGAGCGCCATCGCCAGGTCCTCCAGGATGAGCAACGAGAGCAGCCCCGGCGTCTCGGGTTCGGTGACGCGACCGAGGTCGCTGACCACCTTCGCGACGATCCCCGAGGAGGAGACGTACGTGATGCCGCCGAGCACGAGCGCCCCGACGAGCCCCCAGCCCATCAGCAGCCCGATGGCGAAGCCCGGCGGGAAGTTCAGCGCGAGATCGAAGATCCCGCCTCTGACGCCGCTCCGCAGCCCGGAGGCGAGCTCGAGCGCGCTGTACTCGAGCCCGAGCGTGAAGAGGAGCAGGACGATCCCCACCTCGCTCAGGGTCGTGACCAGCGCATCGTCGAGCGTCGGCGGCGCGAGCGCTCCGAGCACGATCCCGGCGACGAGATAGAGCGGGATCGACGAGAAGCCCGTGCGCGCCGCGAGCCGCGCACCGACTGCGAGCACGACCGTGACCGTTCCGAGCTCGAGGAAGAGCCGCGCAGCGTCCCGCGTCGCGGCGAGGATCATCGGCTCACCGGTCCAACCGTCATCACCTCTCCACCGCGCGCGTGCGCTAGACGTGTGCCGGCTGCGACTCCGGCTCTTCGACCTCCTCCATCGCCTCGGCGGCTCCCTTGTCGATGTCGAAGGTGAGCTGGACGTCGTCGTAGTCGACGCGAACGCGATCGTCCGGCTGCAGCGCTCCGCTCAGCAGCAGCCGCGAGACCTCGTTTTCGAGCTCGCGCTGGATCGCACGACGCAGCGGCCGCGCGCCGAACTCCGGGTCGAAGCCGATCTCGGCCAGGTGCTCGACGGCCTCGTCCGTGAACTCGACCTCGATGTGCTGCGCGCGGAGGCGCCTCGCGGCGCGGTCGAGCATCAGCCGCGTGATCTGCTTGAGCTGCTCCATCGTGAGCGCCTGGAAGACGATGATCTCGTCGATCCGGTTGATGAACTCCGGCCGGAAGCTGTGCCGGAGCACCTCCATCAGCTCCTCCTTCAGCTCGTCGAACGAGCCGCTCTCCTTCCGCGCGAAGGCCTGGATGCGATCGGCGCCGAGGTTCGAGGTCATGATCAGGATCGTGTTCTTGAAGTCGACCGTTCGGCCCTGCGAGTCGGTGAGCCGGCCGTCGTCCAGGATCTGGAGCAGGATGTTGAAGACGTCTGCGTGCGCCTTCTCGATCTCGTCGAACAGGAGCACCGCGTACGGCTTGCGGCGGACCGCCTCGGTCAGCTGTCCGGCTTCCTCGTGGCCGACGTAGCCGGGCGGCGCGCCGACGAGCCGGCTGACGGTATGCCGCTCCTGGTACTCGCTCATGTCGAGGCGGACCATCACGTCCTCGCTGCCGAAGAGCGCTTCCGCGAGGGTCCGCGCGAGCTCCGTCTTGCCGACCCCGGTGGGGCCGAGGAACAGGAAGCTCCCGTCGGGGCGGTTCGGGTCGGCGAGCCCGGCGCGGGCGCGGCGGACGGCCTCGGCGACAGCCTCGACCGCCTCGTCCTGGCCGACGACGCGCTCGTGCAGCCGCTCCTCGAGCTTCAGGAGCCGGTCGCGCTCCTCCTGCGTCAACTGCGTGACCGGGATGCCGGTGCGCCGCGACACGATCTCGGCGATGTCCTCCATCGTCACCTCGGGCGCCCGGGCACGCGCCTCCTTGTGCCCTTCCTGCTGGGCACGACGGTCGTCGATCTGCGACTTCAGCTCGTCCGCCCGCTGGTAGTCCTCGGCCGAGATCGCCTGGTCGCGCTCGCGGCCCATGCGGCGGAGCTCCTCCTCGGCGGCCCGCGTGTCCTCGGGCTTCGCCTTCGACCGGAGCCGCACTCGTGCGCCCGCCTGGTCGATCAGGTCGATCGCCTTGTCGGGCAGGAAGCGGTCGCGGATGTAGCGATCGGACAGCTCCGCCGCGGCGACGATCGCCTCCTCAGTGATGCGCACGCGATGGAACGCCTCATAGCGGTCCTTGAGGCCGGTGAGGATCTCGATCGTCTCCTCCACCGTCGGCTCGGCGACGAGCACGGGCTGGAACCGCCGCTCGAGCGCCGGGTCCTTCTCGATGTTCTTCCGGTACTCGTCGAGCGTGGTCGCGCCGATCATGTGCAGCTCGCCCCGCGCGAGGGCCGGCTTGAGCATGTTGCCCGCGTCCATCGCACCTTCGGCCGCGCCCGCGCCGACGACGGTGTGGATCTCGTCGATGAAGACGATCAGGCTGTCGGCGTTCTCGGTGATCTCGTCGATCACGGCCTTCAGCCGCTCCTCGAACTCGCCGCGGTACTTCGTGCCCGCGATCATCCCGGCCATGTCGAGCGCAACGAGGCGCTTGCCCGTCAGGGTCTCGGGGACGTCGTCGTTCACGATCCGCTGGGCGATGCCCTCGACGATCGCGGTCTTGCCGACACCGGGGTCGCCGAGCAGAACCGGGTTGTTCTTCGTGCGGCGCGAGAGGATCTCGATCGTCTGCTCGATCTGATCGGCCCGGCCGATCACGGGATCGAGCTTCCCCTGCCGGGCCTCCTCCGTGAGGTCGCGGCCGTACTCGTCGAGCGTCTTCGTCGTGCTCGCCGGCCGGCCGCCCGCCTCGCCGCTCTCGACGCCGCGGATGACCGCGCCGCGCAGCTTCGTGTGCGTGATCGCGAACCGCTCGAGCAGCTCGCCCGCCTCGGTCTCGGTGTCCTGGGCCAGGGCGAGCAGCACGTGCTCCGGCCCGACGTACGACGCGCCGATCTGGCGCGACTCCTCGTAGGCGGCCAGCAGCGCTGCCTTCGCGTCCGGCGACAGCGACGGCGCCACGTCCGTGCGCTCCTTGACGTCTGCTTCCTCCTCGATCTGCGCCGCGATCGCGGCGGGGTCGGCGCCGACCTGCTGCAGCACGTGCCGGACGACCTCGTCCTGGGTCGCGGCCCAGAGCAGGTGCGTCGAGTCGACGTCCAGGCTGCCCCACTCCATCGCCTTCTGCGCGGCATGCTGGAGCAGCTGGCGGGTGGCGTCGCTGAAGTACTGCGTGACGTCGATCTGCTCGGCCGGGCGGCGCGGGCGCATCGTGGTCGTGCCACCGGCGGCGCCGGGCGTGCGGCTGCCGAGGCCGCTGTCGCCGAAGAAGTCGGAGAAGAACTCGTCGAAGAGGCTCCTGCCACCGAACGGCGACCGGCCTGCGCCGCGGCTCTGACCCTGAAGCTCCCGAAGGTGCTCTTCGCAGACGGCGATCGTCCGCTCCTCGCCGTTCTGCCTGATCCGCACGGTTGCGACGGCGGGCCGACGCCCGTCGATCTCGCACATCGTGGTGGCCATGAAAACCTCCTCGCAGCGGGCGCTTCGGCGCGCGAGGGGTTGGGGCACGGAGGCGCCCGCCTAGGTGAAAAACGCGTCCCCGGAAGTGTGCTCCGCTTTGTAGCGCGCCGAAACTATCCGCAAGCACACACCGAACAGCCGCAGCGTGGCGCCTGCCTGCTAGAAGCGGCCGACGCTGGTCGCGCCCCGGCACCTGGATCCTCGATCTCCAGGTGACTCACAACCGTCCGGCGATGCGAGTCGGTAGAGCCTCACCCACGGAACGCTACTCAGCGCCCCTACAAACCGCAGTGCTCGGATGGGCCAGCGATGCTCCTATGTCAAGTCGGGGCTCGCTTTCAGTGTGTTGAAGAGGTGGCGTGCGAGTTGGCGTTTGAGGGAGCGGGTGGCTTCGCGGCGGCTTTTGCCTTCGGCTGGTTTGCGTTCGATGTAGTAGCGTGCGGCGGGTGGTAGCTGGCGTGGGTGTCGCGATCGGTAGAAGGCGGCGTTGAGTTGTCGGTTGCCGCCGCGGTTGAGTCGGTGGTGTTGCACGCGCCTGGAGCTGGCTGGGATGGGTGCGACGCCAGTGAGGCTGGCGAGCTGCGCTCGCTTTGGAGCGACGTCGGCCGGGTGTCGGCGAGCAGCTGGGCAGCGATGAGCGCTCCGCTGCCGGGCTAGTCGAGCAACGCCGGCGGGATGTCCGTGGTCGCTGTTCGAGCTCACGGTCGAGCTCGAGGGTCGTGCGCGTGAGCGAGAGGCTGCGCGAGACGAGCTCGCGAGCGACGCGCCCTGGACGTCCTGCTCGCGCCGTGCGAGCCAGCGGCCGACGCGATCGAGATGCATCGGCCGGTGGAGACGGCGCAGCTGATCGACGGAGGACGGGTCGGAGTGGTGAAGATGCCAACGCAGCAGCTGCTGCGCTTGGCGGCGCTCGTCGACGAGATCTTCGCGGTGCTCGACTAACAACTTGAGCTCGCGAAGGGCCTGCTCGTTGGGCCGTGGTCGAGTGAGGTTCGGCTCGCGCAACGCGGCACGCGCGACGGCAGCGCGTCGATCGAGTCGACTTGCCGCGCAGGCGTCCGGCGCGACGCTGCGGCGCCATCAACTTCGGCGGCACCCGCACCAGCTTCGCACCGACCGCGAGCAGGTAGCGCTCGAGCGCAGCGAGTCAGCTGCCGGCTATCTTCGAGCGCCCACAAGCGCTCGCCGCCGTGCCCGATGCGCAGCCGAGGAGGTCATCGTCTGCAGCGCGACAGTCCTACGGCGAGCATCCGGCCCGCCTCGTCGACGGCGACAGACGTCAGCGAGTGCTTGTGGACGTCGACGCCGATCAAGATCATTCTGATCGCCTCCTCGACGTTGGGGGCGACCGGCGAGCGGACAGGCCTCAATCGAGGCAGCGGCAAGCTCCTATCAGGTCACGCTCAGCGGTCTCGGATCGGCGGCGGCGACACAACGCTGACAGATCAACGTACGGGCGACATGCGGGAGTCGAGTCAGCCGCCGGCGACCGAGTCTGGTCGCCACCGGACGCAACCCGCGAGATGAGTCGGGAATGTTCCCTGAGCGTTGAGCGGCCTAGTTACCTGTCCGTTCCGCTCGGCTCGTCGACCGCGAGCGACGACGATAGGTCGCGGAACGCATCGACCTGCGCGAGCAGTTCGTGGGCCTTCTGCTCGACGGTGGCGACGGCGTCAGCGCCTGCAACCCAGCGCAGCGGCGGCGGCTCCTCGTCAGCGATCGTGACAAGAGCCTTCGCGAGCTTTGCGGGATCGTTGGTTTGCTGGCCGCTCATCGCTTCCCACGCGGGGCGAGTCTCTGCCGTGCGCCCGGCGTAGTCGTCGATCGAAAGGTCGGCGTAGGCGGTCGACTCGTTAGTGAGCAGTTCGGTGCGGAAGAAGCCCGGCTCGACGATCGTCGTGTGGATGCCGAACGGCTCGACCTCGAATCGCAGCGACTCCATCCACCCCTCGAGTCCGAACTTCGAGGCGGCATAGGCCGAGCAAAACTCCTGCCCCACAATGCCAGCGGTCGAGGAAATCGTGACGATGTGACCCGAGCGCTGCTTGCGCATGACCGGCAGCACGACGCGCGTGACGTTCAGCGGCCCACCAAGGTTCGTCGCCAGCTGTTGCTCGAACTGCTGCGGTGACAGCTCCTCGAAGAAACCCGCAAAGAAGTTTCCGGCGTTGTTGACCAACACGTCGATCCGGCCGAAGCGGTCCAGCGCAGCCTCGACCGCCGCCTCCGCCGACGCGGA
>CAWBTX010000004.1:0-690418 GCA_963791905.1 uncultured Gaiellaceae bacterium
CTCCTTCACGTAGTCGACGATGCGCCGGATGCTGATCTGCTGGAAGGCGCCGTCGTCCGTCGTGATGCCGCGGACGACGCGGTAGCCGCGCTTGCGCTGGAGCGTGAGCACCCGTCCCTGCACGAGCGCTTGCAGCTCGCCGTAGTTGTAGTCGGCGGCGAGCGCGTCGATGCCGGCGAGCGTCTTGTTCGTGAGGCTGACGTGCGGCGAGAGCGAGGCGAGCTTGCCGGCCACGGCGGCCGCCGCGTAGTACGGCGGCAGCGTCATCAGCTGGCCGGTCCGCGAGTCGAGCTCGCGGACGCCCGGCGCGACGAGCACGAGCCGCTTGTCGGCGACGTCGCCGACGTTCTCGACCGCCTTCGGCGACGTCGCTCGAGTCGGCGCCCAGCACCGCGATCCGCTCGCGGCCGAGGTTCTCCGTCTTCTCGACGTGGCCGAGCACCGCCGACTTGATCAGCGAGAACGGCATGTCCGACGACGAGCGACGAGCTGGACGTTCTGCTCGACGAGCGTCGTCGAGCGCGTCGCGGAAGCTCGTCGAGCGGCGCGTGCCGTTCTCGCCGCCGGCGAAGGGACGAACCCCGTCGTGGCGTCGGGCAGACCCGCGCCCGGCGTCGCCGATCGACCTCCACGAGCTGCGACGGCGCGCCTCGTCTGCAGATGCGCTGCGCGAGGTACGCGAAGCTGGGCACCGTGTAGACCTCCTGCACGTTCCCGAAGCGCAGCGTCACCTGCCGGAGGTTCGTCGCGGGCACCCAGTAGCTCGCGCGGATGTCGGCCTGCCGACGGACGGCGCGGTCGCGAACGTGAGCGTGCGGTCGGCCGGGCTGATCTGCGACGGTCTGCGGCGGTCGGCGGCGCTCTGCTGGAGCAGGTACTTCTGCACGACCCCTGGTCGCTCGACGCGCACGGTGCCGACGCTCGGCTGCTCGGGCGTCGGCGCGACGATCGCCTCGGCGCTGAGCGCGGAGCGTGCCGTTCGTCGCGCTGCGACCTCCTCGTCGGGGACGAACTCGTCTGCGCGTCGGCGTCCTCGACCCGGATCTGGAGGCGGTTGCCCCAGGCGCCCGGCGTCTTTGCCCTCAGCGTCAGCGCCGGCGCGTCGGCGTCGTTGCGGAGCTCGAGCGTCGCCGCTCTCGGCCGACGTCGCGTCGAAGACGCGCTGCGCGTAGACCGTGCTCGCGCCGTTGTCGAACACGTAGCGGAGCGCGCGGACGAGGTGGACGTTCCCGTCGTCGCCGCCCGTCCGGATCCCACGGCCGTGGCTCGCCGAAGAGCGCGCGCGCCTCCTCGAAGCTGCGTCAGCGATCGCGATGCTCGGCGTCGCCCATCTCGGCCGTGCCGAGGATCCCGACGTTCCCGGTCGAGATCAGCCCGCCGGCAAGCAGCCCTTCCGCGCGGACCTCGATGTAGGTGCCGGGAAGGATCGTCTCTGTGATCGTTTCTGTCATGCGCTCCTCATCCGATCCGCTGCTATGGGCGCCGAGAAGGACTCGCCGGCGCTGCTCGACGAGGTCGACGTCGATGCGCTCGATTCGGCCGCCGGCGCGTGAGCTCGCCGCCCTCGCTCCACCTCGAACACGAACCGGTAGCCACGCCTCTGCCGCCAGGCGCTGAAGCTCGCGCGTCGTCGTCGCCGGACGCATCACGTTCTCGGCCGCCTCGAGGCCGGCGGGCTGGAGAGTGACGAAGCCCTTCTGGCGCAGCAACTGGACCTCGCGGGTCGAGCTTCGCCTGGAGGTTCTGCGAGATCGTGCTCGCCTGCCCGAAGGTGCTGCCGAGACCTCGAGCGAGAGGACGCCGCGGTAGCGATCGCCCCTCGTCTCCTCGCGGATCGTGTCGCCGCCGGGCAGCTGGTCCCAGCTTCGGACCAGTCGCCCAAATCCGACGCGGCGGACTCGTCGACGTTGACCGAGACCGCGATCGCCGGGATCTCGCCGGCGTTCGACGGCCGGCGCGCGCCGATGTTGCCCGAGGGCAGGACGGGGTCTGGCGAGCCGGCGAGAACCTCCGCGACCCGGGTCGCGACGTCGGTCAGCACGGGTCTGCCCGAGCCGAAGTGAATGCGACCGGCCGGGCCGGCGAGCTGGCGTCGAAGCTACCTGCCGCAGTTCGAGCTCGTCGAGCGCTGAAGACCATGACGCCCTCGAAGCCCTGAAGCGCCACGACGAAGTCGGCGCAGTGCCCACCAGTCACGGTCACCGCGAGCTTGACTCCGCACGGGCGCGGTGTCAACCCTCGCCTCGGGTGGCGCACAAGGGAGGGGGACGCTTGCACCCAAGCGCTGGGCTCAGGTTTGCAGAGCGTTCCGACGCCGGCGGGCGTCGGCGACGGAGCCCATGAACTCGAAATGCATCGGGTCAGGCCTGGTCGGATAGGTGCCGCCCCACCGAAAGCCATGGCGCTCGGCGATTTGCTTGGCGTTCCGGGGCATTGTTGACCGAAGCGCGCCGACTCCGTCAAAGTTCTTACGCAGCAGGTGCGGAGCGCGATGTTGGTCGCGCGGCAGTTGAGGGTTCTCGGGTGCGTCGAGGTCGATTGCGAGCCCCCAGGAATGGTTCGAGGGCCTGTTGGTCGCCTGCGATCGCCCGGCACGCAAATCCCCATGACCAATCGGGACGGAACCTTCGCCTCCTGGCCCGTTGGAGATCCCGGACGAGCGGTGCGATCAATGGCGCGATGTCCCGCCGTACCGGGAGGCGGAGGCCGTTCGTCGTGACGGTGACTACCTCGGATCTCTGGCAATTCGGCCATCCCTGACCCCATGACGCGTGAGCCATCAGTTGCCGTCCTCACCCTCGCCGCTGCAAGTACCTACAAAGCCGTAATCGGCAGGCGCTTCATCGACCTCGGGGTCGTACTCTTCCCATTCGTCGAAACCCTCGAGAGCATCGGATTGCGCATCAGGTTGCGCATTCTCTGGCCATGCCCGCTCCTCGAGTGGAGGGTCGTTGTGCTGATTATCGCGCAGACCGAAGGCAACGACAACCACGAGCGTTCAGCTGCGGCGAGGTACGCGTGTTACGACAGGCCGGCGATCTCGTCGACGGCCGGATACCCCTTCCAAACGTTCAAGGGGGGCGCTATCTTGGAGTCCTGCGGCGTCATGTCCGCTCGCGTGGGGAGGAGCCGCGTGGCAGCCTCCAAGAAGACTCAAGACGACGATCCAGGTTCGGATCCAGAGGGCGCGTCGCAGAGTTTCGTGCAGGAGGAGGCTCGGGCCGAGCAGGCTGCGCGTCGAGACGCCACCGAGTCGTCCGTGGACATCTCGAGGTCGGTCGACGTCCTACGCACGAGGCTCGGGAGCGCAACTGCTTACCTACTCGTTGCCGAGCTTCTCTCCGACCCGGTCCACAGCGATTACGGGGAGAAGATCGGGCCTTTCGTCGAGGTCGGCGACGCCCCTGAAGGCGCGAAGAAGCAGACGGTGGATAGCTGGATCGAAGAGGTGCGTCCGATCTTCTTGCCGCAGGATCCGGGGCAGCTGGATGGCCGCAAGCTCGTCTTCGGGCTCGCATTGCTCGACCAGGAGCTGAGGCGCCGGCTGAGCGAGGACGGCTTCCTTGCGGCGCTCAAACGCGAGATCGGGACTTCCGAGCAGCTGAGCGGCCGGGGAAGGGCCCTCTACAAGGCTGATGCGGTGCCGACGCTTTCGGATCAGGCGGCGAAGGTCGATCTGCTGGGACGGACGGCGTTCGCAGCGGCGCTCGCCGAGC
Source organism: uncultured Gaiellaceae bacterium (assembly GCA_963791905.1). Lineage (GTDB taxonomy): Bacteria > Actinomycetota > Thermoleophilia > Gaiellales > Gaiellaceae > Gaiellasilicea. The sequence continues at coordinate 3,717 of CAWBTX010000004.1, forward strand.
GTCTGCGCGATGAGTTTCGGCGTACCGAGGGGCCGAGTGGCAAGCCCGACTCGTTCATGCTTCACCTCGAGGGGCCGTGGGGCTCCGGAAAGACGTCGCTCCTCGGGTTCCTCGAGTGCGAGCTGAGGTCGACGCCGGACCCTTGGGTCGTGGTCAATTTCAATGCCTGGAAGAATCAGCGCGCCGGTGCGCCTTGGTGGCTGCTGATCTCGGCTGTCCGCCGCGAGGCGGTCGCGGATAGACACTCAGACGCGTTGTTGCGCCTCCGGCTCCGCCTGCGTGGCCTCTGGTGGCGCGTCCATCTTGCGAGGGCGGAGATCGTCGCGGTTGTCGTTGCGGGGGCGATCGTTGGCGTGCTTGGTGCGACCGGGAAGCTCACCGATGGCGACCCGGTCGGGCTTGTCGCCGGGGTGATCACCAGTGTTGTCGCTGCTGTGAGTGCCCTCCATGGCCTCATGAGCTCTGTTACCGGGGGCTCGGAGCGGGGCGCGCAGACCTTCATGAGGCAGACGGGCGACCCGATGGAAAAGCTCATGGGCCGCTTCAACGGGCTCGTTGCGGACATCGACCGCCCGATCGCGATCTTCATCGACGATCTCGATCGGTGCCGGGCGGAGTACGTTGTCGACCTGCTCGAGGGTGTCCAGACCATCTTCCGGGAAGCCCCCGTTGCTTTTGTCGTCGCGGCCGATCGGCACTGGCTCTACGACGCCTACGGCGACGTATACGGCGACTACGTGAAGACAGGCGTCGATCCCGGCCGGCCGCTCGGTCATCTCTTCCTCGAGAAGTCCTTCCAGCTTTCGACTTCGGTCCCGAGGATCTCGCGCCAGGATCAGGACGCGTTTTGGGAGCGGCTGCTTTCCCCGCGCGACGACAGCGCTCGACGCGATGCCGAAGAGCTCGCCCGCGAGGCCCAGCAGGACTTCGCCGGGCTCGACACGGAGGACGAGATCCTTGGCGCGCTCGACCGCGATTGGGGCGAGACGGCGGAGGAGAACCGTGCCCGGCGCGCTGCGGCAGTTCGTCGCTTGGCGAGCCCGACGCTGCAGCGGCACGTCGAGCACACGCTGACGCCGCTGGCGCCGCTGCTCGAGCCGAACCCGCGCGCGATGAAGCGGCTTGTGAACGCCTACGGGGTCGAGAGGGCTGTTCAGATTCTCGAGGGGTGTTCAGCGAAACTCGACCATCCGCGCGAGCAGCTCGCGCTGTGGACGATTCTCAAGTCGCGGTGGCCGCTCTTGTCCGATTACCTCAGCGAGGACCCGGACTCACTCGACGATCTTAAGGCGGACCGAATACCGACCCACGTCGCGGAGGACAGCAACCGGCCGTACTTAAGGAGGCTCTTCGCGGATCAAGCCGCTCAGGACGTTGCCCGAGGCAAGGGCGTTGACCGAGTCGAGCTCACTCCTGAATCGCTGCGCTCCCTCATTGATGGACCGGGCGCCGACCCGATGTTCGAGGACCGGCCCATTCCAGGGTCGGCTACGACGGCGGCGTCGAAGCAGACGGGACGTTGACAGTGTGCGAAGCAACGTCTTGATTCGGCGCGCCAAGCTGCCCAGATGCCTGGGAGCTGGCAAACCGTTGGGCGTTAGCCTTGATCCCGCGCGAAGCCCTGGAGGAATCTGTAGTAGATAGGATCTGGGCCAGGCTTTCTCAGCGCCTCCCTAAGCTCGTCGTTCGGGTCACCGAGAACGGTCAACCGAGCACGCTCAGTCGTTGCCAGAAAGTTCTCGGCAAACATATGAGCGAAGACCTTCAAGTGGGTCATTGCCGCGACCGAATCTCCATACCGTTCGTAGCCAAACACCGCTTTCTCGTCGTCGCTGATAAACCACTCGTAATTGAGCGTGCCGGGTTCGTTCCGAGTCGACTCGACCATCTGGTCCAGTAACACTTTGAAGTTGTCGAGTTCTTCAGGCTTCACCTTCAATTCAAGAAGCCAAGAGACTTGCCGGCCTGTTTTTGTAACCTCGTCGAGAATGGCGAGTCCCCGGTGGCCCGCTGGCCAGCCAGCGTAATGCGCAACATGAAGCATGATCTCCTCCAGCTCGCCATCGGAGATTCCTTGATGCCGTGCACCTTTGAGATGCGCTTTGAGTTCACTGTCTCTCCCAAGTGCAGCCAGCATCGCGACGGTGATCTTGCTTCGGTTCACGGTAGAAAGCTTGTCGGTACGACTCCAGACGTTAGCGAAGAGATGGTCTATGGTGAAATTGTCAAGTAGATCGCTGAAGGTGGTCTTCCGGCGACCAAACACAAGTTCATAGAACCGCTGTCCTCTTTCTCGGTCGTCATTCCCCATGGGGATCGCTCCTAACCTGGCGGCAGACGTCGACGGGGATCCCTACAAGTGCGGCGAGTTCCGCGCATTTTCGCATATGAACTCCGTTCCAGACGCTCGCGCCACGTGTGGCCAAGTCGCCGCCTTTCTCAATTCGAGTCGGCTTCTATTACCACGGCGGCGGCTAGTCAAGCTCGCGGAGACAAGGTTTCGGCGGGCACGTCGGGCAATAGCGGAATCAAGCGTGATTGAGGCATGCGCTCACGGCGGGACCTCTGGGCGGCGGGCGTTGCCATGTTTGCGACGCTGTCACCATCCGCGATACGGGACCGAATCAGGCCGGACATCCGCCGCCACGCGCGGGCACCGCAGACAATTCTCGTCGGCTCCAACGTGCTGTCGTAAGCGCCCACCCTGACAGCTGCGCTCAAGGAGCCCGAACCCGTTCAGATACAACCACTCCTGCACGCGTTTCACGGCCATGCTCTTCGGCCAGTTCTTCTTGAACGGCTTCCCGCCAAACTCGATCTCGCCCATCTCGCTATCCCAGGTGCGCCCATCCTCCCACTCCGCAGAAACGGCTTGGCTCGAGCCGTTCTCCGCCCGTTCCGAGCGCCGAGGCGGCCAGCGTGTCAGATCCGTGTCAGGACAGGCCTCCGCGGCCGTCTCGGGTCGAGCCGACCGCCTTCAGCTTTTCACGGCCCGGCCGGAGAGGCAGGCATGAACGAGAACAGAACGACTCCGGGTCCGATCGTGGCGCAGTTGACGCTCGCCTGGCCCGAGACACTCATTCAGCAGATCGCGGACGTCGCGGAACGCCTCAGCGCCGACGACCGCAGCAGCACGCGCTCGCCCTGGTGCGACGTCGCCGGGACGGCCGCCTACCTCAACATGACTCCCGACGCTGTCCGCAAGGCCGCGCAACGCCGCCTGCTCCCCGGCCACCAGCCCTTCGGCCCCGGCAGTCGCTACTTCTTCCACCGCCGCGAACTCGATGACTTCATCGCGGGCAAGAACGGTGACGATCCCGACTCCGTCGCCGGGAGGGCTGGCTGATGGCCGCGAGTCACACCCGCGTGCGGGTGGCGCCAAACCTCTACCAGCGCGGCGACGGCCGCAGCGGAAAAACAGGCGCCCGACAAACCGCCGAGGGCTGGCCATAAGCTGTCCGCCACGGTCGCCAGGGCGAGTCTGCGGCAGGTGAGTTTGGCGAGGTCGGCGTGGAGCGCACTTTGGCATAAGTGCCCGTGGGACGTCATTTCTCACGCTCGTCAGCGCGGAGCTGGGGCGGCGTCGGCTATGCGACTCTGTGGCTGCTCTCGTGCCGAGCTACCAGCGGGCACCGCATACAGGGTCGCTGTTCGCGCACCAGCGCCAGTGTGTCGTCGCCTGTCTCGGCGTGCATCAGGAGAGGTATTCGTCCTCACGGTCGACCGCCCGTTTCCCGCCAGCTCCACCTGTCTGTTGTCTCCACAGCCCGCTCCCGCCGCACCATACAACCGCGGGCTTCACAAGCCTGGCGGACGGTGATGCTAACCAGGGAGGCGCGGGCAGCGGAGGACTATTTGTTCAGCCGTTGGCGGCTTGAGCGAGACTCCCCGATTCACATGTGTCGATCGCGCCTCACCTACCCATCACAAGGCGCACAAGGCGGCACGTCCACCATGATCACCGAACTCCGAGAGCGGTCCGGCTCGTCCCGCTACGCCGGTAACCCGCCCTATGCAGCAGCTGGGGATGAAACTAAAGTCGGAAGCAATGGCCGACTCCTCGTGGGTGTGGAAGGGGATCATGCGGCACGGCGAGGCGTTCCGGCCTGGTATGGATCCTGACAAGCAGTCCTCGGGGAGCTCATTGACGACCGGGACTCAGCGACGCCATTGCTGTCGCGCGCCGCTTCGCCGAGACTGCCGGCGAATATGGGATAGCCGGCGACGAACTAACGATCGTCTGCGCTCCATCACCAGAGTCCACTGACACCGCAGCTGTTCTAGCTTCCGAGTTCGGGAAGTCCGTCGTCGCGGTGCGGTTACGTGCGCTCGACCCCGCCACGTGGCCACATCACACCAAAGAGGACGCAAAGGAGCGCTGGGAGACGATTCACACAGAGATCGAAGCCAAGCTAAGGGAGCGGGAGCCTTCTGGGCGATCGTTTTCGTCGGTCACGACCCGCAGGTGAGCTGGCTACTGCATGATTTGATCAAGCGTGGCCGGCGCGGTCAGCGTTGGGCTGGTCCCGTCCCGCTCGCCCGCGGCGAACTTGCCATGCTCGGTGCTCCTCGCTCCGAGTCACCCGCGCTTCGGTGGGTGCTCTCACCTTCTGACGCGAAGCTGCTTGAGCAGCTTCAAGACAAGATCAAGTCGAAGATGGATTCGGCCAAGCTGCTGGGCGCATTCCTCACGGCGCTCCTGGTGTTCGCCGCCAAGGAGCTTGCCGTCGCCGAGAACCCGCCAGGTTGGTATCCGTGGGTCTCCGGGCTAGGCCTCGGATTACTTGCGATGGCGACAGCCGCTTACTTCGTCACCATGTTCAAGTACGACGAACTCTTGATGCCGGTGCGGTTCTGGCCGAGTCCGCGAGCGTCAACTCGGAGACCTCGGGGCTTCATCCGTCTCTGGCCGAGACCGGGAGCGTCAACTCGCATACCTCGAGGCTTCGTACGTAGGCCGCCAAGCTCCGCCGCCTGGGTCCTGTACCAGAACATGATGCGGGTCTGGTCGAACGCCTTCATTCCCGCCACGCTGCTTGGCGGTGCTGGCGCGATCGCTGTCACGGTCGCGCTTGCTCAACCAACCCGGTTTTGGTGGCTCGCCGTCGCGCTGTCCATTGCCGCGGTACTCGCTGTCACGTGGTTTGTCTGGCGCGCGGCAACGCCAAATCTTGGTGTCAGCGACTAAAGCAGAACTGGACGGCTCCGCGCACGGCTGTTGGAGGGCGTTGAAAAACCGTAGAGATCCGGTGGCGCAAGATCCGAGGTCGGTTCGGAGAGATAGGACGGTTCGACTGACGTCGCTCCCGCCGCGACGGCGTGTCAGGATCGGTGTCAGATTTCGCAGCTGACGCGGTCGCACGTGGTCCCGGTAGGTCCTGCCCGAGCGTGGTGGGCGCGCTCGAGTCCGGTATCGTCAACATCAGTCGCAGTTGACTGGCTAATTCGATCCCAGGTGCGCCCATTCAGGGCCTGGTCGCCAAGCCTGTCCGCCACTCGACGAGCGGAGCGGCGACCCAGGTCGGATCCGGCGCTTCGTACAGCGCCGCGGCGTCGGTGTAGGTCATGTCGACGATCGAGCCGTGCAGCTCGCCGCGGAGGTAGCGAAAGACGACGCCTGCATCGCGCGCGTCACTCTTGGCCTCGACGCAGTGCGCGTCGTAGCCTGCGTAGTCGCCGCTCCCGAGGAGCGCGATCCCTTCCTCGATCGTCGCCCGGGCGAGCTCGAGCCCACCGTCGTCAGGTGCCAGTGCGCGCTCCGGAGGATCGCCGTAACCGATCCCGTGATGGAACGGGTCGGCGGTGGAGACGATCACCGCGTCCTCGGCGAGGGCGGCGAGCTCCTCGATGCCCGGCAGCCGCTCGGGGTGGCCGCCGGCGAGGTACGGGTACCGCTCGACCACGTCCGGGCCGCGTATTCCGCGCCGCTTCGTCTCCGCGGCCCAGAAGTGCCGGAAGCTGATCAGTGCGTGGTCGTTGCGCCACTCGTCTCGTCCCTCGAGGCCCGGCCCCTGGATCCCCCAGAACGGCCACTCGGAAGGATCAGCTCCCGCCGAGACGCGCGTGCGAGCTTCCTCCATCTCATCCGTGAACGCGTGCAGGACGCTGATCACGATCACGCGATCGGCGCCGCTGTCGAGACAGCCCTGAACTGCCGCAGCGACCTGGTGCCCGCAGTCCAGCACACCGGCATGCGGAAAGACGACGACGCCTCCGGACGCGAGCGTCGGCGCGAGATCCCATTCCCGCCCCGCTCCAGGCGTTCGAGCGTTCCGCGCTCTCCCATCTCGTCGTGCTCGGAGTGGTAGAGCTCGTGAATCCGCTCCTTGAGCTTCTGACGATCGAGAGTCACTTCCGCACGGGCTGGACGCGTTCGCGGTCAGCAGACTACTGATTCACAAGGCGCGGAGTCGTCTGCCTTGTGTGATCAAGATGAGTACGCTGGCCTCGTCTCTTGACCGGAGGTGAATCGCGCATGAACAAGCCGCGCATCTTCCTCGGGTCGTCGGGCAAGCAGGCCAAGCTGCTCCAGGCGATCACGCGCGGGCTCGAGGACGTCGCCGACGTCGAGCCCTGGACGACCACGTTCAACCCGGGGCGGTCCACCCTCGACCGGCTCGTCGAGCTCTCTCAGGAGGTCGATTTCGCCGCGTTCGTGTTCGCCCAGGACGACTGGACCACGACGGATGCGTCCCAGTCCGGCCAGGCGTCGCCGCGCGACAACGTCGTGTTCGAGGCCGGGCTCTTCGGCGGCGCGCTCGGCATCCGGCGCACGTTCATCCTCCACGCGAACGGCTCGAAGCTGCCGACCGACCTGCTCGGGCTGACCTCCGTTCGCTACGACCCGGCCACCAGCCCGGCTGAGGTTCGCGGGATCAACCAGAAGCTCCGCAAGGCGATCGAGACCGAGGGTCGCCGCGGCTCCGGTCGAGGGGCTGTGGTGGCAGCTCTCGCTTACTGCGCGGAGCGAGTTCGAACCGTCGGCGGTGAGCCTCCTGCGCATCTCGCGGGACCGCGACGGTGGCCTGAAGTAACGGCCGGGCCTGGCAGGAGGACGGCACCCTATCGGCCCGCTACTGGAGCGAGGCTGCGAAGGAGCGCAGGGATCCGTCCGGCATCTTCTACTTCGCGAAGGGCGAGCGCCCTCGGCACCCGAACGCCCCGCAGCTCGAGGGGATCGGCGAGATCCGGCTGGAGACCGCAGACCGCGCGACCGGGTACTGGACGACACGGTCGGATCTCGACCCCGGGCTGAATGCCCGAACCGCCGGCGTCTACCTTCGAGCCGACCCCTCAGACCTGGAGGTGCTGGACGGCGGGAGCGAGGAGGAGCGGGCCGAGCTCATCGCGCAGCGCCTCGAGGGAGTGGAAGTCGGCCGGCGAACGCATTCTGAGCTGGCCGCTAGTTTCGGCGGTGCTTGTGGGCCTCGATCATGGCCAGATAGTCGTCGGCCGTGAGCTGCGTCTCCGGGTGCGGGATCTCTTCGAAGCGAACGGTCTCGGGCCTGAAGGGTCGTGTCACCCGTTGCCAGGCATCGAGCGCTGTGTAGAGCACGAACATCAGGATGCCGAAGCCGAGCAGCGCCCACAGCATCCCTGAGATCCCTGAATCGCTGTAACCCCAGACCATGACCGCGAGCAGCAGTACATATCTCCAGCCGTAGTGTTTCCAGTAGCTCATCAAGTTCTTCCGTGTAGCCGCCCAAGTTGTCGAGAGCGCCATCCGTTCGTGCGCTCTGCATAGGGTACGGGCTCTCCGCCGCAACCTCGGTCTCACTTACGAGATGACCGTCGTCCACCAGCTGGGGTCGGGGCGGAACGGTGCTGCCGGACGGCCGGTTGCATCAGTGTCGAACCGGTACGTGAGCCCGGCAGTGGGCTCTGCGCGACGCTGCTCGTGGCTCCAGTCCTCTGTCGCGGTGGTGACGTAGAGCCGGTGCAGCCCCGGCCCCGCGAACGCGCAGGACGTGGTCTCCTTCGGCCGGGACGTGGAGTTCCTCGCGCAGCTCGCCGTCCGGGGAGTAGCGCTGGACGCGGCCGGCTCCGAAGATCGCGACCCAGAGGTCACCCGCCGCGTCCACCGTCAGCCCGTCCGGCCCGACGCCTTCCGCAACGGTGACCAGCACCCGGCCGTCCGCGATCGTGCCCCGTTCGCCGTCGAAGGCGAACGCGTGGATGACACGCGGGATCGTGTCCGCGAGGTACATCGTGCCGCCGTCGGGGCTCCAGCCCAGGCCGTTCGAGATGGTCAGGCCGTCGAGCATCAGCTCGGTGTGCCCATCCCGGTCGAGCCGGTACAACGCGCCGCCTCCGGCGCGGTTGTCGTGAGCCTTCGTGCCGGCCCAGAACCGGCCCTGCGGGTCGCAGGCCGCATCGTTCATTCGCGTCCCTTCGGGGGCGACCTCGGCGAGCGGGCGCAGCGAGCCGTCCGGGGACAGGTGGACGAAGCTCCGGTTCGAAGCCAGCAGCCAGCCCTCGTCGCCCTCGATCGGCGTGATCGCGCCGACGGTGCCGGGCACCTGGTAGGTGCGAACCGGGATCAGAGAGCCGTCGTCGTCGACCTGGTCGCGGTAGACACGCCCGTCGATGATGTCCACCCGCAGGAGCTCCCGGCGGCGGGCGTCCCACCGCGCACCTTCGCCGAGCAGGTGCTGGTCCGTCGTGCAGGCGACCGCGTCGCTCGTCATGCAGTCATGTCGACCACGACCTTGATGTCGTCTGGGCCCTTCTCGAGCGCGTCAGGCCACTCCTCGGGCGACAGCCGGCGAGTGATGAGTCGACTGAGCCAGTCCGGGTCGGCATTCGCAAGCGACTCCGCCGCCTGGTCGTAGTGACGCCGCGCGGCGTTGACCGTGCCGAAGACGACCTTGTTCCCGAGCACGAGCGCGTTGTTCATGGCGCCAGGGTGCGTCTCCATGACGGCACCCGGACGGGAGAGGCCTGTCAGGGCGACGATCGCCCCGGCCGCAGTCCGTTCCACCGCGCCGAGCGCCACCTGCGGTACGCCAGTGCACTCGATCACGACGTCGGGCTCGACCGGCAAGTCGGTCACCGGCCCGACGTGGTAGTGCGCGCCGAGGTCGGCCACCAGGCGAGGCTTCGGGCCTTCGGTGACGATGTCCACGACGTGCGTCTCGAGGCCCCGCTGGCGGGCAAGCAGTGCAGCGAGGAGCCCGATCGGCCCGGCCCCCGTGACGAGCGCTACCTTCGGCTCGAAGAAGGCGCGGGCGCCGATCCGCTCCACGTGCTCCCAGGCCTTGGCGACGACCGTCGTGGGCTCGAGCAGGACACCGAGGTCGCCCAGCGCCGGGTCGAGGCGGACGGCGAAACGCGGGTCGAGACGGAAGCGGTCGCTCCCGTAGCCGTCGTGCTCCTTGATGCCGCGCTCGACGAACCTGCCGTTCCGGCACATGTCCCACTCGTCCGCCGCGCAGGCCGGGCAGGGCACTGGATCGGGCCGACGCACGACGCCGACGACGAGGTCTCCCGACTCGAGGCCGCTGCTCTCTGGCGCTTCCAGCACCTCTCCCAGCGACTCGTGCCCGAGGACGAGCCGATCCTCGCCGGGCGGCGGCATCCCGTAGCCGTCGACCGCGATCTCGTAGTCGGTGCCGCAGATGCCGATCAGGCGCGTCTGGACGAGCACCGAACCGTCGGACACAGGCGGCTCGGGCGCGTCGATGACGCCGGCGGTCTCGGGGCGTCCCGGGATGACGGCGATGGCTCGCATCTGAATTGATCATGCCGCGCCCGGTCAGGTCGCGCTGTCGCCGCCGACCGTCAGGACGACGTTTCCGGTCTTCTGGCCCGTCTCCACGTACTTGGTCGCCTCGATCACGTCCTCGAGCGGGTAGCGGCGGTCGATGACCGCTCGGTATTCCCCCGCCTCGATCAGCTCCTTCAGGAAGAGGACGTCCTGCTTCGAGTAGCGGGTTATTCCGAGCCGCGCCTTCTTGTCGCCGAGCCACCGGGTCAGCAAGACGAGGGCAGGCACGTGCCAGAGGAAGCCGAGGTCGGTCGAGGCGTAGACCCCGCCGGGCTTCAGCGAGTGCCGGCCGCGTCTGAACGAGTGCTTGCCGACCGCGTCGAAGAGGACGTCGTACGTCTCGCCGTTCCGGGTGAAGTCCTCCTGGGTGTAGTCGATCACCCGGTGCGCGCCGAGCGAGCTCACGAGCTCGACGTTCTTCGTGTTGCACACGGCCGTGACGTCGGCGCCGAGCTGCTTCGCCAGCTGCACGCCCGCGGTGCCGACCGAGCCCGACGCTCCGTAGACGAGCACGCTCTGACCCTCCCGCAGGTTCGCTTTCCTGAGACACGCCAGCGCGAGGGCCGCTCCATCGCAGACCGCGGCGGCCTCCTCGAACGTCATGCCTGCAGGCTTGTGGGCGAGCGCGCCGCTCTCGCGCACGCAGGCGAACTCCGCGTGTGCCCCGTTGCCGGTGACGCCGAAGACGTGGTCGCCGGCCTCGAACTCGGTGACGCCCGAGCCGACCGCCTCGACCTCCCCGGCCAGCTCCAGGCCGAGGATCTTCTGTTTCGGCCGGAGCAGGCCGGTGACGAAGCGGCTGATGAAGAACTCGGCGCTGCGCAGCCCGGTGTCGGTCCGGGTGACCGTCGTTGCGTGGATCCTGACGAGGACCTCGTCCTCCTTCGCCACTGGCCGTTCGACGTCGGCGATCCGCAGCACCTCCGGCGGCCCGTAGCGGTCGTAGACGACCGCCTTCATGCGCGAACGTTTTGGTCGACATGACTCTTACCGTACCACGTGGTTCTGGTCTTGTCGACAAAAACATCCGAAAGCCGGCAACGACATACTCCAGCCGTGCTCTCCGAGTCGCCGCTGGAACCGACCGAGCACGGCCTCGTGCCGACCGGGAAGGGCTGGTTCGTGCTGAACGCGCGCGACGCGCCGTGGTACGAGCGTGATCGACGCGGCTTCTTCTGCGAGTTCGAGGGGTTCGAGGAGCACTCGCCGGACTTCTCGCAGCTCGGGATCAATCTCACAGTGTTGGGGCCGGGCGAGCCGATGGGGATGTATCACTGGGAGGCCGATCAGGAGGACTTCCTCGTGATCGCCGGCGAGGCGCTGCTCATCGTCGAAGGTGAGGAACGGCCACTTCGCCAATGGGACCTGGTCCACTGTCCACCGCGGACGGAACACACGATCATCGGAGCGGGAGAGACGGGCTGCGTCGTCGTCGCCGTCGGCGCGCGCGACCGCTCGACCGATCCCGATTGGGGCGGCTACACGACGAGTGAAGCGGCGCTTCGCCACAACGCCGGGGTCGAACAGGAGACGACCGACCCGAAGCAGGCGTACGCGCGCTTCGGGCCGTCGGAACGAACGCGGTACCGGGACGGCTTGCTCCCCGGCTGACGCTCAGTCCGGTGCCCGCACGACCGAGTACCGGGCGGCGGCGAAGTCGCCGTTTCGTGCCACCTCGTCCAGGCGCAGCTCGAGCCGGCGGGGGAGCAACGGGGCACCCCCGCCCAAGGTGACGGGCGCGATCCCCACGATGACCTCGTCGAGCAGCCCGACGTCGGCGAACTGACCCACGAGGTCGCCGCCGCCGACGAGCCAGACGTTCCGGTCGCCGGCGGCCGCGACCATCTGCTCGTGGACGGTTGCGACGTCGGCGCTCGTGAACTCGATCGGCGCCTCCGGGACGACCGGCAGCTGCCGATGCGTGAACACCCAGCCGGGGATGTCGTACGGCCACTGCCACTCTGACTGGTCCTTGCCGGAGAACTCGTGGTCGAGGATCCACTCGTAGGTCGTCGACCCCATCGCCAGCGCGCCCACGCCGGCGATGAAGTCGCCGTAGTTCATCGGCCCATCCTCCTCGCGCTCGCGGGTGAACAGCCAGCCCAGCGAGTTGTCCGGATCGGCGATGAAGCCGTCGAGGCTCGTCGCCGTGTAGTACTGCGTCAGGGCCATTGCCCGAGACGATGCCAGGTCAACGGTCGCGCGGGTCGAGCTGCTCGGCGTACTCGCCGGCCTCGCCCGTCTTGCGAACGACCCAGTAGGTCTCTTCCCGCCGGACGAGGTCCTCGACCTCCGGGGTGTAGTGGAGCGGCAGGACCACAAAATGGGTCGGGTCCGCGCGTACCTCTTCGTACTCGCGCGGTCCGAGCGAGAGCCTGAACGTACAGTCGGCGTTCGCGCATTCGCAGAGGTACTCGTGGGGCACGTCCGGGCCGAGCTGGTGCGCGATCGAGTCGACCCGCTCGTTGACCTCCCGGAAGAGCACCTCGTTTTCGGCCAGCCGCTGCTCGCGCGGGTCCATGGGGGTTCAACGGGTGCGGACCCCGTTGAGTTGCGCATCAGCGAGGCTTGCTCGCGAGGAACACGAGGAAGTCGTCGTCGCGTGTCGGCTCCCGGCCGTTGTGCGCACCCTCCACGCCGATGTCGACGAAGCCCGCCCGGTCCAGCATCAGCACGAGCTCGTCCTTGAAGTAGAGCGTCGTCGTGAGTCGGTGCTCCTCCTCGGCGACGAGCTCGCCGTCCCGCCACATGAAGGCGAGCATCTCCCACGTCGCCTGCTGTGCGAGCGGGTCGAGATCGAGGACGCGGGCGCGAAGCTCGTACTCCGCACCGTCGGACCCGCGCCGGCGCTTGCCCGGCTCGCGCCGGGGGCGAGGAAGATCGTTGCGGTCTTCCTTCTGCCAGTACCTCCAGGTCCCGTCGGCGTACGGCACCTCGTTGTCCAGGACGAGTCGCCCGCCCGGCTCGAGGTGGTCATGGATGCGCCTCAGCGCCTCCTCGTCCTGCGCGCGGCTCGAGCCCAGGCCCCACGCGCCGCAGACGAAGATCGTCCGGTAGCGGCGCGGCAGATCCAGCTCGTGCATCGCCTGTACGTACAGGGTCGGCGTCAGGCCTTCGCGTGCGGCCGCCTCGCGGCAGGACGCGACCATGTCGGGCGAGATGTCGCAGCCATCGACCTCGAGGCCTGCCCTCAGGTACGGCAGGAGTAGTCGCCCCGTGCCGCAGGCGAGATCGAGGGCCGGCTGTCCGGCCTCGACGTGGCTTCTGAAGTACTCGACCTCGGGGCCGGGCTCGGAGAACTCGGCCCACCAGCGTGCGACGACGCCGTAGTGCCAGGTCTGGGGGTGCGTGGACATCGGTGCCTCCTGGAAAGTCGTCGGAGCGAGCAACTACGCCGCTGTGTGCGGTGACCCCGGCCTAGCCGGGCGTTGACTCAACGAAGCGACTTACACGGGCCGAGCATGCACGATCCACCCGGGAAGCACAAGGCTGCCAGGCCCGCCGGCGCCCAACTGCGGGTAACCGGTTTCTCACCGGCCCGCAGCCACATGGTTACCGGCGCACCTCCGAGAATCTCCGGCGTGAGCGCGGTCGACGACCCGGTTCAAGAGCTCAGCCCGACGACGCAGCTCCATATCCAACGCATGGTCGATGGGCTCGTGGACGAGTTCGGCGACGTCCATTCGCGCGAGACGATCCAGCGCATCATGGACGACTCGGTGCGTCAGCTCGTCGGGAAGAACACCAAGGTCGAGGACTTCCTGCCGACCATGGCGCACAGCTTCAGCCGCGAGCGGCTCAAGGCGCTGTCGCGCGCGCACGGGCCCGAGAGCGCGTCGCCGGACGTGCTCTTCGTCGGGCTCGGGGACAGTGGACGTGGCCAGATGGCCGCTGCGTTGCTCACGTTGCGCTCGGAGGGCCGCGTGGTGGCCCACTCGGCGGGCAGCAGCGCCGTGGTCGAGGTCGATCCGGCGGTCGTGACGGTGATGGCCGAGCTCGGCGTCGACCTCTCGGAGGCCTACGCGAAGCCGCTCGTCACCGAGGTCCTCGCCGCCGCGGACGTGGTGGTGACGATGGGCCGGAGTGTCGGCGCCGTCCAGATCCCCACGGGGACGCGGCACGAGGATTGGCGAGTCGGCGACCCGACCGGGGCAGCAGTGGACGAGGTTCGGCGCGTGCGCGAGGACATCGACCGCCGCGTCGAGGCCCTGCTCACCGAGTTCGAGGGCCCGGCCGAGGGCACCGAGGGCGAGAGCTCAGAAGAAAGCTAGTCGCTCCACCACCCCTCGATGACCTCGCCGCGGTCGTCCGTGCGCCTGGGGCTGAACGCGAGGAGCTCCAGGTCGACGTCGCCTGCCTCGAACGCGCGTGTGACTCCGGGCGAGACGCGGACGGCATCCAGCCGCTTCAGCTCGAGCACGTCGTCGTCGAGCTTCACGCGGCCGGCGCCGCCGATGACGACGTACACCTCCTCTACGTCGTCGTGCCTGTGTCCGAAGGCTTGTCGCTTGCCGGCCCTGACGCGCTGGAGGCTGAACCCGGCCTGTGTCGTCCCCAGGTCCTCGCTGGCGAAGTGAGCCTCCTGCCGGTCGCCGTGACCGAACTTCGCGGCGGAGTCCTCGACCTCTGTCAGGCTCTTGTGTGTGTACGAATCGGCCATGCGCACATCCTAGGTGGCGCTCGGCTTTCGACTGGAGCGGCAGTCGCTCGTGCGCCGCGCGCCGGCCGGGTCGCTCGTCGAGGTCGCCGGTCGGATCCTCGGCCTGCACGCGCAGGTTCTCTCGGCCGCCGACCTGCAGGCCTGGAGCCGCGTGGAGGGACACGCCCGGGGCGACCTCGACCGCGCTCTCTGGGAGGACCGCAGCCTCGTCAAGACGTGGCTGATGCGGGGCACGCTGCACGCCGTCCCGGCGGGTGACCTGCCCGTCTACGTCGGCGCGCTCCACAACCGAGGCCAGTGGGAGAACGCCTGGCTCCGCTACTTCGGCGCGACCGCGAAGCAGATGGAACGGCTGATGGACGCGATTGCCGACGCCCTCGACGGCACGTCCCTGACCCGCGCCGAGCTGATCGCTGCGGTGACACCGAAGGTCGGCAGGTCGCTCGCCAAGGAGATGGGCTCGGGCTGGGGGACGTTCTTCAAGCCGGCGGCGCGGCGCGGCCTCCTGTGCCACGGCCCGAACCAGGGGCAGAACATCACGTTCGTGCGGGCCGACCAGTGGCTCGGCCTTCGCTTCGAGCTCGAGCGCGACGAGGCCCGCGCGGAGCTCCTGCGACGCTACCTCCGCATCTTCGCGCCGGCGAGCCCCGCCGATGTCAAGCTCTGGCTCGGCTCGTCGCGCGCGGTCACACAGGCCTTTACCGATCTCGGTGACGAGCTCGTCGAGGTGGAGCCGAAGCGCTTCGCGCTCGCTGCGGACCTGCCGCGGCTCACGATGAGGCCGACAGGCGTCAAGCTGCTCCCGGGCTTCGACGGGTACGTCCTGCACCCGAACACCAACCGCCCCGTCCCGCCCGACTTCATGTCGCGGGTCTCGCGCACGGCGGGCTGGATCTCGCCGACCATCGTCGAGCGCGGGCGGGTCGTCGGCACGTGGAGCCACGCAGTCAAGGCGGGCAGGCTCGAGCTCACCGTCGAACCGTTCGGCACGCTCACGAAGGCGACTGCGGCGGCCGTGAGGCGTGAGGCCCGCTCACTCGCACGCTACCTCGGCGTCGCCGCGCCCTCCTAGCGCGTCAGGTCAGCTGCCAGGCGTTGTCGCGCAGCAGCGGCACCGCGTTGCCGCCCGCGTCGAGGCCGTCCACTTCGATCTCGGCGCCGCCGATCATGAAGTCGGTGTGGATGCTCGAGTTGTTGAACCCGAGCGCCTCGAGCTCGGCCTTGTTCGCTTCCTGGCTGCCCTCGATCGCCTCCATGATCGCCGCACCGTAGGCGATGTGGCAGGACGCGTTCTCGTCGAACAGCGTGTTGAGGAAGACGATGCCCGTCCGGCCGACGCGCGACCCGCCGTCGACGAGCGCGACTTCGCCGAGCATCGACGCTCCGTCATCGGCCCTGATCTGCTCCCGCACGATGTCTGCGCCGTTGGTCGCGTCGACGTGGACGGCCCGTCCACCCTCGAAGCGAATCTCGAGATCGCGGACGATCGTGCCGGAGAGCGCCAGCGGCATCGTCGCGCGCACCATGCCCTCGGTGCGGCGGCGATCGGGGGTCGTGAAGACCTCCTCCGTCGGCATGTTCGCCACGTAGGTGCGCCCGTCGACCGTGTCGTCGCCCGCGGAGCACCAGACCGAGCGCGGCGTCAGGCCGACCGTCAGATCGGTGCCGTTGCCCCGAAACCGGACCGCATCGAAACGACGCTCGTTGAGCAGGTCGGCGCGCTCGCGCAGCTCGTCGATGTGCCGGCGCCAGGCGGCAACCGGGTCGGCCTCGTCGAGGCGCGTCGCCGTCGCCACGGCGTCCCAGAGCCGCTCGACATCGGGCTCGCCGAAGACGGTGCGTGCCCAGCCCTCGTTGGGATACGCCACGATCGTCCAGTTGAGCGCCCGCTCGTTCAGCGCGGCGAAGTAGCGTTCGGACAGCTCCTTCGCCCGGGTCTTGCCGACGCGCGAGCCGTCGAGGTCGGCGAACAGCTCGGGCTCGGGGTCGCCGCCGATCTGGATGATCGCGCCGTGGTGCTCCGCGAGGTAGTCCATCCTCGTCAGCGACCACGGCGTCGACCAGTCGAGCGAGTCCTCGGGCGCATGCTTGATGCGCGCGTGGCGCGCGTGCTGGTCGGTGTACTCGACGTCGACGAACCTCGCGCCGCGCTCGTATGCCACGCGCGCGATCGCGCGGACGAGCGGAGCGTGCTCGACCAGCCCGCTCACCCAGAGCACCTGTCCCTCCCCCACGTTGGAGCCGACCTCGACCGCGAGGCGGGCGTACTTCTCGAGGCGTTCGTCGGGGGACACGACGGCCAAGCCTACAGACCGCGTTGCTAGCTTCCCCGCGATGAGCACGCTCACCGAGACGCCCACGCGTAGCCGGCCGACGGACGGCTCCGACTCGGACCTGGGCGCGCCGTGGCTCGTGATCGTCCTGAACGACAACCACAACACCTTCGACGGCGTGGCCTTCGCGCTGGCGGCGGTCCTGCCCGGGATCGACTTCGATCGTGGTATGGCCTTCGCGAACCGGATCCACGCCACCGGACGGGCGGTCGTGTGGTCGGGCCACCGAGAGCAGGCTGAGCACTACTGGTCGCAACTCGCCGACCACGGCCTGACGATGGCGCCGCTCGAGAGTCACTAGGAGCCTCCGCGCCAAGACCGTGGTAGCTTCCGGCGCGTGCTACTCGGGATCACGACGGGCGGCAAGATCGGCCTGGGGCTCGTGGCGCTCGTCTTCATCGGCTTCGCGCTCGCGGTGTCGTTCCTGCTTCCTCGGCGCGACCCTGACTTCCCCGGTGATCGGCTGCGCGGTTTCGTCTGGATCACCGTCCTGCTCTTCGTCGCGATGATGACTGCCGTCGTCGTGTTCGCGAGGGAGGCGGAGGGGGAGGAGCACGTCGTCGAGACGGGGGCGGCGCAGGAGACCACCGAGACCGGCGCAACGACGGAGACCGGCGAGACCGAGACGGAGACGGGTGAGACCGAGACCGGCGAGGCCGAGACGACGGAGACCGAGACCGAGACCGAAACGGGAGGGGCGGGGGAGACAGGAGAGACGACGACGGAGCCGCCGGCCGGCGGCACCGGGGACGCGACCGCAGGTGCAGAGGTCTTCGCTGCGAGTGGCTGCGGGAGCTGCCACACGCTCGAGGCCGCGGGCACCAGCGGGACGATCGGGCCGAACCTCGACGATGCGATGCCCGATCATGCGCTCGTCGTCGAGCGCGTCACGAATGGCATGGGCGCGATGCCGTCATTCAGCGACTCGCTCAGCGAGCAGCAGATCAACGACGTCGCGGCCTACGTGGTCGAGTCGACGAGCGGGTAAGAGCCTCTGAGGCTCTAACTCTTCCGGCCGACGAAGATCGCCCAGCCGAGCACGGCGCGAGTGACGCGGACGTACTCGTCCCGGAAGCGCTCGTGCCGCGCGCGCACGTCCGCCGCGTCCGGGTTTCCACGCTCCGCGTCGAGCCACTCCTCGACGGCGCGCCAGTGGAGGCTCTCGTAGCGGTCCCAGTCGTCGTCGGAGGCGGGGATGATCCCGGTCAGGGCAACGCCCGACCCCACGAACCGCTCGACGGTCTCGGGAAGCTCGGCGTACTCCGCGTACGGGCCGTCCGCCGGTCGTGGCTGCCGCCAGTAAGGCTCGCCGATCGCGAGGTAGCCGCCGGGTCGGACCGCGGGCGCGAGCGTCGCCGCCGCGTTGGCGATGGTCCCCCAGATGAAGCCGGCGCCGAGACAGAGCACGGCGTCCCAGGTCTCCGGCTCGAGCGGGAAGTCGGCGGCATCACCCGTCCGCACCTCGACCAGCTCCTCGAGGCCGGCCTCGGAGACGCGCGCGCGGCCTTCGTCCGCGAAGGCCGCGAGCCTCTCCACGCCCAGGATTCGGCAGCCGTAGGTCGAGGCGAGGATCGTGGCGGGCCCGCACTTTCCGCACGCGATGTCGAGCACGCGGCTCTCGGGCGTGAGCCTGGCGTAGTCGCCGAGCAGCCGGATCTTCTCAGCGCTCGTCGGGTTCTGGATGACGTGGTCGCGCTCGACGATCTCCCACGACCAAGCCACGTGGCTGAGCCTACTCGCGGACGATCTGCCTGCAAACAAAAATGAAGAGGCCGCAGCAGAGCTGCGGCCTCTTCCTCATCGAACTTCGGGCTGCGGCCCCCCGAAGCGCGCGATGGTTCCTACATCGGGCCGCCGGCACTCCGGTCATATCCCTCGTCTCAGGGAACCTCGGCCGATACCCTGTGCCGCGCGCGGAGAGGTGTCCGAGCGGCCGAAGGAGCGCGACTGGAAATCGCGTATGGGCTGAAAGGTCCATCGCGGGTTCAAATCCCGCCCTCTCCGCTTCCGTTTCAAGGGCCGTTCCAAGAACCCGGTCCGCGAGGGCCGGGTTCTTGATCCGCTTGCCGCAGGGTCAGGCGAGAGGACCCCCGCGCAACCGACTGCCGAGGCTTACTTCGGTGCGCCGACGGCGATCCTTGCTGAGTGAAGGCGGCGATTCCCATCCCGGGCCGCCGGTCGAACGGCTCGTCGACAGATGAGTTCCGTACCCGATCGCAGTCTCAATACCGAAGGCCGATCCACAACCAGCGATCTGGAGGACCAATTGCCCAACGAGGGTGACACTGGCGTTCCCAAGCTCTCCGCCAACGCGATTACGGCCCACCTCGCGGCCACCTTCGCGGGCTTACCCGTCTACGTGCACACGATCGAGCACGCCGACGGCGTCGTCCTCGTCGACACCGGCATGATCGACTCGACGCCGGAGCTGGACGAGGAAGGCGCGCCGGTGCCGATGCCGGAGAACATCCCCCGAGACGTCGTGTGCGTCATCAACACCCACCTTCACTTCGACCACTGCGGCGGCAACCGCCTGTTTCCCGGTGTGCCGATCCACGTTCAGCGGCTCGAGCGGCAAGGGCCTTATGACCCGCCCGAATGGGTCGACTTCCCGGGTGCGACCTACGTCGAGCACGACGGCGAGGCGGAGGTGCTCCCCGGCATCCGGCTGCTGCCGACGCCCGGCCACACAGACGGCCACCAGAGCGTCCTTGTCGACACGCCCGACGGGCTCGTCGTCATCGGCGGCGACGTCGCGTACACGTACGACGAGCTCGGGAGCGGCGCGACCGAGGGACAGCGGCGCG
The DNA here is from genome assembly GCA_963791905.1 of uncultured Gaiellaceae bacterium. GTDB lineage: Bacteria > Actinomycetota > Thermoleophilia > Gaiellales > Gaiellaceae > Gaiellasilicea. The sequence continues at coordinate 23,283 of CAWBTX010000004.1, forward strand.
TGCTCGCCCTAGCCGCTCCAACGTGGCTCACGCACGCGGAAGGTGGGCCGAAAGTTCCCCGCCCGCACTAGGACGACGCGAGCGGCCCTTCGTAACGCTGGGGCAAGCGGCGCCCTGGCGTCATTTCGCATCACTGGTCCAGGGTGCGTTGCTTGTCTTAATCGGCGAGTGACGGAAGGTAGATCAGCCCGGCGTCCGTCGGGCGAAAGCCGCAGGCATCGAAGTAGAAGGGTCTCAGGTCGGCCTCGAAGTCGACGTGTAGCCACTCGCATCCTGCCGCCTTGGCGTGCTGCGCTGCAAGCTGGACGGTCAGCGTTCCGATGCCCCTGCGTTGGTGGGCACCGTGCGTCTTTGTGTCGAGGACGAATGCGTGGTCTCCCCCGTCTGAGACGACGTTGACGAAACCGACGAGGCGCGCGTCGGCGTCGCGTGCAGTGACCCAGCCGAGACTGTGTGGCTGGATTCGATCCCACCAGCCGGCCTCTCCGTTCCCGCCATGGGCCTTGACGAGCTCGACCATCTCCGCGTCCAGCAACGGTCCGCGCCAGCGGTACGTGATGCCGTCGGTGTTGAACTCTGGTCGAACGGCAGGCAAGGCCAAGAGCACTCAGATTATCCGGGTCAGTCGCTGCCTCTCGGTGGACACTCCCGAACCCCGCCCAGACGACGGTCTCGGCCGGCCCGCAATGCGCTGCGGCATTCCGTCCCAACGCCGCAGCGCACCGACGGAACTACGGCCGTTCAGCCCAGGGGAGATCGTCCCAATGGCTTGGACGCTGGACCTCCCATCGCCCTCTGCGCTCGGGGTCTGTCGTATCGACCTCGGATCCCGCGTCGTAGCGGAGCGCGACCTCGGATCGCGGGCACACGCGCTCGAGATCGTCGCGGCGGTTGCCCGTGGCGAGGATCGCGCATGGCCCAGCTTCCTTGGCGACGAACGTGTGCGCGGTCATCGGCGGGCAATGCACGAAATCCCATGCTCGCAGGTGCCGTTCCTGGTTTTCGATGATGAGCACGCACTCGCCCATCAGGATGAGGAAGTCCTCCTGGACCGACTCCGCGTGGTAGAGACCTGATGGTTGCCCCGGCGGAACGACTCGGATCGTGAACCCGGCCTCCGGCTTCTCGTACATCGTTAGATCGGGCCGACCCTGGAACACGAACTCGTCGGACTCGAAGATGCAGACGCCGCCGAACGATTCGTTGTTGCACCACGCGGCGTCAGCCGTGTTGACGACGAACCATCCGGGAGTTACTGGTGCCAGCCCGGACACGACACGTTCAAGGCGTGCTTCGGTGACCACGTTTCCTCCTTGGTTGATCTCGCCGCCTGGCCCCGACGGACTTCACCGACGGTCGGTGCGCATCAGGCAGCACACGTCAGCTCGCACAGATGTGCGGCCGAACGCCAATACAGGCGGGTATCAACTACGCCGGAAACGCCACAGCAGCGAGTCTAGCCCACCGGTTTAGGGGCATCCCCGCACTCTCACTGTCATCGTCGGTGGGTGTCGTCTGCCTTGGGAGCAGAGCGATCAGATGATCGTGATCGGAGTGGACGTGCACGACGACTCGCTGACCGCGGTGGCCGTCGACGAGCTCGGCCGCGCGCTCGCAGACCCAGGCCGGCCTGGTCGACGGGCACGTCCTCGTCTGGGCGCGCTCGCTCGGTTTCGCGCGCGCCGCTCGCGCGCGCCGATCAACGCAATGACCTGAAAGCCTCCCGCATCTCGGTTGCGAAGAGCTCCGGCTCTTCCCACGCGGCGAAGTGGCCGCCCCGGTCGACTTCGTTGAAGTAGATGACGTTGGGGTACGACTTCTCGACCCAGCTGCGCGGGGTCCGCCAGATCTCGCCGGGGAACGTCGTGAAGCCGACGGGGATCGTCGGCGGCGGCAGCGGCTGGCGGCCCGCGGCCGGCGCGTCCGGCCCGTAGGCCTCCCAGTACGACCGGGCCGCGGAGGCGCCGGTGCTGGTCAGCCAGTATGCCGTGATGTTGTCCAGGACGTGGTCCCGGGTGAGGTTGCCCGAGGGCTGCCCGTCGACGAAGGCGCGGGCGATCTTGTAGTAGGAGTCGGTGTCGTGGTCGATCATCCAGGCGGCCAGGGCGACGGGGGAGTCGAGCAGGGCGTAGCCGATCGTCTGCGGGCGGGTCGCCATCTCGATGTAGTAGCCGTTTCCGGACTGCCCGAAGGTGGCGATCTGGGCGGCCGCGGCGCGTTCCTCGTCGGTGTCCGTCGGCATGGTGCCGCTCAGCGCCGGCACGAGCAGGTTCGTGTGGATGCCGACCAGCCCCTCGGGTGCCTGGCGGCCCATCGCGTCGGTGACGCCGGCACCCACGTCGCCGCCCTGGGCCACGTAGCGGGTGTAGCCGAGGCGGCGCATGAGCTCGGCCCAGGCCCGTGCGGTCCGGCCCAGGTCCCAGCCGACCTCGACCGGCTCGCCCGAGAAGCCGTACCCGGGCAGGGAGGGCAGCACGAGGTGGAAGGCATCCTCGGCGCTGCCGCCGTGCGCGGTCGGGTCCGTCAGCGGGCCGACGGAGTCGATCAGCTCCATGACCGACCCGGGCCAGCCGTGGGTCATGATCAGCGGTAGCGCGTTCTCGTGCGACGACTTGACGTGGATGAAGTGGATGTCCGCGCCGTCGATCTCGGTCGTGAACTGGGGCAAGGCGTCGAGCTTCACCTCGGCCTTGCGCCAGTCGTAGTCGGTCTCCCAGTAGCGCGCGAGCTCCTGAATCGTCGCCAACTGCACGCCTTGCGACCGATCTGCGACCAGCTCCCGGGAAGGCAGGCGCGTCGCGGCGATCCGGCGGCGCAGCTCGGCGAGCTGCTCTTCGGGAGTGTCGACGTGGAAGGGACGGGTGTCGGTGGCGGGCTGGGCGGTGGTGCTCATCACGACCTCCGTGGTTGGCAGGTGCGGTTCCGGATGACCTCCTCTCCGGTTCGGGGACTTGGGCGCGAGAGTAGTGCCTATGCCGTGGAGAAGAAGTCGATGAGCAGTTGGTTGACGCGTTCAGCCTCGTCGTGATGCACCCAGTGCGACGCGTCGTCAAGGCGCTCCACGCGGTCGAGGTTGGGCACGTCTTCGCGGTCGGGCTCGGCGAGGTCCGAGCCGAGATAGGAGTCGCGCTCCCCCCAGATGACCAGTGTCGGCGCCGAGATCGGGCGAAGCTTTGCCGCGGCTTCCTTTTGGGACTGCCTGACCGAGGCGCGGTAGTAGTTGATCATCCCGGCCGCTGCCCCTGGCTGTGACCACGCCTCGACGTAGCGTTCGATTTCCTCCGGCGAGTAAGGCGGGTCCGCCTCGTCCAGGAAGTGTCGGAAGAAGTGCCAGTCTCTGGCGTGCACCACGTCCTCGGGCAATCCCGGTACCGCAAAGAAGAAGAAGTACCAGGACTTCCGGAGCTGGCTCGGGTGGTGCAGTCCCTCCGAGAGCTTCCGCGGATGCGCCGCGTTGAGGATGGCGAGTCGGTCGACCACCTCGGGGTGGTTCATCGCGGTGATCCAGGCGATGCTTCCGCCCCAGTCGTGACCGACCAACAGCGCGGACTCCGCACCGAGCTCTCCGATGAGGCCGCGGATGTCGGCGGCGAGCAGGTCGACGGCGTAGGCCTCGAAGCCCTCTGGCTTCGATGACAGGTTGTAGCCACGCGTGTCGGGGGCGACGACCCGAAAACCGGCCGTTGCGAGCGGCTCGATCTGTAGCCGCCAAGCGAACCAGAACTCCGGGAAGCCGTGCAGCAGAACGATCAGCGGCCCGTCACCGGCCTCGACGTAATGCAAGTTCACGTCGCCGACTTGGGCATAACCCTCCCGAAGCTCGATCCCGACGTCAGGGAGCACGCTGGTGGTGGTCATGAGGACCTCCGTGGGTAGGGGACTTGGGCGCGAGACTACGCCTGCCGGTCTGGATACGCAACAAAGGTCACCGGGTCGCCGCGACACCCGCACGCCGGCCCACGCTGGGGCGCCACGCACCCGTGAGTCTCAAGAAGCATAAGGCGTGTTCACCGGCTGGAACCCCGGCTGTCGAAGTAGCGAGGAACCCGGCTCGCCGTCGCGTCTTGTGAGAAGGGAAGAAAGTTGCGACGATGCTCGTCATGTGATCGCTGCTACTAACAAGGGGCCGAAAGGAGCATGCGCAGTGGATGCAGTCGGTAAGGCGCATCTGACGAGCGAGATCCTGGCGCAACGCGCGGTGGGCGCGAGCGTGTCGCGCCGCCAAATCACGGACGTTCTGCACGAGCCGGACGGCGCCCCGGAGCTCGTGCTCGACCTCGTCGCCACCGAAGGCGGTGAACACGCGACGGTCAGCATGACCTGGAGCCGCGACGACCTGGAGCGGCTGCTCGAGGGTGCCTCCGGCGACGAGGTGGTGTTGGTGTTCGACCGAGACGAGCTCGCGAGCGCATTCGGCGACGTCGAGGCCCACGGGCTGCGCGCGAGCGCCGCTGTATTCGCCGTCGCTGCGGCGGGTGCGCTCGGCAGCGGTGCGTCGATCGCAAGCGCGGCCGTGAGCGAAGACGGCGGCCTGACCGCGGCCACGCCGATCACGGCGACGTCGACCGATGCCGCCGCGGCTGCGCTCGAGTCGCGGTCGGAGGCGTTGAACCAGGAGTACGGGCTGGGCACGTCGGGTGATGCCGCTGCTGCGGCTGCGCTCGAGTCCCGTTCGGAGGCGCTGAATCAGGAGTACGGGCTGGGCACGTCGGGTGATGCCGCTGCGGCGGCTGCGCTCGAGTCCCGTTCGGAGGCGCTGAATCAGGAGTACGGGCTGGGCTCGTCGGGTGATGCCGCTGCTGCGGCTGCGCTCGAGTCCCGTTCGGAGGCGCTGAATCAGGAGTACGGGCTGGGCTCGTCGGGTGATGCCGCTGCTGCGGCTGCGCTCGAGTCTCGGTCGGAGGCGCTGAATCAGGAGTACGGGCTCGGCTCTTCGGGTGATGCCGCTGCTGCGGCTGCGCTCGAGTCTCGGTCGGAGGCGCTGAATCAGGAGTACGGGCTCGGCTCTTCGGGTGATGCCGCTGCTGCGGCTGCGCTCGAGTCTCGGTCGGAGGCGCTGAATCAGGAGTACGGGCTCGGCTCTTCGGGTGATGCCGCTGCTGCGGCTGCGCTCGAGTCCCGGTCAGAGGCGCTGAACCAGGAGTACGGCCTCGGCTCGGCATCCGCGTCCGACAGCGGTTTGACGCTCGAGGCGCCGACGGGTGGTGACGCTCTGCTCATCGGCGGGTTGCTCCTGACGATCGCAGGCGCCACCTTCGCGGTTCGACGGACCGCGGCGGGACGGCCGGCCACCTAGGCGAAAGGTTCCAAAGCGAAAATGGCGGAAGTGGGGCGACGCGCCCCGCTTCCGCCTCTGCGCCGGTCCCCGAGGACGCGCGTGGGACAAGAGACGAGGGCGACGCGAGCCTGGCGCTGCTCGGAAACGTGGTGCCGGCCGGTCATACTCGTGCTGGGTGAGCGCTGCGGTCGTTGATGCCGAGAACAGCTTTGCGAGGGGCTACGAGGCCCTTGCGAGCGGCAACTGGGAGGTCGCCCGCGATGCGTTCCGGAGCGCACTGACGATCGCTGATTCTCCCGAGGCACTCGACGGGCTGGGTCGCGCGCTCTGGTGGCTGAGGGAGGAGCGCGACGCCGTCGTCCACCGGGAGCGGGCGTACGCGGGATTCCGTCGGGACGGCGATCTTGCGCGGGCTTCCCGCATTGCCCTCTGGCTCTCGCGAGAGTACGCACTCGCGTTCGGAAACGAGTCCGTAGCCGGCGGTTGGCTCGCTCGTGCAGAGCGGTTGCTTCAGGACGTGGCTCCCGGCTCGGAGCAAGGATGGCTCGATCTTGCGCGTTCCGAACGCGCCCGGGACGCGCAGGCCTCAGAACGCCTTGCAGCGGCGGCACTCGAGGTCGCCCTCACTGCCGGCGACACCGACCTCGAGCTTCGTGCCCTCGCGCAGCTCGGACTCGCCGAGGTCTCAATCGGCAGGGTCGACGAAGGCCTCGCTCACCTCGACGAGGCCATGGCCGCCGCGACGAGCGGCGAGCCGACGACGCTCGAGACGTTCGCCGACGTCTGCTGCACCTTGATGCTTGCGTGTGAGCGTGCGGGGGACACCGCCCGGCCCCAGCAGTGGAGCCAGGTGCTCGACGAGTTCGTGAGGAAGTACGACCCCGTCACGTTGCTTGCGTTCTGCCGCACCTGTTGCGCCGACGTCTTTGCCGCCAACGGTCGAATCGATGCCGCCGAAGCGGAGCTCGTTGCGGCCATACGCGAGCTGACCGAGGCCGGCCAACGATCGCGGTGCATTCCCCCGGCCGCCCGCCTCGCCGAGATTCGCGTTCTTCAGGGTCGCCTCGACGAGGCGGAACGCCTCCTCGCCGGACTCGAGACCGATCCCGATGCCGTCCGTGCCGCTGTGGCGATGCGCCTCGCGCGCAGCGAGACGCGCAGTGCGGAGGCATTGCTGGTTGCGCGCCTGGACGAGATCGGATCGACGAACCTGCTCGCGGCACCACTCCTCGAACTGCTCGTCCAGGCGAGGCTGGCCGACGACCGGGTAGCAGAAGCGACCGGCGCTGCAGAGGAGCTCGAGGCCATCGCAGCAGCTCCAGGCAGGGAACGCGTCGAGGCTGCAGCAGTTCTCGCCCGAGGCCGGATCGCCTCCGCCGAAGGCGATGCCAACGCCGTCAACCTCCTTCAGCACGCTGTCAACGGATTCGCTCGGCTGGGACTCCGGCTCGAAGTCGCGCAGGCTCGGCTCGAGCTCGCGCGCGCGCTGGCACCACAGTCCCCGCCTGCGGCGATCGAGACGGCACGCCACGCACGAAACGAGCTGGAGTCGCTCGGCGCGGCGCGGGACGCTGACGCAGCAGCTGCACTCATGCGATCGCTCGGCGCGAGGGGACGTGCGGGACCGAGGAGCCTCGGGTCGCTGAGCCGCCGGGAGACCGAGGTGCTACGACTCGTTGGCGAGGGGCTGTCGAACCGCGACATTGCCTCCCGGCTCTTCATCAGCCCGAAGACAGCCGAGCATCACGTCGGCCGAATCTACGCGAAGCTCGGCCTCAAGTCGCGTGCGGAGGCTGCGGCCTACGCCATTCGCAACCTCGGGGATGAAATAGGGGGTTCCCCCCTACCGCAGTAACTCACGCCGCGCGATGCTGACGGGCAACGACGAAAGGAGCACCGCAATGTCCGAGCAGAACAAGCAACTCGTCAGGAAGTACTACGACGAGGTCCTCAACGGACGAGATCTGGACTCCGTTGGCAACTACTTCGCCGACGAGCGCATGGTCGAGGGCGTTCGTCGTGGCTGTTTCTCCTACTTCACGTCTTTCCCCGACCTCCACGTGAGTCTCGACGAGCTCATCGAGGAAGGCGACAGTGTCTTCGTTCGCTCGACGATGACGGGCACCCACGACGGGGAGTACAAGGGCATTCCTCCGACCGGCCGACACATCGCCTCTGAGTCGGCCGAAGTCTTCCGCATCAAGGACGAGAGATTCGTCGGCTACTGGTGCCTGTCCAACGTGGCCGGGCTCATGCGACAGCTCACCGAGGAGCCGGCCATCGAAGCCGTCTCCGCCGCTTAAGCGTCCTCTGTCCGCCCGTCACCGGGCGGGCCCCACCACCACGGGAAAGGAAGTTCCAATGCCCAAGGCATCGAAAGAGACTGCCTCCGAAAGCGTGAATCTCGAAGGCTACGAGGGACGCTTCGAGCACTTCGATGGCGGCTACTCCGTCGGTTTCGAGACCTACACCGCGGATGCAGATCTTGCGCCGCTCTTCAAGGGGCTCCCCGACGACCGCTGCCAGTGCCCCCACTGGGGCTATGTCGTCAAAGGGAAGGTCAAGTTCACGTTCGCCGACCGCGAAGAAACCTATGAGGGTGGAGACGCGTACTACGCGCCTCCCGGACATCTCCCGCAGCTCTACGCAGGGTCGGAGGTCGTCGAGTTCCATCCCACCGCCGAGCTGGCGAAGACGATGGAGGTCGTCGAGAAGAACATGGAGGCGATGACTGCGTAGACCGGGGCGTGCGCTCGTTCGTGCGGTGAGTAGGATCGCGAGGTGGCGGCTCGGCATCGCGTGATGCTGCTGGCGGGTGTGGTCTTGCCCGCCGAGCCCGCGTACGCGGCGTTGCTCGAGGTTCTTGGCGAGCGTGTCGATGCCGTCGCCAAGGACCTCGAGGTGTATTCAGCGGATCGGCCGCCGCCGGACTTCAATCTCGGAGTCGAAGTCGAGGGGATCCTGCGCGAGGCCGATGCTCGGGGCTTCGACCGCTTTCATCTCGTCGGCTACTCGGGTGGTGGTGCCTCGGCGATCGCCTTCGCCGCCGTCAGCGGCGAGCGACTTCTTAGCTTGGCGGTTCTCGAGCCGGCGTGGGCGGGCAACGAGCGAACGCGGGAAGAGGAGGCAGTGATGGAGCGCTTAAGGGCGCTCGAATCGCTTCCTGCCGAACAGTTCATGGCCGGGTTCATGCGTCTGCAGCTAGCCCCTGGTGTCGAGCCGCCACCAACCCCCGAGGGTCCCGCCCCGCCGTGGATGGCCAAGCGACCCGCCGGTGTGCGCGCCTTCATCAATGCGTTCGACAGCAGTGACCTCGACCTGGAGGCGCTACGGAGCTTCGAGCGGCCGGTGTACTTCGCGCTCGGCGGCCGCAGCAACCCCGACTTCTTCGCTCGAATCGCCGACCGGCTGGCCGCGATCTTCCCCGATTTCACGCTGGAGACGTTCGCCGAGCGCCACCACTTCGACCCGCCCCACCGCGTCGAGCCTCAGCGCCTCGCCAACTCACTCCTCGCACTCTGGCAGCGCGCCGAGTCCTGAGCAATCGGGCTGCGTCGTCGAGCGCGTCGATCGCCGGGCTCCCGGTTCCCTGGGCCTGGAAGGTCTCACCGACGCGGGCGACCTCGACGACCGGCTGGTGCGCGGCCGTCCAGCCGACCCAGATCGCGTAGGCGCCGACGACGGTCGCGGCAACCAAGAGCGGCGCCCTCAGCTCCCTCACGCGGCAGGACTCTACAGCGGCTCCAGGTCGGGTTCGAGACGCCGCGGCGGAGTGGTACAAAGGCCCGGTGGCGTCCGATCCGCTGACTGGCAACACCATCGCGGGCTACCGGATCGAGTCCGCATCGCGCGTCAAGCGGGTCGGGGGCTAGGCGTGCGGGCGGTGCGAACGCTGGCGCTCGTCGCCGCGGCCGTCCTCGCGGGGTGCGGTGGCGGAGACGGCGAGTCAGGATCGGAGGAGAGCTCGGCCGGAGCGAAGGTCTACGCCGACGCAGGCTGTGGTGACTGCCACACCCTCGGCGCCGCCGGCTCGACGGGAACCGTCGGCCCGACCCTCGACGGCACGCAGCTCGACGCCGACCGGATCGCCGCCCAGGTCCGGCGGGGCGGGAACGGGATGCCGTCGTTCGGCTCGCAGCTCAGCGAGCAGGAGATCGCGGACGTCGCCGACTACGTGGCGTCGGCTGCCGAGGAGAAGACCAGCGTGGCGAAGACGTTCGAGCCCGACGCGACCGAGCTCGCCGACTGCGACACGGGCGCGAACACCTGTCTCGAGCAGGCGTTCGGAAACGTCGCCTACAACGACGGGCCGAAGGAGGCGACCGCGCTCCTGGAGACGAAGATGGCGAGCGATGCCGCGGTGCTCGCCGACTGCCACCGCATCGTCCACTCCATCGGGGCGGCGGCGCTCGCCCGCTTCGACGGCAACGTCGCGAAGGCGTTCGCAGAAGGCTCGGCCGTCTGTGGCTCGGGTTTCTACCACGGCCTGATCGAGCGGGCCTTCGTCGGCGTGCCCGACGACGAGCTCGGCCTGTCGCTGGCCGCCAACCGGATCTGCGAGGACGAGGAGATCCGGCGCGTCGGGTTCATCTCCTACCAGTGCGTCCACGGGCTCGGCCATGGCCTGATGCTCCACACGGGTTACGACATGCCGAAGTCGCTTCGTGTCTGCGACGCGCTGGAGGCGGAGTTCGACCAGGTCTCGTGTACCGGGGGCGTCTTCATGGAGAACGCGAACTCCTCGTACGGGACGACCTCCGAGTGGCTGAGGAGCGACGACCTCATCTATCCCTGCAACGCGGTCGCGGAGCGGCACAAGTACTACTGCTACCTGCTCGTGACGTCGCGCATCCTGCCGGCGGTGGGCGGGAGCCTCCAACGTACGGCCGAGGTCTGCCGGCGGAGCGAGCCCGACTGGGTCGGCGAGTGCTTCGAGTCGTTCGGCAGGGACGCTTCCGGGATCTCGAAGCAGAACGGCGACGAGATCCTCCCTCTCTGCCGCCTCGCCGGCGCGAACGAGGACGACTGCATCTACGGCGCGGCGCGCGACATTGCGAACAACGATGCGGACGCGAAGCGCGCCGCCCGCTTCTGCGACAAGGTCCCCGCGCGCGCCCGCGCTCACTGCTTCGAAGGCGTCGGCACGATCCTCGGCGGCCTGCACACGTACGCCGAGGAGCGCCGTGCCGCCTGCGCGGAGGTGACGACGCGCTATCTGGCGGCCTGCGCGCGCGGCGCCGGCATCGGTTAGCGGACGACGACCACGCCCTTCGTCTCCGGCGCGAGGTGGTCGTGAAACGCCCAGCGCCCGGAACGCTCGAACGTGTACGACCAGGAACCTCCGGCGGGCACGCCCCTCTCGGCGTCGAAGCCCGGATAGACCTCGTGGGTGGGGTGGACGTCCGACGCCGGCCAGGAGTCGTCGGCGCTGTCGTTCACGAAGACGACGGCGTCGCCACGCTCGATCGTCAGCGACGCAGGCTCCCAGCCCGCCGTCGTGCGGGTGATCTCGTGGTCGGTGCCCGAGTCTCCGTCCCGGAGCGCGCCGACGACACCCACGACGCCGACGAGTGCGGCGAAGACGAGAATGGCGACGGCGGCCCTGACGATCTCGTCTCGCCTCCCTAGGCCAGCCCCGCACCGGCGAGACAGGCGTGCTCGTACCGGGGCGGCACCGTTGCGCAGCGCGTGCGACGAACGCTCTCAGCCTGGGTCTGCCGGCCGAGATTGAGGCCGATCCGGCGGTAGCAGGGCTCGGCGAGACCCGTGGCAACGGCCTGGCAGAAGCTCATCGATCGGCCGATCTCGAGCCGGTCGAAGTTCCCCAGGTTGTCCACGCCGGCGACGACGCAGGCTCGGCGGAAGGCCTCCGGGAACCGCGTGCAGAGGCTCCAGGCCGTCTCGCCGAACGGACGGCGAGGGCCGGTCGCGAGCGTCGCCTGCCAGACGGGGTTCGTGACCATCAACCCGAGGCTCTCCATGCAGACCGAGACGAAGTCGGCGGGGGCGTCGAGGCACAGGCGCGCCGCGGCCGCGAGGTCGTTGCCTGCGGCGTGCAGCAGCCAGCCCGCGTGGTTGATGAAGCACTGGTGCCGGTAGCGCGTCTCGACGCCGTCGCACGGCGCGAGCGGCTCCGTGAGGGCGAACACGCCCTTGCGCGCCTCGCCGCGAAGGGCGCCGTTGACGTTCTCCATGAAGACCCCTTGCCAGCACCCCTCCTGCGCGGTCTGGTCTCCGAGCGAGTTGCACGTCGCCAGCGAGCCGTCGAGGTCGTACGCCTCGGCCATCATCACGCCGTGCCCGACCCCGTGGTAGCAGGAGAACCTCGCCGTGCCGACCGGCGAGCCGGCCAGTGACTCGCAGATCGCGCCGGCCGCCGCCTCTGCCGTCCCGGCGCGGCCCAGCACCTCCTCGAAGTACCCGTGCGGGCAGCCGTAGTTGAACGTGTTCGGGCAGAGAGTGAACGCCCTCAGGTTGACGCCGAAGCGCTCGGCCGCACGCCGGCCGACGGTGTGCGCGAGATCGTGCTCGTCCAGGCTCCTGGCGATGTTGCCGCCGCTGCGGAGCTCGCCGAGCAGGGCCAGAGAGGCTCGCGGCCCGTACTCAGCGGTGATCTCGCCGAGGTAGCGGCGGGCGCACTCCCTGTCGTCGTTGCTGCACTCGAACGGCTTCTGGGTGCGAAGCGCAGCAAGCTCGTAGTCCTTCGGCGGCCGGAACTCGCGGGCGATCGGAGCGGTGTCGAGCTCCGCGACGCTCGAGTCGCCGTCCGAGTCCCCGAGATAGACCCAGAGCGTGCCGCCGACGGAGACCATCGCGACCAGGACGGCGAAGACGAGGAACGCGACCTCGCGGCCGCGGTTCATCCGAAGGCGAAGCCGAGGTCGCGCAGGCCGTTGAGCGCGGTCTGCAGCTGGGCCTGGGCGCTTCTGATCTGGACTCGCGCCGCGTCGTACCGCCTCTTGCTGCCCGCACGGGCGTCGCGGGCGAGGCGCTCGTACGCCTTCTGAGAGCGCGTCAACGCCGCGACGAGCGCTGCGTTCGTCGTCCGCGTGAACGGCGTCACCGGCTCCTTGCGCAGCCGGGCGGCCGCGGTCTTGTATGCGCCGGCGACGTCATCGGCCGCGCTCGCCTGCCGACCCGGCTTCTTCGCCGCGTCGAGACGCTTCAGGGCGGCCCTGCGTTGAGACGAGAGGGTGTTGATCGCGCCGTTCAAGGTAGCTGCGTAGCGGGCGGACGGGGCGAGCGCGAATGCCCTGGCGCCGTCGATCGCGAGGGTCGCGGCGATCTCCTCGCACCGCTGCAGGATCGACTGGGGAACGCCAGTGTGCACGTAGCAGCCGAGCAGGGTGACGTCCTTGGCCTGCGGAACTGCATAGAGCGTCAGTGTGCCGTTGAAGCCCGACGGCACGAGATTCCGATAGCGGAAGGCTTCGAGCGGCCCCAGGCGCACCCGCTCGCGATCGTCGAGCGCGCCGGCCGGCAGGGCAGCCTGTGTCGACGCCGGCACGAAGGTGGGCGCGGACCGCAGCTGCCGTGCCGGCGACCAGCCCGCCGCCGCCGAGCTGGGCCTTCGGTGCGAGCGCGAGCGGCTTGCCGAGCGGCGTCCGCAGGACGGTCGGGATCTGCCCGACCCGCTGCCAGTCGGTCGGCTTCGTCACGCTCAGGTTGCCGGCCGAGACCGAGGACGCGGCGTCGCCTCCACCGTCGGAGCCGGCGCTCGAGCTGCCGACGAGGAAGCCTGCGACGATCGCTGCCACGCCCGCGGCGGCGGCGGCGAGGACTAGGCGCGAGAACCGCCTGCGCGGCGGGGCCAACGCCGGCGGGGCGGCCGCCCGCTGGGTCGGGAGCGGGGTATCCGCCTTCGTCGCCACGGCTGCCTCGCCGACCGGCGTGTACTGCTCGCCGATCCAGTGGACGCCGTACTCCTCCTCGGAGGCCTGCTTGGTCGCGGGTGCGGGCGACTCCGTCGCGAGCCGGGTCAGTGGTGCAGGGGATTCCGGGCGCGTGGCGGCGCCGCCGACGACGGGCGTGGCGGTCAGCTCCGAGGCGCGCCTGATCCCGGCCTGCTCGGGGAAGACGATCGGGCCGGGCGCCGCGATCGTCTGCTTCAGCTGGTCGCCCAGCGCGGCGTCGATCTCGAGGATCAGCTCACCGGCGCAAGAGGGCCGCTCCTCGGCTTCCTTCGCCATCCCACGCTGGAGCACCTGGTCGACGGCCGGCGGCAGCTCTGGCCGGTGTGCCGTGACGAGCGGCGCCGGCTCGGCCACGTGCGCGTACAGCACCGCTGCGTCCGAGTCCTTCGGGAACGGCACGACACCGGTGAGGCACTCGTAGAGCACGCACGTGAACGCGTAGAGGTCGCTCGCGCTCGTCGCCCTGTGGCCGCGGATCTGCTCCGGTGAGATGTAGTCGAGCGTTCCGACGAGTGCTCCCGTTCGTGTCAGCGACCGGTCTCCCGGCGCCTTCGTCACGCCGAAGTCGGCGAGGTAAGCGTGATCGCGGCCGGCCGCGACGAGGATGTTGTGCGGCTTGATGTCGCGGTGGATCAGACCCGCCTCGTGGGCTGCGTCGAGAGCATCGCCCGCCTGGGCGAGGATGCGGAGCGTGCGGCCGACGTCGAGCTGGCGCGCGAGGATGAGGTCCTTGAGGTTCGGGCCGCGGATGAGCCGCATGGCCAGGAAAAGCCCATGCTCGCTCTCTCCCGCCTCGTAGACGGTGACGATGTGCGGGTGCTCGAGGGACGCCTGCAGGAGGCCCTCACGGCGAAAGCGCTCGCGGAACGCGGGCTCCTTGCTGAGCTCGCCGGTGATCACCTTCAGCGCCACGGTGCGGTTGAGCGAGAGCTGCGTGGCCTCATAGACGGCGCCCATCCCGCCGCGGCCGATCAGGGCATCGATGCGGTACCCCTCGACGATGTCGCCGAGCTCGGGCATCGCTCAGGGCTCCACGCCGCGGGGACTGCTCATGGCGAGATGATCGTCGTGATCGGCGGGGGCGGCGGCGGTGGTGGCGGAGGCGGCGGTGGTGGTGGCGGCGCGACGACCGGCGGCGGGGGCGGTGGTGGAGGGGGCGGGGGCGGCGGAGGAGGAGGAGGCGGGGGAGGGGGTGGTGGTGGCGGCGGCGGCGGAGGCGGCGCGGCCGTCGTCGTCCGGAGCGGCGGCACCGGTGCTGCCACCGGCAGGGTCGCGACCTTCGGCGACTCCTGCGGCAGGAGCACGACGGTCGCCGTCGAGGAGGTCGGCTCGACGGTGCTCTCGCCCGTCGAGCGGCCGATGAGAAACGCGGCGAGGAAGCCGACCGCGGCGATGCCGGCCGCTGCACCGACCCCAAGCCACTTCCGTCGCGTGTCGGTCACGGCCGGGGTCGCTCCGACAGGCTCAGGCGCGGAGTCGCCGACGCCGCCTACTTGCCACGGTTGACGCGGTTGCAGGGGGTCGGAGTCTGCCGACCGGTGGCGGGGATGCACTTCACGTTGGTCGGCACGGGGCCGCGCGTGGTCGTGATCCTGAGCACTGCGTCATAGCCGATGAAGCCCCGCTTCGTGATCCGCAGGGCGATCGACGCGCCGCCTCTCACGTCGAGCCGCTGATCGGAGTCGTTGACCCTCCAGGTCCCGGACGGCCCCACCAGCGCACTGCCCCGGACGACGCCGTCCATGGTCACGACGGAACCAGGCGGTAGACCCGAGATCGCCATCTCCTCGATGAAGACGATGCCCTGGGAGGTCGTCAGCCGGCCGTATTTGATCCGCGGCCTGATCAGCGCATACGGCCCCGGGCAGCCGTTCTTGTTCGAGTCGAAGCGGCCCGCAGCCTGGCTCGGGCACTTGTCGCTGTCGCCGCGCACGCCGTCCTTGTCGGTGTCCGCGCCCGCCCCGTTGGCCGGCGGCGGCGGAGGCGTCGCTGGTGGAGGCGGCGGCGTCGCAGGCGGCGGTGGCGGAGGCGGCGGAGGCGGCGGAGGCGGCGGCGGTGGAGGAGGCGGAGGCGGAGGCGGGGGTCCCGGAGGTGGCGGCGGCGGCGGCGGTGGAGGTGGTGGTGGCGGCGGCGGCGGCGGCGGCGCGACTACCGTAAACGGCAGCGAATCGCTGACGTGGATATCGCCTGCCGGAAACTCATGCGCCACGCCCCACCAGTAGTTGCCCGGCGTGAAAGACCCGAAGAACTGGAGCGGGCAGTTCGGCGCGGGGCTGGCCGGGCACGTTGTGTGCTGGTGGACGATGTCTTCGCCGCCCGCAGACGTACCGACGTAGAAATGCAACGTCGAATCGAAGCTCGGGTTGAACCAATCCGTCTGCCATGTGAACGTGATCGTCGACCCAGCCATGAAGGAGCCGCCGTTGGGCGAAACGGCGCGCACGCCGTCGTGGTTCGTCGGTGCCGAGATTCCGGCACCGGAGCTCGGGAAGTCGAGGCGTGCGCCGGCCGAGCCCGCAAGCGCGAGCGCACAGACCATCACGCCAACCGCAGCCCACCGCCTTCTCGCCAACCGCATCTCGATCCTTGTCCGCAGTACAGGTTCGTACACCCTGTAACAGGTTCAAACGTACTCCTTCGGAATCGGGTTTTCTAGAGCCGCCCTAGCCGCGCGGCTAGTCGACATCGGCGCGGCGGTAGCGCCACGTCGCCGCGAGCCAGGAGGCGATCGCGATCGCGACGAGGACGACGACCGCGACGGCAGCGGAACCCGCTTCGAACTCCTCGCTGCCGGGCGAGCCGAGCCCGAGGACGGACGTGGTCCAGCCGAGCACCGTGAAGCGCGCGGCGCCGTCGGCGGCGCGGGCGATGACGTTCTCCCAGATGACGACGAACGCGAGCCCCCACCAGACCGCCCTGCGGAACCAGAGGCCGGCGGCGACGAACAGGCCGGCGTACGCGAGCGCTCCGAGAGATGCCGCCGCCAACGTCGCCCAGGCGACGGTGCCTGCTCCGGCGACGAGCGCGGACGCGGTGAGAGGCAATGCGGTGAGCGGCACGACGATGGTGGCCGTGGCCAGCAGGGCGGCCGCCGGCAGCTGCCAGCGCGGCACCGGCTTCAGCCACAGGTAGACGAGGAGACGGTCCTCGATGAGATCGCCGATCGCCGAGGTGCCGAGCCAGAGCGTCGCGAGCGGCACGAGGAGCCCGAGCCCGTAGGAGGCGACGGCATCGGCGGCCGCCTGGTCCGGGTTCGAGTCGAAGCGGGCGAACACGCCGATCACGACGGCGAGCGCGCTGAGCGCGCCGATGCCGAGCAGGCGCGGAATGCTGAGCTGCGTCCGGAGCACGAGCCGGTAGAGCGCCGCGAGCGTGGCCAGCGTGGCCGGGCGGGACGGTGAGACCGTGCCGGCGTCGAGGGTCGTCATCGCTGCACCACGTAGCGGAACACGCCCTCGAGATCGGCGTCGAGCGGACGCACCTCGAACAAGCGGGCGTCGCGGTCGCGCGCGACCGGCGCGAGCGCGCGGGCCAGGGCACGGGCGTCGGTCGTGTCGAGCTCGAGCGCACCGTCGCCGTCGAGCCGCACGCCGACCGCCGTTCCGGCCTCGAGCAACGCGCCCGCGAGCTCACGTGGGCGATCGGTGCGAACGCGAATCCGCATCGGGCGGTCGTCCATGAGGGCGCGCAGCTCGCGGAAGTCGCCGGCTGCCGCCAGCCGGCCCTGCGAGATGACGAGGACCTGGGAGCCGAGCCGCTCGACCTCGTCGAGCACGTGGCTGGACACGATCACGCAGCGCCCCTCGGCTCCGAGCCGGCGGAACAGCGCCACCATGTCCATCCGCTGGCGCGGATCGAGGCCGGTGAGCGGCTCGTCGAGGATGAGCACGGCCGGGTCGTGGACGATCGCCTGCGCGACCTTCACGCGCTGGCGCATGCCTTTGGAGTAGGCCGGCAGCCGGCGTGTGTCGGCAGGGTCGAGATCGACCGACTCGAGCGCGACAGCCGCCGCCAGCGTCGGGTCCGGGAGGCCGTGCAGCCGCGCCGAGAGGGAGACGAACTCGTGCGCCGTCAGCGGCTCGAAGACGCCTTCCTGCTGCGGCACGAGGCCGATCAGCCGCGCGACGCCCGCGTCCGCGCGCGGGTCGCGGCCGAGCACGCGCACGGTGCCCTTCGACGGCCGGGCGAGGCCGGTCAGCATCCGGAACATGGTCGACTTGCCGGCGCCGTTCGGTCCCAGGAGCGCGGTCACACCAGGCCCGACGTCGAAGCTCACGTCGGAGACGGCGACCAGCGCGCCGAACCACTTCGAGACGTTCTCCGCGACGACCCGCGGCTCGCTCGTCATCGGAACGCCTCCAGGCGCCGGTAGCGGAGCCAGCACACGAGCGCGCCGGCCAGGATCGCAGCGAAGACGCCGCCGGCCACGAGCCACGTCGAGAGCTCCGTGACGGGATCGGAGGCGTCGGACGTCTCGCCGAAGATGCGATAGGCGAGCTCGGCCGCGACGAAGGGGGAGCTGATCAGATCGAGCTCGGCCGGCGCGTCGGTGCTCTCGATCGCCGCCCGCACGACGCTCGACGGCACGAAGAGGAGCAGGATGACGCCCACCGCAGCCGCGGCCCGCCGCGTGGTGAAGCTGGAGACCGCCATCGACAGCGCCGTGTACAGGAGCGCGGTCGTGATCCCGGCCGCGAGGATTCGGAGCAGCAGCTCGGGCGTCTCGGAGGCGGACGGCCCGAAGCCCGCGAGCAGGAAGGCGAGCAGCATGAAGAGGAGCGGCCCGAGCGTGATCAGGAGCATGACGGCGAAGACGCCCAGGCCCTTCGCGGCGAGGTAGCGGGTCCGGTCGAGCGGGCCCGACAGGTAGAGGCCGAGCATGCCGCTGCGCCGGTCCGGGCAGAGAGCCTCGGGCGCGATCAGCGCCGCGAACAGCGCCAGCGCGCTGCCGATGATGAACATGTAGTCGCCGTAGCTGATGAGGTCCTCGGTCGTGATGTCCGCAGCCAGCACCGAGAAGACGACCGAGGCGAGCGCGGGCAGGAAGGCGATCGCGAGCGTGATCGCGGGCAGCACCTTGTGCCGTCCGCCGCGGCCGAGCCCGAGCACGCGCCGCGCCGTGAAGTCCGCGAGCGTGGCCACGGCCCGCGCCGGCCGGTCGCGCGGGCCGTCGTAGGTCCGGTAGCCGAGGTCGAAGAGCCGTGCGTCCTGTCCGGTGGTCATGTGCCGGTCCCGAGGTAGACGTCCTCCAGGGTGCGCCCGCGCGCCTCGAGCCGCCGCAGGCCGACGCCCAGGTCGGCGACGGCGTCGCGGACCGCGTCGTACGCGTCGTCGCCGGCGCCGAGCAGGATCACGCCGCCGTCGGCGGTCACGTCCAGGCCACGCGCGGCCAGGGCCGACGCCAGCTCCCCGGCGCGGTCGTCCACCTCGACGACGAGGCCCTCGGGGCCTTGCCTCAGGTCCGCGAGCGTCCCCGCGTGCACGACCTCGCCGCCCTCGACGATCACGACGGCATCGCAGATCCGCTCCACCTCCTCGAGGTGGTGGGACGACACGACGATCCGGACGCCGAACTCCGTGCCGATGCGCCGGATCAGGGCGAGCATCTCGGTCCGCTGCATCGGGTCGAGCCCGTCCGTCGGCTCGTCGAGCAGGACGAGCTCGGGGTCGTGCGCGATCGCGGAGGCGAGCTTCACGCGCTGCCGCTGGCCGGTGGACATCGTGCCCACCGGCCGGAACCGCTCCTCGCCGAGCCCGACGAGCCAGAGGGCGTCGTTCGCGCGCTGGACAGCGGCGCGGCGCGGCAGCAGGTGCATCTCGGCGAGGTGCCGGACGAAGTCCGTCGCCGCGAGCTCCGAGGGCAGGTCGTGGTGCTCCGGCGCATAGCCGATGCGCGCCCGCACGTCGATGCCGGCCGTCGCGGGATCGCGTCCGAGCACGGTCAGGTGGCCGGCGTCTCGGCTGCGGAGCCCGAGGACGAGCGAGATGAACGTCGTCTTGCCGGCGCCGTTCGAGCCGAGCAGGCCGGTGATCCCCGGGCCGATCTCGACATCGAGGCCGGCGAGCGCGACGGTGTGCCCGTAGCGCTTGACGACGCCGCGCGCGGAGATGACGGCCGTCGTGTCGGGCTCAGACATGCGCGTTGTCACCGACTCTGTCCCGCGATGGCTTGCGCTTGGACTTGCGGTCTTGCTCCACGGCGCCGAGGACGGCCAGCACCACCGCGGAGACCATCAGCGCGCGCCACGCCCAGCGCACCCAGCCGGGCGGATCCGGGAGATCGGGCACGCCGGGCCACGGGATCGCCGAGGCAATCGCTCCGAGCGGGTCGAAGAGGAGGACGATCACGATCGCCCCGAGCACGGCCGCCGCCACGCCGAGCGTGCGAGACCAGGCGCGCCGGTTCTCTCCGTCGGGTGCGCTCATGCCTCGACGGTACGGCACCGGGTGTCAGCGGTGCATCGGGCTGGAGGATGGGCTGCGTCTCCTACCTCAGAGTGAGCGGGGTCGAACGAGCCGGAGGTCGTAGGCGAGGACGACTGCCTGCACCCGGTCGCGAAGCTGGAGCTTGCGGAGGACGGCGGAGACGTGGGTCTTCACCGTCGCCTCGGTCACGACCAGCCGCTGCGCGATCTCCGCGTTCGAGAGTCCGAGTGCGACGAGGCGCAGCACCTCGAGCTCACGCTCGGTGAGCTGGCTCAGGTCGACCGCCTCCAGAGCGGACTCCTGGAGCGCCTCGGAGAGGCGGTCGAGCAGCCGCCGCGTCACCGTGGGCGCGAGCAGCGCGTCTCCGCGGGCGACGATCCGGACCGCCTCGATCAGCTCCACCGGCCGCACGTCCTTGAGGAGGAAGGCGCTCGCCCCGGCGCGCAGGGCCGCGTAGACGTTCTCGTCCGTGTCGTAGGTCGTGAGCACGACGACGCGAGCCTCGCTCCCCGAGGCGACGATCCGCCGCGTGGCCTCGATCCCGTCGACATCGGGCATGCGCACATCCATCAGCACGACGTCCGGCTCCAGCTGCTGGACGAGCGCGATCGCCTCGCCGCCGTCGCTCGCCTCGCCGACGACCTCCAGGTCGGCCTCCGACTCGAGGATCATCCGGAAGCCGCCGCGCACGAGCACCTGGTCGTCCGCGAGGAGGATCCGGATCGTCACGATGCCTCCTCCAGCGGCAGGTGCGCGTGCACGCGGTACCCGCCGCCCGGCAGCGGGCCGGCCTCGAGCTTCCCGCCGAGCATCGTCGCGCGCTCCCGCATCCCTGCGATGCCGAAGCCGCCATCACGGGCCGGTCGGGGCGGGCCGCGGCCGTCGTCGAGAACGCTCAGCTCGACGGCATCGGCGGCGTAGCGCACCGTGACCTGGGCACGCGTCGCGTTCGCGTGCAGCAGCGTGTTCGTCAATGCCTCCTGGACGATCCGGTACGCGGACAGGTCGACGCCGGCCGGGAGACCGCGGGCAGCGCCTTCCCACGTGAGGTCGACGCGCAGGCCGGCTGCCCGCAGCGGCGCCGCCAACTCGTCGAGGCGGCCGAGCCCGGGCTGAGGATGCGAGGGGTCGGCGTCGGCCTCCGGCCGGACGGCCGCCAGCAGCAGGTGCAGCTCGCGCTGTGCGTCACGCGCCGCCGCCTCGATCGAGCGCAGCGCCGCGCGGGCCTTCTCTGGTTCCTCGTCGAAGACATGATCGGCTGCACCTGCCTGGACGACGATCACCGACACACTGTGCGCGATGACGTCGTGCAGCTCGCGCGCGATCCGGGCCTGCTCCTCGCTGACCGCTCGCAACGTCTCCTCCCGGATCGCGACCTTCCGATTGCGTGCCGCCTCGCCGAGCGCCCACGCGCCGACCGCGAGCCCCATCGTGAACACGGCGTCGCCGACCGTGGCGGTGAAGAAGTTCGTCGCCGACAGCGCGAGGAGGCCCGCGAGCCCCAGCAGCGACACGCGCGGCGGCCGCGCGGCCGCGAGCGAGCCGACGGCGAAGAAGCCGGCGACGGGCAGGACGATCTCGGGCACGAGCAGCTGGTACGCGAGCCCCGCGACCAGTGCGATGACGGTGACGCGCTCCGGGAAGCGGCGGCGCCACCGCAGCGCCCCCGCCTGGACGACCGCGAGGGCGCAGCTCAGGACGAGCAGTGACCACCAGGTCGGCGATGCATACTCGTCGATCGCCGTGAGGACGAGCAGGAGGCCGACGCCCCACGGGATCAGCCGGTCGGCGAGCCGGGCGGCCTGTCTGCGGGACGGGAACGGCATGAGCCGATCGTGCCCGATTTCGAGCGTCAGCCGAGCGACGCCAAGTGCCGCGACAGGATCTCCACCTGCCGGGCAGGCGTGGTCACGTCGGGGTCGAGGGTGGCGTGCATCGCGAGCCCGTCGATCAAAGCGTGAAGCCGCTCGGCCTCGACGCCGACGTCGAGCCCGGGTCGCGCCTTGCCCTCGGCGGCGAGCAGCTCGATCGACTCGTTGCATAGGGCGCGCACCTGGGCGTGCGTCTGGTCGCGCAACGGCCGGAGAGCCGGGTCGACGCGCGCCCGCGCGACGAAGGCCAGCCAGACGTCGATGACCGCGCGAGTGTCCGCGTCGAGGACGAGGAGGCTCTCCAGCCGGCGCTCGACCACGGCTTCCGCGTCGGCCGCCGCCTCGGCGTCGGCGACACGCCTGGCGACCTCGTCGATGACGAGCTGCATCGCGAAGGTGAGCAGCTCGGACTGGCTCGGGAAGACGTGTCGGAGCGAGCCCGCCGAGACGCCGGCCTCGGCGGCGACCTTCCGGACCGACGCAGCTTCGATCCCGTCGCGCAGGACGACTCGCCAGAGCGCTTCGCCGAGCTCACGGCGCCGGGATTGGCCGTCGATCCTTGGCAAGCGTCCACTTTAGTACGTTCGTACTAACCGTACGCACGGACGCTGGTTAGCCGCACGAGCTGGCAGAACCGGCTCTGCCACCATCTCTAGCACAGTCGTACTAGACGAGATGGAGGCATCGCTCGTGAGCTCAGAGGTTCAAACCGCGCCGAATGGCCGTCGCCGGGAGCAGGCGGGCACGTGGGCGCCCAATCGCGCAGGTCGCGCGCGCTGACGGCAACCTCATGCTGATCGTCCTCATCGGCGCCGCCGAGATCGCCTTCTGGCTGGTGCTTCTCGCGGGCCTCGTCACCAGGTATGCGCTCAGGCGCCCGCGGCTGGGCATGGCGCTGCTGGTGGCGACACCGCTCGTCGATCTCGCCCTGCTCGTCGCTGCCACGATCGACCTGCGCCAAGGCGGCGAGGCCGCGTTGCCGCACGCGCTCGCCGCCGTCTACATCGGCGTCACGGTCGCGTGGGGCCATCGGCTCGTCAGCTGGGCCGACGCCCGTTTCGCGCACCGCTTCGCGGGCGGGCCGACGCCCGAGCCCGTCCCGCGCACGGGGCGCGCGCACGCCGCGCGTCAGCGGCGTGAGTGGCTTCGCCATCTCCTCGCCTGGGCCACCGGCTCGGCGCTCCTCGGGCTCGGCGTGCTGGTCGTGGGCGACCTCGACCGCACTGCCGCGCTGCTCAACGTCGCCGCGCTGTGGACGCTCGTGCTCGCCATCGACTTCCTGATCTCGTTCAGCTACGGGCTGTGGCCGCGTCAGGCGAGCCGGACATGACCGGTCGTCTTCCGGCCGCCCTGTACGCGCTCGGCCTGCTCGCCGTGCCCGCGGTCGGGCACTCGCTCGGCGGAGGCGGGACGACGCCGGCGCGGTGGGCGCCGGCCGCGATCCCGGTCATGCTGCTCGCAGCCGCGAGCCTCGCTGCCCGACGCGCGCCGCGCCGGGCTGGGAGAGAGCGGAGGGGGAGGGATTTGAACCCCCGATCCGCCTACCGACGGATAACGGTTTTCGAGACGCCGGACTTTTCCGCTTACGCAAGCCATTTGCGCCCTCTGCGGGCCAGGGTGCGAGCCATCCTCGGACGGTTGAACGACGATTTCGGATTCGCACCGCTTCGCGGACTGTCTACAGCTCCCGCCTCTTGCCCTTCACGAGGATGTAAGGGCGGTCAAGCTCGATGCCTTCGTCGGCCGCGCCTTCGTCGAAGAAGGCGATCAGGTCTGACCGCAGTCCGGCGGCGCGGTCCGGTTCGAGCATGCGCACGAGCGTGACGATCGGGCCGAACGCCTCGCTGAACTCGTCCCACAGCGCGGCGCCGGACTCACCGGTCCACGGCGTGTTGCAATGTTCGAAACTGAGGTCGAAATCGCCTCCGAGAAGGGACTCGCAGTAGTCGGGGTCACCCCACTGGGTCGGGACGCCCGCGCTCGCCACGGGCGGAGGCGAGTACGACGCAATAACCCGGAAGAAGTCGCCGATGCGGCCGTCGGTTGTCCACGCCGACAGCGCGAGGCGGCCGCCCGGCTTGCACACGCGGGCAAGCTCGGCAGCGACCCGTGCGTGGTCGGGAGCGAAGATTGCTCCGACCGACGAGGTCAGGATCTCGAAGCTTGCGTCCGCGTAGGGCAAGTTCTCGCAATCGGCGACCTCGAACGGAATCCCAAGCCCTCGCTCCGCCGCCTGGCGTCGAGCGGTCTCAACAAGGACGGGCGCGAGGTCACACCCGGTGACTGCCGCGCCGGTCGCCGCCGCGCGAAAAGCAAGCTCACCGGTTCCACATCCAACATCGAGCCAGGCATCGCCCTGTTTGGCTTCCACAGCCGCTATCAGCGTCTCGTGCATCTCGACGAGGTTGACCGCGATCTGCTCGAACGGTCCCGCGCCCCACATCGCAGCATGCCGCTCCTTCAACTCCTCGAACGCCATGCAGTCCTCCTCCGTCAAGTGCGCGTCGGCACATTCGAGCGCAGAGCCGCAGCAGCCTGCTCGGTACGCGCGCGTGCCTCTTCGATGTAAAGCATGGCGACGTCGATCTCAGCGAAGTGCTGCTCGTCCAAATCCTGCGCGCGAGCTTAGCGCTTGATGATGTTGTGGATTTCGACTACCTCCGGCTCGCCGGGATCGATTCCGATCTCGGACAGCAGCGGCATAAGGCGCTTGCCGAACTCTCCGAACTGCTCACGTGAGTCCCAGATTTCGCTGACCCTGAGGTTGCTTTCCGGACCGAACGCGACGTGGTACTCAAGGCCGTCCGGTGGCCATTCGCCCAAAGCCTCAAGTCTGCGAATGGATTCGTCGTACTGCTGCGTCGTCACGTTCGCGGGCGTGAAGCGGGCAAGGATGCTCATCGTCCGGTCCTCCATGCTTGGGGAAGACCGACCTTATTCGATTGGGAGGTGCGGGCCAGTTGCGGGCCAGTGCGGGCCAGGCTCAGGCGGTTTCCAGCGGATTGAGGCGGTTCGTGCGCGGTTCGCGATGGCCCTACTAGCTGAGCGCGAAAGCGGCCGATTTCCGGCGTCTTTCGCATAGTGGAGCGGAGGGGGAGGGATTTGAACCCTCGATCCGCTAACGACGGATAACGGTTTTCGAGACCGCTACGAAAGCGCATATTTGCAGGGATTCTTAGGCTGGCGCGCCGGTCTGTGCGCCACTCAGCGGAGCGGATTCAGTCCGGTCTCAACCCGGACAGATCTGCGCGATGGAGGCGCTTGCTGTGAAGTGGGATCGGATGGTCTCGGGCGGCTTGACGAAGGCTTGTTGACCTGGTGTTGATCCGGTGTTGATCGAATCTGTCCTCGACGGCGCTCGTCGCGTCACCTGCGGCCTCGATATCGGGTAGAGATTCCCATCATTCAGACGAGACCTCTCGGTACCCAAGGGCTCCGTGTCAGCGCAATCGGCCTCGGCTGCATGGGGATGTCCGAGTTCTACGGGCAGGTCGACGAGCGAGAGGCGATCGCGACGATTCACCGGGCGCTCGAGCTCGGCGTCACGCTTCTCGACACGTCCGACGTCTACGGCCCGTTCGTGAACGAGGCGCTGATCGGCCGTGCTATCGCCGGACGCCGCGACGACGTCGTGGTCGCAACGAAGTTCGGCGTCGTGCGGGGTGAGGACGGATCCCGGCTTGGCATCCGGGGCGATGCGGCGTACGTGCGTGAGTCGTGCGAGGCGTCGCTCCGCCGGCTCGGCATCGACACGATCGATCTCTACTACCAGCATCGTGTCGACCGGTCCGTCCCGATCGAGGAGACGGTCGGTGCGATGGCCGGGCTCGTCGACCAGGGCAAGGTGCGGTATCTCGGGCTGTCGGAGGCAGCCGCGGAGACGATCCGACGTGCCCACGCGGTCCAGCCGCTCACGGCCGTGCAGATGGAGTACTCGCTTTGGACGCGCGACCTCGAGGCGCAGATGCTCCCGGGGCTCCGCGATCTCGGGATCGGGCTGGTCGCATACGCGCCGCTCGGTCGCGGCTTCCTGACGGGAACCTACCGCTCGCCGGACGACCTGCAGCCGACGGACGCCCGGCGGCAGGTGATGCCGAGGTTCCAACCGGAGAATCTCGCCCACAACCTCGCGCTCGTCGCTCACATCGAGCGTCTGGCGGCGGCGCGCGGGGTCACGCCTGCGCAGGTCGCGCTCGCCTGGGTGATGGCCCAGGGCGACGACATCGTCCCGATCCCCGGGACGAAGCGGGTCGGCCACCTGGAGGCGAACGTCGCCGCCCTCGAGCTCGAGCTCACGCCGGACGAGCTGACCGCACTGGCGCAGCGCATCCCGGCCGGTGCCGCCGCCGGCGCGCGTTACCCGGCGGCGGTGATGGACGAGTTGGAACGCTGAGCGTGCCCCTCGAGGTCCGTGACCGGCGCGTCCTCGGCCTGCTGGACGCCTGCACCGAGCTCGAGCTCCTCGCCTCCGGCCTCGTGTTCGCCGAAGGGCCGGTCTGGGTTCCGGACGGCGGCTATCTGTTGTTCTCCGACACTCCCGCCTCGCGCAGGCTTCGCTGGGACGAGGCCCGCGGCCTCCGCGAGGTGGCGGCGGAGACGGGGCTCGGGAACGGGATGACGCTCGACGGGGGCGGGCGCCTGCTCGTCTGCGAGGGCGAGACGCGCTGCGTCGCGCGGATGGACGCGCGCGGGGACGGGGAGGGACGCGAGGTCGTCGCCGAGCGCTTCCGCGGCGCGCGGCTGAACAGTCCGAACGACGTGATCGTCCATTCGGACGGAAGCGTCTACTTCACGGACTCCTGGTGGCCGAACCGGCTCGGGCGCTCACTCGTCCAGGAGTTCGGCTTCCAGGGCGTCTTCCGCGTCCCGGTCGGCGGTGCGCCGGAGCTGCTGCTCGACCACCTGGACTTCCCGAACGGGCTCTGCTTCTCCCCCGACGAGAGCCTGCTCTACGTGAACGACTCGACACCCGGCCGGATCGAAGTGTACGACGTCGGCGGAGAGGGGTCGCTCTCAAACGGCCGCACGTTCGCGGACGGCCTGCGCGACGAGACCGGGCACGTCGACGGGATGAAGTGCGACGAGCGCGGTAACGTCTGGGTGACGGGGCCTGGCGGCGTGTGGATCGTCGACGCGGGAGGTGTGCACCTCGGCGTGCTCCCGACGCCCGAGCGGACCGGGAACATCCACTGGGGCGGCCCCGACTGGAGCTGGCTCTTCCTCGCGTGCTCGTCCTGCGTGTACCGCGTCCGGACGAACGTCGTCGGCCGCCGCGAGCCGTTCATGAGCTCAACTTGACCAAGCGGTTGTTTGACTCGTAGGGTGCCACCGTGATCGCCAACGCGTATCACCATGTCGCGCTTCGCGTCGAGGACCTCGACCGCTCGACGCGCTTCTACGAGCGGGTCTTCGGTGGCCGGGTCGTGATCGAGCTCGAGCTCGAGCCGGATTTCGTCCAGAGCATCTTCCAGGGGCCGTCAGGCGCGCGGGGCCTGAACAGGGTGATTCAGTTCGACACCTGGGCCCTCGAGATCTTCCAGCTCGTCCCCGGTCGCCCGGTGCCGCCCACCAAGCAGACCGAGGTGGGCCTCATGCACTTCTGCGTCTGGGTGGACGACGTGCCCGGGATGGTGGAGCGCATCACCGAGGCCGGCGGCAGGGCGCGCTTTCCGATCCGGCCCTGGCAGGGGAAGCACTTCGTCTACGTCGAGGATCCCGACGGGCACGTGATCGAGCTGCTCGACGCGACGGTCGATGAGTGCGCCGCCCTCGTGGCCGGCGGCGTGCCGGACCACACAGCCGAAGCAGTCTGACGACTCGAATGTCGGGCCGGCCGACGTCTCAAGTCGGGATCGTCGTCACCGATCCGCAGCGCGCGGCCGGATGGCAGGAGCGGCTCTTCGGCGCGCAGCGCGCGGCGGCGCCGGCCCATGGTGCGCGCATGGTTCTCGGGCGGACGGCGCTTCTGCTCGTCGAGTCGGAGCAGGACGCCGAGGCGCTGCGCCGCCCAGCGGACGAGGTCGGCGCGTGCCACGTCTGCGTCGGCGTGCCCGACATCCGCGAGGCCGGCGAACGGCTTCGCAGCGAGGGGCTCGAGCCGAGCACGCCGCCGACGGAAATCGCCACGGGCCTGTGGTCACTCTACTTTCGAGACCACGATGGCCTCCAGTACCAGCTGCTGGAGACGGGGAAAGCGGCGTCGATCCACCACTTCGCCTACAACGTGTCGAGCCTCGACGAAACGCTCGAGTGGTATGCCCGCGTCCTCGGCATCACGCCGACGTACCGCTCGGAGTCGTCCGGCCCTCAGGTCCCACGGATGCTCGGCGCCGGCGATTCCTCCTTCCAGGTCGCGCTGCTGCCGCTCGACGAGATCCAGCTCGAGCTGATGGAGTGGCAGCGGGCCGGCTCGCCGGCGCAACATCCGGGCGACCGCGACGTGGGCGCCTGGCAGCTCGGCGACGCCCAGAGCGGTTCCCTCGTCACCGATCCCGACGGGCAGACGCTGTTCGTGCCGGGTCAGGCCTGAGCGATCGAGTGGCCCCGACGATGGAAGCGATGGTGCTGCGCGAGTTCGGCTCGGAGTTCGTGCAGGAACGACGGCCGATTCCGGAGCCCGGCAGCGGAGAGGTGCGGGTCCGCGTGATCGGCGTCGGCGCCGGCCTGACGCTCGAGCACGCGCGCACCGGGCGAATGGGCGGCGAGACACCCCGCGTCCTGGGCCACGAGCTCTCGGGGACGGTCGACGCCCTCGGCCCCGGAGTGACGGGCTGGACGCTCCGCGCCCCGGTCACGGCGAGCTTCTACCTCCTGTGCGGCCGGTGCGAGTGGTGCGCGTCGGGACGCGAGATGCTATGCAGCGACTTCGGCGGGTTCGTCGGGACGGCGATCGACGGCGCGTTCGCCGAGTACGTCGTCCTGCCCGCGCACAACCTCGTGGCGATTCCCGACGGGGTCCACGTCGCGCACGCGGGCGTGGTCGCCGACGCCGTCGCGACTGCGTATCACGCAGTCACGAAGCGGATCCGGCTCGTCGCGGGACAGACCGTCGCCGTCATCGGCGCCGGGGGCGGCCTCGGCGTGCACGTGCTGCAGATGGTGCGCGCCTTCGGCGGTAGTGCCGTGGCGGTCGAGCGCGACGGCGACAAGGCCGCGGAACTGGAGCGGCGAGGCCTGGCGGAGACGGTCTTGCATGCGAGCGACGGCAACTGGGCGGCGGGCGCCCGTGTCGACGCGGTCGTCGACACCGTGGGCTCGAGCGAGACGCTCGCCGCGGCCATCGAGGCCCTCGGCCGTGCCGGAACGTTCGTCGCCCTCGGGTACGACCCGGCCGCGCGGCTCGAGGTCGACCCGTTCCGGCTGATCGCCGAGGAGGTCGTGGTCACCGGGACGCGGTATGCGACGCGAGCCGAGATCGCGCGGTCGCTCGAGCTGGTCCGCCAGGGCCGGGTCGAGCTGGTGGTCGGCGCCACGTTCCCGCTTGCACAGCTGAACGACGCCTTCGCGGCGATCGCGCAGAACGGCGTCCTGGGCCGAATCGTCATCGACATCGCAGAGGAGGGCTAACGGTGTTGTCCGACAAGAAGATCCTGGTCACCGGCGCGACCGGTCAGGCATTCCGGCCTGCCGCCGAGGCGCTGGCGCGGGACAACGAGGTCTGGTCGGTGGCGCGGTACTCGAACCCGCGCGTGAGGGACGAGCTGGAGGCTCAGGGGATCAGGACGTTCTCCTGGACGATGGGGGAGGGCGGCCTCGACGGTCTCGAGCGGGACTTCACGCACGTCCTGCACGCGGCGCCCTACCGCGGGCAGCCCGACTCGAACACGACGGCGCAGGCCAATGCGGTGGGTGCGGGGACGCTCATGGACCACTGCCGGACGGCCGAGGCGTTCCTCTTCGTCTCCACCTTCGCCGTCTACGCCAAGCCCGCGACGCCAGACCATCCCGTGGCCGAGGACGACATGCTCGGCGGCCACGCGCCGTACGCGCCGACCTATCCGGTCGGCAAGCTCGCGGCGGAAGGGGCCGTCCGCGCGTTCGCCGCCGTCCTCGGGCTGTCGACGACGATCGCGCGACTGAACGTCTGCTACGGCCCGACGGGGTGGGGCGGGCTGCCGGTCGAGTTCTTCGGGCGGATCCTGGCGGGCGAGCCGATCTGGTTGCCGCCGAGCGGTGAGGAGGTCTGGTGCTCGGCGATCTCGACGGACGACGTGAGCCGGTTCATCCCGCGGCTCTTCGCGGCGGCCTCGCCCTCGACCACGATCGTCAACCTCGCCGGCGACGAGGCGGTCACGGTCACGGACTTCATGACCTACCTCGCCGAGGAGGCCGGCCTGCCGATCGAGCTCGTGCGGGACGACCGTGCCCGGGAGTCGTTCGTCTCGGACAACACCCGACGCACGTCGCTGCTCGGCGACTGCAGCGTGCACTGGCGCGAAGGCATGCGTCGGGCGGTCGAGGCCCACTACCCGGGCGCGTTCGACCGCATCGGCCCGCGGCCCACGGTCACGCTCGAAGCGAACCCCTGGGGTCAGAAATGACCGGGCTACGAGCTCCCGTCGGCGTGCCTCTTCAGCGAAGCGACGTCGGCGAAGGAGACGCCCTCGAGCGCGAGGCCGTGACTGAGGCCGGCCAGCAGATGCTGCCGCTCGAAGACGTTGAGCGCCTCCCGCGTGTAGCGCAGGAACGGCAGCGGCTTCTCGGCCAGGCCGCGCGCGAGCTCCCAGGCGCGCTCGTGCACCTGCGCGGCCGGGACGACCTCGTTGACGACGCCCAGCTGCAGCGCCTCGGACGCGGTGATCTCCTGGTTCGTCATCAGGAAGTACTTCGCACGGCGCGGCCCGAGGAGGTAGGGCCAGACCAAGTGGACCCCGTCGCTCGGGACGGAGCCGGTCGAGAAGTGCGCCTTGTCGGCGAGCACCGCCGTGTCGGCCGCCACGACGATGTCCGTGAGGAGCGGGACCTCGGCGTGGATGAACGCCGGGCCGTTGATCGCCCCGATCACGGGGACGTCGATGTCGAGCAGGCACTTGAGCAGCCGCTTCCCCTCCCAGAAGATCGGCTCCCAGGCCGTGCGGCCGGCGAAGCTCTCGCGGTCGATGTCGTCGCAGAAGGCGTCGCCGGTGCCCGTCACGATCACGACCTTCGTCTCCCGGTCGCCCGCCACCTCGGCGAAGGCGTCGCCGCCCTCGCGGTGCGCAGCGGCGTTCCAGAGCAGCGGCCCACCATCGGTGTGGAAGCGCACCTCCGTCACGCCGCCCTCGCGGGTGACGACGATCGACTCGTAGCCAGCCACGACTAGGAGACCCTAACCCGCCGATGAGCCCGACGGACTTCTCGCTGACCGGCAAGGTCGCCGTCGTCACCGGGGCGGCCGGTGGAATCGGCCGCGAATACGCTCGCGCGCTCGGCGAGGCAGGTGCGGCGGTCGTCCTGGCCGACCTGAACGCGGAGGGCGCGGAGGCGGCGGCCGCGGACCTGCGCGAGCAGGGGTTGCGCGCGGTCGCGGTCGAGGTCGACGTGACGAGCGAGGCGTCCGCGCAGGCGATGGCGGGGCGTGCCGTCGCGGAGCTCGGCGGCATCGACATCCTCGTCAACAACGCCGCCCTGATGGCTGAGGCGCCCCAGCTTTCGCTGCTCGAGTACCCGCTCGAGTGGTGGAACCGCATCCTCGCCGTCAACCTGACCGGGCCGCTGATCTGCAGCCGCGCCTGCGTGCCCTCGATGGTCGAACGTGGCGGCGGGAAGATCATCAACCAGTCCTCGGGCGGCGCGTTCGTCAACGGCCGGCCCTACGGGATCAGCAAGCTCGCGCTGGTGTCGCTCACGCACGGGCTCGCGCGCGATCTCGGCGAGCACCGGATCAACGTGAACGCGATCGCGCCCGGAGCGATCGAGACGGAGGCTGCCCTCTCGATGTTCCCCGTCGGCGACCCCTGGCGTGAGCGGATGCACGAGCTGACGCCGATCAAGCTGGCGGCACGGCCGAGCGACCTCTTCGGCGCGCTGATCTTCCTCGCCTCGTCCGCCAGCGACTGGGTGACCGGCCAGTGCCTGAACGTCGACGGCGGCTGGATCATGCGCTTTTGATGCGGGAGCTCGACCGGGCCGTCTCCGCGACCGTCTACCCGTCGGACGAGGTCTGCCCGCACCCGTACCCGCACTTCGCCGCGCTCCGCGACGAGGCGCCGGTGCACAAGGTGCCCGGCCGCGACGAGTACCTCGTCTCGCGGCACGCGGACATCGTCGAGGTGATGAAGCAGCCCGAAGTCTTCTCGAACCTCGTCTTCGTCATCGAGGAGGGCGTCTCGCGGACTGCGCGGCTCGACGACGTCCGGCCCGACCGCGCCGGCCCGATCTTCTCCTCCGACCCGCCGGCGCACACGAGGAAGCGGCGCATCGCCTTCGACTACTTCAAGCCGGGGCGGCTGGCGTCGTACGAGCCGATCGTCTACGAGAGCGTCGACCGGCTGATCGATGCATTCGCCGGCCGCGGCGAGGTCGAGTTCGTCAGCGAGTTCGCGGTGCCCCTGCCGACCCGCGTGATCATGGGCATCCTCGGCTTCCCGCCCGAAGATGCGGCCAAGGCGCTCCGCTGGGGCGACTACGACGGGCACGGGAACCGCTACCTGCCGCCCGAGCGGCGCAAGAACGTCGAGGGAGGGATCCGCGCGATGGTCGACTACGTGCGCGCGGGAGTGCTCGAGCGCCACGAGCGGCCGCGCGACGACGTGCTGAGCGAGTTCGTGCGAGCGCGCTTTGCGGCGGACGGCGGCCGGCTCGACCTGCCGAACGTCGTCGCCGAGACCGTCAACTTCATCAACGGCGGCATGCACACGACGCGCGACATGCTCGGCAACACGATGCGGTTCCTGCTCGAGCGTCCGGATCAGCGTGAACTGGCGCTGGCGGACGTGCCGTCGCTCGTGCGTGCGCTCGAGGAGTCGCTCCGGCTCGAGTCGACGCTCCAGTGGACCGGACGGCTCGTGCTGCGCGACGCGTGGATCGGCGGGACGCGCGTTCCGGCCGGGTCGGTGGTGATCCTGCTCCTGGCATCGGCGAACCGCGACGGCACCGTGTTCGCGGACGCGGACGCGTTCGACCTCCGGCGGCCCGACCTGAAGTCGCACCTCGCGTTCGGCACTCACATCCACTCTTGCCTCGGGGCGCCGCTCGCACGGCTCGAGGGCCGGATCGCATTCGAGCGGCTGTTCGCGCGGCTGCCGAACCTGCGGCTCGGGCCGGACAACGACTTCGAGCCGCGGGACAGCTACAACTTCCGCGGCCTGAAGGCGCTCCGTCTCGAGTTCGACCCGAGCTGACTCAGGAGCTCTCGAGGACGGCGCCGGACAGCTCTTCGGCGAGGCGCTCGCGGAGGACGAACTTCTGGATCTTCGTCCCCGACATCGGCCACTCCTCGGCTGAGACGAAGCGCACGTACCGGGGGACCTTGAAGCTCGCGATCTCACCGACGCAGAACTGGATCAGCTCTTCCTCGCTGGCCTCGGCGGCTCCGCGGAGCTGCACAAAGGCGGCGGGAACCTCGGTGTACTTCTCGTCCGGCGCGGCGACGACCTGGACGATCTGCACGGCGTCGTGCCGGGCGAGGTAGTCCTCGATCTCGAGCGCCGAGACGTTCTCGCCGCCCACCTTCAGCATGTCCTTGAGCCGGCCCGCGTACCTGAGCCGGCCCTCCTCGTCCACCGCGCCGAGATCGCCGGTGTGGAACCAGCCGTCGGCGTCGACGGCGATCGCGGTCTGCTCGGGATCCTTGTAGTAGCCCTCGAAGAGCGAGTAGCCGCGGAAGAGCAGCTCTCCGACCTCGCCCGTCGGCCGCTCGGCGCCGGTCTCCGGATCGACGATCAGGATCTCGAGCCCGCGCAGCGGCCGGCCGAGCATCGTCATCCGCAACTCCAGCGGGTCGTCGAGCGCGGGGAAGGTGACGTGGCTCGATCCCTCGGTGCAGCCGAAAGCGGCCACCTGCACGGCCCAGGGGATGCGCTCCTGCATCTGCTGCAAACGCTCCGGCACGCCGACGTTGTGGATCAGGCGGATAGCGCTCAGGTCGTGGTCGTCGAACTTCGGGTGGTCGAGGATCGCGAGCCAGATCGTCTCGAAGGTCGGATACAGCACCGTCGCCCGCTCGTCCGCGAGCTGCCGGAGCGAGACGGTCGGGTCGAAGTGGCCCGCGTGCACGTACTTACAGGGGACGGAGGCACAGGAGAGGATCGGCACGATGCCGCCGATGTGGAACAGCGGCAACGGGTTCCAGAAGCAGTCCTCCTCCGTGAGGAAGTAGTTCGTCCGCGCGATCGTGATCGCGTTGCGGACGAGCGCCTCGTGGGTCAGCAGGCAGCCCTTCGGGCGAGAGGTCGTGCCCGACGTGTACATCAGCATCGCGACGTCGCGGATGCGAACACGCTCCTGGTGCAGCCGGACCTCGGACAGCGGGACGTCCTCCGCGGCGGCCTCGAACTGCGAACGGCTCAGGAATCCGGGCTGCTCGCCGCCGAGGTCCACCACCTGTCTGAGCTCGGGCGCGTCCGCGAGGTGGAGTTCCACAGGGTCCGCGTCAGCGATCTCGGGGAAGACCTCCGCGACGAGCCGCGGATAGTCGACCGTGCCCTCGGGCCCGGCCGCCGTCAGCAGCACGCGGACGTCGGCGTGAGTGATGACGTAATCGAGCTCGTGCACCCGGAAGCGGCCGTTCACCGGCACCGCCACTGCGCCCAGCTTCGCGATCCCGATCAGAGCTCCAATGAACTCCAGCTGGTTCGGCATCAGGATCCCGACCTTGTTCCCCCGCTCGACGCCGAGGCTGCAGAGCGAGCGCGCGAACCGGTCGCCGAGAGCCGAGAGCTCCGGCCAGGTGACACGCGCGTCGGGGAGGACGATGGCCTCGGCGTCGCTCCGGTCCGCAGCCGCGTCGACGAGATCGCCGATCGTCGTGGCCTCGATCCGCATGACGGCCTTGGCGCTCACCTCTCCACGCGCACCACGGCGCGTCCCTCCACCACCCGGTTCCCATCCTCGACGTCCAGCCAGACCGCGGCCTCGAGGCTGTCCGCGTCGACCGCCTCGACCGTTCCCCCGGCCACGACCGCGTCGCCGGCGAAGACGTTCCCGGTGAAGCGCACCTGGAGCCGCCGGACCCGTCCCTCCGGGACGGACTCGTGGAGCAGGTTCAGGACGTAGCCGACGTTCGAAGGTCCTTGGTTGACCTGGCGGTCGCCGAGACCGAGCTCGGCGACGACACCCGCGTCGAGGTGGATCGGGTTGGGGTCGTCGAGCACGACGGCCATCTCCCGCAGCGAGTCGGGGTCGATCCGGTCGAACCGCCACGGGCCGAGCGTAACCCCGGTCTCAGGCGCGCTCAACGTCCGCCCTCGGAAGCACCCACGACTGCGTGCAGGCTACTGCGACGCCTTCGCCCGGCGCCGTGAGGCGCAGCTCGAACTCGAGCAGGTCGAAGACGCCTATTCGCCGGCCCTGCTTGCGCTCGAGTGAGGTGAACTCGCCCGACACCTCGTACGACTCGCCGACGCGCAGCGGAGTGCGGTAGTCGAGGTCGAGCGAGGCGAGCATCGGCCCCTCCTCGACCGTCGCGCCCGCGACGCCCACGATCTCGGCGACGCCGAAGCCACAGCCCACCCGCGTGGCGATGTAGCCGTAGACCGGATGCGCGGTCCCGTCGTCCGCGGGTCGAGTTCCCAGCAGGCGGCAGACGGTTGCGTTCTGCTCGGGGTCGATCGTGTACGCCCCGCCAGGGAACCTCGTCCCGACGACGGACCGGGCGGCGGCCTCCACTAGAACGACCTCGGCAGTCCGAGGTTCTCCGCGATCGAATTGCGCGCCATCTCGTTCGTCACCGGGCCGATCCGGAACAGACGTGCGTCGCGCCAGTATCGCTGCATGTCGGTCTCGGCCGAGTAGCCCATCCCGCCGAAGATCTGGATGCCGAGGTCGGCCGCGCGGACCGCGTACTCGGACGCGACCACCTTCGCCATGTTCGACTCCTGGTAGCAGTCCTTCTCCTGGGACTGCAGCCACGCCGCCTTGAGCACCATCAGCTCGGCCTGGACCTGCCACATCGCGATGTCTGCGACGTAGTGCTGCAGGATCTGGAACGAGCCGATCGTCCTGCCGAACGCCTCCCGCTGGCCCATGTACTCGAGCGCGTCCTCGAGGACGCCGTCGAGGATGCCGCAGCAGAACGAGGCGAGCACGATCCGCTCGTTGTTGAGGGTCGGCAGGAGCATGTACCAGGCCTTGCCCGGCTCGCCCAGGACGAGGTCGTCCGGGATGAAGACGTTCTCCATCCCGACCTCGCAGGAGCCCATCGACCGCATTCCGAGCTTCGGCAGCTCGGTGATCTGAACTCCCTCCGCCTTCGCCGGCATGAGGAAGAGGGTCAGGCCGTGGTGGCGCTTCTCCACGTTCGTGTCGCTGCGGGCGAGCAGCAGGATGTAGTCGGCCACGTGCGCCGAGGAGCACCAGATCTTGCTCCCGCTCACGCGCCAGCCGCCCTCGTCCTGCTTCGCCATCGTCTTCATCGCGCCGAGCAGGTCGGTGCCGCCGCTCGGCTCGGTGAAGCCGGCGGCGAAGCGGAGCTTGCCCTCGGCGATCTCGGGCAGGAAGCGCTGCTTCTGCTCCTCGGAGCCGTACAGGCCGACGCTCTTGACCCCCGCGAACGAGGTGATGCCCCAGATCCAGGCGAGGCCGCCCAGCGTGCGCGCGAGCTCGCGCGCGAGGATCATCTGCGTGACGACGTCGCCGCCCTGCCCGCCGTACTCCTCGGGAATGCCGATGCCGTGGAACCCGGCCGCGGTGAGCCGGTCCCAGAGCTCGAACGGAAACTCGTGCTCCTTGCGCTCTAGCTCGCGCGCCCAGTCCTTGGGGGCTTCCTTGTTCACCCATGCGCGAACGCTGTCGCGGAACATAGTCATCTCTTCGTCGAGCTCGAACTCCACGAGGGGATCATGTCAAACAACCGGTCGTTACGAATTTGACACGAATGGCCACCCGTGCCTACCGTGGCGCGTGATCGCCGCGGACCGTCATCGGACGCTCGTCGAGCGCTACTTCGAGTGCGCGAACACCGAGGACTGGGACGGCATGCGCGAGCTCTGGCACGACGACGCCGAGTTCGTGGCGGTCGGCGCGCGTCCCCGCGTCGGGCGCGAGGAGATCGTCGCGTATTTCCCCCACATCTTCTCCCTCTGGAGCGAGCATCGCGACGAGCCGACCAGGATCCTGGTCGCGGGCGACGTGGTGACGGCAGAGGTGCGCTTCACGGGCAGGACGCCGGGTGGCAAGCGGGTGGAGTTCGACGCCGTGGACGTCATCGACGTTCGCGACGGCAAGATCTTGCGCCTGACGAACTGGTACGACATCGCCTACGCGCGCAAGCAACTCGCCGAGAGCTGAGCGTCGTCGCCGGAGCGGCGATCGCGGTCGCGCGCACCCACCTACGCGTCGTCGCCTCGACCGGGAGACGGCTCCGTCTCGTCTCGTTCGGTCACGCGGAGCGTGACGCGCTGATGCTCGGCGCCGGTGAGTGAGAACACGGTGACCGTGCGGCCCATGCCGCCGCGGCCGCCCCGCGGGCCTTGACCGTCACGGGACGTCGCGCGCGTTCTCGTCCCTCCTCCGTCACGATGACCTCGAAGATCGCGTTCCGCGGTGGACGGGCGGGGAACGTCATCCGGTCAGGGCGTCGAGGACAGCCGCAGCGAGGTCGGGGCGGCAAATCACGAGATCCGGGAGCCAGGTCGACGCGACGTCGTAGCGTAGCGGCGTGCCGTCGAGCCGCGACGTGTGCAGGCCAGCTGCTGCCGCGACAGCCACGGGCGCCGCGGAGTCCCAGAGGTACTGCCCGCCGCTGTGGACGTAGACGTCCAGGTCTCCGGCGACGACGGCCATCGCCTTGGCTCCCGCGGAGCCCATCGGAACGAGCTCCCCGTCGATCGCGGCCGCGACGGTCTCCGATTCGAACGCCGGTCTCGTCCGGGAGACCGCGATCCTCGGACGCCGATTCGTCGCGTGCGCGAGGCTCGGCGGAGCGTCGGTGCAGTAGGTGACCCCCACCGCGGGCAGCGCGACGGCGCCTGCCGCGAGCGCGCCCTGCTCGACGAGAGCCACGTGGACGGCCCAGTCCGAACGCTCCGGCTCGCCGTATTCGCGCGTGCCGTCGAGCGGGTCGACGATCCACACGCGAGCGGCACCGACTCGGCCGGGGTCGTCCGGCGCCTCCTCGGAGAGCACCGCGTCCTCGGAGCACTCGAGCCGTAGGCCCTCGAGCAGCAGCTCGTTCGCGCGCCGGTCTCCCTCCTCTCGGATCGAGTCCGCGGGCTTTCCTACGTCGAGACCCATGCGGATCTCGAGGAGCAGCTGTCCCGCCTCGTCGGCGAGCCGTCGGGCGAGGTCGTCGTCGCGCGTGCTCACACCGGAGTGAACTCGATGAAGAGCGCCTCCGGCGAGCGTTGGTTCAGGTTCGGGATGTGCCGGACCTCGTCGGGCTTCACGGCGAGCCGGAGGCCGGCGAGCCGATCGAGGACACGCTCGAGCGAGACCTGCCCTTCGAGGCGCGCGATCGGAGCGCCGATGCACATGTGCGGTCCCTGGCCGAAGGCGAGGTGCTTCTTCACGAGCCCGGGTCGCGAGGGGTCGAACGAGTCCGGCGAGTCGAACACGGACTCGTCCCGGTTCGCGGCCGCCCAGACGATGATCACGATGCTGCCTGCGGGAATGTGGACTCCGTGGAGCTCGACGTCTTCCTTGGCGACGCGCTGGTTCCACTGGACGGGGCTCTCCAGGCGGATCGCCTCCTCGATCACCGGCCGGAGGAGGGTGGGGTCGGCACGGGCGCGCTCGAGCTCCTCCGGATTCTCGAGCAGGAGCAGGAGCGCACTCGCGAGCATGTGCGCGGTTGTCCCGTTGCCGGCTGCGAAGAGGTTCGTCAGCTCGGCGAGCACGTAGGGCAGGTCGAGCTCGCCGTCGCGCTCGACCTGCTCCCGCACGAAGACGCTCACGTAGTCGTCCTCGGGCGTTTCGAGACGGTCGCGGACTTTTCGCTCGAAGTAGGACGCGAGGTCGAGGCGGTTCTGCTGCTCGCGGAGCCGCTCCTCCGGCGACGCGAGCCTGCTGCCGACCGGCCCCTGGCCCGCGGCCCAGCGGATGAAGTCGTCCTCGTCCTCCGCGGGGAAGCCGAAGATGTCCATCATCACCCGGCGGGGCAGGAGCGCCGCGAACTCCGCCCGGAAATCGGCCCGGCCGCGCGCCGCAAAGGCGTCGATTAGATCGTCGGCGTGCCGGCGGACGATCGGCTCGTACTCCCGCACGCGCTCGCGCGTGACGAGGCTGGCAGAGAGCGCGCGCTGGGCGCGGAGCTCGGGGAAGTCGGAGAAGGACGTCGCCCACGGCCCGTTCTCGTCGCCGCCGACGCGGGGGCCGCCGAGGATCTGCTCGTTCAGCGGCCCGATCCGGTTGGAGAAGACCTCGGGGTTCCGCACGATGTCGACCACGTCCTGCCAGCGCGAGACCATGAAGCTGCCGTCGGGCAGGCGGTGGACGGGCGCCTCCGAGCGAAGCCAGGCGTAGAAGGGGAACGGGTTCTCGACGACCTCCGGCGACGGATACGTAAACGGGCAGGTCGCTTCGGCGGATTCGGTCATCCCGCCTCCACCGCGATCGGCACGCGGGTCGGCGCGCGCTGGTTGACGTTGGGGATGTGCGTGATCTCGGTTCCTGCGGCCAGCTCGATCCGGGGGAAGCGGTCGAGCAGCCGGTCGAATGCGATCTGTCCCTCGAGGCGCGCGAGCGGCGCGCCCACGCACATGTGGATCCCGTATCCGAACGCGGTCTGGAACTTGGCGACCGAAGGGCGTTCGAGCCAGAGACGGTCGGGATCCTCGAACTTCGCGGCGTCCCGGTTCGCGGCGCCCCAGAGCACGAGGACGAGGCTCCCCTCCGGGATGGTCGAACCGTGGAGCTCGGTATCCCGGGTCGCGATCCGCTGCAGCCACTGAACGGGCGACTCGAGCCGCATCGACTCCTCGAGCAGCGGACGGATGAGCGACCGGTCGGCGCGCACGCGCTCGAGCTCTGCTGGATGCGAGACGAGCAAGAGCATCGTGCTGGCGAGCATGTGGGAGGTCGTCGCGGTTCCCGCCGCGAACAGGTTCGCGATCTCCGCCAGCAGATAGGGGACGTCGAGCTCGCCGTCGCGCTCGACCTGCGCCTCGACGATCTCCGTCAGGAAGTCGTCGGTCGGCTGCACGCGCCGCTCCAGGATCTTGGCGCGGAAGTACTCGCCGAGGTTCAGCCGCCGCTGCTGTTCCGCGGCCCGCTCCTCGGGCGAGGCGAGCTTGCTGCCCACCGGCCCCTGCCCGGCCGTCCAGCGTACGAGGTCGTCCTCGTCGTCGCGAGGGAATCCGAACGTCTCCATCATTACGCGGCGCGGCAGCGGCTCGGCGAAGGCGGACCGGAACTCCACCTCCGGCCCGCCGAAGCCGTCGACCAGCTCCTCGGTCAGCGCGCCGATCCGCGGCTCGAGCCAGGCGAGCCGCTCGCGCGTGACGAGCCGGCCGCAAAAGGACCGCTGCCGGCGGTGGGTCTCGCCGTCGGTGAACGGGAGCGGCCAGGGCCCCGTCGCGTCGCCGCCCACGCGCGGGCCGCCGAGGATCTGGTCGTTTAGCGGGCCGATGTGGTTCGAGAAGACCTCCGGATTCCGGACGACCGACACGACGTCCTCCCAGCGCGAGACGAGCCACGTTCCGTCGTGGAGCCGGTGCAGCGGAGCCTGCTCGCGCAGCGCCGCGTAGAACGGAAACGGGCACTCGACGACCTCCGGCGAGGGATACCTGAACTCCGCCGGGTGCGCACTCATCGTGCTTCGACCCAAACGGGGAAGCGGTCGAGGTAGAACGAGAAGCGGCTGCGGAGCTCGTCCGGGTCGATGCCGAAGTCGCGCCGCAGGTCGTGGTCGATCGCGCCGTACTTCCCGCGTACGTGATCTCGCTGGTACTCCTGGATCTCGGCGCGGGCGCCGGGAGTCAACTCCAGCCCAGCAGCGTCGTACACCCGCTCGACGGTGCCCAGGTCGTCGCGGACGAACTCGTCGAAGAAGACGTCGAAGCGCTGCGCCGCGGGGATGAGCTCGAC
The DNA here is from genome assembly GCA_963791905.1 of uncultured Gaiellaceae bacterium. Classification (GTDB taxonomy): domain Bacteria; phylum Actinomycetota; class Thermoleophilia; order Gaiellales; family Gaiellaceae; genus Gaiellasilicea. The sequence goes on from CAWBTX010000004.1 coordinate 63,932, forward strand.
GTCGCGGACGTACGCGCGTAGCAACCGCTCGACCCGGTCGATCCAGTAGTGCAGGTAGTAGTCGGGGTCGACGACCCGCTCGCGGGTGCGAATGACGTACGCGATCTGGGTCACGATCGACTGCAGCGAGGCGACCGGATCGCGGTGCGTGAAAACGACGAACGCGTCGGGGTAGACATTCATGATCGGACGGAGCTGCTCGAAATGCTGCGGGCACTTGAGCACCCAGCGGCGCGAGACGGCGTCCTGCCAGCTCATGATCTTGAGCATCGTGCGGCCGAACTCGTAGTGGGGGGTCTGGTCGTGCGCGAGGTAGTGGTCGCGCCACGCCGGCAGGCGGAACATCCACTCCCAGAGGTAGGACGCGAAGTCGGGCACCTGCAGCTCGAGGTCCTCGTGGATGTGGTCGGGGTCCATGGGGTGATAGGGCGCCATCATCGGATTGAGCCGCTGCAGGCGCTCCCAGCCCTGCTCCGCCCGGACGTACCGAGGGTCGACTCCGCCCGGGGCCGCCGGCTCGCCCGCCAGCGGGATGGGCTGCAGCGACTCCCAGAATGGCAGCGACCTGAGCCGCGTGTCCGCTCCGATCAACCCGAGCAGGTGCGTCGTCCCGGAGCGGGGAAGGCCGGCCACGACGATCGGACGCTCGATCGCGACCTCGTGGACCTCCGGGTGGCGGCGTAGCAGGTCGATCGCCTGCAGACGGGTCGCGGCCGCGCCGGAGCAGCGGTTGAAAAAGGTCGTGCGGACGAGCGCGGTCGCGTTGTCGTTCGAGTCGACGCCGGCCAGGATCAGTCGCAAGCGCTCCCTGAAGTCGTCCGGCCCGAAGTCGTCCAGCCCCGACGCGGTCGCGCGCGGCGGCGAGCACGGCGTCCTCCGTCAGCTCGACGGGATGCTCTTCCGCCTCTCGCAGCAGCCGTTCCTGGTCGGCCGTCAGCACGGGCGCGTGCAGGTCGTCGATCACGTACGTCGCGCCTGTCACGGCTCGGAGCCGAGCGCCTCACGCGCCTGCTGCAGCTCGCCCTCGAGCCAGGCGAGCTCGTCGTACGTCTGGCCGTCGGTCCGGCGGATCAGCTCCTCGAGCGCCGTCACCTGGGCCGTTCGCAGGCCGGCGTGCCGAGGATCGGCCTCGAGCCCGATCTCGATGAGATGGAGCGCCTCGACCGGCCGGCCCGCCTCCGCATGCGCGGCCGCTCTGGCCGCGATCGGCGCGACGCCGCCTGCGAGTTCGACGAGATCCGGCGAGACGGCGCTCCGCGGCACCGGGTAGAGCTCGGTGGTCGCCTCCTGGCGGAACCACCCGGCGTGCTCCTCCCAGACCGCGCGCACGTACCACCAAACCGGCCCGCGTCCGGGGGTCGGGCGAAGGTGCTCCGGCAACTCGATCTCCTGCATCAACGAGTACAGATCGCGGCCGGCGTTCATGCCTTCGATCGTGCGGTCGTGGATGAAGCGCACCGCGTCGTGGAGCTTCGTCAGGTCCGCGCGGATGCGCTCCTCGCCCGCGATCGGATCGTCGTGCCCCGTCACGAGCAGCGCGGGCTTCAGCGCGAGCAGCCGCTCCATGTCCCGGATGAAGAACCGAGCGCTGCGCTGCCGGTCGCCCCGCGGCGTGTACAGGTGCGGCAAACCACCGTAGACGGCTCCCGTCAGGTTGCCGGTAAAGACGACCCGCTCCTCCGGTAGCCAGACGGACATCGAGTCGAGCGTCTCGCCGCCCGGAGTGGAGAAGAGCTCGAACCGTCGCCCGCCGACGACGAAGGTGTGCTCCTGATCGAAGAAGGTCGTCACCCCGGCTTCCTCCGTGCCGTGAAACCACGTCCGGAGATGATCGGGCGACGGGTTGAGGCCGCCGACGATCCGTCGCGAGCGCGGGGCGAAGAAGTCCTTCAGCAGCGTGCGGTCGAGCCGTCCGTCGGGATAGAAGCGCTGCGCGATCGTCTCGACGCCGGGGCCGGCGAACGCCGACCAGCCGCCCATGTGGTCGGGATGGCTCTGGGTGAGGACGATCGCGCGCACGTCGAGCGGCCGTCCGAGCAGCGTCTCGTAGCGCTCGCGATGGCGCTCGCCCTGGTAGGGCGTGCCGGTGTTGATGACCACGTCGCCCGAGCTCGAGGTGACGAGGTAGCTGTTCGACGTTCCGCGCGACATGAGGACGTCGTCTGCGATCCGCTCCGCAGGCCGCTCCGGCTCCCACCTGCAGGCCGCGACGACCGGATGCGTCCGACTGGTCGGCAGCTCGTGGATCGGGGGCGTGGCGATGTGGCGATCCTACGCGGTCTCGATCGTCGTCGTCTACCGGACGTTCGTTCGTTTTTCCGTTCCCGCGTATGCTGCGCGCGTGGCGGCGATCGACGTCGGGGTGGGCTTGTGGAGCATGCGCTCGACCGCGACGGCGCCCGCGAGCCTGCCGCTGCTGTACCGCGAGCTGCAGGAGGATGCGCGACTCGCCGAAGACCTCGGGCTGCACTCGCTGTGGCTCTCCGAGCACCATTTCTGGTACGACGGCTGGTGTCCGTCGCTCCTCGTCGCCGCGGCCTCCGCCCTCGGCGCCACCTCGAAGCTGCGAGTCGGCACGGGCATCCTCGTGCTCCCATTGCACGATCCGGGGCGGCTGGCGGCGGCCGGTCTTGCGCTCGAGGAGATCGCGCCCGGCCGCTTCGAGCTGGGCATCGGGATGGGGTACCGAGAGCCGGAGCTCGACGGGCTCGGCGTCAGCCGCAAGGAGCGTGGCAAGCGCGCCGACCGTGCGCTCGACGTCCTCGCGGAGGCGTGGGGCGACGACGGCCCCGGAATCTGGATCGGCGGGATCGCCGAGCGCTCGCTCCGTCGCGCGGCCGAGCGAGGGCTCTCGTTGTTCCTGCCTTCGACGATGCGTGTCGGACAGCTGCGGGAGGTGATCGAGCGGACGCGCGCGGCGGCCGCCGAGGCCGGGGTCGAGCTCGGCCGGATCGGGGTGATCAAGAACGCGTGGGTGACCGACGGCTCGGCCGACGAGGCCGGTTCGCTCGCCGCAGGGCTCATCGCCCACACCCGCGAGTACGCCGGGTCGTGGTGGGACCTGAAGGGCAGCCAAGGCTTCCAAGTCCCCGACCTGCTCGATGCGCAGATGGACCGGGCCGTCAAGACGGCTCTGATCGGCCCGCCCGAGGAGATCGTGGCGGGCCTCGAGGAGCTCGCCGCGATCGGGGTCGACCTGGTGGTGCTCCACGTCAGCCTCGACTTCACACGTCCCGCCTACCGCGACAACATGGAGCGCATCGCGCGCGATGTGATCCCGGCGCTGACGTGAGGCTCGGTCTCGTCCTGCGACGGCCCTGGGCCGACGACCTCGCGCTTGCGGAGGAGCTCGGCTTCGACCTCGCCTGGATCGCCGAGCAGGAGGCTCACGCGTCGCTCGTCGTCGCCGCCGGCGTCGCGGCCAGGACGTCCGGAATCCGGATCGTCGCGGAGGTCGAGGCCGGACCGCACCCGGTCGCGCTCGCGGAGGAGGCGGCGGTCGCAGACCTGGCGACCGCAGGCCGTCTGACGCTGGCGCTCCGCTCGGACGACGAGGAGCTGCTGAGCGAGACCGTCGAGGTGCTCTTCCAGGCGTTCGCGGCGCGCCCGTTCGCGCACGAGGGGCCTCGCTGGCGCGTGCCGGCGCGCTTCCCCGAGCACGAGCACGCAGAGGATCGTGTTCGCGTAACGCCGCCTCCCGCTCAGCTCGAGCCCTCGGTGTGGCTGGCCGGCGCGGCCGGCCCGGCCGTCGCGCGGGCGGCCTGTCTCTCGTTCGTCGGCGACGGCCTCGACCGCGCCGCCGACTGGGACGCCATCCGCGGGGAGCTCGGCCTCGCCGCGGAGCGGTTGCGCCGGCCGGCGGTCGTGTCCGTACCGGACGAGGCCGACGCACCGACACTCGTCGGGCAGCTTCTGGCGGCGCGGGAGGAGTGGGGTCTCGACGTCGCCGTGCTCGACCTCGACGCGGCGCTCTCGCCGGAGCAGCGTCGCGCCGCGCTGGCCGACGTCGCCCGCTCCGTCCGGCCCAGGCTCCAGCTCGACCGTCTGCCGGCGGGGCTCGACGACACGTGGCGCGACTCGCTCGACACCACTGGCCCGCTCGGAGCGTGAAAGTGGAACGCGCGGGCCCGGCCCGTCCCGTGGGCGGCGCGGGCGACCTCGAGCCTGCGCTCGAGCGCACGACGCGGGCGCGCGAGCGGAGGCTCATCTTCGTCGGGATGCTGGCCATGTTCGCGTTCTCGGTTCAGCAGACGACGGTCAGCCCGACGCTACCGGCGCTCGAGCGCGACTTCGAGACCACCACGGCGTGGTCAACGTGGGTGATCACGGCGTTCATCTTCGTCGGCGCGGTCACCATTCCGCTGGTCGGGCGCCTCGCGGACCAGTTCGGCCGGAAGCCGCTGCTCCAGTGGACGCTCGGCGTCTTCGGCGCGGCGTCACTGGGGGCGGCGCTCGCACCCAACATCGGCGTCCTGATCGTCTGCCGCGGCGTCTCCGGCGTCTCCGGCGTCTTCCTCGCGCTGTGCCTCGCCCTCGCGACGCAGCACGTGCGCCCTCATCGCGTCGCAGCCGCGGTCAGCGCCACCGCGGCGGCTCTCGCCTTCGGGAACGTCGTCGGCGTGACGATCGCGCCGGTCGTCGCGGATCAGTTTTCGTGGCGGTGGATGTTCGTGGCGGTCGCACTGCTCGCCATTGGCGCCCTCGTCCTGTCCGTGCGCTCGATACCGCCGGGGCACATCGGGAGCGGGAGCACGGTCGACGTCAAGGGCGCGGCGCTGCTCACGCTCGGGATCGGCTCCTTCATGCTCGCCCTCACCCAAGGGAATGCGTGGGGCTGGGCGTCTCCGCCGATTCTCGGGCTGTTCGCGACGGCGATTGCGGCCGTCATCGCCTGGACCTACGTCGAGCTGAGCGTCGCGGAGCCGATGATCGACCTGCGGATTCTGCGCCGCGCGACCGTCGCGATGACGGTCTCCGCGACGTTCCTCGCCGGCTTCGGCGTCTTCTCGTGGTTCATGCTCGTGCCGCGTCTCGTCGCCGCCCCGCGCGGCGCGCCGCCCGAGCTCGCCGGGTCGGTGGGCTACGGCTTCGGCGCCGACAGCACGACAGCTGGACTGTTCATGCTGCCGGGAATGCTCGTCTCGCTCGCGCTCGCGAGTTCGCTCGGAGTCGTTGCGGCCCGCCTCAGCTGGCGGATGCTGCTCGTTGCGATTCTCGCAGTCCTCGCGCTCGCGTTCGCCGGGCTCGCTGTGTGGCACGAGGAGCGCTGGCAGATCTTCCTCCTCATGGCCTTCTGCGGCGTCGGCGGTCCGATCAGCTCGGTCGCCGGCAAGCTCGTGGCCGACGACGTGCCCCGGGAAGACCACGGTCTCGTCTCAGGGCTCACGATGGTCAGCTACTACGTCGGGGGCGTCCTCGGAGCGCAGATCTGTGCCGCCGTGCTGACGGGCCACACGATCGGCACGAGCGCCGTCCCCACCGAAGCGGCCTACGCCGCGTGCTTCCTTCTGTGCGCCGCGACGGCGGCCCTGGCGGTCCCCTTCGCCCTGCTGGCCCGGCCGAACCGCGGCGCGAGCCGCGCGTCGCGGCCGTCGCTCGCCGGGGAGACGGGCCGATGACCGACTCGCTCGCGGGGCAGCGGATCGTGGTCACGGCGGAGCACGGGGCATCCTTCGGCGACGGCGCGCGCTCATCACGGCGCAGATCGTGTCGGTCGAGGCGGAGTGGTTCCGCGCGCTGAGTCGTCAACTCGCGCTCTGCCCTCCGTCGACGAAGACCGTCGAGCCCGTCACGTAGTCGGACGCAGGCGAGGCGAGGAACGCGACCGCGCCCTTGAGGTCGTGGTTCGAGCCGTAGCGCCGCAGCGGCACGTGCTCGAGGAGCCGGTCGCCCGCGCGCTCGAGAACCTTTTCCGACATGTCCGACGGGAACCAGCCGGGCGCGATCGCGTTGACGCGGATCCCGTACCGGGCCCACTTGACGGCGAGATCGATCGTCAGCGCCACGAGCCCGCCCTTGCTCGCGTTGTAGGGGAGCGCGTTCATCGCCTCCTGCGGAGCGCCGCGGAAGGCCGCCACCGACGCGACGTTCACGATCGAGCCGCCCTCGCTCTGCGAGATCAGCACGCGGCCGACCTGCTGCGCGAAGAGGAACGCGCCCGTCAGGTTCACGTCGATCACCTTTTGCCACCCGTCCAGGGGGACCTCCTCGGGAGACGCGCCCCACGACGTCCCCGAGTTGTTCACGAGGATGTCGATGCGGCCCAGCTTTTCCACCGTCGCCGCGACGACGCGCTCGATCGCAGCCGGATCGCGCACGTCGCAGCCGAGTCCGAGCGTGCGCACACCGAGAGCCTCGAAATCGGCCGCGGCGGCCTCGCACCGCTCCGCGTTGCGGGCACAGAGGACGAGGTCGGCGCCGAGCTCGCCGAGCGCCTCCGCCATTTGCTTCCCGAGCCCCGTGCCGCCGCCGGTCACGATCGCGACCTTGCCGGTCAGGTCGAAGAGTTCGTTGACGTTCATCGCGTCAGGCCTCGTCCGCCGCGGCGACCGCGATGCCCTCGCCCGGCTCCCACTTCCCGTTCACCGGCCGGTACGGGTACGCGAGCTCGACGAAGGGGCCGTGGCTGCTGGTCGGCGTGACGAACGTCCATGCCTGCCACGGCATGTCCGGGTCGCCCGCCAGCTCGAGGCTCGTCAGCTCGATCCCCTGCGCGTCGAGCTCCTTGACCGCCTCCGGCAGGTTCGGGTGCGTGAAGCACAGGTGGTGGATCCCCTCGCCGTACTTCGCCAGCCGGCGGCCGACCGGGCCGTCGTCGTTGACCGCCGTGATCAGCTGGATCTCGCAGCCGTTCGGGTTGACGAAGGTGGCCGCCTCCATCACGTCGTCACCGGACTCCCAGTGCTGCCGCACGAGCGGCTGCTCGAGCTGGACGGGGTCGAACACCGAGAGGATCCTCGTCCAGTCCTCGATCGCCTTCTCGAGATCCTTGACGAGAAAACACACGTGCGCGAACGGGCCTCCCGGCATCGGTTCCTCCGATCGGTGGTGGAGCGAACCACTATAAAGTCCTCCTTGCGCCCACCAAACCACCGTTCGATTGACGCGCCGAAGCCGTGGTAGGGTCGGCCGGATGAGCGAGCGCACGGGTCGCCGTGAAGCTGGGCTGGCGAAGATGGTCGAGGTCTACGGGGACGACCGCGGCTTCGGGGAGCGGTTGCAGGACGTGCCCCCGGAGAGCGGCCCGTACAGCGAGGAAACCGTCGATCGGCTCTTCGCGGAGATCTGGGCCCGGCCGGGCCTCTCGGTCCGGGACCGGCGTCTGCTGACGATCGGGGTCACGGCCGCTCGAGGCCGCGCGGATCTCGCGGAGACGCAGTTCGTCGGCGCGCTGAAGGCGGGCGAGCTGGACGCGGCCCAGCTCGGCGAGGTCGTCCTCCACCTCGCCTACTACGCCGGCTGGCCAAACGCGCAGGCCATGCAGAGGGCCGCGAGCGCAGCCGTCGAGCGCGTGGCGCAGAGCGAGTAGCGAACCGGGGTACGGTTGCTCGATGCCGTTCGCGCCGTTCGACCTGACCGGCAAGGTCGCGCTCGTCACGGGAGCCAACAGCGGGCTCGGGCTCGGCTTCGCGACGGGGATCGCCAAGGCCGGCGGCGACCTCGCCATCTGGGGCCGGCGGACCGACCGCAACGAGGCGGCCGTGCGCGAGCTCGAGTCCTACGGCGTTCGCGTCCTCGGCCAGACGGTCGACGTCGCGGACGAGCAACAGGTCCGCGCCGCGGTCGCCGAGGCGCTCGACCATCACGGCCGGATCGACTGCGTGATCGCGAACGCCGGCATCTCGACCCGCGCCCCGTCCTTCCACGAGATGAGCACCGAGATGTGGCACGAGCTCCTCGCGATCAACCTGCACGGCGTCTTCCACACGCTCCGGCCGGTCGTGGCACACATGGTCGCGCGCGCCGAAGCGGGTGACCCCGGCGGCTCGGTGATCGTCTGCGGCAGCCTGCTCGTCTTCTCCGGCGTTCCCCGCCTCCAGCACTACGGCGCTGCGAAGGCGGCACTCGCCTCGGTCGTGCGCTCGATCGCCGTCGAGTACGGGCGCTACGGGATCCGCGCGAACATGATCGCGCCCGGGTGGTTCGAGTCGGATCTCGGAGGGCGCGACCCGGACGTCGTCGCGCTGCGCGAGGAGCAGATGCGACTCCGCAATCCGATCCCGCGGGCAGGGACGCCCGCGGATCTCGAGGGCATCGCGATCTACCTGATGAGCGGCGCGTCCTCGTACCACACCGGCGACGTGCTCGTCGTCGACGGCGGCAAGCTCATCGCTCTCTGAGCCCGACAGCGTCGTCGAAGCGGTCCGCGACGACGGTTGTTCCGGGCAGCTCGAGCCCAAGCTCTCGCGCGAGCTCGAGCGCCGCGCCGACGTCCTTGTGCGCGTACGCCGCGAGCAGCCTGCGGTGTGCGACGGAGTCGTCGTCGGCCGTGTCGAAGTCGTCGGGGCGGATCTTGTGCCGCGCGAGCAGCGCCATCGGGCCTCCGGACCAGCGATCCGCCGCCTCGGACGCTTCGACGAGCTTGCCCACATCGACTCCCGACGCGGCGGCGAGGCGTGCTGCCTCCGAGACCACGTACCAGCAGCCGAAGACGATCGCATTTCGTGCGAGCTTCGCCTTCATGCCGCTCCCGAGCGGTCCCATGTGCAGCATCGGCGACGAGAACGCCTCGATCGCGGGACGTGCCGCCTCGATCGTCTCGGCGTCGCCGCCGACCAGGGCGACGATCGAGCCCTGCTCGATCGCGTTACCGCCGCCGGTGACGCCGCAGTCCACGAGGGCTGTCCCCGCGGCACGCGCCTGCTCGCCCGCCCACTCGATGGTCGCTGCGCTGACCGTGCTGAGGACGACGACCGCGCGTGGCAGCGGATTCGCGGCGAGGATCCCGTCGGCGCCGGTCAGCGCTTCCTTGACCTGCGCGTCGTCGAAGACGGCGATCAGGACGACCTCTGCCCCCTCCGCCGCGTCGCGAGCCGAGGTGCCCGCGCGCGCGATCGAGGAGACGGCCCCCACGGCCTCGGCCGAGACGTCGTAGCCGGCGACGGCGTGCCCCGCGCGCACGAGCGAGCGGACGGCGCCGCCGCCGATTCGTCCGAGCCCGATCACGGCGACGCTGCTCACCGAATGACCATATCCCGCGAAATGTTCCCGCCGACGTGAGCCGACGTACGGTTCAGATCGCCGACCAAGCCCTGTCTAGGCCACTCCGACAGGTTCCCGGCTCGCCGCCAGCACCTTCTCCTTGAACTCCGCCGCACTCAAGACCCAGCCGATCGTGCGAGCGATCGCGTCCAGTGCGAAGGTGTGCAGGTCATCGCCATAGGCGCTCACGACGCCTTCCTCGATCACGATCACGCGGTAGCCGTGGTTGCCGGCATCGAAGGCGCCGTTGAGCACGCAGGTGTTCGTGTTCACGCCCATCAGGACGACGGTGTCGACCTTGAGGATGCGCCGCAAGAGGTTGTCGAGGTCGGTGCCGATGAAGCTGCTCCACGTCTTCTTGTTGTTGATCCAGAAGTCGCCGGGCTCCGGGCCGATGTCCGGGTGGAGCTGGGCCTGAACGCTGCCCTCGACGTTGTGGAGCACCCGTGCGCGTTGCGCCTCGCTCAGGGGGTTTTCGGTCGAGTACTCGAGCGCGAGGCTCTTGAACTTCGGGTGCTCGTAGAAATTCTCAGCCTCCACCTCTCTGAACGTGACCGTGACATGCACGACCGGGATGCCGTGTTCGCGAGCGAACACGAGCACGTCGTGCGCGCCGCGGACGACCCGTTCTGCAAGCTCAGGCCCCACCGGCACCGTCGCGTTGACCGGGTCGAGATGGCCGTTGTGGAGGTCGATTGTGACCACAGCGGTGCTCGCCGGGTCGACTTTGAGCCGCTCGTTCTGCTGCCTGAGGGCTTCGGAGTGATCTTCCATCTCGACTACTCGCCCCATTGCGCGCTCCTTCATTCGATCGGAGGTTCCTGCCGAGACTCGGCCGCCCGCCTCAAGAGCCTAATGGGATCTCGCTGAGTACGCAGAGCAGGCTTCCGTCGCGCTCGCCGATGCGTGACTGGACGCGGCGGGAATCGAACTACGATGGGACCGTGCCCCCTGTGCTGACCGGCGTCGGCGTCTGGAGCGGAGGGCTGCGGCGCCATCCGGACGGCGTCGAGATCGCGGAGGCGGCCGCGGAGCTCGAGGAGCTCGGGTACTCGGCGCTTCTTCGTGCCCGGCGGCGCCGTCGCCGGCGACGACGTCTACCCGGCAGTCGAGCGCCTGCTGGACGCGACGCGGCAGGTCACGGTCGTCACCGGTGTCCTCAGCGTGTGGCTCCACGACGCCGACAGGGTCGCTGGGTTCGCGGAGAGTGTGGAGGCACGGCACCCCGGCCGATTTCTCGCCGGCTTCGGGGTCAGCCACGCCCCGCTGGTGGATCGTGAGCAGGAAGGGCTTTACCGGCGGCCACTCGCGAAGATGCGGCAATACCTCGACGAGCTCGACGCGGCCCCGGCGTCGCTTCCGGCCGCGCGGCGCCTGCTCGCCGCGCTGGCGCCGCGGATGCTCGAGCTCGCCCGGGACCGCGCGCTCGGGGCGCACCCGTACTTCGTCCCCGTCGAGCACACGTTCTTCGCTCGGGAGCAGCTGGGGACCGTCCCGGTGCTTGCGGTCGAGCAGGCCGTCGTGCTCGAGACGGACGCCCGCGCCGCGCGAGAGGTCGCCCGCACGCACATGGCCGGCTATCTGAAGCTGCCGAACTACGTGAACAACAGCCTGCTCGGGCACGGCTTCGACGAGGCGGACGTCGCGAACGGCGGCAGCGACCGGCTCGTGGACGCGATCGTCGCGTGGGGGGACGACGAGGCGATCGCGGCCCGCATCGCCGCTCACCACGAGGCCGGGGCCGATCACGTGTGCGTCCAGGTGATCGGGCCGCTCGAGCAGCACCTGCCGCTCGAGGACTGGCGCCGGATCGCGGCCGCGAGCATCTAATCGACCAATCGTTTGCTCGACACTCCGCACGACCCGCCGTTACAGTCAACGCGGATGGCTGAGTGGGATCACGTCGCCGACGTCGTCGCGGTCGGAAGCGGCGCGGCGGGTCTCGGAGCAGCGCTCGCCGGACACGCCGAAGGGCTCCAGCCGATCGTCCTCGAGCGTGCGGCCCTGGTCGGCGGCTCCTCGATGCTCGCCGGCGGCGGCATGTGGGTCCCGGCCAACCGGTTCATGCTCGAAGACGGCGACCACGACTCCGCCGAGCGCGCGCTCGAGTACATGGAGCACCTGATCGGCGACCTCCCGCCCGCGTCGTCGCGGCAGCGCAAGGAGGCGTTCGTCGAGAACGCGCCGCGCATGATCGAGTTTTTCGAGTCGCTCGGGATGAAGTTCCGGCGCACGGCCGGCTATCCCGACTACTTCCCGCACCTTCCCGGAGGCAGCGAGCCCGGCCGGGGCGTCGAGTCGGTGATCTGGGACACGCGCGCGCTCGGCGAGTGGGCCGACAAGCTTCCCCCGCGCCGATTTCCGCGCAACCTGCCGCTCGGCACGCTCGACGTCGCCAAGATCGTGCTGGCCAAGCGCACCGTCTCGGGCTTCCTCCGGCTCGCGCGCATCTACGCGCATCACTACCTCGCGAAGCTGCGCGGCCAGAAGCTCGTCGGGGGCGGAGGTGCCCTCGTTGCGCAGCTCCTGCACCAGACGCTGCGGCGCGGCATCCCCGTGTGGCTCGAGACGCGCGTCGTGGAGCTCGTCGTCGAGGACGGGCGCGTGACGGGCGTCGTGGCAGAGCGCGACGGAGAGCGGGTCCGGGTCCAGGCGCGTCGCGCCGTGCTCCTCGGGGCCGGCGGCTTCGCCCGCAACGAGGAGCTTCGCAAGAAGTACCAGCCGAGTCCGATCACGAACACGTGGACCTCCGCCCACGCCGGCGATCTCGGGGACGGCCTCCTGCTCGGACGGTCGGTCGGCGCTGCGACCGCGCTCCTCGACGAGGCGTGGTGGGGGCCGGCGAGCCTGATCCCGCCCGACGGGCCTGCGATCTTCCACGTCTCCGAGCGGTCGAAGCCCGGCTCGCTCGTCGTCGACCAGTCCGGGCAGAGGTACTTCAACGAGTCGACCGACTACGTGCTCGCCGGGCAGACGATGTACGAGCGCCATCGCGAGGTGCCGGCGATCCCGTCGTACCTGATCTTCGACCAGCGGTATCGCAACCGGTATCCGTTCGGCGCGAACCTGCCGGGTCGGACGCCGCAGGAGCTGCTCGACAACGGCTACTTCAAGCGCGCGGACTCGCTCGAGGCCCTAGCGCAGCACTGCGATCTGCCCGCCGACGCACTCGTGGAGACGGTGGAGCGCTTCAACGGCTTCGCGAAGACGGGCGTCGACGAGGACTTCCACCGGGGCGAGAACGCCTACGACACCTACTACGGCGATCCGCGGGTGAAGCCGAACCCGTGCCTCGGCGCGATCGAGGTCGCTCCGTTCTACGGCGTCGCGCTCTACCCGGGCGACCTCGGCACGAAGGGCGGCCTCGTGACCGACGAGCGCGGTCGCGTGCTCCGTGAGGACGGGAGCACGATCGAAGGGCTATACGCCTCCGGCAACACCTCGGCCTCCGTCATGGGGCGGCGCTATCCCGGCCCGGGCGTGACCCTCGCTCCCGCGCTGACGTTCTCGTGGCTCGCGATGAAGGACGCCGCCGCTCGCGGCGGTGCCGCCGAGCAGCAGCTGTCCGCCGCCCGCTCGGCCGACGGCTGAGCCGGGCTCTACCCTCCCGCGACCGCCTTGCGAATGCGCTCGCTCGTGAACGGAACGTCGTAGAGCCGTACGCCGAGGGCCTCGCGGAGAGCGTTCCCGACGGCCCCGGCCGTGGGGCCGGTGGTGGCCTCGCCCGCGCCGAGGTACGGCTCTCCCGGCCGGTCGAGCAGGACGGTCTCGATCGGCGGCACGGCCGGGAACGTCAGGATGGGATACGTCTCCCAGTCGAGGCTGGTGACGCGGGTGTCGTCGAAGTCGACCTCCTCCAGCAGCGTCCAGCTGAGCGACTGCACGAATCCGCCCTCGAGCTGGTTCGCGAGGCCGCTCGGGTCGACCACCTGTCCGGCGTCCGCCGCGATCACGGCGCGCTTCATCGCGATCTTCGCCGTCGCGTCGTCGACGACGACCTCGACGAGCACCGCGGCGTAGGCCGCGGAGTTCTTGTACCGCGCGTAGCGCGATCCCGGACCCGCGGCCGAACTCGCGCCGCCGCTGCGTCCACCCGAACCGCTCGGCCGCGGCAGCGACGACGTCGCGCGCGCGCTCGTCGTCCAGGTGCTGGAGCCTGAACTCGACCGGGTCGGCGCCGACCGCATGGGCGAGTTCGTCGACCGTCGATTCGATCGCGAAGACGTTCGCGTATGCCCCCAGCGCGCGTGTCGACGAGGTCCGGAGGGGCGTGGCCGGGACGAAGGTCTTGACGATTCGCTTCGCCGGAATCCGGTAGCCAGGGGTCGCGTTTCGGTGGATCCCTGCCTCGGGCAGAAGGAGGGGTGCGGGCGCCCGGCGGGGCATGGGCGACGCTCGCCGCCACGCCGCTGCGAGGCCGGTGTGCTGCCCGTAGGGAAACGGACGGGAGTGATGCGTCGTGCCCCGGGCTTCGAGGTCCCACTCGACGAGTTGCCCTCCGGCGTCGATGCTTGCCCGCGTTCTCACGACCGCGGGCGGGCCGTACGGCTCGTTCGCGTGCTCGTCCGCCCGGGACCACTTGAGCAGGATCGGCCGCCCGGGGACGGCACGTGCCAGCAGGCAGGCCTCGAACGCGACGTCGTCGGCGCCGTTGTGCCCGTAGCAGCCCGGCCCGCGGACGTGAACCGCCCGCACGAGCTCGGGCTCGAGCGCGAGCGCCTCCGCGAGCGCGGGCCGGAGCAGGTGCACGGACTGCGAGTGCGTCCAGACGGTGAGCGTCCCGTCGCGCCACTCCGCAAGGGCGGCCGAAGGCCCGAGCGACGCGTGCATCTGGTAGGGACGGGTGTACGTCCCCTCGACGGTCGCCGCTGCCGCCGCCGTCTCGGCCCGCTCGGGAACGGAGCCCTCGACGGGCATGCCGTCGACAACGAGGTAGCTCTGTGTGGGTTGCTCCAGCAGCCATGCGGCCAGCTCGACGCGCGGCGGCAGCGACGGCTCCTCGAGCCAACGCGCCGAGCGGTTCAACGCCTCGAGACCCGCGACGGCCTGCTCCTCGCGCTCGGCCACGACGCCGGCGAAGCTCCCGTCGCGCACGACCGCGACGATGCCGGGGAGCGACTCCGCACCAGTCTCGTCGAGCTCGGTCAGCCGCGCCGACTGGCTGGGGGGCTGGAGCACGCGTGCATGGAGGAGACCCGGCGGGGCGAGGTCCTGGACGAAGCGAGCCCTCCCGGTGACGAGCTCGCGGATCTCGTCGGAGGGCGCGGAGCCGCCCACGACGGTGTAGGTCTCCGGCGCCTTCGTCGGCGCGTCGCCCGTGACCGCGACGCCGAAGCTTCTCCCGCCCAGCACCTCCCAGTAGGTCGCCGCCCGCCCGTCCGGAGCGAGCACCGTGCCGTCGTCGACTCGGAGGTCCGACGCATCGACCTCGAGTCGCTCGGCGGCGAGCCGGAGGAGGTGGGCTCGGGCCTCCGCGGCCGCCTGTTGGATCGCCGTCCCGCTGTGGGACAACGACATGCTGCCGGCGGTGATCCCCTCGTCGGGGCCGTGCTGTGTGTCGGCGGTCCGCACGACGATGCGGGCCAGGCTCACGTCGAGCTCCTCCGCGGCTATCCGTGCCATCGCGCGGGCGACGCCCTGGCCGAGCTCCGCCTTGCCCGTCGAGATGGTGATCGTCGACTCGTCGTCGATCCGGATCCAGGTGTCGAGGTCGGGGTTGCTCTGCAGGCTCGGCGAGAGGGTCGTCATCCGCGCTCCCGGGCTGCGCGAAGGACTGCGCGCACGATTCGCGGATGCGTGCCACAGCGGCAGAGATGACCGGTGAGTGCGTCTCGCACCTGCGCATCGGTGGGGCTCGGAATTCGCTCGAGCAGGTCGACTGCGCCGACGACCATGCCGGGGATGCAGTAGCCGCACTGCGTCGCCTGCTCCGCTACGAACGCCGCCTGCACGAAGTGGAGCGCCTCGGGCGAGCCCAGCCCCTCGGGCGTGACGACGGCTCGTCCCGCCACGTCGCCGACGGGCGTCGTGCAGGAGGTGGTCGCCCTGCCGTCGACGAGCACGGCGCACGAGCGGCACTGCTCGAGCGCGCAGCCGAGCTTGGCGGCCGTCAGGCCGAGATCGTTGCGCAGGATGTAGAGGAGCGGAGTGGACAGGTCCACGTCGGGCCGGTGCTTGGTGCCGTTGACCTCGAGCTCGATCTCGCCCATCCGCGCGACCCTAGCCAACCGTCGCTTCGAAGACGATCCGGTCGCCGTCGTCCTGCTCCCGCGCCCGCCCGGTCTCTACGAGCAGGTCGAGGTGGGAGAGTACGTCGGAGAGGACGATGTACTGAACCGGCAGCGGGTGAGCCTCGGCAGGCCCGCGGTCGGCCTGCCAGACGGATTCGGCGATCTCCCATGCCGTCTGCGGCTCCCGCCCGAGCTTGCCGAGGAGACGCTCGGCGCGACGATCCTGGGCGGCCAGCCGGTCGGCGATCGCGGCGGCCGCGTCGCCGACGCGGTCGCCGTGGCCGGGAAAGCCGGAGGTGACCGCTCGATTCGCGGTCGCGGCGAGAGACGCACGGTAGTCGAGCAATGCCCGTGGCCGCTCCCGGGGATCCGCCGAGCCGCGCGGGGGGCGATGCGCGACCGTGACGGCCGGTGAGTCGAGCAGCAGGTGGTCGCCGAGGAGCGCCGAGCCGTCGCCGAGGAGGAAGATCGTGTCGGTGGGACTGTGGCCGGGTCGCAGGGCGACCTCCAGCTCTCGGTCTCCGGCCGCGAGGACGTCGCCGTCGGCAAGCCTGAGACCGACCTCCACCGACTCGCCGTAGCCGCGCGCCTGGGCCGAGATGCGGGGCACCTCTGCGACGATCGTGTCCGGGATCCCGTGCAGGCGCATCAGCGCGATCTCGTACGCGTCTTCGCCGGCGCGCGTCGCCGCCTCGTCGGCGAGCAGGTCGGCGAGCAACTCGTGGCCGGCGACGACGCAGCCCGAGCGGCGCTGGATCGTGGCGGCAAGCCCGACGTGATCCTGGTGCTGGTGCGTTAGCACGAGGAGCTCGACGTCGTCGACGTGCAGGCGCTCCTCGGCCAGGGCGGCTTCCAGCCCCGTGAGCGACTGCCGCCATCGCGGTCCTGGATCGACGAGCGTGACCGGGTCGCCCGGCAGCAGGTACGCGTTCACGTGTCCGACCCGGAAGGGGATCGGGATGCGGAGACGCAGCGGCTCTGGCGGGCACGACGTGTGGCGATCATAAACCGAACGTTTGGTGGAATATCGGCATCTCTGTTAGATTCGAGCGATGAGCGCGACGCTGATCGGCTCCGGCCTCAGCTTCGACTTCACGGAGGAGCAGCAGCTGTTTCGCCAGACGCTGCGCGAGCTCGTGGATCGGGAGTTCTCGAAGGAGTACTGCCGCGAGACCGAGGCCAGCGCCGAGTTCCCGTGGGATCTCTGGCGCAAGCTGGGTGAGAACGGCCTCACCGGCGTCGGCGTCTCGGAGGAGTACGGCGGCCAGGGCGGCGGGATCATCGAGCAGGTCATCCTCGACGAGGAGCTCTCCCGGACGATGGCGGGCCTCTACTGGCTGCTCGGGATCACGCTCTTCGACGCGAAGACGATCGAGGCCCACGGGACCGACGAGCAGAAGCAGCGCTATCTGCCGGCCATCGCCGCGGGCGACCTGATGTTCTCGATCTCGCTCACCGAGCCGGGCGGCGGGACCGACGTGCTCGGCGCGATGCAGACGAGGGGGAAGAAGGTCGACGGCGGGTGGATCATCACCGGGACGAAGATCTGGTCGACGCTCGCCCATGCCGCCGATCGTCTCTTCCTCGTCGCCCGGACCGACGACGAGGTCGTGAAGCCGTCGCACGGGATCACGGTCTTCCTCGTCGACGCCAAGGCCGACGGGGTCACGGCGACGCCGATCCCGAAGCTCGGGATGCGGTCGCTCGGCAGCTGCGAAGTGCAGCTGGAGAACGTCTTCGTCGCCGACGAGGACGTGCTCGGAGAGGTCGGACGCGGCTGGGGCCTCCTGTCCGAGACCCTCAACTCAGAACGGATCATGAACGGCGCCAACTGCGCCGGAGCGCTCGAGGGCGTCCTCGAGGACATGGTCGCGTACGCGCGCGATCGGATCGTCTTCGGCAAGCCGCTCGGCCAGCTCCAGGCCGTCCAGCACATGATCGCGGACACGTCGATCGGACTCGAGACGGCCCGGCTCCTCACCTATCGTGCTGCCTGGCTGCAGCAGCTCGGGCGCCCCTGCGGCATCGAGTCGACGATGGCGAAGATCGTCGCATCGGAGGTCTGCTTCGCCGGTGCCGACCGCGGCATGCAGGTCCTCGGCGGCTACGGGTACGCGATGGAGTACGACATGCAGCGCTACTGGCGGGACATGCGGCTCTACCGAGTCGCTCCGATCAACAACGAGATGGGACGCAACTTCCTCGCCGAGAGCTTCGGCCTGCCGCGGTCGTTTTGAGCCTCGGCGTCCACATCTCCTGCGGCTTCATGACCGAGCGGGAGGTGATCGAGCTCGTGCCCGCCGCCGAGGAGCTCGGCTTCGCCGGCGTCACGTTCCCGGACCACCTCTTCCTGCGGCAGGAGCTCGGCGGCCGGTACCCGCACTCGCCGGACGGGAAGCCCCCCTTCAGCCCGGAGACGCCGTGGCCGGACGCGCTCGGCCTGATCGGCGCTCTCGGCATGCTCACCTCGTCGCTTCGCTTCATGACCAGCATTCTCATCCTCCCGCTCCGTCATCCGGTGATCCTGGCGAAGGCCGCCGCGACGGCCGCGCGCCTCACCGACGGACGGCTGACCCTCGGGGTCGGAGCGGGCTGGATGCGCGAGGAATTCGAGGTCGTCGGGGCCGAGTTCGAGCGTCGGGGGGCGCGGATGAACGAGGCGATCGCCGTGCTGCGAACGCTGTGGAAGCAAGGCCCCGTCGAGCACCGTGGGACGTACTTCGCCTTCGAACCGCTCCTGATGGAGCCCGTGCCGCCGACGATCCCGATCGCCGTCGGAGGAGCGTCCGACGCGGCGCTGCGACGCACGGCCCGGCTCGGCGACGGGTACATCATGCCGACCCAGCCGCTCGCCGACGTGCCGCCGACCCTCGACCGGCTGAGCGCCGCGCTCGCGGCCGAGGGGCGCGACGACGACAGCCTCGAGGTGTTCGTCCCGTGCCTCGGCGCCCCGGCCGAGGAGATCCTGTCCGTCCTCGACGAGCGGGTCGACAACGTGATCGTGATGCCCTGGCCGCATCCCGGAAAGGAGGCGACGTCCGTGTCCGAGAAGCTCGAGCACCTCCGGCGCTACGCCGAGGGAACGCTTGCCGAGCTGCAGGCGCAGGCGGTAGCACGGTGAGCACCACCGAGACCGCGATTCCGGGCGGCGTGGCCCTCCACGCCGAGGCCGAGCGCAGATACCGCGAGCGGACGCCGCGCTCGCTCGAGCTGCTCGAGAGGATGCGGGAGCTCGTCCCGAGCGGGCACACGGGAGGCATGTGGTACCAGCTGCCGTACCCGATCCTGCTGGAGCGCGGGAAGGGGTCGCGGGTCTGGGACGTCGACGGCAACGAGTACCACGACTTCCGGATCGGCGACTGGGTGCTGATCCACGGCCACTGCAACGACGTGATCCGCGACGCGATCGTCGCGCAGCTCGACAAGGCGGTGCAGTTCGGCTCGCCGGAGTGGGATCTCGGCTACCGGATGGCGTCGCTGCTCGTCGAGCGGATGCCCTCGTTCGAGAAGGTCCGCTTCGCGGTGACGGGCACCGACGTCAACCAGATCGCGTTGCGCCTGGCGCGCACGTACACGGGTCGCCAGAAGATCGCGAAGATGTCGGCCGGGTACCACGGCGTCGCCGATCACCTGCTGATCGCGAACGGGATCAGCTACGACCCGAATCCCGTGCCGGCCGGTGTGCTCCGCTCCGCCGTCGACGAGGTCGTCGTGCTGCCCTTCAACGACCCCGACGGCGCCGAGGAGGCGATCGAGGCGGCGCACGGAGACCTCGCCGCCGTGCTCGTCGAGCCGATCATGGGGGTCGCCGGGATGATTCCCGCGACGAAGGAGTTCCTCCAGCGCCTGCGCGACGTGACGTCGAGGCACGAGATCGTCCTTATCTACGACGAGGTCGTCACCTTTCCGGTTGCGTACGGCGGCGCCCAGGCCCACTACGGCGTCCTGCCCGACCTGACGACGCTCAGCAAGTCGATCGGCGGCGGCCTTCCCCTCGGTGCGGTCGGCGGCCGTGCCGAGATCATGAACCTGCTCGAGCCGAAGCTGAACGAGTGGAAGGCGCCGGTGGTCGCGGCCTCGACGTTCGGCGGCAACCAGGCCGCGCTGGCGGCGGGCATCGCTTGCCTCGAGCTGCTGACGCCGGCGGAGCACAAGCGGGTCCAGGCGCTGGGCGAGCGGGCTCGCAACGGCATCGACGAGCTCGGCCGCAAGCACGGCCTGCCGCTGCACTCGTCCGGGTTCGGGCATCTCTTCGCAATCCACTGGGCGCCCGAGCAGGTGACGGATTACGCCACGCTGCTCCGGGACGACCGCAGCACGATCAACAACATCACGCTGGCGCTGAACAACGAGGGCTACTACCTCTTCTCGTTCGGCTCCTTCCTGCTCTCGACGGCCGTGGACGAGGAGCAGATCGACCGCTTCCTCGGGGCCCTGGAGGTCGCGCTGGAGGCGGTGGAGCTCACATGACCGAGCTTCGGATCCGAGTCGACGAGGAGCTCTGCGCCGCTTCCGCGATGTGCAAGCGGCTCGCGCCTCAGGTGTTCGACCTTCCGGACGACGCGGATACCGCGGTCGTGCTGCAGCCGACGGTCACCGACCCGGAGGTGATCGTGCTCGTCGAGGAAGCCGAGGGTGCGTGCCCGACCCTCGCGATCGTCGTCGACCGCTCGTAGCGCCGCCGGCCCCGATGCGGATCGGCGCGACCACGCTCGGCTACGTCCATCACCGCCCGACGATCGATGAGGCGCTCGAGTGCATCGCCGACGCCGGGTACAGGCTCATCGACGTGTCGCCGACGCAGCCCCACTTCTCCCTTCCCGGCGCGGGCAGCTACGAGCGACGGCAGCTCCGCCGCCGGCTCGAACGGCTCGGGCTCGAGTGCGTGAGCATCAGCCCGACGGAGCTGAACCTCGTCAGCACGAATCTCGAGTACGCCGAGCTCTCCCGGCGCCATCTGGAGCTCTCGCTGGAGCTGGCACACGATCTGGGCGCCGGGTTCGTCGTCTTCGCTCCCGGTCGCCTGTTCGTCCTCAATCCGGCTCCGGTCGAGGACGCGCTCGACGCGCTCGTCCGGCAGCTCCACGCGCTCTTGCCGGCCGCCGAGCGACTTGGCGTCGTGCTAGCGGTCGAGACGGTGCCGTTCGGGTTCATGCAGACGGGCGCCGAGGTCGCGGCGGTCGTCGACGCGGTCGGCAGCCCCTGGCTCGGCGCGACCTACGACGCCGCGAACACGCTGGCCACGGAGTCGCCGGAGGATGGGCTGCGCGCGCTCGGCGACCGCCTCCGCGTGATGCATGTGAGCGGCGCCTGGCGCGACCGCTGGGCCCATTCGCGGGTCGGCGCGTGCGACGTCGACTTCGCCGCCTGCGCGCGTGTCCTCGGAGAGCTCGGCTTCTCCGGGCCGACGGTCTACGAGCTCGTGGACGGGAGCGATCCCGACGACGGCTATCGCCAGGACCTCGAACTCCTGAGTGGTTGGGGCTGGACGACGTGACGCTGACGGTCGGTGTCAATTCCTGGAGCATGCAGTCGACCTACATGCGCCCCCGGACCCACCGCGAGCTCTACCGGGAGACGCTGCGCGAGGCACAGTTCGCGGAGTCACTGGGCTTCGAGTCGTTCTTCATGGGCGAGCACCACTTCGCCTACGACGGCTACAGCCCGTCGCTGCTCGTCGCCGCCTCCCGACTCCTGGCCGGCACGAGCGAGCTGAAGGTCGGGACCGGGATCCTGATCCTCCCGCTGCACGACCCCGAACGGCTCGCCGAAGGCAGCGCCGCGATCAACTCGTTCGCTCCCGGGCGCTTCCGCCTCGGGGTCGCCGGCGGCTGGCGCGAGGTCGAATACCTCGCCTCCGGCCTCGAGCTCGCCGACCGGCCCCGGCTCCTCGAGGAGTACCTCGCCGCGCTGGTCGACGGCGAGTACGCCGAGCGGTTCGGCCAGACGGAGATCTTCGTCGGCGGCGCCGGACCCTCGGTGCTGCGGCGGGCCGGCCGGTTCGGTCTGTCGCTCATCCTCGCCTACGCCGGTCCGCAGGAGGCCGCCGAGAGGCAGACCGTCTGGCGGCAGCACCTGCGGGAGAACCCGCGGCAGGAGCCGAGGCTCGCGAGCATCCGCGACGTCTGGGTCGACCGTGACGAGCGGAAGCTCGAGTGGATCCGCGGCCGCATGCGGGAGATGTGGCGCTTCTACGGCCGGTTCGACGACGCGAAGGTCAAGGAGCACCACGTTCCGGGCGAGACGCCCTCCGAGGACGTAGACGCAAACATCCCGTCGATGATGCGCTACGGGACGCTCGGCGACCCGGAGCAGGTGCTCGCGGAGCTGTCGGAGATCGTGAGGACCGGGGTCGACGAGCTCGTGCTCCGCGTCCGGTTCGACGGGATCGAGCCGCGCGAGGTGGAGAAGTGCCTGCGGCTACTCGCGGACGAGGTCGTCCCCGAGCTGCGCAAGGTGGCAGCGTGAGTGGGCTGCGGTTGTCGCTCGCGCGCCCGGGCGCGCCCACGGCGGAGCTGCTCGAGCTCGCAACACTCGCCGACCACTGGAACATCGCTGGGCTCTGGATCGGCGATCCCCGCGGCGCCGCCCCGAACGCGGCCGACAGCTACGTGACGGCGGCCGCCGGTGCGGTCTCGGCGGCGACCGTGGATCTCAGGCTCGGGCTCTTCCTGATGGCTCCGGACGGAGAAACAGGTCGTCCGACTGGCCGAGGACGTCGCCGTCGTGGATCAGGCCTCGGGCGGCCGGGTCGAGCTCGCACTCGTGCCGCCCGGCCGAGAACCGGGATGAGTGGCTTGAACGCGCCGCCCGGATGCTGCGCGCGTGGAACGCGTGGGAGGTTCCCGGCAGCGACGAGGTCGTGCCGGTCATCCCAGGGCCGGCGCAGCCGATGGTCCCGCGCCTGGTCGTCGGCGACGACGAGGCCGCTGCAGCGCTCGGCGCGGGACAGGTCCGCTTCGGCGAGGCCGCCGATGACCCGGACGCGCTCGTGCCGCGGCGGACGCTCCTCGCGCTCGACCTCGCACTCGGCGACGGCGGGGTGACCGGATGGCTCGCCGAGGGTCCTCTCGAGCGCGTGCTCGACCTGCGCGAACGTGCTCGCGCGGCCCGTGCGCAGGAGATCGTGCTCATACTCGACGCGGCGCTGACGGAGGCGGACGTCAAGGCTCTCGCCACGGTCGTCGTGCCGGGGATTCGAGCTGCCGACCGTGACGTCCGCGCGATCGCGACGGACGCCTGGACGTGGCTGACGGAGAAGACCGACCTCCACTCCGCGCCGGCGTGACGATCAGACGTCCGCCGGCGCGCTCTCGCCCCAGGTCGCGATCGTCGCCCCGCCGTCGACCGGGATCACCGCACCCGTCACGTACGCACCAGCCTGCGCGGTGAGGTAGACGAGCGCGCCCGCGACGTCGTCCGCCTCCGCGAGGCGGCCGAGCGGCGTCGCGGCGAGCAGGCGCGGCTCCGCGGAGTCGAGGAGCTCTGCGGTCATCTTCGTCCGGATCGGGCCGGGAGCGATGCAGTTCACCGTGATCCCCCGGCCGCCGAGCCGCTGCGCGAGCACGCGCGTGAGGTGGTGCGTCGCGGCCTTCGCCGCGGAGTACGCGAAGTTGTCGAACGTCCCGACGGCGTGGCCGTCGACGGAGCCGATGTTCACGATCCGGGCGGGATCGTTCCGCCGCGCCCCCGCCTCCAGGAGCTGCACGGTCGCCTGGACGAGCTGAAAGCCGGCGGCGACGTCGAGGTTCAGAACCTTCGTCCACGCGGCTGCCGGATACTCCGCGAACGGCGCGCCCCAGGTGACGCCCGCGTTGTTGACGAGAATGTGCAGTGCGTCGAGGCGCGCGTCGAGCTCCTGCGCGAGCGCTGCGATCCCGGCCTCGGTCGAGAGGTCAGCCACGATCGCCTCGCACGAGCCTCGTTCGGAGAGCAGTCGGCGCGCTTCCTCCGCCGCGTCCTGCCTCCGCGTCGTGATCAGCACGGCAGCTCCGTGGTCGAGCAGCGCCTCGGCGCAGATGCGTCCCACGCCGCGGGCGCCCCCCGTGACGAGGGCGGTCTTGCCGGCGAGGGTGAAGAGCCCGCGGTCGCCGCCGGCGGGGGCGGTCATTGTAGGCCGAGCTCCGTTGCTAGCTGGTCGCGCAGGCGGAACTTCTGCACCTTGGTCGCCGACATCGGCCACTCGTCCACGAAGCGGACGTGCCGCGGGACCTTGAAACCCGCGATCGCGCCCCTGCAGTACGCGACCACGTCCTCCTCCGTCAGCGACTCCCCGGGGACGAGCTCGACGAACGCGGCCGGGATCT
Organism: uncultured Gaiellaceae bacterium; assembly: GCA_963791905.1. Taxonomy (GTDB): domain Bacteria; phylum Actinomycetota; class Thermoleophilia; order Gaiellales; family Gaiellaceae; genus Gaiellasilicea. The sequence continues at coordinate 87,669 of CAWBTX010000004.1, forward strand.
CGAGCAGTCGTGGATCGGGGAGGCCGACGACCTGGGCGAGCTTGATCGCCGGGTGAGTGGCGAGGAACGACTCGATCTCGATCGCGGCGACGTTCTCGCCCCCGACCTTGAGCATGTCCTTCAGCCGCCCGTGGAACCAGATTCGCTCGTCCTCGTCGATCGAGCACAGATCGCCGGTGTGGAAGAACCCCTCATCGTCGACGACGCCGCGGGTCTGCTCGGGGTTTCCGTAGTACCCGTCGAACATGCTCGGCCCGCGGCCGAGGAGCTCGCCGCGCTCACCGGGTGGAAGCTCGGCGCCGGTGTTCGGATCGACGACGCGGAGCTCGAACCCGGGCAGCGGCCGGCCGCATGTGCGGACGCGCGCCTCGAGCGGGTCGTCGAGCTCCGTGAAGACGAGGGTCCCGCAGAGCTCCGTGATCCCGTACGCGCTCATCAGCACGGCCGGCTCGAACGCCTCCTGAACCTGCCGCTGGACGTCTTCCGGCGCGACGTTGACGACGACGCGGGCGTGTGAGAGGTCGCGCTCGCGGAACTGCGGGTGGTGCATGAGGGTCAGCGTGATCGTCGGGAAGAGCGGATAGAGGACCGTCGCGCGCTCGTACTCGATCAGATCGAACGCGGCGTGGGGGTCGAAGCGCGGCATGCTGATGAACGTGGCGCCGGCGACGAAGACGCCGGTCATCAGCATCAGCGCGCCGGCGTGGAACATCGGCAGGGGATCCCACCAGCGATCCTCCGCCGGGATCGCGAAGCGTTCGGCGATCCCGTGTGCGTCCAGGGCGATCGCGCGGTGGGAGAGCATGCACCCCTTCGGATGCGCCGTCGTGCCGGACGTGTAGAGCAGGAGGGCGGTGTCGGCCGGGTCCGCCGGCTCGGTGGGTACGGCATGCGCCTCGGCCGCGCCGCGCAGCGTCTCGCCGTCCACGAAGCCGGGGGCGGAGCGTGGCCCGAGGAGCGCGACCGCGCGGAGGAACGGCGCGTCCGGGAGCTCGAGGCTCAGGGGGTCCGTCGCGTCCTCTAGGCCGGGAAGTGCCTCGCAGAGGAGCGTCTTGAAGTTGACGTGCTCGTCGATCACGTCCGTCGTCACGAGCGCGGAGAGCTCGGCATCGGTGACGACGTGCCGGAGCTCCCGCGCCTTGAAGCGGGTGTTGATCGGGACCACGGTGGCGCCGAGCAACGCGGCACCGACCAGGAGCTCGACGATCTCCGGCGCGTTCGGCATCAGGATTCCGACGCGCCCGCCGCGGCGGACGCCGAGCGCCTGGAGCTCCCGAGCTCGCCATTCGGCGTTCGCCAGCAGCTGCGCGTAGGTCAGCCTCGCGTCCGGGAAGACGAGCGCGTCCCGGTCGGGGAACCGCGCCGCGGCATCCTGCACGATCCCGGCGTAGGTGTCGATCCCGGTCGCGCTCATGCGCCCGTACCTTCTAGGATCGGCCGATGGAAGCGCGGCGGCAGGAGCTCCGGATCGTCGCGCCCGAGGCGGTCGAGGAGCGTGTCCCGACGCAGCTGTCGCAGCAGCGGTGGGTCGGCACGCCGCCGGATGTCCGCCGCGTCAGCGAGGCGCTCGGCACGGACGACGTCCACGTCAACGCGGTGTATCTCGAGCCAGGAGTCCGCTCCCGGCCGCACACGCACCGCTTCGACCAGATCCTGCTCTACGTCAGCGGCGCGGGCGTCGTCGCGGTCGCGGGCGGCGAGGACGAGCGGGTGGAGGAGGGTGAGTTCGTGTTGCTTCCCGCCGGTGTGGTGCACATGCACGGCGCGACCGGCGAGGGCCCCGCGTGTCACATCTCGCTGATGCGCGAGGTCGACATGGACTTCAACTGTCCGACCCCCGACAGCTGGGCTCAATGGCGGACCTGACCCCCGAGCTGCAGCAGCTCGTCGACGAGGCGGCGATCCGGCGTGTTCTCGTCCGGTACGCACGCGCGATCGATCGCATGGACTGGGATCTGCTGCGCACCTGCTACCACCCGGGCGCCGTCGACGACCACGGCCTCTACATCGGCGACGTGGAAGGGTTCATCGAGCTCCTCCGGGAGAAGCTGCCGCTCGACGAGTCGACCACGCACTTCATCGGGAACCAGGAGATCGAGGTCGAGGGCGACGTGGCATTCGCCGAGACGGCCTGCATCGCGCGTCACCGCCGTCCCGCGGGCGAAGCGAGCTCGGCGACCGACTACTTCGGCTTCGTCCGCTACTGCGACCGGTTCGAGCGACGTGACGGCGAGTGGCGGATCGCACACCGGGTCGTTGTCTACGAGCCGGGGCGTGTCGACGCCGTCACAGGCGAGCCGGAGTACACCGATCGTCACGCCCGCGACATCCGCTCCCTGGCGCCCGGCGGCCTGATCCGGCACGACAGCTAGCCAACCGCGCCGAACGCGAACGGGGCGTCGACGAGCTCGAGGGGAAGCTCCGCGACCACCGTGCGGCGGGCGATCTTCCACTGTCCGTCCCGGCGGGCGAACTCGTCGTCGTAGCGTCCGGTGTTCCGCAGCCGGACCCGGCCGTCCTCGGAAAGGCGCAGGCACACGAAGTAGGCGCTCCCACGCGCACCCTCGTCCGTCTCCTCCACGAGCACGTTCGAGATCAGATGGCGCATCCCCGGGGTCGTGGACGAGCGCGTCGCGACGAACTCCCGGAGCGCTTCGGTTCCGACCACCTCGTCGACTACGGGTGGAGCGAACCTCCCGTCGTCCGTGAAGAGCTGCGCCCAGGCGTCCGCGTCGCCGCTGTCGAACGTGAAGGCGTAACGCGCATAGAGGTCGTGGAGCGCCGCACGGTCGTCCGGGGTCAGGCTCATCGAGGAATCCCTCCAGCGTCGAGGCGGTCGTTGTAGATTCTGCCAAACGGATGGTAGAAGGATCCCCTCTCGACGGAAGGACGAGCTGAATGAAGCCCACTCCATTCGAGGACTACAAGGACAAGTTCCCGCACATCAAGATGGAGCGCTCGGAGGAGGGCATCCTCCTGATGCAGCTGCACAATGGTGAGGGGGGCGAGTTCGAGTGGTCGTTCGACAACCACCACGAGGTCTCGTATGTGTGGCGTGACGTCGGCGGCGACCCCGAGAACAAGATCATCATCCTGACGGGCTCGGGGGATGCGTTCCTGCGCCGCGAGTACCTCCACGCCGGCGCGATCGACCGGTCCAGGATGGAGGACGCCGCGAACCGCGCGGTCGAGTGGATCGACGCCCACGGGCACGGGAAGCGGCTCGAGATGGATCTGCTGGAGATTGAGCAGCCGATGATCGCGGCCCTGAACGGCCCCTGCTCGATCCACGCCGAGATCCCGCTCCTCTGCGACATCGTCCTCGCGGCGGAGCACACGATCATCGCCGACGCGGTGCACTTCGAGTTCGGCCTCGTGCCGGGCGACGGCGTGCAGACGATCTTCCCCCTGCTGATGGGCTTCAACAGGGCGCGCTACTTCATGCTGACGGGGCAGGAGCTCTCGGCACAGGAGTGCCTCGACCTCGGGCTCGTCAACGAGGTGCTGCCGCGCGACCAGGTGGTGCCGCGTGCCTACGAGCTCGCGCGGAAGATCCTCGAGGCACCGCCGATGACCGTGCGCCTCTTCCGGCCGATCCTCATGCAGCAGGTGAAGCGCCTGATGCTCGACAGCGTCAGCCACGGCCTGCTCGGCGAGGGGCTCGCGTGGGCGGCGCACTGGCCGCAGAACCAGATCAAGGTGCCCTCGACGCCGTACGACGAGTAGCGCGAGGGTGGACCGCCGGCGAACGGCCGGCGCTCCGCGAGCTCTAGCTCTCTGAACCGGTCGAGGCGGCAGGCACCCGGGCGTGGTGGTCCGGAAGGTCGACCTCGCCGTCGACGAGCGCCTGCACCCACTCCCGCAGCTCTTCGCGCGTGACGTCCGGGATCCCGAAGGCCTGCATGAGGCGGATCGTCTTGACCAGGTGGCCCGTGAAACAGGTCACCTCGACGGTCGCGCGCACGCCCAGCAGCTTCTCCATGCTCCTGTACTGATCCCCGGACATCGTGCCGTTGATCACGGCGCGGATGAACAGCTCCTTCTCCCGTTCCTCCGGCGTGAGGTCGTCGGTTCGCCCGTCGATCAGGGCGAGGATCGCCTCTGGGCGGACGCCGACCGCGGCCGCATCGGGGGCATGGACGTAGAGGACCCAGTTGTTCCCGAGCTCGTCGCAAAGGACCATGTCAACCCACTCGCGATCCGCATGCGTCATGCCGTCTGGGAACTCGCCGCGCGTGCGATACACGACGCCGAGATCGCTCATGCCGGCGGAGATGAGCGGGCTGTTCAGCATCGCCGCGAAGTAGGGCTGGACGCGGTCCCCGGGGAACGCCTTCAACACGTCTGGGTGGCGGAACCGCTTGACGAAGTCGACGTACCCGTACGCGGTCTGCTGGCCGACCACGCGGTCGTAGGCCTCGCGCTCGTCCTCGCGCACGGCGTCACGGTCGGGCAGCGGTGGGGTCCAGGACACGGTCGCTCCTCTCTCTGGCGTTCGCTCTCACACTGGGGGATCGCGGGTGATCATAGGATGTTCTCCGCCGACCGTTTGGTCGATTGCTTCCACCGACGCGGCAGCGCGAGCGCCGGCAGAAGGGTGAGGGCCGCGAGGACGGCAACGAAGGTGAAGGTGTAGGAGAACGCGTCCGCGACGCGCACGGCCGCCGCCCCCTCCGGGCCTTCCAGCCGGGTCACTCCCGGCGCCTGCACCTCGACCAGCCCGACGAACAGGGCGACTCCGGCCGCGGCGAAGACTCGTTGAACCGTGCTCAGAATTGCCGTCGCGCCGGCGATGTCCTCCCGCTTCGCCGAGGTGTAGGCCGCGGTGTAGTTGGCGATCAGGAGCGCGCTGATGCCGGCCCCACGGACGACCAGGGCGCCGATCAGCAGCATGTAGGAAGTGGAGGGGTCGAGGCGAGTCCACGGAAGCGTGGCGAGAAGCGCGACCAAGGCGCCGATCCACGCGACGGCCCACGGTCCGTGGCGGTCGGCGATCCGGCCGCCGACGAACATCCCGACGGCGGAGCCCAGGCCCTGGGCGGCCAGGATCACTCCCGCGGCGACGGCCGTTTCGCCCCGCGCGGCCTCGAAGTAGAGCGGTAAGATCGCCGCGCTGCCGAAGAGGGTCGCCGCCGTCAGAGCGACGACGAGCGCGGGAACGCCGAGCTCGCGGTGCGAGAGCGTCGAGATGTCGAGGACGGCCCTTCTTCCGAGCCGGCGCGCATGTGGCACGAAGGCGACCACGAGCGTGATGCCGACCGCGCTCGCGATCGTCGCGCTCCTCCAGCTGCCTTCGTGGCTGAACTGGGCGAGCCCATAGACGAGGAGCACGAGCCCGCCGGTGAGCAGGACGAGCCCGGTGAGATCGATGTCTCGCCCGGGCTCGCGATCGTCGGCGGGCAGCGTCCGCCAGGCGAGCAGCATCGCCGCAGCGGCGATCGGCACGCTCACGAAGAAGAGCCAGCGCCAGTCCAGCACGACGACGAGGAAACCGCCGAGCGCGGGCCCGAAGATCGGTGCCGCGAGGACGTGGCCGTTGAGAACGCTCATCGCCGCTCCCACACGAACCCCGTCTGCCGCACGGACGACGACGGCGTGCGCGACGGGCGGGATCACGCCGCCGGCGATCCCGGCGACGACGCGGAAGCCGATCAGGCTCCCGACAGACGGGGCAAAGCCGCAGAGGAGTGACGCGACCAGGAAGACGCCGAGCGCGACGAGCAGCAGTCGCCTGAGCCCGACCCGGGAACCGAGCCATTCGGCGAGCGCGACCGTCGCCATGAGCCCCAAGACGTAACCCGTGGCGACCCACTGGATCGTCGAGAGCGGTGCGTCGAGGTCGCGGCTCATCGCGGTGAAGCCGACGTTCACGATCAGGAGATTCAGGGTGACGACAGCCGAGGCGAGCCCCGCCGCCGTGGCCGCCAGCCCTATTCCGGCGCGTGGGGCGTTCGACAGGTGGACGGGTGTCGTTGTAGTCTGAACGGCCTCGGGTCCCCAACCAACCGGCAGGTAGAACGAGTCAGCAGTATGGCGTCGATCGACACGGACAACGGCACGGTGGAGCGCGAGTCGCTGCTCGTCGCCCGCAAGCTCTCTGCCGGCTACCACCGCCACCCGGTCGTGCAGGACATCGATCTCGAGGTGCGCGCGGGCGAGGTGGTCGCCCTCCTGGGGCCGAACGGGGCCGGCAAGACGACGACGCTCCTGACCCTGGCCGGAGAGCTGGCGCCCCTGTCGGGAGAGGTGTGGCTCCGCGGACGCAAGACGACCGCGCCGTTGCATCGGCGGGCGCGAAACGGGCTCGGCTTCGTCACGGAGGAGCGGTCGATCTTCCCGCAGCTGACGGCCGCCGAGAATCTGAAGGTCGGCCGGGGGGACGACGACGCCGCGCTCGACCTCTTCCCCGAGCTCAAGCCCTTGCTGAAGCGCCGCGGCGGGCTGCTCTCCGGCGGTGAGCAGCAGATGCTGACGCTCGCCCGTGCTCTCGCTCGCAACCCGGTGCTCCTGCTCGCGGACGAGCTCTCCCTCGGGCTCGCGCCCCTCGTCGTGAACAGGCTGCTGACGGCTGTTCGGCGCGCGGCGGACGAGCGCGGCGTCGGCGTGCTCCTCGTGGAGCAGCACGTCAAGCAGGCGCTGCGGGTGGCGGACAGGATCATCGTCATGCGGGGCGGGAGGATCGTGCTCGCCGGAACCGGAAGCGAGGTGGAGGGGCAGCTCGAGGAGGCGTACCTCTCGGGCAGCCTCGAGGGTGCCGGGGCGGCGGAAGCGTCGACGCCGAGCTGACCCACTCGCCGCTCGCCGCGCGTCTGCAGGTCCTCGAGGACGAGCGGTCGATCCTGCGGACGCTGTACGCCTACGGTCACGCGATCGACTATGGGCTCGAAGACGAGTTCCGGGACTGCTGGGTCGAGGACGCGGTCCTCCGGTGGGCACCGACTGCGGAGAGAGACCTACCGGGCTTCGGCGAGCGCGGCTTCGAGGGCCGAGACGAGATCGTCGGCGCCTTCCGCGCCCATACGCACGCACCGGAGATGTTCCACAAGCACCTCCTGTTCCAGCCACGCGTGCGTCTCGACGGGGACCGCGCCGCGGTCGAGAGTGGCTTCGCGCGCCTGGACGAGTCGGAAGGCGGCCCGGTCCTGCGCAGCTTCGGCCGCTATGTGGATTCGCTCGTCCGCTGCCCCGACGGTCACTGGCGCTTCGAGCGGCGCGAGGCGTTCGTCGAGACGACGATGGCGCGCGGCTCGATGTCCTCGGGCGGCTCGAGCCCCCAGCGCTCGTAGAAGGCAGTGCGGCCGGAGGCGTCGATCAGCTCGACGCGGAGGCCGCTCGTTCTGCCGCGGTGATACGTAAAGACGCCGCCGTAGGACGAGCCGTCCACCTCGAGGGCGAGGCCCGCCTCGTCCAACCGGCGCTTCCCAGCCTCGAGGTCGTCGGCCCAATAGCCGATGTGGTCGATTCGCGATCCCGCCGTCGCGTCCCACGGGCTGCCGGGTGGTCCTTCGATCAGCTCGAGGTAGGGCGGGCCCTCGGTGGCGAAGCAGACCCGAATCGTCCATTCGGCGATCCGCCGCTCGACGATGTCGCTCCAGCTCACGCCGAGGGCCTCGGCGAGCTCCGTCCGCGCGCCCTCGAGGTCCTGCACGAGCAGTCCGACCTGGAAGAACGGCTGAGTCACGGTCTTCGGCGCGGTCATCCGCGGGACTGTAACCGGTTCCCGCCGGCGGAGGATCGCTTTCGATTCCGTCTTGCAACCAACAAACGATCCATTTCAACGTCACAGGAGAGGCTGCACAGACCCGGGGGAAACGAGGGAGCGGAGGTCCGCGTGAGGCTTATTGACCAAACGGTTGTTTTGCCTTACTCTCCCCGGCAACCCCACGGTCGGTCTCCCATTGGGTCGACACCGTCGGCTCGCGGTAGCTACGGCATCAGAGTCGAGAAAGGATCTCCATGACGAAGAGGTATACGGTCCGTGCGGGTTTGCTTGTCGCGACTGCGGCATGCGCCCTCGCCCTGACTGCACAGGCGTTTGCGGCGCTCACGCCGAAGTTGACAGTCGCGACACGAGAGGCGACGAGCACGACCACGATCACCTACGAGCAGGGCGCGGCCGACGATGTCCTTGCGCGCGTCACCGTATTCGCCCCGGCGACGGTCTTCGTTCCGGCTGCGCAGACGTCCGGCGACCCGGTCGGCACGGCGACCTTGACGACCGCCGGCGGTGCGCTCTCGGGCGCGATCACCGCCCGGACCGGCGCCGAGTCCGTGACCATCGGCGGCACGTCGACGACGCTCGCCGCGGCGTGGACGGCATGTGTCGGCTCTCCCCAGCCCGGGCCCGCCAACACGTCGAACTACTGGGTGATCGAGACGGCCGGAACGCAGCCGCTTCAGATCCCGATCTTCTTCTCCAGCATCAACCAGGATCAGCCGTTCGGCGACGTGTTCCTGGCCCAGCTCAACATCTGCTTCCCGCAGACGCTCAGGGTCACGAAGCTCGCGCTCAACCTGGTCGAGTCGATCAGCGCGTCGCCTGGCTGGAGTGTCTGGCACGTCCAGGCGATTCCGTTCTCCGGCACGGCGCAGAACCCGGCGGGAGGTGCCGAGGCCGAGGCTCAGGACCGGCTCCCGTGGGACGTCACCCTCGCTGCGAGGAAGGCCACCGGCACGACGGCGAGAGCGCGGTTGCTGGCGCGCGGCAAGGTCGTCGTCTCGGGGAAGGTCGCCCAGGGGGGCCGGGGCATGGCCGGCGTGACCGTCCAGTTGCTCGCCGGCAAGCGGGTCGTCGGCAGTGTCAAGTCCTCTGCGGGCGGTAGCTACCGCGCGACGATCAAGACGACCGCGACGAGGCTCGCCCCTCGCGCTGTCGGGGCCGCGCGCGTCCTGCAAACCTGCGTGGAGCCGAAGTTCGCTCCACTCCCGTGCACCTCGTCGACCGTGAGTGGTTTCGACGTCACGGGCGACCCCGTCGCCGTCAGGTAGTCAGCGATGACCGGCAAACGTTCACCAGGCATCAGGAGGTAGGTACACAATGAGAACGTCGAACTTCTCGATTCGGCTCGCCGTCCTGTCGGTCACGGCACTGGTCGTCGCCCTTGCGGCGGGCGGCAGTGCGGGGGCTCGCAGCGACGGGGGGGCGCCTGAGTTCAAGATGATGATCATCAGCGGGTTCGGCGGCGTCGCGTCGAACGCCAACCCGGAGATTCTCGAGGGCGCCAAGGCCGCAGCCAGCCGCATCAACAGGGCCGGCGGTCTGAAGGGGCGCCAGATCGTCCTCACGGGCTGCTCCACGCAGAACTCGACCACCGGTGACGCCGCCTGCGCCCGCAAGGCGGTCGACGAGGGCTACGAGAACGTCATCTGGCGCTCGAGCTTCGCAGCCGGCTCGTACAAGATCACCGGGACAGCGGGAATTCCCTCGATCGGAAACGTGGCGACGCTCACGGGCGACTACACGCCGAAGCTGGCGTTCCCGGTCCTCGAGACGTCGCAGAACGATTTCATCGCCGGCATGGCGCTGGCAGCCCAGAACAAGGATCTCAAGCGCTGGGCGGCCCTCGGCCTGCAGAACTCCGGCTCCGCACTGACCGTCAATCAAACCCGCACGATCGCGCGGAAGTACGGGCGTCAGTACGTCGGCGGCATCCTCTCGCAGGTGCTGCCGGTGCCCGACTACCTTCCGATCGTGCAGCGGCTGATCGCGATGAACCCCGACACGGTCGTCGCGTCATTGTCGGTACCGCAGCACATCGCGCTCCAGGCGGCGATGCAGCAGCTCGGCTGGCGGCCGAGGGCGTTCGTGACCAACACGGGCACGGTGACCACTCAGGTCATCGGGCAGTTCCCGAACAACGGCGGGTCCTCGATGCAGCTGATCGGGGGTGGCAGCACTCCAGACGCGACGGTCGCCAACCCGAACAACAAACTGATCACCGCGTTCCGGCGTGACGTCGCCGCGGCCGGGCTCGGCGGCGACGAGGTCAACTACTCTGCCGCCAGCATGATGGGCTGGGTGGCCGTCGACGCGCTCGGCAAGCTCTCCGCGAAGATCAAGGGCACCGTCAACAAGTCGACGCTCACCGCTGCCGCCCGTGCCACGAAGAAGACGAACCCGATCGACATCTACGGGCAATTCAAGTGGGCGCCTGGCTCAGTTGGTCCCGCCGCCGTGCCGAGGCATCGGAACGGCGACGGGTTTGCGCACCGGTGGGTGAACGGAAGGTGGGTCTCGACCCGCCAGTTCAACACCTGGGAGATCCTCGGCTACAGGCTCCCGTAGCGTAGGGAGGCGACTCATGTGGGTCGGGCGTCGTAGGATTCCACGCCCGACCCACACTTCCAGCTCGTGTCAGGCAAAACCCACGCCTGAGGTGAGAGCGCGATGAACACCCACAACCTCGTGCAGTTCGCTGTCCTCGGGCTCGGGACGGGCGCGATGTACTGCCTGATCGTCCAGGGCCTGGTCACGATCTACGCCGGGTCGGGGATCCTCAACCTCGCCCAGGCGGCGCAGGCGATGTTCGGCGCGTACGTGTTCCGCGACCTGCACCACCTGCGCGGCTGGTCGTTCTTCCCGGCTGCGGTGGTCACGATCCTCGTGAGTGCGCTCCTCGGCGGCTTCATCTATCTCGCCATCATGCGGCAGCTGCGCAACGCGTCCCCGCTCGCGAAGGTGGCCGCGACACTCGGAATCCTGCTCTCGCTGCAGGGTATCTGCGCGCTCCATTGGGGACCGGACGCCCTCTTCGTGCCCTCCGACCTCCCGCAGACGATCCACCGCGTGAAGGACATCGTGATTCCCGAGGACCGCGTGTGGCTCCTGCTCATCTGCCTGGGGCTGACGACGGTGCTGTGGGCTCACTCTCGCTTCACGCGCGTCGGGATGGCGATCCGCGGTGGAGCGCACAACCCGCGTGCGCTCGCCTCGCTCGGCTGGTCGGCCGACGCGATGGCGACCGCCTCCTGGATGATCGGATCCGGGATCGCGGGCCTCGCCGGGCTCCTCCTCGCTCCGATCACCACGCTCGGCGTCGGCGAGCTTCCGCTCCTGATCATCTGGGCGCTTGCGGCGGGGCTGCTCGGTGGGCTCACCTCGTACTGGATCTGCTTCCTGGCCGCCTTCGCAATCGGGATCGCTCAGAGCGAGCTGGTCGCGAACGTGACGTTCCACGGGATCCAGTGGAGCCTCCCCTTCGGCGTCATCGTCCTCGTGCTGATGGTGCGGGGAAAGGGGATTCCCGTGCGCGGAGGTGTCTCGGTTCGGCTGCCGGCGGTGGGCGACGGTGTGATCCGGTGGCGGTGGATCGTCCCCTCCGTTGCGATCCTCTCGTACCTGATGCTGTTCGAGTTCAAGCTCCGCCTGCTCGGAGCGCTCACCGGCACGTTCTCCTGGGCGACGATCATGCTCTCGGTGGTCGTGCTGCTCGGCTTCACGAGCCAGCTGTCCTTCGAGCAGATGGCGATGGCCGGGCTCGCGACCCTCGTCGCCGCCCAGCTCAGCTACCAGTGGGGCGTCCCCTTCGAGCTCGCGGTCGTGGCCGCGGTCCTGATCGCGGTGCCGATCGGCGCCCTGTTCGCGTTGCCCGCGCTCCGCACGCGAGGGGTGAGCCTCGCAGTCCTCACGCTGGGTCTTGGCGCGGTCGTCTACGACATGATCCTGACCCGCGAGCAGTTCGTCGGCTTCAACGGCATCGAGGTCAGCCCGCCCTCCTTCTTCGGCTTCAGCCTCGACCCGGTGCTCCACACCGACCGGTACGCAGTCATGGCGCTCCTCATCTTCACGGTCGCCGCGATCGCGGTCGCGAATCTCCGGCGCGGCAAGGCAGGGAGCGCCCTGATCGCCGTTCGCACGAACGAACGCGCGGCGGCGGCGCTCGGCATCGACGTCCTGAAGACGAAGCTCTTCGCCTTCGTGATCGGCGCGTCTCTGGCGGCCCTGGGCGGAATCGTCCTCGCGTTCCAGGACTCCTTCGTCGCGTTCTACGAGTTCGAGCCGTTCGACTCGATTCTCGCGGTCGCCTTTGCGGTCTTCGGCGGCATCGGCTTTGTCCTCGGGCCGCTCATCGGGGGCACGATGCCAAGCTCCGGCTTCGGCGGCTGGCTGATCGAGCAATTCTGGGACAACGCCGCGACCGGGTCGTACTGGCTGACGCTGATCGGCGGCGTGTCGCTGATCGTCTTGCTCCTGCTCCACCCGGATGGGGCGGTGCACGCCCAGATTCACCTGATCCACAAGCTCGGGGGGTTGCTGCGCCGTCTCACGGGCATCAAGGCGAAGGAGGTAGTCGTCGAGCCGCTGCCGAAGATCGAGCGGCAGAAGGCGACGCCGAAGACGCTGGAGGTTCGAGACCTCAGCGTCCGCTTCGGCGGCGTGGTGGCGCTCGACGGGCTGAGCTTGACGGTGTCGCCCGGCGAGGTCGTCGGTCTGATCGGCCCGAACGGCGCCGGCAAGACGACCGCGATCGACGCGATCACCGGTTTCGTCCGTCCCTCGCGCGGCGAGGTGCTCCTCGACGGCGTCCCGCTCGGCCGCTGGCCGACGCACAAGCGGGTGCTGGCGGGCGTCGGGCGTTCGTTCCAGTCGCTCGAGCTCTTCGAAGAGAGCTCGCTCCACGAGAACATTCGCGTCGCCTCCGACCAACACAGCGTCGCGGGCTACTTCATGGACATCGTCCATCCGACCCACTCGGAGTTCGCGCCCGCGGCCGTGGCCGCGATCGCCGAGTTCGAGCTCGAGTCCGAGCTCCAGCAGCTCGTCAGCGAACTCTCGTATGGCCGCCGCCGGCTGGCCGCGATCGCGCGGACGCTGGCGGTCGAGCCTTCGCTGTTGCTGCTCGACGAGCCCGCCGCGGGGCTCAGCACACGTGAGACCAACGAGCTCGTGGTCGGGGTCCGCCGGCTTGCAAAGGATTGGGGGATGGGAATCCTGGTGATCGAGCACGACATGAACTTCGTCATGGGTGTCTGCGACCGGATCGTCGTCCTCGATTTCGGCAAGCAGATCGCGACGGGGACGCCGAAGGAGATCCGGGCCGATCCGGCCGTGATCGCCGCCTATCTCGGCGAGCCGGAGCCGGAAGCGGAGGCGGAGGCGGAGGCCGGCAGCGCCCCCGTTCCGGTGTAGGAGGGACAGCGTGACGGCGAGCGACGGCTATCGGCGGCTGGCGGACATCGAGGAGATCAAGCAGCTGAAGGGCCGCTACTTCATGCTCATCGACACGAAGCGCTGGGACGAGTGGCGGCTGCTCTTCTGCGACGACGCGCGCTTTGCGGGGACGCTGCAGGCGCCCGATGCCACGCCAGACGAGTTCGTGGCGGGAGTGCGCGAGTTCCTGACCGGCGTCGTCAGCATTCACCAGGGGCACACGCCCGTGATCGAGCACGTGACGGACGACACGGCGCGCGGGGTGTGGGCGATGTTCGACTGGCTCGAGTTCCCCAGCGACCATCCCGCGCACTTCGGCCTCCCGCACCGGATCGGCTACGGGCACTACGAGGAGGAGTACCGGCGAGACGACGGCGTCTGGAAGATCTCCTTCATGCGTCTCGCGCGGCTGCGGGTCGACCGGTTCGAAGCGGACCTCGTCAAGCCGCCCCAGCAGACGTGGGTCGCCTCGGCGCCCGCAGAATGGCTCGCCGGGGCACCGGCCGGCTGACGAGACAGGAGGCACCATGCCACGCATCCAGCCGTTCACCGACGTCCCAAACGACCCGCTGGTCAGTCGGCTGCTCGAGTCCGGACAGCGGAACGGGACGCCGGACGAGCGCGTGATCCGCGTCTACGCGCGAAGCGAGATCGGCGCGAAGTGGATCGAGTTCTGTCAGACCGCGTTCACCGAGGGGCTGCTGTCCGTGCGGCTCAAGGAACTCGTGCGCATCCGGATGTCGGTCGCGGAGGAATGCGGCTATTGCTCGAGCCTGCGGTCGAAGCGAGCGCAGTCGGAAGGGCTGACCGAGGAGATCGTCGTCCAGATGGTCGACCTCGACAAGGCCACGGATCTCGAGGAGCGAGAGAAGGTCGCGCTCCGGTACGCGGACCTGTACAAGCGCGACGAGGTCGATTCGGACGAGGTCTTCGACGAGCTTCGCCGGCACTTCAGCGACGAGGAGATCATCGAGCTCGGCGTCCTCTGCTCGATGCTCGACGGCGGCGGGAAGTTCGTGAAGGCACTCGAGGTGATGACCTGGGCGCAGGCCTGTGAGGTGACGCCGACACTCGCGACGCTGCAGGACGCAACTGCACCCGTCGTGTGACCGCCCTGCCGCATCCCGAGACGGTCGGCCGGGCGGAAGCGTCGAACCTCCGGCTCGTCGGGTACCACGACCTCGACGGTAGGCCCAGCATCAAGATGGGCCTGCAGGTCGCGGGCGACCGCTGGTACCTCTTCCTCGGCCCACTCTGGCACTCGGGCATCACGATCCTCGACGTGACGGATCCGGAGCGGCCGGAGCTCGTGCGCTGGCTGGAGGCGCCCGAGAACACCTGGCACTTCCAGGTCCAGGTGGCCGACGGAACGATGATCACGGGGCTCGAGCGGATCGAGCACGAAGTGTGGGGGCTGGACCGCTCGAAGCCGTCGGAAGAGGGCATCTACGTCTGGGACGTCTCCGACCCGCGGGAACCGGCGCGGCTCGCGCACTGGCGCACGGGACACCCGAGCGGAACGCACCGCAACTACTACGACGGCGGCCGCTACGTGCACCTGGCCGCTGCCGCGCCCGGCTTTCACCGCCACATCTACCGGATCGTCGACATCGAGGATCGGACTAACCCGGTCGAGGTCGGGCGCTGGTGGCTCCCCGAGCAGTGGCTTGCCGGCGGTGCCGCGCCGCCCGCGCCGTTCTGGTCGCTGCACGGGCCGCCGTACGTGGTCGACGACCGCGCCTATCTCGCGTACATGAACGCCGGCATGGTCATCCTGGACATCTCGGACCTCGCGTTGCCCCGTCTCGTCAGCCGGCTCGACTTCGGCCCCGCGTGGGGGAGCATGATCGGCGTCCACACCGTGCTGCCCCTGCCGAGCCGGAACCTCGCCGTCGTCACGACGGAGTCGATCCTGGAGGACGGGTCGAAGCAGGAGCCGCTGAACTTCGCCGTCGTCGTCGACCTGGCCGACGAGACGAAGCCACGGGTCATCTCGTGGCTGCCCGTTCCCGAGCCGCCGGCGGAGTCGCCCCTGTCGAGCTTCCACGAGAAAGGCGGCCGCTTCGGCCCGCACAACCTCCACCACTGGCAGGGCCATCGCGATCTCGAGTCGCGCGACGACCGTCTTTACCTCGCGTACTTCAACGCCGGGCTGCGGGTGTACGACATCTCGGACGCCTACCGGCCGCGGGAGATCGCGTACTACGTGCCGCCCGATCCGCCGGAGCGGCGGGGCCTGCTCCCGGAGACGCTCGTCACCCAGAGCGAGGACGTGCTGGTCGACCGCCGCGGCTACATCTACGTCACAGACAAGAACTGGGGCGTGCACATCCTCGAGTACACCGGGCCCGAGTGAGCGTGCGCGCGGCCGTCAGGCTGCGCGGTCGAACTCGATGAAGAGCTTCTGCGGACCGCGAAAGATCACGGCATGGTGGTTCGAGAAGTCGTTCTTCCCCTCCGCGAACCGCAGGTTCGTCATCCGCGCGAAGATCTGCTCGAAGGCGACCATGACCTCCATCCGGCCGAGCGGCGCGCCCATGCAGAAGTGGGGGCCGTTCCCGAACGCCATGTGATCCTTGACGTTCGGGCGCTCCACGTCGAACGTGTCGGCGTCCTCGAAGACGCACTTGTCGCGGTTCGCCGCGCCCCAGACGAGCAGGACGATCGAGCCCTTCGGGATCGGGACGCCGTCGATCTCCGTGTCCTCCACCACGAGCCGCGGTCCCATCTGCACCGGAGACTCGAACCGCAGTACCTCCTCGATCGCGCGCTTCAGCTGCAACGGGCCTTGACGCGCGATCTCCTGCTGCTCCGGATGGCGGATGAAGAGCATCATCATCGAGGAGAGCAGGTGCGTCGTCGTGATGATGCCGCCGATGAAGAGGTTGCTGACGTCGGCGATCAGGCTCGGCATCTGGACGTCCCCGTAGTGCTCCTTGTGCCTCTGGACGAAGACGGAGAGGTCGTCGTCCATGGGGGTCTCGAGCCGCTCGACGATGTGATCGCGCAGGAACGCGCCGAGGTCGAGGATCCCCTCGCGGGCGCCGGCCTGCGCCTCGTGCGAGGCGAAGCGCGTCCCGAAGCCCTCGTAGCGCCCCCAGGCCAGCGCTCGCGGCAGGTGCTCGAGCGGCAGCCCGAACAGCGTCAGGATGACCTGCGCGGGCAGCTGGTCGGCGAACTCGCTGACGAACTCGCACGAGCCGCGGTCGATGAACCGGTCGATCAGCTCGTCCGTGAACTCACGGACCATCGGCTCGCGCTGACGCAGCCGGCCCGGCTTGAACATCTCGAAGGCGAGCTTGCGCTTTTCCGTGTGCTTCGGCGGGTCGCTCGAGACGATCGCCCACGGGTAGTCCTCACGCTCGAGGTCTTCGAGCCGGGAGGCGCGCATCCAGCCGTCCTCCGCGACCGTGTGGCTGCTCGAGAAGAGCTCCGGGTGCCGTGTCACGTGGAAGACGTCGGCATGGCGCGAGACGACGTACTCGCCCGACGGCAGGCGGTGAACCGGAGCGTTCTCCTGGAGCGCCTCGTAGAACGGGTACGGGCATTGCGTCGTCTCCGCCGATGGGAACGGCGTCTCCTCGAGAAGCGTCAGAGCATGCTCGGTCGACGCCAAAAATCGCCTCCGGATCGCGGGTCCGGGGAGGTTATCTCACAAACGGTTGTTTGACAACAATGGGTCATTTTGACAACTCGGCGTCGAACCACCGCTTCGCGGTGCCTCCGAGGATCGCCTCGCGCGTCTCGAGCGGCAGCTCGGAGTCCGCGATGTCGCGCACACAGATGCCCAGATCGCCCCGGAACGGGTAGTCGGAGGCGAGCATGATGCGGTCGCCGCCGACCGTGTCCACGGCACACCGGAGAGCCTCGGCCTGGTACGAGCACGAGTCGTAGTAGATCCTCGTCCGCAGGTAGTGGATCAGGTCGTGCTCGGCGTCGCCGCGGCCGTTCAAATCCATCACGCGCCGCGTCAGGTACGGGATCGTGCCCCCGAGGTGAGGGATCACGAGCTCGAGGTCCGGGACGCGGTCGAGCATCCCGGAGAACACGAGCCTGAGCCCGGCGAGGGTCGTGCTGACCATCGTCCCGATGCTCGAGCCGAGCCCCCACGAGTTGTAGGCCAGTGGGAGCGGCTCGAGCGACGGATGGAGGACCGCGGGGAGGCCGAGCTCGGCGAGCTTGCGGTACAGCGGCTCGAATCGCGCCTCGTCGAGCGTCCAGGCCGTGCCCTCGGCGAAGAGCTGGATGCCGCGGACGAGCGGCTCCGACCCGAGGCGCTCGATCTCCGCCAGCGCCTCGTCGACGTGCGGCAGGGGGACGGCCGCGATGACGAGGAAGCGACCGGGATACCGCCCTGCGGCCTCGACGAGGCCCTCGTTCGCGTCCCGCGCCAGCGCCGCGGCCTCCTCCGTCGACCCGAAGCCGACCCCCGGCGGCAGGACCGAGATGACCTGGACGTCCAGCTGTGCCTCGTCCATGTCGGCGATGCGCCGGTCGTCGACGTTGCGGACCTTCGAGGACTCGTCCGCCGCGACCACGACGCCGACGAACCGCTCGAAGTCGGGGTTCCGGGCCGCGTGGTCGGACAGCGCCCGCCAGTGGGCGTACGGCATGTAGTGGCCCTGGACGTCGATCGACGTGGTCATGTCGGTTTCCCTCTCTCGGATTCGGCAAGGTCACGGACGGCGACCGCGATCGCCGCGAACGGGTGCTCCGCCACCACGCCGAACATCCGGTCGTGGCAGATCGCAACGGCGAGGTTCAGGTCGGGCTCGGCCCACGCGACCGTGCCGCCTGCGCCCGGATGGGCGAGCACGCGACCCCTCTCCGCGACGCCGGGAGCGGTGAGCCAGAGGCCGCTGGTGCCGACGGGTAGCGGCCGGCCGTACGTGAGGTCGTCGGCCTCGGAGTCGGGCCGCCGCTCGAACAGGCCATCGACCCGCGCGGCGGACATGAGCCGCGCTCCCGCGAACGAGCCGCCGTTCGCGAGCACGCCGAAGATCCGTGCGAGCGAGCAAGCGTTCGCGACTCCGCCCACAGCCGGGACCACCGCCGACTGGACGTCGCGGCGATTGAAGACGGGGGGCGCGAGCGCGACCGAAGGCGGAACAGCCTCCGAGACGAGCGCGTCCGGCGCCGTGGTCGGCGGCGGTTCCGGGAAGAAGAGCTCCGCGACCCGCGGGGCGGCGTCGGCCGGGACGCCGAACCAGAACGAGTCCGCGCCGACCGGCTCGCACACCTCGTCGCGAACGAACCGGGCGAACGATCTCCCCTGCGGGTCCGTCCTTCGCACCACCTCGCCGAGCAGCCAGCCGAACGACAGCGAGTGATAGGCGTTCACGGCGCCGGGCGGGAAGCGAGGCTCGAGCGCGGCCAGCCGGTCCGTCATCCACTCCCAGTCGCCGAGTCGCTCCGGCGTCACGTCCCGCGGCATGTGCGGAACGCCCGCGCGATGCGACAGGACGTGCCGGACCGTGATCGACCGTTTCCCCTGCTGCGCGTACTCGGGCCAGTAGCGCGCGATCGCGGAGTCGAGGTCGACGAGGCCGCGCTCGGCCTGGATGTGGACGGCGAGCGCCGTCACCGCCTTCGACACCGAGAAGACGGGATAGAGGGTCTCGCCGTCGCCCTCCCCGATCCAGGCATCGACCAGGAGTCGGTCGCCGACGTAGGCCGCGACCTGCACGCGCCGCTCGCCGAGGACGACGGCGTGCTCGAGCGCCGCGCGGACGGCCGGTGCTTCGACGACCTCTCCGGTGCTGCTGCTCACTGTGAGCTCGGCAGCTCGGCTTCGTGCATGAGATGTCCGAGCACCGCCGGGTTGCCGCCGATCCAGATCGGCTCGAACTCGAGCCGCGTCATCCTCCACGTGCCGTCGCCGCCGCGTACCACCTCGTTCTCGTACCGACCGCCGACGGTGAGGAGGGATCCGTCCGGGAGCCCGTTGCGGACGTGCTGGGCCTGGACGTAGCAGCGAAACCGGCCCGATCCGGCCTCCGGCTCGACCGCCACCTCGAAGTTCCCGAACAGGTGCTGCGTTCCGTCGAGCGGCGTCAGGGCACCGGCCAGATAGTCGGCGAGGGCGGGGCGGCCGCGGATCTCCTCGCCGAAGGTGGGCGAGTACACGATCACCGCGTCGTCAGTGAAGCACGCTTCGAGCAGCGCAAAGTCCTTCGTGTCGCACGCCCGACCGTAGCGGGCCATGCACTCGACGATCGCGTCCCGGTCGGTCATGGGGTGCGACCCTATTTGCCCCGAGCGTCCGCACGCAACCGCCTATGGTTGCCCGATGCGCGTCGGGATCGTCCTCGACCTGCGGAACCCGCCCTCGACCGGCCGGGCATGGCCCGACGTGTACGCGGCCGCCCTCGAGTTCATCGAGGAAGCCGATCGGCTCGGTCTCGACGTCGCCGTCGGAGAGCATCACTTCTGGGACGACGGCTACATGCCGCAGCCGCTGGCCTTCCTGGCCGCGGCCGCCGCCAGGACGTCGCAGGCCCGCCTGGCGACGTCGATCTCGATCGCCCCGCTACACCACCCGGTGGAGCTTGCCGAGCAGGCGGCGGTCGTCGACTGCCTGAGCGGTGGACGGTTGGAGCTCGGTTTCGGCACCGGCTATCGCGTTCCCGAGTTCGCGGTCTACGGCGTCGACGTGACGCGCCGGCTGGCGCTCTACGAAGAGCGGATCAGCGCGATCCGCACCCTGTGGGCGGACGGGACGGTGACGCCGCAGCCGGTGCAGGACTCGATTCCGCTCTGGGCCGGCCTGCGAGGGCCACGCGGGGCGTACCTCGCCGGACGCCTCGGGATGGGGATGCTCTACCTCCCCGAGCGGCCGTGGGACGACTATCTGCGCGGGCTCGAGGACGGAGGGACGGGCGCCTCGCCGCGTCTCGGCGGGCCGGTGTACGCGATGTTGTCGTCCGAGCCCGACGCCGCCTGGGCCGAGCTCGGCCCTCACATCGAGGATCACTGGCACGCCTATGACCGGCATACCGCCGAGGGAGTTGGAGAGCCGCCGGCGCCGCTCGCCGCCGCCGATTACCGCCGCATCGGACCGTTCGCGGCACCCGTTGACGCAGCCGCGACGCGCGTGACGATCGGTTTCGGCGTCTACACGCCCGAGGAGGCGGCGGCCGCCGTGCGCTCGATCGCCACGGGGCGGACGATCGACTGGGTGTATTTCCCGGCCACGCTCGGAAGCCGCTTCGGAGAGCGGGCGTACGAACACCTGCGGCTGCTCGCGACCGAGTTACCGGCACTCGTCGGCGCGTTCTAACGACCATTCGGTAGACGTGTTAGGTTCCGGCACGCATGGGATCACTGCCCTCGCAGGATCGCCGCGGCCGCTTCGCCGACCATGTGGCACGTCAGATTCGGGTTGTTCGACACGTGCCGCGGAAACACGCTCGCGTCCGCGACGCTGAGGCCGTCGAGCCCGAGGACCTGCAGCCTCGCGTCGACGACCTTCCCGATCGCGCAGCCGCCGGCCGGGTGCGTCCCCGTCCCGACCGCCTCGCGGAGGCGCGCCGTGAACGGAACCTCCGCCTGCGGATCGGCGGCGCCAGTCGCACGCAGAGCGTCGGTCGCGAGCAGCGCGCGGAAGGCCTCCCTGACGCGGTCGAAGCCGCCGGAGTCGATCACCGAGGCGTACCCGTGCTCGATGCGCGGTGCCGCGTCGGGTGCGGCAGACGCCAGGCGCACGTTGCCGTCCGGCCCGTCGACCAGCGCCAGGAAGAAGCCGAGCCACGCGAGTCCGCGCTCCTCGTCGAAGCTCCCCGGGATGCCCCACCAGCCGTCGCCACGGGCCGCCACGGCGAGCGCGGGCCAGCCGCCCCGCGCGTACGCCGCCGACACCGGCACGACGAACCGCACGCCGGGGTGCTCCATGACGCCCTGGCCCACCGGCAGGTCGAACGAGGGCTCGACCCCGAGCGCGCGGAGCTCCTCCGCCGGCCCGATGCCCGAACGCAGCAGGATCGGCGGACTGCCGTACGCGCCGGCGCAGAGGACGACGCGACGAGCGCGCAGCTCGTGCCGGCGTCCGCTCGCGTCGATCCAGGCGATCCCGGACACGCGTCGACCGTCGTGGAGAACACGATCGACCAGCGCGCGGTCGAGGATGCGGAAGTTCGATCGCGGTCGCGCCGCGCGGATGTACGTGACGAGGCTGCCCTGGCGGATCTCGTTCCGTCGGTTGCGGGGCCAGGCGCCGACGACGCCGTCCCACGCGTCGGGCGTGTTGAAGTCGTCGACCCGGCGGAACTCCAGCTCGACGCACGCCTCCACGAACGCGCGCTGGATCGGGAGCCACAGGTCCTCGGGATACGTCCGGATCGGGATCTCCCGCTCGACCAACTCGTAGTACGGAACGACGTCGTCCCATCCCCAGCCGACCGCGCCCGCGTCGACCCAGCGGGCGAAGTCCTCGGGCCTCCCGCGCACGGCGACGCAGCCGTTCGCCATCGACGTGCCGCCGACCATCCTGCCCCGCCGCAGCGGGATCCGCCGGCCCGGCAGCTCCTCCGACGCGTACTGCCAGTCGAGGTCGGGCGTCGGCGGGCCGGAGCCGGCGCCGCCCTCGCCGAAGAGCGCGCCTCCGGTCACGAACTCCGGCGGGGTCGTCGCTTCGTCCGGGAAGTCCGGCCCCGCATCCACGAGGACAACCTCGCACGCAGGATCCTCGGAGAGCCGGGCGGCCACGGTCCCGCCACTCGACCCGGCGCCGACCACGACCACGTCGCAACCCTCGCTCCCCATGGAGCGAGTCTACGAAGCCATGACGGGAGGAGCAGATGACCGAGATCTCGCTGAAGGACCGGGTCGCGATCGTGACGGGAAGCGGCGCCGGGCTCGGCCGTGCGTACGTGCTCGACCTGGCGGCGCGGGGAGCTGCCGTCGTCGTGAACGACTTCGCGCGCGAGCGGGCGGATGAGGTCGTGAGCGAGATCGAGGCCGTCGGCGGCACTGCGGTCGCGTCGTACGACTCGGTCGCCGACCCTGCGGGCGCGCGCGCGATCGTGCAGACGGCGCTCGATCGGTTCGGGACGGTCCACGTGCTCGTGAACAACGCGGGCAGCATGCGCAACGGCTGGTTCGAGGACCAGACGAAGGACGACCTCGAGGCGGTGCTCGCAGTGCACATCGGGGGCTGCTTCTACGTCACGCAGGCTGCGTGGCCGGTGCTGCGGGAGAATGGCTACGGCAGAGTGGTGATGGTCAGCTCCTCCGGTGGCCTCTGGGCGATGCAGGGCATGGCCAACTACTCCGCCGCCAAGGGCGGGGTCTACGGTCTCGGCCGCGCGCTCGCCTTCGAGGGGAAGGAGCACGGGATTTTCGTGAACATGCTCCTGCCCGGGGCCGCCACGACGATTGCGACCGCGTCACCCGTCCCGGAGTACATGCGCCACTTCCGGCCGGAACTGCACGAGGTGATCGCCCCGCGCCGCGAGGTCGAGGGAGTCGTGCCGATGGCCACGTATCTCTCGAGCGAGGCCTGCACCGTGACCGGTGAGACGTTCTCGGCCGTCGCGGGCCGGTTCGCGCGCGTCATCGTCGCGGTGACCGACGGCTGGTTCGTCGACGACTACACGCAGGTGAGGGCGGAGGACGTCGCAGAGCACTTCGACGAGATCTCTGACGCTTCCACCTACCACGTGCCGTTCAGCCTGTACGACGAGTACGAGGCGATCGGCCCGCTGCTGGGCGTGCCGGCGGCGAGCTCGACCTACGACAGCGAGAGGAGCGGCAAGCGATGAGCAGAGGTACGGACCAGGCGTGGGTGCTCGACGGGTTCCTCCGCAGCGGAGGGCTCGACGCACTGCACCCCAGGTCGACCAAGTCGTTCGAGATGATGATGAGCCTCGACGCGACGGACATCAAGAACGTGTTCGACCGGGTCGAAGCGGCGCCGATGATGCCGAAGGCGTGGGCTGAGGTGGCCGAGGAGTTGGAGCTCAAGGGACGCCATCACGCCGACCGTGGCAATCGCAACGCCGCGTTCGAGTGCTATCGCCGGGCCGTGACCCTCTGGGGCCGGGCGCAGTACAGCATCTTCGACAACTCCGATCCCCGGAAGCTTGCTCTGCGCCGGCGGATGGAGGCGTGCATGGACGCCTTCGCCGAGCTCGCGCCGGCGCCCGTCGAGTGCCTCACCGTCCCGTTCGAGGGTTCGAACGTGTACGCGATCGTCCATTACCCGGAGCACGCCGAGTCCCCTGCGCCTGCCGTCCTCCTCGTCCCCGGGATGGACATGGTCAAGGAGGACTTCAACCGGTTCGCGCAGCAGGAGATCTGCTCGCGCGGGTACGTGGCGGTGACGCTCGACGGTCCGGGGCAAGGAGAGTCGCTCTACCACGGCCTGCTGGTGACGGTCGACAACTACGAGCGCGCGGTCACCGCCGTGCTCGACGCCGTTCTCGCCGACGACCGGATCGACGAGAGCCGGATCGGCTGCTTCGGCTGCAGCTGGGGGTCGTACCAGGGCGTGCGTGCCGCCGCGCACGAGCCGCGCATCCGCGTCCTCGCGACCACGGTCGGCCACTACGGCGATTCGAGGAGGGCCTTCGAGACCGCGCAGCCGAAGTTCAAGGCGAACATGATGTACATGACGGGCTACAGCGACGAGCAGCGCTTCGAGGACGAGATCGTGAGCCACCTCGAGCTCGTCTCCGTGGCACCCCGCATCCAGTGCCCAGTGCTCATGCAGATCGGCGAGTTCGACGAGCTGACGACCCTGCAGAGCGCGTTCTCGGTCTACGACAGCATCGAGGCGCCCAAGGAGCTCGTGGTGTGGGAGCAGGAGTTCCACGGGATGGGCGGCGTCACGGCCGAGGCGCTGATGCTGGCCGTCGACTGGCTCGAGCGAGGCCTTGCCGGCGAGATCCCGACCGATCATGTCGAGCAGGTGTACATGAGGCAAAGCGGCGAGGCACAGGTCGGCAGCGCCAGGCCGACGTGGTGGGAGGCCGGGGCCGGCGTCCTGGCGGGCAGCACGCACTGACCCTGCGTCTCGCAGTCACGCTGGCGGGGCCGGCGCTCGTGGCGAGCGACCGGCTCCGCCGCATTCCCGAGCTGGCCCGGGCCGCCGAGGAGGTCGGGGTCGACCAGCTCGGGGTTCCGGATCACGTTCTGCTCGGCGGGGCGACCGACGCGTATCCCTACGGGCCCTTTCCCGAGGCGCTGACGAGCCCGTATCCGGAGCCGCTGATGGTCCTGGCGGCCGTCGCCGCGGTCACGTCGCGCATCGAGCTCGCGCCGAGCACGCTCATCGCGCCGCTGCGCCCCGCGCCGCTGCTCGCCAAGGCCTGCGCGACGCTCGACCTCCTCTCCGGCGGGCGGCTCGTGCTCGGCGCCGGGGCCGGTTGGCACGAGACCGAGTTCGCGGCGAGCAACGTCCCGTTCGCCGGGCGGGGAGCGCGGCTCGACGACACGATGCGCGCGTGCCGCGTGCTCTGGCGCGACTCGCCCGCGTCGTTCGCGTCGCCGACGGTGTCGTTCGAGGGCGTGCACTGCGAGCCGCAGCCGGCCCGGCCGGACAGCATTCGCATCTGGGTCGCGGGCGGGAGTAGCGCGCGCGCCGCGGCGCGCCTGGCCGACTACGCGGACGGGTGGATGCCGCCGCCCTCGCTGACGCCGTCCGAGGTCGCCGAGGGGGTGGAGGCGATTCGAGCAGCGCGCGTGGCCGCCGGGCGTGACCCGGAAGCCGTCGACGTGAAGTACTGGCTACGCGTCGAGGACGGAAACGTGGAAGGCTCGCTCGAGCGCTCGGTCCATGCGCTGGCCGCGGCGGGGGTGACGATCGTGCAGGTGTCGGTCGGCAGCCTCGTCAGCGGACCCGACGACGTGCCGCCGCTTCTCGAACGGCTCGCCGCCGCCTTCGACCCCTACCGCTGAGGCACGTCGAACAGGACCGGCACGGCCTCGGGGGCGCGCTGGCTCACGTTCTGCAGATGGACGATCTCGGCATCGGATGCGAGTCGCACGTTGGGAAGGCGCGCCAAGATCCGCTCGAGGGCGACGACGCCCTCGAGGCGCGCGAGCGGCGCTCCGATGCACATGTGCATGCCGTAACCGAAGGCCAGGTGGTACTTCGCCACGCGCTCCCGTCCGACGACGAACCGCTCCGGGTCCTCGAACTTGTCGGGGTCCCGGTTCCCGGCGCCCCACAAAAGCAGGACGTTCGTGCCCGCGGGGATGTCGACGTCGTGGAGCTCGGTGTCGACCGCCGCGACCCTGCTGCTCCACTGCACCGGCGACTCGAGCCGCAGGGCCTCCTCGACCACCTGCCGGATGCGACCGGGATCCGCCCGAAGCCGTTCGAGCTCGACCGGGTGCTGCAGCAGGAGCAGCATCGTGTTGGCGATGAAGTGCGCGGTCGTGGCCAGCGCGGCGCCGAAGAGCCCGACACCCTCGGTGACGAGGTAAGGCAGGTCGACCTCCCCGTCGCGGGCGCGCTGGGCGGCTGCGAGCTCGCTCAGATAGTCGTCGCCGGGTCGCTCGACCCGCTCTGCGATGAGCTCGCGCAGATAGGCCGCGAGCGCCCGCCTGTTCTCGCCCTCCCGCTCGCGCTCCTCGGGTGTCGCATGCCTCGCCCCGCGCGGGCCCTGGCCGCTGAACCACACGCCGACCGCGTCCTCGTCCTCGGGCGGGATGCCGAGGACGTGCATGATCACGCGCCGCGGCAGCGGGACCGCGAGCTCGCCGCGCAGCTCCGCCTCGCCCCGCTCGCAGAAAGCGTCGATCAGCTCGTCGGTCAGCGTGCGGATCGTCGACTCCCACCGCGCGAGCCGCTCGCGCGCCGCGATCGGCTGGTTGAGGGCCCGGTTGCGCTTGTGGTCGGGGTCGTCGCAGAAGGAGAGCGGCCACGGGCCGTCGTCATCGCCCCCGACCCAGCGGCCGCCGAGGACGTGCTCGTTCGAAGGTCCCACGAGGCTCGAGAAGATCTCCGGGCTCCGGACGACGTGGACGATGTCCTCCCAGCGCGAGACCATCACGTCCCCGTTCGGGAGCCGATGGACCGGGGACTCCACGCGGAGCGCGTCGTAAAAGGGGTACGGGCACTCGACGACCTCGGGCGACGGGTACGTGAAGCCGGAGAGGCCGGTGGGCGTGCTCGTCGACAAGAGGTCGGATGATAATCCGCCGGTGGCGATCCTGATCACGGGCGGCACCGGCTTTCTCGGCTCGCACGTGGCCCGCCATCTCGTCGAACGTGAACAGGAGGTCGTCCTCTACGACCTCTTTCCCGCCCATGAGCGGATCGCCGACATTCGTGAGCGCGTGGCTCTAGTCGAGGGAGACGTCCGTGACGTAAGCGCGCTGACGGCGACGATCGCGGAGCGCGGTGTCGACCGGATCGCGCACCTGGCGTTCATGCCCGGCACCGCGCGGCCCGACCGGATCGTCGACTACGTCGAGCTGACCTGCGTCGGGACCGCGACCGTCTTCGATGCCGCGCGGCTCGCCGGCGTCACGCGGATCGCGAACGCGAGCTCGATGGCGGTCTATGGCGCACGGACGGACGAGGCGGGCGAGGACGACCCGGTCGATCCCGTCACCCTCTACGGGATCTCCAAGCGCTGGACCGAGCAGCTCGGCGATCTTTACGGCCGTGAGCACGGCCTCGAGGTCCTCAGCCTGCGTGTCTGCGCGACGATGGGCTTCGGCCGCCTCCGCCGAGCCTCGGCCGCCGCCGGGCTGATGGGCGAGGAGCGACCGCACTTCATGGCCTACCCCGAGCTCGCCGCCCGTGGCGAGCCGGTGACGATGCCGCCGGACGACCAGCCGACGGAGTTCCTCTATGCGGCGGACGCCGCCGAGGCCTTCTGGCTCGCGCTCACGGTCGTTCGTCCTGACCACTCCGTCTTCAACCTCACCGCCGGGCGCCGCCCAGTGGGCGACCTCACCCGTCACCTGCGGCGGTTGCTCCCCGACGCCAGAATCGACGTTGCGGTTGCGCCCGTCCCGAGCAACCCGTTACTCCGGTCGGACCGGATCCGGCAGGAGCTCGGGTTCGAGCCGCGCTTCGACCTCGAGCGCGCGGTCGAGGCCTATCTCGAGCAGGTGCGGACGGCGAGCTAGCTCGCGGCGGGAGCGAGCGCGCGCCGCGCGTAGTCGATGTCGTACCAGTTCGTCAGCTTCCTGATCCGCCCGTCCACGATGTCGAAGACGTCCACGGCGTCGAACTCGACGTCGCGCCCATCCGGCGTCCGTCCCGCGAAGGTGACCTCCGCGACGACGGTCGAGTCGGCCTCGGAGACGATGATGCGCGTCGGGCGGTCGACGTGCTCCGGCCAGGGATCGAAGAGCTTGCTGAAATAGCCGATCACGCTGTCGCGGTCGTCGCGCGGCCGCGCGCCGACCGCTCGGAGTTGGCCGTCCTCGTGCCAGATCTCGCGCAGTCCATCCCAGTTCTCGGTGTCGAGGCACTCGAAGTAGCGCAGCACCGTCGCTCGCATCGCCTCCGCCGCGGCGGTCACGCAGCGTTCACGCTGGGAGCGCGCCGATCTGCGACCGGTGGCCCGGCCGATGCGTATCGGGCGTGCAGGCGAGACCGCTCACGATCAGGTCCGCGAACTCGTCGGCGATCGCCTGCGCCGACCGGGCTCCATTCGGCGTGTACCACTGGTAGATCCAGTTGAGCATGCCCATCACGGCGAACGACACCGACTTCGGGTCGATCTCGGGGCACACGATCTGCTGCTCCTGCCCCTCGCGGACCAGCCGGCGGAGCATGTCGTCGTACTTGTCGCGGGCCTCGACGATCACGCCGCGGCGCTCCTCGCTCAGCGACCGGAAGTCGTGGAAGAAGACGCCCATCTTCGTCAGGTTCTCCGCGTTGAAGACGAGGTGGCTGGTGACGAAGAGCCGGATCCTCTGCAGCGGGTCGCCGTCGAGCTCCTCGACGAGCCGGATGTTCGCGAACGCGTCCTCGTGGACCGCCTGGAGGATCTCGTAGAGCAGGTCCTCCTTGGAGCGGATGTAGTAGTAGAGGCTGCCTTTGAGGATCCCGACGGCCTCGGCGATGTCCTGGATCGAGGTCGACTCGTACCCCTTCTCGTGGAAGACGCGCGCGGCAGCCTCGAGCACCTCCGTCTGGCGGCGGCGCGGCGGGCTGGACTTTCCCGTGGCTTCGTTCGCGACAGTCATCTCCGGCGGTCCTCCAGAGTCGGCGAGTAGTTCCTAGCTTACTGACGGCCTGCGATGGCCCCCGAGGGTTCAAACGGTCGTTTGGTACGATATGCCCATCACGGGTCACACTCAAGCGCCCGGCGCACGGGCTGAGGTGGAGGTAGTCGATGCAGGGCCGGGAAGTCGTGATCGTCGAGGCTGTGCGGACCCGATCGGCCGCGGGCACCGTGAGAAGGGTTACTTCAAGGACGTGCACCCGAACGAGCTGCTCGGCGCTTGCTACACGGGCGTCGTCGAGCGCTCCGGGATCGATCCGCTCGAGATCGGCGACGTGATCACCGGCTGCGTCCAGCAGCACGGGGAGCAGTCCTGGAACATCGGCCGGAACGCATGGCTGCAGGCAGGACTGCCGTACGAGGTACCGGCGACCACGATCGACCGGCAGTGCGGGTCGGCGCAACAGGCCGTGAACTTTGCCGCCTCCCTGATCGCCTCGGGGGTGCACGACGTCGCAATCGGATCGGGTGTCGAGCATCTCGGCCGGATCCCGATGTTCGTCGGCCGGAAGTGGTACGACGAGGTCGGCGACCCTTGGCCCGAGGCCATGCGGCAGCGCTATGACCTGGTCGACCAGGGAATCAGCGCCGAGCTGATCGCCGACAAGTGGGGCATCACGCGCGAGGAGATGGACGAGATCGGGCTTCGTTCGCACCAGAACGCGGCGCGGGCCACGGAGGAGGGGCGCTTCGACCGCGAGATGATCCCGTTCGCCGTCAACGGCGACACCTACACGACCGATCAGGGGATCCGCCGGGACACGAGCATGGAGGCGCTGGCCGCGCTGAAGCCCGCGTTCAAGGAAGACGGTCGCGTCACCGCGGGCAACTCGTCGCAGATCTCGGACGGTGCGGCGGCTGTCCTGCTGATGACGCGGGAGAAGGCCGAGGAGCTCGGCGTCGAGCCACGGGCGCGCCTCGTCGACCACACGACCGTCGGCGTCGACCCGGTGACGATGCTCACGGGTCCGATCCCCGGGACGCGCAAGATCCTGGAGCGGAACGGGATGACCATCGACGACCTCGACCTGGTCGAGATCAACGAGGCGTTCGCATCCGTGGTGGCCGCCTGGGGGCGGGAGCTGGAGCCGGACATGGACAGCGTGAACGTGAACGGCGGCGCGATTGCGCTCGGCCATCCGCTCGGATCGACGGGAGCGCGTCTGATCACGACGCTGCTCCACGAGCTCGAGCGCTCCGACAAGGAAGTCGGGCTCGTGACGATGTGCTGCGGCGGCGGCCTCGGCACGAACACGCTGATCCAGCGCGTCTAGACGGCGTGCCGGCGGTTCAGCTTCCGCCGAGCGCGGTCGAGCTGATCGAGTCGGGGGCGCACGCGCACCTGGCGACGATCAACCCCGACGGGACGCCGCAGCTCTCGATGGTCTGGGCGGCGCTCGAGGACGGCGAGCTCTGCATCGCCAGCCTGACCCCTCGGCAGAAGCTCACGAACGTGCGGCGTGACCCGCGGGTCGCTCTCTCCTTCCAGTCCCCCACTGTCGACGACGGGCAGGGGCTGACGCACTACCTCGTCGTCCGCGGCCGCGCCCGGATCACCGAGGGCGGCGGCCCGGCCTTCCTCCGCCGAATCGCCCCGCGCTTCCTCCAGCCCGGGGTGAAGTTTCCGAGGGGGGACGATCCGCCGGAGGGCTGGATCATGCGGATCGCGGTCGAGAGCTGGCGCGGCCACGGCCCCTGGGGGAGCGGCCCCTAATTCCGGGTTGGCGGCGGCCACTGGTTCGCCGGACGCCGCTCGCGCCACTGGATCGTGCACAGTCGCTCGACAAACCGCCAGCCGTCGAGGGTCCTCAGGTAGGCGTCGCGGTAGCGAACCGGCATCAGGACGATCTGCGAGCCGCGGCCGTCCTCGCGCAGGTGGTAGGCGACGCAGTACGGCGCACCGGTGGCCGTGTCGCCTTCGACGGCGCACGTGAAGTTGCCGACGAAGTGGAACGTCCGCACGTAGAGGCGCTCCATCTCCGCTGCCACCGTGGCGATCTCCGCCGGCGAGAGGTAGCTGAAGGCAGGCTCGCTCGAGCCCGCCTCGTAGACGATCAGCTTGCCCTCGGGGACGAAGAGCCGGGCCATCGCTTCGCCGTCGCGGTCGTCGACCGCGGCCGCGTAGGTGTCGACCAGCTGGCGGAGCGCGAGGAAGTCCGCTGGATCCATGGCTACGTTCCGTTCCAGATCGAGAACCCGCCGTCGACCACGATCGTTTCGCCGTTGACGTAGGCCGACAGGTCGGAGCAGAGGAAGAGGTGGGCTCGCGCGGCCTCGGCTGCGCCGTCGCGCCCCTCCAGGCGCATGCGCGCCTTGAGCGTCGGGTCGGGCAGAGGAACCTTGATCTCCTCGGCCGGGCGGCCGAGGCTGTCGCGGATATTCGTCGCCATCACGCCGGGGGCGATTGCGTTGACACGGATCCGGTCCGGCGCCAGCTCTCCCGCGAGCCCGCGCACGAGCGCGTTCACGCCGCCCTTCGAAGCGCTGTAGGCGAGCCGGTGGATCGTCGAGAAGACGCCCGACGTCGAGGACGTGGCGGACATCGCCCCGCCCCCGGCGCGTCGCAGTGCGGGCGTCGCTGCCCGGAACGTCCGGAAGATGCCGCCGAGGTTCACGTCCAGCTCGAAGGCCCAGTCCTCGTCCGTCACCTCTTCTACGGGCACGAAGCTCGAGCGGCCGAGGATGCCGGCGTTCGCGACGGCGACGTCCAGCTTCCGGACGTCTCCTCGACGAACGCGACGGCTGCGTCCACGTCTGGCGCGGAGCCTGACGTCGGCGTGGACGTAGCGGACGTCGGCGCCGTCCTGTCGCAGCTTTCGGCGGCGGCCTCTCCGGCGACGTCGGCGACGTCCGTCACGACCACCCGTGCGCCCTCCTCGGCGAACAGGCGCGCCGTCTCGAGACCGAGGCCGGACGCCCCGCCCGTGATCAGGGCGACCTTGCCCTCCAGCAGACCGTGCCCCCGGCCGGTCACGTGACGAGGGTCATGCCGCCGTCGAGGACGAGGATCTGGCCGGTGATGAAGCGCGAGCTCTCGGCGGCGAGGAAGACGGTCGCGGCGCCGACCTCGGCGGGGTGCAGGTACCAGCGGCCCAGGTGCTCGCCGACGACGGTCTTGTCACGTGCGGAGAGGCCCGCCTCGGCCCAGACCGCGATACGCTTCTCGTCGAGGCCGGTGGACGGCTGCCAGCGGCTGCCCTCGCTCAGCTCCTCGGCCGGGTCCTGCGGGCGGGTCGCGAACGGAGCGACGGCGTTGACGGTGATCCCGTGCCGTCCGACCTCCTTCGCCAGCACCTTCGTGAACGTGTGCACGGCCCCTTTCGCGGCGGAGTAGGCCGCCATGAACGGATCGCCCACGAGCCCGGAGGTCGAGCCGACGTTGATCACGCGTCCGCGCCCGCGTTCGATCATTCCGGGCAGCACGGCGCGGGTGCAGTCGAGGGTCGTCCGCAGCGTGAGATCGAGCTCGCGCGTGACCTGCTCCGGCGTCGTCTCCCAGAACGGCTTCACGTCGACGTGCCCGCCGACGTTGTTGACGAGGACGTCGATGCCGCCGAGCTCCTCGGTCGTCCTCTCCACGAGCCGGTCGACCTGCGCACGATCGAGGACGTCGGTCTCGGCCCAGAGGGCGGCCTCGGCGCCCGCCGCGAGCGCCGCCCGCTCGACCGCGCGGCCCGCCTTCGCGTCGCGCGCGGCGATTACGATCTTCGCGCCCTCGGCGGCGAACGCGAGCACGATGCCCCGTCCGATGTTGGCGTTGCCGCCCGTCACGATCACCGACTTGCCTGCGAGCCCCGTCTCCATCGCCCCTCCTTTACCGGTGGGAGAACGAGGGGGGGCGCTTCTCGAGGAAGGCGCTGACGCCCTCCTTCGCGTCGGCCGAAGCGAAGACCTGGAGGAAGAGCGCCCGCTCGCGGTCGAGCCCGTCGTCGAGGTCGTGCCGCGCCGCGACGCGCGCTTGATCGCGCGGACGGCGACGGAGGGAACGCCGCGAGCTTGGCCGCAGCGCGCGCGCGTCGGCGAGCGCGGCCCCGGGCGCGTGACGGCGTGGACGAGCCCGATGCGCTGTGCCTCGTCCGCGTCGATCGTGGTGCCGAGCAGCAAGATCGCCTTGGCCGGCCCCACGCCGATGCGGCGCGGGAGACGCTGGGTCGCGCCGGCGCCGGGCATCAGCCCGAGCCGAACCTCCGGCGCGCCGAAGCGCGCGCCCGGATCGGCGACGACGAGGTCGCAGACGAGCGCGACCTCGAGCCCGCCTCCCATCGCGTTCGCCTGCACCGCCGCAACGACCGGCTGCGGGAGCGCCTGCCAGCGGCCGAGCTCCGCCGTGTCGCGGCGGCGTGCTCCTCGATCCCCTCCCGCTGCCGCGGGCCTGCCGCGAACTCCTCGAGATCCGCCCCCGCGAGGAACGCCTTCTCCCCCGTCCCGGTGAGGACGACGGCGCGCACGTCTCCGTCGGCGGCGAGCCGACGGCCGCGGCGTCGAGCTCGTCGATCACGTGGTCGGCGAGCGCGTTGACCGGAGGGTTGTCGACGGTGACGACGGCGACGGCCCTCTCGCGGTCGACGCGGACGGGCTCGCTCACCGCGCGTCGCCGTAGTCGTGAAGCCGCGGCCGCGTCTTGCGGCCGAGGTGGCCGCGCGTTGACAAGCGGGCGCGCACGCCCTGCGGCGCGAGGAACCGGTCGCCGTAGTGCTCGCGCAGGTTGTCGGCGACGCGCTCGAGCACGTCGAGGCCGCTCAGGTCGGCCGTCGCGAGCGGCCCCATGCGCGTGGCTGAAGCCGAGCATGCAGGCCAGGTTGACGTCCTCGGCGTCGGCGATCCCCTCCTCCACGATCCGCGCCGCCTCGACCATGAACAGCGCGATCAGCCGCGACGTGACGAAGCCCGGCGTGTCGCTTGCTGGCAGACGATCGTCTGCTTCCCGTACCGCTGCGCGAGGTCGAGCGCGATCGCGAGCGTCTCGTCCGAGGTCTCGAGGCCGCGGAACGATCTCGATCAGCTCCATCACGGGCGGCGGGTTGAACCAGTGGCTGCCGATCACCCGATCGGGCCGCCCGGTGGCCGCGGCGAGGCGCGAGATCGAGAACTGCGACGTGTTCGAGGCGAGGATGACGTCCTCCCGGCAGGCCGCGTCGAGCGCGGCCGCAGGACGTCGCACTTGACGTCGAGGACCTCGACGACCGTCTCGATGACGTGATCCGCCTCGGCCCCGCCGCGTCCGGTCGAGCGCCGCTCGAGCGCCGCGGTCGGCGGCTGCGTCGCGCGTCGGAGGTCGTCCGCCGTCGCCGCCGCGCTCGAGCCCTCGCTCGATCCGCGCCGAGGCCGCGCTCCACCGCCGCCTCGTCGACCTCGACGACCGTCACGTCGAGGCCCGGCCTGCGCGACCACCTGGGCGATGCCGCTGCCCATCAGGCCCCCGCCGCCGACGATCACGACGCGCTCGATGCCACGGCGTCTCCGCCTCAGTAGGAGCGCGGCAGCCCCAGGCCGGTCGTCGCGACGTGGTTGAGCGCGAGCTCGCGCGCGACGGGAACCGTCCGCAGCAGGCGCAGGTAGGCGAAGCGCTGGAGGATCATCGTCTCGTCCGTGAAGCCGCTCCCGCCGAACGCCTGCAGAGCGCGGTCGGCCGCGCGCAGCCCCGCGTCGCAGGCGGCGATCTTGGCGATGTTCGACTCGAGGCCGGCCTGCTCGCCGCCGTCGTAGAGGCGCGGCCGCGCGGTCGATCAGCAGCCAGGCGCCCTCGACCGCGATTAGCGCCTCGGCGAGCGGGTGCTGGACGCGCCTGGTGGGCGCCGATCGGGACGTCGAAGACGACGCGCTCGCGACGCGTAGTCGGCGGCCGGGCGAGCGCACCAGCGCCCGAGGCCGACGGCCTGCGCGGCGACGACGAGCCGCTCCGGGTTGAGCCCGTCGAAGAGCGACCCGCCCGCCCTCGCCCGGCTCGCCGAGGACGTCGTCGTCGGGCGGCTCGCAGCCGTCGAAGAAGACGCTCCACTGGTGCTCGAAGGACGGGCGCCTCGACCTGGACGCGGGTCGATGTCAGCCCGTCGGCGGGCAGCGGGAGCACGACGAGCGTGAGCCCGCCGCCGCGGCGTCCGCGGCGACGAGCGAGCATCGCGTCGCGACGACTCGAGCGCGGAGATGTAGGTCTTCTCGCCGTCGACGCGCACGCCGCCGTCCGCCGGGCGTCGCGGTCGTCCGCAGGTTGGTTCGCGTTCGACCCGGCGGCGGGCTCGGTGAACGCGAAGCAGAAGCGGGTCGTGCCCGCGGCGATCGCCCGGGAGCCAGCGATCGCGCTGCTCCTCGGTGCCGTGCCGGGCGAGCATCGTGCCGGCCATCGCCGTCGAGATCACGAGCTTCGCCGCCGGGTAGCCGCCCGCCGCGAGCCGCTCGGCGGCGACGCAGAGCTCGAGCATCCCTCCCGCGCCGCCGTGCTCCTCGGGCAGGGAGAGCGCCGTCAGCCCGCTCTCGGCGAGCGCGTCCCACTGGGCCGAGCGAGGCGTCGTGGTCGTCGAACGCGGCGGTCGGCGTACTGCGCGCCGAGCTCGAAGGCGAGCTCCGCGATCGCGCGCTGCTCCGGCGTGAGCGCGAGGAACGCCTGGGCGGGGATCGCGGCCACGCGATCAATCTAGAGCATTCTCCGAGATCCACCAATCGGTTGTTCGAACTGGCCCGATATAGTCGTCGCGATGTCGAAGTTCGTCGTCGGCCCCGTCGAGTCGTTCCCTCCCGGAACACAACGCCGCGTCGTCGTCGAGGGACGGGGAATCGCGATCTTCAACGTGGACGGGACGTTCAGGGCCCTTCGCGACGTGTGCCCGCACCAGGGCGCCGAGCTCTCGGCCGGAACGGTCGTGCTCTCGGTGACCGCCGACCAGCCGGGCGTCTACGAGGTCGATCCCGATCGCGTGCTCGTCAAGTGCCCCTGGCACGGCTGGGAGTTCGATCTCGCGACCGGCCAGTCGTGGTGCGACCCCGGGCGTCAGCGGACGCGGTCGTACCGTGTCTCGGTGGAGCCGGGCGCCGAGCTCGCCGCGCAGGGCCGCGAGCCAGGCCCGTACGTCGCCGAGACGATCACGGTCTCCCTCGAGGACGACTACGTCGTCGTGGACCTCGAACCTGCAAAGAAGGCGGTGGCACGATGACGATCACGAGCTCCGAGCCGACGGCGGGACGAACCGCGAGCAAGCGCGTCGGCCTCGTCGACTGCGACGTCCACAACACGGCGCCTTCGGTTCAGTACCTGATGAAGTTCCTGCCGGAGCGGTGGCATCCCTACGTGCCGCAGATCTTCGGGCGTACGTGGGCTGGCGTGACCATCGGGGCCCGGCAGGCGCCGGACATCTACCGGCGCGACAGCCACCCGCCGAACGGCGGGCCGCCCGGAAGCGACTTCGAGTTCCTCCGTGAGCAGCTGCTCGAGCGCTGGGGCGTCGACCGCGCGATCCTCAACCCGCTCGAGGTGCTCGCCTGGCAGGTGACGCAGTACGGCGAGCTTGCGCTCGCGCTCTCGCGGGCGTCCAACCAGTGGCTGATCGAGGACTGGCTCGACCGCGATCCGCGGCTCTTCGCGACGATGTCGATCCCGCAGGAGGACGGGCCGCGCTCCGCCGAGGAGATTCACCGGCTGGCGGGGCACGCGCGCTTCGTAGCCGTTCTCATGACGGTCTGGGGGCGGGAGCCGTACGGGCACCCGAAGTACTTCCCGATCTTCGAGGCCGCGACGGCAAACGACCTCCCGGTGATCATCCACGTCGGCGGCTGGAGCGGCCAGCTCGTCGCCGGCGGGACGCCGACGTACTGGTCCGAGCACCACTCGCTCAACTACCAGGCGTACTGCGCCCACGTCGCGAGCCTCGTCTACAGCGGGATCTTCGACCGGCTCCCGAACCTCAGGATCGTGCTCGAGGAGGGCGGGATCGGCTGGATGCCGTCGCTCATGTGGCGGCTCGACCGGAGTTGGCGGCAAATGCGCGAGCACGTGCCCCATCTCACCCGCAAGCCGTCCGAAATCGTCAAGGACCACTTCTGGTTCACGACGCAACCGCTCGACGAGCCGAGCCGGCCGAAGTTCCTCGTGGAGCTGTTCGAGCACCTCGGGATGGACGACCACATCCTCTACTCGAGCGACTATCCGCATCACGACTTCGACGCTCCGGACCGGATCCTCCCCCAGATCTCGCCCGAGCTCCGGAACAAGATCTTCTCGTTGAACGCGGAGGCGCTGTTCGACTTCGGAGCAGAGGCGTGACCGACCCTGCCCGGAGCATCGATGCCGCCGTTCACTGCCAGACCCCGCCGATCGAGGCGCTGCTCCCGTATCTCCCGGACTACTGGGCGGGGTACGTTCGCGAGGTGTTCCTCGGAGGTGCGACGAGCGGCACCGGCCGCCTCCACGTGACGGCAGGGGCGAGCTTCACCTACCCCGCGTGGGCCTCGAACCTCGCGCTCCTGCCGCACGAGGTGTCGCTCGAAGCGATCAGGGCGTCCGTCCTCGAGCGCTCGGAGCTCGCGGTCATTCACTGCTACTCGGGTGCAGAGGCGTTCACGCACCCGTACTTCGCGCCGGCGCTTGCGACCGCGGTCAACCGCTGGTTGCAGGAAGAGTGGCTGGAGAAGGACGAGCGCCTGCTCGGGACGGCGGTGATCGCGCCGCAGCATGCGGCGTCCGCGGTCGAGGAGGTCGCGAGGGTCGCCGAGGACGGGCGCTTCGTGCAGCTCGCGCTGCCGGCGCGCTCGACGGAGCCGTACGGCAGCCAGCGCTACTGGCCGATCTGGGAGGCGGCGGCCGAGCACGGCCTCGCGCTCGCGATCACGTACGGCGGCGCCTCGCTGACGCCGCCGACCCCGGTGCACTGGCCGAGCAGCTTCTTCGAGCTCTACGCCGACGCGCCCCTGCAGTTCGGCACGCACCTGACGAGCCTGGCGTTCTCCGGGATCTTCGAGCGGTGCCCCGACCTCAGGGTCGTGCTGGTGGAGAGCGGCTGGACCTGGCTGCCGCAGCTCCTCTGGCGGATCGACTGGGAGTGGAAGTCCTCGCGCCGTGAGGTGCCGTGGGTCAAGGAGGCGCCCTCCGACTACGTGCGCCGCCACGTGCGCGTGACGTCGGACCCGATCGACGCTCCGGAGGAGCTGAGCCAGCTCGCGCAGGTGGTCGAGCAGCTCGAGTCCGACGACATCCTGCTCTACGGCAGCGACCACCCGCGGAGGCACGCCGTCGGCGCCGACGAGCTCGTGTCCCTTCTATCCCCGGAGCAGGCCGACAAGCTTCTGTGGCGCAACGCGGTCGAGACGTACGGGCTCGAGGCGCGGGTCGGTGCGGCGCTATGAGCCTCAGGGACGAGATCGCGGACACGATCTACCAGTACGCCTGGGGCTACGACGACGACGACATCCCGCTCCTCGCGGCGGCGTTCACGGAGGGCGGGACGCTCAATCACGCCCTCGACGGCTCGACCCTGAACGGCCGCGAGGAGATCCGCGAGTGGATGGACGAGAAGCGCGAGGTGTTTCGCTCGCATGGCGAGCAGCCGCGTCACATGATCGCGAACATCGTCGTCGAGCAGGAGTCGGAGAGCGCCGCCACGTCCCGCTGCTACATGACGATGATGGTCACTCGATCCGACGGGAGCGTCTATCCGCATCACGCCGGCCGGTACCTCGATCGCTACGAGCGCGTCGGCGACCGGTGGCTCTTCGCCGAGCGGTTGATCAGGGTCGACCGCGACGTCGACTTCGCGCACCGGAAGAAGCCGGAAGAAGAAGGTCCGAGGTGACCGTCACCGACTTCTCGGGCGGGCTGCCGGACTCCGCCGAGCTCGCCCTCCGCGAGCACCCGCACATCGAGTTCATGCGCGACAGCGTCTCGGTCTGGATCTACGACGACGGCGGCACGTTCGGCCTTCCGCGCGTGACGATGGAGGCGCAAGGGCCCGACTGGGACCCGAAGCTCCTGCAGGTGAACGTCGCCTTCGCCGACGGACGGGTCCTCAGTGGTAGTGGGTCGGTTCCGACTCGTGACTCGGACGACCAGACGGTCTACGCCGGCGGTCCGCTCGAGTTCCGGTGCGTCGAGCCGTTCGAGCGCTGGCGGGTCACGTATTCCGGCGACGCGCTCGACACGACGTCCGAGGCGACGGCCGCCGGCAGCATCGCCGGAGCCCCGCGCGTGCCCCTGCGCTTCGAGCTGGACGTGACGATGGCGGCGCCGCCGTGGATCTCGGGCGAGATGTCGCTGGACGCCGACCGCAAGCTCGAGGAATCCGATTCGATCTTCGTCGGCGGGCGCCGGTCGTTCGAGGACGGGATGCGCTACGAGCAGCTCGTCCTCGCCAACGGAACCGTGGCTGTCGGCCTCGAGGAGTGGAGCCTGTCCGGCTCCGGGATCCGCGTCCGGCGCCAGGGACGCCGGAACCTCGAGGGCTTCGCCGGTCACGTGTGGCAGTCCGCCGTCTTCCCGAGCGGCCGCGGATTCGGGCAGATGTGGCTGCTTCCGAACGATTACAAGGAGGCGTACGTCTACGACCAGGGACGGATGCTCCCGGCGGAGATCGTCGAGGTCGCGTGGCTGACGCAGATGGTTCCGTCGGGCGAGGACGTGTCGCTCGTCCTCGAGACGGAGCTCGGAAGGACCGAGATCCGCGGGGAGACCGTCTACTCCGTGTTCATTCCCGAGGGAGAGGCGTTCCCGACCGAGGGCAAGTGGCCGCTGCACTGGCAGCAGTCGGGGGTCCGATACACGTGGGACGGCGAGGTGACCTACGGGATGATGGAGCGCTCGTCGGCGCCGGACAAGGTGACGCGGTGAGCCGAGCCCCTGTCAGCCGAGCGCTGGTGACGGGCGCGTCGCGGGGTCTCGGGTTCGCGCTCGTATCCGCACTGCGGGAGCGCGGCGATGAGGTCATCGCCGTCTGCCGCACTGTCAACCCCGAGCTCGAGGAGCTCGGCGCGAGGGTGATCGGCGACGTCGATCTCACGGCGCCGGAGGCTGGTGTCGCGATCCGCCGCGGCCTCGGGGAGACGCCGCTCGACCTCGTCATCTGCAACGCGGGGATCAACAAGTCGTACGCGTCGTCGATCGACGAGCTCGACGTCGAGACGCTGAAGGGCGAGTTCGAGGTGAACACGTTCGGCGTCGTGCGAACGGTCAAGGCGGTGCTGCCGAATCTGCGCGAGGGCTCCAAGGTGGGTTTAATCTCCACCTGGCGACCGGGCGTGGGAGCCGCGCGGCGTAACTACGGCTACCAGATGTCGAAGGTCGCGACGAACCAGCTGGGCTTCCTGCTTGCGGACGACCTGCGCCCACGAGGGATCGCGACGATTCTTCTCAGCCCAGGCCCGATGGACACCGCTCTGCTGCGCGCGGTGCTCGCCTCGGGGCACGCGAACCTCCGGCCCGATCAGGCCCAGGATCCGCTCGACGTCGCGCGCGACCTGCTCGTGCTCCTCGACGAGCTGACACTGGAGACGTCCGGCAGTTGGCGCTTCCGCGCCGGGGAGGACATGGGCGCGATCGCGACGAGCGCGGTCTATGGGCACTGAGCGGATCGCCGGTGCCCGCGACGCCGACCTCTTCGCCCATGCTGGGCTCGCCTTCGGCGGCGGGGATCTCGCCCCGCTCGCCTCCGTGCCGCTCACCGAAAGCGAGGTGGTCGAGCTCGCGGAGGAGATGACCGGGCTCGACGACTGGGGCGCGGACGACACGTTTCGCGAGGGGCTCGAAATCCTCGTCGGAGCGATCGAGGAGATGTCTCCTCCGGAGCACTGGCGTCACTCGTTCCGTCGCCAGATCGTGCACCTGCTGAACCAGCGGCTCCGGCTCCGGGACGACGAGAAACGGTATCCCGAGATCCTCGAGCGCGAGATCGAGAGCCCGGTGCTGATCGTCGGGCTCCCACGGACCGGCACGACGCTGTCGCACGAGCTGCTCGCACTCGACCCTGGCGCACGGGCTCCGGCGAACTGGGAGTACGCGGCTCCCTGGCCGGCGCCCGAGCGCGAGACCTTCGACACCGACCCGCGGATCGCCAAAGTGAACGCCTCCTGGAAGGCCCAGGTCGAGGCGAGCCCCGAGCTCGCGTCGATGCTCCCGATGGACGCGACGATGCCCTCCGAGTGCAACGACTCGATGATGTACCACTTCGCCGGGCCCAACTTCTGGGCCTGGATGCGGGTGCCGACTCACCGGCGCTGGGTCGCGGACGGCGTCGCACCGGGGCTCTACGGGACGCACCGGCGGATCCTCCAGCAGCTCCAGTGGCGAGGGCCGCAGGGCCGCTGGACGCTGAAGTCGCCGGGGTTCATCGGCGACCTCGACGCGATCCTCGACACGTATCCCGATGCGCGCTTCGTCTGGACCCACCGCGATCCCGCGACGACGATCGCCTCGCTCTCGAGCCTCGTCGCCGCCTTGCAGAATGCGCTGCTCGGCGAGCGGCCGGATCCGGTCGAGCTCGGCCGCGAGACTCGGCACCTCTGGGTGTCATGCCTGAAGCGCGGCCTCGAGGCGCGGAAGGAGCCGCGCGTCGCGGCGGCCGTCATCGACGTCCCGTACGCGGAGCTCGTCGGGGACAAGCTCGGGACGACGCGCCGGATACACGAGCAGCTCGGGCTCGAGCTCACGGACGAGCACCGGGCTCGGATCGAGGCCCTCGAGGTGAAGCAGCCGTCGAGCCACTTCGCCAAGCACAGCTACACCGTGGACGACTTCGGCATCGAGGTGGAGAGCCTGCGAGACGAGCTCGCGGACTACTACGAGGAGTTCGGCGAGCTCGTCAGGTGACTCAGTACGAGCGCGGCAGCCCGAGCGAGTGCTGCGCGATGTAGTTGAAGATCATCTCGCGGCTGACGGGCGCCGTCCGCTGCAGGCGCGCGGCACCCCAGAGGGTCGCAAGCCCGTACTCGGTGGCGAGCCCGTTGCCGCCGTGCGTCTGGATCGCCTGATCGAGGGCAGCGAGACACGCCTCCGCGGCGGCGTACTTCGCCATGTTCGACTCCTCCCCGGCGGGCAGCCCGCGGTCGTGGAGCCAGGCCGCCTTCTGCGTCATCAGGCGCGCGAGCTCGACCTCGATCTTCGACTTCGCGAGGGGGTGGGACACGCCCTGGTGCATCCCGATCGGCACGTTCCAGACCCGGCGCTCCCGCGCGTACTCGGACGCTTTCGCGAGCGCGTACAGAGCGATCCCGTTCTCGAGCGCGGCCGCCATCACCCGCTCCGGGTTGAGCCCCGCAAAGAGCAGGCGGAGGCCATGTCCTTCGGGGCCGATCCGGTCGGAAGCGGGCACCTCGGCGTCGTCGAGGAAGAGCGAGAACTGCTTCTCGGGCGCCGTCATCTCGACGGGAATCTCCTGCAGCTCGACGCCGGCGCTCCGCGGGTCGACGAGGAAAAGCGAGAGCTCGCCGCGGCCCGTCGCCTCGTCCGTGCCCGTGCGTGCGACCACGACGATGCGATCCGCCTGGTCGGCTGCCGACGCGTAGACCTTTTGGCCGCGAAGCCGGTAGACGTCGCCGTCGCGCGTGGCCATCGTCGCCAGGTTGTGCGTGTTCGTGCCCGCGTCCGGCTCCGTGATCGAGAACGCCATGCAGGCCTCGCCGGCCGCCAACGCGGGGAGCCAACGCTGCTTCTGCTCGGGCGAGCCATGGGTCGCGAGCAGCTCGCCGCAGATCGCAGCCGAGACGATCAGCAGGAACGACGGCGTCCCGGCCGCGGCCAGTTCCTCGCACACAATTGAGAGCTCCATGATCCCGGCGCCGGCACCGCCGTACTCCTCCGGCACGTTGACGCCCAGATATCCGTAGCGGGCGAGCTCCTCCCAGAGCTCCGCGGCCTTCCGGTCGCCGCGCGAGACCTCGAGGTAGTAGGCGTGCCCGTAGCGGGCGGCCAGCTCGCGCACCGCCGCGCGCATGAGCTGCTGCTCCTCGGTCTCCAGAAAGCCGTCCAACCAGCTCATGCTATTTCAACCGGACGCTTGGTAGGCTCGGCGCATGGCAGTCGACTCGACTCCCGCTGCTGCCTTGCGCGTGGCGCTCGTCACCGGCGGCGCCGGGGGGATCGGCCCGGCTTGCTGCCACGCACTCGCCCGCCAGGGGCTCCACGTCGTCGTCGCCGACCTCGATGCGGCGGGAGCGGAGCGCGTCGCCGCGGAGGTCGCCGGCGAAGGAGGCAGCTCCGCGGCTGCGCGCCTGGACGTGACGAGCTCCACCGAGGTGAACAAGCTCGTCGGCTCGCTCGGGCGACTCGCCGTGCTCGTCAACCTCGCCGGGTTGATCCGCAGGGCGCCGCTCACGAGGATCACGCTCGACGACTTCCGGGCCACGATGTCAACGCACGCCGAAGGAACGCTGAACACGATGCGCGGCGCCGCGCCGGTCATGCGCGAGCATGGTTACGGCCGCATCGTCAACACGAGCTCGATCGCGTTCCGCGGGACGGTCGCCGGGGGCTCCTACGGTGCCGCGAAGGGCGCGATCGAGGGCCTCAGCCACAGCGCGGCGTTGGAGCTCGCTCCCGCCGGGATCACCGTCAACTGCGTCGCGCCCGGGTTGATCGACGCCGGCCTCTTCCTGAGCACGCCCGAGGAGTACAGGAGCGAGCTGGCGGACCGCGTGCCCGCCGGCCGGCTCGGACGTCCAGAGGACGTTGCCGCCTGCGTTGCGTTCCTGGCCTCCGAGGAGGCCGGCTACGTCACCGGGCAGACGTTGACCGTGTGCGGAGGGCTGACCGTTGGCTTTTGACGTCCGGCTCGAGCGGGACGGACCGGTGGCGATGCTCATCGTCGACAACCCGCCCGTGAACGCGCTTCATCCCGACGTCGCCGCGGCGCTCGAGACCCGGATCGCGGAGATCGCGCCTGAAGCCGAGCTCCGAGCCGTGGTGCTCACCGGCGCGGGGGCCCACTTCATGGCGGGCGGCGACATCGCGTACTTCCGCACCCTCGACCGCTCGAGTGCCGAGCGGTACGTGCTCGGCATCCAGCGCATGCAGCACGCCCTCGGATTGCTCCCGCAGCCGGTTTTCGCCGCCATCAACGGGACCGCGCTCGGCGGCGGCTGCGAGCTCGCGATGGCCTGCGACATCCGCATCGCCGACGAGTCCGCGACGTTCGGCCAGCCGGAGGTGTCGCTCGGGATCATCCCTGGGGCCGGCGGGACGCAGCACCTGCCACGCTTGGTCGGCCCCGGCCGCGCGAAACGGCTGCTGTTCACCGGCGAGCAGATCGACGCCGCGCAGGCGCTCGCCTGGGGCCTCGTCGACGAGGTCGTGCCTGAGGGGAGCTCGGTCGAGCGCGCCCGGGCGATCGCCGGGAGGGTTGCAGAGAACGCGCCGCTCGCCGTCGCCGCCGCCAAGCGCTCGGTCGACCTCGGCCTGCAGATGAGCATCGGCGACGCGCACCGGCTCGAGGCG
The DNA here is from genome assembly GCA_963791905.1 of uncultured Gaiellaceae bacterium. Classification (GTDB taxonomy): domain Bacteria; phylum Actinomycetota; class Thermoleophilia; order Gaiellales; family Gaiellaceae; genus Gaiellasilicea. Next base: position 131,413 of record CAWBTX010000004.1, read on the forward strand.
TCGCTGTTCACCTCGCTCGTGGAGACGAGCGACTTCTCCGAAGGCGTCGAGGCGTTCTTCGCGAAACGACCACCCCAGTTCACCGGCAGATGAGGAGCACGCAATGAGGATCGGTGTCGTTCACGTCACGACAGAGGCCGTCTCCGGGCCGTACACGGAGATGATCACGGCCAACCTCGACCGGGCGAAGAGCGACGGCACCGAGGTCGTGCACCGCTACGTCGACCACATGCGCCGCGCGACCGACACGGCGACCGCATACCCCACCCTTCTGAACAAGGTCGACGTCGTCGCCCAGATGGTCGACCTCGAGCGGGATGGAGTGGACGCCGTCTTCGTCGCGTGCTCGGGCGATCCGGGCGTAGCCGAGGCGCGGAGCCTGCTGTCCGTCCCAGTCGTCGGCCCGATGGAGGCGGGGATGGCACTCGCCACCGGCTACGGCTGGCGGTTCGGGATCGTCACGGTCGCCGACCGCACATGGGGCTCGTGGATGAGTCAGCTCGTCCAGGTCTACGGCTTCTCGGACCGGTACGCGGGCCTGCGCCAGCTCGAGATGCCGACGGCGCGGGTCTTCACGGAGGGTTTCGAGAGCCCGGAGCTCGTCGAGGCCGACCTCCGTGCCCGCTGCGCCGAGATGGCGGCCGCGGGCGCCGATGCGATCCTGCTCGGGAGCGCCGGCCTCAGCACCTTCGCGACGAGCTTCGGCCTCGCGGCGATCGGACCGCCGGAGGTTCCCGTCTTCGACGTCCTGTCGGTTGGGCTCAAGTTCGCGGAGATCCGGGCCGAGCTGCAGCAGAAGCTCGGCGTGCCGCCGGTCAGCCGCGCAGGCTGGCACGAGCAGTTCGGCGAAGAGGATCGAGCGCGCGTCGACAAGCTCTTCGGCTCGGTGACCGAGCCGATCGCCTAGAACGTGGCGAGGACGGCCCGAAGCGATGCTGCCACGCTGGGCAGGGTGCGGTTGACGCACCTCCAGCGTCTCGAGGCGGAGGCGATCCACATCCTGCGCGAGGTCGTCGCGGTGACGGAGAAGCCGGTGATGCTCTACTCGATCGGCAAGGACAGCGGCGCGATGCTGCACCTCGCGCGGAAGGCCTTTTACCCGGGGAAACCGCCGTTCCCGCTCATGCACGTCGACACGACCTGGAAGTTCAGGGACATGTACGCGTTCCGCGACCGGATGGCCGGCGAGTCCGGAATGGAGCTGCTCGTCCACGTGAACGAGGAAGGGCTGGCGCGCGGGATCGACCCGTTCTCGTCCGGATCCGCCACGCACACGGACGTGATGAAGACGGAAGCGCTCAAGCAGGCGCTCACCAAGCACGGGTTCGATGCCGCGTTCGGTGGCGCCCGTCGCGACGAGGAGAAGTCGCGGGCGAAGGAGCGGATCTTCTCGTTTCGCACGGCGCAGCACCGCTGGGACCCGAAGTCCCAGCGCCCGGAGCTCTGGCGCCTCTACAACGCCCGCAAGAACCGGGGCGAGTCGATGCGCGTGTTTCCGCTGTCGAACTGGACGGAGCTCGACGTCTGGCTCTACACCTACCTGGAGAAGATCCCGATCGTCCCGCTCTACCTCGCGGCCGAGCGCCCCGTCGTCGAGCGCGACGGGACGCTGATCATGGTCGATGACGAGCGCATGCCGCTGGAGCCGGGCGAGGAGCCGATGCTCAAGAAGGTCCGGTTCCGGACGCTCGGCTGCTATCCGCTGACCGGCGCGATCGAGAGCGACGCGGAGACGCTGCCGCAGGTGATCCAGGAGATGCTGCTCGCACGGACCTCGGAGCGGCAGGGCCGCGTCATCGACCACGACGGGACCGGATCGATGGAGAAGAAGAAGCAGGAGGGCTATTTCTAAGTGAGCGACCTGCTCGCGACCGACGTCCTGGCCTACCTCGAGGCCCACGAGCGCAAGAGCATGCTCCGCTTCATCACGTGCGGCAGCGTCGACGACGGCAAGAGCACGCTGATCGGCCGGCTCCTCTACGAGTCGCAGATGCTGTTCGAGGATCAGCTGGCCGCGCTCGCGACCGACTCCCGGAAGGTCGGCACGCAGGGGGACGAGCTGGACTTCGCGCTGCTGCTCGACGGCCTGACCGCAGAGCGGGAGCAGGGGATCACGATCGACGTCGCCTACCGCTACTTCTCGACGGACACGCGGAAGTACATCGTGGCCGACACGCCCGGGCACGAGCAGTACACGCGGAACATGGTGACGGGTGCGTCGACGGCTGACTGTGCAGTCATCCTGGTCGACGCGCGTAAGGGGCTCCTGACCCAAACGCGGCGCCACAGCTACCTCGTCTCGCTGCTCGGGATCCGCCACGTCGCGCTCGCCGTCAACAAGTTCGACCTCGTCGACTACTCGGAGTCCCGCTTCGAGGAGATCAAAGACGCCTACGGCGCGTTCGGTGCGCAGATCGGGCTCGAGGACGTGACGTTCGTCCCGCTCTCGGGCCTGCGAGGGGACAACGTGGTCGAACGAAGCCAGCGGACACCGTGGTACCAGGGGCCGACGCTCCTCGAGTATCTGGAGACGGTCGAGATCGACGAGGAGCGCATGCAAGACGCGCCGTTCCGGCTGCCGGTCCAGTGGGTGAACAGGCCGAACCTCGACTTTCGCGGCTTCGCCGGGACGATCGCAGGCGGTCGCGTCTCCCCCGGCGACCGCGTGGTCGTCCTCCCGTCGGGGCGCACGACCGAGGTGCTTCGAGTCGTGACCGAGGACAGCGACCTGGACGTCGCCGTCGCGGGCCAGTCCGTCACCCTGACACTTGCCGACGAGCTCGATGCGAGCCGCGGGGACATGATCGCGAGCGCGGAGGAGCGACCGGGGCTTGCGGATCAATTCGAGGCCACGATCGTCTGGATGGCGGAGCGAGCCGCTACTGCCGGGCCGGAGCTATCTGCTCAAGTTCAGTGCGGCCACCGCCTCCGCGACGACCATCCCCCTGAAGTACAAGGTCGACGTCAACTCGCTCGAGCATCTCGCGGCGACGACGCTGCGGCTGAACGAGATCGGCGTCTGCGCGCTCGAGCTCGACCGGCAGATCGCGTTCGACCCGTACACGGAGAACCGGGAGACGGGGAGCTTCATCGTCGTCGATCGGATCACGAACGAGACGCTCGGGGCGGGGTTGCTCCACTTCGCGTTGCGGCGCTCCGAGAACGTGCACTGGCAGGCGATCGAGGTCGACAAGCGCGCCCGGTCGGCACTCAGCAACCAGAAGCCGTGCATCGTCTGGCTGACGGGCCTGTCCGGTGCCGGGAAGTCCACGATCGGCAACCTCGTCGAGGCCCGGCTGCACGGCCTCGGCCATCACACGTACCTGCTCGACGGAGACAACGTGCGCCACGGGCTGAACAAGGACCTCGGGTTCACGGACGCGGACAGGGTGGAGAACGTCCGCCGCGTCGGCGAGGTGGCCAAGCTGATGGTCGACGCCGGGCTGATCGTGATCGCGTCGTTCATCTCGCCGTTCCGGAGCGAGCGGCGCGGCGTCCGCGAGCTGGTCGAGGACGGGGAGTTCATCGAGGTGTTCGTCGACGCGCCGCTCGAGGTCGCGGAGGCCCGCGATCCGAAGGGCCTCTACAAGAAGGCACGGGGCGGCGAGCTGAAGAACTTCACCGGAATCGACTCGCCGTACGAGGCGCCCGAGCGGCCGGAGGTCCGGGTCGACACGGACGCGCTCAGCCCCGAGGAGGCTGCGGCCGCCGTGATCGAGGCGATGGAGTCGGGCGGGATCATTCGCCGTGCCTGACGAGACACCTGAGTATCCTGACTGTCGACGCTCCAGAGAAGGAGGCAGCCGTGCCCCGCATCACACCGATCGAATGGAATGACCTCGACCCCGAGGTCCGCGAGCTGATCGAGGCCGCACAGGCGGCGAGTGCGGTGCGCGAGGACACGACGGTTCCGCGTCTCTGGGCCCTTCGGCCGGAGCTTGCCAAGGCGCAGCTCCCCTTGCACACCCGCTATCACGACAGCAACATCATCGACGCGCGTCTGCTCGAGCTCGTCCGGCTGCGAATCGCCGCGCTCAACGACTGCACTGCCTGCAAGGTCGCCCGCAAGACGGACGACGTCTCGGAAGACGAGATCGCGTTCCTGTCCTCGGACGACCCGCGGTTCGACGAGCGGGAGCAGAGCGCGCTTCGGTTCGCGGAGCTCTTCGCGCTCGACCATGCGAGCATCGACGACGACCTGATCGCACGCCTCGGCAAGCACTTCACCCCGGAGGAGATCGTCGAGCTCGCGATGTACTGCGGCCTCATGCTCGCCGGCGGCCGCTTCGCGCACGTCATGCGCGGGTGGGAGAGCGACGAGCGGCCGCCCGTACTCGAACGGGCCGCGGAATCCGTCTGACGTGCCGCGCATCGCGCCCGCCGAGGAGTCCGGCTACGCGAGCCCGTACATGCGGGTCCTCGCGCACTGCCCGGAGATCGCAGAGGCCTGGTCCCGGCTGGGCCCGATCGTCCGCTTCCAGGGTTTTCTTCCCCCCGAGCTCAAGGAGGAAGTGCGGCGCTCGACCGCCGCGGAGATCGGCTGCCGCTTCTGTGCGTCGTTCGGTGCGCCGAAGCACGAGTACGCCGACGATCGCGAGGAGCTCGCCGTCCGGCTCGCGCTGCAGGTCGCCCGGGATCCGAAGGGCGTCGACGACGCGCTCTTCGATGAGCTCCGCGCGCACTTCACCGAGCCCGAGATCGTCGAGCTCGTCGCGATGATCTCGTTCGTCGTCGTGGGCGGGCAGACGTTCGGCGCCGTGCTCGGCATCGAGTCGGCGAGCGCGGAGTACGCGCTCGCCTACGAGCAGTGGCTCGAAGAGAGCATGGCGGGCGCGTCGTAGGTGCAAGGAGCGGGCTCGAGCGGGGACTCGAGCTCGCCGCGGACGAGTTCTTCGCCGCGCATGAGGAGCTCGAGGAGGACTGGCGCGAGTCGCCGCCCGGTCGTCGTCGCCTCTAGGAGCTCGTCGCCACCCCCGGCTCCCGCCCCCCGAGCCTCTAGATCGTCCGCGCAGTGCACGGGCAGCGTCTTCAGTCCTCGAAGCTGCGCGTGGCCGCCCCACTCCAGCGTGTCGGTGTCGACCGCGGGCTGCAATCCGCCTCGGCCTGTGAGAGCGAGCCGAGCGCGGCCGCGCCGAAGATCGTGCGCGTGCTCTCGTGACCCATGTTCCCAAACGACCCCTTCGCGATCACGACCCGAGACTATCCACTCATGTCACGTGACCTGATCAGTGTCGGCGACGTGATGCTCGACGGGAGCCTTACCGAGCCGGTTCCCGGCCGCCGCGTCCACGGACGCATCGAACTACGGCCCGGGGGCTCCGCCGCGAACGTGGCACTCGCGGCCGTCCGTCTCGGCGCACGCTCGGCGGTCATCGGCCGTGTCGGCGCCGATGCGGCGGGGCGGCTCGTCGGAGATGCGCTCACGGAGGCGGGCGTCGAGCCGCTCCTCGCCCGTGACCCCCATGTCGCCACCGGTTGTGTCATCGTCGCCGGCAGGGCGATCGTCGCCGATCCCGGCGCGAGCGCGCGGCTCCTACCGGACGACCTGCCGCAGGCGCTCGAGGCGGGCGCAGTCCTCGTCTCCGGCTACTCGCTGCTGCAATCGGGGCCGGAGGCGGCGGCGCGCGCCGCCTTCGAGCGCGCGCGGACGGGCTGGCTCGCCGTGGACGCCGCGTCGGCAGTGCTCGTCGAAGCGTTCGGCGTCGATCGCTTCTTCGACGCAACGAGGTCGGTCGACGTTCTGCTCGCAAACGCCGAGGAGGCACGTGCGCTCACCGGACTCGACGGCGAGGAAGCCGCGCTCGCGCTCGCTCGCCGCTACCGCATCGCCTGCGTGAAGCTCGGACGCGACGGCGCCGTTGCCGCATTCGAGGGAACGACAATGCGCGCTTCCCCGCGGCCGCTCGAGCCGGTCGAGACTCTCGGCGCCGGCGACGCGTTCGCGGCCGGCTTCCTTCTCGCCCTCACCCGAGACGCCGATCCTTACCGCGCGCTCCGTCAGGGCGGCGAAGCGGCTACGACGGCGATCGTCGCGGCTCACGCGCGTCGTCGGTCGTCGCTGCCCTCGGGGTCCCCCTGACCAAAAGCTGCCGCCAGGTCGACGCGACGACTTTCGAGGGCGTCGGCATGCGGGTCCTCAGTCCAGCGCCCGAAGTGCGACGGGCCGAAGTCCGCCCACGTCATCCAGCGATAGGGGTACGTGCTTTCGCCGTTCTCGGCATTGAAGGTCCAGACGTCGATGTCCTTGCACCGTTCCTGCCGTGTCGGCCAGCCTGGCAAGATCAGAATCGGCGATCGGCTCGTACGAGCGCTTGCTGGTCGTCGGCATTTGGCTCAGCGGTAGGAGCGGGTGGCGGGCGCGCTGCGACGCCCTCGCAATACTGCCTCGCGCAACCCAAAGGGGATCACGCGGCGTGTTGTACATCCATCCAGCGGAACGTGCCGACGGCCTAGTCACGGCGCTTGGTGATGTTCTGCGCTCACCGCTGGAGGACCCGATGGAGGCCGAGGTCGTTGCGGTGCCGACGCGGGGGGTGGAGCGCTGGCTTGCGCAGCGGCTGTCAGCGGTGCTCGGCACCTCGCCGGGCGGCGTGGACGGGGTGTGCGCGAACGTGGAGTTTCCGTTTCCGGGTCGGCTCGTCAACGGGGCGGTCGCTACGGCTGTCGGTGCTGACCGCGAGGTCGACCCATGGCTGCCGGCGCGATCCGTGTGGCCACTGCTCGACGTGGTCGAGGCGTGCCTTGATGAACCCTGGCTGGCGCCGCTGGCGGCACATCTCGGCGGGATGGGCGCCGACGCGTCGAATCGCGCACGCCGGCTGAGCACCGTGCGGCACATCGCCGATCTTTACGACCGCTACGCCGTGCACCGGGCGGCGATGTTGCGCACCTGGGCGGAGGGCCACGAGGATGGCTGGCAGGCCGAGTTGTGGAGGCGCCTACGGGCACGCATCGGCGCCCCAAGCCCCGCCGAGCGGCTGGACGAAGCCTGCTCGCGCTTGCGCGCCGACCCCACCCTGGTCGACCTGCCCGCGCGCCTGTCGCTCTTTGGCATGACGCGACTCCCGGCGAGCTACCTCGACGTCCTCGCTGCGCTGGCGATCGGCCGGGACGTCCACCTCTTCCTCCTCCACCCGTCGGCGGCGCTGTGGGCACGGGTCGCCGCGATCACGCGCGACCGCCCGCCGATCGTGCGTCGTGACGAGGACGAGACCGCGGAGTTGCCGCAGAACCCCCTGCTCGCATCATGGGGGCAGGACGCGCGTGAGATGCAACTCGTGCTCGCCGGCCGCCGAGATGCCGGGGTGCATGACCACCTGGTCGTGGAGGAGCGGCGCAGTTCGCTGCTCGCGCTCCTGCAGGCCGGTGTGCGGGGGGACCGCGCACCGCCCGGGCTGCCTCTCCCCGGCGACGACGACGAGCGTGTGGTGGTGGACGCCGACGATCGCAGCCTGCAGGTGCACGGGTGCCACGGCCGCGCCCGTCAGGTCGAGGTGGTGCGCGACGCGATCCTTCATCTGCTCCGCGACGATCCGACGCTGGAGCCGCGCGACATCGTCGTGATGTGCCCGGACATCGAGGACTTCGCCCCATTGATACACGCGGTCTTTGGACGGGGGACGGACAGAGAGGCCGAAGGCGACGCGCTCCCTGCAGGCGTGGAGGGGATCGACTTGCGCGTGCGTGTCGCGGATCGCTCGTTGCGCCAGACCAACCCGGTGCTCGGCGTCGTCGCGCAGTTGCTCGACCTTGCGGGCGGACGGCTGACGGCATCGCAGGTGCTCGACCTGGCGGGGCGGCTGCCGGTCCGTAGGCGCTTCCATCTCGACGACGCTGATCTTGCGCGGATCGCGCAGTGGGCGCGCGAGGGCGGCGTGCGCTGGGGGCTCGATGCCGCTCAGCGTGCGTCGTACAAGCTCGAGCGTCTGTCTGCGAACACCTGGCGCTCAGGTTGGGACCGGGTGTTGGTGGGTGTTGCGATGGCGGAGGAGGGGCAGCGGCTGTTCGGCGGAGTGCTGCCGCTCGACGACGTCGGTAGCGGCGACATCGACCTCGCGGGTCGCTTTGCCGAGCTCCTCCAGCGTTTGCACGAGGTCGTCGACGCGTTTGCCGAGCCGATGCCGCTTGAAGGGTGGGCGGCCGCGATCGCGGGGGCGGCCGACGGTCTCACTGCCGCGCCCGGCGGAGCGGCCTGGGAGCGGGTCGAGCTCGGGCGCCTGCTGGAGGGAGTCGTCGCCGAGGGCACGACCGACGGTGACGTGACGGGGACCGAGCTCGCGCTGCCCGAGATCCGCGCACTGCTGGCCGACCGGCTCCGCGGCCGACCGACGAGGGCGAGCTTTCGCACCGGGCACCTGACGATCTGCACGCTGGTTCCGATGCGCTCGGTGCCCCACCGGGTGGTGTGCCTGATGGGGCTCGACGACGGCGCCTTTCCGCGGCACACGGCGCGCGACGGTGACGACCTGCTGCTCCGCGATCCGCACGTCGGCGATCGCGACGCCCGGACTGAGGACCGGCAGCTGCTGCTCGACGCGTTGCTGGCCGCGACCGACCACCTCGTGATCACGTACGCGGCCCGGGACGAGCGGACGAACCTCCGTCGCCCGCCGGCGGTACCGCTCGGTGAGTTGCTCGACGTCGTCGATCGCACGGCGCGGTTCCCCGACGTGGCCGTCACGCGCGAACGGGTGGTGGTCGAGCACCCACTGCAGCCGTTCGACCGGCGCAACTTCCACGAGGGGGCACTCGTGCGTGAGCGGACGTGGAGCTTCGATCGGGTTGCACTCGACGGGGCACGCGCGCTGAGTGGCGACCGTACCGGCCCACCGCTGTTTCTCGATCAGCCGCTGCCGCCCCGAGGGGAGTCGGTGGTCGAGCTCGACGAGCTCGTCTGGTTCGTCCAGCACCCGGTGCGGTCGTTTCTGCGTGGGCGGCTGGGCGTCTGGGGCGGCTGGGCCGAGGACGAGCTGAACGATGCGCTGTCCGTCGAGCTGAACGCGCTCGAGAAGTGGAAGGTGGGCAACCGGCTGCTCGAGGCGCGGCTGGCGGGCGCGGAGATGGAGCGCTGCATCGCGGCCGAGATCGCGCGCGGAGAGTTGCCGCCGGAGCCTGTTGGCGGAGCCCGTGCTTGCCGCTGTCTGCCCGATCGTCGATCAGCTCGTCGCCGTGGCGGCCGACTACGTTCCGGCCGTCGACGGGAGCGCCTCGATCGACGTCAGGCTGGCGCTTCCGGAAGGTCAGACGCTCGTCGGCACCGTGCCCGGTGTACGAGGCGATCGCGTGACCGCGTTGACCTACTCACGGGTTGCGCCGAAGCACCGGCTCACGGCCTGGGTCTACCTGCTCGCTCTCGCGGCCGCCCATCCGGAGACCGCGTACGAGGCCGTGACGCTCGGCCGGAGGCGGGGGGAGGGTCCCAGGGGGGCGACAGCGACGGTCGCCCTCGTGCGGCTGCCCGATGCCCCGGATGAGCGCCGGGCGGAGGCGCTGCACGAGCTCGCCGTCCTGGTCGACCTGTTCGAGCGCGGGATGCGCGAGCCGCTGCCGCTGTACTGCAAGACGTCGGCTGCGTATGCGGCTGCGGTCGCAGCAGGCGAAGACGGGATGAAAGCGGCAGAGGGCGAATGGGCCTCCGCGTGGCAGTACCCGAAGGAGGATGCGGAGCCAGAGCACCTGCTCGTACTCGGCGAGCGAACCGTCGAGGAGCTATTCGATGCGCCGCCGCGCGAAGACGAGCAGGGCGACGGTTGGGCAGCCGACGAACCGACGCGGGCCGGCCGGTACGCGCGCCGGCTCTGGGACGGGCTTCTCGCCCGCGAGGAGCTGAACGACCGGTGAGCACGCCGGCCGCAATGACGGAGTTCGACCTGTGCGGGCCGCTTCCCCGCGGCGTCACGCTTCTCGAGGCGAGCGCCGGGACCGGGAAGACCTTCGCGATCGCCGGCCTCGCCGCGCGGCTGGTCGCCGAGGGCGTGCCGCTGGCGCAACTCCTGGTCGTGACCTTCACGCGGATGGCGACCGGGGAGCTGCGCGAACGGGTGCGGGACAGGTTCGTCAGCGCGGAGATCGGACTCGCGCGGACGCTCGCCGGGGTGGCGCCGCCCACAGAGGACAGGGTGCTCCGCCTGCTCGCCGAGGGGTCCGAAGCCGCGGTGAGCGAGCGACGGCGGCGACTCGCCGAGGCCGTCGCGGGCTTCGACGCGGCCACGATCGCAACAACGCACGGCTTCTGTCAGCACGTCCTCGCGGAGCTCGGCATCGCGGGCGATACCGACCGTGACGTCACGTTCGTCGAGGACCTGTCCGATTTCGTCGAGGAGGTCGTGGACGACCTCTATATCCGCCGTTTCCACCGCGAGGTTTCGCAGCCGTTCGACCGCGCGGAGGCGCTTCGCATCGGCAAGGCGGCAATCGGAAATCCGCTCGCGCTGCTCGAGCCGCGCGAGCGGGGCGCCGAGAGCGAGAAGCAGACTTGGGCGATGCGCCGCCGCCTCGCGCAGGTGGTCCGGGAGGAGGTCGAGGAGCGGAAGCGGCGCTCGGGCGTGATGACCTACGACGATCTGCTCACCCGGCTCAGGGACACGCTCGCCGACGACGACCACGGCGCCGCCGCCTGCGCGAGGCTGCGCGAGCGCTACGCGGTCGCGCTCGTCGACGAATTCCAGGACACCGATCCGATCCAGTGGGAGATCATGCGGCGCGCCTTCGGCGAAGGGGAAGCCACTCTGATCCTCATCGGCGACCCGAAGCAGGCGGTGTACTCGTTCCGCGGGGCAGACGTGTACGCCTACCTGAGCGCCGCCGCCAGCGCCACCATCAGAGAAACACTGGCGACGAACTGGCGCAGCGACCAGGGGCTGATCGAGGCGCTCGACGCGCTCTTCGCCGGCGCGCGGCTGGGGCACGAAGGGATCGTCCATCGACCGGTTCGCGCAACGGAGAGCAACATTCGGCCGAGACTCGCCGACGCGCCGGTATCCGCGCCCTTGCGCGTGAGAGTCGTGCGCAGCGCCGATGGGCTCGTCTCCCTGACACCCAAGGGGTACGCGTCGAAAGCCGAATCCGACCAGTTGATCGCCGCCGACCTGGCCGCCGACGTCGCACGCGTCCTCTCCTCCTCCGCGACGATTCTCGCCCGCGCTGCGGATGCCCCGGAGGGCCGCTGGGAGCCGGTCCGTCCGCGCCACATCGCCGTGCTCGTTCGCACCAACAAGCTCGCCGCGCTGATCGACGAAGCACTCGAGCGCGTCGGCGTCCCGGCCGTCATCAACGGCGCCGGCAGCGTCTTCGCGAGCCCGGCCGGGGAGGAATGGTTGCGGCTGCTCGAGGCGGTCGAGCGGCCGGTCTCGCACTCCCGCGCGCACTCGGCGGCGCTGACCTCCTTCCTCGGCTGGAGCGCTGCGCAGCTGGCCGCCGCCGACGACCCGACCCGGGAGGAACTCCACGCGAAGCTGCACGGCTGGGCGGGCCTCCTCCGCAGCCGCGGCGTCGCGGCGCTGCTCGACTCGATCTCCGCGAGCGAGGAGCTCCCTCGGCGGGTGCTCGGCAGGCTCGGCGGCGAGCGCCGGCTGACCGACCTCGGACACCTCGGCCAACTGCTCCACACGGCTGCGACCGAGCAGCAGCTCGGGGTCGCATCGCTGACCGCGTGGCTGCGTCAGCGGATTGCGGATGCCGACCGGGACAGCGCCGACGAGGATCTTGCGCTGCGGCTCGACTCCGATGCCGAGGCGGTACAGGTTCTCACCATCCATCGCAGCAAGGGCCTCGAGTTCCCGATCGTCTACCACCCGTTCCCGTGGCAGCCCGGATACATCAACCAGGACGAACCGCCGGCCTTCCACGACGACAACAACGGCGACGCCTGGACGATCGACGTCGGTGGGAAGTACGGGCCTGGATTTGCCCATCATCGAGAGCTCAACCTCCGCGAACAGCGCGGCGAGGACCTCCGGCTGCTGTACGTCGGGCTCACCCGCACCATGCATCAGGCGGTCATCTGGTGGGCCGGCACCTGGGCGAGCCGCAACTCGCCGCTCGGGCGCCTCCTGTTCGCACGTGACACCGACGGCATCATCGCCGCGGAATCGAGCTGGAAGCCGAACGACGACGACGTCGCCGCACGCCTCGCGGAACTCGCGGACCAGGCGCCGGGCCGCATCGCCGTCGAGGCCGTCCGACCGCCCGACGGAGGCCGGTGGGCGGGCGAGGCTCGCCCGCCCGTCGAGCTCGACGCGGCCACCTTCGACCGGACTCTGGACGCGCGCTGGCGACGAGTCTCGTACAGCGCCATCGTCGCGCGGGCGCACGAGGAGCCGGTGGCGTCGGAGCCCGACGTCGACGTGGTCGACGACGAGTTGCTCCCGACGGCGGCGACGGCCGAAGGGGCGCCCTCGGCTGACACGCAGGAGAACGAGCTGCGCGCCGTCCCGCTGCCGCTTGCGTCGATGGCCGGCGGCGCCGACGTGGGCGATCTCATCCACCGTGTGCTGGACGCGACCGACTTTGCGAGCGCCGACCTGAACGCCGAGCTCGCCGCACGCCTCGCCGAACAGCAACGGCGCCGCGAAACCGACATCGGCGACGTGCATGGGGCGCTCGGAGGCCTTGCGGCCGCGATCGAGACGCCGCTCGGGCCCCTCCTCCAGGACACTCGGCTCCGCGATGTCGCTGCGGCCGACCGCCTCGACGAACTCGGCTTCGAGCTGCCGCTCGTCGGCGGCGACACGCCGACGGGCCGGCTCGCCCTCGCCGACATCGCCTCGCTCCTCGGGACGCACCTGCCCCCCGACGATCCGCTGTCCGGGTACGCCGACCGCCTGCGCGACCCGCTCGTCCGCTACGACCTGCGCGGCTACCTCACCGGCATCCTCGACCTGGTCGTTCGTATCCGCATCGCCGATGGCTCGGCTCGCTACGCACTCGTCGACTACAAGAGCAACTGGCTCGGCGCGGACGGGGAGGAGCTCAGCGCCTGGCACTACCGGCCCGCCGCGCTCGCAGACGCGATGCAGCGCGCGCACTACCCGCTGCAGGCGCTCCTCTACCTGGTCGCGCTCCACCGCTACTTGCGCGCGCGGCTTGCCGACTACAGCGCGGAACGGCACCTCGCCGGTGTCCTCTACCTCTTCCTTCGCGGGATGGCCGGCGAAGCAACGCCGCGCGTCAACGGGCAGCCGTGCGGCGTCTTTGCCTGGCGGCCACCGCCGCGGCTCGTCGAGGCGCTGAGCGACCTACTCGACCGCGGAGCGCCGACGACGTGAGCTCGCTCGACATCATCGACCTCCACGACGCCCGATACGTCCGAAGCGCTGCTGGCAAGCTCCGCGCCTTCAACGAGGCGGGAGTGCTGGCCGCCGCCGACGTGCACGTCGCCCTCCGCTTCGCGCAACTCGTCGAGGACGAGGACGAAGACACGCTGCTTGCGGCCGGCCTGGCCGTGCGTGCACCCCGGCTGGGATCCGTCTGCGTCGACCTCGCCTCGATCGGCGCAACCGCAGTCACCGACCATGACGTGCCGGTCGACCTCCAAGCGCTGCCCTGGCCGGACCCAGAGGAGTGGGTTGCCGCCCTCGCCTCCAGCCCGCTGGTCGCCGTCGGCGAGGAGGGCGGGGAGGACCGGCCGCTCCGCCTCGTCGGCACGACGCTCTACCTCGACCGTTACTGGCGCGACGAGCGCCTCGTCGCGGCCGACCTCCTCTCCCGAAACGAACCTGCGGTCGACGTCGACACCGGCGTACTGACGGCCGGGCTGGCACGCCTCTTCGATGGGCCCGAGCCCGACCTTCAACGCCTCGCGGCAGCCACGTGCGTGCTGCGCCGGCTCGCCGTCGTCGGCGGCGGGCCCGGGACCGGCAAGACGACCACGATCACGCGGATCCTCGTCCTCCTGGACGAGCAGGCCGACGCCGCCGGTATGCCGCCGCCGCGCATCGCCCTCGCGGCACCGACCGGAAAGGCAGCCGCCCGACTCGAAGAGACCCTGCATGAAGAGGCCTCGACGCTCGATCTGAGCGAGCGGGCGCGAGCGCGACTGAACGAGACGAGCGCGTCGACCCTGCACCGACTCCTCGGGTCCCGCGCCGGGAGCCCCAACCGATTTCGGCACGGGCGTGGGAACCAACTGCCGCACGACGTCGTCGTCGTCGACGAGACCTCGATGGTGTCGCTCTCACTGATGGCGCGCCTGCTGGACGCGATCCGTCGCGACGCGCGACTCGTCCTCGTCGGCGATCCGAAACAGCTCGCCTCGGTCGAGGCCGGCGCCGTGCTCGGTGACGTCGTCGGCCCGGCCGCCGAGACACTGCTGATGCGGAAGCCTGCGCGATCCGCGCTCGCCGAAGTCGCGCAGCAGGCGGTGCCCGCAGGCAACCCTCCGGCCGGCGTCGCAATCGGCGACGCGATCGTCGTCCTCCGTCGCGTCCACCGCTTCGCCGGCGCCATCGCCGAACTGGCCGAGGCCGTCCGCGCCGGCGACGCCGACACGACCCTCGCCGTCTTACGCGCCGGATACGACGACGTCCGCTGGATCGACATCGACATCGCCGCGCCCGACCGGCGCGAGGCCCTGCTCCCCGTGCGCGAGAGCGCCGTCGCCGCCGGCTGGAGCGTCCTCGAGGCGGCTCGCGCGGGCGACGCGTCCGCCGCCATCGCCGCGCTCGGCTCCTTCCGGCTCCTCTGCGCGCATCGCCGCGGCCCGTACGGCGTCGCTACGTGGAACGCCGTCGTCGAGAGCTGGCTCGCACACGAACTCGACCACTTCGCCGATGACCCGTGGTACCTCGGGAGGCCGCTGCTCGTGACGGAGAACGACTACTCACTAAAGCTCTACAACGGCGACATGGGTGTGATCGTCGCCCGTGACACCGGCCACAGGCGCGCCATCTTCGAGCGCCAGGGCGGGCTCCTCGAGATCAGCCCAACCCGGCTCGGCGCCGTCGACACCGTCCACGCGCTCACGATCCACAAGAGCCAGGGCTCACAGGTCGACACAATCGCCGTGCTCCTTCCAGACCCGGACTCTCCGATACTGACCAGGGAGCTGATGTATACCGCCGTGACCCGCGCGCGCGAGGCGATGATCCTCTGCGGAACCGAGGCGGCCATCCGTGCTGCGCTGGGCCGCCCAGTCGCCCACGCCTCCGGTCTCGCCCGCCGGCTGTGGGGCGCGGCCGCAGAGGGCGAGACAGGGTAGCCTCGGGCAGCGTGCGCGACCACTCGGCCGCGGTCGAAGACCCACTTGCGGTGCTCGCGGCACGGTTCGGCTTCGCCTCCTTCCGGCCCGGCCAGGAGCGAGTTGTGGAGGCGCTGCTGGCCGGCAGATCGGCGCTGGCCGTCTTCCCGACCGGCGGCGGCAAGAGCGTTTGCTACCAGCTGCCGGCGCTCATGCTGGACGGCGTGACGGTCGTCGTCTCCCCGCTGATCGCGCTGATGAAGGATCAGATCGACTTCCTGCAGCGCCGGGGGATCGCGGCGGCCAGGCTCGACTCAAGCCTCGATGCCGCCGAGCAGCGCGCAATCGGCGAGCGACTCCGGAGCGGCGCGCTGAAGCTCCTCTACGTGGCACCTGAGCGCTTCAACAACGAGCGTTTCCTGTCGCAGCTCGCGGGCATTCGGATCTCGCTCTTCGCGGTGGACGAGGCGCACTGCATCTCGGAGTGGGGCCACAACTTCCGCCCCGACTACCTCAAGCTCGCCGAGCGAGCCCGCGAGCTCCGGGCCGAGCGCGTGCTGGCGCTCACCGCGACCGCCACTCCGGCTGTAGTTGCCGACATTCGGGCGGGCTTCGGGATCGAGGAGGCGGACGCAGTCGTGACCGGCTTCTACCGACCCAATCTGACTCTGCTGCTGACGCCGGTCGCCGCCCGCGAGCGCGACGAGCTGCTGGTGGAGCGGCTGCGCGAGCGTCCGCCCGGCTCGACGATCGTCTACGTCACCCTGCAGCGAACCTCCCTGCGGATCGCCGAACAGCTCGTCGAGGCGGGTCTGTCCGCCCGTCCGTACCACGCCGGTATGGAGACTGAGGAGCGAGTCGCGACCCAGGAGTGGTGGGCGGCCTCACGCGACGGGGTCGTCGTCGCCACGATCGCGTTCGGGATGGGGATCGACAAGGCGGACGTCCGGTACGTCTACCACTACAACCTGCCGAAGGGCCTCGAGTCGTACTCGCAGGAGGTCGGACGAGCAGGACGGGACGGCCAGGAGAGCATCTGCGAGCTGTTCGCCTGCCCCGACGACGTGCCCACGCTCGAGAACTTCGCCTACGGCGACACGCCAACACGGGAAGCGCTCGCCGGTCTGCTCACCGATGTGCTCGGGCACCCGACCGGCACGGACTTCGCCGTCTCCGAGTATGAGCTCTCGGTCCGCCACGACCTGCGCCCGCTCGTCCTCAAGACGGCCCTCACCTACCTCGAGCTCGACGGCGTCCTCAGACAAGGAACCCCGTTCTACGCGGGCTACCGGCTTCGACCGACCGGAGGGTCAATCGACGACGTCTTTACCCGCTTCGACGAGTCTCGAGCCGCGTTTCTGCGCCGCGTGGTCGAGAGTGGGAAGACCGGCCGCACCTGGACGACCATCGCGCCCGCGGAGTCTGCATCGGCGCTGGGTGAGGAACGAAGCCGGATTGTTGCCGCACTCGAATACCTCGACCAACAGGGCCTGGTAGAGCTCCAGCCGGCCGAGCTACGGCAGCGATACACCATCACCTCCCACACGCACTCCGAGGACGACCTGGTCGAGCGCTTGCTCGAGCGCTTCGCACGTCGCGAGCGCTCGGAGACCGAGCGGATCCAGAACGTCCTCTCGCTCGTCACCCACGCTGGCTGCCAGGTGCAGGCCCTCGTCGCCTACTTCGGCGAAACGCGCAGCGGGGCGTGCGGCCACTGCAGCCACTGCCTGAACGGACGAGCGCAGCAGCTTCCCGAATCCGAGGCGATCCCCCCGATCGAGGCCGTCGTCGAGCCGACGGCCCTGGCCGACCTGCGCGTGAGCAACCCGGACTCACTCGGAATACCGAGACAAGCCGCCCGCTTCCTCGCCGGCATCACCAGCCCCGCAACGACGCGCGCCAAGCTGACTCGACACCCGCTCTTCGGGACGCTCGCTGAACGACGCTTCGGCGACATCCTCGCCTGGTGCGAGGCGCAAAGTGGCTCACCCTTCTAAGTCCACGCGACTGGAGCTGTCACACCACCTCGGGTGTCCTCGCCAGTACCCGGTTCGTGCGGCTCTCGACCCGGGAGCGGGCGGTCGAGCAAGCCGCTGTCGACAACCTCGCCGAATCGGGCTCGCGCCCGATCAATGATCGTGCTCTTCGAGGTCTTGCCTGCGCAGGAAGTCCTCGTCGAGAGGAAGCTTCGCTCGTAGCTCCCGCGCGGTGAAGCTCCCCTCCCTCAACCGTCGCCCGTGCGCCGGTCGTGCGCCAGTCAGCACCGAAAACTGGACGCTCGTGGACTCCGCTGGACTGGCGACTCGATGGAGTAGTAGCAGCGCAAACCCGCACCAGCAGCGGGTTTGCACGTAAGAAGCGGAGGGGGAGGGATTTGAACCCTCGATCCGCCTAACGACGGATAACGGTTTTCGAGACCGCCGCATTCGACCGCTCTGCCACCCCTCCGTATGTGAGACCCGCTGGGCGGGTCTCAGCGGAGAAGGAGGGATTCGAACCCTCGATGGAGGCATTCACCCCCATAACGCCTTAGCAGGGCGCCGCCTTCAGCCACTCGGCCACTTCTCCGTGCGGGGCATCGTACCGGGGATTCCTGAGCTTGTTTGCAGCGGGGCCGGATCCTTTCGGATCCGGCCAACGGCATCCGCCGAGCGGATGCCTTCCGCGCGAAAATCCCTGAAGCTGCTTGGCCCCACCCGCGGCTGGTCTGCCGCGATGAGTGCACGGAAGAGACGCCCGCCGTTTCCAAGCCGCAGAAAGGACGGGCGCCGCAAATGCCGGAAACGAGGGGGAAGGAACCGGCACGACAATCATCGCCCCGAACCGCGCCCGAGCGTAATGACCCCGACGAGGGATTCGGCGTCTGTCAGTCGTGGACGCGGGCGATGAGGTCGGAGCGGCGCATGACCTTGACCTCCGTGCCGTGCAGGCGGACCTCGAAGCCCGCGTCGGTTGGGAAGAGCACCTTGTCGCCGGCCTCAACACCGCTGGCCTCCGCCCCGACTGCGGTCACGATGCCGGTGCGGCAGGCGGCCTCGGCGCTCGCGGGGATGATCAGGCCGGTGCGGGTCTCGGCCTCCTCGTCGGTCGGCTGGACGACGACGTAGTCGTCAAGCGGTTCGAGCGACAGGTCGATGCGCTGCGGGTCCTGCACCACGAGGGAAGCTTAGAGGCGTCCGGCTTCGATGATGCGGTCGAGGAACTGGCGCGTGCGCGGCTCCTGCGGGCGCGTGAAGATCTGCGCCGGCGGGCCCTGCTCGAGCAGGACGCCCTGGTCGAGGAAGCAGACGCGGTTCGCGATGTCGCGCGCGAAGCTCATCTCGTGCGTCGCGATCAGCATCGTCATCCCGCCGGCGGCGAGCTCGCGAATCACGTTCAGGACCTCGGCGACGAGCTCAGGGTCGAGCGCGCTCGTGACCTCGTCGAGCAGCATCAGCTCGGGCCTCATCGCGAGCGCGCGGACGATCGCGACGCGCTGTTGCTGGCCACCCGACAGCCTGTCGGGGTAGTCGTCCCGGCGCTCGGCGAGACCGAAGCGCGCAAGCAGCTCGGTCGCCTCGGCGGCAGCCTCGCGGCGCGACAGTCCGAGCGCCTTCATCGGCGCGAGCGTCACGTTCCGGAGGACGCTCATGTGCGGGAACAGGTTGTACGACTGGAAGACGATCCCGATCCGGCGCCGGATGCGGTTGACGTCGACGCCGGGCCCGGTGATCTCCTCGCCCTGCACCTCGATCCGCCCGGTGTCGATCGGCTCGAGGAGGTTGATGCAGCGCAGCAGCGTCGACTTGCCGGAGCCGGACGCGCCGATCAGGCAGACGACCTCGTGCTGGGCGAGATCGAGGTCGATCCCGCGCAGCACCTCGAGCTTCCCGAAGGACTTGTGGAGGTCGGTGATCGCGACGGCGGCGTCGCTCACACGAGCCTCCCGGCCTGGCGCTGCCGGCGGTCGCGCGCAACCAGCCAATCGGTGAAGCGCGCGAGCGGGATCGTGATCGCGACGAAGAGCGTCGCGGCGACGAGGTAGTGCGTGAAGTTGAAGTCGGCCGAGACCTCGATCTGCGCCTGCTTGAAGGCCTCGACCGCGCCGAGCACGCCGACCAGGGCCGTGTCCTTCTGCAGACCGATGAAGTCGTTCAGCAAGGGCGGGATGACGCGGCGGACGGCCTGCGGCAGCACGACGGAGCCGAGCGCCTGCGAGCGCGTCAACCCGAGGGAGCGCGCCGCCGCCTCCTGGCTCGGGTGCACGGACTCGATCCCGGCCCGGTACACCTCGGAGACGTACGCCGTGTACACGAGCACGAGCGAGACGATTCCCCAGAAGGTCGTCGACGTCGGAACGGCGTCGAGCCCGAGCGCGGGGGCGCCGAAGCCGAGCAGCGCGATGACGAGGATCGTCGGCACGCCGCGAAAGAAGTCGGCGTAGACGACCGCGAGCAGCCGCACCGGGAAGAAGACCGGGCCCGGCAGCCCGCGCAGCACCGCGAGCAGGAGGGCGAAGACGAGGATGAACGCCTCAGCGATCAGGAAGATCTTGACGTTCAGCAGGAACGCGCGGGCGATCTCCGGGAACGAGTCCTTGTAGGCGTCCCAGTTGAAGAACGCCGTCCGTACCTCCGGCCACCCCGGGGCGAGGGTGACGAGGTACGCGAGCGCAGCGAAGAGGACGACGGTGCTGAGGACGGCGAGGGTGACGGTGCGTCCGGCGCCGCCGCCACCCCCGAGGATCCTCGAGCTTCTGTCCCTATCTGAGGACAGGCGCCTTCGTCACCTTCGCGAGCCAGGTCTGCTGGATCTTCGCGAGTGCGCCGGTGCGCTTGAGATTGGCGAGCGCCCTGTTCACGCAGCTGACGAGCGGATTTCCCTTCTGGAAGACCATGCCGAAGTGCTCGCCGCCGGCCGGCGACGGGAACTGGCCGACCACGGTCGAGTTCTGGACCTGGGCGGCGGTGACGTAGAAGGCGGTCGGCAGGTCGGCGACGAGGCCGTCGATCTGCTTCGTCTTCAGGGCCGCGACCGCGAGGTCGTTCGTGTCGTAGACGGCCGGCCGCTCGGTCGGCTTGATCCTGTTCACGATGTACTGGTAGCTCGTCGTGCCGAGCTGGGCCCCGAGCTTGTAGTCCCGCAGGCCCGCCCGCGAGCGCACCTTCGAGATGGGGTTGCTCTTGAGCGCGACCACCGACTGGTTGACGTTGTAGTACGAGGCGCTGAACGCGAGCACCTTGGCGCGATCAGGCGTGAACGAGATCTGGTTGATGTCGAAGTCGAACGCCTTCCGACCAGGCGCGATCGCCCGGTTGAACGGCGTGTAGACCCACTCGACCTCACCCTTGGCGAAGCCGAGCTGCGTCGCGACCGCGTACGCCACCGCCGACTCGAACCCCTTGCCGGTGTTCGGGTCGTTGATCTTCCACGGCTTCGACTTCTCGCCGCCGCCGAACCACGGCGGATAGGCGGGATTGTCGGTGCCGATCGAGAGCTGCCCTTCCTCGACGAGGTTGAGGCTCGCCTTGGCGCAGCCGGGGATCGCGGCCGTCGCCGGCTCGGTTCGGCCGCCCAGCGTGGCGGCCGCAACCGCCGCGGCGACGACCGCAAGCAGGATCAAAAACGTGCGCATCTGTGTGGTCTCCCTCTGTTTGCCCGGTCCCGAAAGAGGACTCGAACGTACCACGCGGTACCGTTCTGAGCGATGATCGCGCCGTTTGTAGAGCTGGAGGTCGGCGGCCGCACCGTCAAGATCACGAACCCGGACAAGGTGCTCTTTCCGGCGCGCCGGGAGACCAAGCGCAATCTCGTCGACTACTACCTGTCGGTCGGCGAGGGGATCGTGCGGGCGCTCTACGAGCGGCCGACGCAGCTCCGGCGCTTCCCGGACGGCGTCGAGGGCGAGCAGATCTACCAGAAGCGCGTGCCCGAGCGGCGCCCCGACTGGATCGAGGTCGCGCGCGTCACGTTCCCCTCCGGTCGGCACGCCGACGAGCTCTGCGTCACCGAGCCGGCGCAGGTCGCCTGGGCGGCGAACCTCGCCGTCGTCGACTTCCACCCCTGGCCGTCGCGCCGTCGCGACGTGGACAAGCCCGACGAGCTGCGCATCGACATCGACCCGCAGCCGGGCACCGAGTTCTCGGACGCCAAGGACGTCGCCGGGACCGTGCGGGAGGTGCTCGCCGAGATCGGCTACACGGGCTGGCCGAAGACGTCGGGGAACCGGGGCATACACGTCGCCTGCCGGATCGAGCCGAACTGGGAGTTCCCCGTCGTGCGGCGTTGCGCGCTGGCCTTCGCACGGGAGATCGAGCGCCGCCGCCCCGAGATCGTGACGACGGCCTGGTGGAAGGAGGAGCGCGGCGAGCGCGTCTTCATCGACTACAACCAGAACGCCCGAGATCGCACGATCGCCTCTGCGTACTCGGTGCGCGGCCGGCCGGACGCGACCGTGTCGGCGCCGGTGACCTGGGAGGAGCTCCCCGACGTCGAGACGGAGGACTTCACGCTCGCGACGATGCCGGCGCGCTTCGCGGAGCTCGGCGACGTGCAGGCCGGCATCGACGACGCCGTCTGCGACCTGCGGGTGCTGCTCGAGTGGGTCGAGCGCGAGGAGGCAGAGGGCGTCGGCGAGGCCCCGTATCCGCCGCAGTTCCCGAAGATGCCGGGCGAGCCCAAGCGCGTGCAGCCCTCGCGGGCGAAGAAGGATGTAAAGCAGACTTGACAAAGCTGATGTCAAGCTAGCTTTACATCCGAATGAAGAACGCGATCCGAGAGCTGCGGGCGGCGCGGAGCCTGTCGCAGGCCGAGCTCGCGAAGGCGATGGAGGTCTCGCGCCAGACGATCAACGCGATCGAGACCGAGCGCTACACGCCGTCGCTGCCGCTGGCGCTCGCACTCGCACGCTATTTCGGCCTGACGGTCGAGGAGGTGTTCGATGACAACAGCGGTGCATAAGACGAAGTGGTTTCTCCCGGCCTTCTCGCTCGGGCTGGGGTTGGTGTTCTTCGCGGCTCTGTGGGCGGGGGGCCAGCTCGGGGCTGGGCTCTGGTCGCTCGGGGTGATGGCCGTCATCGGCCTCGGGCTGCTTCTCGGCGGCCGCAGCGACATGATCCGGGGCCTGCGCGGCGACGGACGCGACGAGTACTGGCAGCGGCTCGACGTCCACGCCACGGCGCTGGCCGGCAACGTCGCCATCGGCGCCATCCTCTTCATGTGCGCCTGGGAGTGGGCTCACGGCCGCGACGGCAGCCCGTACGTCCAGCTCGGCGCGCTCTCCGGCGTGGCGTACGTCGTCGCGCTCGGCGTTCTCCGGTGGCGGAGCTGATCGCCGTGCGGTCACGATCTCTTCTCGCAGCCGCGGCGATCGTCCTCCTCGCGGCGAGCATCGCCGCAGCTGCCCCACCTGAGTACGAGCAGGCGAAGCAGCGGATCGTCGAGGACGGCCGCGCGGTCGCGGCGCTCGTGCGCGCGGGCGATGCCGAGGCGATCTTCGGCCGCTTTGCGCCGGCGCTCGCGCGCGAGGTGCCGCTGACTGAGGTCGAACGGGTGCTCGAGCAGACACGGGGCGCGGCGCCGATCGGAGCGCGAACGGCCGAGCACGCGCTGCCGTTCGCTCCAGGCCGCCGCTCGTACGCGGCCGTCCATCGCTGGGGCCGGCGCTCGATCGCCCTCCGCGTCGTGTTCGACGCTCGCGGCGCGATCACGGGCATCGACTTGACCCCGCCGAAGGCGCTTCCGCCCGATCCGCACGCCGGTCGCCGCCTCAAGGCGCGGCTGTCGCTGCCGTTTCGCGGCACCTGGTGGGTCGTGTGGGGCGGAGCGACCGAGCTGCAGAACTACCACGTCGTCGCCTCCGACCAGCGGCACGCCTACGACCTCCTGGTGTGGCGTCGCGGCGCGACGTATCGCGGCGCAGGCATGAACAACGCCGACTACTGGGCGTGGGGACGGCCGATCGTCGCGCCCGCGGCCGGAACGGTCGTCGAAGCAGTCGACGGCATCCGCGACAACCGCCCGCAGGTGGAGGTCGAGAATCGCGAGGCTCCCGCCGGGAACCACGTCGTGGTCGACCTCGGCAACGGCGAATACGCGCTGCTCGCGCACATGCGGAGAGGGAGCGTCCGCGTCCGCACAGGCGACCGCGTGGGGCCGGGCGACCTTCTCGGGCTGACCGGCAACTCGGGCAACTCGTCCGAGCCGCACCTGCATTTCCACCTCCAGGACCGGCCGGAGCTCTTCACCGGCGCCCGCGGCCTACCCGTCTCGTTCGTCGGCTATCGCGCCGACGGTCGCCGGATCGCGCGCGGCACCCCCGTACAAGGCCAGTTCCTGGCTAGATGAGCCGCCGTCTCCGCGGCCCAGCGCGTGAGCTCGTGCCGGCTCGAGAGCTGGAGCTTGCGGAGGACTGCGGAGACGTGGCTCTCGACCGTCTTCACCGACAGGTGGAGGCGGGCGGCGATCTCCTTGTAGCGGTAGCCGCGTGCGATCAGCTGCAGCACCTGGCGCTCGCGCGCGGTCAGCACGTCGAGCTCGGGATCGACGGGCGGCGTGCCGGAACGGAAGGCGTCGAGGACGAAGCCGGCGAGCTTCGGCGAGAAGACGGCGTCTCCGTCGGCGACCCGGTTGACGGCGTCGATCAGCTCGGGCCCCGAGATCGTCTTGGTCACGTAGCCGCGGGCGCCGGCGCGGATGGCGTCGATGACGTCCTCCGCGGCGTCGGAGACCGAGAGCGCGAGGAAGCGAACCCCCGGCCGCTCGGGGCCTACCTGTGCGATCACGCTGTGGCCGCCGCCGTCGGGCAGGTGGACGTCGAGCAGGACGACGTCGGGGTCGAGCTCGCGGATGAGCGGTACGGCGTCCGCCACCGAGCCCGCCTCGCCGACGATCTCGGTCGCGTCGCCGAGCTCGCTGCGCACGCCCGCGCGGAAGAGGTCGTGGTCGTCCACGAGGACGACGCGCCGGCGGCTCACGTGCTCCTCCCGAGCCTGAGCTCCACCTCGGTCCCGGCACCGGGCGCGGAGGTGAGCTCGGCAGTGCCGCCCGCACGGGTCATCCGGCCGCGGATCGACTCGGCGATCCCGTGCGCGTCCTCCGGCAATGTGGCCGGATCGAACCCGGAGCCTCGATCGCGGACGAAGATCGCGATCTCGTGCTCGCCGACCTCCACGAAGGTGGAGATCTCGTCGGCGCCCGAGTGCCGCGCAGCGTTCGCCATCGCCTCGCGCGCGGCGAGGACGAGCGCCTCGACGCTCTCGTCGAGCGGCGCGTCGCCGGTGCGGACGAGCGCGACGGGAACGCCGTGCAGCTCCTCCACCTCCGCGGCGGCTGCGTCGATCGCTGCCCCGAGGCTGGCGCCGTCTGCGCGGCTCGGGTACAGCCAGGCCCGGAGCTCCCGCTCCTGGCGGCGCGCCAGCGCAGCGACGCGCCGCGGGTCGCCGGCCTCGCGCTGAACGAGCGCGAGCGTCTGCAGCACCGAGTCGTGCACGCGGGCGGCCATCTCGGCCCGCTCCTGCGAGCGGATCCGCACGGTGCGCTCCGCGTCCCGCTCTGCGGCGAGCCGCCACGCCCACGGGCCGAGCACGAGCAGCAGCACGATCGCGACCGCGCTCGATTCGAGGACCTCGCCCCGGTCGATGCCGCCGGCGTTCCAGTCGATGAAGAGGAGCACGCCGAGCGCGATCAGCGAGACGCCTGCGATCACCCGAGGACCGCCGCGCCCGCGGAGGAGCACGAAGCCGACGAGGCAGAGGCTGGCGGGCCAGATCAGCGAGTCGGCGAGTCCCGTGCCGCGTAGCGCGAGCACGCCCGCGAGCGCGACGGCGCCGATGCCGACCACACGGCGGACACGCGACGGCGGCGGTCCGTTCTCGGGCGCGAGGGCGAGCCAGGCACCGCCGTAGGCGACGATGCCCGCCCCGCCCGCGACGGTGAGCAGCGCGAAGGTGAGCCGGACGAGGGTGACGTCGACGTCGAGGCTCTTGGCGATCCCGGAGCACACGCCCGCAAGCGCGCCGCCGCTCTCCGACCGCGTAAGCCGCGGAAACGTGAGCGGCAGGCGGTACGGGCTCGTGCTCAACCGCGGACCACCTCGAGGTCGCCGAGGCCGACGTCGACCTCCAGGTCGAGCACCGGGGCGTCCGCCGAAGGTGCGGGCACGAGCACGCGCTCCGTGACGTCCGTCCCGTCGTCGGTCCGTCCGAGCACCCTCACCTCGCCGGCGCCGGCATGGGCCTCGATGTCGAGGCCGACTCCGTCGGGCACGGTGACCTCAACGCTGCCGATCCCGAGCTCGACGTCGACCGCGGTCTTGCCGGGCGGCAGCGCGACGTTCGAGAGGTCGACGGTGAGCTGGCCGATGCCGAGGTCGTACTCGCGCTCGAGCTCCGTCACGTCCAGCGGACTCGCATCCTTGTCGCCTACCCCCGCCGACAGGCTTGCCGGCGAGAGAGCGGAGGCGGCGAACCCCGCGAGCAGCACGAGCCCGAGCGCGACCAGGCCGCCGACACGGTGGCCGAGCACGGCGCCGACGGCGATCGCGCCGCCGACGATCGCGAGACCCGCTGCGAGCGCGATCGTCACCGAGACGTCGACGACGTCGGCCACGTCGAGCAGGCCGAGGAGACCGGCGCCCGCGAGGAGCGCGCCGACGACGGGAAGGAAGAGCGAGGGCCGGCGGGGGCGCGGCGGCGGCGCCGGGGGACGCTGCGCCACGATCGTCTCCGTGTCGCCGGTCGGCTCCGTGTCGGCAGTCGGGGCGGCGCTCCGGCGCCCGAGCCCCTGACGCGTGACGTGGACCGCGACGAGCACGCCACCGGCGATTGCCGCCAGGAGCCACACATCCTCGTTCCCTGGCCAGAAGTCGCCGTCGGAGACCAGCAGCAGCGCGCCGACTGAGAGTAACCCCACGCCGATGAGCAACCACGGCTGCTCGCGGCGCCCGCGCAGCGCCTCGACTGCGATCGAGTCTTCGCGCGTCTCGTGGGGGATCACGAGCAACGCAGCGAGGTAGAGCAGGACGCCCGTCCCGCCGACGAACGCAAGCGCGGCGAACGCGATCCGGTAGACGAGCGGGCTGATGTCGAAATAGCGGCCAAGCCCTTCGCACACGCCGCCGAGCCAGCGGCCTTCGTCGACGCGGACGAGCCGCCGGGGCGGCGCCTCGTCCAGCACAACGGTGGTGTCGGTGGTGTCGCTCACGAGAACCTCCTTGGATGATCCCCCACAGCTTGGGATCGGCAAGCCGTCGCCGCCATCCGGCAGCCCCCTGAGCAGACCCTGATCTTTCCCGGAGGGGACGCTGCGCGCGCGGGCGCTCAGCCCGCAGTGGCGAGGAGGCTCTCCACCGTCGGATCGCTCTTGCGGCGCTCGGGCCGGAGCTCCCGCCAGGTGCACTGGTCCGGGTTCTTGTCCGGCCGGAAGCGGATCAGCTTCGTGCCGTGGCGGAAGCGGTTTCCCTGCACCTTGTCGTAGCGCACCTCCGCCACGAGCTCGTGGCGCAGCGCCGTCTCCTCGAGATCGCCGGTGCCCCAGCGGTTCGGCTCAGAGAAGCGCCGCTCGGACGACTCGTCGATGAGCGGGCGAACTAGCTGCAGGATCTCGTCGTGCTTCCCGGCTGCGACCGCCGCCGAGCCGACGTAATCCGTCCCGCCGTCCTCGCGGTAGAGGCCGAGCAGCAGCGTCGCGAGGCGCGTCGGCTTTTCCTTCCAGCGGACGCCGATGACGACGCAGTCCGCCGTCTTGTGCTCCTTCACCTTGACGACGCCGTCGCGCGAGCCGGGGAGGTAGGGGAGACCGAGGCGCTTCGCGATCACGCCGTCCAGCCCGGTTGCCTCGAAGCGGTCGAGCCACGCGGTCGCCGCGTCGAGCTCCCGGACGGCTGGCGAGATCCAGAAGCCCTCGCCGCGGCGGAGCAGCTCCTCTCGCCGCTCCTCGAGCGGCCGCTTGTGGATCGGCTCCTTGTCCCAGAGGAGGAGGTCGAAGGCGATGAAGATCGCGGGGATCTCTCCGGAGAGCTTCCTGACGCGGCTCTCGGCCGGGTGCAGCCGCGTCTGCATGGCGTCGAAGTCGAGCACGCCGTCCCGCGAGATGACGATCTCGCCGTCGAGCGCCGAGTGAGGCGGGAGCAGGTCGCCGAGCGGGCGAAGCTCCGGGAAGTAGCGCAGGAGCGGCCGCTCGTTACGCGACCAGAGGGCGAGCTCGCCCCCGTCGTTCTCGAGCACGCCGCGGAAGCCGTCCCACTTCGGCTCGTACTGCCAGCCCTCGCCGGTCGGGAGCTCGCGCACGAGCTCGGCCTCCATCGGCGGGAAGGGAACGTTTCGGCCGGGCATCAGGCAGGAAGGCTAACGCCATGGCCGAGTTAGACGGAGCGTGGGAGGTCGAGCGTGTGAGCGGACTGCTGCCGCCGCTCATCGGCGTCCGCAAGGAGATCGACGGATCGCGTGGCGGAACGACAGTCGCCGGGCTCTGGGCGTCGTTCGACGTCGTGGGCCGTGAGCTGCGATACGGCGGAGTGTTGGAGGGGCTCGTTGACGTCCTCGAGCCGAACGTCCAGGGCGGCTGGGACGGGCGGGCCACGTACCGCGGGCGCGAGTACGCGAGGTTCCGGTTGAGACCGGCGGCAAAGTCGGCAGCCGCAGCTCTACAGGATCAGCTCGTGAGGCAGATCGACGACGCGATCGCAATGGAGGAGGACGTCAAGCGCGGGCTCGATGCGATGATCGAGACGATGGACGACCCGCAGGTGCTCGCTGTGCTCGAGCAGCACAGCGCGGAGACCGAGGAGCACGCCCGGAGGCTGCGCGGGCGGTTGGATGCGCGCGGCGCGTCGCCTTCGCTCGTGCGCGAGGCCGGAGGCATCATCGGAGCGCTGGCCAGGCTCCCGCTCGATCTGGTCAAGGGCGAGGACGCCGGGCGCGACGCCCGCGATGCGTACGCGACGGAGCACATGGAGATCGCCACCTACCAGCTGCTGGAGCGTGTCGCGACGCGCGCCGGTGACCACGAGACGGCGCAGGTCGCGCGCCAGAATCGCGCCGAGGACGAGGCGATGGCGCGGAAGCTCGACGAGCTGTGGGACCGCTTCGCCGAGCGGTCGCTGCGCCGGGAGGGCGTGACGGTCTGACCTGAGGGGGCGGCAGGATCTAGGATCGGCCCATGAGACGCGTCGCCGTGACCGGCCTCGGGGCGATCACGCCCATCGGGCTGGATGCGCCCTCGACATGGCGGGCGGCGGTCGCCGGCGAGAGCGGCGTCGACTTCATCAAGGGCTTCGACACCTCCGAATACCCGGTCCGGATCGCCGCGGAGGTGAAGGACTTCGACGCCTCGACCGTCGTGCCGCCGAAGGAAGCGAGGCGGATGGACCGCAACGTGCTGCTGGCGGTCGGTGCGGCACAGGAGGCGTGGCGGGACAGCGGGTTGAACGGCGTCGACCCGGCGCGGGTCGGCATCGTCGTCGGCTCGGCGATCGGCGGGCTGCCCGGGATCGTCGACCAGCACAGCGTCCTGCTCGAGCGAGGGCCCGACCGAATCTCCCCGTTCTTCATCCCGAGCGTGCTCGTCGACTCCGCGAGCGGCCAGATCGCGATCTCCCTCGGCCTGCGCGGGCCCAACTACGCGCCGGTGTCGGCGTGCGCGACCGGCTCCCACGCCGTCGGCGAGGCCGCCGAGCTGATCCGTCGCGGCGGCGCCGACGCGGTGCTCGCGGGCGGGACCGAGTCGTGCATCCACCCGCTCATCCTGGCCGGCTTCTGCGCGATGCGCGGCCTCGTTGCCGAGGACGAGGAGCCCGCCAGGGCCTCGCGCCCGTTCGACGCCACCCGCGCCGGCTTCGTGATGGGCGAGGGCGCGTGCATCCTGCTGCTCGAGGAGCTCGACTCCGCCCAGGCGCGCGGGGCGACGATCTACGCGGAGGTGCTCGGCTACGGCGCTTCGAACGACGCACATCACATGGCGCAGCCGGACCCGGACTCGGTCGGGGTCGGCGAGATGATGCGCTCCGCGCTCGAACGGGCGGGAGTCGAGCCCCAGCGTGTCGGCTACATCAACGCCCACGGCACCTCGACGCCGCTCGGCGACGCCGCCGAGACGCGCGCGATCAAGCAGGTCTTCGGCGACCACGCCTACGACCTCGCGGTGTCGTCGACGAAATCCGTCACCGGCCACTGCTTCGGCGCCGCCGGGGCGATCGAGGCGATGGCGTGCGTGCTCGCGCTCCATCACGGCGTGCTGCCGCCGACGATCAACCTGCACAACCCGGATCCCGAATGCGATCTCGACTACGTCCCGAACGAGTCGCGCGAGCAGCAGGTCGAGGTGGCGCTCTCGAACGCGATGGGCCTCGGCGGCCACAACGGCTGCGTGCTCTTCGGCCGCGTCGAGTGACCGCGCGCTTCAGCGTGCAGCCACGACGTCGACCGTCAGCTCGTCGAGCGAGCCGAGGACGACGTCGGCGAGCGCGAGCGCGTCAGGCGCCGGCGGGTAGTGCCGGTTCGGGATCGCGATCACGCGCATGCCTGCGGCGGCCGCTGCACGGATCCCGTTCGAGGAGTCCTCCACCGCGGCGCACTCCGACGGCTCCATCCCGAGCCGCCGCGCGGCCTCGAGGTAGACGTCGGGCGCGGGCTTGCCTCGCTCGACCTCCTCGGACGAGACGGTCGCCGCGAAGAGCTCGGCGATGGTCGCGCGCTCGAGCACCGCGTCGATCACCGGCCGGTTCGAGGACGAGGCGACCGCGAGCGGGAAGGCGGCGGCGAGCCGCTGCACCGCCTCCACCGCGCCGTCGATCAGCGGCAGGTCGGCTTCGTATCGCTCGAGCAGCCGCCGCACGACCTCGCGGTTGATCTCCGCCGGCGACTCCTCGAGGCCGATCACGTCGTGCATGTACCGCGACCACTCGGTCGAGCTCATGCCCATCATGTCCGCCTGCGCGCGGTCGTGCCAGCGCCCGCCGCGCTCGCGCGCGAGCTGCTCGCGCACGTCGTCCCACACCTGCTCGGAATCGACGATGACGCCGTCGAGGTCGAAGACGACGGCCGCGGATCACGGGCCCGCATAGTCCCCGTGGATGCGGATCAGGGGTGGAGCGTCGCGCCCGGTCTCCGCGCGCTGCACCTGACCGACGAACCACATGTGGTCACCCACGGGCTCCTCGCTGCGGAGCTCGCATTCGAGCCAGCCGATCGCGCCCTCGAGCAGCGGCGCACGATCGCCCTCCCGCACCGCGATGCCCTGCCACATCGCGATCGGCGGCACGCCGCGGGCGAAGTGCTGCGCGAGCGCGACCTGGTCGGCTGCGAGAAGCGAGGCGGCGAAGCCGCCGGCCGCGCGCAGCAGCTCGTGCAGCGCCGCCTGCCGGGCGATCGAAATGCCGACGAGCGGCGGCTCGAGCGCGAGCGAGGCCAGCGAGGCGACGGTGAGCCCGAGCCGCTCGCCGTCGAGGTCGACCGTGACGACGCTGACGCCGAACGGGTAGCGGCGCATCACCGCCCTCAGCTCGTCGCCGGTCGCCACCCGCCGATCTTAGGAATGTCCGCTGTGGCCATGTCCGGGGGACAGTCGCTCTGCCCGTCCCCTGGGACACGGCCGCAACGGACGGATCAGACGGCCTTGCAGGCGCGCGTGTCGCTGTAGAAGTCCTTCTGCACCTGGTGCTGCGCGAGGTCGAACGCCTGGTCGTAGGGACCCGGCGCCTCCGACTCCCAGAAGATGTCGGGCGTCACGCCCGGGCCGATGATCGTCGCGCGGTACTTCGTGCCCATGCCGGAGGGGTGCGACCTGCCGGCCCACTGATGCTTGTAGAACCCGTAGCAGAACTTGCCCGAGCCCTTGTGCATGAGGAAGCTGTTCTCGCGCCTCCAGCCAGCGCCGTACGCCGAGCTGAACGTGTCGACGTAGAGGTTGCGCCCGAAGCTGTCGAGGGGGTTGCCGACGCTCGTCGACTTGAAGCCGTGGACGGGTCGGCCCAGGTAGGTGTACGACCCGAAGATGTGGTGGAACTTGCGGTACGCCCAGTTCAGGTTCACCGACAGCTCCGCGACCGGGCCTTCCCAGTGCGAGAGACGCAGCTCCCGGACGGACGTCTTCGCCGTCGGCGAGACGCCGTAGTTGGGGAGCATCCGCTGCCACGCCTGGAGTGCCCAGTAGGAGCCGTCCGGCGCCTTGCAGGCTGTGACGAGCCAGTGCAGCTCGGGGCCGTCGTACGCGCCGCAGGCGTTGACGAAGGTCCTCCAGATCGGCTTCTTGTACGTGCCGTAGCCGCCGGAGTAGTCGACCTTGAAGGCGACCTGCTCGCGGCCCGGCGTCGGGTGGATCGCATTCACCGCGCCCCAGACGAGCACGTTCGAGTGCTTGCTGTCCGCGTCGTAGCTCACGAGCGCCTGCCCCTTGGCGTTGACCTGCAGTTTCACGTTCGACGCGTTGCGAGTGATGATCTCCGACGCCGATGCCGCAGTGGGCACGGCGAAGGCCGCGAGTGTCGCAAGGAGTGCGACCGTGCGAAAGCGCATGTAGAACCTCGTTCTCGTTGACAAACCGACCTAGTGGTTCTCGGCAGAACCGCGGCCGGCCGACGTCACTGAGACGAGGGAGTGCTCGAGGGGAGCGCCGAAGCGCTAGGACGCGGGCGCCGGGATCTCGGCGCGGAGTGCCGTGCCGCCGCCCGCGACGCTCGAGACGGCGAACCGGCCGCCGATCGCGGCGACGCGATCCGCGAGGCCCTGCAGGCCGCTGCCGTTCTCGTCCGCGCCGCCGCAGCCGTCGTCGGCGACCTCGGTGACGAGGAGACCGTCCTCGAACGCGACGCGAATCGTGATCAGCGAGGCCGCGGCGTGCTTCGCCGCATTCGCAAGCGCCTCCGCCACGACGTAGTACGCGGCCGCCTCGGCCGCAGGCCCGGTCCGGCCGCCCGGTAGCTCCAGGAGCTCGACCGGCAGCGGCGAGCGCTCGGCGAGCGCGCGGACGGCGGCGCCGAGACCGTGGTCGGTCAGGATCCGCGGGTGGAGCCCGCGGACGAGCTCCCGGATCTCCTCCATCGCGAGCGCGAGCTCGGACTTCGCCTGCGCGAGGAGCTCGAGCACCGCCTCGGGCGCGGACTCCAGCCGCTTCGCGATCAGGTTGAGATGCAGGGCGACGGTGACGAGGCGCTGCTGTGCGCCGTCGTGGAGGTTGCGCTCGATCCGCCTGCGGGCCGCGTCGCCGGCCGCGACCACGCGCGCCCGCGACTCCTGCAGCTCTCGGATCGCCGCGCGCACGTCGGTCACGTCGCGCGCGATCACGACGACCTCATCCGGGGCTGCGGGCGCGATCCGAAGCTCGAAATCGCACTCCTCTCCGCCGTAGGTGCGAAGCGTGTAGTTCACCGTCGCGAGCTCGCGGGTCTCGAGCGCCTGGCGGACGCCCGCCATCAGCTGCTCGGCGATGCCGGGATCGAGGAGTTCGTGAACGCTCGAGCCGATCACGGTCTCGGGTGGGTTCGCGAGCCGCGACAGGTCGCCGGCCACTTCCAGGTAGGTGCCGTCCGCGCGCAGGCGCAGCAGCAGATCCGGAATGGCTTCGAGCAGCGCACGATGACGCGCCTCGAAAGGCGTGGAGACCCCGTCCATCGGCGACATCGTAGCGACGGCTTTTGGCATCCTCGCGGGGAGGAACGAAGGGCCGCGAGCGCGAAGCAAGCGCTTCCGACCCAGGGAGGGGAAGATTGGTGGAGCGGTCACGAGACTACGGGCGCATCTGGCGCCGCACGATCGGCCTCGGCGCCTTCGCGCTGTTCCTGGCCGGTCTGCTGGTGGCGCTCGACCTCGAGGAGCTCGTCGTCATCGCCGCCGCCCTCGCCGCCCTCTGCGGTCTTGCCGGCGTCCTGACCTTGCTGCTCGTCCACTATCGGCGGGGACTCGTGCACGGCGTCGCCACCGCCGGCCGGGTGACCGCGCCGCAGGTCGCGCGCGCGTCGAAGGGCACCGCCGCCGGGACCCGGCGGGTCGCCGTGG
Source organism: uncultured Gaiellaceae bacterium (assembly GCA_963791905.1). Lineage (GTDB taxonomy): Bacteria > Actinomycetota > Thermoleophilia > Gaiellales > Gaiellaceae > Gaiellasilicea. Next base: position 164,557 of record CAWBTX010000004.1, read on the forward strand.
CCTCCGGACGTGCCGGCCGAAGCGCAGCGCTCGGGGTCGCGGCAGCCGGTGCGGCGACGGCCCGCGCCACGCAAGGAGGTGTCCGGCGCACCATCCCGGTGCTGCGGCGTGCCGACGACTGGCTGGGCGTGCGGGTGCGCGCAGCCGCGGCCTCGGGCCGCCGTCATTCCGTCCGCGCCTGGAACGTGGTCGCGGCCGACATCCACGCGCATCGCGACGCGATGCGCTCCTCGAGCCCTCGTGCCGGCGAGCCGGTGCGGCCTACTTCCCCGAAGGAGGCCGAGCCCCGCCGCCCGCCGACCAGTCGCCACGCGGCGGGCGAAGGAGCCGCGGCGAGGTAGAGCCTAGACCGCCGCCGGCGCGCCAACGGCCGCCTGCGCCTGAATGGCGGTGATGGCGACCGTGTTGACGATGTCGGTGACCGTGCAGCCGCGGCTCAGGTCGTTCACCGGCTTGCGGAGGCCCTGCAGCACCGGCCCGATCGCCACGGCGCCCGACGAGCGCTGCACCGCCTTGTAGGCGACGTTGCCCGATTCGAGATCGGGGAAGACGAGCACCGTTGCCTGTCCGGCCACCTTGCTCTCAGGGAGCTTGAGCGCCGCCACGCTCGCATCGACGGCGGCGTCGTACTGGATCGGCCCCTCGACGGTCAGGTCCGGCCGACGCTCACGCACCGTCTCCGTCGCCTCGCGCACCGCCTCGACCTCCGGCCCTGCGGCCGACTCCCCTGTCGAGTACGAGAGCATCGCGATCCGCGGCTCGACGCCGAACTGCGCCGCCGTCTCGGCCGAGCTGATGGCGATGTCCGCGAGCTGCTGCGGATCGGGCTTCGGATTGACTGCGCAGTCGCCGTACACGAGCACGCGGTCGGGCAGGCACATGAAGAAGACGCTCGAGACGACCGAGGTCCCCTCCCGCGCCCGGATGATCTCGAAGGCCGGGCGAATGGTGTCGCCGGTCGTGTGGGCGGCGCCGGAGACCATCCCGTCGACGACGCCGTCCTGGACGAGCATGGTCCCGAAGTAGTTCGGGTCGGCAAGGATGTCGAAGGCGCGCTCCTCCGTCATGCCCCGGTGCTTGCGGAGCTCGAAGTAGCGCTCGGCATAGCTGTCCCGGAGCGGCGAGCCGACGGGATCGACGATCCGGGCGTTCTCGAGGTCGACGCCCAGCGTGGCGGCGCGCTCTCGCACCTCCTCCACCGCGCCGAGGATCGTCAGGTCGACGACACCCCGGCGGAGCAGGATCTCGGCGGCGCGCAGGATCCGGTCGTCGTCGCCCTCGGGCAGGACGACGTGACGGCGGTCTGCGCGGGCCCGCTCGATCAGGTCGTACTCGAACATCAGCGGCGTCACGCGCTCGGGCCGGGGCAGCGCCATGCGCCGGTCGAGCTCGTCCGTGTCGACCGCCGACTCGAACAGGCCGAGGGCGGCGGCGATCTTCCGTTCGTTGTCGCCGCGGAGTACCGGCCGCACGGATTGCACCGCGGCGGCGGCGACGTGGGTGAGCTCCGGCGTCGCCACGACCGCGAACGGCGCCACGTCGAGCAGCCCACGGATCGTTTCGTTCAGCGGGTACGAGCCCGTGAGCACGACCCCGGACACCGACGGCACCGTCGGGTGCACCGAGGACGCGAGCGTCGCCACGAGGATGTCTGGCCGGTCCGACGGCACGACGACGAGCGCTCCGTCGACGAGCTGCTCGATGAAGTGCTCGACGCTCATGGCGCCGACACGCACGTCGCGAACCTCGCGGTGGAGGCTCTCCGGCGGCTCCACGAGGATCTCCGCGCGGAGCGCCCGCGCCACCTCGCCGACCGTGGGGTGATCGAGGTCGGGCTGCTCGGCGAGGACGTAGATCGGGTCGCCGGCTCGCTCGGTTTCGAGCCTCGAGGAGATCTCGGCGGCATGCTGTTCCGGCGCGCGGTTCACCACGATGCCGAAGAGCGTGCACCCCTTGTTCGAGAGCGACTCGCGCGCGACGTGCACCGCGGCGACGGTCTCGTCCGGTGTGCCACCCTTGACGACGACGAAGACCGGTGCGCCGAGCTCGTTCGCCAGGTCGGCGTTGAGCCCGAAGGCGAGCCCGCCGGCCACCCCGCCGAAGTCCGTGCCCTCGACGAGGACGAAGTCGCAGCGCTCTGCGAGCGGCCGGTAGGCGTGGAGGACGCGCTTGCGCAGCTCGTCGTAGTCGTCGATCCCGTCCGCCTCGGCCTGTGTGAGCGCGCGCATGTCGTCGTAGCCGTGCTCGAGCTGATAGCGGCGGCGGACGAGCTCGAGCTGCGGATCCGGCCCGTCCGACGGCACGATCGGCCGGAAGAAGCCGAGCCGGTCGACCCGGGCGGAGAGCAGCTCCATGAGGCCGAGGGCGACGAGCGACTTGCCGCTCCCCGCCTCCATGCCCGTGACGTAGAGGTTGCGCGTCAGGCGGTCCAGGCCCAGCTCTTGATCTGCGGCAGGTCGTCGCCGTGCGTGGAGATGTACTGCCGGTGCTCGATCAGGAGGTGCTCCAGCTCCTGCTTCGCGTACGCGCTGTCGCCGCCGAGCTGTGGGAGCCGGTCGATCGCATCGATGGCGAGATGGAAGCGGTCGAGGTCGTTGCGGACGACCATGTCGAACGGTGTCGTCGTCGTCCCTTCCTCCTTGTAGCCGCGGACGTGGAGGTTGCCGTGGTTCGAGCGGCGGTACGTCAGCCGGTGGACCAGCCAGGGATAGCCGTGGAAGGCGAAGATGATCGGCTTGTCGGCCGTGAAGATGCCGTCGAACTCGGAGTCCGTCAGCCCGTGCGGGTGCTCCGACGCCGGCTGGAGGCGCATGAGGTCGACGACGTTGACCACGCGCACCTTGAGCTCGGGGAAGCGGCTCCGCAGGAGCTCGACGGCGGCGAGCGTCTCCATCGTCGGGACGTCGCCGCAGCACGCCATCACGACATCGGGGTCGGAGCCTCGGTCGTTCGAGGCCCATTCCCAGATGCCGATGCCCATCGTGCAGTGTTTGATCGCGGCGTCCATGTCGAGGTACTGCAGCTGCGGCTGCTTCCCGGAGATGACGACGTTGACGGTGTTGCGGTCGCGCAGGACGCCGTCCATGACGCAGAGCAGCGTGTTCGCGTCGGGCGGGAGGTAGACGCCGATCACCTCGGCCTTCTTGTTTACGACATGGTCGATGAAGCCGGGATCCTGGTGCGAGAAGCCGTTGTGGTCCTGGCGCCACACGTGCGAGGTGAGCAGGTAGTTCAGCGACGCGATTGGCCGGCGCCACGGGATCTCGCTTCTCGTCACCTTCAGCCACTTCGCGTGCTGGTTGAACATCGAGTCGACGATGTGGACGAAGGCCTCGTACGTCGTGAAGATGCCGTGCCGGCCGGTCAGGAGGTAGCCCTCGAGCCAGCCCTGGCAGGTGTGCTCGCTGAGGATCTCGAAGACGCGCCCGTCGGGCGCGAGATGCGCGTCCTCCGGTAGCCGCTCGGACAGCCAGCGCCGGTTTGTGACCTCGAACAGCGCGCCGAGGCGGTTCGACTCGAGCTCGTCGGGCGCGAAGACGAGGAAGTTGCGCGACTCCGAGTTCATGCTCATCACGTCGCGCAGGAAGCTCCCGAGCGCCCTCGTCGCCTCGTGCCTGGTCGACGCCGGCGCGGGCACGTCCACGGCGTAGTCGCGGAAGTCCGGCAGCCGGAGATCGCGGAGGAGGAGCCCGCCGTTCGCATGAGGGTTCGCTCCCATGCGCCGGTCTCCGGTCGGCGCGAGCTCGCGCAGCTCGGGCGCGAGTCTCCCAGTCTCGTCGAAGAGCTCCTCCGGCCTGTAGCTGTGCAGCCACTCCTCGAGCAGCCGAAGGTGGTCAGGGTTCTCGAAGAGCTCGGACAGCGGCACCTGGTGCGACCGCCAGTAGCCCTCTGTCTTCTTGCCGTCGACCTCCTTCGGCCCGGTCCAGCCCTTCGGCGTGCGGAGGACGATCATCGGCCACCGCGGCCGCTCGGCGGCCCCGTTCTCGCGGGCCTCGCGCTGGATCGCCTGGATCTCGTCCATGATTTCGTCGAGCGTGTCGGCCATCTGCCTGTGCACCGCCGCCGGCTCCGAGCCCTCGACGAAGTACGGCTTGTAGCCGTAGCCGGTGAGCAGGCTCTCCAACTCCTCGCGTTCCATGCGCGCGAGCAGCGTCGGGTTCGCGATCTTGTAGCCGTTCAGATGCAGGATCGGCAGGACGGCGCCGTCCGTAGCCGGGTTCAGGAACTTGTTCGAGTGCCATGACGTCGCCAGCGGCCCCGACTCGGCCTCGCCGTCGCCGATCACGCAGGCGACGATCAGATCGGGGTTGTCGTAGGCCGCGCCGAAGGCGTGCGAGATGGCGTAGCCGAGCTCGCCGCCCTCGTGGATCGACCCGGGCACGTCAGGAGCCGCGTGGCTCGGCACGCCGCCCGGGAACGAGAACTGCTTGAAGAGCTGCTTCATCCCCTCCTCGTTTTCGGGCACGTGCGAGTAGAGCTCGCTGAACGTCCCCTCGAGGTAGGTGTTCGCGACCATCGCCGGCCCGCCGTGGCCGGGGCCGCAGATGTAGATCATGCTGACGTCGCGCTCGCGGATCACCCGGTTCAGGTGGACGTAGACGAAGTTCAGGCCGGGCGTCGTGCCCCAGTGGCCGAGCAGGCGCGGCTTGACGTGCTCGAGCGTCAGCGGCGTGCGGACGAGCGGGTTGTCGAGCAGGTAGATCTGCCCGACGGCGAGGTAGTTCGTCGCTCGCCAGTAGCGGTCGAGCCGCTCGAGATCGTCCTCCGAGAGCGCGTGCTTGCGCTCAGGCGCTGCTGTCGCCATCTCGCCTCCGTTCGCCGTCCTGGCACCTCATTATCCATCCGGCCGGTCGATTTCCAAAGGTGAGGGAAGTAGGGTCTTCCCTCGATGACGGCGGACGTCGACCTGATCGAGAGCGCCGCGCGGCTGGCGCTCTTCGCCGACCTCGACCGCGAGCAGTTGGCCGCGGTGCTGCCGTCGATGCAGGAGCAAACGTGGGGCGAAGGCGAGTGGGTGGTGCGCCGAGGCGACACCGACGTCGGCCTGCACATCGTCGTCGACGGCGAGGTCGGCGTCGTGCTCGACGGCGAGGAGCTCGCCGTCCTGAAGAAGGGGAGCTTCTTCGGCGAGATCTCCGCGCTCCTCGGGGAGCCTGCGGTGGCCGACGTGGTCGCGCGCAGCCCGCTGCGCTGCCTCTTCCTCGAGGACCCGCAGGTGGAGCCGTTCCTGCTCGAGCACCCGGTCGTGATGCTGCGGATGCTGCAGGCCGAAGCGCGCCGGCTACGGACGACCGACGAGCTGCGGACGTAATGCGGACGGACTACCTGCCGATCGCCGAGCACGGCATCATCGGCGACCTGCACTCGATCGCGCTCGTCGGCACGGACGGGCGCATCGACTGGTACTGCTGCCCGCGCTTCGACTCGCCGAGCGTCTTCGGCTCGATCCTCGACAAGGATCGCGGCGGCTTCTACCGCATCGCGCCCGCCAGCGACGAGTGGGTACCGAAGCAGCTGTACCTGCCGGACACGAACGTGCTCATCACGCGCTTCCTCACCGCCGGCGGCGTGGGCGAGGTGCAGGACTTCATGCCGATCCAGACGGGGATCGGGCCGCACCGTCACCGGCTCATCCGGCGAGTGCTCGGCGTCCGCGGTGAGATGCGCTTCCGCGTCGAGGTGCTGCCGCGCTTCAACTTCGCCCGCGACGAGCACGAGACGATCTTCCACGAGAACGGCGTCCTCTTCCGCTCGGCGGGGCTCTCGCTTGCGCTCGAGACCGCGATCCCGCTCGACTTCCGCGACGAGGGCGCCTATGGCGAGTTCACGCTCCTGCCCGGCGAGACGGCGGCCTTCGTGCTCGAGCAGGTGCCCGAGTCGTACGTGCCGCGCTCCTTCTCGGAGGGCGAGACCCGCGAGGCCTTCGAGCAGACGGCGGAGTACTGGCGACGCTGGCTCGCGCAGTCGAACTACCAGGGCCGCTGGCGCGAGATGTTGCACCGCTCAGCACTGACCCTGAAGCTGATGACCTACCAGCCGACCGGCGCGATCGTGGCGGCGCCGACGACGAGCCTGCCCGAGCACATCGGCGGCGGCCGCAACTGGGACTACCGCTACACGTGGATCAGGGACGCCGCGTTCTCGCTCTACGCGCTCCTGCGGCTCGGCTTCACCCAGGAGGCGGCCGGGTTCATGGACTGGCTCCGCGAGCGCTTCCGCGAGCAGCGCACGGGCGCGACCGGGCCGCTCCAGATCATGTACGGGATCGACGGGCGCGCCGAGCTGACCGAGGAGATCCTCGAGCACCTCGAGGGGTATCGCGGCTCGGCGCCGGTGCGGATCGGGAACGGCGCCGCGGAGCAGCTGCAGCTCGACATCTACGGCGAGCTCGTCGACTCGGTCTACCTCTACAACCAGTGGGGCTCCGACATCCACCACGACGCCTGGGAGGACCTGACCCGAGTCGTCGACTGGGTCTGCTCGAACTGGGACCAGGCCGACGAGGGCATCTGGGAGGTCCGCGGCGGGCGGAAGGACTTCACCTACTCGCGCCTGATGTGCTGGGTCGCGATCGAGCGGGCGATCAGGCTGGCCGCGCGGCGCGGGCTCCCGGCGGACGTGATCCGCTGGCAGGCGGAGCGCGACGCGATCTACCGCCAGATCATGAGCCGCGGCTGGAACGAGGAGCGGCAGGCGTTCGTGCAGCACTACGAGACGGACGTGCTCGATGCCGGCGTCCTGGCGATGCCGCTCTTCCGGTTCGTCGCCCCGACCGATCGCCGCTGGCTGGCGACGCTGGATGCGATCACCCACGAGCTCGTCAGCGACAGCCTGGTCTACCGCTACAACGTCGAGGCGGCGCCGGATGGGCTCGAGGGCGAGGAGGGGACGTTCTCGATCTGCAGCTTCTGGTACGTCGAGGCGCTCGCGCGGGCGGGTCGCGTCGAAGAGGCGCGCCTCGCGTTCGAGAAGATGCTCACCTACGCGAACCACCTCGGCCTGTACGCGGAGCAGATCGGGAAGACCGGCGAGGCGCTCGGCAACTTCCCGCAGGCGTTCACCCACCTGGCGCTGATCAGCGCCGCTTTCCACCTCGATCGCGCGCTCGGGTAACTTCACCGCGGCTGACAACCTTTCCGCGATTGCGTCACAGCCCCGTGACGCCGCGAACTAGGTTTGCTCGAACGCAAGACCTGACCCCAGCGCACGAAAGGAGACGCGATGTACGCACGGCTTGCCCGGTTCGAAGGTGTCGATGCCGCCGGTCTCGACGAGCAGGTCGCCGAGATCAAGCGGCAGCTCGAGAGCACGAGGGACGGACTCCCGGACGATGCGCCCGCCGAGGCGCGGGTGCTGAGCGAGACGGTCTCGCGTTTCGTCGAGCTCGTCGACCGTGAGAACGGCCGGCTCATCGGGATCACGTTCTGCGAGACGGAGGAGGACATGGGGCGGGCCAACGAGGCGCTCGACCGGCTCTCACCGACCCAGGGCGGCGGACGGCGCACCAGCCTCGAGATCTACGAGGTCGCGATCGACGAGCAGCTGCGCTAGGTCGAGGCGCCCAGGGCGGCGTCGACCGCCTGCTCGAGCGGCCGTGCGGCGCCGGCCTGGCGCTCCGTCTCGAGCGCCCGCGCGCCGAGAGCAGGGCCGAGCGCGGTGAGGTAACGCTCCTCCAGCGCCTGCTCGGTCGGCGACGGCGAGGCGCCGATGGTGGTGCGGAGCGCGTCGGCGGCGCCCCAGATCCGGGCCGCGACGTGCGGGTCGCTGGGTGCGGCGACGGCGGCGAGGCCGAAGAGGGACTCCGCGACGTTGCGGTCGTCGCCGCGGCGCCACGCCAGCTCGAGCGCGGTGCCGAGGTCGTTGCGCGCCTGTGCGCGGTCGCCGGCGCCGAGCGCGAGCAGCCCGAGCGTGGCCGTGCCCACCGAGATGCTCCACGTGTCGCTGACCGCCCGGGCGAGCTCGAGTCCCTCTTCGGTCAGGTGTCCTGCGCGCCCGGAGTCCTCCCGCAGCAGCTCGACGCGGGCCAGCGCGAGCAGCGCGTTCGCCATGTTGCGCCGGTCGCCGAGGCGGCGGCGCAACGCGAGGCTCTGCTCGAGCAGCTCCGCGGCCTGCGGAAGGGCACCGCGCTTGGCGGCCAGGTCGGCGAGGGTCGAGCGTGCAACCGAGGCGACGTCCCAGGCTCCGATCTCCTCCGCGATCGCGAGACTCCGGGTGGACGACGCCGACGCCGCGTCGACCTCGCCGCGGGCAGAGGCGAGCCAGCCCAGCTGCGCGAGGCACGCCGCCTGGCCGCGCTCGTCGCCGCGCTCCCGGTGGAGCTCGAGCGCCTCCTCGAATTGCGCCGTCGCCTCGCCGAACTGCCCCTGGCCGAGCGCCGCGTGCCCTGCTGCGAAGAGCGCGCGTGCGCGTACGGGCGCAGGGACGTCGGCCGCATTCGCCAGCGCCCGCGCGAGCCACGGCCGGATCTCGGCCATCAGCCCGTGCACGCTCCAGAACCGGGTCAGGGCGCCGGCCACGCGGAGCCCGAGCTCGAGCTCGCCTGTGTCCTCCGAGAAGCGGAGCGCCGCTCGCAGATTCCCCGTCTCGTCGGCAAGGCGGTCGAGCCAGGCGACCTGATCCGGGCCGGTGAGCTCCGGCTCGGACTCCTCGGCGAGGCCGACGTAGAACTCGGCGTGCCGGCGTCGGAAGGGTTCGAGCTCGCCGCGCTCGATCAGCTGGTAGAGGCCGAACTCCTGGACGATCTGGAGCAGCTCGAAGCGGGGCTCGCCGTCCGAGCCGCTTCCGCTTCGCACGAGGCTGCCGTCGACGAGTGCCGTCGTCGCATCCAGGATGGCGTAGAGGTCGAGGTCGGGCTCGGTCGTGCACACCGCTTCGGCCGCGGCCATTCTCCAGCCGCCTGCGAAGACCGCGACCCGCGGGAGCAGCAACCGCGCCGGCTCGTCGAGCAGCTCGAAGCTCCACTCGACCGTGCCCCGCATCGTCCGGTGCCGCGACGGCACGTCCTGCTCCGTCGAGGTGAGCAGCGCGAGCCGGCGGTCGAGCCTGCCCAGCATCGCCGCCGGAGAGAGCAGCCGGACCCGGGCGGCAGCGAGCTCGATCGCGAGCGGGAGCCCGTCGAGGCGGGCGCAGATCTCCGGGACCGCGTCGGCATCCTCGCCCTCCGGCTCGTAGCCCGGCCGCGCTTCGCGCGCCCGCTCGAGGAACAGCTCGACCGCTGCTGCCGGCTCGAGCGGCGGCACGGGGTGCTCGCGCTCGGCGCGCACGCGAAGCGGGGCACGGCTCGTGACGAGCACCTTCGCCTCCGGAGCGGCGGCGACGAGCGCTGCGATCTGCGCCGCCGCGGGCAGCACGTGCTCGAAGTTGTCGAGCACGAGCAGCGGGCGCGTCTCGGCCAGCTGCCCGGCGAGGCTCTCGATGTCGGCGTCGCTCGAGCCGAGTCGCTCGGCGACCGCGGCGAGCACGAGGCTCGCGTCGGTGAGCGTCTCGAGCTCGACGAGGATTGCGCCGCCAGGGAACTCGGCAGCGGCTGCCGTGGCGGCGGCGAGCGCCAGCCGCGTCTTGCCCGTCCCGCCCGGGCCCGTGAGCGTGACGAGGCGGACGTCGGGATCGGCGAGCAGCTCCTGCACCGCGGCGAGCTCCTGCTCTCTCCCGACCAGCTCGGTCTCCGGCGCCTCCAACTGCAGCTCGAGCGGACGACCCGGCTCCGTGGTCACGTGCCGACGCCGCTCGCGCCGGGCAACCGCCGCCTCGTCGCACGAGGACTGCCCGCGCGGCCGCGGCGAGCTCGCCGCACGAGCCGTACCGCTGCGCCGGATCCTTCGCGAGCGCAGTCGCGATGACGTCGTCGATCGCAGGCGGAAGGTCCGGGACCTGCTCCGTCACCCGCGGCGGCGGGTCGCGGAGATGGCCGAAGAGGATCGCGACGTTCGTGCTCTTCCGATACGGACGCCGGCCCGTGAGGCACTCGAAGAGCACGCAGCCGAGTGCGTAGACGTCGACCGGGGGCGCGATCACGCCTCCCTCGATCTGCTCGGGGGACGCGTAGTCGACGCTGCCGATGAACATCCCGGCCTTCGTCTCCCGTCCGCCGCCCGTGAGCTTCGCGACCCCGAAGTCGGTCAGGTAGGCCCGCCCGGAGGCGGCGTCGTCGAGCAGGACGTTCGCCGGCTTGACGTCCCGATGCACCATCCCGCGCGAGTGCGCGGCGTCGAGCGCTGCGGCGGCCTGCTCGATCAGCGCGAGCGTCCGCTCGGCGCCGAGCTTGCCCTCGCGGCCGATCAGCTTCGAGAGATCCCCGCCGGCGACGAGGCGCATCGCGATGTAGAGCGTGCCGTTGCTCTCGCCCGCGTCGTAGATCGGGATGATGTTCGGGTGGTCGATCGCGGCGATCAGCCGTGACTCCTGGACGAACCGCTCGCGCACGTTGCTGTCGGCCGCGAGGTCGGGCGTGAGGAGCTTGAGCGCCGCCCTGCGCCCGAGGCGCAGGTGCTCCGCCTCGTAGACGAGGCCCATCCCGCCGCGCCCGAGCTCGCCGAGAACCCGGTAGCCGGCGACCTCCGTGCCCGGGCTGAGCAAGGATGTCATGTCTCCTGCAGACTGCCGAAAGTCAGGCTGCGGCGAGGTCGCGCGCGTACGCGGTCGCCGTCGACGGTCGCTCCGCGGGATCCTTCTCGAGCGCCTGCAGCACGGCTGCAGCCAGCGCCGGCGGGCAGTCGGGACGCGCCTCGCCCGGGTCCGGCGGCTGCTCGTCGAGGTGCGCGAGGCCGATCTGGAAGACGCTGCGCCCGCCGAACGGCGTCGTGCCGGTCAGGCATTCGTACGTGAGGCACCCGAGCGCATAGACGTCGCTGCCGCGTGTGGCCTCGTCGCCGCGAATCAGCTCGGGCGCGAGGTAGTCGAGCGTGCCCATCACCTGGCCGGGTTTCGTGAGGACGGTGTATGCCTCGCCCTTGGCCAGCCCAAAGTCGGTGAGCATCGCCGTCACGCCGTCGCGCAGGAGCACGTTCGAGGCCTTCACGTCGCGATGGACGAGCCCGGCGTCGTGGAGGGCGTCGAGCGCCGACGCGAGCTCCGCCGTGACCCGCGTGACGTCGTCGAGCGGCAACGGGCCGCCCTCGCGCACGCGCTCCTCGAGCGTACTGCCCGAGACGTACTCGCTCGCGAGGTAGTACCGGCCGCCGGCCTCGCCCGCCTCGAGCACGGGAACGAGGTGTGGGCTCCGGACGAGCGACGCGCTGCGCGCCTCGTGGTCGAAGCGGCGGCGGAAGGTCTCGTCGCCGGCGAGCTCCTCCCGCAGCACCTTGAGCGCGACCTCGCCGCCGTTCTCGCGCGTCGCCCGGAAGACGATCCCCATGCCTCCGGCGCCGAGGAACTGCTCGAGCCGGAAGGGCCCGAGCCGGTCGCCGACCGCGAGCTGATCGGCCGCCGGCCCGGCGTTCCACATGGGATCAGTCGCCCGTGACGAAGCGGTACTTGCCGCCGTGAAAGAGGAGCGGCCGAACGTCCGGGTCAGCGCCGAGCGCGACGACCTCGCCGAGGAAGATGATGTGGTCGCCGGCCTCGTGCGTCGCGGCGAGCCGGCAATCGAGGAACGCCGCCCCACCGTCGATCACCGGCGAGCCCGTCACCGCCACCCGGTGTGAGATGTCCTTGAACGCCTGCAGGCCGCGCGGCCGGTCCTTGCCTGCGAAGTAGCGCGAGATCGGCTCCTGCTGCTCGCCGAGCACGTTCACCGCGAAGATGCCGTTGGCGGAGATGTTGCTGCTGCCCTCGGTGTCCCGGATCACACAGACGAGGACGAGCGGCGGGTCGAGCGACACGGACGAGAACGCGTTCGCGGTCATGCCGTACAGGTGGTCGTGCCCCCGCGTCGTGATCACCGTGACGCCGGTCGCGAACGAGCCGACCGTGTTGCGGAACTCGATGCTGGTGAACTCCTGGCGCTCCGCCGCCGGCGCCTCCACCGTCCGCTCGGTGTCCGCGCTCGTCGTCACGCGCCCGCTGCGGTCATGCGCTCGCGGATGACCCGGTCGAACTCCTCGGTCGTGCCGAGCGAGCCGGCGACGAGCGACTTCAGGGAGTCGCGGTCCATCGCGAGCAGCGTGGTCGGGGTCTTGGCCTTCACCGTCGCGATCCGCGAGGAGTCGCGGAGGATCGCGACCTCGCCGAAGTAGTCGCCCGGGCCGAGGGTGTTGATCGTCTTCTCTTCGCCGTCGTCCTCGCGCACGACGTCGACCTCGCCCTCGACGATGATGAAGAACTTGTCCGCCGGCGCTCCCTGGCGCACGACGACTGCGCCCGGCTCGACGTTCATCGACTGGAGGCGTCCGGCGACGGTGGCGAGGTCGCTGGCTGGCAGGTCGCGGAAGACGCTGTAGACCGCGTCGCGGTTGTACTCGACGCCGATCTCCTGGTCGCGGCCCTCGCCGCCCTCGCTGCCCTCGATGAACTGGATGTCGCTCGGCGAGATGCGGAAGAACGAGACGTTGGCCGGCTGCCCGCGCTCGAGCGAGGGGAACTTCTCGGCGAACAGCTCCACTGCGCGGGAGACCTCGTCCGGCCGCAGCAGCACCTCCGCCTCGCCGGTCGCCTGGATCCCGCGCGTCTTCCGCCAGTCCTCCGAGTACTCGTCGACCGCGAACGAGACGACCGGGTTCTGAGCGAGGTTGCGAGCCGTGGTCGCGTCCGGATTGAGCCAGATGTAGATCGTGACGCCGTCGTTCGCGTACGTCAGCGTTGCCGCCCGCGGAACGCCGGTGGGGGACGCCGTGGCCAGCGTGAGTGTCTCGTGCCCGCGGAGGTAGTCGAGTACACGCTCGGGAACCTCGGACTGCTGCGCCGCTTCACTCATCTGTGCGTCTCCTCGCTCGCTCGTCGGTAGGTGCGGACCGCATAGTCTGGGCCAGCGAGCGCCCGGGGGCAAGCGCCCTACCAGCGTGCTGGAATTGCGGCGTGAAACGTCCTATGCTCGCCTCTCTGCACGAGGGTTCGAGGCGATGACGGGACAAGCGAGCGATCACCACGCCGACGAGGCGCGGACGAGCTATGCAGCGGGTGACTACCGCAAGGCCTGGGACGCGGTCCAGGCGGCTCTCGCGGCGTCTCCGCTGGATCCGGCGTTGCTGCGGCTCGCGGGGCGGACCGCGATGGAGCTCGGGCTCGACTCGGCGGTCGAGTTCTTCCAGCGCGCCGTCGCCCTCGACCCGAACGACCCTGACGGCTGGCGTGAGCTCGGGGAGGCCCTCGCGTACGACGGGCGGCCCTCCGAGGCAGGCCAGGCGCTGCACCGCGCCGTGCGGCTTCGGCCGGAGGACACCGCCGCCCTCGTCAGCCTCGGGCACGCCTCGCTTGCCTCGGGCCACCGCGACCGCGCGATCACGTACTTCAGCCGCGCGCTGGAGGGCGATCCGGAGAACCTCGGCGCGCTGCAGGGGCTCGTGACCGCGTACAGGAGCGTCGGGCGGCCCGCGGAAGCCCTCGAGGCGGCGAAGCAGATGGCGAGCGCCGTCCCGGCGGACGTCTTCGCCGCGCTGGACGTCGCCGAGCTGTCGCTCGAGCTCGGTCGGACGGACGCGGCCGCCGCCTTCGGCCGGCTGCGCGAGGTCGACGACGACCCGGAGCACGAGGTCTACGCCTACCACGGCATGATCGAGGCGGAGCTGAAGCGCGAATCGTGGCGGCGCGCGCTCGACCTCGCGGTCGACGCGACCCGCATCGACCGGCACGGCCGCACCACCGACATCCTCGCGCTGATCGTGGCGCGCGTCTTCGGCGAGGCCGGCCGCGAGGCGCCTTCCCGCGAGCACGTCGCGGAGACGCTGGCGCGCTCCCGCGCGGAGCACCGTCGCCTCCACGCAGAAGCGTTGGTCGTCTGACGTGGGGTCGTCTGAAGTGGCGACACCGCCGGCCACGCAGGCCGCGGTCGAGTGGACGAAGTGCCCGTCGTGCGACGCCTTCATCTACCACAAGCGGCTCCGGCGGACGCTCGGCGTCTGCCCCGAGTGCAACTTCCACTTCCGGCTGCCCGTCCGGCAGCGCGTGGAGCAGCTCCTCGACGACGGCTCCTGGGAGGAGCTGAGCGGGGAGATCGAGCCGCTCGACGTGCTCGGCTTCGCCGACTCCAAGCCGTACGCGGAGCGGTTCGCCGACGCGCAGCGGAAGACCGGTTTCCGCGAGGGCGCGCTCTACGGCACCGGTGCGATCGGCGGCCGGCCCGTCGTGCTCGCCGCGATGAACTTCGCGTTCATCGGCGGCAGCATGGGGAGCGGCGTCGGCGAGGCCGTAACGCGCGCCGCCGAGCTCTCTCTCGAGACGCGCTCGCCGCTCGTGCTCGTCGCCACCTCGGGCGGCGCGCGGATGCAGGAGGGCTGCATCTCGCTGATGCAGATGGCGAAGACGAGCCAGGCGATCGGCCGGCTGCACGAGGAGGGGATCCTCTACGTCGTCGTGCTGACCGACCCGACCTACGGCGGCGTCAGCGCCTCGTTCGCGACCCTCGGCGACATCCTCATCGCCGAGCCAGGGAGCTACATCGGCTTCGCCGGGCCGAAGGTGATCGAGCAGACCATCCGGCAGACGCTGCCCGACGGCTTCCAGACCTCGGAGTTCCTGCTCGACCACGGCATGCTCGATCTCGTCGAGCCGCGCGAGAACCTGCGCGGCGCGCTGCGGAAGCTGCTCGAGCTGCACGCGCTCGCGGCCGGGGAGCTCACCTCCGCCGGCCTGCCGCAGCCCACCGAGCTCGAGGTAGCGGGACAACCACCGATCACGGACGCGAACCAGCTCGAGGAGCGCCGCGCCTGGGACGTCGTCCAGCTCGCCCGCCACATCGAGCGCCCGAACACGCTCGAGTACCTGGCCTCGGTCTTCGACGAGTTCCAGGTCCTCTACGGCGACCGGCTCTACGACGAGGACGCGGCCATCGTCGGCGCAGTGGCGCGGCTGGGCGGGATCCCGGTCATGGTCGTCGGCCACTCGAAGGGCCACACGACGGGCGAGATGGTCGAGCGCAACTTCGGCATGCCGAATCCCGAGGGCTACCGCAAGGGCCTCCGGCTGATGCGGCACGCGGCGAAGTTCGGCATGCCCATCGTCACGCTCGTGGACACGCCGGGCGCGTACCCCGGCCTCGGCGGCGAGGAGCGCGGCCAGTCGATCGCGATCGCGCAGAGCATCATGGAGATGTCGCGCCTGCCCGTCCCGATCGTCACGATCGTCACCGGCGAAGGGGGCAGCGGCGGCGCGCTAGCGCTCGCCGTCGGCGACCGGGTGCTGATGCTGGAGAACTCGTACTACTCCGTGATCAGCCCGGAGGGCTGCTCGACGATCCTGTTCAAGGACGCCGCGCAGGCGCCGCGTGCGGCGGAGGCCCTGCGCCTGACCGCGCCTCACCTGCTGCGCCTCGGCGTGATGGACGGCGTGGTGCCGGAGCCCGCCGGCGGCGCGCACACCAACCCGGTCGAGACCGCCGCCAACCTGAAGGCCGCCATCATCGCGAACCTGCAGGAGCTGCTCGGGGTCCCGCCGGAGGAGCTGCTCGAGCGTCGCTACGACCGCTTCCGCGCCTTCGGCATGCCGGGCCGTCAAACCGTCCTCGACCCAACCGGAGAGACTCCATGACTGATCAGCGCAACACGGGTCCCGACAAGGAACTGATCCGCTCCGTCTGGGAGGAGGCGCGGGATCTCGTGAAGCGCCTCGAGGGCACCACGGTGCAGAAGTTCAAGGTCGAGGCAGGCGAGTACAAGATCGAGATCGAGCGTGGCGCAGCCGTTGTTGCGGCGCCACCCGCGGCCCCCGGTGCTCCGGCGGCCCCGGCCGCGCCCGCGCCCACCGCTGCAGACGACGGCGCCGCGGCCGCGCCCGATCTCGGGCACGCAATCGTCGCGCCGCTCGTGGGGACGTTCTACCGCGCCGCGCAGCCCGGCGCGCCGCCGTTCGTCGAGGAGGGCGACGTCGTCGACGAGGGCCAGACGGTCGGCATCGTCGAGGCGATGAAGCTGATGAACGAGGTCAAGGCCGACCGCGCCGGCACGATCGTGCAGTTCGCCGCCACCGACGGCGACTGGGTCGAGTTCGAGCAGCCGCTCGTCTATCTCGAGCCGGCCGAGGAGTAGCCGTGCTCGAGAAGGTGCTGATCGCGAACCGCGGCGAGATCGCCCTCCGGGTCGCGCGCGCCTGCCGTGAGCTCGGCGTGAAGTCGGTCGCCGTCTACTCGACCGCCGACGCAGAGTCGGCCGTCGTCCGCTTCGCCGACGAGTCGGTGCACATCGGCCCGCCGGCCTCGGGGCGCAGCTATCTCCACATCCCGAGCATCATCGGCGCCGCGCAGAAGACGGGAGCCGACGCCATCCACCCCGGCTACGGATTCCTGTCCGAGGACCCCTACTTCGCCGAGATCTGCGCGAACGAGGGCTTCACCTTCATCGGCCCCAAGCCGGAGGTGATGGAGAAGGTCGGCGACAAGGCGACCGCGCGCGAGCTGATGCAGAAGGCGGGTCTGCCGCTGCTGCCGGGCACCGTCGACCCGGTCGCGACCGCCGACGATGCCCGGTCGATCGCGGAGGAGATCGGCTACCCGGTGATCATCAAGGCCGTCGCGGGCGGCGGCGGCCGCGGGATGACCGTCGTCTGGAAGCCGGACGAGCTCGCCGACGCCTACCGCACGACGAGGTCGACGGCGCAGGTCGTCTTCAAGGACAGCGCCGTCTACATCGAGCGCTACCTGCAGGCGCCGCGCCACACCGAGATCCAGATCGTCTGCGACGAGCACGGCAACGGCGCCTACTTCGGCGAGCGGGACTGCTCCGTGCAGCGGCGCCACCAGAAGCTGATCGAGGAGGCGCCGTCGATCCACCTGACGCCCGAGATGCGCGCGGACATCGGCCAGAAGGCCGTCGACGGGGCGCTCTCGATCGGGTACACGGGCGCCGGGACGATGGAGTTCCTGCTCGACCGCGAGGGCAACTTCGCGTTCATGGAGATGAACGCCCGCATCCAGGTCGAGCACCCGGTCAGCGAGATGATCACGAACGTCGACCTGATCCAGGAGCAGCTCCGTGTCGCCTCCGGCGAGCCGCTCTCCGTCAAGCAGGAGGAGATCGAGTTCCAAGGGCACTCGATCGAGTGCCGCATCAACGCGGAGGATCCCGAGAAGAACTTCGTCCCGACGGCGGGCCGGCTGGAGACCTACGTGCCGCCGGGCGGGCCTTGGACACGGGTCGACTCGCACTGCTACCCGGGCTGGATGGTGAGCCCCTTCTACGACTCGCTCATCGCCAAGCTGATCGTCTGGGCGCCCGATCGCGACCGTGCGATCGACCGCATGCAGCGAGCGCTCTCGGAGTTCCAGATCGCAGGGCGCGGCGTCAAGACCACGATCCCCTTCCACCGGGAGATCCTCGCCGACGCGCAGTTCCGCTCCGGCGACGTCTCCACCGACTTCGTCGAGCATTTCATGGCCGCGCGGGAGGCCGCCGAGCCGGCCGCGGCGGCCGGCTAGAGAGGAGAGCACGCGATGGCCGAGGCCACCGGCATGGACGACAAGGACCGCCAGATCGCGGAGCTCGGGCGCAGGCTCGAGCACGAGGTCGGCACGCTCAACCGGCTCATCGAGATCACGGGCCTCCTCAACTCGACGCTCAACGTCGACGAGCTGCTCGGGATGATCATGCGGTCGGGCGCCGACCTGCTCGAGGCGGAGACCAGCTCGCTCTTCCTCCTCGACGAGGAGCGCAGGGAGCTCGAGATCGCGGTCGCGACGGGGGCGCCGGCCGCGGACGTGATGCGCCAGCGCATCCCGGCTGACACCGGCATCGCGGGCTGGGTCGTCGAGAACGGCGAGCCGGCCGTGGTGGACGACCCGGCGACCGATCCGCGCTTCTACGGCGGCATCGACGAGCAGAGCGGCTTCCAGACGCGGAACCTCCTCGCCGTGCCGCTGCGGACGAAGGAGAAGGTGATCGGCGTCGTCGAGATCATCAACAAGCGCGACGGCGGCTTCACCCAGGACGACGTGCGCGTCGCGAGCGCGCTCGCCGACCAGGCGGGCACCGCCATCGACAACGCGCGCCTCTACGCGCGGCTCGCCGACGCGGTCGTGACGTCGCGGATGTCCTACCGGCTCTGACTAATTTGGACAAGTTGACCAAATAGGTCACCGGCAGCTACGCTGCGGGTGTGTCCGTGGTCGAGACCATTGCTTTCAGTGAGGCCAAGGCGAAGCTCTCAGAGCTGATGACGACGGTGGTCCACGGCCATCAGCCGAAGGCGGTACGTCGCCATCAGGGGAAGGAGGAGATGTTCCTGATCGGCCGCGACGAGGTGGTGGCGCTGCTCGAAGGGTTCGAATTCGCGCCGAAGGTGAGCGTCTCCAACGGCGAGTTCACGGTTCGACTGCCGGAGCTCGCGCTCATCGCCGGTGGCTCGTCGCTCGACGAGGCGATCGCCGAGCTCGTCGAGCTCGCCGAGATGTACGCAACGGATTACCTCGATCGCTGGGAGTTCTTCAAGGAGACGGGCCGACGCACCCAGCTGCCGTGGGTTGCGCGGGTAGCGTTCACGGCACCAGCGGATCGTCCGAGCTTGTTCGTGGCGCCGGCGAAGGCCCACCGTCTGCTCGAACCTGCTTAAGAGCTCGGTTCAAAATGAACGCCATCACCGCTCTGGCACGCTCGGCGGCGCGTGGACTGCGTCCTCGGTCGCGCCCGTATCTCTTCGATACGGGCGCTCCCTGCGTCCTTGCCACACACCACCGATCGCACCAGATCGGCGGGACGACATTCTGAACCGAGCTCCAACGCCGTCGTCACCGACGTGGGACGACATCGGGTC
The DNA here is from genome assembly GCA_963791905.1 of uncultured Gaiellaceae bacterium. Taxonomy (GTDB): domain Bacteria; phylum Actinomycetota; class Thermoleophilia; order Gaiellales; family Gaiellaceae; genus Gaiellasilicea. Next base: position 183,388 of record CAWBTX010000004.1, read on the forward strand.
ATTCCTCGTCGCTGACGGCTGGCGTGAGCTACCTCGCCACGGCGGTAGCCGCGCGAGGCACATCTTCTACGAGAAGCTTCTCGACGACGGCCGGGTTCTGCAGACGCACGTCTCGCACTCCGGGCGGAAGACGATCAGCCCCGGCCGTTTCAGCAGCATCCTCCGGCATGACCTCGAGGTGTCGAAGGACGAGTTCTGGACCTGCATCCGCACCGAGACGCCGGTCGACCGACCGGTGCCCGTCGAAGACGCGCCGGTCGAGCACGAGGCGTGGGTCGTCGCGGTGCTCACCGGCGACCTCCACATGACGGCAGAGGAGATCGAGAAGCTCACGCCGGACGAGGCTCAGCGAATCGTCAACGAGTACTGGTCGAGACCGCGCTAAATCGCTGCAGGCACCAGCGTGAGATACTCGCGGCGATGGGGAAGCTCGCGTTCCTCTATCCGGGGCAGGGCTCCCAGAAGGTCGGCATGGGCGCCGAGTTGCGCGACGCGCGCCCGGAGCTCTACGACCGCTACCTGGACAACGCGGACGCGGCCTCCGGCCTGACGATCCGCCGGTTCTCGCTCGAGGGGCCGCCCGAGTCGCTCACGGAGACGAACGCGGCGCAGCCGGCGCTCTTTGCGCTCTCGCTCGCGCTCACCGAGGTGGCGCGCGAGCTCGGCCTGCAGCCGGACGTCGTCGCCGGACACAGCCTCGGCGAGTACACGGCCGCGGTCGCGGCGGGTGCGCTCTCCCTCGACGACGGCATCCAGCTCGTCAGCCTGCGCGGCCGGCTGATGGCCGGTGCGCAGTCGGAGCGGCCGGGCGGGATGGCGGCGGTGATCGGCCTCGACGCGGACTCGCTCGAGGAGCTCTGTCGGCAGGCTTCCGAGGCGGGGCCGGTGGCGCCGGCCAACTACAACACGCCGACCCAGACGGTCGTTTCCGGCGAGGTTTCCGGCGTCGAGCGCCTGATGGCGCTCGCCGAGGAGGCCGGCGCCCAGAAGGTGGTCCGGCTCCAGGTCGGCGCCGCCTTCCACAGCGAGCTCATGCAGCCGACGCAGGCGCGGATGGCGGAGGCGATGCAGTCCGTGGCCTGGAGCGACCCGGGCGTGCCGATGGCCTCGAACGCGTCGGGCGGCATCGTCACGACCGGCGCGCAGGTGCGGCAGGCACTGGTCGACCAGATCGCGAGCCCGGTGCGCTGGGTCGACTGCGTCCGCGCGCTCTCGGCGTCCGGTGCGACGACCTTCCTGGAGCTCGGCTCCGGGCGCGTGCTGACGGGCCTCGTGCGGCAGATCCTCGGCGCCGACGCGACCGTGTTCGCCGCCGACTCGCCCGCCAAGCTCGAAGAGTTCGCGGAGTCGGGGCAGGCCGTGGCCTGAGCATGAACGGCCGGAGGCTCGTCGGCGCGCGTCTGGTCGCTGGCTACGCCGTCGTCATCGCGTTCCTGGCGGTGGCGACGATCGTCTCGCTCCTCATCGGGCGCGATCTCGACCACGCACCCCTGATCGCCGGGATCTACGAGGCGGACTCGTGCCTCGGCTCGAACCTCGAGGTGATCCAGTCCGGGCAGTTCGTCGATTTCGACGGCACCGGGTCCGCCGGCGGCAAGCTGCGCCTCGAGGACGGGCGCCTGACCGGCGACGTCAATTGCACCGACGGCGAGGGGGGCGAGGCCGACCTCGCGGTCGAGGGGGAAGGCGAAGAGACGGTCCTCGCGGGCACGATCGGCGACCAGAGCGTGGAGGCGACCTTCGCCGAGGAGCTGCCCGAGGCCGGGAAGGCGCCGACGGAGCCGAGGTCGGCGGAAGAGACCTTCGGCCGGCTCATGCTCGCGATCGCCGTCGTCATCCTCGCAGCCCGTCTCTTCGGCGTCGCCCTCGCCAAGGTCGGTCAGCCGCGAGTGATGGGGGAGATCATCGCCGGCATCCTGCTCGGCCCGACGCTCCTCGGCGCCGTCGCGCCCGACGTGAAGGACTACCTCTTCCCGGCCGACATCGTCCCTCTGCTCAGTGCGGCGGCGAGCATCGGGCTGGCCTTCTACCTGTTCCTCGTCGGCATGGAGCTCAACCCGACGGCGATCAAGGAGCGCGCGACGGAGGCGGCGTTCATCTCGAACGCGAGCGTCGCGTTCCCGCTGGCGCTCGGCCTCCTCGTCGCGCTGCCCGTCTACGAGCTACTCGCCCCCGACGCCGACTACCTCCCGTTCGCGCTCTTCATCGGCGTCGCGATGTCGATCACTGCGTTCCCGGTGCTCGCGCGGATCCTCGTCGAGCGACGCATGCTGAGACGTCCCGTAGGCGCGCTCGCGATGGCGGGCGCGGCCATCGACGACGTCACGGCGTGGGGCCTGCTCGCCCTCGCGACCGCGGTCGCCGGCGCCGGCTCCGGCATCGACGCGCTTGTCGTCGTCGGCCTCGCCGGAGTCTTCACCGCCGCGGTGATCATCGGCGGGCGCCCGATCCTCAAGCGCCTCTCGGCGGCCTACGACGAGGTGGGGCACATCCCGCCGCTCTGGGTCGCGGGGATCTTCGTCTCGGTCCTGCTCGCGGCCTACGTCGCTCAGCAGATCGGGATCGCGCCGATCTTCGGCGCGTTCATCGTCGGCCTGATCATGCCCCGCCATGCCGGCCTGACCGAGGACATGAGCCGACGGCTCGAGGACTTCGTCGTGACGGTGCTGCTGCCGCTGTTCTTCGTCGTCACGGGTCTCAAGGTGGAGATCGGCTCGCTCGACCGCTGGCAGCTGTGGGTGGTCGCGCTCGTTCTCTTCGTCGTCGCCGTGGTCGGCAAGTGGATCGGCGCGATGCTCGCGGCACGGTTCAGCGGCTTCAGCTGGCGCGACTCGACGGCGCTCGGCGCGCTGATGAACACCCGCGGCCTGACCGAGCTGATCGTGCTCAACATCGGCCTCGAGCTCGGCCTCATCTCCACCAGCCTCTTCACGATGCTCGTGCTGATGGCGATTGCGACGACGTTCATGGCCGGGCCGGCGCTGCGGCTCCTCGATCCTCGCGGCGAGCTTTCGGAGCCGCCCGAGGAGGCCTTCCGGCGGTCGGTGGGCGAGCCGGACGTGGCGACACCAGAGCGCTCGATCCTCGCCGCGCCCCAGGACGACCGGAACATCGAGGCGGTGCTGGCGCTCGCCGAGCCGCTCACTCGCACCCAGCCGCCGCGCGAGCTCGTCCTCGTGCGGCTGCTCCGCCCCGTCGCGCTCTCCGCGGGCCTCGTCAGCGAGGATCGCCAGCTGCGCGAGACGACGGTCGAGCTCGAGCAGCAGCGCGAGCTCCTGCTCGAGCGCGGCGTCCGCGCGCGCACGGCCGCGTTCACGTCGGCCCACACGGGGGAGGACCTCGTGCGCCTCGCCTCGGAGCCGACGATCGACATCATCGTGATGAACGGCCGCAGGCCGCTGTTCGGCGAGGGGATCCCGGGCGGCGCCGTCGGCTACGTGCTCGAGCACGCGCCGTGCGACGTCGCAGTGCTGGTCGACCGGGAAGGCGTGCCGACGATCGACGCCGAGCATCCAATCGTCGTCCCGTTCGGCGGCGGCGAGCACGACTGGGCCGCCGTCGAGCTGGCCGCCTGGATCGCCTCCTCGCAGGGCGCGAAGCTCAAGCTGCTCGGCGCGGCCGCCGGCGGCGAGGACGGCAGCCGCGATGCCAGCCGCCTGCTCGCGAACACCTCGCTCGTGCTGCAGCAGCTCGCCGGGATCACGGCCGAGCCGACGCTCGTGGCGCCCGGTCGCGAGGTGATCGCCGCGGCGGAAGGCGCCGGCCTCCTCGTCGTCGGGCTCTCGGACCGCTGGCGCGAGGAGGGATTGAGCGAGCTTCGCGCGGAGATCGCGAAGTCGGCGCCGGCCGCGACGCTCTTCGTCCGACGCGGCGAGCGGCCCGGGGCCCTGGCGCCGCGCGACGACCTGACGCGGTTCAGGTGGTCGGTGGCGAACATCGCCGCCCCGGTTCCGGCGTCTGAGTGAAGGCCCTCGTGGTCGGGGCCGGCGTGGGCGGGCTCACGGCAGCGGTCGCGCTGGCGCGTGCGGGGATCGAGGTCGAGGTCGTCGAGAGGGCCTCCGATCCGAGCCGGATCCTCGTCGGCGGCGGACTCCACCTCTGGCCGAACGGCATGCGGGCGCTCGCGCAACTCGGGCTCGACGAGGCGGTGCAGGCGGTGGGGGAGACGATCGCGCGGCTCGACTGGCACACGCCCGAGCACGGCCTTCTCGCGAGCGCCGACCTGGCGGCGACGGCGCGGAAGGTCGGGGCGCCGTCGGTTGGGATCCGGCGCGCCGACCTGCTCGGCGTCTTGCTCGACGCCGTCGGGGCGGACGCGATCCGGTTCGGGACGGACGTGGTCGACGTCCCTCGCACCGCGGACGTGCTCGTCGGCGCCGACGGCCTGCACTCGACGGTGCGCATGGAGCTCGTCGGCGTGGACGAGCTGCGCGCTCCGGGCGTTCTCGTCTGCCAGGGCGCCGCACCTCCCCTGTCTTCGATCCCACCGTCGGTCTTCACGGAGGTCTGGGCGCCGACGCTGCGCTTCGGCTGCTACCCGTTCCGCGACGGCCTGAACTGGTTCGCCTTCGTGCGCGCAACCGAGGCGGACAAGCTCGCGCCGGATCCCCACGGCTTCCTGCTCGAGCGGACGCGCAGCTGGACGGCGCCGGCGCACGAGGTGATCGCCGCCACTCCTCCGGACGCCGTCACGACCGGCGAGGTCGTCGCCCGCGAGCCGCTCGAGCGCTGGACGGACGGGCGCGTCGCGCTGCTCGGTGACGCCGCCCACGCGATGACGCCGTTCACGGGCCAGGGCGCCTGCCAGGCGATCGAGGACGCGGTCGTCCTGGCGGAGTGCCTAAGTGCCGACCCCGACGTGCCGGCCGCGCTCGGCGCCTACGAGGCGCGCCGGATCCCGCGCGCGGTCGAGATCTGGAACCGGTCGTGGGCGGCCGCCGCCTCTGCTGCGAAGAAGAGCCGCACGGTCGATCCCGCCCGGCAGCGGGCGTTCGCCGCCAGGTTCGAGCGCGTCGTCTGGGCCCAGCTCGAGCAGACGATCGTGCAGGGATTCTGAGCGTCAGGCTTCGGCTTCCAGCTTCTCCTTGATTTGCGTCATCTGCTCCTTCGTATTGCGGTTGATGTACTCCTCGGCCTCGTCGTTCGACGCCGGCGCCGTGGGCTTCATCGAGAACTCCTGCACCCAGCGCATCGACGTCCCGGCGTCGGTCGGCTCGAAGTACCACTCGATGTTCATGAACTCGAACGGCCCGGTCTCGATGCGGTGGGCCTTGACCGTGTGCGTGGCGGGGTCGACCGTGCGCTCGGAGACCCAGCTCCACACCTGACCGTCGTACTCGGGATCCGGGTGCGTCGTGAGGCGGAACTTGATCGAGTCGCCGTCCCGCTCGAGGATCTCCGCGCTCGCGTACTCGGTGAAGAGGTTGGGCCAGTTCTCGACGTCGTTCATCCGGTCCCACACGACGTCGAGCGGCTTCCCGATCTCGGTGGTGTTGTCGGTTTTGGGCATCCCCTAAGCCTCCGTCTCCTGCAAGCGTCGGTTGACGTACTCGATGCCGTCGCCGATCGACGTGATCTCTGCGGCATCCTCGTCCGGGATCGTGAAACCGTATTCCTGCTGGATCGCGAGCTGGATCTCGACGAACGCGAGCGAGTCGAGGCCGAGGTCCTCGAAGGTCTGGTCGGGGCCCGTCACGGACTCCTCGGGCACGCCGATCCGGTTCACGAGGATGTCCTTCGCGTCGTCAAAGGTGTACTCACGCGCCATGCAGCACCTCCTTACGTCGGGGAGCGGGACAGTTGCGGCCTGGCGAGGGCCTGAAGGCTGGGAAGCGCCTGCTCGGCCGCCTCGCGGCCGGCGTCGAGAAAGAGGTCCGCGAGGTGGAAGTCGCGCCAGGTGCAGGGGCCGAAGAGCGGGGTGATCGCGACGTCGGCGCGGGCGGCGTGCCGCTCGCTCGAGTCCAGCTGAGCCAGGTCCATGACCTCCAGCAAGGTCTCCAGCATCCTCGATCCGGGGCCTTTCTGCTCGTCCGGCGGTGAGTCGTCGCCCGGCCAGGCGGGCAGCACCGAGCGGCTGATCAGATTGACGGAGACGACGATGTCGGCGCCTGCGGCTCGGGCGGCGTCGGTGGGGACGGGAACGAGCGCGATCCCGTCGACGAGCCGTTGGCCGTCGCGCTCGAACGGCGGGAAGAGCCCGGCGACCGAGGTCGCGGCGAGGAGCGCCGGCCACAGGAGCCCCTCGTCGATCGCGACCGCGCGGCGCTCGACGAGGTCGACGGCCATCGCGACGAGCGGCGGATCCAGGTCGGCGAAGGACTTCTCCTGCGTCATCTCCCGCAGCACCTCTGTCATCACCTCGAGGCCGCTGGACGTCCCCGCGAATGAGAGCTTGAAGATCTCGGCGACGTTCGCCTCGTTGAAGCTCCGCCGAATCGTTTCCTCGATCTCGTCCGAGCCCTGGCCGAGGCCGATCAGTGCGCCGACGATCGCGCCGATGCTGCTGCCGGCGACGTAGTCGACGGTGTAGCCGGCCTGCTCGAGCGCGCGCAGCGTGCTCACGTGCGCATAGCCCTTCGCCCCGCCGGCGCCGAGCGCGAGGCCGAGCTTCGTGCGCGCGAGGTGGCGGCCGAGCCAGGCGACGTCCTCGGAGCCGGTCACCTCGACGCTGCGGTCGACGGCGTTCACGAGCTCGCCGAGCCCCGCCTGCCCCGGCCCGGCGGTGACGAGGACGAGCGCGTGCTCGCCCAGCAGGTCGTCGAGCTCGGCGATCGCCTGGGCGCCTGCCGAGCCGTCGAGCGCCGCGACCGAGCCGACCTTGGCGGCGCGCGTCGCCTCGACGATCTCGTTGACGTCGACGCCGCCGGGCGCGATCAGCGCCACCGCCTCGCCGCGCGTGCGGGAGACGCCGAGCTGGGCGGTCGTCGCGGCGAGCTTCTGGCTCAGGATCCGGTTCAGGTTCGTGAGCAGCACCGGCGAGCGGCCGACCGCCTCGGCGAAGGCCTCCCGCCGCAATTCGAGCACCTGGGTCGGCAGTGCCGCCACGACGGTGGCCGAGCGTGGCTCGTCCGTGAGCAGTGACATCTCGCCGACGACGTCGCCGCGGCGGAGCTTCGCGACGATGCGACCGTCGTCGGAGAGCACGTGCGCCAGGCCGTTCTCGAGCACGAAGAGGCTGTCCCCCGGCTCGCCGGCGCGGCAGATCTCCTGCCCCGCGGCGTACGAGTGCGGCCGCAGCTTCGGCCCGAGCTCGTCCAGCTCCGCCGCGCCGAGCCGGTCGAAGAGCGGCAAGCGGCCGAGGAGCGCGAACGGCTTCAAGCAGCCCTCAGCGCCTGCCGGTCGGGCTTGCCCGACGGGAGCAGCGGCAGCTCCGGGACGACGTGGATGGCGTACGGGAGCTTGTAGCCCGCGATGCGGGCGCGTGCGAAGCGGAGCAGGTCGGCGCGGTCGACCTCGGTGCCGGGCCTCGGGACGACGAAGGCGTGCAGCGTCTCGCCCGTGGCGTCACCGCCGACGCCGACGACGACGGCCACAGCCACGCTCTCGTGGCCCGCGAGCACGGCCTCGACCTCGGCCGGCGAGACGTTGAACCCGCCGACGTTCACGAGCTCGCTGATACGGCCCGTGATCCGCACACAGCCGTCCTCGAGCTCGGCCAGGTCGCCGGTCGGGAACCACTCGCCGCCGTACGGGCTCAGCACCTGCAGCTCGCCGTCGACGAGGCGGAGCTCTTGGCCCGGCAGTGGCCGTCCGGCGGTCGTGTACCGGACGTCCGGGGAGTCCTCCGCGCGGCACGCCGTCACCGCGCCCAGCTCGGTGAGCCCGTAGACGTTCAGGATCCGCATCCCGACGGCGTCGAGCCGCTCGAGGAGCCCCGTCGGCGACGCCGAGCCGGCGACGAAGCCCGTCCGGACGCCCGGCAGCCCGTCGGGAACCGCGTCGAGGAGGGACGAGAAGAGCCGCGGCGAGCCGTGCAGCACCGTGACGCCTGTCGTGGCGACGGCGTCGAGGAGTGGGCGGAGTGACGCGGTCGCGTCGACGAGCACGGCGGTGGCGCCTGCCCGCACGCAGGCGAGGAAGCACGTGAACCCGAAGGCGTGCGAGAGCGGGATCACGAAGGCGACGACGTCCTCCGGCCGCAGCCCGAGGATCTCCGCGAGGTGCTCGGCGCCCTCCTGCTCGCGTCGGTGCGGGACGAGCGTGCGCTTGGGCTCGCCCGACGTGCCGGAGGTGTAGAGGATCGCCGCGGCGCCCGCGGCCGGCGCCGGACTTAGTGTTGTTTCAACACTAAGTCGCTCTTCGGCCTCGACGCCGCCGCTGGGGCTGAGGAACAAGCAGGCGCGGAGGCTCGGCAACTCCGGCACGAGGCGGGTCGCGAGCTCGCGGAACGAGTAGCCGGCGTGCGCCTCGACCGACACGAGCGACTGCGGCCTCGGCGTCCGCCAGGATCTGGCGCAACTCGTGCTCGCGAAGGCGCGCGTTGAGCGGGACGGCGGTCGCGCCGAGACGCCAGATCGCGAAGAGCCCGACGACGAGGGCCGGTGTGTTCGGCGCGATCAGCGCGACCGGCCGGTCTCGCACGTCGCCGAGGCGCGCCGCGAGGGCGTCGACCACCTCGTCGAGCTCGCGATACGTGAGCCGCTCGCCTGCCCAGGCCAGGGCGGGGCGGTCGCCGTGGCGGAGAACGCTCTCCCGGAGCAGGTCGTCGAGTGTCAACTGGAGTTGCGTCCGAGCACCATCGCGCCGTTGAAGCCGCCGAAGCCGCGCGCGCTCACCAGCACCTTGTCGAGCTGCACCGTGCGTTTCCCGCCGGTGACGAAGTCGAGCTCGCAGCCTTCCGCCGGCTCGTCGAGATTGATCGTCGGCGGTAGGACGCCGTCGCGCATGGCCAGCAGCGCCGCAGCAACGTCAAGGGGAGCCCCGCCGGCGTAGAGCCGGCCCGTCATCGACTTCGGCGCGGTCACCGGAACACTGCGCTCGCCGAAGACGGACTTGATCGCCTCGGCCTCGGCCCGGTCCGCCTCGGGGACGCCGGACGCGTCGGCGAAGATCGCGTCGATGTCGTCGGGGCCGATGCCCGCGCGCTCGATCGCGAGCGACATCGCGCGCGCCAGGTGGCGCCCGTCGGCCGGCACGCGGTGCGGGTCGTGGGCGTCGTTCGTGGCGCCGTACCCGAGGATCTCGCCGTAGGTCTGAGCACCGCGGCGCTCCGCGTGCCCCGCCCCCTCGACGATGATGATCGCGCCGCCCTCGCCGGGTACGTAGCCGTTCGCGCGGCGGTCGAAAGGCCGGTAGGCATCCGCCGGCTCGCGCGCCTCGCTCAGCCGGAAGCTCTGCTGCTGGCAGGTGAGCGCGAACGGGCCGACAGGCGCCTCGGTGCCGCCGCTGACGACGACGTCGACGCCGCGTCTGATCGTCCGCCGCGAGTGCCACAGCGCCTCGAGTCCGCCGGCGCCCTCCGCGACGAGCACGCCGCAAGGCCCCTTCATTCCGTACTTGATCGAGATCTGGCCCGTCGTCGCGGCATAGAACCACGCGATCGACTGGTAGGCGCCCACGAAGATCGGCCCCTTGCCCCACAGGTTCTGGATCTCCTTCTGGCCGAACTCGTTGCCGCCGGAGGCACTCGCGGTGATGACGCTCATCTTGTAGGGGTCGAGCGCCTCGTGATCGACCTTCGCGTCGTCGAGCGCCATCTGCGCGGCGGCCATCGCCATCCACGTCCAGCGGTCGGTCTGCGCGATCAGCCGGTTGTCGATGAAGTCGGTTGCCTCGAAGTCCGAGACCTCGCCGGCGAGCTGCGTCGCGTACTTGGACGGGTCGAAGCGCGTGATCCGGCCGATCCCGGACGTGCCCGCGAGCGTCGCCTGCCACCACGCGTCGGTGCCGATCCCGTTCGGAGCGACGACGCCGAGCCCGGTGATGACCGCCCGCTCGTCGGACGGGGCGGTCGCGCTCAAGCCGCCGCCTGCTTCAGCTCCGCGGGCCGCGCGAAGATGATCGCGGACTGGAAGCCGCCGAAGCCGCTTCCCGTCGACAGTGCCGCGTCGACGTCCTGCCTGCGCGCGACCTTCGGCGTGTAGTCGAGGTCGCACTCCGGATCGGGGTTCTCCCAGTTCGCGGTCGGCGGGATGACGCCGGTCTCGATCGCGAGCGCGCAGGCCGCCATCTCGATCGCCCCGATGCCGCCGAGGGAGTGGCCGACCATCGACTTGATCGAGCTCACCGGGATCTTGTAGGCCTGGTCGCCGAGCGAGAGCTTGTACGCCGCGGTCTCGTGCCGGTCGTTCTGCTTCGTGCCGGAGCCGTGGGCGTTGATGTAGTGGATGTCCTCGGGGGCGAGACCGCCCTGGCGCATCGCGTCCGAGATCGCGTCCGCCATCTCGAGCCCGTCGGGGCGAAGGCCGGTCATGTGGAACGCGTTGCCGCGGCTCGCGAAGCCCGCCACCTCGCAGTAGATGTGCGCGCCGCGCTCGATCGCGCGGTCGAACTCCTCCAGGATCAGGATCGCGCCGCCCTCGCCCATGACGAAGCCGTCGCGGTCGCGGTCGAAAGGCCGCGACGCCTGCTCGGGGGTGTCGTTGCGCCGCGACGTCGCCTTGATCGGGTCGAAGCACGCCATCGAGATGGGCGAGATGCCCGATTCCGACGCGCCGGCGATGACGATGTCCGCCTCGCCGTCCTGGATCAGCTGGTGCCCGTAGCCGATCGCATCGATACCGGATGTACACCCGGTCGAGATGACGGTCGACGGCCCCTGCGCGCCGAACTTCAGCGCGACCTCGCTCGCGAGGCTGCTCGGCATCAGGGCCTGGAAGAGGAACGGCCGCGCGTACTCCGGGTCGACGAGCCACTCCTCGCCCTTGTTGGAGACAGCGATGTAGTCGTCCTCGAGGAACATCGTCCCGCCGACGGCGGTGCCGAGGGTGACGCCCATCCGCTCGTGGTCGACCGTCTCGAGGTCGAGCCCGCTGTCACGCATGGCCTCCATCGCCGCGGCGACCGCGAACTGGACGTAGCGGTCCATGCGGCGGATCTCCTGGTGGTCGAGTCCGGCCTCGACCGGATCGAAGTCGCACTCTGCGGCGATCTGCGAGCGGAAGCCGGACGGGTCGAAGAAGGTGATCTTCCCGGTCGCCGTCCGGCCGGAGGTGATCGTCTCCCAGAATGCGTCGCGCGTCGACCCGCCGGGCGCGACGACGCCGACTCCGGTGACAACGCTGCGCCTCAACCGAGCCTCCGTCTCAGGACGCTGCGGCCGGGGCCGACTCGGCGGTGCGGTGCTCGGTGTCGACGTGCCCCATCGGCGGCCGCGGTGCGAGCGGGCCGAGGTGGAAGACGATGAACGCCTCCTCGTCGCCGACGTTCCTCAGGCGGTGCTTGCAGTTGATCGGGACGAACAGGCCCGACTGGGCCGGCACGTCGGTCGCCTCGCCGTCGAGCTCGGCGACGAGGGTGCCCGAGACGACGAACACGAACTCCTCGGAGAAGGGGTGGTAGTGCTCCGCGATCCAGTCCCCCGGAGCGATCGTCGCGCAGCCCATGAAGCCGGTGGTGCACCCGACGGACTTGGGACTGAGGAGCGTGCGGACGTCGCCCCCCCGCCTCGTGTCGGGCGCCACATCCCCCATCGCCCGGACGGCCGGGCGGTACTCCTCTGTCATGTCGTCCTCCCTCGAGACGGGGCGAAGCCTGCCGCCAATGCTGTCACCGCCTCGTCACGTGAGTCAAGCGGCCTGGACAGGTCAGGCGGAAACCTCATACGATCGCCGGCATGGCCAGGCGTCGGGTGAAGCGCGGCCTCATCGTCGCGAAGATCAAGCCGGGCTCGAAGGAGAAGGTCGCGGAGATCTTCGCGCGCTCCGACGAGACCGAGCTGCCGGAGCTCGCGGGCGTGACGCACCGCAGCCTGTTCATCCTCGACGACATCTACGTGCACTACGTCGAGACCGAGGAGGACTTCGAGATGGCCGTCGACGCGGTGCGCCAGAACGAGCTCTTCAAGGAGATCAGCCGCGAGCTCGACGCGTACATCGCGCCGTACGACCCTGAGACGTGGCGCTCGCCGAAGGACGCGACGGCGTTCGAGTTCTACAGCTGGGACCGCGACTCGGACTGAGCCTCAGTCGTCGAGGTGGCGGATGAGGACGTTCCGCATCCCCGAGCGTTGGAAGAACTCACGGGCCCCCTCGGGGTTCGAGAGGTCACGCGGCTCGGCGAGGTACTGCTCGATGCCCTCCTCGAACACCTTGACCTCGGGCTGCCGGCTGATGTGGCCGGCGACGACGCGAACGTCGCCCTCGACCTCGATCACGCGCACGGCGGCCTCCTTGCCGACAAAGACCATCGTCGTCAGAAGGCGGCCGACGACGCTGCCCTCCTCGTCGCGGACCTCGTGGTCGGGGCGGCCGCTCGACTGGAAGAGATCAGTCACCTCTTCCTCGAATCCGGGCTTCATCTTGTAGAGCAGCGCGAGCCAGGTTGACACGGGAGCGAACGTACTCGCACAGCCGCGCGGCTGTCAATCGGCAGGGTTTACAGGCCGAGAGGCGCCCAATAGAGTCGAGCGCGACGAGGCGAGCGACGTGGAGGAGCATCGGATGCAGTCCCAGCTCGAGTGGTACGACCTCACGGACGAGGAACGGAAGATCCGGGACCTCGCGATCGAGGTGGCGCAGGCGGAGATCGCCCCGCGGGCGGAGGAGCACGACCGCGAGGGGACATTCGTGCGCGACAGCATCGAGGCGCTCGGGGCCTCGGGCCTGCTCGGTGTCTTCGTGCCGAAGGAGTACGGCGGCCTGGGTGGCAGCCCGCTCGCCGCGGCGCTGGCGATCGAGATGGTCTCCGCGGCCTGCGGCTCGACCGGGATGTCGTTCATGTTCCACTGCAACCTCATCCACGTCGTCGACGGCGCGGGGCCGGACTCGCTGAAGGAGAAGTACTTCCCACAGTTCGCGGCCGGAAAGCTCGGCGCGTTCGCGATCAACGAGCAGCGCCGGCTCTTCCGCGAGAAGTTCGACACCGTCGCGGCCGAGGACGGCGACGACTACGTCATCAACGGCCAGAAGCCCTTCGTCACCTCCGCCGGCGAGGCCGACGTCTACATCGTCCAGGCGCAGCGCGCCGACTCGGACAGCCCGATCCCGGTCATGGGCCAGCGCTACATCCTCGTCGAGGGTGCGTACGACGGCGTCGGCTCGTTCACCTACGACCCGATGGGGCTGCGGGGCGCGAGCAACGGCGGCATCACGCTCGACAACGTGCGTGTGCCGAAGGAGAACGCCGTCGGCGCCGAGCCCGATCCGATGGTCCGCTCGGTAGCGACGAAGGGCAACTCGGTCTTCTCGCCGCATCTGATCGCGATGGGCTGCGCGGGCGCCGCGCTCGACGCGGCGATCGCCCACGCCCAGAAGGACGGCAGCCCGGAGTGGATGAGCCACGTGCTCGCGCCGCTCAGCGACCAGCTCAACGCGACGCGTGCCTACACCTACTACGCGGCGCGGCTGATGGACGGCCCGATCAGCCAGCGCCTGAACCACGCGCACAACGAGATCCAGCGCCTCGGCGGCGACGTCTGCCCGATGATCTGCGACAAGGCGATGGAGATCATGGGCGGCGGCAGCTTCATGCGGTCGTCGCCGATCCAGCGCTACTACCGGGACGCGCGGGGCTCGTGCTACCCGGCGTTCAGCATGGAGCACCGGCGCGCCAACATCGCGGACGGCCTCTACGGCCGCACGGCCTACGACGAGCAGCCGCCGACGATGCCGTGGGACCCGCACGCGGACTACAACTTCTGGCTCCTCTGGGCGCGCGGCTCCGCGCACCTGCCGGACGAGGCGAAGAAGCGCATGAGCCGGGCCGCGTTCGAGGAGTTCGCGCGCTCGCGCGGCTCGGAGGAGATGACGGTCGAGCTCTGCGCGGAGTACATGACGAGCGCGGGGCGACCTCCGGGTGGCGGTCCTCCCGGTGGCGGGCCTCCGGGCGGTGGCCCTCCGGGTGGCGGTCCTCCAGGCGGTGGCCCTCCCGCAGGTGTCGGTGCGGGCGGCCCGCCCGCGGGCGTGGGCGCAGGCGGCCCTCCGCCCGACGGCGACTCCTAGTCCGCGCCCGCCTCCAGGTAGGCGCTCGCGCGCTTGCGCCAGGTCCGCTTCGGCGTGAGCTTGTAGATGATCCGGTCGCGGATGAACACCAGCGCGGGGTTCTTCATGTGCACGAGCGTGCCCACCATCCCCGCCTCCTTGACGACCTTCGACGTGGCCGAGATCCGCTGCTCCTCGTACCTGTCGAAGACGCCCCGGACCGCGTTCGCATCGCCCAGTGAGTCCTTGATCGCGGCCAGGCCCTCGCCGACGATCACACCGTCGAGCAGGGCGTGGCTGCCGCCCTGGCCGGTGTTCGGCGTCGTGGCGTGGGCTGCGTCGCCGATCATCGTCACGCGGCCGTCGCCCCAGCGCTTGACCGGAGGTCGGTCGAAGATGTCGTGGCGCAGGATCTCCTCCTCCGGTGTCGCCTCGATCACCTCGAGCACCCAGTCGGGCGCTCCCGCGAAGGTCTGGCGGACGTCCTCCTTGCGGCCGGCCGGCGAGTCACCCAGGCCTTCGTCCATCTTCGCCGACGAGAACCAGTAGACGCGGTTGCCCCGCAGCGCGAACGCGCCCCAGGTTCGTCCGCGCCCGCCGACCTGCCGGCCGAAGCCCGGCTCGAGCGGTGGTTTGTCCATCGTCGCGAGCCCGCGCCAGCCGCTGTACCCCGCGTAGCGAGGCGCGTCGCCGAGCAGCTGCTCGCGGACTGCCGAGCGGATGCCGTCCGCCGCGATCAAGGCGGCGCCGCGCTCCTCGCTGCCGTCCGCGAGCTTCAGTCTCACGCCGCCGTCCAGCTCGAAGCCTGTGACCGTCGCGCCGAGCCGCACGATCTCCGGCCCGAGCCGCTCGTACATGCCGAGCTGCATGTCCGACCGCAGAGTGATGTACGCCTGGGTGCCGAGCGTCTCCGAGACCTCCGCGATCGGCATATGCGCGAGGTACCGCCCCTTCCAGTCGAGGTAGTCGAGCCGTTGGACGGGGACGCAGGCCTCCTCGATCAGCTTGCCGAGGCCGGCCCGCTCGAGCCCGGCGGCGGCGTTTGCCATCACGCTCACGACCGCGCCGGCCGGCAGGAGCTCAGTCGTCCGCTCGTAGACCGTCGTCGGCACGCCCCCGGCCTGGAGCGCGCTCGCGGCCGCCAGCCCCGCCAGCCCGCCGCCGGCGATGAGGACGCGGTTCTCCGGCGAGTCGTTCACGCGATCGCGGGAGCAGCCGCGCGCAGCTCCTCGAGGCGCGCCTGCATGCCCTCGGTCTGTGCGTGTGCCTCGGCCAGGGTCATGCCGTCGCCGCCGAAGACCCCGTCGCGTTCCCAGTCGTCGGGCCGCAGGCTCACCGCGTACGGGTTCACCTTCGCCTCGGCGTCGACCGGGGCGTCGAGATGTGCGGCCGCCTCGTGGAAGAACACGACGGCGATCGCCTCGAGCAGCCGCAGCCGCTCGGCCACGGCCGACTTGAGCGTCTCGTCGTCGAGCGGCGGCGAGTCCGGATCGTGGGAGCCCATGAGCTCGCCGATCCACTGCATCATCGGCAGCGGCTCGACCGGCTTGATGAGGACGCCCTCGACACTCCGCTTCTCGAGCGTGTGCCAGTCGCGCAGCAGCTCCTGCACGCGCGGCACGAGCACCATGAAGCGGTCGAGCTCGTCCTTGACCTCCCGCAGGAAGTCCGGATCGGCGAGCTTGCCCTCGTAGAAGAGCAGCACCGGGATCGGGAAGTACGCGGCCCGGTACCAGCTGAAGAAGAGCGATGTCGAGAACGGGTTCCCGAAGAGCGGGTAGAGGTCCTGGTAGTGCGAGAGCCAGGTCTCGAAGTAGCGGAGGTAGAAGTCGTTCGCGAACTCGGCGCGCTCGGCGATCGGCTCGCCGCCGAGGTCGGTCGTGACGAGGTCGGTGATGAACGAGTTGCAGATGCCGATGAAGTCCGAGCCGGGTGAGAACAGCGGGTCGAGGAACGCGCCGGCGTCCCCGGTCAGGCACCACCGCTCCGGCGAGTAGATGCGCGTCGTGCCGTGGGAGTAGTGCCGGACCTTGAGGTAGTCCTCGATCTGGTCGCGGCGTCCCTCGAGCGCCCCGGCGAGCTGCGGCTCGTGCTCGCGAATCCAGTCGAGCGCGTCCTCGAGTGTCTCGAACCGCTCGTAGGGGTGCAGGCTCGGGTCGGCGACGATCCCGATCGAGATCGAGCCCGACGAGAGCGGAATCAGCCACACCCAGTAGCCCGCGTCCATCAGGTGGTTCGTCGAGAGCCAGCGCAGGCGCGGCTCCTTCATCCGGCCGAGCCACTCCGCGTCGTCCGACCAGTCCTCGATGTCCATCCCGCCCGCGAGCCGGAACCAGGCCGAGTTGATGTCGTGCGGCGTCTCCCGCTCGAGGCCGAACTTCCGCCGCAGCAGTGAGGCGCGGCCGGTGGCGCCGATGAGCCAGCGCGCGCCGAGCGTCGTCTCCTCGCCGTCGCGCGACACCGTCACCCGGTGCTCGTCCTCGCCGAGCTCGACGTCCTGCACGACGCAGCCGTCGCGGAGGTCGGCACCGGCGGCGAGCACGCGCGCGGCGAGCTCGTTCTCGAAGCGGCCCCGGTCGAGCTGGTACGTCGGCAGCTGCGGCCGGAACGGCGGCCCGTACTCGGCGCGCTTCGTGATGTCTCCGTTGTCGCCGGCCGGCAGGAAGAAGCGGACGCCCATCTTCGGCAGCTGATCTTGCTCGATGTGGTCCTTGAGCCCGAGCACGCGCGCGAAGTAGTGCGCGCCGATCTCGAGCGTCGACTCACCGACCTTGAACGCGGCCTCGGGGGCAGGTCCCTTCCGCTTCTCGGCGACGAACACGCTCGTCTCGGGACGCGTCCGCTTGAGCTGCAGGGCGACCGACAGCCCGGCCAGGCCGCCCCCGAGAACGGCGACGTCGTAGCGATCCTGCAGCGGTTTCTCCTGCGTGGACGTTCGCCGAGCCTAACGCCGTGCCGTCGGGCCGTGCAACCTCTCGGGCGGCACGCTTTCGCTGGACCTGGGAATGTGCGAGATTCGTCGGAGAGGAGGTGGACGTGAGTGCGGTAACACCCGCGGCGCTCGAGGAGCGCTATCCGGGACTTGCAGCGGCGCTCGGCTCCGACGGGCTGGCAGTGCTGCTCGATGCGTTCGAGCTCCACGATGCCGCTCCGGGCGAGGCGCTCGTCGCGGAGGACACGGACGCGAGCGACCTCTTTCTCGTCTGGGACGGGAATCTGGACATTACGCAGCGCACCCGCAGCGGCGAGCGCAAGCTGGCGGAGATCGGCCCAGGTGCCATCTTCGGGGAGGTGTCGCTGCTCGATCCCGGCCCGGCGACGGCGAACGTCGTCACCGAGCAGGGCTGCGCTGTCCTGCGGCTGAGCCGCATCCGTTTCGACGCCCTGCGGCGCGCGCATCCCGAGGTCGCAACGATTCTCGTCGAGGAGGTCGTACGGGCCCTACGCGCCAAGTTCGCCGAGGCCAGCGCGCGCCTCGGCGAGTCGCCGCCGAAGGACGCCGAGGGCGATCCGCTCGACGCCGGCCAGCGGCTTGCGCGCGAGTTCCGGGAAGTCTCACGCCGCGTCCAAGAGCAGGACGTGCCGGTCTCGGTCGTATCCGAGTCGGTAGCGAAGGACTACGACGTCGTCGTCATCGGCGCAGGGCCTCACGCGCTGGCGTACGCGATCTGGCTCACTCAGGACCGCCCGGAGACCAGGATCGCGCTCGTCGAGAAGCGGGCCGCGCCGGGGTTCAAGATCGGCGAGAGCACGCTCGGGCCGGTCGTGCGGGCCGCCATGTCCATGGGCGTGCCGCTGCCGGTGCTCCGCCGCCTCTTCAACAACAAGCTCGGGCTGCACTTCTGGTGGATGGGAGAGGGCTCGGCCGACCTGCACATGCACGTCGACCACGTCATCGAGGAGACGTACCAGCTCGAGCGGCGCGTCTGGGAGACGATGATGCTGCGGCTGGCTCGGCGCGCAGGCATCGACATCTACCAGGACACGAAGGTGCTCATCGAGGAGAGCCGCATCGACGGCCAGCCGAAGGAGCTCGTCTGCGTGACCGGTGGCGGCGACGTACTGCGGCTCGGCGCGCGCGTCGTCTGCGATGCGAGCGGCCCCGCGGCCGTGATCGGCCGCCACCTCGGGCTGCGGCGCAAGTGCGCCGACTTCAACACGAACGCGTACTTCGGCTACTTCACGAAGCGCGCCGACGTCGAGCTGCCGACCTGGGACGTCGCCGCGACGAGGCACCTCTGCTTCCCCGAGGGCTGGGTCTGGTTCATCGAGCTCGCCTCGTGGGAGCGCGCGTCCGACGAGAACCTGACCGCGATGGTCGACCACCTGCTCGACATCGGCAGCCCCGACGAGAGCGCCTACCCGACGAGGTTCGAGCTCGCCGAGCAGTTCGACTGCCCGCTCGACCAGTGGCCGATCTCGATCGGCGTCGTCCCGCGCTCGGACATCGACAGCGCGGCCGACCTCCCGCTCGAGGAGCGGTTCCAGCATTACGTGAACAAGTACCCGGTCTTCAAGCGGATCATGGACACCTACGACCTGATCGAGCAGCCGTACCCCGGGCTCCCCTCGTACATCTCCTACCTCGACCTGACGCAGCACTCCGACCGGTACGCCGGTGACGGCTGGCTCCTGCTCGGCGATGCCGGCTTCTTCGTCAACCCGCTCTACTCGCCGGGGATGACCTACGGCCACTCGATGGCCAGCTTCGCGGCGCGCGAGACGCTGAGCGCACTCGAGCGCGGCGACCTGTCCGCCGACGCTTTTGCCAACTACGACCAGGGCGCGCGAGGCATGTTCTCCGCGCTCGTGTCCGAGTGCGAGATGTGGTACCGGACGTTCCGGCACATGGACGCCTACGAGCGGGGGTTCATGCTGCGCGTCGCGTTCTTCATCGGCCTGGCGCACCAGCGCATCGCGCAGCTCGGCGGCATCCACGCGCTGCGGCGGATGGTGCCGATCAGGCCGCCCGGACCGCCGGCCGAGCCGATCCTCCATCCGCGTTACAACGAGCTCCTGCGGCGGCTCATCGACGCGATGCGGGACGTCGAGGCTCGCGGGGCCGACCCGTCCGAGACCGCAAGGGTCGTGAAGGCGATCGTCGATCCGCTCGTCGACGACATCGCGGCGTCGGACGGCGTCGCCGCGCTCAAGCTCGGCGAGGCGATGCAGTACTACGACGACCGGCTGCAGCGTGTCCCGCAGAAGCAGGACTGGGACTCGCTCGTGCCGACCTGGCGCTGCGCGACGTGCGACAACCGGACGCCGGTCGAGTTCGAGACCTGCTACGTCTGCGGCGAGCCGCCGCCGGCGGGTGCGCGCCGTGCGGCTGCGGCGGCCGCCGGCCCGGCACGGTGAAACGCCGGTGGATCCTCCTGCTCGGCCTGCTGCCGGTCGCGGCCGCGACCGCCGTCGCCGGCGTCGTCAGCTCGCCGTCTTCCGCGCGGCCGTGTCTCGAGGAGTTCACCGACGGTGTCAACGGCGGCCCCACTCACCTGATCCTGGGACCCGGCGGGATGCTCTTCGCGACCGAGGAGGTCGAGAAGAAGATCCTTCGCTTCAACCCGGAGACCCGCGTGGCGAAGGAGTTCAAGGTGCCGGTCGAGCCGCACGATCTCACGGCCGGGCCCGACGGCCGCGTGTGGTTCGTCTCGGCGACCGGCGAGCCCACGAGTCAGTACCTCGGCGCCCTCAACGTGAAGACCGGCAAGGTCACGATGTACAAGGGGATCGCGAAGGGCTCCGAGCCGCACATGCTGCGCTGGAACCGCGGGAAGCTCTACATCACCCTCCAGAAGGCCGGCGAGTTCGCGATCTTCGATCCGAACACGGAGAAGGTGAAGAAGGGGCTCTTCGGGCTGCCGGTCCTGACGTCGCCGCACAACATCGTCGTCGTGCCCAACGGCGACATCTGGGCCGTCTTGCAGGAGGGCGACGCGCTCGCCCGCTTCAGCTTCGCCAAGCAGCGCTTCGACAAGACCGTCCCCATCCCCGAGGTGCAGAGCGGCCCCCGCGACATCACGTACGTCAAGTCCCGGAATGCCCTGTTCGCAACCCTGTTCGCGGCGAACAAGCTCGTCGAGTACGACCTCGACACGGAGAAGCTGACGCTCCACGACGTCGGCGTCGACCCGATCGCCTACGACGTCGCGATCTCGCGCGACCCGCAGCCGAAGCTGACCTTCGTCCGGGCCGACGCCAAGGAAGAGGCCGTCTGGATCGCGACGCTGGCGGGCGGCGAGCTGCTGCGCTTCGACCTCGACACGAACGAGATCGAGAACGTCGGCTGCGGCGTCGAGATCCCCGGTGGCCCGCTCGGCATCGCGACCGACGGGAAAGGGCGGCTCTGGACCGTCGAGCCGTTCCCAGGCCGCGTCGCGCTCGTCAAGGAGTAGCCCCTCCCGCCCATTGACTCGCGCCCCCCGATGTTGCACGCTGGGCGGCACTGGAGGGCTCGATGCGAACGTTGAAAGTGCTCTCGGGTCCGGCGGCTGGGGAGTCGCTGGGGATCGAGAAGGAGGTCGTGATCGGACGTGAGGGAGCTGACCTCACGATCACGGACCCGCAGATCTCACGCCGTCACACCGCCGTTCGACCAGTCGACGACGGCGTCGAGATCGAGGATCTCGGCTCGCTGAACGGCACGTTCGTCGACGGCGAGCGGCTGAGCGCGCCGAAGACGCTCAGGTCGACCACGAAGATTCGCATCGGCGACTCCGACCTCGAGGTCGAGGTCACCGAGGACGGGCTGACGCAGATGGCGCCCACTCCAATCGCGGCCGAGGCGGCCGAGCCGACTGCGCCTCCGGCGCGCGGATCGGTGCGCCGCGTCGACGACGACATCCCGGCCGCTGCAGCAGTCGCGGCAGGCGCAGCGGGTGCGGCCGCTCCGGCAGCCGCAGCCGCGGCGCCGTCCGCAGTCGAGGCGCCGCCTGGTGTGGAGCCGCCCAGAGCGGAGCCGCCCAAGGCTGAGCCGCCCACACCCGGCCCGCCGCGGTTGCCGACCCCGCCGCCGGGCACGCCGAAGCGCGGCCGGGGATTGATCTGGGCGCTGCTCGTGGCGCTCGCCGTCGCCGGCGTCATCGCGGCGGCCATCTACTTCACCCAGTCGGACGACGAGGCCGTCACGACGCAACCCGTCGTCGGCAGCTTCCGCAGCGCCGATCTCACGCAGGGCGCGAAGGCGACCACGCTCGCCGGCGCCGTGAACCAGACGCCGGGCGGCCAGGGCTCCGTGATCGGGCGCTTCACCCTGAAGAATCCGTACACGGTGGACAAGGCGCGAAAGCTGACCGGCACCATGGTCTTCCGCTTCGAGGACGGGCGCATAGACGCCTCGATCACGGGCACGGCGACGCGGCGGTCCGACAAGACGACCGACCTCATCATCACCGGCAAGTACCTGCGCGGAACGCGCGAGTACGAGGGGGTCAAGGGGACGTTCAAGCTGAAGAGCCGGCAGGAGGTCGCGACCGTGCCGACCGTCGGGATCGGCTCGTACGAGGGCACCATCACCTACTGACCACGGAGGCGGCACCGATGGGGGAACGCCACGACGTCGCGATTCTCGGCGGGGGTCTCGCGGGGCTCACGCTCGCGCTGCAGCTCAAGCGGACCCGACCGGAGACGTCTGTGCTCGTGCTCGAGAAGCGCGAGGGGCCGGCGCCGCTAGCCGCCTTCAAGGTCGGCGAGTCGACGCTCGAGATCGCGGGCCACTACTTCGCCGACATCTGCGGCCTCCGCGACCACCTCGACGAGGCGCACCTTTGGAAGCTCGGCCTGCGCTACTACTTTCCCGCCGGCGACAACCGCGACATCGCACGGCGTGTCGAGTGGGGCCCGCCGGCGCCTCGGCGCGAGATCCCGTTCCGGATCAAGACGTACCAGATCGACCGCGGCCTCTTCGAGAACGAGCTCGCCGAGCGCTGCCGCGCGATCGGCGTCGACCTCCGCGACGGCAGCCCCGTGCAGGACGTCGAGCTCGGCACGGGCGACGCCGACCACCGGATCATCTACGGCGACGACGGCGAGGAGCACGAGGCCGCCGCCCGCTGGATCGTCGGCGCCACCGGCCG
Organism: uncultured Gaiellaceae bacterium; assembly: GCA_963791905.1. GTDB lineage: Bacteria > Actinomycetota > Thermoleophilia > Gaiellales > Gaiellaceae > Gaiellasilicea. Next base: position 205,541 of record CAWBTX010000004.1, read on the forward strand.
AGCCGCCTTCATGAAGAGCGCGCTAGGCATGGGCCAGGCCGTCGAGCACACGATCAACTCCGCCTGGCTGCGGCTCCAGGGCGGTCTCAACATGGACGACTGGTCCGACGACGAGGCGTGGCAGGGCCGGATGCAGCAGCAGAAGGTGCGGTGGCTCTACACCAACCACCTCATGGGCGAGGGGTACTGGGTGTGGTTGATCCCGCTCGGCAGCGGAGCGATCAGCATCGGCATCGTCGCCGACCCGCGCTTCCATCCGTTCGAGCGGATCTCATCCCTCGAGGCCGCACTCGACTGGCTGGACGAGCACGAGCCGCTCGTCGCCGACGCGGTGCGCGCGCGGCCGGACGACGTGCAGGACTTCCTCCGTGTCGAGGACTACGCCTACCGGGTCGAGCGCGTCTACTCGCCCGAGCGTTGGTGTCTGACCGGCGACGCGGGCGCCTTCACCGACCCGTTCTACTCGCCCGGCTCCGACTTCATCGCGCTCGGCAACACGTGCATCAACGAGCTCGTCACGCGCGACCTCGCGGGCGAGCCGATCGGGGAGCGGCTCGAGCAGTACAACCGGCAGTTCCTGCAGCAGTTCGAGCGCCAGCTCGACTTCTATACGAACATGTATGAGGCCTGGGGCAACCCGCAGGTGATGTGCGCGAAGGTGTCCTGGGACCTGCTCGTGTACTGGGGGCTCACCTCCGTCCGCTACGTGCACGGCTTCTGGCACGACCCGGAGCTCACCGCCGAGGTGAGCGAGCTGCTCGACAGGGGGTACGGCCTCAACGAGCGGATCCAGGGCTTCTTCCGCGAGTGGCACGCGATCGACGACCGCGAGGCCGAGGACGCGTACGTCGCCCTGATCCCGTTCGCGGCCGTCGGCCTCAGGCGCCTCGACCTCGAGCGCCCACTCGACCGTGACGGGCTGAAGGCGCTGCTCGCACAGAACGTCGAACGGATGGAGGGCATGGCCGTCGCGATGTTCCACAAGGCGTGCGAACGGCTCCCGGACGCCTCCGCCGCGGAGGGCCGTCCGGTCAACCCGTACGCGGTCGGGCTCGATCCGGCCCGCTGGGAGGAGGACGGGCTCTTCGACGGAGCGGGCCTGACGCGCGAGCAGGCCCTCGAGCGCGCGGAGGGGATCCAGTCGATCTGGCTCGACGAGCTCGCCGACGCGCCGCCGCCGACCTTCGCGAAGCCCCCCTTCTAGTCGAGTCGGCTAATCAAGCCATCGTCGCCGGCCGCGCGCTCAGCCTGTGGCGAGGCCGAACCTCAGGCCGCAGAAACGGCAGATGTTCGCGGCCGACTTGATCGTCTCCGCGCAGTCGGGACAGGTCTTCTCGTCACCCTCGGCTTGTGATGGCGCAGCCATGCGCTCGACGTAGTTGCTTGCGGCGCTCCCAGCGATGACCGGGGCGAGGGCGAGCATCGGGGCCGCGAGGGTGGCAGGTTGGGTGCGCAGCGCCCCGTTCGGGTCGTGGACGACGATCGTGTCGGCCATCTTGTCCCAGAGTTCCTGCCGGTTCTTCGTCCACATGAGCATGAACGCCAGGATCAACGGAGCCAGCCCAAGCGTGAAGACCGAGATCACCCACATCACCACGCCCTTGGCGACGAGCTCGCGGACGAACATGCGGCCCCAACCGGCCCGTCCCGAGTTCGACAGGCTGACACAGCGCATGCCAAGCAGCTGCTTCGCCGGCGTCAGCCCACGACTCCAAACGACCAGCGACCAGACAAGCCAGCCAACGAGCAGCGTGACAATCATGAGCAGCCCGTCGAGCAGATAGCCGCCGAGGCGCCTCCCGACGGTGGCCAGCCGAACGCCTGCGGGGAAGTGGTGGATCTGCTCGCAGAACTGGCAGAACGCTCCTGCGCCCCAATCGCGCCCGCAGACGGGGCATGGTCGCCCGCCTGCTGGAGTTACTGGGGTCGCAACCTGCACTTGAGACATCCGATTCCTTTCTTGGTGATTAGCCGACCCGCCTGATCTCGATGCGGATGCTGCCGCTGCCGCCGGCGCTGCCCGTCACCATGCATGAGTCGGCGTTGCGCATGATCGGCAGCCTCCAGGTCCCGGCCCGGGAGCGGTCGAACGAGTTCGACGAGATGTTGAAGCCGCGGCTGCAGGCGATGATGAACGTCGCGTTGTCGATGCGACCGACTGTGCGGCCGTAGATGGCACGCGGCTTGTTCACGTTCGCCGAGGCGCTCGCGATCGCGAACTGGCCGGAGGCGCGGCCGGAGCCGACGACCTTGCCGGGGGGCGCGGCCGCCTGGGCGACCGGCACTGCAACACCGATCGCGACAACCGCGACGGTCATCGCGAGGAGAATCTTCTTCACGTCTTACCTCCGTAGGTTTGCGGGCAATCAAGCGTGATCGCCTGCTCCCAAGTAGCGTGCCCGCCCCCTGCCTTCCCCGCTAGGACACAACTGGGTCAGTTGCTTCGCATGTTCGTGGCGCGGAGGGCTCCGCACCCGGCCAAGCCCCTTCTAGTCGGACGGTGCGGCGGCGGCCGGCGCCCGGCGCCGGGGCTTGCGCGACGCCCTCGCGGCGGCGGGCACCTGCACGCTCTGTAGCCCCGTCGCCGCCCAGATGCCGAGGACGGCGACCAGCCCGACGGCGATCCCGAAGGCCAGTGGGACGCGTACGGGGTCGCCGATGATCAACCCGCGGCCGGCCTCGACGATGGGAGTCAGCGGGTTCACGTCGGCGACGGCCTCCAGCCAGTCGGCGAGGAACGGCCGCGGCGTGTAGACCGGCAGCGCGAACATGAGGATCAGGACCGGCGTCTGCAGGATCGGCGCCGCCTGGATGGACTGCGTTCGGAAGACGAAGCCGATCGACCAGAGCGTGATCGCGAGGGCGAAGAGCAGCATGAGCGCGGCGAGGCCCAGGAGCTCGACGACGCTGCCGTCGACCTGCATCCCGGCAGCGACGCCGACGATGGTGAGCAGGACGCCCGTGATGACCGCGCGCAGGACGCCCGCGATCGTGTAGCCGGCGAGGATCGGCATCCGGTCTCCCGTGGCGAGCAGCATGCGGCGGTCGAACTTGCTGTCGAAGTCTCCGGCGAGGGACATCCCCCCGGCCATGGACGACATCGCCAGCCCAACCATGAGCACCCAGACGAACTGGAAGCTCGTGTAGTCGGGGTAGCCGAAGCCCGGAATCGCGCCGAGCCCCGACATGCTGCCCGCGAAGGCCGCGAAGAGGAAGAGCGGGAAGACGAGCGGCGGCAGCGCGAGCGCGGGGCTCTTGAGCGAGCGCACCAGCTGCCGGCGAGCGAGGCCGAAGGTGCTGAGCGTGAAGCGGTCTGTCATCGCGCCACCGACATCGAGCGCAGCGAGCTTGCGGTCAGGATCAGCGCCGTGGCGAGCGTCCCGAGCGCGACCAGGATGCCGAGGAGGAGCGGCTGCGCCTCCCATCCGTCGACGAGCAGGCTGCGCGGCGCCTCGATCAGGTAGGAGACCGGGTTGTACGTCGCGACCGTCTGGAACCAGTCGGTCTGGATCAGCTCACGGGGAAGGCCGACCGACGAGAAGAAGATCGCCGCCATGAAGAGCGGGAAGATCGCCTGGATCGCCTCGCTCGAGCGCGTCACGAGCGCGACCATGAGCCCGAGCGCGCCGAAGGCCACCGAGAACAGGGCCGCGAGAGCGACGATCAGCACCGCGCCGGCCGGCCCTGCCTCGACCCGTGCCCCGGCGGCGAGGCCGATCAGCAGGAAGATCACCGCCTGGACGACGGCGAAGACGACGACGCCCCCGAGCTGGGCGAGCAGCAGGACGGAGCCCCGCATCGGCGTCAGGGTCATCCGCCGGACGAAGCCGGTCTTCACGTCCTCGCCGAGCTGCGTACCCGCGACGGTGACCGCGTAGATGCCGCAGTAGGCGAACGTCAGCGCGAGCCCGAAGGTGATGTAGTTCTCGGTCGGGAACCCCGGCAGCGATGTCGCGAGGTCGAGGCCGCCGATGTTGAAGGCCAGGATGAAGAGCGGGAAGACCATTCCCTGCGCGACCAACGCCGGGTTCCGCACGGTGCGCACCACCGAGCGACGTCCGAGCTCCCAAAGCGAATGTCTCACGTCGCCGCCGGCCCGGCTGCGGCCAGGACCTGTGAGCGCGCTACCTCCATCGTGCTGCCGCTGTCGCGGCCGACCTGCTCCTCGAGCGAGCGGCCCGTCTTCGTGAGGAAGACGTCGTCGAGCGTGGGTGCGTGCAGCGCGACGTTGGCAAGCCGGAGCTGCTCCGCGTCGAGCGCGCGAACGACGTCGGCCAGCATCTCCGCCCCTCCCGAGAGGCGCACCGCGGCGCCCTGGGCCGAGACGGCTGGCTCGCCGAAGCGGCTGAGCACCGCGGCGACGCGGCTGCGGTCGGCCGGATCCTGCGGGATGACCTCGGCAGTCGGGCGGCCGATCTCCGCCTTCAGCTCCGCCGGAGTGCCCTCGGCGACGAGGATGCCGCGGTCGATGATCGCGATTCGGCGCGCGAGCACGTCGGCCTCCTCGAGGTACTGCGTCGTCAGGAAGACGGCGACACCCTCCTCGTTCGCGAGCCTCGACACCTCCTCCCAGAGGTCGGCGCGGCTCTTCGGATCGAGTCCGGTGGTCGGCTCGTCGAGGAAGATCACCTGCGGCCGGTGGACGAGGGCCAACGCCAGGTCGAGGCGGCGCTTCATGCCGCCGGAGTACTCGCCGACCCGGCCACCGGCGAACTCGGTCAGCCCGACGCGCTCGATCAGCTCGGCGGAGCGCTGCTTCCACTCGTTCTTCGGCAGCCCCTGCATCGCGCACTGCAGGCGCATGTGCTCCCGGGCATCGAGCAGCGGGTCGAGCGCCGCCTCCTGCAGGGCGACGCCGATCCGGGACCGCACCTTGGCGGCCTGTCTCGCGACGTCGAAGCCCGCGACGAGGGCCGCGCCGCCGGAGGGCGGGAGGAGCGTCGTCAGCATGTGCACCGTCGTCGACTTGCCGGCGCCGTTCGGGCCGAGGAAGCCGTAGATCTCCCCGGGATAGACCACGAGATCGATCCCGTCGACGGCGCGGAAGCCGCCGGAGAACTCTCGCACGAGGCCCTGCACGATGATGCTGTAGTCCACAGTGGCCGCGCCGGCTACCGGAAGCGGGGCGTCCTTGCGGATGACGGTCGAGTGCGCGGGCACGACGAGCTCGAGCAGCGTGTTGCCGACCTGGATCCGGTCACCGTGCTGGAGGACCGTTCGCTCGCCGATCAGGGCGGTGTTGACGAAGGTGCCGTTGGCAGAGCCCAGGTCCTCGACGATCGCGTGCTCGCCGTCGACCTGGAGCTGGAGGTGCCGGCGCGAGACCTGGTTGTCGTCGAGGACGAAGTCGGCGGTCGGATCGCGCCCGACGACGACCGTGCCGGAGACCTCGAAGAGCGCGCCGGCATCGGTCCCCTGGACGACTAGAAGACGGACGCCCGACACCGTTTCGAGTCTAAACCGAAATCTCGCGCGTCCAAGGCCCGGCGGCATTGCCTGGCAGGCGGCGCGGAGTTAAGCTCGATCCAAGGGACGGGAGGAACATGGCGGTCGATGGCAACGAGAAGGTCGAGGGCGGGGGACGCCGGCGGCGCCTCGTTCTGACCGCAATCATCGTCGTGATCCTGCTCGTCGCGGCGGCGATCGTGGGGGCGATCCTCGCGACGCGCGACGACGACGAGCCGACCCAGCGCGTCCTCAACGCGAACGCGGTCACAGGGTTCATCGTGATCGAGGGGGCGAAGGTGACCGCCGCCGGTACCTACAACGGCACGCCGGGGGGCGACGGGGCCGTCGTCGTGACGCTCTTCCCGCAGGGAGATCTGCGCAAGGGCAAGCCTGTGCCGCTCAAGGGCAACGTGAAGATCTTTCTGAACGGCGGCCGCATCTCGGCCACGCTGAAGGGGACCGCGACGCCTCTCCCGCAGAATGCGTTCGCGGTCAAGGGGACGGCGAAGATCACGGGCGGCACCGGCACGTTCGAAGACGCCACCGGCTCGTTCGCGTTCGACGGCGGCCAGGAGACGGGCGAGATCGTCGGCAAGCCGAAGTACACCGGCACGATCACCTACTGAGTCCGTGCACATTCTCGATCGATCTCGGTCGCGACTTCCGAAGCCACTGCGAACGTTGCTGGACTGGGCCCTGACGATCACCCTGGCTGCGGTTGGGGTGCTCATTTTCCAGGCGGAGGTTGCGAAGCCCTACAGGATTCCCACGCCGTCGATGGAGCCGACCCTGCACTGCGCGAAACCTGTCCGTGGCTGCCTCTCGCGGGTGTCGGATCGAGTCATCGCGAACCGTCTTGTGTACCGGTTCCACGAGCCGCGGCGCGGCGACATCATCGTCTTCAAGGCGCCTGCTCGGGTCGAGGCCGCCTGCAGCACGGGTGGCACGCTCATCAAACGGATTGTCGGACTACCCGGCGAGAAGTTGTCGATGCGGAACGGATTCGTCTTGGTCAACGGCGTCCGGCTCGTCGAGCCCTATCTGCGTCCCGGCTACCGCGGTCGCGAGAGCGGAGCCTGGGCGCGTGCCGTCGCCGAGGGCTACTTCGTCCTCGGCGACAACCGCACGATGTCCTGCGACTCGCGCCGCTGGGGCATCGTCCCGCGCGACAACATCATCGGCAGGGCAGAAGTGACTTATTGGCCCCCGAACCGCGTCGGGGAGCCGTAGCTACGCAAGGTCGCTGTGCCCCTAGTTCCTAGCTGCTCAGACCACCTACGATGCTCGCGCACCCAGGCAACGGCGCCAAGGAAGTGCTCGTGGAACGATTCAGCTTTTCCTCCGACGTGGCCTTCGTGCCGCGTGGCGACCTGCTCGATCGTGTGACGGTCGCCCCGCTGACGTCTCCCTTCGAGGAGGGCTCGCCGATGCAGGCGGCGATCTTCCGGTTCGCGCCGGGCGGGCGGCTCCTTCGGCATCCGGCGACCATCCCGGAGCTGTTCGCGGTCCTGGAAGGTTCGGGAGAAGTGAGCGGCGCAGACGGAGTCGTCGAGCCGATCGCGGCAGGAGAGGCGGTCTTCTGGCGCAAGGGCGAGCAGCAGGAGATGATGTCGGTCGAAGGCCTGACAGTACTGATCATTCAGGGCGAGAATCTGGATCGCTTCCGCGGGCGACCTGGTTCCGCTCGCTAGCCGGCGCAGTCCTCGAGAGACCTTCGAGAGCACTCCTCGCAGCCAAGCATGGCGACTGCCGGCAGCGCGCGGAGGCGTAGGCTCCGTCGGTGGCGATCGTCAGGTTCCCCGATGGCACGCGTGTGCGGGCGGTGTCGCTCGCCGACCGGCGTGCTGACGACCCCGAGCGAGCGTACGGCCTCTATCTGGACGAGCGCTGGGCGCCGACGTGGCCGGCTGATGTGATCGCTTGGCCAGATTTCGGCCTGCCGGCCGAACCTGAGGTCGCAGCAGGCCAGATCACCGATGCGTTTCTTCGAGCGCGTAGAGGCCAGCTTGTGGAAGTTGGTTGCTTGGGAGGGACCGGCCGGACGGGCACGGTGCTGGCATGCATGGCCGTTCTCGCAGGCGTCTCGCCGGCGGAGGCTGTGCCGTGGGTGCGCGCGGCATACCGGCAAGACGCCGTGGAGACGGACGAGCAGAAAGCATGGGTTCAATGGTTCGCGGGCTGGGTCGCGACGCCTCGAGCTCTGTGACCGCCCAGCTCGGGTGATCGGTCCAGCTCTCGGGTTCTGTCCTACTAGCGCTCCACCCCTACTGAGCTGGGTCAGTCCGTTTCACGCCGCGCCAGCAGGCAGCGCATGCCGGCGTTGCGGAAGAACTCCTGTGCGCCCTCGGGCGTCGACATGTCACGGGGTGTCTCGAGGTAGTCGTCGAGCTTGCTCTCGAGCTCCTTCACGATCGGCTGCTGCTGCAGGTGCCGGAAGATCGCCCGCTGGTCGCCCTCGAACTCCATCGCACGCACGACGGTGTTGCCCTTCATGAAGACCTGCGTGCCCAGCAGGCGGCCGACGACCTCTCCGTTCTCGCCCTTGACAACGGTGTCCGGGCGTCCGTAGTTCCGGAACAGGTCTTCGACCTCCTGCTCCGTTCCCGGCTTCACGTTCCACATCACGGCCCACCACTCGGACATCTCCGGCCTCCCGTTCGTGCTTAGTGACTGGTCTCTTCGACGACCTCGAACTTCAGCGACCGCGCCTCCGCGAAGCAGTCGCGCATCGGCTTGACGAGCTCGCGATGCTCCTCCGTGCGCTCCCACTCGAGGAAGTCCTCGAGGCTCTCCCACTCGCTCGTGATCAGCCAGCTGTCGGGGTCGTCGGGTGAGCGGCACACCTGGTCGACGAGGTGGCCCTTCACGCCCTCGGCGACGACGTGGCGGACCCCTTCGTACGCCTGGAGGAACCGGTCGCCGCTGCCCGGCTGCAGGCGAATCAGGAAGACGACGCGGCCCTTCATGCGGCGAGTATCCCACGTGGAAAGAGCTCGATCCAGAATGAGCCGAGCTCTCGCGACCGTTGTACGATCGCGCGAGGGCGAACCGAAGGGGAGTCGGATGGCAAAGCAGCGGATCGGGTTCATCGGTCTCGGCAACATGGGCGGCGGCATGGCCTGCCGCCTGGCGGAGGCGGGCTACGAGATCGCGGTCTACAACCGCACGCGCTCGAAGACGGAGCAGGCGGCGGAGCTCGGTGCGCGCGTGGCCGACTCGCCCGCAGACGCCGCGACGGGCGCGGACGTCGTGATGACGAGCCTCGCCGACGACAAGGCGGTGTCGTCGGTGCTGTTCGGGCCGGACGGCGCGTTCGAGAGCCTGCGCGAGGACGGGTACCTGATCGATCTCAGCACGGTGCCGCCGGGGTTCGCGCGCGAGCTGGCGGGCCGCGCGACCGAGGCGGGCCGCCGGGCAATGGACGCGTGCGTGTACGGCGCGCCGTGGCAGGCGCGTAACGGCGAACTGCGGGTGATGGTCGGCGCTGCGAGCGAGGACGACTTCCGGGCCGTGGAGGAGATCCTGCAGTCGATCGGCAAGGACGTCGCCTACCTCGGCGAGAGCGGCATGGGGGCGATGATGAAGCTCGTCGTCAACATGCTCATGGGCGTGCAGATGCCCGCGCTGGCGGAGGCCGTCGTCTTCGGGGAGCAGGCCGGCCTGCCGCGCGAGCGGATCCTGCAGATGATCGCCGGCAGCGGCTACGCCTCTCCGGTGATGACGTTCCGATGCGGCCTGATGGGCCGGCGTGCCTTCGAGGACCCGGCCTTCAAGCTCTCCCTGATGCGCAAGGACATGATGCTCGTGCTCTCCGAAGCGCAGAAGCTCGGCGTGCCGCTGCCCGTGTCGGATGCGGCGTACTCGATGCTGACCGCCGCCCAGCAGCAAGGCCTCGGGGACCTCGACGTGGCCGCGGTGATCGCGTTCCAGGAGCGGCTCGCCGGGATGGACACCTACCCGTGGCCGGGCGACGGGGTGCGCGAGGAGGTGGCGACGTGAGCGTCCGCGTGGTCGCGATCTCGCGCGAATATGGTGCCGGCGGCGAGCAGGTCGGTGCCATGGTGGCTGAACGGCTCGGCTTCCGCTACTTCGACGAGGAGATCGTCGCCCAGGCAGCCGCGAAGGGGAACTTCAGCCATGCCGAGGTGGCGGACGCGGAGAGCCGACGGTCGCTGGCGCTGCGGCTGATCGAGCAGATCGGCCGCGCGAGCACGCCTGCCTACGCCGCCCCGATCGCCGCGAACATGGTTGCCAGGGAGCAGTACCAGGATCTCATTCGCGACGTGGTGGTCGAGACGGCGGCGCAGGGCTCGGCGGTCATCGTCGCCCACGGCGCCTCGATCGCCCTCGGCGACCGGAACGACGTGCTGCGCGTGCTCGTGGTGGCGCCGCCGAACGTGCGGGCCGAGCGCATCGCGGCCGACGGCGGGGTCGACCTCGGCGAGGCGTCCAAGATCGTGAAGTCGTCTGACGCCGACCGGCGCTCGTACTTCAAGCGCTTCTACGACGTCGCCGAGCAGCCGACGCACTACGACCTCGTTGTGAACACCGGCGCGCTCAGCTTCGAGCGAGCGGCCGGGGTGGTCGCCGAGGCCGCGAACACGACTTAGTGTTGAAACAACACTAAGTCCGCTCGGCTCGGGCACGCTCAGGCGCGCTCTGAGACGAGCGCGAGGTTCTCGCGCAGCCTTTGCTCCGCCTCCCGCCTGAGCCTTGCGACGACCTCGGGGTTCGCGCTGATCAGCTCGTCGAAGAGCTCCTTCGGGACGACCATCAGCTCGCAGTCCTCGGCTGCGTAGACGTCGTGCTGGTGCGGCGTGCCGAGCAGGATCGAGAACTCGCCGAAGGACACGCCGGACTCGAGGCGCACGATCTCGTGCCCGTCCTCGGCGAGCACGCTGACGCAGCCCGAGACCACGACGTAGAGGCTCCCCGTGTCCATCCCGCGTGTGAAGACACAGCTGCCGGCGGGCCAGAAGAGGTTGGCCGAGTCGCCGACGATCGACAGGAGCGCCGTCTCGTCGAGCCCCTCGAGGCTCGGCACGTCTCGCAGGGCGTTCACGAGGCTGTGTGAGGCTTGGTGTCTCGACTCCAGGCGTTCTTCCACGGCGCTCCTTGTATCGTCGAGTCTATGCCGTCGCTCGCTCGGATCCCGCTCCGCATCGCTCAGGTCAGCGACGTCCACTTCGGCGGCGCGCTCAGCCTGCCAGCGGAGACGATGGAGCAGGTCGCCGAGGAGGTGAACCGCGTCGAGGCGGACGTCGTGGTGATCGCCGGCGACCTCACCACCGAGGGCTACGAATGGGAGTACGAGCAGGCGGCGGCGTGGCTGGAGCGGATCGAGGCGCCGAAGGTGCTGATCCCGGGCAACCACGACGCGCGGAACGTCGGCTACCTGCTCTACCGCCGCTTCTTCGGCGACCCCTACGCCCGCTTCCGCCAGGCGTTCGAGGGCGAGCGCGCCGAACGGCTGCGCGCGACCGGTTTCACCGTTGTCAGCCTCGACTCGTCCGAGCCGGACGTGAACGAGGGCCGGGTCGGCCGAGACCGGTACCAATGGCTCTACGAGCAGTTGGACGAGCCCGACGACATCCGGATCGTGACCGTCCACCACCACCTCGTCCCGATCCCGGGGACCGGACGCGAGCGGAACATCGTCCTCGACGCAGGCGACCTGCTCCTGCAGCTCATCGGACTCGACGTCGACGTCGTGCTCGGCGGTCACAAGCACGTCCCGTTCTTCTGGGGCCTGAACGGGATGCTGCTCTGCAACTCGGGCACCGCGGGGACGCGCCGCCTGCGCGCGGGAACGCCGCCGTCGTGGAACGAGCTGCACGTCGATGCCGCCACGATCAAGGTCTTCATCCACTACCTCGACGGTCGCCGCGAGCTGTCGGCCATCTTCAGCCGCAAGACGCGGACGATGATGCGCGAGGCGTTCTACGTCACCGAGAGCTACCGCGCGTCGAACCAGATCCTCGGCGTCTAGGACGCAGGGCCGGTCGAGGCCGCCGTGCGCCACGTCCAGAGGCCCGTCCACCACCCCGCGTGGGGCATGCCGCTCGCGAGCATCGATGCGGTCAAGGCGGCCACGTCGAAGCCTGTGCGACGGAAGTCGACGCCGAGCCGCTCGCCGTCCACGGCGACGACGGCGTACTCGGCCCACGGAGCGATCTGCATCACGCCGCCGTCGCGGACGAACGGCAGGCCGACGCTGCCCGGGTTGACGAGCAACGACTCCCCGACGCGGCGCAGGAGCTGGAAGTGCGTGTGGCCGCAGGCGACGAGCGGCGCCTCGAGCCCAGTGAGCAGCTCTTCGACCTCCTCGTCCGGGGTCGTCGCGAGGATGCCGACCTCGTTTGAACGCGGGGAGCCATGGAAGGCCGTGAGCGTCGTGTCGCCGAGGTCGAGGGTGAGGGTCTGCTCGAACGTTCTCATGTAGGAGCGGCTCTCCTCGTCGAGCTGGTCCGCCCACCAGGAGCCGATCTCGACGAGCTTGCGGCCGAGGTCGTCGGGGAGATCCGGCAGGCCGTCCAGGAACCACGAGTCCCAGTTCCCCATCAGGACCGGGCAGCCGAGGTCCCTGATCCGCTCCAGCGTCGCCGTCGGCTGGGGCCCGACGGCGACGTCGCCGAGACAGACGATCCGGTCGATCTGCTCCCGCTCGAGCTCCTCGAGCACGGCGTTCAGCGCGAGCAGGTTGCCATGGAGGTCGGCGAGCAGCGCGACGCGCATCGGTGAGCCGTCTGCGGCCGCGGCGTCAGCCCTCGAGGGCCGGGTCCTCGGGATCCGACCGCACGTGGATGCTCGCCAGCCGCTCGCCCGAGCGCGCCTGCAGCTCGCTCAGGCGCCGCTGCACGCGCTGCTGTGCCTCCGGGTTCTCGAGCTTCTCGGCGACCTTCAGGGCGCGGCCGAGCAGCTCGCCCGCCTGCGCGACCGCGTCGAACTCCGAGGCCTTCCCGCCCGCGCGCTCGAGATACTCGAGCGCCTTCGGCAGGTCGTGGCTGCGCGAGAAGTAGTGCGCCAGCACCTCGAGGTTGTCGTCGAGCGAATCGGCGAAGAGCGTCTCGTGGGCTGCGCCGACCGCGCCGTACAGCTCACGGCGTCGGCCGGGCGGCAGCGTCGACAGGCAGGCACGGCGCAGCAGCCCGTGCTTGAACGTGAACTCCGGGTCGGGATAGCGCCGCAGCTCGCGGATGATGTCGGCGCGCAGCAGGATCGCCAGGTCGCCCTCGAGGTCCTGGCTCTCCGCCACGTGCTCGAGCACGCGCAGGCGGAAGCTCCGCCCGATGAGCGCCGCCGTTTGCGCGAGCTTGCGCGCCTCGAGCGGCAGGCGATCGATCCGGGCTAGCAGCAGGCTCTCCAGGGCAGGGGTCAGGATCCGCGCCTGGGTCACCGTCGGCGCCCAGGTGAGCCCGCGCAGGAAGTCGGTGTTGTCGAGGAAGGCGTTCAGGAGCTCCTCGAGGTAGAGCGGGTTCCCCTCTGCGCCGCGGACGATCTGCTCGAGCTCCGCGACCTTCAGCGAGCCGCTCCGCTCGTGCGTGGCGAGCAGCTGCCGCGCCGCCTCGTCGCTCAGCGGCATGAGCGAGATCTCGGCGGCCCGGTGCGCGTAGTCGGTGAGCACGCGCATCCGCAGGCGCCAGCCCTCGGACGCGGTGTCGAGGCGGAACGTGGCCACGATCAGGAGCGGCGACCGGTCGGCGAGCTCGAGGAGATCCTCGGCCAGCTCGCGGGTTGAGGGATCGGCGAAGTGGACATCCTCGAGCGCCACCACGACAGGCCCCTGCCGCGCGAGGCTCTCCATCCACGTCCGGTACGCCCGGCGGATCTCCCCCGCAAGCTCCTCCGGCGCGAGGCTGCGCATGCGCTCCTCGTCCTCGGGGTCGAGCTTCAGTGAGAGCAGCCGCGACAGGTACGGCAGCACGTTCGGCAGCTCCGACTCGGGCAGGAGACCGAGCTTCGCTCGTAGCTTCGTCCGCACCGACAGCTCGGGCTCGCCTTCTTCGGAGCCGACCCAGCCGCGCAGCATCTGCACGAGGGGCCCGTACGGCAGCTCGGTGCCGTAGGAGAGGCAGCGGCCCTCCAGCCACGTGACGCGCTCCGTCGCGAGCTGACGCAGCTCGGCCAGGATGCGCGTCTTCCCGATGCCCGCGTCGCCGAGCAGGAAGAGCATCTGGCCGCGGCCGTTCGTGAGCTCGTCGACGACCGCCTGCAGGTGCCCGACCTCCTCGTCGCGGCCGACGAGCGGCGTCAGCGGCGCCGCCTGAGCCGCGGTCTGAGGGCAGACGAGGCGCCAGGCCTCGACAGGTTTGTCGCGGCCCTTGACCGACAGCTCGCCGAGCGGCTCGAGCACGAAGGCGTGTAGAAGACTCTGCGCCGTGGCCTGGCCGACCGCGATCGTGCCCGGCTCGGCGGACGACTGCAGCCTCGCCGCGACGTTCGTCGTGTCGCCGAGCGCAACCGACTGGGGATCGGCATGGCCGACAAGGCCCACCGTGGTCTCGCCCGTGTTGATGCCGACGCGGAGGTTGAAGTCGGAGATGCCCCACGCGGCCTCCACCTCACGGGCGTAGTCCGTGACCACGTCGACGATCGCGAGCGCCGCCCTGGCCGCTCGCTCCGGATCGTCCTCGTGCGCCTGGGGAAGCCCGAAGAAAGCCGCGATGCCGTCGCCCATGTACGCCTGGACGGTGCCGCCGAAGCGCTCGACCGCTCGGGTCATGCGGTTGACGCACTCGCCGACCACGACCTTGACCTCGTGCGACGCGAGCCGCTCGCCGAGCGAGGTGGACCCGACGATGTCGGCGAAGAGCGCGGTGACAGGACGGAGCTCGTCCTCTGCGGCCGGGGTCGCCCGCGCGGCCACCGGCGGCGCAGGCGCCTCGGCGGCGGCAGGCACCGGCTCCGGGGGCGCGGCCGCGGGCTCAGGCACAGGCTCGGGCGCGGCCTCTGGAGCAGGCGTGGCCGGCTCGCTCACCACCGGTGGAGGCGCGGGGGACGGCGGCGGCGGTGGCGGCGCCGTGCTCGGTTCGGGCGAGACCGGGATCGTCCGGTCGACGGACGCGAGCACGGTGCGGCCGGAATCCTGCTCCGCGCCTTCGACCGCGAGCGAGGTCTTCCCGAGCTTGATCACGTCCCCCGGCGCGAGCGGACGCGGCCCGGCAATGCGCTCGCCGTTCACCCAGGTGCCGTTGAGCGAGCCCCGATCCTCGATCTCGAGCGCGCCCGCAACGGCCCTGATCTCCGCGTGACGGCGCGACACGAGCTCGTCGTCGATCGTGAGGTCGGCGTCCACGCGTCCCACGAGCAGGCTCGTATCGACCTCGAAGCGGCGTCCTGCGAGGGGTCCGTCGGTGACGACGACTGCTGGCACCTTGCGCCGAGTCTATCCCGGTGTGATGTCCCCGACGGCTTCGCGGGCTACTGCGCGAGCTCGTTGATCGTCGAGGTGCAGGATTCCTCCGACACCTTCGGCCGGCACTTGCCGATGTTGTCGTTGACCGCCGCCCACCAGCTCGTGAAGGTCGTCGGCGACCGGCCGGGCTCGGTCGCCGTGCCCAGCATGTCGACGTGGTCCGGTGCGCCGATCTTCTCGTGCGTCCAGACGACCACGAACGCGCCGGCGTCGTCGGTGCCGCAATAGCGACGACCGCCGCGCTTGCCGGTCGAGGCGTGGATCCACACGCGCTCGCCGGCGGTCCCGCCGCAGGGCGCCTCGGTGAGGGCGTCCTTCGCCGCGTTGTAGGCGGAGTCGAGGGCGACGGCGTCGCTGTAGAACGAGAGCTGGAACTCGTTCGGCGCCGACGTCGGCGCACCCTCGGTGGGCGTGCAGTCGTTCGTCTCGACCGCGCCGGCCGCGGGCGGCGCGGCCTTCGTGCAACCCGTCGCGATCTGTGTCGGCGTCACCACCTCGAGCAGCGAGGTCGGCGTTGCGGTCGTCGACCCGGTGGTTGTCCCCGTTGTCGTGCTCTGCGCGTTGGACTCGTCGTCGTCGCCCGCAAGCAGGATGACGCCGGGGATCAAGGCGAGCAGGATCAGGGCTGCGACGCCCGCGATCAGCGCGACACGGCGCCAATCCTGCTTCTTCCCGCCACCGCCGCTCCCGCTCGGGCCGGCCGCGCCGGCTCCTCCGCCGTCACCGCCTGTCCCGTCGGTGGTCGGAGGTTGCGGAGGCGCCGCCTCGGTTGCTCCCGAGGGAGCGGCTCCGGCTGCAGCCGCGGCGCCGGCCGCGGCGAGCACGGTCTCCTGCCCGCCACGTGGCGCGACCGAGGTGGCTGCGGCGCGCGAGCCGCGGCCGAGCACGGCACGGGCTTCCGTGGCGAACTCCCGTGCGGTCGCGAAGCGGTCGTCTCGCGACTTCGCCATCGCCTTCGCAACGAGCTCGTCGACCTCGGGCGGAAGCTCGGGCCTGACGGCGGTGACGGACGGCGGCGGCTCCAGCAGGTGTGCGTACATGAGCGCCACCTCGGAGTCCCGGTCGTAGGCCGGCGCACCGGTGAGGCACTCGTAGAGCACACAGCCGAGCGAGTAGACGTCGGCCCGGCCGTCGAGCTGCTTGCCCTCGATCTGCTCCGGGGACGCGTACTCGGCGGTGCCGACGAAGATCCCCGTCTTCGTCAGCGCACGCGAGGCGCTGTGCTTGGCGACCCCGAAGTCGGACAGGTAGACGTGCGCGTCCTCGCCGTCGCCGTCTGCGAGCAGGATGTTCGCGGGCTTGACGTCGCGGTGGACGAGGCCCTTGCCGTGCGCCGCGCCGAGGGCGCTCGCCACGGGCGCGATGATGTCGACGGCGCGCTCGGGATCGAGCGGGCCGTGCTGCTTGAGCAGGTTCTTCGCGTCGGACCCGTCGACGTAGCGCATCGCGATCCAGAAGACGCCGTCTTCCTCACCGGCCTCGTAGATCGGGATGATGTTCGGGTGGTCGAGCGAGGCCGCCAGGCGCGACTCGCGCGTGAATCGCTCGCGGAAAGCCTGATCCTCGCTCAGCTGCGGCGCGAGGAGCTTGAGCGCGACAGTTCGGCCCAGCGAAAGATGCTCCGCCCGGTAGACGATGCTCATACCGCCGTGACCGAGTAGCGAGTCCAGCTTATAACCCGCGAACTCGGCGCCTATCCGAGGAACCCAGCTCACAGAACACTTCTAACAGGTCAGGTAGGGCTTTACCACTGGGGAAGCCGATTTCACGCGCGCGCAACGCGCCGCGATAATCGACCCGTGAGCGCGATCGACCGCCTCCTCGCCCATGCCGGTCGCTACGCGGAGGAGTACCGCGCGAGCAACGCCTCGGCCACGCCGCAGCTGGCCGTCGCGATCATCGTCTGCATGGACGCGAGGTTGAGCCCCAACGCGATGCTCGGCATCGGCGAGGGCGACGCGCACGTGATCCGGAATGCAGGCGGAATCGTGAGCGGGGACACGATCCGGTCGCTCGCCGCGTCGCAGCACCTCCTCGGCACACGGAGCGTGATGGTCATCCAGCACACCGACTGCGGTCTCTCGCATACGACCGACGAGGAGTTCGAGGAGCAGCTGCGCAAGTACACCATCACGAGCCCGGACTGGGCCCTCGGCACGTTCGTCGACCTCGAGGACAGCGTCCGGAAGTCGATCGCGCTCGTCCGCAGCACCCCGTTCCTGCCGCACCGCGACGACGTCCGTGGCTTCGTCTTCGACGTCGAGACGGGGGGGTTGCGCGAGGTCGGGTAGGTCTGCGGCGGCGGTCTTGAACCGGACCGGCGACAGAGTTACGTTTGTTGCAAATCGGGGGTCAGGAAAAGGGGGACCGGCAATGCAACGGCGGCGCCGTAGCATCGTTTCTCTGCTGTTCGTAGTCTCGTGTGCGTCCGCGGTCGCGCTCTACGCGCTGCAGGGCGCCTCGGCCGTGACGGCCGACTTCATCCCGACGCGGTTCGACGACCCGGCACCGGACGGCTGCGCGCCGGCCGACTGCTCGCTCCGCGAGGCGATCATCGCCGCCGAGGCAAATGCGAGTGCGAGCACCGTGCACATCCCGGCGGGGACGTACACGCTGACCCGCCCCGCCGCGGCTGCCACGCTTGACGCCGCGGCAGCGGCCAGTACGGCGAACGACCCCGCGGTCGGAGACCTCGATCTGCGCTCGGCGATCACGATCACCGGCGATGGAGCCGGCGTCACGATCATCGACGCGGGCGACATCGACCGCGTGTTCGACCTCGACGGGGCAACAGCCTTCGTCGGCAGCCTGAGCCTGCGGAACGGCACGGCCAAGTCGGGCTTCCGCGGCCACGCCCACGGCGGTGCGATCCACAACCACGCCTCGCTGATCCTCTCGAAGGTCTCCATCAGCGGTAGCGCCGTGCCTGCGGGCTGGGGCGGCGGTGGCTTCACGAACGCGGGCGACGGGACCGCGTTGCTCGAGAACGTGACGCTGGCGGCGAACTCGACGCCCGACTTCGGCGGCGGCATCGAGAACGGCGGCGCGCTCAAGACCTTCAACGTCACGCTGAGTGGGAATACCGCTCCAGCGGCCAAGGGCGGCGGGCTCTCGAACAAGGTCGGTTTCTTCGCTAGCTCGGCAACCGCGTCCGCGCGCCTCAACAACACGCTCATCTCGGGCAACACGGGCGACAACTGCGCCATCGGCACGGCGGCGATCACCTCCGTCGGGCACAACATCGCGGGCGACGCGACGTGCACGGGACTCACCGGCACGGGCGACCAGACGAGCACGAACCCGGCCCTCAGCCCGGTTGCCGACGCTGCCGGCTTCGTCTACCTGTACAAGCTCGTCCCGCCGAACAACGCGGCGATCGACAAGGGCAGCGGCCCGTACAACGCCGGGACCGACATCGGCTGTCCGACGGCCGACCAGCAGAACGTTCCGCGGCCGCAGGACGGTGACGGCAACGGGACTGCAGTCTGCGACGTCGGCGCGTCGGAGTTCAACCCCGATTCCGACAACGACGGCGTGCCGGATGCGACCGACAATTGCCCGACCGTGCCGAACCCAGGTCAGGAGAACAACGACGGGGATGCACTCGGCGACGCGTGCGATCCGGACGACGACAACGACGGTGTGCTCGATGGCGTCGACAACTGTCAGTTCGTCCCCAACCCGGGTCAGTCGGACATCGACTTCGACGGGATCGGCGACGCCTGCGACCCGACGTTCAACTCGGGCCGCTGCCGCGTGTTCGGGACGGGTGTCTCGGGGCCGCGCGCGCTCGGCGTTTCCGCGGATTCGCGGTTCCTGCCGCTGATCATCGGCGGCGTCAACCACGCGGACGCCGGCAACCTCGCGGGAAACCTGACCGCGCAGAACAGCCTGACCGGGGTCGCGTGCAAGGGGAACCGCGCGACCGTCATCGGCTTCGGGAGCACGCTCGCCGGCGTCAGGGCGTTCGTGCTGCAACTGCAGGACAACGTTCCGCTCGGAACGGGTGACACGTACCGGATCGCTTGGTCAGGCTACGTGGCCACCGGGACGCTCACCGGCGGGCACGTCGTTCAGGACCTCAATCCCTGAGCGCCGAAGCCGGGGTGGGGAGCGGCGGCTCCCCACCCCGGCGCGACCGGTCTAGCCGAGGTCAGCGGCAGGGCGGGCCGCGTACCTCACCCGGTTCGTGTGAATCTCGGCATCACCCTCGCCGGGTGTGGTCTCCGTCCGGCTCGACCTGTAGTCTCGCCGCCGTGGTGCTCTTTCTGCTCGTCCGCTGGGCGATCGTGGCAGTCGCCTTCGCCATCACGGCGTGGCTCCTCAACGGCATGGACATCTCTGGCGGCTTCTGGAGCTACGTGTGGGTCGCGCTCATCTACGGGCTAGTGAGCGCGGTGATCGGCACCATTCTCATGATGCTGACGCTGGCGGTGACGGTGAGGGTGCCGATGCCGCTGCTGACCCTCGTCGCGTTCGTGTTGATCAACGCCCTCCTACTGTCGATCACGGATGCGATCACGGACGACCTGACCATCGACGACTTCTGGTGGACGACGATCTGGGCGGCCATCATCCTCGCGATCGTCATCGTCGTGCTCGAGTTGATCCTGGTCGCGCTTGTCCCCGACAGGACGACTTCCGCGGCCGACCCCGTACCCGACTAGGCGTCGGGCACGGCCTCCGGGCGCGCGCGCCGCTGGATCCGTACGAGGAAGTAGACCGGGATGGCGATCGGGGCGAGCACCGTCAGAGCCAGGAACCACAGGAGTTTCGCGCCGAACGAGATCGTGTCCGTGAAGAGGACAGCGATCGTGACGACCCAGATCAGAAAGAGAATGCCGACGGCGACGAGCGCGAGGACGATCTCGCCGGTGCTGGCGGCGACGAGCATCAGTGGAGGGCGTCCGAGTAGGGGTCGAGCTGTCCGAATTCATCGTGGATCGCGACCAGCGCCGAGGGCCCGACGAGCCCGTCTGCGACGACGTGGCCGCCGGCCTCGATCACCGCCTCCTTGAGCCGAAGCGCCCACGTGTGCTCGAAGAGCGCGAGGGCGACCGCCGTGCCGGCCGGGATCTCTCTCGCGATCCGCCTGATGTCCGCGTCGGTGTACCCGAAGAGGCTCGTCTCGGTCACGCCGCGAGGCACGGGCGGTAGTTGCTTCGTCCCCATCAGGCCGCGCATCGCCGCTCCGAGCGTCAGTGCCTGCACCGGCTCCAGGTCGGACTCCTGAATCGTCATCAGCGTCCCGTTCTCGTCCTTCGCAACGAAGACGAGCCCGGCCAGGCGGACGATGCCCGCCTCCCGCAGCCGCTTGAGCTCGGCCATGATCTTCCCCTCGAACTTGCCGCCCTGGAAGGCGAGCATGACCATCTGCAGCGGCGCGTACGTCTCGCTCATGTCAGTCGGGCCTCACGACGCAGCGGAAGCCGATGTGCGCGGTCGACGTGTCGACGGTCTCGCCTTGCCGCGCTGAGGGTCGGTAGCGGAGGCAGTAGTTGGGCGCGCAAAGATGCGACCCGCCCTTGATCACCTTCCGCCGGAATCGCTCGCCCGTCGCTGCCGGTGCGGAGACTCTCGGGTTGCGCGGGGCACAGCACGGGCGCTGAGCCGCGTCGGCGTGCGGCAGCGCGAAGAAGTCGCTCGTCCACTCCCAGACGTTGCCGGTCATGTCGTAGAGGCCGTGCCCGTTCGGCTCGAAGCTGCCAACCGGCGAGGTTCCCGTGAAGCCGTCGAGCTTCAGGTTCTGCCACGGGAACTCGCCCTGCCAGGTGTTGGCCATCGCCTTCCCGTCCGGGAAATCCTCGTCGCCCCACGCGAAGGCGGCGCTCTCGAGCCCGCCGCGGGCCGCGTACTCCCACTCGGCCTCGGTCGGGAGTTCCTTGCGCGCCCAGGCCGCGTATGCCTCGGCGTCCTCGTAGGCGACCTGGACGACGGGGTGCCGGTCGCGCCCGTTGATCGTCGTGCCGGGTCCGCCGGGTCGGCGCCAGCTGGCGCCGGGAACGTACTCCCACCAGCTCCGCACGTCGTCGAGCGGGACCGGCCCCGCGGTCGGTCGGAACACGAGGGATCCGGGCACCAGCAGGTCGGGATCTGCGTCGGGGTAGTCGGCCGGATCGAGCGGCCGCTCGGCGACCGTCACGTACTTCGTCTCGCGCACGAAGCGGCGGAACTCTGCGGCCGTCACGGGGTGCTCGTCCATCCAGAACCCGTCGACGGTCACACGCCGGACCGGACGTTCCTCCGGATAGAAGTCCTCGGAGCCCATCAGGAACGTGCCACCCTCGATCCAGCGCATCTGCTCGACCGGAAGCGCGGCGGGTGTGGCGACGGCCCTCATGCCTGGTCCATGGTTACACGATGCCCTCGCCGAGTCCTCACCCGAAGGGGATGAGGGGTCGATTTC
This sequence comes from uncultured Gaiellaceae bacterium, assembly GCA_963791905.1. GTDB lineage: Bacteria > Actinomycetota > Thermoleophilia > Gaiellales > Gaiellaceae > Gaiellasilicea. The sequence goes on from CAWBTX010000004.1 coordinate 226,810, forward strand.
GCGGTCACGGCCCGTCAGCGAACACCGTCGCCCAGTCCTTCGCAACGCTGACCACCGTCCAGCCGTCGTCCTTCGCCCGCTCGAGCGAGCGCTCGGCTCCGACGACGTAGTCGAACTCCCGCTCCGCGTCGTCGTGGAGGATGAGTAACCGCAGCCCCTCGGCCCAGCCGAGCATCTGGATGTCCCCGTTCGAGTTGCCGCCGGCCAGAATCGGCCGCCGGCCCGTTCGGCTCCAGATGCGCACCGGCTTCACCGGGCCGTCATCGAAGACGTCGGGCTCGGCGAGATAGGCGAGCGAGCGTGCTTCCTCGTCGTAGCGCAGTCCGCTCGAGCTGCCGATCACGTGCTCGGGTGGAATGCCGTAGAGCGCGGCCGTGACCGGACGCATGAAGTCGCGGTTGCCGCCGGAGGCGATGTAGCAGGTGAAGCCGTTGGCCTCGAGATACCGGAGGAGCTCGACCATCGGGAGGTATCCACAACCGGCGAACGGGCGGTTCAGCGTGGGGTGGGTCGCGCCGTGGACGAACTCGAGTGCGGCAGCGGCGTACTCGTCCACCGTCCAGCCCGCGAACGCCTGAAGCAGGCCGCCCAGCAGGATCTCGACGTCGTTGTCGTCGCCGGCGTAGTGCTTGGTGATCACACCGCCGAGCCAGGCGTAGTCCTTCTCGGCGGCAGCCTTCCACGGCTGCCGCTCGCGGAGCGACTCGTCCTGCTCGGCCATCTCGGCCAGCCGTTGGAGGATGAAGCCGAGCTCGATCGGCATCGGCTTCTCGCACCACAGCGTGCCGTCGTTGTCGAAGACCGCGACCCGCTCTTCGGGCGGGATCTCGCCGGCCGCGGTCTCGACGAACTGGACGATCGCCTGCGTCGTGCCCGTGTCGTTCCACGAGCGCAGCTCTGTCATCCACCGCCACCGCTCACGGCGGCCGCCATCTTGTCGAGCGCCTGGTCGATCGTGAAGCTGGCCGCCTTCTGACGCGGCGGGAACTGCGAGAACGTCGCGAGAAAGTCGGCGACGAGCGCCTGGGCGGCGATGATCAGGTACGCCTTGGACAGGTACCAGTCCCAGTAGGTGTTCGAGGTCGTGTCGGCGCGCTCGAACGGGTCGGTGCGGAGATTGAAGAGCTTGGGCACCCGGAGTGGAACGAACGGCTCGGCCCACAACTCGAGCGTGCCGCGTGCACGCTGCTCCATGAAGACGAGCTTCCAGTTGTCGAAGCGCAGGGCGACGAGGTCGCCGTCGTCCGAGAAGTAGATGAAGCCGCGACGCGGGCTTTGCTCCTCCTCGCCGGTGAGATACGGCATGAGGTTGTAGCCGTCGATGTGCACCCTGAACCTCTTGCCGGCCGCCTCGTGCCCCTCCTTGAGCTTGTCGACGATCTCCGTGTCCCCGGCCGCGGCGAGGAACGTCGGCAGCCAGTCGTGGTGCTGCACGATCTCGTTCGACACGACGCCCGCCGGGATACGACCGGGCCATCGCACCATCAACGGCACGCGGAACGCGCCTTCCCAGTTTGTGTTCTTCTCGCTCCGGAAGGGGGTCATCGCGCCGTCCGGCCATGTGTTCATGTGCGGCCCGTTGTCGGTGGCGTACATCACGATCGTGTCGTCGGCGATGCCGAGCTCGTCGAGCAGGTCGAGAAGCTGGCCGACGTTCCGGTCGTGGTCGAGCATCGTGTCGTGGTACGGCGACTGCCAGCGGCCGGCCTTCCCCAGGCTTCGCCGCTTGGTGTGCGTGCGGAAATGCATGTGGGTCGTGTTCACCCAGCAGAAGAACGGCTTCCGCCTGTTTCGCTGGCGTCGCATGAAGTCGCACGCCGCGTCGACGAACTCGTCGTCGCACGTCTCCATCCGCTTGCGCGTCAGCGGCCCCGTGTCCTTGATCCGCTGCTTGCCGACCCGGCCCCAGCGCGGATGCTCCTTCGGATCGTCCTTGTTCGTCGCGCGGCATTCGAGGACGCCGCGCGGGCCGAAGCGCTCGTGGAACTGCTCGAAGCCGTGCTTGCTCGGGTAGTCCGGATCCTCCGGATCCTCCTCCGCGTTCAGGTGGTAGAGGTTGCCGAAGAACTCGTCGAACCCGTGGACGGTCGGCAGGAACTGGTTCTTGTCCCCGAGATGGTTCTTGCCGAACTGACCCGCCGAGTAGCCGTGCTCCTTGAGCAGCTCCGCGATCGTCGGATCCTCGGCGCGTAGGCCCACGTCCGCTCCCGGGAGCCCCACCTTGCTCAGCCCTGTACGGAAGACGCTTTGCCCGGTGATGAACGCCGACCTCCCGGCGGTGCAGCTCTGCTCGCCGTAGGCGTCGGTGAAGCGCATGCCCTCGTCCGCGATCCTGTCGATGTTGGGCGTGCGGTAGCCCATCAGCCCGTCGCTGTAGCAACTGAGGTTCGTGATCCCGATGTCGTCCCCCCAGATCACGAGGATGTTCGGCTTGTCCTGCGGCATGAGCCCGCTCCTTTTGGTTAGCCCGGCCGTACGAGACAGCGGAAGCCGAGATGGTTCGTCGAGGTGTCGATCGCCTGCGCCATGCGGGCCGCCGGCCGGTACCGGCGGCAGTAGTTCGGAGCGCAGAGGTGCGACCCGCCCTTCATCACCCTGCGCGGGATCGCCGCCGGGTCGTTCGCGTCGATGCTTGCCGCCCGCGGGTCGGCGACGCAGCACGGCGACGAGGCATCGTGGCCTGACACGTACCAGTCGGTCGTCCACTCCCAGACGTTTCCGATCATGTCGAGCAGCTCGAAGCCGTTCGGCGGGAAGCTCCCGACCGGCGAGGTGCCCTCGTACCCGTCGACCAGCGTGTTCTCGTACGGGAACTCGCCCTGCCACGTGTTCGCCTGCGGCCGCCCCTTCGGCATGAACTCGTCGCCCCAGGCGTACTCCGCGCCGTCGAGCCCGCCGCGGGCTGCGAACTCCCACTCGGCCTCGGTGGGCAGCTCCTTCCCCGCCCACGCGGCGTACGCCTCGGCGTCGCCGTAGGCGACGTGCACGACGGGGTGTCGCTCGCGACCGTGCAGCGAGCTCTCCGGCCCTTCGGGGTGCCGCCAGTCGGCGCTCGCGCACCCAGGTCCACCAGTTGATACGGCTGGCCGAGGTCGACCGGCCCGGCCGTACTTCTGGAAGGCGACCGAGCCGGCGAAGAGGAGCTCGGGCTGCGCGCCGGGGTAGGCGTCGGCCTCCGGGACGATCCTCGGCGGCCGTGACGTGGCCGGTCGCCTTCACGAACCGCGTGAACTCGAGATTCGTGACGGGATGCTCGTCGATCCAGAAGTTACCCACGATCATCTCCCGGACGGGCGCCTCCTCCGGGTAGTGCTCCTCGGAGCCCATCGCGAACGTGCCGCCCGGGACGAAGCGCATCCCCTTGCGCGTGGCCGGCTCCGTGGAGCTCGCCCTTACCCACGCGTGCCCGGACTCCTCGCCTTCTCAGGTCAGCTCGATTGGATGACTCCCGGCCGCGTCAGGGCCCAGATCACCCAGATGGAGAGCGCGATGATCAGGATCGCCCAGAACGGGTAGTACGGGATGTAGAAGAAGTTCGCGATCGCGGCGAGGGACGCCAGGACGATCGCGACGACGCCGGCCCACGGCTTCCGAGCGAAGAGCGCCCAGCCGGCTCCCGCCACGACGAGGCCAAGGATCAGGTGGATCCAGCCCCAGGCGGTGACGTCGAGGTCGAAGACGTAGTTCGGCGTCACGACGAAGAACTCGTCCTCGAAGATCGCCGCGAGCCCGGAGATCGCCTCGAAGATGCCGACAATGAACATGAGCGTCGCCGCGAACATTGCTCCGCCCATGGCCCATCCCGAAACGGGCGGCTCGTACTGCTGCGTCATCAGTGCGCTCCTTTCGCCTTGCTTGGGGGATCGTCGCGACTCTCGGCGCCTGGCGGGTGGGCGGGCTTCACCCAGGCGGGGTGAGCCACGTGCCGGGCCCAGACCTCCCTCAGAGTGGCCGGCCGGAGGTCCTGCTTGCGCACGAATGCGACCCGGTCTGCGGCGACCCGGCTGACCGCCTCCGGATGGTCCCGCTCGAGCGAGACGAGGACGACGAGGGGGGGAGGCTCCCGCGCCGTCATCAGGCGGGCGGTCTCGATCCCGTCCGGCTCGGTCATGTCGAGGTCGAGCAGAACCACGTCGGGGTGCAGCCGGTCCGCGAGCTCGAGCGCCTCGATGCCGCAGGCGGTCTGTCCGACGGTCTCGAACCCCGGCGCCGCGCCGACGACGGCGCACGCGGCTTCCCGGAACAGCTCGTGACCGTCGACGACGAGGACGCGCACCGGGTCGGCCGTCCGGGCCACTAGAGCAGCTCGAGCGCCCGGGCCCGCTCCACCGCATCGCGCCGGCGTGCCACGCCGAGCTTGCGGTAGATGCTCTTGAGGTGCGTCTTGACGGTGTTCCCGGTCACGAACAGCTCGCCGGCGATCTCCGTGTTCGACATCATCGTCGGGAGGTAGCGCAGCACCGCCTGCTCGCGCGGGCTCAGCGGCTCGAGCAGCTCGGCGCGGGTCAGCGCGACCTTCGGCGCCCGCCGGTCGAAGGCGGCGATCAGCTCGGCGACGAGCGAGCGGTGCGCCGTGCCGTTGCGGATCTGCTGCACCAGCAGCTCTCGGACGAGCGGGCCCCCGTCGATGAACGGGCGGCGGTGCGTGTTCGGCCCCGCGATCTCGAGGCCGCGCTCGAGCGCCTCGGCGGCCGCCGTCCGGTCGTGCAGCTCCGCGAGCGCGACGGCCGCCAGGACGCGCGACTCGGTTGCGGCGGCGGTCGCATCGAACGCCGGCTCGGTCGCGGCCGTCTCGAGCTGCTGCAGCGCGGCGTCCGGATGCCGCCCTGCGAGCAGCAGTCGCGTTCTCAACAGGGCGTCGGACTGTCCGCGGGGGAACGCGGCCGCCGCCTCGAGGTCACCGCACGCCGCGAGCACGCGCGGCTCGGTGCTCTCGGCCAGCTGGACAACGCGGACGGAGAGCCGGTGCGCGCCGAGATCGCCCTGGGCGGCTCGCAGCCGGCGCAGCCCGTCCTCCGCTCCGCGCGGGCCCTGTGTCGCGAGCACGAGCGCCTGGATCGCCGCCGCCGCGACCCCGGTGTCCCGGTCGCCCGACGCAGCCGCGGCGGCTCCCGCCTGCTCGACGTGGCGCGCCGCTGCGGCGAGGTCGTCCCACTGGTAGTGCACCCAGGCGAGCGCGACCTGCGCGGCGCCGGCCGCCGCCGCGCAACTCGGATGACCCTCGACCAGACCGACGGCCTCCTCGGCGAGCCGGGCCGCGCGGCGGAGGCGACCGCGAGCGACGGCGATGAGCGCGAGCTGCGCCAGGACGTCTGCTGCGATCGGTGCCAGGCTCTCGTGCCGGGCGAGCGCGAGGGCCTCGTCGAGATGCGCTTCGCCCGCGTCGACGTCCCCGGCGGCCGCCTCGCAGGCCCCGAGACCGGTGAGCGCGAGCGCCCGCCTGAACTGGTCCCGCAGCGCCGACTCGAAGCCGCCCTCGTCGTGCTCCGCGAGGAGGGCGGTCGCCGTCGCATGCGTGCGCTCCGTGTCGCCGCGGAGCCGGGCGAGGGCGAGCTCGACGACGTGCGCGAGCTCGTCGGTCTCCTCGCCGGGCGACGCGGACGCGAGAAGCCGCTCGGCAGAGACGGGGTCGCCCGCGGTGAGGGCGCTCGCGGCGGCGTGCAGGACGAGCGACGGGAAGCTCGCGAGCCGCTCTTCCGGCGCTCGGACCGGCTCGAGGTCGGCGAGCAGGACCACGTGCCACGCCCGCGTGCAGATCTCGGCCGCAAGGGGCAAGTCGCCGGCCGCCGCCGCGCTCCTGAACGCGGGGACGGCGTCACCTCGCGACCAGTGCCAGCGGGCGCTCCGGACATGGAGCCGGCGCACCTCCGCCGGCAGCCGGCGCCGCAGCTCGGTGCGCAGGAACTCGCGGAGGAGGCCGTTGTAGCGGAACACGGTCCCGTGATCGCCGTCGCTCGAGATCAGGAAGTTGTCCGCCTCGAGGCGGCGCGAGCTCGGCGCCTGCGCCGCGCTTCCCGGTGAGCTCGTCGGCGAGCTCCGGCGTCAGCACATCCGGAACGGAGGTGCGGAGCAGGAACGTCTGCCGCGTCGACGGCTGCCGCTCGAGGATCTCGCCGAGCAGGTAGTCGGCGACGGCCCTGTCGTCGCCGGCGAAACGGTGCACGAAGCGGGCAGGGTCCGCCGTTCGCTCCAACGAGAGCGAGGCGAGCCGGATGCCGGCGGCCCAGCCTTCCGTCCTCGCGCGCAGGGTCTCGACGTCCTCGTCCGTCAGACGGTCGGCCGCTGCGCCGAGCAGCAAGCGGCACTCGTCGAACGTCAGCGCGAGGTCGGCGGCGCGGACCTCGGCCAGCGCACCCGCGAGCCGGAGGCGGTGCAGCCGCAGCCGCGGGTCGGCCCGCGTCGACAGCACGACGTGGAGGTGCGGCGGCGCGCGGTCGAGCAGCGTCTGCACGGCGGTCAGCACGCTGCGGCTCTCGAGCTCGTGGAAGTCGTCCAGGACGAGCGCGACCGGCGCGCCTCGGCTCGTGACGAGGTCGACGATGCGGCCGACCGGGTCGCCGGACGTCTTGGCCCGGGCACGGCCCGTCAACGAGCGCTCGACCCCGGCCCAGAACCGCGGCGCCCAGTTGTCGTCGCGGTCGAGGCTGAGCCAGGCGACGTCGAGCCCGTGATCCGGGTCGGCAGCCCAGGCGGAGAGCAATGCCGACTTGCCGGTGCCGGGAGACGCGGAGACGAGGGTGAGCGTCCCCTGGGCCCCGCGGTCGAGCAGCTCGTTCAGGCGGGGCCGCGGGACGAAGCCCACCGGGAGCCTGGGAGGAACGAGCTTGGTCCAGAGGATCGAGCGGTCCGCTTCCCGGCCCATCGGGCTCGGGGAGGAACGACGTGCGCGGACGCTCGGCGCAGCCGTCATGGGTGGACCGTCTCAGGAAGCCCTGCCCGTGGACAATGGCGTGTGCAGGTGTCCTGCGAGGCGGTGCACACCACCGCGCCTCGGGGCGCGGGCACCCGCGTCAGGCGTGGGCGTCGGTGAGGTACTGCAGGACCGCGGAGACGCGGCGGCTGACGGACTCCTCCTCCTCGAGGCCGAGCTTGGCGAAGATCGCGCCGACGTGCTTCTCGACGGCGCGCTTCGTCAGGACGAGCGACTTCGCGATGGCGGCGTTGCTCTTCCCCTCCGCCATCTCGGCGAGCACCTCGCGCTCCCGAGGCGTGAGTTGAGCGAGCGCGGAGACCCGCCTTCGCTCCTCCGCGTCGATCAGCATCCGCACCATCTCGGGATCGATCATCGAGCCGCCGCCGGCGACGGCCTCGATCGCGATCCGCAGCTCGTCCTCGTTGTGCACCCGCTCCTTCAGGAGGTACGCGCGGCCGTCGGCGCCGTCGCCGAGGAGCTCGAGGCCGAGGCGCGGCTCGGCGTACTGGCTCAGGACGACGACGCCGACCTCGGGGCGATCCTCCTTGAGCCACGTCGCGATCCGGATCCCTTCGTCGTCGCCGCCGGGCGGCATCCGGACGTCGGTGACGACGACCTGCGGGTGGTGCCGGTCGATCGCTTCCCGGAGCTCGTCGCCGTCGCTGCAGACGGCAACGATCTCGAGACCGTCGAACCGGGCGAGCACGTCGCGGATCGCCTCGCGCATCAGGTAGACGTCGTCCGCCACCGCGATGCGGATTCGCGATCCGTCGTGCTGCAGGGTCTCGCCGGCGCCGGAGATGCCTGAACCGTAACGGCCGCTCGGGTGCTCGAGCCGTGTTTACTGGTTGGACACTGTTGCGCAAACCCCCCGATGGGGGTGAAACTACCGGTGAGCACCGTGACCGGAAGCGCAGGAACCGTCTCGTCCGTGGCGGCGGCGGGCGGAGTGGAGGCGCCGCGGCGCCTGCGTTGGGTCCTGGGCGAACCGGCGTTCGGTCTCCAGCTGGCGATCTGCTTGACCGCAGTCCCGGTCGTGGCGAGCGCGTTCGTCCTGCCGCTCACGAGCGATCACGTCCCGTATCCGGACGCGAGCGCCCTGTACTCGGCGTACCTCGTCGCCGCACCGATCGCGGTCGGCCTCGTCTGGTGGACGAAGCGGCCGGCGACGAGGTTCGGCGTCACTGCTCGTCGCGTTCGGCTTCGCCGCGTGGCCTCTGTCGTGGTCGGCGTCCGACGACGCCCGCCTCTACAACCTCGGCGCGCTCGCCGACGCACCGTTCCTGCTGCTCAACTTCTTCCTGATCCTCGCCTTCTCGACCGGGCGGCTGCAGACGCGCGTCGACCGGTGGATCATGGCCGCCCTCACGCTCGTGCTGTCCGTCTTCTTCGTCAGCGAGCTGCTGCTCCAGCCCACGCTGATGGGAGCGCGGCCACTGTCGGCGTGTCAGGGCGACTGCCCGGAGAACGTCTTCCAGGTCGGCTCGAACCCGGACTTCCTGTACGGCGCTCGGCCGGTTCGTGACGTACGTCGGCGCTCGCCGCCGTCGCGGCCACGATCCTCGTCTACGTGAGGCGGCTTCGCCACGGCGACGGCCCCGCAGCGGCGGAACCTGATCGCCGTCGCGGGCTCTTCGCTGCTCCTGCTGCCCACACTGGTCGCCTACTACTTCGCGCTGCTCGTGCTGGGCGTCGACGGGACGACGGCCGACGTGCTCGGCTGGCTGGTCGTCGCAGTCCACATGGTGTTCCCGCTCGGCTTCGCGCTCGCGCTCGTGCAGGCAGATGTCTTCGCGGCGCAGGCGCTCCGGCGGCTGCTCGTCGAGCTCGTTCGCCGGCCGACGCCGGAGCACTGGCGCGCGGTCGTGGCCGGCGCGCTCGACGACCCCTCGCTGCGCCTCGGCTTCTGGGACCCGAGGCGGCACGAGTTCCGCGACAGCGACGGGGAGGAGCTGCTCAGGCCCGAGCCGGGCACGGCGCGGCAGTGGATCGACGTCGCGCGCGGCGGCCGGCCGGTGGCGGCGATCGTGACGGACGATGCGCTGGCCGAGGACCCGGAGCTCGTGGACGCCGCGGTCTTGGCCACGCTCGTCGCGGTCGAGAAGGGGCACCTCGAAGGAGCGCTGCGCGCGTCGCAGGCGCGGGCCGTCTCCGCCGGCGACGACGAGCGCCGCCGGATCGGGCGAGACCTGCACGACAGCGCGCAGCAGCGGCTCGTGGCGCTGCGCCTCCATCTGGCGCTGGCGCGGGACCGGCTCGAGCGGCCCGAGGACCGGGATGTCGTCGAGCGGCTCGGCCACCAGCTCGACGAGGCACTGGAGGAGCTCCGCACCGTCGCGCACGGGCTCTTTCCGCAGCATCTCGAGCGGTACGGCGTCGCGGACGCCCTGCGGTCGGCCAGTCTCAACTCGGTCGTCCCGGTCGAGATCCGCGACGAGGGCGTGCGCCGCCATCCCGCCCCGATCGAGCTCTCGGTCTACTTCTGCTGCCGCGAGGCGCTCCAGAACGCGGCCAAGCACGCCGGCGACGGCGCGTCGGCGACCGTGCGGCTGTGGGAGGACGACGGCACCGTTCGCTTCGCAGTGGAGGACGACGGCGCCGGCTTCGATCCCTCGATCGTCGAGCCGGGCGACGGCCTCGCGAACCTCGCCGAGCGGCTCGCAGCCGTCGGCGGGGTGCTCGAGATCGACTCCACGCCGGGCCACGGCGCCCGGATCGCCGGGGTAATCCCGGTCTGACAGGGGCTAGGCGCTCGGCGCGGGCTCCGGCGGCGGTGGCGGTGGCTGCTGCGTCGGGATGCTCGCGTGCCGTCTCTCGCCGCAGCGCCTCGATGCCGATCGCGAGCAGCACAGCGGCCAGAAGGATGAACTCCCACCTGCGGGTCTGTGCAGTCGGTCCCCACCAGATGAGCAGCAACAGGAAGAGGGCGCCGGCGCCGAAGGCCACCTCAGGGCGAGCCAGATACGGCGCGATCGCGCCCCGGGCGCGCGTCGCGAGGTTCGAGCCGCCGGTCAGCCAGACGCCGAAGAGGGCGACGAGCCCCATGCCGATGACGGTCCAGGCGCCGTCGGCGAGCAGGCTGGTCGCGATCTCCCAGACGTCGTCGGCCGCAGGACGGACGGACTCGGTGGTCGCGAGCGCGTCCACGACATAGGAACCGGCGACGGAGCGAAGCACCAGGACGAGCAGACCCACCACGACGAGCGCGACCGCGAGCGAGCGGAGGATCGCGCGTCGGCGCCCCACAGCGAGCCAGATCGCCACCGCAGCGGCGACGAGCGCCAGCAGCCAGGCGATCGTGCCGAGCACCTTCAGCAGCTGCGGTGATGTCCTGAGCCGTCTCGAGCTGGTCCGCCTCCATGATCTCGACGCGTCCGGCGTCGGCGGGGAGCGCTTCCGCGACCCGTCCGAAGATGGCGATCTGATCGCCCAGCTGGACCACCAGCGGACGCAGATCGAGCACCAGGACGCCGCCCTCGGTGCTGACCCCCCTGAGGTCGTCGTCGAGGATGCGGAGCAGCTGCCGGTGGGTCGCCGCAAGCGTTTCCACCCAGAGAGCCTGGACGCGAGGCCGCGCGAGCAGGCGGCGCGCCGCGCGGTACGACAGCTCCTGCACACCACCAGCGATCAAGCCGGCGAGCCGCTGCTGGTCGGGCGGCAGGCGCTGCTCGAGCGCCGCGGCGACGTCGACGTTCGCGTACAGCTCGTCGACGAGCGTCACCGCGACCTGGTCCTGCACGTTCTCGCTCGTGATCAGCTCTTCCGCGGTGCCGCGGAACGTGTCCGGGTCGAGCGCCTGGTAGCGGATGTAGCCCGACAGCAAGCCGATCACCGCGAGCAAGGCGAACACGACGACGAGGATCCGGGCGGAAAGCATCCTGCCCCGCGATGCGGTCATGTGGACTCTCCTTCCTTCTGCTCCCAGACCGCTGCGTTCAGGAACGCACCGGCGACGATCAAGCGTGCGACGAGGTACAGCCACAGGAGGATCACCGTGGCGGCGCCGAGCGTCCCATACAGCTCGGACGACCGGCCGAGCCTCGGCGCGATGTACAGGGCGACGACGAGGTGCATCAGCTGCGTGCCGACCGCGACGAGCACGGCCCCCGGCAGGAGGCCCTGCCAGGACGACGCGCGGTGCGGCAGCTTGTCCATCAGCCAGACGACTGCTGCGACGTACAGCGCGACGAGCGAGATGGTCAGGAGGATGCCCGACCCCTCGTTCTCCTCCCGCAGCCAGGCCGTGCCGGTCGAGACGCCGATGATGCCTGCGGTGAGGGCGGTGAACAGGAGGCCCGCCCGCAACGGATGCCTGATCTTCTCCGGCCGCAGTTTCCAGGCGACCGCGTGGGCGACGTTCAGCGCCCGGAGCACGCCGATGCCGAACCAGAGGAGCAGCACGGACCCCGCGACGAGGAAGTACCACCTCGCGTACTCCTGCTGCTCGATCGCCTCCAAGGCGGCGCGAGTCGCCGCCCCGCTGAGGCCGAAGTCGCGCGCGGCATCCTCGAGGCTGCTGCGATCGGCATCGAGCCAGAAGCTGCTCAGCGAAGCGAGGACGAGGCCGAGCGGGACGAGCCAGAAGAACAACCGGTATGCGAGCCCGCCGGCGAGCAGGCTTGCAGCGGACAGGCGCTCACGCTCGAGCGCCTCGGTCGCCATCGTCGCGCCGGGCACGTGCTCCTGCGCCCACGACGCGGCGCGCTCTGCACTCCCGCGCGCCCGCGCGACCATCGACTCGCGTGGCTCGGGCTCGGCGGCGGACATCACGACTTGGTGTCCCCGCTCGGCCCGCTGCTGCCAGCCGAGACCCCGTGCTTCGGATCGTCCGGCAGGCGGCGCACCTCGAGCAGCTGCAGCCCGTGATCCTGGAGCAGGTCGAGCACACCGTGCAGCGCGGCCTGGTCGGCGATCTCGCCGTGGAGCACCGTCTCGGCGCGACGTGTGTCCGCCGTCAGCGGCTCGAGCTCGGTCGAGAGGTCCGCACCCAGCTCCCCTCTGATCCGAATCTCGTAGCGCGCCGTCGTCGCCTCCGCGGACAATGGCCGTGAGCGTCCCCGGCCGGCGGGTGACGATGCGTCACCCGACTCGGGTGATGGCGCGTCACCCCGCGCCCCGACAGCGTCGGCCATGCGATGGCGATTAAGGCGCCGGACACCCCGCTGCTCGATCGCCGCCCATGGCTCGAACGCGTCATCGGCACCGTCCCGGGCCCGCGCTGGCTCATCAGCGGGATCGTGGCCGTCTCCCTCGGCTGTGCGCTGATCATGCGCCTGATCGACGAGGAGGAATTCCCGTCCTTCGGACTGGCGCTGTGGTGGTCGGTTCAAACCGTGACCACCGTGGGGTACGGCGACGTCACGCCGGAGACGAGGGAGGGGCGGGCCGTTGCGATTGTGCTGATGGTCGTGGCGATCTCGTCGATTTCGCTCCTGACGGCGTCGATCGCCGCGGGCTTCGTCAACCGCGTCCAGCGCCGCAAAGAGGAGATGCATCAGGACCCGGTGCTCAGTGCCCTCGAGCGCATCGAGCAGCGGCTCGAGCAGCTCGAGAAGCGACTTCCGTCGTGATGGCGCAGCCCGACGATGCGTCTCGCCGCACCTACCTGGCGGCGGAACGGACGTGGCTCGCGTGGTTGCGAACCGGGCTCGGCGCCGCGGTCGCCGCGCTCGGAGTCGGCAGGGTCGCGCCGGAGCTGATCGGGGGAACGGACTGGCCGTACCTCGTGCTCGGTGTCGGCTACGCGGTGGTCGCGGTTGCGCTCCTCGCGTTCGGCATCCTTCGCCACCGCGACGTGACGCGCGCGCTCGACGAGGGCGGCTATGCGGCGCTCCCGGATCTGTGGGTCGGCGGGCTGACCGTCGCCGCGGCCGCTCTCGCCGTGACGACGCTCGTGCTCGTCGTCGCGGGCGAGTGACCTCGTACGTCCCGAAGTTCCTGCACGGCACCGCGACTGGTATCGCGGGCACGGTGTACGGGACGATCGTCGTGATGGCGACCATCGCGGCCGGCGGGAAGGGAGGCGTCGACGCCTGGCGGCTCGCCGTCTTCGTGGTCGCAACGGTCGTCGTGTTGTGGATTGCCCACGTCTACTCGCACGCGCTCGCCGAGAGCATCGGGCGCGGCCGCCGCCTCGACCGCCCCGAGCTCGCAGACATCGCCCGGCGAGAGATCGCGATCGTGCTGGCCGCCGTCCCTCCTCTGGCGGTGCTGATCCTCGGGGCCGCCGGGGTCATCCGCGAGTCGAGGGCGATCTGGCTGGCGCTTGTCATCTGCCTGCTCGCGCTCGGTGTGCAGGGCCTGCGCTACGCGCGAGCCGAGCGGCTCGGACGCCTGGGCACGTTCATCGCCGTCGGCGTCAACCTCGCGCTCGGACTCGTGATCGTGGGGCTGAAGGCGCTGCTCGCGCACTAGGTGGCGGCCTCACTCGAGGGCCGAGATGGCGAAGGCGAGGGCGAAGCCGAGCGTCGTAAAGACGCCGACGAGCCGCCCGCCGTGCTCGAACGCCTCGGGCATCATTGTGTCCGCGAGCATCGTCAGGATCGCGCCGCCTGCAAACGCGAGCACGAAAGCGATCGCATCGCCGGATGCGCCGTCGAGGAACGCGTAGCCCGCGAGCGACGCGAGCCCCGAGACGAGCGCGACCGCGACCCAGAGCCCGACCACGTTCCGCCCGGACCAGCCGGACCGGGTCAGCCCGGACGTCGCCGCGATGGCCTCGGGCAGGTTCGAGAGGAAGACCGCCGCGAGCACCGCGGCGGAGACGCCTTCACCCCCGAGCAAGCCGAGGCCGATCACGGCGGACTCGGGAATCCCATCGAGGACGATGCCGAGCACGATCGCGAGCGCCGAGCCGCCCGTCGCGACCGCAGTCATGCTCTTGCGGTCGCCGCCGCCGTACCGGTCGATCAGGCTGTCGCCGACGAAGAACGTGCCGCAACCGGCAAACAGGCCGAGCGCGACGGCCGTGCCTCCGTCTGCAGTCTGGAAGGCCTCGGCCACGAGCTCGTACGCGACGGCGCTGATCAGGACGCCGCTGCCGAACCCCATCACGAGCCCGAGCGAGCGCAGGCTGACGTCGACGCGAAGGGCGATCAGCCCGCCCAGGATCAGGGACGAGGCGGCAAGCAGGCCCCAGGCGAACGCGGCCCCCACGTCAGACTTCCGTCGCCTCTCCCGGTTGCAGGATGCGCACCTCGACGTCGGGGGCGGTACTTGCAACTTCGCGCCGGAAACGCTCGGCCGGCTCGGCGCCGACGCCGCTCGACCCGATCACGCGGTACGTGCCCCAGTGGATGGGGATCGCGATCCGCGGCTGCACCAGCCGGATCGCCTCTGCCGCGCGGCGGGGATCGAGGTGGCCTGGCGGCAAGGTCGGCCCCCAGCCCCAGATCGGCACGAGCGCGACGTCGAGAGGCGCGAGGGCCGCCATCTCGGGAAAGAGGTCCGTGTCGCCGGCGAAGTAGACCGTGTGCGAGCCCGTGATGACGAAGCCGAGCGGCTCGACTCGGCGCGTGAGCGGGTAGCGGCGGTCTGCATGCTCCGCCCGTACGGCGCGTACCGCGACCGGGCCTATCTGGGTCTCCTGACCGACGGCGAGCCCGACGACGTCGCGGCGCGTCCGTCGGCGCACGAGCGGGCCGCCGCGGGCGGGCATGACGATCGGCACGTTCGGCGGCAGCAGGGCCAGCGAACGGAAGTCGAGATGGTCGGCATGGAGGTGGGAGAGGAGGATGGCGTCGATACCCGTGGGCAGAGACACCGGGTGTAGACGCGTGAGGTGGGCGACACGTCGACGCAGGAGCGGATCGGTGAGGAGCGTCACACCGTCGAGCTCGATGAGCGCCGTCGCGTGGCCGACGTAGACGATCCGCACTCGTCAAGGAGTGTCGGGCAACTGGCGCACGTCGACGAGCTCGAGGCCGAGCGCTTGGATCCGGTCGAGCACCTCGTGCAAGGCGGCCTGGTCCGCCAGAGGCCCGTGCAGCACGGTCTCGACCGGTTTGAACGACGCGCCCATCCCGTCGAACGCCTGCAGGAAGGTATCGCCGAGCCGTCCGCGGATCCGGATCTCGTAGGCATGCACCGTGTCAGGCGTCGTGTGCGTACGAAGACGGTCCAGCACGGCGAGGTGAGCGAGCCTCACCCCGCCTGGGTGACGTCGCGGTCGAGTGGGTCGCCGCGCGACGGGAGTGCTGCCAGACTCTCCAGGGTCGCCCAGGACCGCGGTTGTGTTGGCATGCATAGTTGTGCAGGCGACCGGGTGTGCCGATCTTGGTCAGGAGCGGTCATCCGGATTCCGGTCTGGTCAGCCAGCGGGGCAGTTCGCTCGAATTCGCCGAACCGCGACTGACCGCAGGTCACTTCGAAGCGGCTCAGTTCGGCCTCGGTCTCAACCTGTCGACGATCCGCTGGAGCGCCGCCAGGTTCCGCCTCAGCTCTCGGATCTCAGCAGCGAGGTCTTGTGCACGCTCCCGCTGAGCCTGAATGACGTCCCGCTGGGCCTGAATCGCCTCCCGGTGGGCCTGAACGGCCACCCTGAGCAGATCGCCCTCGGCCCTGCGCCGATCGGCCTCGGCCAGGAGCCGAGCCCTGGACTCGTCGGTCTCGGCCTGCCTGCCCTCGAGCGCCGCGATCCGATCCTCGTTAGTCCCCGTGCGACTCGAGACCCGGTCCGTTGCGACCCCGACCCTGTCGTCGAGGCCGGCGACAGCCCCGCTGATCGTCGCGAGCAGTTGCTGTTCGAGCCCCTCGGTCCGCTCCGCGAGCGTCTCCCGGAGAGACTGAAGCTGCTCCTGACCCTTGGCGAGCTCCGAGCGCTCCGTCTCGGAGAGCTGGCCGCCGAGGAGCGAGCGCGCATGTCCGACGCCGACGTCGGCCTCGGCGACCTGCGCTGACAGCCCCGCGAGCTTGGCCTGAGCATCGGCGCTCATCTGCTGGGCGCTCGCGATCGCGTTCGACATCAACTCGTTCGTCGTCGCCAGGTAGCCGTTCAACGCCTCGAGCTCCACGACCAGCGTCTGGACGTCCTCGACTGCCGCTGGTGTGCTGGGTTCGGCGTTCCGCGCGACGAACAGGGTGGTCAAGGCGATCCCGAGCACCAGGACCATCAGCGTCATCGCAACCCACGCCCAGCCCGGCGCCCGCGCAGCCCGAGGCCGAGCGGTCAAGACCTCCTCGACCGCAGGCTCGTCGGCCGGGGCCTCGGCACCGACCTCCGCCACGGCGACGGCGTCCGCCGCGGTCTCCTCATCGACGGGCTGCTCGGTCGGAGACTCCGTCAGCGCCTCGCTCTCGGCAGTTTCGGAGGCGGCGCCCGCCTCCGCCGCCTCCTCGTCAGGGAGCTGCTCGGTCGGAGATTCCGCCCGCCTCGCTCCCGCCCTCGTCGGAGGCGATGTCCGCCTCCAGCTCCGCGCCGGCAGGGCGCTGCGAGGTCGGAGACTCCGCCGCCGCGTCGCTTTCGCCCGCGTCGGAGGCGGCGACCGGCTCCTCGGCTGCGCGGGGCCTCGGCGGCGTCACGGGCTCTGGCCCTGCGAGCTGCTCGACTGCTTCTCCTTCGCCTCCGCCTTCGCGGCCTCAGCGGAGGCGAGGGCCGACTCGAACTGCTCGTTGAACGTCTTGAGCTCTTCGTTGGTCGTCTTGCACGCCGGCGACGAGATCGTCCATCAGCTGGGAGGCCTCCGCGGAGGCGGCCTCCGCGTTCGCCGAGGTGTCGCGAGCCTCGGCGAACAGACCCAGCGTCACGGCGACCAGGGCGAGCGCCAGCACGCCCAGGACGACCCACACCCAGGTCGGAACGCGAGCCTCGGCTGCGCCCGCGCCCGCATCCAGCTGATCCTGGGCCCTCACGGCCTCGCTCGACTCGGTCGAGCTCACGGTCTACCCCGTCCAATCATTTTGGCTTCTCAGTCTCGCCAGACGATCGCGTCGTCACATCACCCGACAGCCTCGTTCACCCGGGTGAAGCGGCCCACTACCTTGCTGCGGGGGGCCCTCCGTCCACGTCCGAGGTTTCGTCGGCGAGAAAGAGCAGGACCGCTTTCACGCGCCTGCTGACGTTCTCCGCCTCGGTAAGACCGAGCTTGGAGAAGATCGAGTGGATGTGCTTCTCGATGGCTCGTGTGCTGAGCACGAGAGACTTGGCGATCGCCGTATTGCTCTTGCCCTGGGCGATCTCTGCAAGGACCTCCTGCTCGCGCGGGCTGAGCTTGGCGAGCGTAGGGCGCGGACGCGCTTTGTCGCCCACGAGCACCTCGACGACCTTGGGATCGATGACCGATCCGCCGGCAGCGACGGACTCGATGGCGGACACGAGCTGCGCGGAGTCACGCACGCGCTCCTTGAGCAGGTAGGCGCGCCCCTCCGAGCCGGTCTCGAGGAGTTTCAGCGCGTACCTCGGTTCCGCGTACTGGCTGAGGATGACCACGCCAACCTCGGGATGGAGCTGCCGCAGGCGGACTGCGACCTGGATGCCCTCGTCGCTCTTCGTGGGCGGCATCCGAATGTCGCTCACAACGACCTGGGGGTGGACGTCCTCGATAGCCCGGAGGAGCGACGGCATGTCGTCGCACGAGGCAACGACCTCGATGTCCGGGTAGGCGGCGAGGAGCTGCTGCATCCCCTCCAGGACGAGCAGGCTGTCATCCGCGAGGGCAACCCGAATCGCCATAGCGAAACGATAGATCCGGGTCGGGCGGAACGGTAAGACACAAATGTGTCGGTGTGGTAAGAGGCCACCCGGCCGCGTAGACAGGGCGCGGTGATCGTGGCTAAATAACGTTGCAGCTGCCTCGAAGTCCGGAGGAGAGGTGTGTCGACGATCTCCGTAGGGTCGAGCGGCGCCGCGACAGTTCCCGTCAAGGCGATGACCTCTGTCCGGCGCGGCGTTCTGATCGCACTTGCGATCGCTGCGGTCCTCGTCGCGATCGGCGCGGGCCTGCTCATCGCGACGAGCGACCACCTCGTCGAGCCGATTGAGTGGGGCCTCATAGATGGCCGTGAGGTCGTCGTGGGATGGTTCAGCGCGGCGCTCTACTGGCTGGTTCGACGCCCCGGCAATCGACTCGGTCTCTCCCTTCTCGCGCTGGCGGTCGCCATCGGCCGTGCTCTCGCTTCAGGGAGCGACCCAGCCGCTTCTCCGCAGCATCGGTGTGTTCGGCTGGTTCGGTCGTTTTTCTGCTCGTGTTTTACGTTTCTTCGCGTTCCCGGAGGGTCGGTATTGACGAGTCGCTTCGCATGGGCGCTTCTCGGCGCGATGTGCGCTCCAATACTGGAGTTTGCCGTCCCTGGGCTCCTCTTCTCGCCAGTCGTCCATGGCCCCATTCCGCTCGCCGACTGCGACCTGCGTGTCCCGAGAACGGCTTCATGATCGCCGATCGGCCGACGCTCGCCGACGGTTTTCTCAGCGAGGACTCATGGGTACTACCTGTTGGCGGCCTTTTCCGCAGTGGGCTTCGTCTTCCTGATCCTACCGGCTGGCGACGGCGACTCGGCCGCGGAGGCGGGCACTCCTGCCTGTCTACGTCCCGACTGTGATGCTCCCTCGGTCCGGTCGTGGTCTTCTACGCAGCCTTCGTCGACCTGGTGCACGCTGGATGCGAGCATGCTCGAGGACGTGGGGCTGGCTGGTCAACATCGGTTACGCGCGCTGATTCCCTACGGATTTCTGCTTTCGGTCGTGGTGAGCACGTTCTTCGCCGCGACGGCGTTGAAGAAGATCGTCTCGCGCCTGGTGGAGAGCCCGAGCGCCGCTGAGCTGCGCACGACGCTGGCCGATGCGCTCGATGATCCGTCGCTCGAGCTCGGGTTCCGTCTCGGGCAGGCCGGCGGCTTTGTCGATTCGAGCGGCGAGCCTCTTGCATCCACGCCTGCGGCCGGCCAGTCGTCGACTCCCGGTCACGCGGAACGGCGAGACCGTGGCCGTGATCTGGCACGACGCGGCTCTGGACACCGACCCAGAGCTGGTCGCAGCTGCGGCTCAGGCGCTGCTGCTGGCGATCGAGAACGGGCGCTTGACGGGCGAGCTCGAGTCGACGAACACGGAGCTCCGCGCGACGCGTGCACGCGATCGTGACCGCGGGCGACGCCGAGCGCCGCAAGCTCGAGCGCGACCTCCATGACGGGGCGCAGCAACATCTGGTCGCGCTCAGCATGCGAGTCGGCCTCGTCCGCGAGTTCGCGGATCCAGAGGTCGCGCAGCGACTCGACGATGTCGGCAACGAGCTCGAGGAGATCCTGGACGGAGCTCCGCGACCTCGCCCATGGCCTCTACCCGCCCGTGCTGCGCGAGTTCGGACTCCGGGAGGCCCTGGCCAGCGTCGTGCGGCGTTCGGCTTCACCGGTGAAACTCGAGGCAGCGGCGATCGGCCGCTACTCCGAAGACGAGGAGGCCGCCGTCTACTTCTGCTGCGTGGAAGGTCTCCAGAACGTCGCCAAGCACGCCGGCTCGGGTGCGACCGCCGTCATTCGGCTCTGGGAGCGCGACGGCCGGCTCTGACTTCGAGATCGCCGACGACGGCGCAGGCTTCGATCCCGACTCGGCCCGGGGGTCAGGCAGCGGCTACACCAACATGACCGACCGCATGGCCAGCCTCGGAGGCACGCTCTCCGTCGACTCCGCGCCCGGGCAGGGCACAACGGTCACGAGGAAGCCTCCCGGTCGCCACCCTGATCGCGCCGATCCGGCGGTCCGCGCACGACACGGTAGAACGCCGCCACGCCCGAGGCTACGGCCGACTGAGTCCGTTGCATCGGATGACGCGATCTCGCTGGCAGCGAGCGGACTCGATGGCGGTTCACGCCAAGGCGATGATCTCCGTCCGGCGCGGCTTGCTGATCGCCTTTGCGAGCCGCTGCGGCCTTCTCGTCGCCATCGGCGCGGGCCTTCTCCTCGCGACGAGCGACCACCTCGTCGATCCGATTGCGTACGGCATCCAGCGGGCCGTGATCATCGTGGGATGGTCCAGCGCGGCGCTCTACTGGCTGGTTCGACGTCCCGGCAATCGCCTCGGCCTCTGCGTTCGTGGCGCTGGCGCTTGCGTCGGTCGTCATGTCGCTGCAAGGGGCGTCCGATCCCCTGCTCCACAGCATCGGTGTGTTCGGTGACTTCCCGTCGTTCGTCCTGGCCTACTACGTCATCTTCGCCTTCCCCGACGGACGGCTTGCCGGTCACGCCGGAGCGGCTGCTGCTCGCGGGATGGGCGCTCTCCTTCTTTACATCGTCCTTTCCTGCGCTTTTCTTCTCGCCCGTCGTCAGCGGCGGCGGGCCGGTCGCCGGCTGCAACGCGGCGTGTCCCACGAACGCCTTCATGATCGCCGACCGTCCGACGATCGCCGACGGGTTCGGCAGCAGCGGCTCGTACCTGACCTGCTCGCGCTCGGAGTGGGGACTCTCGCTTCTTGTTCTACCGCCTGGCGACGGCAACTCGGCCGCGCAGGCGCGCGCTCATTCCCGTCTACGTACCCGCCGTGATGCTCACGGTGCCCGTCCTGATCTTCCACGGCATCGTCACCCAACATCTCGATCTGGATCCGAGCACGATCTCGGACATCGGCTGGTTCCTCACGGTTGGTCGCGCCCTGATTCCCTACGGATTTGTGCTTTCGATCGTGGTGAGCACGTTTTTCGCCGCGGCGGCGTTGAAGAAGATCGTCTCCCGCCTGGTCGAGAGCCCGAGTGCCTCTGAGCTGCGCACGACGCTGGCCGATGCGCTCGATGATCCGTCGCTGGAGCTCGGGTTCCGTCTCGGGCAGGCCGGCGGCTTTGTCGATTCGAGCGGCGAGCCTCTTGCACCCATGCCTCCGGCCGGCCAGTCGTCGACTCCCGTCACGCGGAACGGCGAGACCGTGGCCGTGATCTGGCACGACGCGGCTCTAGAAACCGACCCAGAGCTGGTCGCAGCGGCGGCTCAGGCGCTGCTGCTGGCGATCGAGAACGGGCGCTTGACGGTCGAGCTCGAGTCGACGAACACGGAGCTCCGTGCGACGCGTGCGCGCGTCGTGACCGCGGGCGACGCCGAGCGCCGCAAGCTCGAGCGCGACCTCCATGACGGGGCGCAGCAACATCTGGTCGCGCTCAGCATGCGAGTCGGCCTCGTCCGCGAGTTCGCGGATCCAGAGGTCGCACAGCGACTCGACGATGTCGGCAACGAGCTCGAGGAGATCCTGGAGGAGCTCCGCGACCTCGCCCATGGCCTCTACCCGCCCGTGCTGCGCGAGTTCGGGCTCCGGGAGGCCCTGGCCAGCGTCGTGCGGCGTTCCGCTTCGCCGGTGAGACTCGAGGCAGCGGCGATCGGCCGCTACTCCGAAGACGAGGAGGCCGCCGTCTACTTCTGCTGCGTCGAAGGTCTCCAGAACATCGCCAAACACGCCGGTCCGGGTGCGACCGCTGTCATTCGGCTCTGGGAGCGCGACGGCCGGCTCTAGCTTCGAGATCGCCGACGACGGCGCAGGCTTCGATCCCGACTCGGCCCGGGGGTCGGGCAGCGGCTACACGAACATGACCGACCGCATGGCCAGCCTCGGAGGCACGCTCACCGTCGACACCGCGCCCGGGCAGGGCACGACGGTCCGAGGAAGCCTCCCGGTCGCCACTCTGATCGCGCCGATCGGCGGCCGCCACGAACTGTAGGACGGCGCTACAAGGCGCAACGGGCGAGTCTCGTAGGTCAGAGGCCCTCGACCGCAGCCAACCGTCCTGAACCGATCGCTTTGGTGAAAGCCTGGAAGTCCCGCTCGTTCTGATCCGCGTAGCGCTCGGCGAAGTCGGTGACCGACTTGTCGAAACCATCGCTCTCGCCAAGGTAGGTGGCGATCGCGATCGGGTCTCCGGAGCGAGCGTGCGCACGGGCGAGCGTCCATCCGCACCAGTGGGCGTAGAAGGCGAGAGCGACAGGGCTCAGCGATTCGACGTCTGCCGAGGCTTTCATGTCCCGGAGCTGGCGCCAGTAGAGGAAGCGGTTTTCCTGCACGCCCTTGGTCCAGCCGAGGTAGATGTCGCTCGCGGCCTGCATCAGCCGCTGGCCTTGGACGACGCGCTCTCCAGGCTGCTTGTAACGGCTCTTTGGCAAGTGATCCTCGAGCACCGAGGCCGTTGCCTCCTTGACCTGGAGGAAAAGCGGATCGCTCTGGTCGCGTCCCTGCAAGAGAACGATGAACGCGCGCGCTCCGACGCTGCCGACGCCAACGACCTTGTGAGCCATGTCGACGAACTGGAACCGCTCGAGGACGTGGCGTCGGTCGTCCTGCAAGGTTGCCCTGTAGGCCCGGAACTGCTCGTGGACCACGTGCTCGAACAGCTCGGCGGACATGCCGTCGCGGCCCTCCAGGTCACGCATCGGAATGACAATCGGCGGCTGGCTGATGATCTGGTACTTGCCGTCCACGATCTCGGCGAGCTTCGACAGCGCCTGCAGGCTGTCGCGCGTGCGAGCCTTCTCCGCGGCCTTCCTCGCCCGCTTGGCCTCAACCGTCGCCGTGCTCTTCTTCGCCGCCTTCGCATCGGCCTTCGCTTTCCTCCTCTTCTTGGTTTCCTTGTTGGAGCTCTTCTTCCCCGAGCTGTCCGTGCGCATGGCGGCGAACCTCTCGATGGCTTCCATGAGCGTCGCCTCGGAGAGGTGGGCGTACCAGACATCCATGGTCGACATCTCCGCGAACTCGGCCATCGTCTCCCGATAGCCGCGCACAGCCGCGACCGTCGCGTCGCGCGCGTCGGCCTCGCCGAAGCCGTTGTTCCGTGCCGCGACCGTGACGCTCGCCGCGAGCCGCTTGACGTCGTACTCGAACGGACCGGGCAGCGTCTCGTCGAAGTCGTTCAGGTCGAACAGCAGCTGCCGCTCCGGCGAGGCAAACGCCCCGAAGTTCGACAGATGGGCATCGCCGCAGAGCTGAACCGTCAGGCCGGCCGTAGGCGTGTGCTCGAGGTCGGCAGCCATGATCTTTGCGGCGCCCCGGTAGAACGTGAACGGGGACACCATCATCCGGCCATGCCGCACCGGCACGAGGTCGGGCTCGCGAGTTTCGTTCTGTTGCTCGAGCAGGGCAATCGGATCGAAGCGGTCGGCGCCTGCCGCCCACTCTCCGTGGCTCGAGGGAGGCGTCCGCTCCCGGGACTCCTCGCCGTTCGCTCGACGCTCCTCGACACTTGGATGATGGAGCTTGGCCACGCTCATGGTTTCCTACGTTCCCTTCACCTTGCGCCTTGCGACGGCACCTCGAGACGGATCGGCCCGGCGGGGGCTCAGCGCGTTGCGTGCGTCTCTCGCCGGGGTCAATGCTTCAGCGGTAGCCAACGGCGTAGCCCGCGTCGGCGGGAGGGCAAGCGCGCCGAAATCCGATGGATCACGCGCTCGAGTCGTCTCTCTACCCGGCGCCGAAAGCTCGGCTTTCGCACGTGCGAGACGACCGCCATGACCGCGTCACGCCCGTTCGCATAAGCCTTCATGACTCCCCACCGGCCGCTAGGCCGCCAGGTCCTCCGGCCTGGAAAGCGACCTCGTCAAGGCCCAGATCACACATACGTCCAGCGAGATGATCAGGATCGCCCAGAAGGGGTAGTACGGGATGAAGATGAAGTTCGCGATCGCGCTCAGCGTCGCGAGCGTCACGCCGATCACGCGCGCCCAGGTCTTCGCAGCGAAGAGTGCGTAGCCCGCGAAGGCGACAAGCACCCCCAGAATCAGGTGGATCCAGCCCCACGTCGTCGTGTTGATCTTGAAGATGTAGTCCGAGGTCACGACGAAGAACTCGTCCTCGAAGAGGGCGGCCAGGCCGGCTAGGGCCTGGAAGGTCCCGACCATGAGCATGATCACGCCGGCGAACACGTAGCCGCCGCCAACCCACCCACTGTCCTGCGCGGACCGCGTCGACTCATAGTCGCTCATCTCGTCTCCTTCTTGCGTGCGTTGGGCAACGTCGCTCATCTCGACTCCTTCTCGCGTGCGTTGGACAACGTCGTTCACTCCCTCCACCATTGTCCAACCGGTCTGCGGCCCCGACCTCACCTGCTGGTCGTGTTCACCCGGGTGAAGTTCTCAGCCGGCTGAGATCGGCGACGGTCTTTGCGTCCTCTGTTGCGCCGGGGGTGCAGGCACCCCCGGCGCAGGCCCCACCCAAGTTCCGTGCGGGCCTCCCTTGCCGCGCGGGCCTTCGAACGCGACGCTGACGGGACCCCAAGACAGGGGTCCCCCTGCCGACCGAAGACGCAACGTGACCAAGGCGCTTCCCCCACCCCGCCGCCGGACCAGGGTCGAATTGCCGTGAGCGCAACGGCGACAGCTGCCGACCGGCTCACAGTCGCTCCCTCCGACGATGGAGTCTTCTTCCAGTGGAAGTTCGAGCGGGTTCGCGTCCCGCGGGACGCTCTCACCCGTGCTCGCTGCACCGACGTACTGCGCGAGTCGTGGCCGAGGCTCGTCTTGCTTGCTGCGCCGCCCGGGTTCGGAAAGACGACCCTCCTCGCGCAGTGGCGGGAGGTCGATGGCCGCGCCTTCGCCTGCGTGTCGCTCGACGCGGGGGACGACGACCCGGTCACCTTCTGGAGCTACATCGTCGAGGCGATCCGGCGCGCTGTACCTGAATGGGGTGCCACCGCACTGAGTGCGCTCCGTCAGCCGCGCGCGGATGTCGTCGATGCGGTCGTCCCCGCTGTTCTACGCGACCTGGAAGCAATCAGCGAGAAGCTCGTCCTCGTACTCGACGACTACCAGGAGATCACGAATCGCAGCTGTCATGACTCGCTCGACTTCCTCCTCGAACGGATGCCGAGCAACGTCACATTGGCCCTCTCGACGCGATCGGATCCACCGATCCCGATGGGGAGGCTGCGCGCCCTCGAGGAGCTGCTCGAGCTTCGTGCCGTCGACCTCGGCTTCACCGAGAACGAGTCGGCCACCTTCCTCAACGAGATCCTGCACCTCGGCCTCCCGACCGAGACGCTGGGCGCGCTGCAGGAACGCACCGAAGGCTGGCCGGTCGGCGTTCACCTCGCGGCGATGTCGCTGTCTCAGGAGGCAGATCGCGCCGGCTTCGTCGCACGGTTCGGCGGCGCCAGCCGGCACATCGTCGACTACTTGACCGAGGTCGTTCTCGACACGCTGACCGAGGAGCGACACCAGTTCCTGCTCGAGACGTCGGTCCTCGACACGATGTGTGGGCCTCTCTGCGACGCGGCCACCGGACGGCAGGGCTCCGCCGAGGTCCTGGTGGAGCTCGAGCGAGCCAACCTCTTCCTGATCCCGCTCGACGACCGCCGGGAGTGGTATCGCTACCACGAGTTGTTCGCGGACGTGCTCCGGAACCGACTGCTCCAGTGCGATCCCGAGCTCGCCAGTGCCGTGCACCAGCGGGCTTCCGAGTGGCTCGGGCAGGAGGGCGACCGGCACGAGGCCGTGCGTCACGCAGTCGCCGCCGGCGCGCTCGAGAGCGCGACCACGTTGGTGTTGGAGGACTGGCGGCCCTCGTTCGAGCAGGACGACGCCGCGGCAGTCCTCCGGGAGCTCGAGGAGCTTCCCTGGCCGGACGTCGAGCACGATGCGCGACTCGCCGTCGCCAGGGCCTGGGCGCTGAGCGCGCTCAATCGTCGCGAAGACTCGCTGGCCGCGCTCGAATCGGCGGAATCGGCCGGATCGGAACCGCCGATGCCTTGCGGTGTCCCTTTCGAGGCTGCGACCGCCCTGACCCGCGCCTGCTTTCCCTGGGGCGACGCGGCCCGGATGCTGGGCGCCGCCGAAAGGGCGTCCGAGTTGCTGAGCGATACGTTCTCGATCGGAAGACCAGTCTCGCTCCTCGCGCTCGGCTGGGCACTGCGTTTCACGGGCGAGCGCGAGGCGGCCCGCGAGCCACTCGAGCAGGCTGCCTTCCTCGCCGCGCGTTCGGGCCAATGGCTCGTCGCGGGCATCGCCAAGGCGATGCTCGCGCGGATCACGCTCGAGACCGACGACGTCGACGCCGCGGTGTCGGCGGCGGGGCGCGCGCTGAGCACGCTCGAGGTTCACGGCGTCGCCGACGAGCCCGGCGCAGGCATCGCGCATGTGGCCCTCGGCGCCGCCCTCGCCCGCGGCAGCGAGCTCGAAGAGGCAGCGGAGCTGCTCGATCGCGGCGTGGCGAACCTTCGCGCCCGCGGCCAGCCGCTGGACATTGCGGATGCGCTGCTTGTGTCAGCTCCGGTGCGCCGCGCCCTCGAGGGACCCGCTCCCGCGCGGGCGATGCTCGAGGAAGTGAGGAAACTCCTTGCGAGCTGCCCGGATGCGGGCGTCCTGAGCACGCGCCACGTGGAGGTCGCGCACACGCTGACGCCGGCCCATCGTCGAATCGCAGGTGACAGCGACCTGACGGAGCGTGAGCTCGAGGTTCTCCGCTACCTGGCCGAGGGCCTGTCCAAGCGAGAGATCGGCAAGGAGCTGTTCCTCTCGTTCAACACGATTCACTCACACACGAAATCGATCTACCAGAAGCTTCGGGTCTCCTCGCGGCAGGATGCGATTGCGCGTGCGCGAGAGCTCGGAGCCTTTTGATCGCGCAGACGCTCCACTGATCGGCGGGGCTCACTCGTCGATCTCCAACCACACCGACTGCTCGTCGTGCTCCTCCCAGTCGGCGCCTGGCATCGCGATCGCCCACTTCGTCCAGGTCCCGACCGGCCGCGCAAGCGTGGTCCTGAACTTGGCACGAACGACCATGCCCGGAGTGAGCTCCACCGGTGAGCGGAGGGGTGCGGTCGTCATACCCCAGTGCGTCGGTGGATCGCCGGGTCCGACTGAGAGCGAGGCGCCGGGGGCGATCTCGGCGCTGAACCACAGCGCGAGCGCGTTGGCCGTTCCGTGGTCGTGGACTGGCAACAGCACCTCGGCTTCGTGAGGCGCCCGAGCTTGTTCGAGCGGGATCAGATCGACGTCGGTCGTCCAGAGCGGAGAGGGCTCGGAGCGTCTGTCACCCGCCCTGAGGTGACGGAAGCCGCCCGAATAGGAGACCTCGTTGACGGTCTTGCCCAGGAGGTCCCCGAGGTCGAGGCGGTAGGGGTTGTCGCGTAGGAACTCCACCGTCTCCGAGAGATAGCGGTCGTGCACGAGCGCCGCCCACGCCGTGACCGAGCGGGGGATCATGATTCCGCCCGACTTGAGCCAGCGATCACGAGCGACGACGACCGGTACGAGCATCCCCTCGTCGATTCCGAACCCTCCGAGCCACTCCGAGACGATCACGTCGACTCGCTCCGGCAGTTCGACGTCCATGATGTCGCCGTGGATCACCCTGACGATCTCCGAGACTCCGTTGGCAGCTGCCAGCTCCTGCGCGAGGACAGCGACCGACGTCCGTTCCACTGCGTAGACGCGCGCGGCTCCGGCCCGCGCCGCGAACACGCTCAGGATGCCGCTTCCCGCTCCGGCGTCGAGCACGACGTCGCCTGAGCGAACGACGGAGTCGATCGCACTCTTGAACGCCTCCGTGCGGACGCGGTCGCAAATCATCGATCGGTGCACTTCGAACTCCGCGTACATCGGGTCGGTGGGGTGCTTGATCGGTGTCCGCACAGTGGTAGTCAGGATCGCTTCGTCGACTCGGCGAGGTCTGAATGCGGCCTTGCCGGTGGGTTCAAGCGCTTGCGGTACCAGAGGACGTCTGCTCCTGACGGGAAGTCCTCGACTCGACCCACCAGCTCGTAGCCGGCGCGTTCGTAAAGGCGGCCAGTCTGAAAGTCGTAGGTGAAGTGGACCGTCTGCGAGCAGTTGCGCGCCGCCGCCTCTGCTTCGGCGGCGGCCAGGAGCCTTGACCCTAGCCCGCGACCTCTCCGGCTCGGCTCCACCCAGAGGCTCTGCAGCTCACAGCTGTCGCCCCACGTCCAGCCGCTGATGCCGGCCACGACCTTGCCGGCGTCTCGCACGAAGATCGCCAGCTCGACTCCGTCGTCAAGCCCCATCGCAGCGGAAGCCTCGCGGCGAACCTGCGCTTCGAGGAGTTCGAGGTCGACGGGATCCGGATCGTCTTCGACCTCGAACTCCATGGCGCCCGACTCAGACGCCTACGAGCTGCTCGATGAGCGAGAGGTCGTCGAAGTACGTCCGGTACGACCGGATCTTCCCTTCGCGGAAGTCGGCCACCGTGACGCCGGGCAACCGGACATGCCTTCCAGTTGCCTCTAACTCCTCACCCTCGCCGAGGACGAGTGGCCCCGTGTGATCGGCTTCGATGAGCCATTCGGCGAACGCCTTGTTGCCGACTTCGTCGAGCCCTCGGAACGCGATGACGACATTGGAGAACGCCATCTCGCGCAGCGCGGAGAGATCGCCGAGCGCCTTCAGCCCTGACACGGATGCGTATGGCGACCAACCGACGACATCGTCGGTAAACAGCGTGCTCGGATCGTCCGATCCGCCACCGACCTCGGCCTCGAGCGCCTTCAGCAGCACGTCCTTGCGCGATTCACTCATGGCATCCTCCGGTTTCCGTCGTCGTCTCGCTCACGTCCCAAGGGCCTGGGCCTTGGCTGCCGCGAACTCTTCGTCTGTCAGCGCGCCCGATGCGTGCAGCTGTGCGAGGTGCTCGATTTCGTCAGCCGTGTCCGCCGGCGGCGGCGCATACTCCGCCGGCTCCTCGGCGGGCGCCTCCTCGTAATCCTGCTGCTGCTCGTTCATCTTCTTGTCGTGGTGATGTGCGACCGCTGCTCCCGCAACGAGTGCGCGGCGCCTGGTCCTGCGCCTGAATCCCATGGAGACTCCTCCTCCTCGTATTCACGGCCACGATAAGCCGTCGCCGGGAAACTTCACCCCACGGGCAGTTCGTTCACCCGGGTGAACCGTTTTCGGGGCCGGCGGCGTGTCGCCGGCCCCCTTCAACTGGTCTAACGCCGCCGACGCCTAGCGGTGCGACGGGTGGTCCGTCGCGCGACTCTCCGAGTTCTGAGCATCTGCTACCTCCGTTCTCGTCCTCGATGACCCTAAGCGGTGCTCGTCGCGGGGGACTTCGTCTCGAGCGCGTGGAGCTCCTTGGCTTCCTCTGCGGACACCAGCCCGATCTCGATCAGGTCGAGCGGACTGATGAAGCCGTCGCTGATGCGGAATCCTCCCGCGCGCACGATGGCATCTCGGAGGGGAACCGCCCAGTGGTGCTCGAGCAACAGGAGCGCGGCGGCCGAGTCGTTGGGGATTTCCTCGAGAACGTCCCAGGCGTCCTCGTCCGAGAACGCGTGCAGGCCGTGCTCGGCGGCGTCCTCGGCGCCTGCACGAGCGCCTGCCTCCATGCCTTCCTCGCCCTCGATGCCGAGGCCGATGAGGGCACCGACCGTGCTGCCGACCTCGATTGCCTCCTCGTCGGTGAGGTTGCTCAGGTGCGCGACCTCGATTTCCCCGGCTTCGTCCTTATGGACTGCGAGGGCGTCGATCACTCGTACGGTGTCGCTCTCTTTCAATCGCTCCAGCTCCGCGATGATCTCCCCGTGAAACTCGGGATGAGCGAAGCCCAGCACAATGAGCTGAACGGGTCCTATAGCCATCACATCTCCTCTCTCATAGCTACGACTGTGCGTCGGCCGGGTTCACGCTGACGATCTCGACGCCGAGGTTGGTCAGCCAGCTCAACACACCCTGGAGCTGCGCTTGATCGACGAGGTCCCCGGCCAGCACGGATTCCTCACCGACGACCTCGAAAGTCATTCCTTCCAGTGGTCCCACGAGCGGCTCGCCGAGCTCGCCGCGAATCACAATCCGGTAAGGAACGCGGTCTTGCCCGCTGCGGCCGGCGTAGTGCTTTGGCATGGGTCGCTGCACTCGATCGGCAGACCTAGCTGACGCGTCGCTGGTCGCGTTTTCGCGGGGCCGCGGCTCTCGGCGCTGACGCGCGTGAGCGCGCTACCTCGCGCGCCGGCGTCGCCTTGAACCAGGTGACGGTCACGAATGCGACCAGCGCCCCCGTCGCCGCAAGGCATGAATGCACGACCGTTTCCCACAACGATTCCATCGGCCTCCTTTCGGTGCCAGGCGGGTCTCCTAGGGAGAGTCCTGCAATCTCCTAGGTCGCACACCACCCGCACCTCGACTTCACCCGGGTGAAGTCGGGACCTAGGCGATGTTCGGTGAACGCCTCTTTGCCATGTTCGGGGAGCACGGCACACGCGAGCCGCGATAGCGGTCGGAATCGAAGGAGACCCCTGATGGCTGAGACACCCACCGACGTCCTCGTTGCCGGTTACCAGGACATCGACCAGGCGACGAAGGACTTCGAGGCGCTGGTAGCGCTCGTCAAGGAGAAGAAGGTCTCGATCGAGGGCGTGATTCTCGTCACGCATGCGGAGGATGGCAGCGTCGCGGTGCAGCGGACCGGCGACAACCTCGGCCGCAAGGGAACGGGCTGGGGCGGCGGGGTCGGGCTCGCGGTGGGCTTGTTCGCGCCGCCGATGCTCGCCTCGGTCGCCGTCGGGGCGGTCGCGGGAAGGGTGATGGGCAGGTTCGCCGGCAACAAGGTCAACAAGGAGCTTCACGAGAAGATCGGCGAGAACCTGCCGCCGGGGTCGGCGGGGATCATCGCGATCTTCGACGACGAGCAGCGGCTCGGTGTCGAGCAGGCGCTCGCGGGCGCGCTGCTTCGGTCGGTCGTCCAGGGCGACAAGAAGGGCATGGGCGCATTGAAGGAGTCGCTCGGCGAGGCGATGGGGAAGTTCAGCCCGGACCGCACGGTGCTGCCGATCCCCGACCCGAACTTCGGCGGCACGATCGGGCGAACGCTCGACGCGTCCGTCGCCGACTGGACGATCAACCTGACGCCGTCGCCGCCGGAGGGCGCGCCGAACGTGTTGCTCGTGCTGATCGACGACGCCGGCTTCGGGAACCCGTCGACGTTCGGCGGGCCGGTCTCGACGCCGGCGATGACGCGGGTCGCCGATCAGGGCCTCAGGTACAACCGCTTCCACGTCGTCGCCATTTGCTCGCCGACGCGTGCCGCTCTGCTGACGGGCCGCAACCACCACACGGTCGGCTTCGGGTCGATCGGCGAGCTTCCGGGCCCGTTCCCCGGCTACTGCGCGAGCGTGCCGAAGGACTGCGCTCCGTTCGTCCGGGCGCTTCAGGGAAACGGCTACTCGACCGCCGGGTTCGGCAAGTGGCACCTGACTCCCGATCATGTCCAGGGTGCAGCGGGGCCGTTCGACCGCTGGCCGAACGCGTGGGGATTCGATCGCTTCCGGGGGATCCTCGGCGGCGAGGCGGGCCAGTACGACCCGCTGATCACGCAGGACAACACGACGATCGGCGTCCCCGAGGGCAAGGACGGTAAGGAGTACTACTGGCCGGACGACATCACCGATCAGGCGGTGCGCTGGCTGCACGAGGTGCGTGCCCAGAACCAGGAGAAGCCATGGTTCGTCTACTACTCGACCGGGTGCTCGCACGCGCCGCACCAGGTCGCGGTCGAGTGGAGCGAGAAGTACCGCGGCAAGTTCGACCAGGGCTGGGACGTTCTGCGCGAGGAGACCTTCGAACGGCAGAAGGCGCTGGGCGTGATCCCGCCCGACGCAGAGCTGACGCCAAGACCGGACGAGCTGCCGGCCTGGGACTCTCTCTCGGACAGTGAGAGGACGCTGTACGCGCGGCAGATGGAGGTCTATGCCGGCTTCCAGGAGAACACCGACTGGAACGTCGGCCGCCTGCTCGACGCAGTCGAGGAGATGGGCGAGCTCGACAACACGCTCGTCATCTACATCTTCGGGGACAACGGCGCGAGCACAGAGGGAACGCTGACCGGCTCCTTCAACGAGCTGACGATGCAGAACGGGATCGCGCTGACACCGGAGCAGCAGCTCTCGCTGATCGGGCAGTACGGCGGGCTCGACGCCTGGGGCACCGACGCGTTCGCGCCCCACTACGCGGCCGCCTGGGCGTGGGCCGGGAATGCCCCGTTCCAGTGGGGCAAGCAGGTCGCCTCCCACCTCGGCGGCTCGCGCAACGGCACGGTCATCTCCTGGCCGGAGCGGATCAAGGACGCCGGCGGGTTGCGCACCCAGTTCACTCACGTCATCGACGTCGGGCCGACGATCCTGGAAGCCGCCGGTATCCCCCAGCCCTCGGTCGTGGACGGGATTGCCCAGAAGCCGATGGAGGGGACGAGCTTCCTCTACAGCTTCGAGGACGGGAATGCGCCGGAGCGCCACACCGTGCAGTACTTCGAGGCCGTCGGCAACAGGGCGATCTACAAGGACGGCTGGTGGGCCGCCTGCAAGCTCGACCGCATCCCGTGGGACCTTTCGCCGGCGACGATGGCGAGGTTCGCGCCCGGAACATACGACCCGGAGCAGGACACGTGGGAGCTGTACTACCTGCCCGACGACTTCAGCCAGGCGAACGACCTCGCTGCGGAGAACCCGGAGAAGCTCGCCGAGCTCAAGGAGCTCTTCTGGGAGGAGGCCGAGAAGCACAACGTGCTGCCCCTACTGGCTGCGTTCTCGGTCTTCTTCGGGAACCTGCCGCCGATGCCGACGATCACAACCCAGACGTTCTACGGCGACGTGCAGAACATCGCCTCCGGAATGATCCCGCGCGTCTACGGCCGCTCCTACGCGATCGAGGCGGAGCTCACGGTGCCGGCACAGGGCGCCGAGGGCGTGATCGTCGCCGAGGCGGACGAGATGGGCGGCTTCTCGCTCTGGGTCGACGAGAACGGCCTGCTGCACCACAGCTACTCGATGATGGGCGTCGAGCGGAGCGAGCAGGTCTCGACCGAGCCGATCCCGACCGGGGACGTCACCGTCCGCATGCAGTTCGACGCCGACCGCCAAGAACGCTCGGCCGGCGGAACGGTCTACCTGTACGCGAACGACGAGGAGATCGGCGAAGGGCGGATCGAGAAGACGGTCGCCGTCCGCTTCTCCGGTTACGCCGGCATGGACATCGGGCGCGACAACGGCCTGCCCGTCGACCGCCAGTACGCGGACAAGTCACCGTACCCATTCACCGGAACCGTGAAGAAGGTCGTCTACGACCTCAAGCCGGGGACCCACGAGGACGAGAAGGCGCTGCACGAGGAGGGGGCGCACGTCGCCGCAGCCCACGCGGTCAGCGCTTAGGCGGCGGCTCTCGACAAGCCCTGCCGAAGGCTCCCGGCCCAGACGTGAGGACACGATCGAAGCACAGGAGGTTCCCATGACCCGAGCGCCGAAAATCGACGAGACCGCCCGACGGGACGTCCTGCTCTTGACACTCGCGGCTCTGTGCAGCTGGGTGCTGGCCAAGCTCCTGTTGCCCGCCGACGTCGAGGTGGCGATCATTCCAACACTCGGCGCTCTGGCCGTGAGGCACTTCAGACACGGCGAGCAGGAGGAGCACGAGCCGAAGCATCCGGCCGTGAAATTCCTCGTGGCGGCTTGGAACGACGGCGACTTCATCGGGGCTGAGAAGCACGTCGCGCCGGAGTGTGACGTCTTCATGAACGGCTTCGCTCCCGACCTTGGTCCCAACGAAAGTGGCCCTGCCATGGCTGAGGAAAGCATCGGGTACTGGCGTTCGATCGTGCCCGACATCAGGATGGAGCTCTCGCAGGAGATCCGCGCGAAGGACCAGATCGCGATCGAGTGGGTACTCACGGGCACGCACACGGGCGAGCAGCGGTCCGATCTGCCGGCGAGCGGCAATGCGATCGAGGTCTTTGGCTCCACGTTTCTGAAGCTCGACGACGACAAGATCGTCGAGGCGTGGTCGGTCTTCGACTCGCTTGCCCTCGCAGTCCAGACCGGGACCGCCGAGGAGCCGGCCTGGTGGCCGGCGCGCCGCGAGGCCTCGTAGGACGCGGGGCGCAGGGCCGCCTCTCGGACCTCGCTAGGCCCGTGACGTGATGCGCGATGACTCCTATGCCGCGCTGACCTCGTACGCTCGCTCGCTCGTTCCAGGGTCGCTGGCCGAGGCAGCGCCGGGACTGGCGGCGCTGTTGCGCTATCCGCGCTCGTACCTCCGATCCGATCTCGTGGCGGGAGCAACCGTCGGCGCGGTCGCGGTGCCCTCGTCGCTCGCGATGGCGGAGCTGGCCGGGATGCCGGTCGTCTACGGACTCTACGGGACCTTCCTGCCCCTCGCGATCTACGCGCTGCTCGGGACGTCGCGGCAGCACGTGATCGGGCCAGACTCGACGCTCGCGGCGATGACGGCGGTGACGGTGGCGCCGATGGCGATGGTCGGAGGGGAGACCGACCCGGCGCTCTATGTGGCGCTCGCAGCGGCGCTGGCGCTGGCGATAGGTCTCCTGCTCTTCCTTGCAGGCGCGCTCCGGTTGGGGTTCGTGGCGGACTTCTTCGGCAAGCCGGTGCTGCTCGGCTACATCAACGGGGTCGCGCTGATAGTGATCTCGTCCCAGCTAGGCAAGCTGCTCGGTATCAGCGTCGACGCGGACGACTTCTTCGCAATCGTGTCGGAGGTCTTGTCGGAGCTCGGCGACGCGAACGGGGCGACAGTGCTCCTGAGCGCGGGGCTGCTGTCAGCGGCGATCGCGGCTCGGCGCGTCCTTCCCGTCCTGCCCGCGTCACTCGTGGTGCTCGCACTCGCACTCGTGATCGCGGCGCTCGTCGACCTCGAGGACCGCGAGATCGCCGTCGTCGGCGAGGTCGAGGGGGGCCTGCCCTCGTTCGGGCTGCCGGGGGTCGGAGCAAGCGCCTTCCTCGATCTCTTGCTTCCCGCGGCGGCATTCTCGCTCGTCGCCTTCGCGGACCTCATCGCGACCGTGCGCACCTTCGCCCAGAAGCATGGCTACGAAGTCGACGCCAACCGTGAGCTGACCGCGATCGGCGGCGGCAACCTGGTCGGCGGCCTGACAGGAGCGTTTCCCGTCTCCTCCTCCAACTCCCGGTCCGCGGTCAACGACTCCGCCGGCGCGAAGTCCCAGGCTGCCGTTCTCTTCGCGGCAGCGGTCGTCGGGCTCTTCCTGCTGTTCGCGATGCCTCTGATCGAGCCGCTGCCGACGGCCGCGCTCGGAGTGATCATCGTCGTGGCCGCCGCGGGCCTGATCAACGTCCGCTCGATCTGGCGTCTGCGGCGCGTCCGCCCGGCGGAGGTCGCGCTGGCGCTCGTCGCCTTCGGCGGGGTGCTCGTGTTCGGGGTCGTGGGCGGCGTCGTCGTCGCGATCGCGCTCTCGATCGGCGTGTTCCTCTACCGCTCGGCGCGTCCGCACGATGCCGTTCTCGGCCGCGTCGACGACGTCGACGGCTATCGGGACATCGCGCGTTGGGAGGGTGCCGAGACGTTGCCCGGGCTGCTCGTCTACCGCTTCGATGCGCCGCCGTACTTCGTCAACGCGGAGTACCTCAGACAGCGCGTGCTCGAACTGGTCGCTGCTTCGGAAGACGTCAGGTGGTTCGTGCTCAACGCCGAGGCCTGGACGTACCTGGACGCCACGGCGATCGACGTCCTGATTCACGTCCATGACGAGCTCGAGGAGCGAGGAATCGCGCTGGTGTTCGCCCGCCTGAAGGGTCGGCAACGCGAGATCTTCGAGGAGACGGGCCTCACTGCGCGGATCGGGCCCGAGCGTTTCTTCCCCACGGTCCGGGCTGCCGTCGCGGCGTTCGAATCGCGGGAGGACGAGCCGGCGTCGACGTACGAAGTTTCACCCGGGTGAAACACGCCTGCGGGCGATGCCGCCCACTGCGCGGGCGTGTGACAGTCGAGCCCACGACTGGAAAGGAGCGCTAAGGGTGACTTACGACCTGAGACGTTCGGGGCGTCGAACGGCTGTGGTGCTAACCGTTCTTTGTGCTCTGGCGCCTGCGGCAGCCGGATGCGGTGGAGACGATACGCCCGCTGTGTGTGACGACCTCGAGCAGCTGAGCTCTGACATGGACACCCTGCAGGAGATGGACCTGACCGCCGGGGAGGGCGCGATCGCGGACCTCGAGGCGTCGCTGGAGACGATCACGACGGATCTCGAGACCGTCAAGACCGATGCAGAGGCGGAGCTCTCGGAGCCGATAGCCGCACTGGAGACATCGCTCGGCGAGTTGTCCACTGAGTTCGACACCGCCAAGGCTGACGACGAGCTGAGCTCGGGTGAGGCGCAGAGCCTCCTCGACTCACTCGCGGCGGTGAGCAGCTCGTGGGAGGAGCTGAAGACCGCTGCTCCCGACTGCGACCTGGACGAGTAACCGCTCAGGCGAAGCTGACGAGCGCAGAGTCCGGCCGTCTGCCTTCTCCGACGAGGAGGCAGGCGGCTCGGTTTCGCCGACCAGGGTCACCGAGGTGAACCTCATGGCGGCGTGGTCTCTTCGCCGACAGCCCCACCGCTGTGATTGCGTAACTCGTGATGGAGGGAGCTGTTGAGTACGGGCGAGGTGACGACGAGCCTCCCGGCGAAGTACATGAAGAAGAGGATCGTCGTCATGGCGCCGAGGCTCCCGTACAGCGTGGTCGACTTCTCGAGCTTCGGCACGAGGAACTCGACGATCAGCCCGTGAAGCACCTGAAAGCCGATCGCGACGAGGATCGCGCCCGGTAGCAGCGCGTGCCAGGGAGCGTCTCGGTGCGAAAGGTGAAGCGAAGCCCAGAGCCACAACGCGGCGAGTGGGGCCGTGGCGAGCGTGGCCGCGAGGAGGCGCTCGAGCGACGTCTCGTCGCGGACCCACCACGTGAGCGCGACTGCGGCCATGAAGGCGCACAGCACGCCGGTGAACGCGAGCGAGCTCCTCAAGGGGTTGGTCCGCGGAGGGGGCTCGTCCCAGACGAGCGAGTGAATGAGCTGCACCGCTTTGGCACCGGTGTATCCCGCCCAGAGGAGGAGGGGCACGCCGATCCCGAGAAGCCACCACCAGTCGGATTCCGCGGCTCGCGCGACGTCCCCGATCACGTCGACGACGGCTGCAGGAAGACCGCCGCTGGCAAGGGCCTCCTCGGTGCTGTCCGCGTCCATGAGGCCGAGCGCGCCCCCGACGATCAACCCGAACGGCAGGAGCCACAGGAACAGCCGGTAGGCGATCCCTCCGGCGAGAACGCTTGCGGCGACGCGCCGGTTTCGTTCCGCTGCCCGGAAGGGAACCGCGAGCGACACGTGCCGCGTGCTGGCGCTTCTTGCGCTTGCAACGGCCTCCGTGAATCTGACGCGCGCGCGATCGTCGAGGCCGGGGTCGGGTGCCTCGTGCGGCTCCACTACTCGTCCGATGCGGCGGAGCTCGGCCGGACCGCACCCTCGGCGCTCACACCGGCCGGGTCGACACCCTTCGCCCCTTTTCTCCTCCGCCGATCGACGAGGAAGATCGCTGCGAGCGCGGCGGAGGTGATGAGCGAGGAGACGACGAGCGACGCGAGCGGGAAGCCGGAGAGCGTGGTCGCGACGTTGTAGGCCAACGAGCACGTGTAGACCGACCAGAGAGTTCCGCCCAAGACCGACCACGGGAGGAAGCGGCGGTAGGGAAGGCTGGAGAGCCCCAAGGTCGCGTTCACGGCGAAGCGCATCCCCGGCACGTACCGGCCGGCGACGATCATCAGTCCGGGGGATCGATCAAGGGCGTCCCAGGCGGCGCGTACCTTGCGATTTTCCAGCGCCTTGTCGAGTTGGCCCTGCACTCTGGCGGCGCTCTTGCGGGCGATCCAGAAGAGCGACGAGTCCCCGACGATCGCGCCGAGCGCTCCAGCGAGGATGACGAGCTCGAGCTCGAGGTCTCCCTGTGCGGCGAGCGTCGACGCGGCGCTGAGCGTCGTCTCGCCGGGAAAGATCGGGATGACCGCATCCAGCCAGACGAGTCCGAAGCACAGGACATAGGCCCACTCCTCCGGCGCCTCGGCGAGCCACTCGGCAATGTCCCCATCCTCGAGGAGCTGGAGCAGGACGATCACGACCAGGAGGAGCGCGAATCCACCGACGACGATGGCGCCGAGGTGCCGCCTCCAGAACGGCACCTGCTCCTCGAGATCGACCGCGGTCATCGTGCTCCTGTCTCAGCCGGACGGGTCGACCAGACGCCGACGCACGCCATTGGCGCATCGCGAGCGATGCTAGAAGCGGTGGCGCGACCGTTCATCGCCCAGGCCCGCCGTTCACCCGGGTGAACTCGGTCGCGGGCGGTGAATCGCGGTCTCTCCGGCGCTAACGTCGCGACCTTGAGCGAGAACTTCGACGGGTCACGACCCTCCGCCGAGCCGATCGAAGGAGACTGAGAGTTGGGCGGCTCAGGCCTCGTTGCGATCTCTCTCCTGCTGCTCGTGTACGCGGGGGTATCGCGTCGGCTCTCCGGGTCCATGATCACGGCTGCGATCGTGTTCGTCGCCGGCGGCATCCTCGTGAGCGACGAGGCACTCGGCTGGCTCGGTCCGACGATCGAGAGCGAGTCCGTCCGCCTGGTCGCCGAGGCGACCCTGACGGTCGTGCTCTTCTCGGACGCATCGCGGATCGACCTCGGAGCGCTGCGTCGCGAGTACGTGCT
Source organism: uncultured Gaiellaceae bacterium (assembly GCA_963791905.1). Taxonomy (GTDB): domain Bacteria; phylum Actinomycetota; class Thermoleophilia; order Gaiellales; family Gaiellaceae; genus Gaiellasilicea. The sequence continues at coordinate 265,101 of CAWBTX010000004.1, forward strand.
GCCGCTTCGCCTCCTCGCGATCGGGCTGCCGCTGACAATCGTGGCAGGCGCTCTTGCCGGTGTCGCACTGCTCGGAGAGCTCACGCTCATCGAGGCCGTCTTGCTTGCGATCGTGCTCGCGCCGACGGACGCCGCGCTGGGGCAGGCGGTCGTCACCGATCCCCGGGTCCCTTCACGCGTCCGACAAGGGCTCAATGTCGAGAGCGGGCTCAACGACGGCATCTGCGTGCCGCTGCTCCTGATCGCAATTGCCGTCGCAGAGGCAGAGGAGGGCGCGATCGGAGACGGGGCGGCTGCGGAGCTCGTGCTGGAGGAAATCGGCTACGGCTGCCTCGGCGGCGCGATTGCGGGACTCGCAGCCGCTGTGGTGATCCGGGTGGCCGTGCCGCGGCGCCTCGTCGATTCGATCTGGCTCCAGGTCGTGCCGGTCGCGGGGGCCGCGCTCGCCTACGGGTTGGCTGTGTGGATGGGAGGCAGCGGGTTCATCGCCGCCTTCGTCGGAGGCGCCGTCTTCGGCGGGCTCCGTCGCGAGGTCGGAGGTGAGGTGGAACTCTTGCTCGAGGAGACGGGCGGCCTGCTCGGGGCAGTCACGTTCATCCTCTTCGGCGCCGTCATGCTCGTGCCGATACTCGACGACCTGTCAGCGAAGATCGTCCTGTACGCGCTGCTCAGCCTGACCCTAGTTCGCATGGTTCCGGTGGCCCTCGCGATGATCCGCTCCGGCGCCAGGCGACCGACGGTCGCCTTCATCGGCTGGTTCGGGCCGCGTGGACTGGCATCGATCGTCTTTGCCGTGATCCTGGTCGAGGATGCGCACCTGGTGCACGAGTCGGTGCTGCTGAACACGATCTTCCTGACGATCGGCCTCTCGGTCCTGCTGCACGGCCTGACCGCGACTCCGCTGGCGGCGCGCTACGCAGCGTGGTTCTCGGCCCACCCGCGCGACGCGGCGCCCGCGTTCGAGAGTGCGCCTGTCCCCGAACAGCGCCCGCACCGATCGGCAGCCGAGCTGTGGCACAAGCTTCGGGACGCCGAGGACGCGTCGCCCCACTCGGCGTGATGCCGCTGTCTCGACCGAGCTAGGCGTTCACCCGGGTGAGTTGGTCGCAGGGGTGGAGTCCAACGGGGACGCGGCGCCGAGAATCGCGGGCGCGGGACCACGCGTTCGACGAACAGCGCGTGGTTCCGCCGAGAGCGCGCCTCGGCGACGCTACGTCAGCGACCCACGCGCCCCTATCGGACCGGGCTCATGTACTCGTCGCTCGACGGCCGCATGAACGCCCCGATGACCCACAACAGCGGGAAGAAGATGCCGAAGAAAAACATCCACGGGTGTCCGTTTCTGAGCGTCCCGAGACCGAGTGTCCACAGCACGAGCAGATACAGGAAGAAGCCACCTATTCCGATTGCCCACCACATCGTTGTTCCTTTCTGAGCGCCGTGCAAAGACATCGGACGCCGACGAGGGTCAGAACCTCCCAGTTCACACCGGCAAGCCTGCAAGCTTCAGGACGAGGAGACATCACCCGGGAGGCAGCTTCACCCGGGTGACATGGCTCGGCCGGCTGCTTAGGTCAGGGCTCGCCGGTGGACGTCGTCACCAGTTTCGGCGGCCCGGGCTTGCGCTGTTCGCGACCACGCTTGTTCCTGCGCCGCCGCCTCCGCCGCCTCCTTGAACCAGTAGTAGATGACGAAGAAGACGAGAAGTCCCATCGCCGCCAGCGATAGGAACACGACCGTTGCCCAGAACCATTCCATCGGCCACCCTCTCCCGATCGATATGCCGTGTCGTCTCGGGATGAGGCTCCTACAGCGTCATGTGACGCGCATCACCCGCTGGCTCGCCTTCACCCGGGTGAACTCAGGGTTCGCTTTCCGGAAGCGGCTGAGCGTGATCGCGCCGAGCGGCAACACCAGGACCGAGTAGAAGACACGCCACAGGAGCGCCGCGGCCACGAGCGCGTCGTCCGAGGCGCTGCCCAACTCGATGAGCATGGCGATGAGCACCGCGTCGACGACCCCGAGACCGCTGCCCGTGATCGGGAACACCGCCCCGGCCCAGAACGCGATCGCGAAGGCGGCGAACGCGTCGGCGGCGGAGAGCTCAGCGGCCGAGACGCCGACGAAGCGGAGGGACGCGAGGAGGATCAGGTAGGTGACGAAGAGGTTGACCGCGACGCCGATCGACCCCAGCGCCCAGCCTTCGCGCAAGACGGCGAGCGCCTGGGTGCGCAGTTCGGCCGCCTTTCCGGCGCCGTCTTCGATCGGATCGCGCTTCAGCTTCACCAGGATCCACGAGAGCGGCCGTTGCGCCTTCGCGCCGAGCCGGCGCGCCGAGTGCTCCGTGCGCAGGAAGAAGTAGGCGGCAATACCCGCAACGGCCGTGACGACGACCGAGAGCACGCCGGCCAGCACGACCGAGCCGTTGAGCTCACCAGTGAGGACAAGCACGACGAGTGCGACGAGCGGCAGCAGGAACCGGCCGATCGTCGGGAAGATGAACGAGCCCAGCGCCGCGAGGCCCGCATCGTCCGCCCCGTAGCCTCCGCCGCGGAAGTAGCCGTACTGAACGATGCTTGCGCTCGGTGGCGGGAGCAGTTGCCCGGCGACGTTCGAGGAGAGATACGCCTCGCTTCCGCGCCACAGTCGGAGGCCCGGCAGGAAGGCCCTGTACATCAGCGCCTCCGTGGGGACGCGCACCAGCGCGAGCCCGACGAGGACGACGACCTCCCAGCCGTCGAGCTGCGTGAGCGCCTCCCAGACTTCCTCGTAGTCGATGAACTGCGGCAGCAGCCACCCGAAGACGACGACGAGCGCCGCGATCATCAGCGCGGGCTGGAGCAGGCGCCTCCACAGCGGCCGCGGCACGAGTGGGAGAGACGTGTCCTTCACGGACGCTCGAGGGCATTCTGAACACGCGGTCGGGTGTCGTCTGGCCGCTCGCGCAAGATGGACGCCGACGTGGAACGCGCCCCGGCACGAGGGAGTCGCCGTTGTTCTTCTTCCGCCTGAGCAGCGTCGAGCTCGGGCTGCTGATCTTCGGAGTCGTGCTTGGAACGACGCTCCTGGGTGTCGTGGCCGGGCGCCGATTGCGCGCGCACGCGGACACCCTCCGTGAGCCGTTCGGCGTCCTCCAGGCGGCGCTGCTCGGGCTGGTCGCGCTCATCCTTGCCTTCGGCCTCACGCTCGCCGTCGGGCGCTACGACGCGCGCAGGGCCGCGGTCGTCGAGACGGCGAACGCGATCGGGACGACATACCTGCGCGCGCAGACGCTGCGGGAGCCGATCCGTACGCGCTCGCTCGATGATCTCGTGAGCTATACGGATACGACCATCCGCCTGTCGAAAGCGGTCCCGGGCAGCGCAGCGGCGCGCGACGCGATCGCGGACGGCGAGCTCCTGCAGCGCTCGCTCTGGCGTCTCGCCGGCGAGGCGCTCGCCGACTCGCCCACTGACAGCGCGCCACGCCTGTACGTCGAGACCCTGAACGAGATGATCGACATGCAGACCGTCCAGGTCTCAGCGCTGAACAACCGCGTCCCCAACGCAGTGCTCGCAATCGAGGTCGTAGGCGCCTCCATTGCGCTCGGTCTGCTCGCGCTCTACCTGGCGATTCTGGCGCGGGGCGTCGTCAGCGTCGTCCTGGCGGCGGCGTTCGTCTCGGTGCTGCTGCTCATCACCTTCGACCTCGACCGCCCGGTACGCGGCCTCGTGCGCGTTCCCGCTACGCCGCTCGTCGCTTTGCGCGTCTCGATGGAGCTACCCCCGGCCGCCCGCGCGCCGGGCGGACCGTAGCGTTCCGAGCCCGGCTGGACGGCGTCGCGGTGCGCCGCTTCGCCGGCAGCCTGCACCGAGGGACGGATGTGCCGCAGCAAGGGTCCCGAACGTGTTCAAATCACCCAGGCAGCATGATGCTCACGCCAAGCGTGGGCGGAAGGCTTGTCCAGACAGCCGCGCTCGAACTGAGGAGGTTCTCGATGGTGCTCGCCGACTACACGTTTCTCGACGCGTTCTGGTCGATTCTCGTGTTCTTCATCTGGGTGGCCTGGTTCATCCTGCTGTTCCACGTCATCGCCGACATCTTCCGCCGGGACGACGCAAGCGGAGGGAAGAAGACGTTGTGGCTGATCTTCGTCATCGTCGTGCCGTTCCTCGGCGTCTTCGTCTATCTGATAGCGAACAGCGACGACATGGCCCGGCGCCAGATCGCGCAGGCGCAGGCGCAGCAAGCCGACATGGACGACTACGTCCGGACGGTCGCCTCGTCGGGCGGCGCGGCAAGCGAGATCGAGCGCGCCAAGGGGCTGCTCGACTCCGGCGCCATCACCCAGCAGGAGTTCGACGCGATCAAGGCCAAGGCCCTCGCGTAGGGAGGGGAGGAGACAACAGATGGAAGAACTGGGTCCAGTCGACTACATGATCGTGGGATTCCCGGGGAACGAGTTCCGGGGCGAGATCGCACCCGCGATCGCGGATCTCGTGGAGGCCGGCACGATCCGGATCATCGACCTTGCGTTCGTGGGCAAGAACGAGGCCGGCGAGATCGTCGCGTTCGAGCTCAGCGACATCGATCCGGAGGTCCGCGCCGGCTTCGAGAAGATCGGCGTCGAGGTGAACGGCCTCTTCAACGAGGACGACCTGATGTCGGTCGGGGAGGAGCTCGAGCCGAACTCGTCGGCCGCGCTGCTGGTGTGGGAGAACGTATGGGCGCGCGAGGTCGCGCAGAAGATCCGCGATGCGGGCGGCATCTTGCTCGATTTCGAGCGCCTGCCGCATGAGGTTGTTCAGGCCGCCCGTGAGTGGGCGTTGGAGCAGGCGAACGCCTAGGGAAGGAGAGGGAGATGTTCAGACGACGAGGCCCGGGTCTGGTCCGGGCAGCTGCGACCACGGCCGTGGTCGCCGGGACGGCAGGGGCGGTACGGCACCGTCAGGACCAGAAGTACGCCGCCCAGGATCAGGCTGCCTACGATCAGCAGGTCGCCGCAGAGCAGGCGGCTTCGGCGCCAGCGCAACCGGCGGAGCCGGACTACGCGGCGGAGCTCCAGCAGCTCGCGAACCTCAAGAATCAGGGAATCCTCACGGAGGAGGAGTTCGAGGCCAAGAAGAAGCAGATCCTGGGTATCTGAGGTGTTTCGCTCGCTGAGCCGGTGGCTGGTGGTGGCGGTCCTGCTCGCCGTTGCCGCCGCCGGCTGCGGCGGTGACGACGAGAGCAGCGACGCGTCGGCCACCACCGAGTGGGCCGACGGCGTCTGCTCGGCGATCACGACCTGGACCGGGTCGATCTCCTCTGCCGCCGACTCGCTGAGCGGCGGCGGGGCGACGGACGAGGATGCGCTGAGGGACGCCGCCGACGACGTCGAGAGCGCCACGAACGACTTCGTCGACGATCTGCGCGGGCTCGGACGGCCCGACACCGAAGCCGGCGAGGAGGCGCAGCAGTCGATCGACCAGCTCGCCGACGACGTCGAGGAAGGCGTCGACACGATGAAGAGCGCCGTCGACGATGTGTCCGGCGCGAGCGGAGTCGTCGCAGCCGTCACGGCGGTCGGCACCGCTCTGACGACGCTCGCGAACGAGGTCGCGTCGACGTTCTCGGAGCTCGAGGACCTCGACGCCCAGGGCGAGCTCGAGGACGCCTTCAGCGACGCCGAGTCGTGCGACGAGCTGGAGAACTAGACGCCGACGCTGACCGGGAAGGTCGCGATCCAGATCACGGTGCCGATGAAGAGGATGTAGCCGATCGCCAGCATCGCCTTCCGTAACCCGGGAGCGGTGAGCTTGGTGCTCATGCCGGCGAAGAAGAGGGCGACGGCGAACAGCACGACGCAGAGGACGTAGTTTGATCCCCGCTGGATGTCCCGGCGGACATCGGCGGCGAGCAGCTCGGCCTCCGCGTCGAGCTGCTCGGCCTCTGTCCTGGCGGCCAGTCGGTACTCCGGCATGGCGAAGGGGGTCGGCGGCGCGCCGTCGGTGACGAGCGGCTTCGTCGCGATCCACGCGGCGAACGCGGTCTTGAATTCTGGCCGGAACCGCTCCTCGTAGAAGTTCACGAGCTCGGTGTCGTCTTGAGCGGATGCGTCGACCCACTGGATGAACGTGGCGACGTCGACCTGCTGCTGCGCATTCGCCACATTCGCAGCTCGATCCGCCTCGAAGCGCGTCTTGTTCACGCGGCTCGCCGTCTTGGCCTGCTCGCCGTTCCAGCGCGTCGCCTGGTAGCTGCTCCAGGCGGTCGAGACGGCTGCGACAGCGAGGAGCGCGGTGGCCGCGAGCTCGACCCAGTCCCGCTTCTGGTGCGTACTCATGCAGGATTCCCGCTCTCGTCGCAGGGCAACTCCACGCCCTCGCCGATCGCTTCCAAGGCCTCCTCGATGAGGACCAGCGACCGCTCCATCGCGACCGGTCGTACGCCGCCGACGTCCGAATGGAAGGGGTTGTCCAGAAAGTTGATCAGGAGCAGCAGCATGACGACGACAACGGTCACCGACCCCATCAGGACACCCTGGGTCGCGGCGCCCTCGCCGCTGTCGGCGAAGAACAGCATGAAGACGAAGATCACGCCGGCGATGACGAACAGCACCACCCACAGCGGCCCCGGGATGATGCCCACGGCGCCGTGAATGCGGTCGTTCCGCGCCGCCTCGCGGTCCGATGTCTGGTCGAGCCACTTCCCGAAGGCCGCCTCCTCGCTCGGTGTCTGGGGCTGGACGACATTGATCGTCTGGAAGAGCTCGACCGCCCACGGGTTGATGGTGTCGCCGAGGTTGCCGGCCTCCGCGCGCGGCCACTCGTCGAAGACGATCGAGCGGCCGTAGCACACGAGCTCACCTGTGAGCTCGGCCGTGACGGGCGGCGCGAAGAACTGTGCGGTCTGGACCTGCTGGACGAGGACGAGAGCCTCTTGCTCGGCTCCCTCTCTCGACTGGTCGTAGCTCTCGAAGGCGAGGAAGACGACGAGGCCCAGCAACACCGAGAAGCCCGTCGCCAGCACGCCGAAGACTCCCGAGGCGCGGTCGCCGTCCTGGAAGCGGCTGCCCTCGGGGGCGCGGCGCCGCACGAGCAGCATCACGGTGACGGAGAAAGCGGTCGCGGCGACGACCACGAGCGCTCCCCAGGCGAGGTTCATCGAGGGGCGACTGCCTCAGTGCGCTTGCCGCTCTGGAGCAGCTCTCGCCAACCCGCCAGGACGGCGTGCACCTGCTCGGCGCCGATGATGGGCTCCTCGGGCGCCGGTAGGGCCACGGGGTGGAGGATGAACGGGCGGGTCTGCGGCCCGCCGAGCCCACCGTGAAACGAGATCAGCTCCTCGAAAGCACAGCCTTCGTCGAGCTTGGGGTCGTAGAAGCTCCCGACCATGATGTCGGCGACGTGCGCGAAGCCGTCCGTGCGCAGTAGGTGCTGCGGCGCGGTCGGGGAGAACGGCGCCAGCGGATCGTCGCCTTCGACCGTCCCGTCGCGGAGATAGTGGGCGCCGGTCGCGCCGAGGACGACCGGGCCGCGCTCCGAGGAGCGGACGAGGAGCCAGCCGACATGGCGGATGCTCGCGGAGAGCCTGGATCAACCGCGGGTGCCGCTCGTCGATCTCCTCGAGCGTGAGCCGGCGCTTCTCCTCCATCAGCGAGACGAGTCCGAGGTTCCCCGAGCCGAGCACGACGACGGCGCGGTCGGACACGTCGTTCTTCGCCCGTTTGCCCTTCTGCTCGTCGGGTCGGCCAGTCGCCTCGCCGACGGCCAGGCCCACCATCGAGCTCTGCTCGTCGCCTCCGGGCACGTGCTCGACCGTCCCGTGCTCGAGCGAGCGCTCCACGAGCTCGTTGAGGCCGTAGCCGTTCCGCTGCTTGAAGGTCGCCCCCTGCGTCTGCCCGTGGTCGGAGAGCACGACGATCTGGTACGGCCGCGGCGCGTACCGGCGCGCGCGGTCGATGCGGCCGAACTGCTCGTCGAGCTTGCGCAGCGCCTCCAGCGTGTCCGCGCGCTCGAGGCCAGAGTGGTGCGCGACCTCGTCGTAGCTCGAGAAGGTGGCGTACACGGCGGGGCGGCCGCGCATCATGTCCGTGAGGACGCCGTAGACGATCAGGTCGCGGACGATCACGCACATCGCGCCGCGCATGAACGGGTAGATGCCGCCGCGGTGGCCCCGCGGCCGCACGTCGCGCCGACGCGCCCGGAGCGACGCCGTCCATTCCAGGATGACATCCCACCCGAACAGGACGAGCGCGCGCGTGACGTTGAAGCCGTTCGCGAAGAAGGCGCGGTAGCCGGGGTTCGCCTTCTTCTCGGCCTCCATCCGGCTGACGGTGAGGATCACCTCCTCGGCCTCGCCCGAGAGCAGGTTGCCGCGGCTCGAGCCGCCGTCGAGGAGCAGGCCGATGCCGGTGGCGCGCTCGGCCTCGATCCGCGCGCAGTCGGCGGGCGCCGAGCAGGCGGTGAGCAGGCCGCTTTCCTTGTCCACCCAGCGGAACGCGGGGATGTCGTCGTTCGAGCCGAGCAGGATCCCGGCCTGACTCGCGCCGGTCTGCGAGGAGAGATCCGTCTCCCACTCGGTGAGATCGTGGGTTCCTTCCGCGACCCAGCGGGCCATCGTGGTCGCGTTGCCGTCCCGCATCGCACGCCGGAGCACGGGCAGCGCGAGCCCGTCGATCTCGAGGAAGATGATCCCGGGGACGTCCGTCTGCTCGCCGCCGCCCTGGCGGCGGGCGATCCGCTGCACGACCCGCAGCGAGTAGTTGTCGTCGTCGTTCGTCCCGAAGATCACCTCGAGGACGAGGCTGACCGCGGCGACGAGCAGCGCCGCCAGCAGCGCCCAGCCGAAGTTGTCCACCGTGAAGGTGTTGTCCAGCAGGTCCGACGCGAGCTTGAGAACGAAGGCGTTGAGCGCCAGCACGAGCAGGAACCCGAGCGCGAGCATGAACGGGAGGCGCAGCGCCGCGAGCACGGGCGGCAGGAGTGCGTTCAGCACGGCCACGATGGCCGCGACCAGGAGCGCGCCGCCGGCGCCGGCGATGTCGACGCCCGGGAGGATCGCGGCGGCAACCCAAAGAGACGCGGCGGTGATCGATCCAGGCGAGCACGAGGCGGAGCGGCTTGAAACGGGGCCGCTCCGGTTGCCAGGTGACGGCCTCCCCGTACGACGACTGGCGTTGGGGCGTGGTCGTCATTCCGCGTCCTTCGCGGCGCGCTTCTCTTCCTTCTTCGCGGCGCGCTGCTCCTTCTGCTCGGCGACCTTGCCCTTGGCGTCGGTGTAGGACTGCCCGACGAGCAGCTTCCCGCCGGTCCAGCCGAAGACGCTGACCACGAGGATGAGCGCGAGGGTGACGTTCCAGGCTGTCGTGATCAGCTGCTGCGCGGTCGAGTAGTTGACTGCGGTGTTGTTGGGGACGTCGCAGCAGACGTCCAGCGCGAGCGCGTTCGTCGCCTGGGTGATCCCGACCGCACCGGGCGTGAAGGAGACGACGTTGGCCAGCGAGCCCGATCCGGTCACCCACATGACCGATTCGAAGGTGACCGGGATCGCGAACGCGGCCAGGAAGATCGCGATCACCGTCAACTTGCACAACCACGACAGAAGTGAGGGCAGAAACGCGCGGGTGAAGTACTCCTTCGGGCGGGAGAGGATCGCGCCGCCCTGCTTCGCCTGGAGCCAGAGCTTCTTGACCTGCTTCCAGAAGATGCGGGCGAGGAGGACGATCAGCACGGCGCCGCCCACGGCGATCACGATCGAGGTGACCGGGTTCTCGGAGACGTTGCCCAGGTTCTCGGTGAACGAGCCCGGCACTGAGAGGAACAGGTAGAGGTAGACGAAGGTGCCCGCGATCGTGAAGAAGATCTTCTGCACGAGATACGCGGCGATGGAACCCGCGAAGGTGCAGGCCGGAATGATGGCGACGAACATGACCAGCGTCACAAAGGTGCCGATGTTCGCGGGCAGGAAGTTGTTCATCGCCACTCCGACCGCGTAGGCGGTCACGATCGGCCAGAACTCGACCTGACCGGGATAGGCCGCTCGCAGGATGCCGTAGTACGAGAGCCCGGCGAAGAACGTCTGACCGGTCTGGAAGGCGAGGCCGGCGACGATGTAGCCGGTGGGAACCGCCTTGATCTGTTCCCAGAGGTCCCTCAGCCAGGCAATGACATCGACGCCGAGCAGCTGCAGGACGACAAGGGCGAGTGCGATCCCCACCAGCCAGCCGCCGATCTTGACGAGCCGTCTGCGCCGGGATGGGTCCCGGAACGGCAGGACGGCGTGCTGCGGCCCTGACGGAGCCTCGGTGACAGCCGGGTCAATTGTGCTCAGATCTCGTCCTTCCGTCGGGAATGCGGCCAGCTTCCCGCAGCCGGCGGACTGAAAGCATCATCCAAAACGTGTGAATTCCCAAATACAGGTCGGATTCATGCCCTCGGGGTGATGAAAACCGGCGTGGGAGTGAGTTCGATTGCGGTCTCACCGATGCCTGAGGCCGCCTCGACACGCGACGTCCTGACGCGTTCCCCCGGGTTCTGGCTGATCGTGCGCCACGCCATCGTGTTCGGCGTCGTGCTCGGCCTTCGCCGCGCTGGCGTTTCTGGCACTGGTGGAGGGCGGCACCGACCTCTGGTTCACGCTTCCCGAGGACCCCGGATGGCTCGACGGGAGCCTCTGGTGGGTGGCGGTGACCGCGGGCGCCGGCCTGCTCGTCGGCGTGCTGCGTCGCTTGTTTCGCGTCCCGCTCAAGCTGGCGGGCACGGTCCAGGAGCTCGAGGACCAGCGGGTCGAGCCCTCCACGGTGCCGGGGGCGGTTGCCGTCTCGCTGGTGTCGCTGGCGGGTGGGGCGAGCCTCGGGCCCGAGGACGCACTGGGGAAGATGGGGGGCGGGCTGGGAACCTGGGTCTCGGAGCGGCAGAAGTTCAGCGAGGACGTGCGCGCGACGAACACGCTCAGTGGGATGTCAGCGGCGTACGGGGGCCTGTTGTCATCTCCGATCCTGGCGTCGATTCTCACGCTCGAGGTCGCGCGTCCACAGGCGGCACGCTTCCGCTTCGCCGACACGCTGGTCGCAGGTCTGCTGGCGTCCACGGTCGCGTTCGCTGTGTACTTTCCGATCGCGGGATCGACGTTCGTCGGGCTCTACGCGCTGCCGTCGTACGAGTATGAGGACTGGCAGTTGCTCGCGGCCGTTCCCCTCGGCCTCGTCGCCGGCGCGCTCGCGCTGATCACAGCCGTCGCGATCGGGGTCATGATGAAACTCACCGCTCCGCTCGCGAGGTTCACCGTCCTGCGGCCGGTCATCGGTGGAATCGCCTTCGGGCTCGTCGGCGTCGCGCTGCCGCTGACGCTGTTCACCGGAACCGATCAGCTCACGACCGTGATCCAGGACGGGGCGGCGCTCGGCGCCGGTCTGTTGATCGCGGTCGTGTTCGCGAAGATCCTCGTGTTCGCGCTCTGTGAGGCCACCGGCTTCGTGGGTGGGCCGTTCCTCGTGATGCTGTTCATCGGCGGCACGGCCGGGGTAACCGCCCACGTGCTGATCCCGGGGCTGCCGGAGGGCCTCGCGTTCGCAGCGATGTTCGCCGCCCTCCCGGGGGCGCTCGTCGCCGTTCCCTTCTCGCTGATCCTGCTCGCCGCCCTCACGACCCAGATCGGCACGCTGCAGATCGCGCCGGTCGCCGTCGCGGTGCTCACGGCATACCTCGCCGTCTCTGGATCCGGCGCGCTCATGTCCCTGGCGCGCAGGCGGGGCTAGCGCGCCCGTGAGGCGGTACTCAGCTCGACGACCTCGTCAACGAGGTCGAGACCTTCAGGACGGTGCGTGATCAGCAGGACCGAGCGGTCGTCCGGCGGCTTCGAGGAGGTCGCGCACGAGCGCCTCGGCGGTCTCCGTGTCGAGGTGCGCCGTCGGCTCGTCGAGCACGAGGACGGGCGCGTCGGACAGGAGCGCACGCGCGATCGTCAGCCGCTGGTGCTGGCCGCCTGAGAGGGTCGCACCCTCCTCGCCGACGAGCGTGTCGAGCCCTTCGGGCAGTGACGCCACCCACGCACCGATCCGCGCGCGGTCGAGAGCGTCCTCGAGCTCCTCGTCGGACGCTCCCGGGCGTGCGAGGCTGAGGTTGGCGCGGATCGTCGAGTTGAAGACGTGCGCGTCCTGGCCGGCGAGCGCGAAGGTGCGCCGCACATCGTGCTGGCGGAGCTCGCGGACGTCGCGCCCTCCGATCGTCACGCGACCCTCCTCGGGATCGAGGAAGCGGAGCATCAGGTTGGCGACCGTCGTCTTGCCGGCGCCGCTCGGGCCGACGAGCGCGACCCGGCGACCAGGCTCGAGCCGAAGGTCGAAGTCGCACAGCACGGCCGGGGCGTCGGGGGCGTAGCGGGCGGTCACTCCCTCGAAGGCCACGGTCGCGTCGCGCGGCGCCGGCTGGGGCTCGGACGGGATCGCGTACGGCCGGCTCGCGGTCGGCGAGCTCGAGCACCCGGCGGCCCGCTGCGATCGTCGCCGAGAGCTCTCTGGCGGCGACCCGCAGCGGCGCGACGCTGTCGAACGACGCCAGCGCGAGCAACGCGAGCGTCGCCACGAGCACCCGGTCGATCGACGCCTGAGCCGCCACCGCGAGCACGCCCGCGACGGTCGAGCCGGCGATCACGAGCGAGAGGCCCTCGGCGACCCCGGCCGAAAGAGCATCGCGCCGGCCGAGGCGCGCGAGCTCGTCGCTCCTTGCCCGCACCCGCGCGAGCGTGTCCGCCTCCCGTCCGTAGACGACGAGCTCCGGTGCGCCGCGGAGCAGCTCGACGAGCTCGGCAGTGAGCTCGGCGCGGGCCGCAGCCTGGCGGCTTCCGGCCGCACGGTTCAGCGCCGCTGCAAGCGCCGGCACGACCACGCCGGCGAGGAGGAGCCCGGCTGCGAGGATCACGGCGGCGGCCGGGAGGAACGCCGCGGTGAGGCCGACGCAGGCCGCGCCGACGACGAGCGCGACGAGCGGCGGGGTGAGGCCGCGCACGTAGAGGCCCTGAAGCGAGTCGACATCCCCCACCATGCGGCCGAGCAGCTCGCCGCTCCGGTAGCCCTCGAGCCGGCCGGGTGCGAGCGGCTCGATGCGCTCGTAGAACCGCGAGCGGATCCGACCAAGGGCCCTGAGCGCGACGTCGTGGGAGGCGAGCCGCTCGAGGTAGCGCGCGACCGGCCGCGCGAGGCCGAAGAAGCGGACCGCGACGATCGTCACCGTCAGCGAGAGGATCGGCGGCTGCTCGGCGGCGCGGGAGATCAGGTACCCGGCCGCCGTCATCAGCCCGACGCCGCAGCCGACCGCCAGCACGCCGAGCGCTGCCGCGAGCGCGATCCGACGCGGGGGCACCGAGGCGAAGTCGACGAGCCTGCGGAGCGTCCCGGTCATGCCGCGACCGCCGCGACCTCGGCGATCCGCCCTCCCTGCAGGCGCAGGACCCGGTCTGCCTGCGCGGCGAGGTCGAGACCGTGGACGATCAGGAGGACCGTGCAGCCCGGCCGCACCCGCTCGACCGCCTCGCTCACGACCCGGGCGCTCACCGGATCGAGGTTGGCGGTCGGCTCGTCGAGGATGAGGAGCGCCGGGTCCCTCAGGAACGCGCGCGCGAGCGCGATTCGCTGCATCTCGCCGGCCGAGAGCGGCCTGCCGCCCTCGCCGACGATCGTCCGGTAGCCGGCGGGAAGGTCCCCGATGAACTCGTCGGCGCCGGCCAGCCTCGCCGCGTCGGCGACGGCGTGATCGGCGGCGTCTGCGTGGCCGAGCCGAATGTTGTCGGCGACGCTGCCGCGAAAGATCGTCGGACGCTGCGGCACCCACGCGACCTGCGTCCGCCACGTCTCGGCCGAGCAGCCGCCGAGGTCCACGCCGTCCACGGTGACCCGCCCGCGCGTCGGCTCCAGCAGTCGCAGAAGCAGCGCGGCGATCGTGCTCTTGCCGCTGCCGCTCGCGCCGACGAGGGCGACGGTCTCGCCTGCGCGCAGCTCGAGGTCGACCCGGTCGAGGACGAGGCCCGGTCGGGCGGGATAGGCGAACGAGACGCCTTCGAGCCGAACGGTGCTCCCGTGCGCCTGCGGCGCCGGGGCGACGGCGGGCCGGCTCGAGCCGTCGCCGTCGACGAGATCGAGCAGCCGCCCGGACACGGCGAGACCGTCCGCGCTCGCGTGGAACTGCGCTGCGAGGTTGCGCAACGGGAGATAGAGCTCGGGAGCGAGCACGAGCACGGTCAGGCCGGCCTCGAAGCCGATCCCACCCTCGACGAGACGCACGCCGACGGTCACGGCGACGAGCGCGATGCCCAGCGTCGCCGCGAGCTCGAGCACCGCCCCCGAGAGGAACGCGATCCGCAGTGTCGCCATCGTCGTGCGGCGGTATGCCTCGCTCACCGCCCTGATCTGCGCCGTCTGCGCCTCGCCGCGGTTGAACGCCCGGAGCGTCGGCAGGCCACGCACCACGTCGAGGAAATGTGAAGACAGGAGCGCGAGGGTCTGCCAGCGCTCGCGGGCCCGGCGCTCCGTGTAGCGGCCGACGAGCCACATGAAGACCGGCACGAGCGGCAGCGTCAGCAGCATGATCCCGGCGGAGATCAGGTCGATCGTGGCGACGAAGACGAGCACGGCGACCGGGACGACGACGGCGAGAGTCGCCTGCGGCAGGTACCGGGCGAACGTCGTCTCGAGCGCGTCGGCGCCGGACACGGCAACGGTGGCCACCTCCGCGCTCTCGGCGCCGTCGAGCGCCGTCGGCCGGTCACGGAGCCGCCGCTCGACCAGGTCCAGCCGCAGCGCCGCCAGCACGTCCGTCGCCGCCCGCGCGCCGAGGACCTCGAAGCCCCAGGCGGCCGCTCCCCGGCCGACCGTGGCCGCGACGAGCAGTGCGAGCGGCACGGTGACGTCCGCGAGAGAGGCGCCGCCGAAAGCGCGGGCCGCAACGGTCGCGATCATGACGGCCTGGACGAGCACGAGCAGCGCCCGCCACGACGGCGAGGACGACGTCGGCGGCGAGCAGCGTCCGCACGGTTCGCCCGCGGCGAAGGAGTCGCGGGTCGACGACGCGCATCGCCGCCCTAGGTCTCTCGCGGCACGAGGTCGACCGGCGCGGCAACCTCCTCGCCGGACAGGCGCGCGCGGAAGACGTAGTACGTCCAGCCCTGGTAGAGCAGGATCAAGGGCGTGACGATCAGCGCCACGACGCTCATCACCTTGAGCGTGTAGTGCGCCGAGGAGGCGTCGTCGACGGTGAGGCTGTTGGCGAAGTCGTTGCTGGCGACCATGACGCGCGGGTAGAGGCTCGTGAAGATCGTGGCCACGACGAGAAAGGCGCCGGCCGCCGTGAGCACGAACGCCCAGCCGCTGCGGGCGAGCCGCACGCAGACGACGGCGCCGACGCAGTGCCGCGATCGCGAGCAGCGCGGGCAGCAGCGGCGGGAAGACGTCCTTGTCGTTGCGGTCGACCGCGACCGCGACCGTCCAGATCAGGAACCCCGCGCCGACGACGGCCGTCGCGATCGAGAGCCGACCTGCGGCCGCCGCGGCGCGGCGGCACAGCTCGCCGGTCGTGCGCAGCGTGAGGTAGGTCGCGCCGTGGAACGCGAACAGCAGCACGACCGCGACCCCGCCGAGCAGCGTGTACAGGTTGAACAGGTCCCAGAAGGTGCCGTCGAAGTCCCCGCTGGAGTTGATCGGCACGCCGTAGAGCAGGTTCGAGAACGCGACACCCCAGATCAGGGCGGCGCCGAGGCTGCCGATCGTGTTCGCCCAGGCCCAGAGGCCGAGCCAGCGCGAGTCCTCGTGCCGCTCGCGCCACTCGAACGAGAGCACGCGCACGATCAGGAACACCAGCAGCAGCAGCAGCGCGATGTAGAAGCCGGAGAACATCGTCGCGTACCAGGCCGGGAAGGCGGCGAACATCGCGGCGCCGGCGATCACGAGCCACACCTCGTTGCCGTCCCACACGGGGCCGATCGTGCGGAACATCGTGCTGCGCTCCTCCTCGTTGCGCGGCAGGAACGGCAGCAGCAGCCCGACGCCGAAGTCGAATCCCTCGAGCACGAAGTAGGCGGCGAAGAAGAAGCAGACCAGGCAGAACCAGAGGACTTGGTAGGTCCATCTCAGTATCCGATCGCAGGCATCGGGGTCTCTCCGTCTCGTCGCGGTCGAGCTCGGGCGGGTCGAGCTTCGCGTAGCGGCGCATCAGCCAGATGTCGAGCACGAGCAGCAGCAGGTAGAGGCCGACGAACACGACGAGGCTGAACGCGAGCATGGTCGAGGAGACCGCCGGCGAGTGCGCGTCGGCGGTCTTGAGCAGCCCCTGCACGATCCACGGCTGCCGGCCCATCTCGGTCAGGATCCAACCCGCCGTCGCGGCGAGGAACGGAAACGCGATCGCGACGATCGCCGTCCGGTGGAACCAGCGCGCCCGCTCGAGCTTCTGCTTCCAGTAGAGCCAGGCGCCGACGGCGGCCACGAGGAACATCAGCACCCCCAGGTAGGCCATCACCCGCATCGACCAGTAGATCACGCGCACGTTCGGCATGTAGTTGCCGGGGCCGTACTGGCTCTCCTCCTGCGCCTGGAGCTGATTGAGGCCCTGCACCTCACCTTTGAACGAGCCGGTGGCCATGTACGAGAGGACTCGCGGGACCGTGATCGAGAAGCTGGGGGTTTGATCCTGCTCGGTGAACCCGCCGAACTGGATGAGCGAGAAACCGCATGGCTGGCAGGTGTCCCACTGCGCCTCGGAGGCGGCGATCTTCATGCTCTGCGCGCTCGTCACGGCCTCGCCGAAGCGGTTGCCGACGATGAGCTGGAGGAGCGTGACCGGCACCGCCACGATCAGCGCCAGCTTCGCCGCCTTGCGGAAGAGGTCGACGTCCCGGCCGCGCAGGAAGTGCCAGCAGCAGATTCCCAGCATGATGATCGACCCGAAGATCAGGCCGGCGAGGATCGTGTGCAGGTACGCGCGGAGCGCGAACCCGTTGGACAGAAGCGCCCAAAAGCTCGTGAGGTGCGCCTCGCCGTCCACGATCTTGTACCCGACAGGGTGCTGCATCCACGAGTTCGCGACCAGGATGAAGAACGCCGACAGCCACGATCCGGCCACGGCGATCCACAGCGTCGCCAGGTGCACGCGCGGCGACAGGCGGTTCCAGCCGAAGATCCAGAGACCGAGGAACGTCGCCTCGAGCATGAACGCTGCGAGCCCCTCGATCGCGAGCGGCGCGCCGAAGATGTTGCCGACGAACTTCGAGTAGACCGACCAGTTCATCCCGAACTGGAACTCCTGCACGAGGCCGGTGGCGACGCCGATCGCGAAGTTGATCAGGAAGAGCGTGCCGAAGAAGTGCGTCAGCCGTAGCCAGCGCTCGTCCCGCGTCCGGTGCCACATGGTCTGCATGACCGCCACGAGCGGCCCCAGCCCGAGCGTCAGCGGCACGAAGAAGAAGTGGTAGATCGAAGTGGTCGCGAACTGGATCCGCGCGAGATCGACCACCGTGTCCGCGAGCATGCTCGTCAGGGCCCGGTCACGTCGTCGTCGAACTCGTCACTCGCCATGGCTTCCTCCCGCGTCTCGGGCCGGGGATGCACGGCGATTCTTCCGCTCTGAGCCGGGCCGTCACATCGCCCAGAGAGGATGATTCCTCCCCGTCGCCCGGGCTGACTACCTCAGCTTCGCCAACGCGACTGCGTTCAGCCCGACCGATGTGATGCCGTGTGCCGTGGGCAGATCGTCAGCACGGAGGCAGGCGGTGATCTCGCTCGCGATCCTCGGCCTCGTGATCGCACGGGCCGTGAACGTCTTCTCGTAGCCGGTCGCCGCTATGCCTCGACCGAGATCCGGGCGGCACGATCGCGCGTGAATCCGGCCCAGGTCCAGTCGACGACCGCCTTCGCGCGATCCTCCCCGGTGGAGAGGAGCGCCAGGTGGACGGCGCCCCAGGCCAGGAAGGCAACCCGGCCGTGCAGCGTCTTCCCCCGCGGCAGCTGGACGACCGCGGCTCCCGGACCGATCGTCGCCATCGTGCCCTTGTCGTGGTAGCGGAACGGCTCGGTGTCCTTCCCCGCCACGAGGTGGGCGATGTTCTCGCCCGCCTGCGCTCCGGCCTGGAGCGCGACGGAGCCAAGCTGGGGCAGCACCTCGTCGGACTTCGTGTCGGTGATCCAGGCGATGTCGCCGATCGCGAACACCTCCGGGTGGCCCGCGATGCTGAGATCAGGCTCGGCTGCAACCCGGTTGCCTCGTTCGAGCTCGAGGCCGAGCTCCGACGCGATCGGGTTCGCCTGCAGCCCTGCCCCCCAGACGAGCGTGTGCGCGTCGAGCACCTTCCCTGACTTGAGCGTGACCCGGGTCGGCTCGACCGACTCGACGATCTCGCCGAGCAGGACCTCGACGCCGCTTTCCTCGAGCGTCTTGTGGGTGTACTCGCGGAGGTTCTCCTTGAACATCCCGAAGAGGTGCGGGGAGGCCTCGACGAGCGTGATGCGCGCATGCTCGGCCGGACATGTCCGGGTAGTCCTCGGAGAAGTTGGAGGAGTAGAGCTCAGCGAGCGCGCCCGCGCTCTCGACGCCGGTCGGGCCGCCGCCGACGACGACGATGTGCAGCGCGCCGTCCTCGGCCAGCGCCGCGTCCTTGTCCGCCGCCTCCCACTTGCCGAGCACGTGCTCCTTGAGGCGAACGGCGTCGGCGAGCGTGTACATCGGGAACGCGTGCTCGGGGGCGCCGCCGGCGCCGAAGAAGTTGACCTCGGCGCCGAGTGCGAGCACGAGGTAGTCGTAGGCGAGCGGCGCCATCTCGGCGAACTGCACCTCGCGCTTGGCCAGGTCGACGCCCGTGACGGTGTCCACGTGGACTCTGACGTTCGCCTGGTCGTGGAAGAGGTCGCGCAGCGGATGCCCGACCGCGGACGGCTCGAGCAGCGCGGTGGCGACCTGGTAGAGGAGCGGCTGAAAGGTGTGGTAGTCGTGCTTGTCGACGATCACGACGTCGACGTCCGCCTTCTTGAGCTCTCGCGCCGCGCCGATGCCCGCGAAGCCTCCTCCGAGGATCAGGACGCGCGGGCGGGACTGCACCTCACTCGACATCAGCCACCTCCGAGCTTCAACCTAGGCGGGCTGGCGCGCCTCGGCATCACCCCTTGGGGATGATTCCCGGCTCGCGATCGCCGTGGCCAGCAGCGGCAGGACGAGCACCGAGATCATGCCCGCGCCGATGAGCGATGTTCCGACGTCGGCCGCGATGGCGCCGCGATCGGTGCCGATGCCGACGATCGCGACGATCAGCGGCAGGCCGGTGGCCGCGCAGAGGGCGAGGCTCAGCGTGCGTCGCGGCCCTAGGTCGCGGAGCCAGACCAGGCAGGCGGTACCGCGAACGACGACGAAGAGCCCGAGAAAGAGCGCCGCGAGGCCAAGGCCGGTTGGCGTCAGCAGGCTGTCGAGGTCGAAGGTCATCCCCGTGACCACGAAGTAGATCGGGATCAGGAACCCGAAGCCGACGCCCTCCAGGCGCATCCGCACGGGGGCGGCCTCCGGCGAGTCCAGAGCCAGCCCGACGACGAGACCTCCGGCGAACGCCCCGAGCACGAAGTCGAAGCCCACCTCGATCGCGAGAAAGACGAGACCCGCGAGGATGAAGACGGACAGGCGGACCGCGGCCTGGCCCGTCGTGTGCACGGTCTGCTGGAGGACGCGCACCACGCCGGGCGGGCGCGCGCGGAGGGACGCAGCTGCTGCGACCAGCACGACGGCGCCGAAGGCGAAGAGGAGCAGCGTCTCCGTGACGGCGCCGTACGCGCCGGTGAGGAAGATCGAGATGACGACGATCGGCCAGAACTCGCCCGCGACACCCACACCGAGCACGGCCGAGCCGAGTGGCGTCGGCAGCAAGCCGGCGTCCGCGAGGATCGGGACCAGCGTGCCGAGCGCCGTCGTGCTGAGTGCCACGCCCAGCAGCCAGGCAGCCGAGTCGAGGCCGGCCAGGTGGAGGGCGAGGCCGATGGCGAGGCCGAGCGCGAGTGAGATCCCCCAACCGATCGTTCCGCGGATGAGCGACAGGCGAGCCACGCGCTGCTCGACGAGCTCGAGGCCGGCGAAGAAGAACAGGAACACGAGGCCGAGGTCGGCGAGGAAGTCGATGTGGCTGTCGACCTGCGCGAGGTCCAGCCCTTCGGGCCCGATGAGGATGCCGAGCGCGATCTCCAGCACGACTGTCGGCAGGACGATCCGGTGGTGGAGCCTGGAGAGAATCGCGCCGACGCTCGCCGCGGCGAGGACGAGGACGAGGGAGCCCGCATCCGGCAGCGGCGCCTGGGCAACCAGGCTCACGCCGTCGTGGCGGGACGGATCCCCCACCTGCCGGTGAACGCACCGCCCGGCTCGAGCCGGATCAGAGACTCGCCGGTGCGGAACGC
Organism: uncultured Gaiellaceae bacterium; assembly: GCA_963791905.1. Lineage (GTDB taxonomy): Bacteria > Actinomycetota > Thermoleophilia > Gaiellales > Gaiellaceae > Gaiellasilicea. The sequence goes on from CAWBTX010000004.1 coordinate 285,478, forward strand.
GTTCGGCGGGCACGTCATCGGCTCGACGGCGAGGCTGCGCCGGTCGACGTCGGGGAGAGGATCTCCGGTGAAGAGCTGCAGGTAGCCGTAGGCCTCGTCCAGCCAGAGCGTCATGCCCACGGCGTCGTCCGGCGCGCTGAGCTCGACGCGTGCCAGTCCGTCGTCGCGCTCGAGGTCGGTGAAGCAGTGGTCGAGCTGCGTCGAGCCGATCGCACGTCGGCCGCATGAAGTCGTAGTCCGTGCCGTCGACGTCGATCCGCGCCGGTCGGGAGGCCGCGGTCGTCGGAGCCGAGCACCGATCGGCCAGGGGCCGTCAGGACGACCGGGTCGACGGTCGGCGTGCCGAGCGTCAAGTACGGATGTGCGCCGCAGCCGTACGGGCACGCCTCCGGTCCGACGTTCGTCGCGGTCGTCGTGACCGCGAGCCCGTCGTCGGAGAGCGCGTACTCGATGGTGACGGCGAGCGAGAACGGGTAGCCCGGGCGAGGGTGGAGCACGTGCTCCAGCACGACGCGGCTCGGGCTCGTGCTCACGGATCGTCCATGCCGACCAGCGGACGAGTCCGTGGATCGCGTTCCGCCGCTCCGGCTCGTCGAGCGCCAGCTGGTGGCGGCGTCCGTCGAACTCGTAGCGTCCCGTCCTCGATGCGGTTCGGCCACGGCAGCAGCACCTGGCCGCGGCCCGAGGTGCAGATCTCGTCCGTCGCGTAGCCGTCCAGCAGCTCGCGGCCACTGACGCTGTAGGTACGAAGGCCGCCGCCGACCTCCACGACGACCGCTCGCTGGTCACCGTGGACGAGCTCGAGCTGCTGGCCGGACGGGGCGATGCCGCTGACCTGGTCAGGCCGTCGGCCGCGCGACCGCTGGCTCGCGCCCATTCGCTCGAGCAGGTGGTCGCCGACCCGGAGCGAGTTCGCCATCGCGGTCAGCGCCGGGTTGACGGCGCCGATCGACGGGAAGACGCTCGTGTCGACGACGTAGAGGTTGTCGACCTCGTGCGCCCGGCAGTCGGTGTTCAGCACCGAGGAGCGCGGGATCGGTGCCGAAGCGGCAGGTGCCCGCCTGGTGGGCGACGCCGGCGACCGGGATCTCGTTCTTCATGTAGGCGAAGCGGTGGAAGAGGTGGCCCTCGTTCATGTCCAGCTTCGGCAGCAGCGACTTGAGCTTCTCGTAGAGCCGCTTCCGCGCCTCCGCGTTCGTCTCGGAGTAGCGTGAGCCGGACGTTGCCGTCGGGAGCGAGCGTGACGCGGTTGTCGGGGCTCGGCAGATCCTCTGTCGAGAGCCAGAAGTCGATGGCGTGCTTCGCCACCTCGTTCGAGCGTCCACTCCGGCGCGAGCCGCGTCTGACCGGGCTTCTCGCCGCGGTACATCTGCGCCGACGACTTCCCGACCATCTGGATGTTGCCGAGCGGGAACTCGAAGTCGTCGGCTGCCGAAGTAGAAGTCGTTCAGCCCGAGCGTCTTCTGGAACACGGTCGGGTTCTCCTCGCGCGAGAGCGCGAGCACCGCCAGGGAGTCGTGGAACATGTAGTTGCGGCCGACCTGGTCGGAGCCGTTGGCGAGGCCGTTCGGGTGGTGCTCGTTCGCGGAGGCGAGCAGCAGCTTGGCCGTGTTGGCCGCGCCGCAGGCCACGACGATCACGTCTGCCGTGAAGCGCTCGGTCTCACCGCCGCGCTCGACGACGACCTCGGTGACCTGGCTGCCCGAGCCGTTGGTCTCGAGCTTCACGACCCTCGCGTTCGTCAGCAGCGTGACGTTCGGGTGCTCCAGCGCGGGGCGCACGCCGAGCACCTCGGCGTCCGACTTCGCGTGCACGAGGCACGGGAAGCCGTCGCAGGTGGTACAGCGCACGCAGTGGCTGTACGGCATGTTGGCCTCGTTCAACCGGACGCCGCACGGCGCGTGGAACGGGTGGTAGCCGGCGGCGGCGAGGTCGTCCGAGAGCTGCTGGATCCGCGGCTCGTGAGAGACCGCCGGGAACGGGTACGGCGCGCTCGCCGGCGGCTCGGTCGGGTCCTCGCCCCGGGCTCCGTGCACCTCGTACAGGTGCTCGGCCTGGGTGTAGTACGGCTCCAGCTCGTCGTAGGAGATCGGCCACGCCGGTGAGATCCCGTCGTGGTGCTGCAGCTCGCCGAAGTCCTTCTCGCGGAGGCGGTAGAGCGCCGCGCCGTAGAGCTTCGTCGCCCCGCCGACGAAGTAGTGGATCTGCGGCTGGAACGACTTGCCGTCCGCGTCGTACCAGGTGTCCTCCGAGACGTAGCGGTTGTCGACGAACACGTCATGAGCCGACCAGTTCGAGGGCTCACGCGGGAGCCAGTCGCCGCGCTCGAGCAGGAGGATCCGCTTCCCCGAGGGGGCGAGGTGGCGGGCCAGCGTCCCGCCGCCGGCGCCGGTTCCGATGATGATGACGTCGTACGACTCCATGTCAGCGCTCCTTCATTAGCTCGGCGACGATGATGCGGGCCGCTGCCTCGATCAGCGCCAGGTGTGAGAAGGCCTGGGGGAAGTTGCCGAGGTGCCGGCCGGTGTCGGCGTCGAACTCCTCGGCGTAGAGCCCGAGCGGCGACGCGATCCGCAACAGGCGCTCCATCAGGTCGCGGGCGCGCTGCAACTCGCCGACGATCGGCGAGCGCGGAGACGAGCCAGAACGAGCAGATCAGGAACGTCCCCTCCTTGCCCGAGAGGCCGTCGTCGGTCTCGTCCGTCTTGTAGCGAAGGACGAAGCCGTCCTCGGTCAGCTCCTCGGCGATCGCGTTCACGCTGGCTCGTAGCCGGTCGTCGTCCCCGGGGAGGAAGCCGAGGATCGCGGCCAGGAGCGTGGAGGCGTCGAGCGCGTCCGTCTCGTAGTGCTGGCGGAGGACGCCCTTCTCGGTGAGGCCGTTGGCGAGGATGTCCGCCTTGATCTCGTCCGCGGTGGCGCGCCACTCCTCTTGCAGCTCGGGGTCGCCCCGGATCTCCGCCAGTTGCGCCGCGCGGTCGAGCGCCACCCAGCACATGAGCTTGGAGGAGACGTAGTGCTGCGGCTTGCCGCGCGCCTCCCAGATGCCCTGGTCGGGCTCGCGCCAGACGCGGGTCGCGCACTCGGCCTGCGTCTTGACGATCGGCCACAGCCGTCGCGGCAGGCGCTGGCTGTGACGGGTGTGGAGCAGGATCGAGTCGAGCGCGGCTCCGAACACGTCGTTCTGACGCTGGTCGAAGGCGCCGTTGCCGATCCGCACCGGGCGGGCGCCGGCATAGCCGGAGAGCTCGTCGCGGGTTGATTCGGTCAGATCGCGCCGCCCGTCGATCCCGTACATGATCTGCAGCGACCGTCCTCGGTCGGCTCGACGTCGGCGACGAACTGCATGTACTCGTCGGCCTCCCAGTTCAGGTTCAGCCAGTGCAGCGCCTGGAGGGTGAAGGTGCTGTCGCGGATCCAGGTGTAGCGGTAGTCCCAGTTGCGCTCGCCGCCGGGGGTCTCGGGCAACGAGGTTGTCAACGCGGCGACCGTCGCGCCGGTCGGCATGTACGTCAGCCCCTTGATCGTCAGCGCGGAGCGCTGGATCGGGTCGCGCCAATCGTGGTCCGGGATCCGTGCCCGCTGGAGCCACGCGCGCCAGTAGCGGATCGTCGCGGCGATCCGCGCGTCCGCGTCCTCGACGTCCTTCGGCACGGCGAGCTCCTCGGCCCACGAGAGCGCGCAGTAGGCGCGTTCGCCGGGCTCGAGCACGTGGCGTGCGCGGATCCGGTCGCCCTCGGCGCCGAGCGAGAGGTCGGACTGCAGCCGGATCGTCTGCCCGGCTCCGTGGGCGTCGGCGACGTGGCGGTCGCCGTCGACCAGCGTCCACTCGGCCGGGGCGCGGCCGTAGTCGAAGACCGGCTCGCAGACGAGCTCGACCTCGACGCTGCCCTCGAGGCACTCGACCGTGCGGACGAGCATGTGCTCGGCGTCGTCGTCGGCCGGAGGCCGTGTGTGCGGCGTGATCTCGTCGTCGTGGCTCGCGCGGCCCCATCGTCAGCGCCTCGCGCACGACGATCCAGCCGTTCGGCGTCTTCCAGGTCGTCTCCAGCACGTTCGTCCCCGGGATGTACGCGCGCGCCGTCGGGTGGTTGATCCCGAACGGCGCGAAGCGGAAGAAGCCGGCCCCGCGGTCGAGCAGGCTGCCGAACACGCTCGGCGAGTCGAAACTCGGGACGCACAGCCAGTCGATCGCCCCGTCCGGGGCGACGAGCGCGCCGGTGTGGCAGTTCGAGAGGAACGCGTAGTCGGCGATCGGCGGGAACGGGGAAGGCGCCGCCGCGCTCTGGACGCTCGGCTCGGGTGTCGCTCCGACCGCGGTCATGCCGCCACCCACGGTCCGTGCCAGCGGCCGTGGCCGGCAACGAGCTTGTCCGCCGCCTCCGGGCCCCACGAACCCGGCTTGTACGGATGCACCGGCGGGGGGTCGTTGAGCAACGGCTCCATGATCCGCCAGTTCTCCTCGACCACGTCCTGCCGCTTGAAGCGGGAGCTGTCGCCGACCATCGCCGCGTGCAGCAGCACCTCGTACGGTGTCGCGCCCTCGCCGCCCTGGTCGGCGAACTCGAGGTCGAGCGTGACGTCCTCTGCCTCGGTCGACGTTCCCGCGCTTGGCGTCGAGCTGCAACCGAATTCCCGTCGAGGGATCGAGCTTGAACACGAGCTGGTTGGGCTCGTCCGCCCGCGGGAAGGTGATGAAGCCGAGACGAGGCGCCGGCTTGAACACGACCCGCAGCTCGGTCTGCGTGGCGGGCAGGCGCTTGCCAGCGCGGATGAAGAACGGCACGCCGGCCCAGCGCCAGTTGTCGATCTCCAGGCGCAGCGCCGCGTAGGTCTCGGTCGTGGAGTCCGGCGCGACGCCGTCGATGTCGCAGGTAGCCGTCGTACTGTCCGCGCACGTAGTGCGCGGGGTCGGCGTCGGCGATCGCGCGAAAGAGTGCGACCTGGGCGTCCTTGAGCGTCTCGGGGTCGCCGCCCGCGGGCGGTTCCATCGCCGCCGCGGCGACGACCTGCATGAGGTGGTTGACGAAGACGTCGCGCAGCGCCCCGACCGGGTCGTAGAAGTGGCCGCGGTCCTCGACGCCGAAGTCCTCCGCCATCGTGATCTGCGACCGACTGGATGTAGTTGCGGTTCCAGATCGGCTCGAACATCGTGTTCGCGAAGCGGCCGTAGAGGATCTCGTCGAGCCCCATCTTCCCGAGGTAGTGGTCGATCCGGTAGAGCTGCGATTCGTCGACGTACCGATGCAGCTCGTCGGCCAATGCGGTTGCCGACTCGCGGTCGTGGCCGAACGGCTTCTCGACGACCACGCGACCGGTCTTCATGAGGCCAACCTGCGCGAGCCCGGCGACGACCCTGCCGAACAGGAACGGTGGGATCTCGAGGTAGAAGACTGGGCTTTCGGCGAAGTCGATCGCTGCCGCAACCCGTTCGTAGGTGGCGGCGTCGGCGAAGTCGCCGCTGAGGTACGACAGGCGTTCCGCAAATCGGTCGAACACCTTCTGGTCGAGCTGCTCGCCGGTCCCCTCGATCGACTCGCGCGCACGGGTACGGATCTGATCGTCGGTCCAGTCGTCGACGGCGACGCCGACGATCGGGCAATCGAGGAGCCCGCGGGCCTCGAGCCGGTAGAGCGAGCGAAAGGTCATCACCCTCGCCAGGTCGCCGGTGATCCCGAAGACGACGAGCACGTCGGCGGCCTGGGGCTTTCTTCCGCGAGCCGACGCCGGCGCCGTTTGGGCGGCCGGCGCGATCGTGCCGGTTCCTTCTGTCACTTCAACACCTCCCAGGAGTCGCTTCGACCCTAGTGCGTCGAGCCACCGCGCACTTCATCCGGGAAGGATGATTCTTCGAGAGAACTGAGAAGAGGACGATCGTGTGGGCGCTCGTCTTCAAGACGCGCCAGTACCTGAAGGGGAGCCTCTGGTTCCTCCCGCTCCTGGGCGGCATTGCGGGCGCGGTGCTCGGCCTCGCGGAGGCGCCGTTCCAGGAGCGTGTCGATCTGCCCACGTCCCTCGAGTACTCGGCCTCGACCGCGAGCACCCTGCTCGCGGCGATCGTGGGCGCGACCGCAGCGCTGACCGGCTTCGTCGTCACCGTCAGCGTCCTCGTCGTCCAGATGGCGACGAGCACGTTCTCGGCGCGCTACCTGCGGCTCTGGTACCGGGATCGAGTCCTCCACGTCCTCCTCGCGATGCTCGTCGGGACGTTCACGTTCTCGTTCACGTTGCTCGCGGGCGTCGAGGAGAACTCCGTCCCGAACCTCGGTATCACGGCGACCGGTGCGCTCATGGCCGTGGACTTGTTCGTTTTCCTGTTCTTCCTCGACCGCTTCATCCACCGGCTGCGACCCGTCGCCGTCGCCGCCCTGGTGGCGGGCGCGGGCAGGCATGCGTTCGAGGCGATGGTCCGTGAGACCACCGGACGCGACGCACCCGAGATCGTTCGCGGACCGCTCGAGCTCCCCGGCCCGCCGAGGCTGGTCGTCCGAAGTCGGAGGCCCGGCTCGATCCAGGCGTTCAACGCCTCAGGCCTGGTCCGGCTCGCCCAGCAGCATCGCTGCACGCTGGTGCTCAACCAGGTGGTGGGCGACTTCGTCCCGGCCGGAGCCCCGGTGATCCAGGTCTACGGAGGCGAATCGGCCGGTCGCGATCTCGAGCAACAGCTGCACGGGATGATCGTGCTCGGGGTCGAGCGGACGATCGAGCAGGATCCTGCCTTGGCGGTCCGGATCATGGTCGACATCGCGATCAAGGCGCTCTCGCCGGCTGTCAACGACCCGACGACCGCAGTCCAGGTGATCAATCACCTGGGCGACCTCCTGCGTGTGATCGGCGCTGCAGACTTCAGCCCGAGCAGCCGCGCGTCGGTGAGCCCGGCCGGGTCCTGATTGCGGCCCGTGGTTGGGACGACTACATGGCTCTCGGCGTCACCGAGATCCGCGAGTACGGCGCTGTCGTCGATCCAGGTCGTGCGGCGGCTCCGCGCGATGCTCGAGGAGCTCCACGACGCGGTCCGCCCGGAGCATCGGTTTGCCGTCGAGGACGAGCTCGCCCGCCTCGAGGCGGACGTCGCTCGCACGTTCGGGCCCTCGGCTGACCGTGACCGCGCCGTCGAGCCCGATCGTCAGGGGCTCGGAGGTGCTGCGGGTCTCGGCGCACGGGAGACGCTGGTCGAGACCTAGAGTGCCGCCGGCGCGGGAACCGGTGCCCCGGTTTTCTGCTCGCCTCGGGCAGAGGAGATCAGCGCCGCGCCGAGCAGTGCGACGCCGAGAGAGCCGATCGCCACGACGGCGTGCCAGGGCGGGTCCTTGTCGAGGGTCTCCTGCAGGACGAGCGCGCCGAGTATGACGCTGACCACCGGGTTCGCGACGGAGACCGTCGCCACCGCCGGGACGAGCTTTCCGGTCGCCAGCGACAGCTGCTGGACCAGGAAGCCGACCAGCCCGGCGCCGGCCATCACCCAGAACTCCCAGTCGGAGAGCACGCCGCCGAGCCCCTGCCGTATGGAGACTCTCGGTCACGGGCTTCATCAGCGTCGCCGAAAGACCGTAGAGGATGCCGGCGATCGGTCCCGAGCACGGCCGCTTTCGCGGACGAGGCCTCCGCGGTTCGCAAACAGAAGCAGGGCCAGCAGGCGAGCGCGATGAGGATGATCGCGGCCGCCCAGTCGGATCCGGGAGCATTGTCCATGCCGGCCGCGGGGTCACCGAACGACGCGTAGCCCACCAGTCCCAGGACGATGATCGCCGCGCCGAGCACCTCCCGCCGGCCGATGACCTGGTGGGTCAGGAAGTAACCGAGCGGGAGCGCCCAGACGATCGTCGTGACGAGCAGCGGTTGGATGATCGACACCCGGCCGCGGTCGAGCGCGGCCGCCTGGAGGACGACACCGCCGATCTGCGCAGCCAGGCCGAGCAGCCATACCCAACTCGTGAGCAGGACGACAAAGGATTTCGGGCGGCGAAACGAGACGCCCTCGAGGCCGAGCGCGGCGCGCTGCCAGAGCGTCGCGGCGAGCGCGAAGCACATCGCTGCGAGAAGCGCCAGAGTTGCAGCCGCGGCGCCCACTAGGGAGCGAGCATGCTCGGCGACGGCTCTTCGGGCTCGACCTCGAGCGTGAGGCCGTCGATCGCGACCACCCGGACCCGCGTCCCGCGAGCGAGCTCAGAGGCCGCCCGGGCCTCCCAGAGCTCGCCCTGAACCCGGATTTGGCCCGTCGGGGCCAACGGCTCGGTCACCTCTCCGGTCGCCCCGACGAGATGTTCGGCGCCCGTCTGCACCTTCTGGCCACGCACGCGACGCTGCCAGAACCCGATCTCGAGGACGAAGAGCGCGCCGCACACGATCGCCGCGACGACGTTCCACGGAGACGAGAGGGCGAGGAGGAGCACCAGGCCGATGACGAGGAACATCGACCCCGATCCTTCGCCTCGCCGCCGCCGGCGGCATCACCCCGGCCGGATGATTCATCCGGTTCGGGCGATGAGCCGCGCGCGCCGCGACGGGAAGGATGACGCGACAACGAGCATCCCAGGAGGATCCATGCCCGAAAGGCCGCAGCCACAACGCGAGGTTCTGCCCATCCCCGACGTCACCCCGGTCGGGCTGACGACGTACGACGCGAAGGACCCGGCGACGTCCTTTCCGCCGATCGAGCCGCTGCGCCCGCCGGAGGGAGCGCCGAACGTACTCCTCATCCTGATCGACGACGTCGGCTTCGCCGCGTCGAGCGCATTCGGCGGGCCGTGCGCGACACCGATCGCCGAGCGCCTCGCCTCGAACGGGCTCAAGTTCAACCGCTTCCACACGACGGCGCTCTGCTCGCCGACCCGCCAGGCGCTCCTGACCGGCCGCAACCACCACTCGGTCGGCATGGGCGGGATCACCGAGATCGCGACTTCCGCGCCGGGCTACAACTCGATCCGGCCGAACACGAAGGCGCCCCTCGCCGAGACCCTGAAGCTGAACGGCTACTCGACCGCCCAGTTCGGCAAGTGCCACGAGGTGCCGGTGTGGGAGACGAGCCCCATGGGGCCGTTCAACGCGTGGCCCACGGGCTCCGGCTTCGAGCACTTCTACGGCTTCATCGGCGGCGAGACGAACCAGTATGCGCCGGCGATCTATCAGGACACCGTCCCGGTCGAGCCGGACCGGACGCCCGAGGAGGGCTACCACTTCACCGAGGACATGACCGATCACGCCATCGACTGGATCAAGCAGCAGAAGGCGTTGATGCCCGACAAGCCGTTCTTCGTCTACTTCGCGCCGGGAGCGACCCACGCGCCGCATCACGTGCGGCCGGAGTGGTCGGACAAGTACAAGGGCGCGTTCGACGACGGCTGGGACGCGCTCCGCGAGCGCACGTTCGCGAAGCAGAAGGAGCTCGGCGTGATCCCGCCCGACGCGGAGCTGACGGAGCGGCCCGAGGAGATCCCGGCCTGGGACGACATGCCCGACGACCTGAAGCCGGTGCTCGCGCGCCAGATGGAGGTCTACGCCGGCTTCCTCGAGCACACCGACCATCACGTCGGCCGGCTGATCGATGCGCTCTCCGAGCTCGAGATCCTCGCACGACACGCTCGTCTACTACGTCATCGGCGACAACGGCGCCTCCGCCGAGGGCACGCCGACAGGCTGCTTCAACGAGCTCGTCGTCCTGAACGGCGCCTTCGGGATCGAGACGACGGAGTTCATGGTCTCGAAGATCGACGACTTCGGCACTCCCGACGCCTACAACCACTACGCGGTCGGCTGGGCGCACGCGATGGACACGCCCTACCAGTGGACGAAGCAGGTCGCGTCGCACTGGGGCGGCACCCGGAACGGGACGATCGTCCACTGGCCGACCGGCATCAAGGCGAAGGGCGAGATCCGCTCGCAGTTCCACCACGTGATCGACGTCGCTCCCACGGTGCTCGAGGCGGCCGGACTGCCTGCGCCGCTCAGCGTCAACGGCGTCCAGCAGCAGCCGCTCGAAGGCGTTTCGATGGCCTACACGTTCGACGACGCCGCTGCCGCCGACCGCCACACGACCCAGTACTTCGAGATGTTCTGCAACCGCGGCATCTACCACGAGGGCTGGACGGCGGTCACGCGCCACAGCATCCCGTGGGTGGCGACGGAGATGCCCGCCTTCGACGACGACGTCTGGGAGCTCTACGGCCCGGATGACTGGACGCAGGCGCACGACCTCGCCGCGGACAACCCGGAGAAGCTGCGCGAGCTGCAGCGCCTGTTCCTGATCGAGGCAGGCGAAGTACAACGTGCTGCCGCTCGACGACCGTCGCTTCGAGCGCTTCAACCCGGAGCTGGCGGGGCGGCCGGAGCTCGTGCGCGGAACCTCGCAGCTCCTGTTCGGCTCCATGGCACGCCTGTCGGAGAACTCCGTCGTCGTGACAAAGAACAAGTCTCACGCGATCACCGCCGAGCTCGTCGTGCCCGAGGGCGGCGCCGAGGGCGTGATCGTCGCGCAGGGCGGCGCCTTCGGAGGCTTCTCGCTCTACGTGAAGGATGGGCGCCCGGCGTACTGCTACAACCTCTTCGGCCTGCAGCGGTTCAAGGCCTACGGGGACGGTGCGATCCCGGCGGGCGAGCACCAGGTGCGGATGGAGTTCACCTACGACGGCGGCGGTCTGGGGAAGGGCGGCGACGTTGCCCTCTACCTCGACGGCGAGCAGGTGGGCAGCGGACGCGTGGACGGCAACGGTGCCCATGGCCTTCTCCGCGGACGAGACGACCGACGTCGGCTCGGACAGCGCGACGCCGGTGAGCGACGACTACGGGCCGAAGGACAGCGCGTTCACGGGCAAGGTTCGCTGGGTGCAGATCGACATCGACGCCGCCGCGGAGGATGCCGACCACCTGATCACGCCCGAGGAGCGCCTGCGGGTGGCGATGGCGAGGCAGTAGCCCCGCCGTGGGCGAGGCGATCGGGGACGTCCTGCCGCTGGCGATCGGCGTCGCGCTGAGCCCGGTGCCGATCATCGCGATCGTGCTCATGCTGGGGACGCCGCGCGCGCGCTCGAACGGGCCGGCGTTCGCCCTCGGCTGGGTCGCGGGTCTGACCGTCGTCGGTGGGATCCTGCTGGCGTTCGCGAGCGGCAACGCCGACGACGACGGCGGCGAACCGGCGACGTGGGTCAGCGTCGTCAAGCTCCTGATCGGGGTCGCGTTCGTGCTGCTCGCGGCCCGCACCTGGCGCGGTCGCCCGAAGGCCGGCGAGCAGGCGGACCTGCCCAAGTGGATGCAGGCGATCGATCAGTTCACGCCCGCGAAGTCGCTCGGGGCCGGCTTCTTCCTCTCGGGCATCAACCCCAAGAACCTCGCGTTGACGATTGCCGCCGCCGCGGCGATCGCGCAGCTCGGACTCTCGGGCGGCGACGAGGCGGTCGCGCTCGCGGTCTTCGTCCTCGTCGGGTCGGTCAGCATCCTCGCTCCGGTTGCCGTCTACTTCCTGATGGGGGCGAGGGCCGCGACGATCCTCGACGGGTTGAAGCGGTGGATGGGGGCGCACAACGCCGCGATCATGACCGTGCTCCTGCTCGTGCTCGGAGCGAAGCTGATCGGCGACGCGATCGGCGGTCTCAGCTAGGCCTGGGTTGGGCGGGAGCCTCGAGCCCGGCGCGCGCCGCCGCGACCTTGGCCCGCCGGGCCTTCGTCAACTCCTGGACGAAGATCTGGATCGTCGCCGCCAGCGGGACGGCCGTGAGCGCACCGAGGACGCCCAGCAGCGCGCCGAACAGCGTCACGGCGACGATGATGAAGAACCCCGAGAGGTTGACGGCGACGCCCTGGATCTTCGGCGTCAGCACGTTGTTCTCGACCTGCTGATAGACGAGCACGACGATGAGCATGATGATCGCCGGGCCAAGCCCTTCCTCGGCCAGGATCGCGGGCACGAGGATGAACCCTGCGAGGGTGGCGCCGAGGTTCGGGATCATGTCGAGCAGCCCTGCGATCACCCCCAGCGCGAGCGCGTAGCTCGACCCGAGCAGCCATGCTGTGAGGCCCTGCGTCGTTCCGGCGATCGTGGCGATGACGACGACGCCGATCGCCCAGCGCGAGATCGACGTCGTCACGCGCTCCCACACTGCCAGCCAGCGCTCGTCCTCGCCCGGCATGAGCACGCTCGCCAACGCCCGCTTCAGGTTGACGACGTCACTGAGCAGGAACATGCAGATGAAGATGATCGAGAAACCGACGATGAAGCCGGTGAAGAAGTCGCTCGCGATGCCGAGCACGCCCGAGATCGCGTCCGGCACCGACGACGAGACCTGCTCGGCGCCCGCCTGCACGTTTTCTGCGGCCCCGCTGTCGCCCAGCCAGGACAGCTCGTCGGACTCGCGCAGCTGCTCGACGATCGTCGGCAGGTCCTGGAGGAAGTCTCGGACGGCACCCACGAGCGGAACCAGGAACAGCAGCGCGACAACGAGCACCGCGAGGGCCGTGCCGAGCACCACCACCGCCGCCGCGACTCCGCGCGACATCCCCGTCTTCGCCATGAGGTACCGCAGGGGGGCCTCGAAGACGAGCGCGAGGAAGATGCCGACGAACACGATCAGGAAGGTGTCGCCGATCGCCACGAACGCTGCGAGCACGCCTACCGTTGCAGCAACCAGCAGGACCGTTCGCATCGGCAGGACCAACTCAACGCGCCGAGACCCGCCTGACTTCACGTGGTCTGGAGCCTCCATCGGTGTGCGCGAGACGTCAGACGAAGTCATGGAAACTCTCCAAGGTCGCGAGGATCAGGGCCCGGCTCGCTTTCTGCCTGGAACATTCGGCACAGAGGGGCAGCATTCCTCATATCGATCGGATGAATTCGATCGACGCAGCTCGCTACGAAGGGCGCGTCAGGGCGGCTTCGATTCGTTCGAGCCGTCGGTCGAGCTGACGGAGCTGGGCCGCGGGCGTGGCCTCCGCGGGCACGCGATCGGCGAGGACGGCTTCGATGCGCTCGAGCCGCCGGTCGAACTGACGGAACTGCTCAGCCGTCGGAGCGTCGGCGTCCGGGCGAAGCTGCTCGACGCGTGAGCGCGAGACGAACGTGCTCGTGATCGCGGCGGTGACGACCGTCAGGAAGCCGATTCCGAACAGCATCACGAGCGCGGCTAGGAGCCGACTGCCGTAGGTCACCGGAACGTTGTCGCCGTAGCCGACCGTCGTCGTCGTCTGGATGGCCCACCAGAGGCCTGATCCGATCGACGGAAACCTCTCGTGGTCGAGGACCGTCATCAGGAATCCGGAGCCGACGGTGACCACCACGGTCGCGACGGCGATCACGACAATGGCACCGAGCGGTGTGACGGCGCGGTCGACCGCGCTCTCGAGCCGACGCTCAAGCCGCGTCTCGTGTGGCGTCTCGGGTGGGTTCGTCGTAGTCAATGCAGCTACTTCCGAATCCTCAGTCGAGCCTAGGCGGAGCTAGTCGACGACCTCGAGCGCTTCGCTGACGTCGTAGCCGAGGGCCAGCGCGAGGTTCGGGGCCGCGGAGACGACCCGCGCGACGCCGACGACCGGGATCACGGCGATCAGCACGCCGACGATCTCGTCGTAGGACGCGCCGGCCTCGAGACCCGCGTCGACGGCGCTCATGTACGACGGCGGCGCCGCATCGACCGCAATCAGCGCTGCGATCCTGAGGAGGGCGTGCGAGCGGGGATCGATGCCGGCCAGCGTGGCGTTCGCACGATCCTCGGCGAGCAGCGCGGAGACGTAGCGATCGTCGCGCATCGCGAGTCTCCGTAGCGTGAGCTTGTACTCATCCACCGACTGCTCTTTCCATTCGACGCCCCCGCGGGCGTCGGGGCATCATCCCGAGCGGATGAAATCGCCGCGTGAGGCGGGCGCCGCGTCCACGAGCCCGAGCTCGACCGCACGCGCGATCGCCTCGCTCCTGCTCGACGCGTCCAGCTTCCGGTAAATCGAGATCGCCTGGGTCTTGACCGTGTTGCGGGAGACGAACAGGCGCTCGGCGATCTCACGGAACGAGAGGTGCGTTGTCAGCAGCGGTAGCAGGCGGAGCTCCGCGGCCGTGAGCGTCGACGCCCACCCGGAGGACTGGTCGGGGACGGTCGAGAGGTTCGCCCGCACCTCGTGGGCTTCCACGACGAGCGTGCCGAGCGCCGGGCGCCGCCTGAGGATGTCGTCCACCTCGCGGCAGAGGGTGAGCGCGCCGCGCGTGTCCGACACGGCGAGGTGCGCCTTGGCGAGCTCGAGCTGCGTCCGCACGGCGAACCAGGAGAGGACGTGGGTCATGAAGGGGCGCAGTCGCTGGGCGTTCACGAGCGCCCTGCGCGCCTGTGCGCCCTGGCCCTTGGCGATCGCCACCCGCGCGGAGGCGGCCAGCATGATCGCCGTCACGACGTAGTCGGTCGGGGGCGCGTCGGCGACGAACGCCTCGGCCAGAGCCAGCTCAGACTCCGCGGCTGCGAGGTCGTGTCGCTCGAGCGCGAGGAGCGCCAGCTCGGAGCGCGCCACCACGCCCGCCCAGATCGCGCCGCCGGCGACCGCGGCCTCCGCGGCCTGCCGCAGGATGAGCTCGGCGCGCTCCGGATCGCCCGAGTACAGGGTCGCCACTCCCTGCAGGAGGATGGCGGCCGGCAGCCAGGGGCTGGTCGCGGCGAGCTCGCTGACCGCGATCTCCGCGTCGGCGCGCATCTGCTCGACCCCGCGCTTGCAGAGGAGCGCGCGGACGGTCGCGGCCCAGCCCTCGAACGTGCTCCCGTCGGGCATCTCGCCCTCGTACCGCGAGGCCTCGACCGCGAGCGCCCACCGCTCGGCGTCGTCGGGGCGGCCGCGGAGAGCGTGGATCCAGACCCCGTAAACGGCGATCGCAGGAAATCGCTCCAGCACGCGCTCGTCGTCGAACAGCGTCAGCCAGCGCTCGACGGTCGTGACGCGGCCGGCCCGGTAGTACGGGAAGGCGTGCGCGGCCACGAGGGCGGCCTGCTCGTCGACATCGCCGGCGGCGGCGGCGTACTCGATTGCGACCTCCGGCTGCCCGTTCTCGTTTGACCAGGCGGCGGCGCGGCGATTGAGCGTCGGAACGAGATCCGGCTCGCGCCGCTCGAGCTCGGCCTGGAGCATCTCCCGGAAGAGATGGTGGTAGCGGAACCAGCGCCGCTGGTGGTCGAGCGCGACGACGAAGAGATTCTCGCGTTCCAGCTGCTCGAGCATCTGCGCCGAGTCGGCGCGCTCGAGCACCGCGTCGCAGAGAGGGGCGCACATGCGGTCGAGGACGGACGTCCGGAGCAGGAACTCGAGCTCGGCCGGGCCTGCCCGAGCGAGCTCCTCGGACTTCAGGTAGTCGGTGATGAAGCGGTCGTCGCCGCCGAACGAGGCCAGCGACGTGGTGTCGCCTTCGAGTGCGAGCGCGGCCAGGTAGACGCCGGCCGCCCAGCCCTCCGCGTGGTCGTTCAACGCCTCGGCCTGCTCCTCGGACACCTCGACGCCGGCCGCGCGGAGGAGTGCGTGCGCCTCTGCGGCGCTCAGCGCGAGCGCGGAGGGGCCGAGCTCGACGAGCTCTCCGTCGGCGCGGAGCTTCGGCAGCCCCAGGCGGGCCTCGGTCCGTCCGGAGAGCACGAGCTGGGAGCCCCGTGGGAGGTGGGCGACCAGCGCCACCAGCGCGTCCAGGCAATCGTGGTTGTGGAGCTCGTGGACGTCGTCGAGGACGAGGACGACCGGGTCCCGTCGGGAGGCGAGCGCTGGCGCCGAGGCGGGGGAGACCGATCGTCCACAATGCGTCACCCGAGATCGCCTTGAACACTGCGGGCTCGATCGCCCCGTCGCTGTTCAGCGCCTCCGCGACGTACGTCATCAGGACGACGGGATCGTTGTCGCGGTGGTCGACCGAGACCCACGCAAACTGCCGTCCGTCGTGCGCCGCCCATTGCCCCAGCGCCGTGGTCTTTCCGTATCCGGGCGGCGCCACGACGCTGACCACGCGACGCTTTCGCTCCCCGGAGAGCCGCTTGACCAGCCGCTTCCGCTCGACCAGGCCCGGCCGTGGCGGCGGGACGTCGAGCTTTGCGCGTAGCAGCTCGAACGTGCGCGGCGCGCGCCGGCGGGCGTCTCGTCGGTGCACTCGATTGTCGGTGTTCCCCGACGGCGGCAGCAGTGTTCCCTTCCCGACCCCCGCGACACCGTAGGCAAAACGCCGTGCCGGAGGCAAATGTGTCGGTCTGGGGCCTAGCGACGCGGCGCGAACGGCCGCAGCTCGTCGTCGCCGGGCTGCACGATCCCGACGTGTGACTCCGGGCACCTCGTTCCACGCGCCCGCGAGATCCCCGAGCGGTTCCGAGACGATGACCCTGGTCTCGTCGGAGAGGCCGGCGAGCTCCTCCATCTCCGGATAGGCAGCCTTCAGAGCATCGAGGCGCGTGCTGAAGTAGAGCGAGCGCGAGGCGCCCTCACTCGAGTAGCGGAACGCCCACACGGTCCGCCCGTCGGTCGTTGCGATCGTCATCTGCACGGGATCGCCGATGCCGTGCTTGCGTCCGGTCTCCTCGACGAGGGCCACCATTCGCTCGACCGCCGACACCGGGTCGTCTTCGAGCCCGAACGTGAGCGCGAGGAAGAACATGGCCTCCGAGTCGGTCGTCCCCTCGATCGAGGTGAAGAGCGAGTCGTCGACCGCGAGGACGAGCTCCCGGCGCACGCGTGCGAACTCGCGAATCAGCCCGTTGTGCATCCACAGCCAGCGCCCGTAGCGGAACGGATGCGTGTTGGTCTCCTGGATCGCAGTCCCCGTCGAGGCGCGAATGTGCGCGAAGAAGAGCGGCGAGGAGACCCCGGCGGCGAGCTCACGCAGATTTCGGTCGTTCCAGGCCGGGTGCGTGCTGCGGTACAGCCTCGGCTCCTCGCCGTCGTCGTACCAGCCGACCCCGAACCCGTCGCCGTTCGTGGTCGTGGCGCCCTGCCGAGCGTGCAGGCTCTGGTCGATCAGCGAGCGGTCACGCTTGACCAGCAGCTCTTCGAGCCGGATTGCAGTGCCTGAGTAGGCGAGCCAGCGACACATGGCTACTCCTTTCTCTCCTCGGCGCCTATGGGCCTCGTGGGGATGCTCTGAGCGAAGAAGAGGGCGACGATGGCAAGGACGGCGAGGATCGCGAGGGCGGAGCGCAGGCCGTCGAGGCGGGCGTCGGCGTTCGCCTCGAGGGCCTCTTCAGTCGTCGCCGATGCTACGCCTGCGTCGTCGAGCGCGGCCTCGAGGTCGGCGTCGGAGACGAAGGCGACTCCTCCGGCGAGCTCGACCTGCGCCTGTTCCTTCGCGCTGGCGGGGATGTCGGGGTTCTGCTGCACGTTGGTCAGGAACGACGATGTCAGCGTCGCGATCAGCAGCGAGCCGGCCAGCGCGGTGCCGAGCGAGGCGCCGAGGTTCGTCATCGTGTTCTGGACGCCGCCGACTTCGGGGCTCTCGTCGTCGGGCACCGCCGACACCGTGACGGCGCCGAGCTGCGAGGCGAGCGCGCCGATGCCGAGGCCGACGAGCAGCATCGGCACGAAGACGACCTCCGGCCCGGCATCGGCATCGAGTCCGCCGAGGAGAACAACAGTTCCCGCCAGCAGGGACAGCAGCCCGGAGCGAACGACCAGGCGCGGCGAAAGGTGCGGCAGGAAGCGGGGGATGCCGATGGCGGCGGCGAGGAGCGTCAGCGAGAGCGGGAGGAGCCGCACGCCGGTGTCGATGGCCGACAGTCCGAGAGCGACCGAGAGGAAGAGCGGCACGACGAAGAAGAACCCCGCCTGCACCAGGTACTGGAAGAAGAACATCGTCAGGCCGCCGGTGAGCTGCCTGTTGCTCAGCATCGCCGTGCGCACGAGCGGCTCCTCGCCGCGCGACTCCCGTCGAGCCTGCCAGCGGAAGAAGAGCCAGATGACGAAGAGACCCGCGAGCACCAACCAGACCGTCGGTGACAGGCCCGCCCACGATGGGCCGTCGCCCTTGGGTTGGATCCAACCCCACTCGCCCGAGCGGAGCACGCCGAAGACGAGCAGCCCGAGCCCGAGCGCCGACAGCACGGCGCCCACGATGTCGAGCTGCGGCCGCTCCTCGACAGGCGCGTCCGCGATCCGCCTGCCGAGGATGAGGATCGCGATTACGAGCACGACTTCGCCGGCGAAGACCCACCTCCACGAGAAGTAGGTCGTGCAGAAGCCGCCGATGAGCGGGCCGACCGCGACCGCCACCGCTCCGGCGGCTGCGACGAGCCCGTAGGCCGCCGGCCGCCGCTCCGCCGGAAAGTTTCCCGCGACGAGGGCGACGATGGCCGGCAGGATCAGCGCTGCGCCGACTCCCTCGAGGAACGACCAGCCGAAGAGCAGCACCGGCAGGCTCTGCGCGATCGACGTCGTGAACGACCCGCAGCCGTAGATCACGCAGCCGATTGCGAAGGCCCGCTTGCGACCGATGATCGCCCCGATCTTGGCCCCCGTGATCATCAGCGCCGCCATCACCAGCGTGTACGCCGTGATCGCACCCTGGATGCCGGTCACCGTCGTGCCGACATCCTTCGCCACCGTCGCGATCGAGACGTTCATCACCGAGCTGTCCAGCGTCATCAAGAACTGCCCGGCGGCGAGCGTGAGGAGCACGAGCATGGCCGCCGGGGCCGCGCGGCTCGGTGAGCCGTTCACAGGACCGACTCCAGCGTGCTCCAGAGCCAGCTCTTGAACCGCTCTCCCGCCCCCGTCAGCGGCACGCCGCGCTGGGAGCGCGCGATGTCCGGCTCGAACAGCCGCTCCTCGATCAGCTCGGCCGCCTCGGCGCTCTGCGCGAGCAGCATGATCTCGGAGTTGCGGTAGAGCGCCCAGGCGTCGAGGTTGACGGTGCCGAAGCTGACGACGTCGTCCGCGACCACCACCTTGGCGTGGACGACCGTGCCGGGAAGCTCCCAGAGCTCGACTCCCGCCTCGGCGAGTTCGCCGTAGTGGTGCTTCAGGGCGGCCGTTGCCTGCGCGTTGTTCGACGTCTGGGAGACGACGAGCCGCACCGCGACACCGCGCCTCGCCGCCGCGAGGATTCGGCCGATCATGTCGGAGTCCGTGACGTACGGGTTCATCACGTCGAGCCGCCGGCGCGCACCGTCGATCTGCTCGCGGATCGCCTGGGAGGCTGCGACATGGCCGCCGGGGATCACCTGCGCGAGCACGATCGGCGTCGAGCCCTCGTCGGCGGGCTCGGGGAAGTACGCGGAGAGGTCGGCCTCGAGCGGGCCACCGTGCCCGCGGAAGCTCGTCAGGAATGCGGCCTGCGCCTGTCGGACGACCCCGCCGGTCACGCGCACCATGACGTCGTGGAAGCCACCGTCCCGGAAGTGGTCCTCGATGCCCGCGCCGCCGGTCCACGCGACGGCGCCGTCGATCACGTAGAGCTTGCGATGGTCGGCGCGGCCGACCTCGTCCTGGCGCCAGTCGATCCCCTGGTCGTCGGGGAAGAGGCCATCGCGGTCGAGCGGGAAGAGGTCGTTGACGACGATCTGGGCGCCCGAGGCGGCGAGCCCCTCGAACATCTCGCGCGCCTCCTTGTACGGCCGCGAGCCGAAGCTGTCGACGATCACCCGGACCTCGACGCCCTCGTCCAGCTTGCGGCGGAGGAGGGCGGCCATCTCCATGCCGACCTCGCCCTCGCGCCAGCCGAACATGAGGATGTGGACGGACGACTGCGCCGCCTCGACGTCCGCGAAGATCCGCGGGAAGAAGTTCACGCCCTCGACCAACGGCTCGATCGAGGCCGCGGTCGACCAGGCGAACGGAAGCGCCGCATCGTGCGGGCGCATGCCGTCACGCTCGGCGAACTCCTCGGTCGCCGCCTGCGCGCCCGCGGAGGTCACGGCGTCGGCCGGCGGCGGCCAGCTCGGCCGCTGGGTGATCCCGAGCACCTGCCGGTACACGCCGACGAAGATCGCCGCGAGCGCGAGCCCCGCGATCGCGGCGGCCCGGCGTCCCCGGGGGCGCCGGCGCCTGAGTGGTAGCGTCGTCAGCCATGGGCGACCCTAACCCGCCGGTCGGCCGTGCGGCCTGGTGGCGGCTCGTGAGCCGGATCGCGGTCGCCGCGGTCCTCGTCGGCGTCTTCGTGACCTGGATCGCCGACGGTCCGGTGAAACTCGACGGGACGGAGGGGCCCAACAACGGCTGGCTGGCCGCGATCATGGCCGTGGTCGCGCTGCCGTGGCTGCGGATGCTCGAGCGCGGGTCGTGGGTGGGCGTGATCGGGGTGCTCGGCGCAGGGCTCGTGATCGGCTGGACGGCGCTCGAGAACTGGCTGGACGCCCGCGGGACGATTGGCGCCTCTGTCGCTCCCGGGCTGATTCTCGTCGTCGGTGGAGGCGCAGTCCTGACGACCGTGGCGATCGTGCGGGCTGTCGAGCTGACGAAGGAGGCGCTCAGGCACCGGGCGGCTGGACGCGTCGTGTGATGGCGTGGGCCCGGCGCTCCGCCCCGACGAGCCAGCGGTGGAACTCGACGCCGCAGAGGACGCCGAGCGCGACCGCTGCGATCGCTCCGACCACGGCGAAGACATCGGCGCCGGACGCCGTTTCGGGGAAGGCGAGAAAGGTCGTCAGCCCGATCAGCCCGAGCGAGCCGGGCACGAGCAGCCAGAAGCCAGGGAGGAACATCGCGTACACCGGCATCGTCGACTGGAGCCGGGCAAGCTGGTACGCGGCGAGTGTCATCACGACCGCTCCGACGAAGCCGCTCGAGTAGGCGCCGAACAACGCATTGCCGATCACCTGGCCGGTCCACGCGGCGTAGAGCACGACGAGCAGCGAGAGCAGCGCGCCGGGCGGTGTCGAGTGGGCGACCGTGACGCCGACGGCGTAGACGAGGACGCCGAGCCAGGGCGCCCAGCTGCCGAGGAGCGCGTCGGAGCTGGAGAACGCGCGATCCGCGGGAATCCCCGCGGCGCTGACGCCTGCGACGATGCCGAAGGCGAGCAGGCCGAGCTGGGTGGTGGCCCAGACGAGCCGGCTCGAACCGGAGATCATCTGGCCTTCGGTCAGCTCGATGACCGCGGTCGTCAGCGCGACGCCGGGGATGAAGACGACGAGTGCAGCGATCATCGCGCGCAGGCCGGGGTCGGTGATGTCGTGCTTCACGGCGAGCGCTGTCAGCAGGGCGACGAGGAAGGCGGCGAGGAAGGGCATCAGATACCTCGAGCGATCGGCGCCCGCGCGCGAGCAGTCGCAGCAAGCCCACGAGCGTGCCGAGGACCGCGGCGGCCGCGACGTCGCGCACCGCCGGACGCAGGATCAACGCGATCCCGATCGTCAGCGTCGTGTAGCCGAGCACGCTCGGCAACGGCCCGAAGCGGCTGCCCGTCGCCCGGATCTCCTCGAGCTGGGCGATCCCGGCGGCGGGAGCGATGGCGCCACGCTCCGCCTGCTCGGCGAGCCGATGGACGGCGGCGATCTGGTCGAGGCGCGGGGTCGCCGACAGCCGCTTCGTCGGCTCGACCGTCGCGGCTTCGCCGCGTCCGAGCGTCAGGAGGAGCGAGGTCGGGAAGACGCTGAAACGCGCGTCCTGGAGCCCGTAGGCGCCGGCGATCCTGGTGAGGCGGTGCTCGATGGCATCGACGGTCTCGCCGATCGCGCTCAGCGCCGCGCCGAGGTCGGCGAGGAACAGCAGGAGCTCGTTCTCGGGTGCCGTTCGTAGCGCACGCGAGTGCTCCGGCACCTAGACCGCCGTAGCATCGGGGTCGAGCGTGGGTGCGCCGCGCACCCGCTTCCAGACCATGTCGAGCGCCACCGCCAGCAGCGTGATCACGACGATCGCGGTGAACGTCTGGGGCGCGTTGCGGAGGGTGTCGACCGCGAAGAAGGCGAGGACGACTGCCGTCGCCGCGATGGCCGTGAGCACGATCACGGCGTTCGAGCCCAGTGTCCGCTCGCCGCCGGTATGCGGCCACGCCGACGAGCAGGAAGATGACGAGCGAGCAGGCGCTCCCGACCGACGCGATCGCGGAGAGGTCGACGAGGTTGCTCACCACGAGGACGATTCCCGCCGTGATCAGCATGCCGGCGTTCGCCCCGAGCGGTGAGCCGGTTCCGAAGAACGGCGGGAACTGGCCCGTCCCCGCGAGCATCTTCGTCAAGCCTCCGGAGGCGTAGAGGGTCGCGTTCACGGACGAAGCGGTCGCGAGCAGAGCGGCGATCGCCATCATCGTGAATCCGGCGTCCCCGAGCGACGGCCGTGCAGCCTCGGCGATCGCCGTCTCGCCGTAGCCGATCACCTCCGGGACCGTCGAGCGTGCCGAACACGCCGAGCGAGATCAATACGTACAGCACCGTCGTCACGCCGAGCGCGAGATACATGGCCCGCGGCAGCTCGCGCGCGGGGTCGCGCAGGTCGCCGACCGCGAAGGTGATGACGCTGAAGCCGAGGTAGGCGAAGAAGGTGAGGGCGACGCTCGCGATGATGTCGTTGAGCGGCGGATAGCCGCTGAACGCGAGCAGATCGAAGTCGATCTCCACGAGGGTGACGGCGATGAAGACGGCGAAGACACCCAGGAGGACGACGACGATCAGCGACTGGGCCCGATCGACGATGCGCGAGCCGACCAGGTTGATGGCCGCCATGGAGACCACGATCAGGGACGTGAAGAGGTTGTCCCAGCCCGCCGCCGCATCGTCCCCGACGAAGAGCGAGGTCGCGTAGCTCCCGAACGAGACGGCGACCATCGAGCAGACGATCACGATCGCGGCGAAGTAGCCCAGCCAGGAGGCGATGCCCACGAGGCGTCCGTTGCCGAACCCCTCCATCAGGTACGCGATGATCCCGCCCGACGAGGGATAGCGCACGCCGAGCTTGACGACGGTGTAGCCGAGCAGCGCGGAGACGATCCCGGCCAGCAGGAACGAGAGCCAGACGGCGGAACCCGGCGACCGTTCCTGCCTCGCCGAGGAGCGCGAAGATGCCGGCGCCGACCATGGCGCCGATGCCGAGGAAGGCGGCGCCGCGGACGCTCACGCTACGGGACGGTCGTCGGCATCGGCGGCGCCGGTGTCTGGTTTCCGAAGAAGAGCCAGACGATCAAGATGCCGACGAGCGCGGTGACGACCCAGCAGATCTGCAGCGGTAACTGGAAGGAGTGGTCGACAACGCGCTTGCCGAGAGTTGTCGACCCCGTCGTGTCGGCCTCGGCCGCCGCGATCTGCGTCCCGTTGGCGGGAAGGAGGAGCACGCCGACCACGGCGGTCCACATGGCGATCATGTAGCCGGCGCCGATCCCGAGCGCGAGCCCCAGCGGGACCATTGTGCGCGTCGACGCCGACTGGCTCGTCGTCAGCGCGGCAACGAGGAAGATGGCAACGGCGATCATGAAGGGCCACTGCTCGGCGAGGCCGCCGAGCGCCTGGACGATCGCGTCCTCGTTGTTCGCGATGAACGTGTCCGCCATCCAGGCGATCCCGAAGAGGGCGATCATCGAGATCATCCCCGATCTGAAGATCGGCGTGCCCGGGATGTCGCCCGCCTTCACGTGGCAGAGGACGAGGATGAGCGCCGCGGCCGTGAGCATGAACATCTGGATCAGCGGGGTCACCGACATCGGCTCGACCCCGCCGCCCTCGGCGGCGACAGTCGGGCGAATGCTCTCGACGAACCCGAACAGGCAGATCGCGAAGACGCCGGCCAGGAAGATGGCGACGCTGCGCTTGGCGTAGGGCAGCAGCGTGATCTCGGCCGGAGGAGCAGGCGGCTGCACTTCGCCCGACGCCAATCGGCGCTGGTACTCCGCGTCGTCGTCCAGGTCTCTCCCGTGGCGGCTCATCACGAGCGACATCGCGAAGATGCCGACGATGCTCGCCGGGATGGTGATCAGCAGCACGTCGATCAGGTCGTAGTTGTAGATCTCGACCAGCGGCAGGAGCGTGGCCATCGCAGCCGCGACGGGGCTCGACGTGATCCCGAGGGCATTCGCCACGGTCGACCCGGCGAGCGCGCGCTCGGGGCGGATCTTGTTCGCGTACGCGACCTCGTTGATGACGGGGATGATCGAGAAGAAGGTGTTGCTCGTGCCGGTGAGGATCGTGAGCAGGTACGAGACGTACGGCGCGACGAAGTTGAGGGCCCTCGGCCTGGCGCGCAACGCCCCGCTGGCGACCTGGACCATGTAGTCGACGCCGCCCGCGGCCTGCATCGCCGCCGCCGCCGAGATGACGGCGATGATGATCAGGATGGCGCTGATCGGCGGCTCCCCAGGGTCGAGCCCGAAGACGAAGACGAGAACGAGCGTGCCGACGCCGCCCCAGAGCCCGAGGCCGATCCCGCCCGAGCGCACGCCGAGGGCGATGAAGCCGATGACCACGAGGCCCTGGACCGCGAGGAGGATCCAGTCCGTGGTGCTCATCGCTCGGTCTCCTCCCGGAGCTCTTCACACGTGCTCGAGTCGCTCAGCGCGGCTGCGAGCTCAGGGTCGAGGCGGCTGATCTCGACGATCGTCTGGGCGCCGCTGGCGAGCACGGCGGCGATCGTTCCCGCCGCGTCGGTCAGCTGCTCGATCGCCTCCTCGAGGGTCTCCGCTTCGTCGTCGAGCGTGTCTTCGGACTCCTCCAGCTCCTCCTGGGCGGAGTCGGCCCAGTCGGACACCCGCTCGGCGGCCTCTTCACCGTCCGACGTGTCGGGGATGCCCGCGTTGTCGACGCCTTCGACCAGCGTGTCCGTTGCCTGGACGGCCCGCTCCAGGCCCTTGCGGATGAACCCCGTTCGTCCCTGCGGCGTCTCCGACTGCGGTTCTTCGCTGCCCGCTGCGGTCTCGGCGGGGGGATCTCGCACGTCGTCGACGATGTCCTCGAGCTCGCCGCGCCAGACGCCGACCGCGCCGCAGACGTTCTGCGCCCACTCGCCGGCGGAAACCGTCTCGCCGCTCTCGTCGTCGCCGAGCGCGGCCGAGACCAGGATCACGGCGACGATGCCGACGAGCGCGAGGATCCAGGGTAGAGGCCCGCGCACGCCCTACCTCCCCGACACCGACAGCTCGTCGACGACGGCGACGAGCAGCTTCCAGAAGCGCTCGACCGTGGGAATGCTCACCCGCTCGTCCGGTGAGTGCGGGAACTCGATCTGCGGGCCGAACGAAAGCATGTCCAGGCCCGGAACCTTGCCGCCGATCACCGCCGACTCCAGGCCCGCGTGCACGCCCGTCACGATCGGCTCGGCACCGAACTGTTCTCGGTAGACGCGCTGGGCCACGGCGAGCACGGCCGAGTCCGGGTCCGGCTGCCAGCCGCCGTAGTTGTGCTTGACCTCGAGCTTGCCGCCGGCCAAGTTCGCCGCGGCCTCCAGCCCCGCGATCACCTCCGGCAGCGCCGGGTCGTTCGAGGAGCGCGTCAGGCTGTGCAGCGTCAACTCCTCGCCCTCCGTGATCGCCTCACCGAGCGACGAGCTCGTCTCGACCAACCCCGGCACCGAGGGGCTCATCGCCAGCGGACCCGCCGGGACGAGCGCGACGACGTCGAGCAGCAGGCCGGTCGCCTCCTCGGCCCAGGCGTCGTCGCGAGCCGACGCCGGCTCGACGAGCAACGTGACGCCCGGGTCGCTGACGTTGTGCGCCGCGTGGATCGCCTCGCCCGCGGCCGCGACCGCCTCCCGGAATGCGGCCTCGCGGTTCGGCCGCGACCACGCAGATCGCACTCGCGTCGCGCGGGATCGCGTTCCGGCTCTTGCCGCCGTCGAGCGACGCGAGCCGGAACGGCGCCGTTCCGAACGCCTCGCGCAGTGCGCGCCCGACCACCTTGATCGCGTTTGAGCGGCCCGCGTCGATGTTCATGCCCGAATGGCCGCCGAGGCCGCCGCTCGCTGTCACGGACAGCGTCACTGTGCCTGGATCGACCGCCTCACGCGGCTGCTTGACCCGCAACCACGTGTCGGTGCTGCCCGCGCAGCCGACGGTGAGCTTGCCATCCTCCTCGCTGTCGAGGTTGATCAGGATCGAGCCCTTCACGAGGGCCGGGTCGAGCGCGTTCGCGCCCTCGAGCCCGACTTCCTCGGCGACGGTCATCAGCAGCTCGAGCGGGCCGTGGGGCAGCGACTCGTCCTCGACGAGCGCCATCATGGCCGCGATCGCGACGCCGTCGTCGGCTCCGAGCGTCGTCCCGTCCGCCTTGAGCCAGTCGCCGTCGCGGACGAGCGCGATGCGCCCCTCCGCGGGGTCGTTCGGGCTCGAGGCATCGCGCTCGCAAACCATGTCGAGATGCCCCTGGAGCGTCACGACCGGAGCACCCTCGCGGCCCGCCGTGGCCGGGACGCGGATGACGAGGTTCCGTCCGGCGTCCTGCTGGAGCTCGAAGCCGTGCTGCCCGGCCCACGCACGGACATGCTCGATGACCGGCTCTTCCTGACGCGACGGCCGTGGGATCCTCGTCAGCGCCTCGAAGTGCCCCCAGAACGAGCGGGGCTCGAGTCCCGTCACGACTGATGTCTCGGTCGCCATAGTCGTGTCTCTTCGCGTCGCGTCCGAGTGGCTAGGCGAGTGCGTTGGTCTTCAGCGTCTCGAACTCCTGCTGCGTGATGGCCCCGCTGTCGAGCAGCGCCTTCGCCCGCGCGATCTCCTCCGCAGCGCTGCCGCTGCCGGCCGTCTCGCGCACGTACTCGTCGAACTGTCCGCGCTCCTTGCGGGCTCGTTCGATGCTCCGCTTCGTCATCCCGTCGTTCTGCGTGATCAGATAGATGAAGACTCCGAGGAAGGGCAGCACGATCGTGAAGATGAGCCAGAGGGCCTTGGCCCCGCCGGAGATGTCGTCGCGGCGGAAGATGTCGAACCAGATCGTGAAGAGGAGCCAGAACCACATGATCCAGAGGAAGAACACGAGCGTCGACCAGAAGAAGTCGAGGAACGTGTAGTCAGCTACGAGCATTCGTGCCTCCTGTCATGGGTCTCCGGCAAGTGCGCACCGATCCTCTTCGGTGTCGTGACGCTAACGCCTACGCGCGGCCGCGGGCAAATTCGAACCGCTTCGCCTCCCGCTCATCGCGTGATTGTCGACGTCGCCTCGGATGGCGCCGGCGCGCTCAGCGCTGCGCGCGAGCTGAAGCGGTGATGCGTCCGGTTTGCGGCGCAGGTGGGCGGACGGCGAGGATCGCTACATGCGCGTGACGAAGCGACATATCGCCGCCGTCGCTGCCGTCCTGCTGGTGGCTGCCACCTTCCTCTTCTTCCTGCCGAGGATCGCGGACTATCGCGACGTCTGGGCAGTCGTGAAGACGCTGTCCTGGGAGTGGGTCCTGGCGCTGCTTGCGGCCACGGTCGTCAACGTCGTGACCTTCGCGCCGCCGTGGCTCGCGGTCCTGCCGGGCCTGCGGTTCTGGCCGGCGCTCGCGATGACGCAGGCGTCGACCGCGCTCTCGATTCTCGTGCCGGGGGGAGCGGCGGTCGGGATCGCCACGGCCTACGGGATGCTGCGCCGCGAGGGCTTCGAGTCCGCAGGAGGTCGCGCGGTCAGTAACGCTCGTGAGCCTGTGGAACCAGTTCGCGAATCTGGCCTACCCGATCGTCGCGCTCTTCCTGCTCACGATGGCCGGGGAGGACACGACGATCCTCGCCACGGCCGCGTTCGTCGGCGTCGCGATCCTCGGAGTCGCGGTCGCCGCGCTCGTGCTGGTCCTCTACAGCAGCGGCATGGCCGGCGACATCGGCGACATCGCGGCGCGCGGTGTGAGCTGGGTCAAGGGTCGCTTCCACCGACCCCCCGTGCTGTGGGGCGGTCCCAACTTCGAGCGCTTCCGGCTCGACGCAGTCGGGGTGCTCAAGCGCCGCTGGCACGTGCTCACCCTGGCCACGCTGGTCGGCAGCCTGAGCGTCTTCGCGGTCCTGCTCGTCTCGCTGCGGGCCCTACAGGTCCCGTCGGCCGAGGTGAGTGCGGCGGAGGCGTTCGCGGCCTGGTCGCTGGCGCGGATCCTCGGCAGCATCCCGATCACGCCCGGCGGGATCGGCGTCGTGGAGCTCAGCCTGACCGCGGCGCTGATCGGCTTCGGAGGGAACAACGCGGGCGTCGTCGCGGCCGTGCTCGTGTACCGGTTCTTGACGATGGTGCCGACGCTGCTCCTCGGCGCGGTCGCCGCTGCCGGCTGGCGGCGGCGCACGCGGAGGGCGCCCGCGCCGTCCGGCTAGCCGGTTTGCGTTCCGGCCGCCGTTGGTGTTGGATCGTCGCATGGGCGCACGATTCTGGATCGGCTTCACCGCCGCGGTCATCGCCGGCGGGATCCTCCTGCTGATCGTCTTCAAGATCATCGGCTGGGCAGTCATCGCCTGGGGTTTCCTCGGGGCGATGCTTCTCATCGGTGCGGTCGCAATCGCGTTCGCGTGGCTGTACGACCGGCGCCAGCCTCCTCGATTCGACCCCGGCTAGCCCGGCCTCGCGACCGCCGTGGTCGACGCGAACATCGACGAGCTGCGGCGGATCGCGCCCGACCTTGCCCCCTCGATCTCCCGGCTCACGGTTCCCGCCTACATCCTCGATCGAAACGCCGTCGTCCGCTGGATGAACGCCGCGGCGATCGCGCAGTTCGGGGACCTGCGCGGCAAGCGGATCACACAGATCGTCGAGCGCGAGTACGTGACTCAGGCGCGGCAGGAGTTCGCCGCCAAGATTCTCGGCACCGTCGAGACGACTGAGGCCGAGGTCGCCGTTCGGACCGCCGACGGCCGCCGTGTCTTGATCGAGATCAGCTCGACCACGCTGCTGCAGCACGGCTCGATCGTCGGCGTGTTCGGCCTCGCCGATCCGGCCGAGCAGGCTCCCGAGCGGCCGACCGAGTCGGTGCACCTGACGCCACGGCAGATGGACGTGCTCCGGCACCTCGCGCTCGGTCAGTCGACGCCGACGATCGCGGACAAGCTCGGGATCGCGAACGAGACCGTCCGCAACCACATTCGCGGCCTCACCAGTCGTCTCGGCGTCCACAGCCGGCTGGAGGCGGTGCTGCGGGCGCACGAGCTCGAGCTGATCTGACGTTTCTCAGTTTTGACCCATACGGGTCTAGACGAGTCGAGCACCGGTTCGCGACAGTTGTTCCGAGTCCTGAGGGGTCCCCCCATCCCTCGATGGCGGAGGACTCGCGGAGGTGCCGGCCCGACCCGACGGCTTGGGGCCGGCATTTCCGCACGCTTTCACGCCCGCGGCGCGGCGGGGCGCTTCAGCTGCGACGGGCGATCTGAGAGTCCCCCGGCCGGAGCATCGTGTAGATGAGCAGGCCGACGAACGGCAGGATCAGCAGGATGATCGCCCACGCCGACTTCGCGGCGACCGTCAGGTCGGTCCGGTTGCGGAAGATGTCGATCAGCGCCCGCACGTAGAGCACGAGGAAGAGGACGACGGCGGCGGCGACGAGGATCCAGATGATCATGGGCTCCGCGCCATCCTATGCCGGTCGCTGCCGGCGGCGCGCATCGAGCCGGATCGTCCACAGGTCGATCGACGCGACCCGCAGATGCGACTCGCTCCACGGGTCGCGCTCGAGCGTCGCGCGGATCTCGTCCTCGGACTCCGCCTCCACGGCGTGCGCGACTCGGTGCTCGTCGGAGAGCGGCCCGCCGAGCACGATGAAGCCGTCGTTCACGAGACCGTCCATGAACGCCGCGTGTGCGGGCCAGCCGGATTGCTCCTCCAGCGGCCGCGAGGGATCCCACTGCGGCCCGGAGCGGTGCAGCACGACGAGGAACATCGCCACGCCCCGGTTCTACCAGCGTGAGCGGCGCTTGACTCCGGGCAAGTCGAGGAGGATGCTCGTGACCTCGTACCTGCGGCAGTGAGCGAGCCGACAGGAGGCGACATGACCGAGATCGAGATCAACCTCGACGAGGTGCTGACCGCGGAAGAGGGCCTGGAGACCGTCGAGGCCGCGGACGACGATCGTCGCGGATCGGACGACTCGCCGGAGGACCCGTCGCTGGAGGCGGAGCTCGACCCCGCCGGGCACGACTGGATGGGCGACCAGAGCCTGCTCGAGGAGGATGACGACCGGCGCGCGCCCGGGATCACGCGGATCAGCAAGGTCCTCGGCGTCCCGCTCTTCTACGAGCGCGGCCAGCCCGCCGCGGCGCGGAGCTTCGACGTCGCGGAGAGCTTCGTCCCGACGCTCGAGGCGACGGTGAAGCAGGTGCGCGAGCGGGTGCCGCAGTCGTTCGGGCCGCTGCAGCGGATCTCAACGGCTGGGATGTTCGTCTCGAAGGCGGGCAAGCACGGCGAGGGCCGCGCCTGCGACTGGGACCGGCTCGTGTTCGCGAACGCGAAGATCTCGCCGCTCGACCGCGACCACAAGTCTCCGTCGCTGGCGAAGCGGCGTCGGTACTGGGCCTTCGCGGCCATCTGCCGCAGCAACAGCTGCTTCGTCCTGCACGGGCTCTACAACGCACCGCACGAGGACCACGTCCACGCCGACAACTCCACCGGGCTCGGGTTCAACAGTGCCGAGTCGACCGTGAAGCTCTGCCAGGCGATCCTCAACGACATCTTCGGCGAGCGCCTCGTCGTCGACGGAGACTTCGGCTCCAACACCAGAGCGGCGGTCACGCGGGCGATGAGCCGGCTCGACCTCCCGGACGACATCGGCGACTCCATGATCTGGCGCCGGTTCCTGCGCCGGAGTGCACGGCTCGGCTTCACCGCGGCGGGCTGAGGAGGCCGGCGGACGGGCATCTTCTACGAGACCAGGCGCGACTCCGGGATCGACGACGGCCGCCGCGGCCCGGAGGACGCGCCGCCGCCGCGACCGCCCGAGCAGCAGACGCTGCGTCTCGATCGGCTGCTGGCCGCCCTCGGGCTGCTCGCCGTGCTCGCAGGCGCGGCGATCGCCACCGAGGCGGCCGACCTGCAGAAGTCCTCGGACGCCCTGTGGGGCCTGACCGTCTCGGTGCTGGGGCTCGTCGTCGGCCTCATCGCCGGCGAGAAGGGCGCCTGACCCGCGCTAGCGCTCGAGGGCGGTGAGCGGGTCGCCGTAGAAGCAGTAGGCGGCGTAGGTGTCCTCGCCGCCTCCCTCCGCGTACGACTTGGCCCGGATGTCCCTGAGGATGTCCGCCAGCGGCCGCGTCGGCTGCTCGAGCGCGGCGGTGTAGAAGGCGACCGCGACCTCGTGCGCGAGCGAGTCCTTCACGCTCCAGAGCGGCGCCACCACGCAGCGCGCGCCGGCCGAGACGAACTCGCTCGCAAAGCCGCCTGCGCCGACGAGCGACGGAGTCGTGCGGCCGACCTCGCACGCGTTCAGGAACACCATCGGGGCCTTGGCGCGGAACGCGCTCAGAAGCCCGTCCAGACCCGCGACCTGGAGCGCGTTGAAGACTGCTTCGTTCTCGAACATGAGGGTCTGGGGCGCCTCGGGATCGGACTTTCCGTGGGCGACGATGTGGAGCAGGCCGACAGGCCGCTCCCGCAGCATCTGGTCGAGCTGCGCGTGCTCGGCGGGCGTCACCTGGAGGCCCGCAAACCGCTCGCACACCCACTCCGCCTCGGCGGCCGACGTCTTCAACGGCCGCACCGGGTACGTCGGGGCGACGACGTAGCTGTCCTCGATCGGGTCGTACTGCTTCGGCGACCGGTGCCCCGGATGCACCCAGCGGCCGATGACGAACTCGACGCCGAGCGCCCCTCGCTGCTCGCGCTCGCCGCTCGGAAGGTCGCGCTGCGGGCGCATGAGCTCCCAGGGGATGTTCGGCTCCTCGGAGGCGATGAAGATCGTCCGCAGCGGCTGCCCCTCGTCGAGCAGCCGCCAGAAGAGCTCCTGAAAGGACTTCGGCGCCGTTCGCCAGAGCTGCACGCCCGCCCCCTTCAGCGACGCCTGCCGCGCGACCTCCGACGCGCCCTTGAGCGTGAACTGGTCCATCATCTTCGCGACGAGGGCGTCCGTCTCCTCGGGGAAGTTCCACGGCTCGGGCTCGGTCATCGCGAAGTCGTCCACGAGCGTCGTGCGCACAGTGACGAGGAAGCGGCGCCCGTCGTTGTCCGGAGTCCGGACGATGTCGACCGAGAGGTCGGCCGGCGCCGCGTTGGCGTCGATCGCGAGCTCCCCGGGCCGGACCGGCTCGGGCAGCGGTGGCGGTGCTTCCGCCGGCTCCGCGGCGCCTTGCAACGCGACGTTTCGCTGGACGCGGCCGCACGGGCGGTGCAGGTAGGTCAGGAACGCGGTCAGTGACGGCGTGACGGCGGCCGGCTCGGTGCCGACCACCTCGAGATCGAAGGTGACCTCCGGGGATCGTGCGTCGTCCCGGTGCAGCGAGAGCGTCTTCATGGACTCGCCCTGCACGGCGAAGTGGTCAGTTCCCGCGAGCAGCACGTCGATGTGCAGGAGCTCGAGGTCGTCTGGCAGGTCGATCACGACCTCCTGAACGCTCTCGCCCGGCCGCGCCGCCTCGGTGTCGAGATAGACGCTCGCCGTGAACCGCTGTCCGAGCAGCAACGGCCCGGCCTCGGCATCCGGCACGTCCAGGTGCGGCGTGCGCCGGAAGAAGGGGTCGACCGAGGGCTCCTCGTCGCCGCGCCGGTCCTCCTCGGGGAATCCCGGGACGGAGAACGACGGCGGCGCGGGGGACGGGGGAGGCGGCGGGGGCATCGCGGCTGCGGGCGGAGGCGAAGGCGGCGCCGGGGCCGGGGCTGGGGCCGGGGCCGGGGCCGGCGGGCTGTCGCCGTTCCGCATCTCAGGCGCCGGGGGCTCGGCTGCCGTGGCCGTGTCGGCTCGGAAGTCGGTCCACGCGCCCGCGACCCGACCTGCTTCGTCGAGCACGACGCAGCGCCGCTGCGGGTCGGTGCCGGTCGACTCGACCACGGCCGCGCGTGCGTGCTCGTAGGCATCGAGCAGGTCGAAGAGGCGCCGGCCGTCGAGGTCGTCGAGCTCGCTCTCCGTCGACCGAAGCAGGTCGCGGAAGTCATCCGGGCCGAGGACGTAGTAGAGCGGGCGATTGTCCGGCCCTCCCTCGCGGACGAAGACCAGCGCCTCGGCTCTGCTCAGCCGATCCGGGTTGCGCAACAGCGCGACCACAGGCCCCACGTCGGCAGGTACGACCTCGATGCGATCGAGAGGAATGAAGCTGAACTCGCCCACCTTGTCCTCCGGCTCCCTCCCGACCAGCATCGCGCAGCCGCCCAAGGGGGTCAACACCGCGTCTTGACAATCGCCGAACGAGGCCGCATGGTCGGAGCAGATCAGCAACGAGAAGGGGGTGAGGCTCGGTGTCCGGGCTGGCCAACGTTGCTGCGGCGCTCTCACGCCCCGGAGCGGGTGGCGCTTGTGCCTGCTGACGCCGACCTCGAGATCGGCCTCCGCTGGGATCGCCGTCGCGGCGGCCTCTACGCGAACCTCCGCTTCGACATGCCCGGCACGAACACCGAGCGGTGGGAGCAGCCGGACGAGCCGATCGCACTCGACCTGGCGGCGCTCCGGCTGCTGAAGGACGACGAGCCGGCGTACGGCGCGGCGCTGACGAGCATGGTGCTACGGCCGGCCGACGTCGGGCCGTTCTACCAGGAGGCGTTGGCGGTCACGGAAAGCAGCGAGCTCAAGCTCCACGTCCGCCTCCACCTCAACGCGCCCGCGGAGTTCCACGCCGTGCGCTGGGAGTCGCTGCGGGACCCGACGACCGGGAGCGCCGATCGCGACGCTATCCAGCGTCCTCCTGTCGCGCTACCTGAGCAGCCCCGACTGGCGCCCCATCCCGGTGCTCGCGCGGCACGATCTGCGCGCGCTCGCGGTCGTCGCAGGCCCGAGCGACATCGGTGGCTATGCCGCTCGCGGCGCCACGCTGGCGGAGGTCGACGTGGAAGTGGAGCTCGAACGAGCGTCCAAGGCCCTGGCGACGTTCAACCAGGTCCAGAAGCTGGGCCGTGGGCAGGCGACCCTCGCCGCGATCCTGGAGGCGTTGGAGAAGGGCGTTGACGTCCTCTACCTCGTCTGTCACGGCGCGGTGAGCGGGGACGTGCCGCTCGTCTACCTCGAGGGGCCAGACGGGAAGGCCGACCCGGTCGACGGTCGCAAGCTCGTCGAGCGGCTGCTCGGTCTCGAGCGGCGTCCGACCGTCGCGATGCTGTGCTCCTGCCAGTCGGCCGGCTCGGGCGACGAGCGCCGGAGCGACGACGAAGGCGAGCTGGGCGCGCTCGGCCCGAGACTGGCCGCGGCCGGCGTTTCGGCCGTCGTCGGGATGCAGGGCAACGTCGCGATGGCGACGGCCGATACCTTCGCGCCTGCCTTCTTCGAGGCTCTTGCCAAGGACGGCATGGTCGATCGGGCGATGGCGGAGGCGCGCCGCGCGATCGCCGACCGGGACGACTGGTGGGTTCCCGTGCTCGTCTCGCGTCTCCGCACGGGTCGCACGTACTACCGGCCCGAGTTCGCGCAGCGAGCGGACGCGACCTGGGAGACGCTGAAGCTCCAGATCCGGACGGGCAACTTCACGCCGGTGCTCGGCCCCGGGCTCGCCGACGCGATCCTCGGCTCGCGCCAGGACATCGCGCGCGGCTTCGTCGAGCGCTGGCAGATGCCGCTCGCGCGGCACAACCAGGGCGACCTGGCGCAGGTGGCGCAGTACCTGCGGGTGCGGAGCGCGGAAGGCACCGTCCGCGCGCAGCTCTTCGACTACCTCGCCATGGAGATCACGAAGCGCCGCGACGCCGCAACCGGCCCCGAGGATCCGTTCTGGGAGCTCGGGGAGGTCGACCCGCAGCGCCCGGGGCCGTCCATCGTCGAGGTGGGGAGGCGCCTGCGCAAGGACGACCCGGGCGATCCGTACCGCGTCATGGCGGAGCTGCCGGTGAAGGTCTACGTCACCACCGCCTGGACGAACCTCCTGCAGGACGCGCTGCTCAACCGGGAGGAGCCGCGCAAGCCGACGACGATGGTCTTCCGCTGGCGGGACGCGGGGATGAACGGCGGCAGCCCGCAGGACCTGATCGAGGAGCCGACGCGGGAGCACCCGCTCGTCTATCACCTGTTCGGCCGGTTCGACCATCCGCAGTCGCTCGTCCTGACCGAGGAGGACTACTTCGGCTGGTTCACGGCCTGGCACACGCGCCGGGCGGACATCCCGGCGGTCGTGCGGAGCGCGCTCGTCGAGAAGTCGCTGCTCTTCGCCGGCTTCCGTCTCGACGACTGGGACTTCCGCGTCATCTTCCAGGCGATCAGGAGCTTCGGCGGCTACCACCTCCTCGACCAGAACCTCCATGTCGGCGTCCAGCTCAGCCCGGAGAACCAGCTGATCGAGCCCGAGGCGGCGCAGGAGTACCTCGAGTCCTACTTCGGCGACAAGGTCAACATCTACTGGGGCGACACGCGCCGCTTCCTCGACGAGCTGCGCGCCCGCACCGGGCTGAAGACGTGACGACGGCGACGACGGAGCTCGACAACCACGACGGGATCCCGTACGTCGGGCCGCGGGCGTTCCGGACCGGGGAGGTGCTGTACGCGCGCGACCGGGAGACGCACGAGCTCGCCGACCTGCTCGTCGCCGAGCGCATCGTCCTCCTCCACGCCCCGTCCGGCGCGGGGAAGACGTCCGTCATCCGAGCCGGCCTGAGGCCGCTGCTCGAGCAGAGGAACTTCCGCCCGACCGTGCCGCTGCGGGTGAACACGCCGCCGCCGCCGAACGGGGACGTGCACAACCGCTACGTCTACAGCACGGCGCTCGGCCTGCTCGGCGAGCGGCGGCAGCCGTCGGAGCTGGCCGGGCTCGAGCTCGGGGAGGTCGTCGAGGAGGCCGAAGCCGGCCACGACAACGGCTTCCTCGTCCTCGTCTTCGACCAGTTCGAGGAGATCCTCACCATCGACCCGACGGACTGGGAGTCGCAGGCCGGCTTCTTCATGGAGCTCGGTGCCGTCCTGGCCAACGGGCCCGTCTGGGCGCTCTTCTCGATGCGCGAGGACTACATGGGCGGGCTCGAGCGGTACGTCCGTTTCCTGCCGGGGCACCTGCGCGCCACCTATCGCCTGGACTTCCTCGACCGGACGGCGGCGAAGGCCGCGATCCAGCGGCCCGCGCGCGAGCACGGCATCGAATTCACCGACGAGGCGGCCGCCGAGCTCGTTCGCCGGCTCTCGCTCGTGAAGGTGCAGCGCCCGGACAGCGACGTGTCCGAGATCGAGGCCCCGTTCGTGCAGCCGGTGCAGCTCCAGGTCGTGTGCCGGCGGCTCTGGAAGTCAGTCGCGCAGAAGAAGGCGGACGACTTCAGCGCGATCGACCTCGCCGACGTCGAGGCCTATGCGGACATCCCGAAGGCGCTGAGGAGCTACTACGGCTCCACCGTCGAGGAGGTCGCGGCGCAGACGGGCATGCCGGAGGTCACGATTCGCGACTGGTTCGAGAAGGAGCTCATCACCGCCCAGCGGTTCCGGTGCCAGACGGTGACCGGGCCCGAGGCACCCGACGTCGACTCGAAGGGCGTGCTCGAGGCGCTCGAGGCGGCCTATCTGATTCGCAGCGACGAACGGGCGAACGTGCTCTGGTGGGAGCTCACGCACGACCTGCTGATCGACGCCATCGTCGACGACAACCTGACGTGGAAGCGCCGCCGCCTCCAGCCGTGGCAGCTCGCCGCGCGCGCGTGGGAAGTGGATCGGGCGGCGGGACGGCTGCTGGACGGCGCCGAGCTCCGGGAGGTCACCAAGCACGTGAGCGCGTCCGACATGAACAAGCTCGAGAGCGAGTTCGTCGCGGCGAGCGAGCGTGCGGAGCACGAGCAGGGCCGGCTCAGGCGCTGGCAGGGGGCGGCGTCGTTCGTCGGGGCGCTCGCGATCGCGGAGGCGATCGTGATCGTGATCCTGGTGGTGCTGCTGCTGGCGGACCAGGCGGGCTACTAGTCGACTCTCGACGGCGGCCGCCGGATCGCCGAGGACGACGTAGTTCTGCGCGTCGTTGCGCTCCGTCCAGAGCCGGGCGAGCTCGGTGTCTGGGACGACGAGGCCGGCGAAGCCGATCTTCTCGAGCAGGTCGCTCAGGCTGGTCGAGAGCGCGGCGTAGCGCTCGTTGAAGTCCTTCATCGCGTGCGCGACCGGCTGCCCGAGCAGGATCCGGCCGATCGCGTTCTGGAACGGCAGCAGGTACGACTCCCCGCCACCGACGAAGGAGTAGCCCCACGCCTGGTCGACATGGCCGATGACCGCGAGCGCGCCGCCCTCGGGGTGCGACAGCAGCGCCTTGGGCAGCCCGGCGACGAACGGCTCGGGCGCGAGCAGCGGCGGCGCCTCGCCGGGCACATGCGAGAACGCGTCCTCACGGGGCGTGCCGGCCGCGAAGCACGCGAAAAAGAACGCCACGAGCCCGTGGACGCCGGCATCGGCGGGGAGATCCGCCCCGCGAAGTAGTGCTTCTGCGAGACCTGCCCGACACCGGGCCAGTCCTGGCAGAGCAGGGCGCCGTGACGCGCGGTCTGGTCGGGATGGCCGGCGGGCCAGCCGCCCATCCCGTGCGTCGCGGAGAAGAGCAGCGCCGGCCGGCCGGAGGGCCCTGAGCCCGCGAGGATCTGCGTCAGCGCCTCCTTCGTCGCAGGCTCGCCCACCACGTGCTCGACGCGGTACTCGCTCACGGAGCGGCCGAAGCGCCCTTCGGAACGGAAGCTGTCGGCGAGGGGGACGACGAGGGAGTCCGCCGAGAGCGTCGTTGCCTTGTCGTTCTTGTGCCGCGTGCCGAAGAAGGTCGCCGCCGCGTCGCGCGCCGGCGCGGACAGCTCGTAGTCGACGAGCCCGCGGATGTAGCCGGCGTACCCGCCGGGGTCGTCGAAGCTCAGCCGCCCGACGGCGTACTCGACCCCGAGCAGGTACTGGAAGCTGAAGGGGATCCGCGTCGGGTCGCCCGCGAGCAGGACGTAGTACGGGACCTTCTCCGGATCGACGTTCCCGGGTGCGGTGCCGTGCCGGTCGAGCCACTCCGCCCAGCGCTCGCCGGGCTGGTAGTCGAGCACCTTCACGTTCTCCTCGCCGAGCCGGCTCCGACGGTGCTCGACGAGAGCGTCGAGCTCGGCTCGGACCTCGGCGTCCTCGTCGTCGCTGACCACGATCGCCCAGCCGGCCTCGGCGACCACCTCCGGGTCGACGTCGAACGGCAGCCGGTACTCCGGCTCGGTCCGCCCGGTGTGCACGCGCTTGATCCGCTTCGCGTCGTCGGCGTCCTCGCCGGGCTGCCGCGCGCGGGCGGCGACATCGGCGGGCGAGAGCGGCGGCAGCAGGTACTCGCCGGTGAGGCCGTTGACGCCGTTCGGAAAGATCTCGTCGGCCATCGCGTTCCTCCCGACGCATTGACCGCACCCGGCTGCGGCGGTTCAATGGAGACCAAGCAAGAGCTGGGAGCAGCCGTGCCCGGAACGCCCGTCAGCGATGTGATTGTACTCCTGCCCGGAATCACGGGCAGCGTGCTGCAAAAGGACGGCAAGGACGTCTGGGCGATCTCGGGCGGCGCGGCGATCCAGGCGCTGGCGAGCCTCGGCAAGAGCATCAAGCGCCTCGAGCTCGACGGCGACGATCCCGACGCCGACGACCTCGGCGACGGCGTGACGGCGCCGCGGGTCATCCCCGACGCCCACCTCATCCCGGGGCTCTGGAAGATCGACGGCTACGGGAAGGTCGTCGAAGACGATCAAGAAGGAGTTCGACGTCGAGCCGGGCGTCAACTTCTTCGAGTTCCCGTACGACTGGCGCCGAGACAACCGCGTGCACGCGCGCAGGCTCGCGCGCGAGAGCCGCGGCTGGCTGAGCGCCTGGCGCGCAGAGGTCCGGCAACGACGACGCCAAGCTCATTCTGATCGGCCACTCGATGGGCGGGGTCATCTGCCGCCAGTACCTCGAGCTCGAGGAGGGCTGGAAGGACACGCGCTTCTTCATCAGCTTCGGGACGCCGTACCGCGGCTCGCTGAACGCCCTCAACTTCGTCGCGAACGGGATGAAGAAGAAGCTCGGCCCGGTCACGCTCCTGAACCTGACCGACGTGCTGCGCTCGTTCACGTCCGTGTACCAGCTGCTCCCGATCTATCCCTGCATCGACACGGGCGGCGGCGAGCTCGCGCGCGTCACCGAGGTCGACGGCGTGCCGGGGCTCGACAAGCGGCGCGCGGCCGACGCGCTCGCCTTCCACCGGACGATCCAGGACGCCGTCGAGGAGCACTCGAACGACGCCGAGTACCGCGAGCGCGGCCACACGATCAAGCCGATCGCCGGCGTCTTCCAGCCGACCGCGCAGTCGGCGCGGCTGAGGGACGGCGAGCTCCGCACCCTCCGCACGTACGACGGCGAGGACCAGGGCGGTGACGGCACCGTCCCGAGCGTCTCCGCGACGCCGATCGAGCTGAGCAACAAGGATCTCGAGATCTACGTCCGCGAGCAGCACGCCTCGCTGCAGAACGCCGACTTCACGCTCGACCAGGTCATCGGCCTGATGCGCCGCCAGCGGGTCGACCAGTCGCGCGCCTTCGCGCCCGGCTCGGGGATCAGCCTCGATCTCGAAGACGCGTACCTCACGGGCGAGCCGATCGCCGTCCGAGCGCAGCCCGAGTCCGAGTGGGCGACGCTCGCGGTCGAGGTGCAGGACGCCGGTACCGGCGCGCAGGTCGCGTCGTCGTCGCTGCAGGCTGCAGACGAGGGGTGGCAGCAGGCGGAGCTGCCGCCGCTCCCGACCGGCACCTACCGCGCGATCGTGACCGGCGACGGCGACGTCAACCCGGTCACGGATCTCTTCACCGTGGTCGAGGAGGGCGTCGACCTCGAGGTCTAAGGTACGCCGGCTCCGTCCTCAGACGAGCTGCGAGCAACCTCCGTAATCCCCCGCAACGCGATCAGCGCGCCTACCGACGATGCCGCGGAGCTGACGGACGGGCGGTTGGAGCCCGGCCAGGCGATCAAGACGGGCGCGGACGCGAGGGCGTTCGCGGACGTCATGGAGCACCACACGCTGGAGTCCACCGAGGGCAGGCGGTATGCCGAGATGGGCCGCTTCCTCACGCCCGACGGTAAGGACACGAGCGACGAAGCGCTCGCGGCCAAGGGCCCGGACGGCCAGGCCCGTCGAGAACGGCCTCCGGAACCTGTGGGTGACCGAGACGGCGCTGACGACGGCGCTCAACACCGCCTTCTTCGCGGAGCGTGTCGCCATCTTCTCGATCGTGATGGGGATCGCCCTGCTCCTGACGGGCATCGGCTTCCTCGTCCTCACCCTGGGCGGCGCACTGGGCCTGGCGGTCGTGCCCTCGCGCTCGGAGAAGCTCACGACGGCGTCGGCCGCGACCTAGCACCATCCGCGGCTCAGACGGCGGGCGGGCCACGTGCCCGCCCGCCGTCGTACTGACGCCGGACGAGCCGTAGAAACTACGGAAGCCGATGCAGGGTCGGGCCTGATTCGGCCGCGGAGGCGCTCGGCGAGGGTAGTGGCATGGAACCTCACGTTTGTCACATCGAGAGCGCACTCGGCCGTTCCGAGACGTGTCCCGGCGAGCTCTGCCCCTTCTGGCAGGACGACGGCTGCATCGTGGCCGGGCTTCGCGCCGATCTGCGTGGAACGCCGGGCCTGCCCGAGCTGCTCCTGCGGATCCGGAGCCAGCTCGGCGACACGCGCGGGATCGACTACGGCCTGCTTCCGCCCGGCCTCCGGTAGGCCTGGGCGGCTGCGCCGCGCTGCGAGATCCTCGGCGACAATGGGCCGATGAGCATCACGGCCGACGTGGTCGACGTCATCCTCCGCGACGGCGGCACCCTGCGGCTCCGGCCGCCGGGCCGCGACGACGCCGAGGCGCTGCTCGGGTTCTTCCGGACGCTCTCGCAGGAGAGCCTGCGGCTCCGGTTTCACGGCTTGCCGAGCCTCCAGACGCAGCTGGTCGAGTCGATGCTCGAGCCCGACTGGATCGAGCGAGGCGCCCTCCTGGGCACGCTCTCGGACGAGAACGGGGAGGAGCGGGTCGTCGCCGTCGCCAACTACGTGCGCCTGCGCGATCCCGCAGTCGCCGAGGCGGCATTCGCGGTCGCGGACGCCGACCAGGGCCGCGGCGTCGGGACGCGCCTGCTCGAGCAGCTCGCCGAGCGAGCGGCCGCCGTGGGGATCGAGCGGTTCGTCGCCGAGGTGTTGGCGCAGAACCGGGCGATGCTGGGCGTCTTCGAGCGCGCCGGCTTCGAGCTCGCGCGCGAGCTGGAAGAGGGCGTCGTCGAGGTGACGTTCGCCCTCGCTCCGACCGAGCGCTACGAGCTCAGTGTCGAGGAGCGCGACCACGTCGCCGTCCGCGCCTCGTTGCGCCCGTTCTTCGAGCCCGCGAGCGTGGCCGTCGTCGGCGCCTCCTCGCGGCGCGGGACGATCGGCGGCGAGCTCTTTCGCAACGTGTTGGAGGGCGATTTCCGCGGCGTTGTCTACCCGGTGAACCGGAAGGGGGAGCCGGTCGCAGGGGTCCGGGGTTACAGCTCCGTCGCCGAGATCGACGACAGGGTCGACCTGGCAGTCATCTCCGTTCCGGGCGAGCATGTCCATGCGGCGGCGGAGGACGCGCTGCGCCACGGCGTGCGGGCGCTCGTCGTCATCTCCGCAGGCTTCGCCGAGATCGGCGGCGAGGGGGTGGAGCGGCAGGAGCGGCTGCTCGCATTGGTGCGCTCCCACGGCGCACGCCTGATCGGCCCGAACTGCCTCGGCGTCGCCGTCGCCTCGCCACGCCTGAACGCAACGTTTGCCGCGCGTGCGGTGCCGAGCGGGAACATCGGCTTCTCGTCGCAGTCGGGCGCGCTCGGCCTGGCGGTGCTCGAGGCGACGGAGTCGCGCGGCCTCGGTCTCTCCGCCTTCGTCTCGATCGGCAACAAGGCGGACGTCTCCTCGAACGACCTGCTCGAGTGGTGGGAGGACGACGAGCAAACGGACCTCGTGCTCCTCTACATGGAGTCGTTCGGCAACCCACGGCGGTTCGGCCGGCTCGCGCGCCGCGTGGCGCGACGCAAGCCGATCCTCGCCCTCAAGAGCGGCACGACCGCGACAGGGCAGCGCGCGGCGAGCTCGCACACGGCCGCGCTCGCCGGCTCCGAGGCCGCGGTCGACGCGCTCTTCCGCCAGGCGGGCGTCATCCGCGCGGCGTCGCTCGAGGAGCTGATCGACGTGGCGACCCTGCTCTCGACCCATCCCGAGCCGCCGGGACGACGGGTTGCCGTGCTGACGAACGCGGGTGGTCTGGGCATCCTCGCCGCCGACGCGTGCGACGCCGCGGGCCTCGTCCTGCCCGAGCTCGACGCCCCGACGGTGGCGCGCCTGCGAGAGCTGCTCCCGGCTGAGGCCAGCGTCGCCAACCCGATCGACATGCTCGGATCGGCGACGTCCGCGACCTACGCGGAGGCGCTGCCGGTCCTCCTGGAGGACCCCTACGTGGACGCCGTCATGGTGTTGTTCGTCCCGACCGTGACCTCGACGGCTGAGCAGGTCGCCGAGGCGGTCGTGACCGCCTCGGGAGCCGCCGCCTCCACCAAGCCTGTTCTGGGCGTCGTCATGAGCGCGAACGGCATCCCGGTGCCGCTTCGCGCCGGCTCCGCCGTCGCAGGCTTCGCCTACCCGGAGTCCGCCGCGCGCGCGCTCGGACGCGCGGCCGACCGAGCCGCGTGGCTGCGCCGACCGCTCGGCTCGGTGCCCGTCCTCGCCGACGTGCGACGTTCGACCGCGAGCGAGGTCGTCGAGCGGGCGCTTGGGGTCTCCGAGGACTCCTGGCTCGGGCCCGCGGACGCTCGGGCGCTGCTGGAGGCGTACGGCGTGCCGCTCGTCCCCGAGCACGTCGCGGACGACGTGGACTCCGCGCTCGACGCCGCTCGCAAACTGGGCTTCCCGGTCGTCGTGAAGTCCGCCGCGCCGGGAGCGCACAAGACCGAGCTGGGCGGCGTTGCTCTGGATCTGGAAGACGAGGCCTCGGTGCGTGCCGCGGTCGAGCGGATCGGACTGCCGGTCGTCGTGCAGCCGATGCTCCGGGGCGGGACGGAGCTCCTGGCGGGCCTCGTGCAGGACCCGGTCTTCGGCACGCTCGTCGCCTTCGGCCCCGGCGGCGTCTTCGCCGAGCTCATCGGCCAGGCGAACCTTGGAATCGCGCCGCTGACCGACGTCGACGCCGATGA
This sequence comes from uncultured Gaiellaceae bacterium, assembly GCA_963791905.1. Classification (GTDB taxonomy): domain Bacteria; phylum Actinomycetota; class Thermoleophilia; order Gaiellales; family Gaiellaceae; genus Gaiellasilicea. Next base: position 328,501 of record CAWBTX010000004.1, read on the forward strand.
GCTCGTGACATCCGGCAAGGCGGGCCTGCTCGTGCGTGGCTTCAGAGGCGCGCCTCCTGCCGACGTGGGCGCGCTCGTCGCCGTGGTCCACCGGCTCGCCGCGCTCGGAGACGACCTGCCGGCTGTCGCAGAGCTCGACCTCAATCCCGTGCTCGCGTTCCCGGACCGCTGCGTCGCGGTCGACGCGCGGGTCCGGATCAAGCGGCCGGACCTCCAGCGCCGCGAGAAGACCTGGTAGCCCGGCAGTAGTTCCCCGCAGCCCGAATCGGGCGACTTGCCGATGCCCGCCGGCTGCCGGTCGGCGACGCTGACGTCATGACCATCGCACCCACAAGACGACGCATCGCCGAACTGCAGGTGGGCGATGCGATGCATGTCGGCGTGATCACCTGCGACCGCGACACGCTGCTCACCGAGGTCGCCCGCACGATGGCCCGTGAGTCGGTCCACTGTGTCGTCGTCGCGACCGGCAGCGGCGAGTCCGGGGCCTTGTGGAGCATCGTCTCCGACCTCGACCTCGTCGCGGCTGCAACCGTTCGCGACCTCGCGGACCAGACTGCCGGCGGTTCGGCGGCGAGCCCACTCGTGCTCGTCACGCCCGGCGAGTCGCTGGAGCGGGCGGCCCAGCTGATGACCGAGCACGCGACCACTCACCTGCTCGTCGTCGACAGGCGCCGCCCGCCTGCGCCGGTCGGTGTCCTCTCGACGCTCGACATCGCATCCGCCCTGGCCGAAGGAGAGGACCAATGTTGACCGCCACTCACACCGCCGTCTTCGATCGCGCGTCGTCTGCGGCGTCGATAGCTCCGACGCCGGCGAGCTCGCGGCTCGCGCGTCGGGCCTGCCGACTCGCTCCGGACGGCGCGCTTGCGCTGATCACGGTCAGCGACTGCCGTCGATCGCCGTACACGCCGACTCGGCGATGCCCACGTGCTCATGCAGCTGGCCGAGGAGGCGCAGGCCGTCACTCTCGAGTGCGGCATCACGGCGGCCGAGCGCTCGGCTCGCCGGAGGCGCCGGTGACGCTTGTGGAGTTCGCCGACCTGCAGTGCCCCTTCTGCGCGGAGTGGTCGCAGCGGACGCTGCCGGTGCTCGTCGAGCGGTTCGTCAAGCAGGGGAAGCTGCGGATCGTCTTCAGCGGCATGGCCTTCCTCGGCCCCGATTCCGACACGGCCTTGCGCACGGCGATCGTCGCCGCCCGCGAGAACCACCTCTGGGACATCGTGCACGGGCTGTACGAGGCGCAGGGCGCCGAAAACTCCGGCTGGGTGACGGACGACCTCGTCCGCGACATCTCACGGGGGACTCGCGGGCTCGACGCCCGGCTGCTCCTCCGGACGCGCTTCGACGACGACGTCACCGCCGAGGTCGACCGGACGATCGCCTCCGCGCACGCGGCCGGCATCACGGGCACACCCTCCTTCCTGGTCGGGCGCACCGGCGGGAAGCTGACGCCGCTGCAGCTCACGTCGCTCGGCCCCGAGGGCATCGTCCCGGTCGTCAAGGCGGCGCTCGCCCGATGAGCGAGCGCGGCGTGCGGTTCGCGAGCGCCATCCTCGCCGTGCTCGGTGCTGCGGTCAGCGGCTATCTGCTCTACGTCCGCGAGACCGGCGGCACGCTCGTCTGCTCGACCGGCGGGTGCGAGACGGTGCAGAGCTCGGCCTACGCCGAGCTGGTCGGGATCCCGGTCGCGGCCATCGGGCTTGCGGGCTTCGTGGGCCTGTTCGTCGCAGCCGTCGTCCGCGGCGAGCGGGCGCGCCAGCTGCAGGCGACCCTCGCGCTGTCGGCGTTCCTCTTCAGCGGCTACCTGCTCTACATCCAGCTCGGGGTGATCGACGCGATCTGCCAGTGGTGCCTCGCGAGCGATGTGCTCGTCACGGCGATCGCCGCGCTGGCGCTCGTGCGACTCAGACTGTCGGCGCCGCGCCTCTAAGCTGAAGGGCCTGGTGCGCCGGGACCCGTTCGTCTACGAGCTCAACACCTGGGTGTGGCTAGGCGAGCTGAGCGAGCGCGAGGGTCGGCCGGTGGGGCTCGGCGACGTGCCGCCGCGCGACTGGGACGCGATCGCGGCGCTCGGCTTCGACACGGTCTGGCTGATGGGCGTCTGGGAGCGCAGCCCGGCGGGAATCGCGATCGCGCTCGAGAACGAGGGTCTCGTCGAGTCCTTCCGCGAGGCGCTGCCCGACTACCGCCCCGAGGACGTCGTCGGCTCGCCGTATTGCATCCGCGGCTACTCCGTCGACCCGCACCTCGGCGGGCCGGACGGGCTCGCCGCCGCGCGGGCCGCCCTCGCCGAGCGCGGGCTCGGGCTGATCCTCGACTTCGTGCCGAACCACGTCGCACCCGACCACCCGTGGGTCGCCGAGCACCCCGAGTACTTCGTGCGCGGCAACGAGGAGGACCTCGCACGCGATCCGTCGTCGTTCGTGCGCACTGCGGGCGGGATCCTCGCGAACGGACGCGACCCGTACTTCCCCGCCTGGCCGGACGTCGTCCAGCTGAACGCGTTCTCGCCCGAGCTGCGCACCGCGGTCGTCGAGACGCTGCGGGCGATCGCCGCGCAGTGCGACGGCGTGCGTTGCGACATGGCGATGCTCGTGATGAGCGACGTCTTCGAACGGACGTGGGCCGAGCGGGTCGGACCGCGACCCGCCGAGGAGTACTGGCCGACCGTGATCGCGGCCGTCCGTGAGTCGCATCCCGGCTTCCTCTTCCTCGCCGAGGCGTACTGGGATCTCGAGTGGGCGCTCCAGCAGCAGGGTTTCGACGCCTGCTACGACAAGCGTCTGTACGACCGCCTCGCTCACGACGGCGCGGAGGAGGTGCGCGGCCACCTGACCGCCGACCCTGCCTACCAGCGGCGGCTCGTCCGCTTCCTCGAGAACCACGACGAGCCGCGGGCGGCGGCCGCCTTCCCGCCCGAGCAGGCCAGGGTCGCGGCCGTCACGACCTTGACCCAGGCCGGGCCGCGGCTCGTCCACGAAGGCCAACTCGAGGGCCGCCGCGTCCGCCTCCCCGTCTTCCTCGCCCGTCAGGCCGGACGAGCCGGCCGACGAGGATCTGCGCGGGTTCTACGGCCGCCTTCTGCCGGCGGCCGCCGCAGGGACGTTCCGAGACGGCGAGTGGCAGCTCGGGGAGCGCACCGGCTGGCCCGGCAACGACTCCTGGCACAACCTCGTGGTCTGGGGCTGGCGGGCCGACGCGCCGCACGCCCTCGCCGTCGCGAACCTCGGTGGCGTCGCGGCAACCGGGCATGTCTCGCTCCCGTGGGACGACCTGCGCGGGCGCTCGTGGGAGCTTGCCGACCCGACGACGGACGCCCGCTTCGAGCGGAACGGCGACGAGCTGCGCGACGGTCTCTACGTCGAGCTCGGGCCGTGGCAGTGGCACCTCTTCCAGCTGACGCCCAAGGGTGACGATGGCCGGAGCTGAGTCGCCACCCACCGCCGAGCATGCCCGTCTCGCCCAGGCGACCGGCCGCGCCGAGGACGACCTCTTCGCCGCGAACCCGTGGTACGAGTGGGGGCCGTACCTGAGCGAGCGCGCGTGGGGCACCGTCCGCGAGGACTACAGCGCGAGCGGCGACGCCTGGAACTCGTTCCCGCACGACCACGCGCGCTCGCGCGCCTACCGCTGGAACGAGGACGGGATGGCCGGCATCTCCGACGTCCGCCACGAGCTCTGCCTCGCGCTCGCGCTCTGGAACGGCCGCGACCCGATCCTGAAGGAGCGGATGTTCGGGCTGACAGGCCCGCAGGGGAACCACGGCGAGGACGCCAAGGAGTACTGGTGGTACCTCGACGCCCTGCCGAGCCACGCATTGCTCGAGTGGCGCTACCACTATCCCCAATCCGCGTACCCCTACGAGGCGCTCGTGCACCACGGCCGCGGCCTGCACGACCCCGAGCTCGAGCTCCTGGACACGGGCGCCTTCGCCGAGGACCGGTACTGGTCGGTTGACGTCACCTACGCGAAGGCCTCGCCGACGGAGGTTCTCGCGCGCATCGCGGTCGAGAACCACGGCCCGGAGGAGGCGACGCTCGACGTGCTGCCGACGCTCTGGTTCCGGAACACCTGGAGCTGGGGCGACGACGATGCGGCGCGGCCCCGGATCGTGCGCGACGGCGCCGGGCTCCGCGTCGAAGAGCACCGGCTCGCCGGCTACCGGCTCGATGCGGCAGGCCCGGCCGGCGCCGCGGCGCAGCCGCTCTTCTGCGAGAACGAGACGAACACGAGGCGCGTGTTCGGCGTGGACGGGGGGACGGCGTATCCGAAGGACGGGATCAACGACCACGTCGTCTCGGGCGCCGACACCGTCAACCCGGACGAGGTCGGGACGAAGGCTGCGCTGCGCTACCGCCTGACCGTGCCGGCGGGCGGCCGGACGGAGGTGCGTCTCCGTCTCGCCGACTCCCCGGCGGCGCCGGACTGGGCAGGCGTCGCGTTCGAGGAGACCGTTGCCGCCCGGGAGTCCGACACGGACGCGTTCTACGCGCACCTCGCGCCGGCAGGGACCGACGCCGAGACGATGCAGATCCTGCGCCAGGCCTGCGCCGGGCTCATCTGGAGCAAGCAGATGTACCCGTACGACGTGCGCCGGTGGCTCGACGGCGACCCGGGTCAGCCCCCGCCGCCGGCCGGTCACGCGACCGGGCGGAACGCGGGCTGGCGCCATCTCGACTCGTTCGACGTGCTCTCGATGCCCGACCCCTGGGAGTACCCCTGGTTCGCGGCGTGGGACCTCGCGTTCCACACGGTCGTCTGGGCGCGCGTCGACCCGGCCTTCGCGAGGTACCAACTCGTCGTCCTGCTCCGCGAGTGGTTCCTGCACCCGAACGGCGCCCTGCCCTCGTACGAATGGAGCTTCGACGACGTCAACCCGCCGGTGCACGCGATGGCGGCGGCGCGCGTCTTCCGCATCGGCGGTGGGCGCGATCGCGAGTTCCTCGAGCGGATCTTCCAGAAGCTCCTGCTCAACTTCACCTGGTGGCTGAACCGCCAGGACCCCGACGGCAACAACGTCTTCGGCGGCGGCTTCCTCGGCCTCGACAACATCAGCGCGCTCGACCGGTCGCACCTGCCGCCGGGCCACAGGCTCGAGCAGGCCGACGGGACGGCGTGGATGGCCTTCTACGCGCTGACGATGCTCGCGATCGCGGTCGAGCTCGCCGAGGAGAACGCCGTCTACGACGACATGGTGGTCAAGTTCCTCGAGCAGTTCCAGCTGATCGTGCGGGCGCTCAACGAGCAGGGGCTCTACGACGTCGAGGACGGGTTCTTCTACGACCGGCTGGTCGGCGACACGGGTGCTACGACCGCCGTGAAGGTGCAGACGATTGCGGGGATGATCCCGCTGCTGCCGGCCATCTACATCTCGCCGCGCACGTTCGAGCACGCCGCCAGGCTCGGGAAGCGCTTCGCGCGCGCCCGTGAGCGCCGGGGTCAGGAGGACCGGAGCACGGTCGGGCGCGTGCACGTGCGTCCGGACGAGCGCTCCGCGTCGATCTCGGTACTCGGGCCGGAGCAGCTCCGGCTCGCGCTGCGCGCGTTCTTCGACGAGGACGCGTTCCTCTCGCCGTACGGGGTGCGCTCGGTCTCGAAGCGCTACGAAGGCAACCCGTACACCGTCCCCGGCGTGCCCGACGCGACGATCGACTACCAGCCGGCCGAGTCGACGACCGCGATGTACGGCGGCAACTCGAACTGGCGCGGGCCGATCTGGTTCCCCGTCAACTACCTCCTGATCCGCTCGCTCGTGCAGTTCCACGGCGTCTTCGGCGACGACTACACGCTCGAGTACCCGACCGGCTCGGGCCGCCAGGCGACGCTGCTCGAGATCGCGCAGGATCTCTCCGACCGGCTGGTGTCCATCTGGCGGCGCGGCCCGGACGGGCGGCGACCGGTCTACGGCGGCGTCGAGAAGCTCCAGCAGGACCCGGCCTGGCGCGACAACCTGCTCTTCTTCGAGCACTTCCACGGCGACAACGGCGCCGGGCTGGGGGCGATGCACCAGACCGGCTGGACGGCGCTCGTCGCGGAGCTCATCCTCGACCCGCCGCTCGCGCGCTAGGGCCGCGATCGCGCCCGACCGATCACGCGAGTACAACCCACACATGTTCCGCCGCCTGTTGACGTGGCCGCTGGCCATCGCACGCCACCTCGCGCGGGTGCTGCCGGAAGCGGGCCAGGGGTACTTCGAGCACCGCCTCACCCAACAGGCGGCCGGCATCGCCTACCGGATCCTGTTCGCGCTCGCCCCGCTCGCGATCGTCCTCGTCTCGGTGCTCGGGCTCGTGCTCAACGACACCGAGGTGCGCGACGACCTCGTCGACTACGTCGTCGACGTGCTCCCCGTCTCCGAGGAGGGCGCCCAGGACGTCGAGGACGCCATCGTCGACATCGCCACTCCCACGAGCGCCGTCGGGTTCTTGAGCCTGCTCGTGTTCGCCTGGTCGGCAAGCGGCATGATGGCGGCGATCCGGACCGGGCTCGAGACCGCGATGCAGGTCGAGAGGCGGCCGGCGGCTCGGAGCAAGCTCGTCGACCTCGTGCTCGTGGCGGGAACGGCAGTGCTCGTCCTCGCCGTCGCCGCGTTCAGCGTGCTCGGCGAGCCGATCCGCACCGTGCTGTCACGCCTCGCCGACTGGGCCAATTTCGAGGACTCGACGCTCGGGCAGCAGGTTGCAGTGCTCGGCCTGCCGTTCCTGCTCTCGATCGGCCTCGTGCTCATCCTCTATCGCTTCGTGCCGGCGCGTCGAATCCGCACGCGCGACGCGCTCGCCGGTGCGATCATCACCGCCCTCTGCCTTGTCGCGATCGCCCGCGCGACCGGTTGGATCTACACACAGGCGACCGAGTTCAGCGTCGTGTACGGCTCGCTGACCGCTGCGCTCGTGTTCCTCTACTCGCTCTATCTCTACGCGTCCGCGCTGCTGTTCGGCGCCGAGGTCGCCGCCGCGTGGTCACGCCCGCCCGAGGGGCCGGCAGGGTCGCTGAGGTCGCAGGTCGAGCAGGCGGTGCGGGGCCTCTTCGTCCGACGTGAGGAGGAAAGGCAGCAGAGCGACGCCGACGCGCGCCGGTGAGTGTCGTCAGCGGGCGAAGACGACGTCGGCGATGTGCTCGGCGATCGCGAGCGACGAGGTCGCTCCTGGTGAGGGCGCATTCCGGACGGCGGTGACGGGCCCGAGCGTGTTGATCCGGAAGTCGTCCACGAGCGTGCCGTCGGCGTCGAGCGCCTGCGCACGGACGCCGGCGGGCGCCGGGACGAGGTCTGCGGCCGTCACCTCCGGGACGTACCGCCGCGCCTCGGCGGCGAACGCGCGCTTCGACAGCGAGCCGCGCAGCTCGCGGACGCCGGTGCGCCAGTGCGACCGCGCGAGCGTGCGGAAGCCGCGCGAGCGGAGCGTCTCGGCGAGGTCCCGCGGCCGGACCGTGCGCTTCCGGTATCCCTCGCGCGCAAACGCGAGCACCGCGTTCGGGCCGACGTCGACGCCGTCGCGAACGCGGCGCGTGAAGTGCACTCCGAGGAACGGGTAGGCCGGATCCGGGACGGGGTAGAGCAAGCCGCGCACGAGGCCCTCTCGCTCCGGCGTCAGGCGGTAGTACTCGCCGCGGAACGGCACGATCGCCGGCTCGCGCTCGTCGCCGGCGAGGCGGGCGACGCGGTCGGACTGCAGGCCGGCGCAGATGACGAGACGGTCGAACTCGAAGGTGTGGTCGCCGGCGTCGACGCGGGCGCGGCCGCCGTCGAACCGGATCGACGTAACGGCCGCCGAAAGGAGGATCTCGCCGTTGGCGGCGCGCACGTCGTCGGCGAACGACCGAGCGACCGCGCGATAGTCCGTGATCGCGGTCGTCGGCGAGTGCAGGCCCGCGACGCCGGCGGCGTGGGGCTCGAGCTCGCGCAGCTCGTCGCCCTCGACCCACCGCAGGCCGGGCACGGCGTTCGCCGTCCCGCGGCGCTCGAGCTCGCGTAGCCGCTCGAGCTCGGACTCGTCGAGCGCGACGACGAGCTTCCCGCACTCCTCGTACGGGATGCCGCGCTCGGCGCAGTAGGGACGCAGCAGCTCGACGCCGCGCCGGCACAGCCGCGCCTTCAGCGACCCGGGCGGGTAGTAGATGCCCGCGTGGACGACGCCGCTGTTGCGGCCGGTCTGATGCAGTGCGACGTCGTGCTCCTTCTCGAGCACGGTCACCACCGCGTCGGGCCGGAGCTCCGTCAGGCGCCGTGCGACCGCGAGCCCGAGGATGCCTGCGCCGACGACTCCAACGCGCTCGCCCGCCACTCACTCACCGTAATGGACCGACGACCGTCTACGTGCGTGCAGACGCCAGCGGCGGGGATGGATTTGATCTACGCCTGGAGCCTGGCCCAGGTGTCCTTGAGGCCGAGCGTGCGGTTGAAGACGAGCTGCCCGGGCGTCGAGTCGGGATCCGGGCAGAAGTAGCCGAGGCGCTCGAACTGCACGGTCTCACCGACCGGCAGCTCCGCGAGCGTGGGCTCGACCTGGCACTCCTCGAGCACCGTCTCCGAGTCGGGGTTGATGTCGGCGAAGGGGTCGCCGTCGGCGCCGGGATCGGGGCGGGTGAAGAGGCGGTCGTAGAGACGGACCTCGGCGGGCAGGGCGTGCTCGCACGAGAGCCAGTGCAGCGTCGCCTTGGGCCGGCGCCCGTCCGGGGCGTCGCCGCCACGCGTCTCCGGATCGTAGGTGCAGCGGAGCTCGACGATCTCGCCGCTTGCGTCCTTCACCACGTCGGTGCAGGTCACGAAGTAGGCGTAGCGGAGACGCACCTCGCGGCCCGGGGCGAGGCGGAAGAACTTGCTCGGCGGGTTCTCCATGAAGTCGTCACGCTCGATCCAGAGCTCGCGCGCGAACGGCACCTTGCGCGTTCCGGCCGAGGGATCCTCCGGGTTGTTGACGGCCTCCATCTCCTCGACCTGCCCCTCGGGGTAGTTCTCGATCACGAGCCTGAGCGGGCGCAGGACCGCGAAGCGTCGCGGCGCCGTCCGGTTCAGCACGTCCCTGACCTCGTGCTCGAGCATCTCGATCTCTGCGGCGCTGTGGCCCTTGCCTCCCACGCCGACCGCGTCCAGGAAGTTGCGCACACCCTCGGGCGGGAAGCCGCGCCGGCGCAGGGCCGAGACGGTGGGCATGCGCGGATCGTCCCAGCCTCGCACGGAGCCCTCGCTCACGAGCCGGCCCAGGACGCGCTTCGAGAGCACGGTGTACGTGAGATTGAGGCGGGCGAACTCGTACTGGTGCGGGCGCGAAGGCACCGGCAGGTTCTCGATCAGCCAGTCGTAGAGCGGCCGGTGATCCTCGAACTCGAGCGTGCAGATGGAGTGGGTGACGCCCTCGATCGCGTCCGACTGGCCGTGGGCGAAGTCGTAGAGCGGATAGATGCACCACTCGTCGCCGGTCCGCGGGTGGGTCGCGTGCAGGATCCGGTAGAGCACCGGGTCGCGCAGGTTGATGTTGGGCGAGGCCATGTCGATCCTGGCCCTGAGCACCCGGGCGCCGTCCGGAAACTCGCCCGCGCGCATGCGCTCGAACAGGTCGAGACTCTCCTCGATCGAACGGTCGCGCCAGGGGCTGTTCTTGCCGGGCTCGGTGAACGTGCCGCGGTGCTCGCGGATCTCCTCAGCGGAGAGGTCGTCGACGTAGGCCTTGCCGGCCTTGATCAGGTGGACGGCCCAGTCGTAGAGCTGCTGGAAGTAGTCGGAGGCGTAGTAGAGATGCTCGCCCCAGTCGAAGCCGAGCCAGCGGATGTCCTGCTGGATCGCGTCGATGTACTCCTGCTCTTCCTTGATCGGATTGGTGTCGTCGAAGCGCAGGTGGCAGCGGCCGCCGAACTCCTGGGCGATCCCGAAGTTGAGCGCGATCGACTTGGGGTGGCCGATGTGGAGGTATCCGTTCGGCTCGGGCGGGAAGCGGGTCACGACCTCCGAGACCCTGCCCTCGCGCACGTCGGCGGCAACGATCTCGCGGATGAAATCGCTTCGTTCGGGAGTGGCTGGACTGTGGCCGCTCACGCCGCTGCTACTCATCGTCTCGAAGAGAGTAGTCCAGTACGTCGCCACGTCTGGGCGCAGTCAGTGCCGGGCCCGGCTCATCGCTCGCCTCCGATGAGTTTCCGGTGGGCCGACGGTCTAGATCCGAGATCACCCGACACCCAACGAAGGAGACCAGCATGACCGCAACGCCGACGATCGTCGAGCGCGAGACCTGGCAGGAGCAGATCGATGCGCTCCGGGTCCGGGAGAAGGCACACACGCGCGAGGGGGACGCGATCGCAGCGGCCCGCCGACGCCTGCCGATGGTCGAGGTCGACCCGACCACGCCGCTGGTCGGACCGGTCGGCGAGGTCCGCCTGATCGACACCTTCGAGGGACGTACGCAGCTCTTCGCGTCGTACATGATGTGGTACGACGGTGTCCCGGCCGCCGGTCAGTGCGAAGGCTGCACGAAGGACAACGCGCAGGTGCGCGAGCTGTCCTACCTGCACTCGCGCGACGTGACGTTCGCGGTCTTCTGCCAGGGACCGTTCCCGGAGAGCGACCGCTACCGGGAGTTCCTGGGCTGGGAGATGCCTTTCTACTCGGTGCCCGAGACCTCGCGCGACGCGCTCATCTCTGGGCGGCACTTCGGGATGAACGTGTGCTACCTGCGCGACGGCGACCAGGTCTTCGAGACCTACTGGACCACCGGCCGGGGCAACGAGACGATGGGTAGCTCGTACGCGATGCTCGACCAGACCGTCTACGGGCGCCAGGAGTCCTGGGAGGACTCCCCGGAGGGCTGGCCGCGGCTGTACCTCGGCACGCGCAGCGAGCAGATGCGCACCGATGAGCACGGCCGCTCCGTCGGTCGTCCAGGCGGCCGGCCGATCTCGCATTGGCCGCGCCTGGCCGCCGGCCACCCCGACGACCTCGGCTCCACCGCCGTCGCCACCGACACCCATCACTGATCCCGTCCGCCAGTTGTCCCCCAGTAAGCCCGCGTGACGGCGGACTTCCTTGGACGGAACGGCGACGTGAAGCGGAGGCTCGCAACCCAGTGGAAGAGCGGGTTTGCGAGCCTCCGACAGCGGCGGGGGTGGGATTTGAACCCACGGCCCGCTTGCACGAGCAGCGGTTTTCAAGAGCGTTCGGCCTCATTCCGGGCTGTCCCGGTGCGTCCCACGTCGTCTCTGTTCATGCGGTCTTGGCAGGCATCTGAGCTTCGACGCGTTCCGTCTGCTGGTGGCCGCTGCTAACGAGTTCGTTAGCAAGCGCGTTAGCAGCATGCGCGCGTCCCTCTCGGAAGGCGAGCAGCGCAGCCCTGTTCGAGCCGCAGTCGCGCTCCAGTTGACCCGATCGTGGGATTCCGCTCGACCCGTTCAGGCGGCACCATTGAAACGGCTCTAAGCGCCGCTGGTGATCCTGCGGCAAACACGCGATCAGCCCGGCGGCTACGCGTACGAGCCTCTCCCGGCACGAAAGGGAAGTCCATGTTGAAGCGCCTCCTTGTCACCTCCCTCCTTGCGGCGACCGCCCTGTCCGGTGCTCTCGTGTTCGCGCAGGCAGCCGACGCGGCCCGTGCTCCGACTGCTTCCGAGTCCATGGCGATTCGGCAGGCCGCGACCACGTTCCTTAGGTATCAGCCCGGCTTCACGCAGCCACGGCCCTGGAAGATCGTGTCGCATCCGATCTGCGTTTCGACGATCAACTCGCAATACGCGGCATCGACCGAATGGGGCGTGCCGGTGATGCAATCGCAGCCGCTCTGGATGTACTTCAAGCTTTTCAGGGGGCGGTGGAACGTCATTGGTCTGGAGCAAGGAGGCGGAGCGGTGATTGCTCCGAAGATCCCGCGGCGTGTCCGTGGCGAGTTCAATCGCGGGACGTGTGTACTGAACCCGGATGACGTTGCCTCGGCTGTCCGCCGTCATGCGGCAGCTATCGACGTGGTCGCCTCCGGCGTCGCCACCGGGACAGTGGCGGTGGCGGCGATCAAGCAGCGTCCGTATCGACCACTGACGATCGTTATGGATGTTCGGTATCCGATTCAAAAGCTGGTTTGGGTTGGCTATGAAATCCGGGACGCGGCGGGGGTTCTTGTCTATCGGTCAAGGAAGGGCCAGAGCGACAGTTGGTTCGGCCGACAGAAGTACGGCGCCGCACTCGTAGACGTGAGTTGGCGAAAGGTCGGGCTGGATGGGCTTCCAGCCCCGGTTGGCAAGCGGTACTTCGTGACTCCGATCCTGACGCCTTATCGTGAGGACTCCGCTGGCTACGGGCCGATTGACAAGGCGTCTGTCAGAGGTTCCCGGCGCGGGTTCGTCCTCAGGTAGCCGCGCTCGCGCTTCGCATCGCCGATGTACCTGACAAGCCGCGAGGATGGCCGTCGCGCCGCGCGCGCGGGCACGCGCGTGGAAGGTCAACTTCGGAGTCATCCCTCCCCGGTGAGATGCCGCTTGGCATACCGGAAAATCTTGCTTTCGCAGATCGCACCATCGGGGCGTTGGGGGGGCGCCCGTGGGAGCCTGACGGCCTTACAGACGCCTTCCTTGCCTTCGCTCGCAAGCACGGCTTCTCCGGGCTGAGGTTCCACGACCTGAGACACACGCACGCGACGCAGCTTCTCCGGCATGGGATGCACCCCAAGGTCGTGAGCGAGCGACTTAGACACGCGACTATCAGCATTACGCTCGACACGTACTCGCACGTTCTGCCGGACATGCAGGAGGAGGCGGCACGGGCGGCTGACAAGGTGCTAGAAGCGGCCCTCGGTTAGCAAGCCATTAGCAAACGGCTACCGATGCGCGAATCCAACTGCAAGCCCTTCGTCCAAAAACCCTGCAAATCAGCGGCGGGGGTGGGATTTGAACCCACGGGACGAGTTGCCGCCGTCAACGGTTTTCAAGACCGCCCCGTTCGACCGCTCCGGCACCCCGCCGTTCCTTCTATCCAAGCGGATTTCGCGCCTGCTCGGCAGCTCGTCTGACGCCCAGCAACACGCCGGCAGGATTCCCCCGGTTGAGTGGTGGACCGCGCAGCGGTCGACGCGTTGGCCCGCCCCTGCGAGTTGGGCCGGCTACGCCGGCTTTGCTTCTGGGCTTGCTTTCCGGAAGACGGCGTATGCGAGCAGCAGGAAGCCGATGCCTGCGAGGATCAGCGCGATCCCGACGACGATGCTGAAGATCGCGACCCCGGTCGCCAGGTAGGACATGTTGAGCGCGGTCGCGAGAGCGGTCTCGGTCACCCAGAGATTGCGGGCAGCGTTCGAGACCGGCCGCCCGTCCTCATCCTTCGCCGCGGCCTCCTCGTCGTTCGTGCCGGCAGGGTCGGTTGGATCGGAGGCGGAGACGTACCGTCCCATCTCGGCGTAGGTGAGCCCGCCGGAGGACTCGAGCGCGTGGATCCGCATGTACTGCCCGAAGCAGCGAGCCTCGGATCCCGTCGTGATCGGCTCCTCGGCGACGTCGCAGTCGGGCGCGTCCACCGTCAGGTTCGCCTCCTCGATCCCGGGCGCGATCCCTTCCGGGCTCATGTCCGGCGAGCCGACGATGTTCTCCTGCGAGAGCTCGTCCTCCACGGTGCTCTTCCCGATGATCCCGATCGTGATCGTCGCGATCCCGAAGGCGATCAGGATCACTCCTGCGGCGTAGCCGCCGAGCCGAAGCAACCTCGCGCGTTCCACGATCGCACCTCCGTCGCTGAGAGTTCCCGATGATGCCGGACCGAGCTAGTTCCTGCCGCCGCGAACAGCACCGAGCCGCGCGTGTCAAGCGCCAGGCTTCGGACGCTCCCGGAACCGATCGAGATTCTCGCCCTCGATGATGAGCGCGGTCAGTCCGCCGGCCGATCTCGTCTCGTGCTCTTCACCCCTGTGCCAGAAAACCGCCTCGCCTGCCTCGATCGGCTCGTCGACACCGTCCGTCCCGCTCACTTCTCCTGATCCCTCGAGCACTGCGAGGATCTGCGGGATGGTCGCGGGATGCCGACGGAGCCGGCCACCGGGCTCGAATCGGAAGATCGCGGCCTGGACGAGCGCCCCCTCCTGGAAGGGGGAAGTCAGCGGCGCAACCGTCACGCGATCGAGTAGATCCCCGCGAGGCACGAACGCCACCTCGGAAGCGAAGCTGAACCGTTCCATCGCCACCTCCTCGATCCGATAGCCGGATCCAAGCATCTCAACCCGGAGCCGAGGCAGCACGGCCGCAGCTCGAGCCCGTTCGCCGGAGCGACGGGAAGCGCCCATTCAGTAGCATCGCGCCGTGCGTGAGCTGCGGACCGGGCTGTGGCGCTGGCAGGCGCCCCATCCGGCCTGGGGCCCGAGCGAGCCGTGGGACCAGAACGTCTCGTCCTACGCGATCGTCGACGACGAACGCGTCCTGCTGTTCGATCCGCTGGGCGTGCCGAGCGAGATCGAGGCGCTCGCGGCCGAGCGCGAGACGGCGATCGGGCTCACCGCGCCGTGGCACGAGCGTGACGCCGAGCACCTCGTGGAGCGGCTCGGCGTGCCGGTCTACACACCGCTGCCCGACAGCGCGCGGGACCTCCCGACCGGGCCGCCCTCGAGCGCGCGCTCGCCTAGGGCAGCCGTGAGAACCAGAGCGACGAAAGCACCGCGCCGAGGAGCAGCAGCACTGCGCCGGCGGCAGTGAAGACGACCGTCAGCTCGCGCTGCTCCGTCTCTTCGCCGACCTGCGACCCGATCTCGTCGTACACGCTTCGAAGCGCCTCCGAATCTGCTGCCTCGAAGAAGCGGCCGCCCGTCATCTCGGCCACCTGGGACAGCGTCTCGGGGTCCGGCGGCACGGCGATCGTGCGCGTGCCGCCGTAGCCGTCCGGGCCCTCGATCGTGCCCTCGGCCGTACCGAGGGCGACCGTGTAGACCGGGACCTTCGCGTCGACGGCCTCCTGCGCGGCCTCGATCGGCTCGAAGTCGCCGGTCGTGTTCGCGCCGTCCGAGAGGACGAGGACGACGACGGGACTCTCGCCCTCGGCGGGCGCCTGCTCGTCCTCCTCGAGGTTCTGGACGCCGAGCTCGACCGAGCGGACGATCGCATCGCCGAGGGCCGTGCCGTTGTCGGCCTCGAGCTCCTCGAGCGCGCGCACGGCCTCCTCGCGGTCCGCGGTCGGCGGGACGATCACGTCGGCCTGGTCGGAGAACGAGACGACGCCGACCTGGAAGTCCTCGGGCAAGCCGTCGACGAACGAGCTCGCGGCGGCGCGGGCGACGGCCATGCGGTCGGGAGCGACGTCGGTCGCCGTCATCGAGCCGGAGCTGTCCATCGCGAGGATCACCGTCGCCTCCTGGCGCGGCACCGCAACGGCCATCTCCGGGCGGGCGAGGCCGACCACGAGAGCGCTCAGCGCGAGGAGCGTGAGAACGGGAGGGACGTGCCGGCGCCAGCGCGGCCGGCGCGCCACGATGTTCGCGAGCAGGTCGACGTTGGTGAACCGCGCCACGTAGCGCGGCCGGCGGCGCTGCATGATCAGGTAGGCGATCGCGACGAGCCCGACGACGACGAGGCCCCACAGGGCGAACGGCCACGCGAAGCTCATCGCCGCCTCCTCTCCTGGACGAGGGCTCCCACGAGCGGCTTCAGCCAGTCGCCCGCGGTGGAGAGCACCACGTGGGCCGTGCCGGCGGAGCGCAGCTGCTGCGCGACCTCTGCCCGCTCGCGGGCTGCCTCCTCGCCGAACTCTGCGCGGAGCTTGCGGTCGCGCGTGTCGACCCGGACGGCTCGGTCGGACTCGGGGTCGACGAGCCAGAGGTCGCCGACGTCGACGAGCTCGAGCTCGCGCGGGTCGCTGATCTCGACGGCGACGACCTGATGCTTCGTTGCCAGCCGCAGAAGCGGGCGGCGCCAGTCGCGGGGGCCGCGGAAGTCGGACACGATGACGACGACCGAGCGGCGGCGGGCGATCCGGTCGAGCCGCTTCAGGGCATGGCCGAGGGAGGTCGGCCCGGACGGCTCCAGATCCGGCTCGCGCCTGATCGCGTGCAGGAGCGGCAGCAGCGCCTTGGCGCCCTGGCGGGCGGGGGCCGTCCGCGGTCCCGTGTCGCCGAAGGTGGCGATTCCGAGCCGGTTGCCGCGCCGGGTCGTGATGTGGCCGACTGCGAGCGCCGCGCCCTCGGCGACGTCCCACTTCCGCCGGTCGGCGGTGCCGAACGTCATCGACGGCGACGTGTCCAGCAGCAGCCAGCTGTCGGCGGCGCGCTCGGGCACGAACACGCGCACGTGCGGCTCGCCGGTCCGCGCGGTGACGTTCCAGTCCATGCGGCGGACGTCGTCGCCGAGGACGTACGGCCGGACCTGTGCCAGCTCCATGCCGTCGCCCAGGAACCAGGCTCGGTTGTCGCCGGAGAGCAGGCCCTCGATGCGCAGGCGTACCAGCAGGTCGACCTTGCGCAGGAGCGCCTGCGGGATCTCACCGGGGCCGGGGCGCGCAGGCGTGCGAGCAGGCCCGAGCGCATGCAGCGAGGTCATGCAACCTCCTCGCGCCCCAGCTCGAGGTGCGGCATCGGCACGGCCTCGAGGATCTTGTCCAGGATCTGATCCGCCGAGACACCCTCGGCGAGGGCCTCGTAGCCGAGCACGAGCCGGTGCCGGAGCACGTCCTTCGCGAGCTCGCGCACGTCCTGCGGGAGCGCGTAGCGCCGGCCGCGGAGAAGCGACAGCGCCCGGGCGCCGATGAGCAGGTTGATCGGCCCGCGCGGGCTTGCGCCGAACTCGATGTAGGCGCCGAGCTCCTCGAGCCCGACCTCGGCCGGCCGCCGGGTCGCGGTGGCGAGGTCGAGCGCGTAGCGCGAGATCGCAGGGTCGACGTAGACGTTCTTCGTCGCTTGCCGAAGGGACTCGAGCGTCTCGAGCGAGAGCAGCTGCTCGACGGCGACGGGCTCGGCGAGCGCGCGGTGCAGGACGGTCAGCTCGTCCGAAGGCGCCGGGTAGTCGACGACGACCTTGAGCATGAACCGGTCGATCTGCGCCTCGGGCAGGGCGTACGTGCCCTCGGACTCGATCGGGTTCTGCGTCGCCATGACGAGGAACGGCGACGGCACGGCGTGCGTCTCCTTGCCGATCGTCACCTGGCGCTCCTGCATCACCTCGAGCAGCGCCGACTGCACCTTCGCGGGCGCGCGGTTGATCTCGTCGGCCAGGAGGAAGTTGCAGAAGACCGGGCCGAGCTCCGTCTCGAAGGTCGATGTCCGGCCGGGCCGGTACATCCGGGTGCCGACGAGGTCGGACGGGACCAGGTCGGGGGTGAACTGGATGCGCTGGAAGGTGCCGCCGAGCACCTCGGCGACGGTCTTGATCGTCAGGGTCTTCGCGAGCCCGGGAACGCCCTCGATCAGCAGGTGCCCGTCCGCCAGGAGGCAGACGAACACGCGCTCGAGCATCTCGTCCTGGCCCGCGATGACGCGCTTGATCTCGAAGACGGCGGCCTCGACCGTCAGCTGTTCAGGGGTGCTGCTCCCGATGGGTCGCAGGTGCGGTTGCTCGTTCAATCTGGTCTCCTCGTCGTGTCGGAGTTGCGACACGAGACTGTCGTTCGAACCTGAGAATCTCCTGGGAGCTCGTTGAGAGGTGCCTAAGCGTTCTCGGCCGCGCACCAAATAGGCTTGGCGGCGTGTCGAGCACAGGCCGGATCGACACCGGCGGCGCGCGGACGAGCGCCTTTCCTCCCATCGCGGAGTACGGCTTCCTGTCCGACTGTGCGACGTGCGCGCTCGTGGCGCCGAGCGGCGCCGTCGAGTGGCTCTGCCTGCCGCGGTTCGACTCCCCGAGCGTCTTCGGGGCGATCCTCGATCGCGACGCCGGCACGTTCCGGCTGGCGCCCGACGGAATCTCCGTACCCGCCGCCCGCCGGTACCTGCCCGGGACGATGGTGCTCGAGACGAGCTGGGGGACGCGGGGCGGCTGGATCATCGTCCGCGACGTCCTCCTGATCGGCCCGTGGCACCACGAGGAGGGGCGCTCCCGAACGTACCGGCGCTCCCCGACGGACTACGACGCCGACCACGTGCTGCTGCGGCTCGTGCGCTGCGTGAACGGGGAGGTGCAGGTGAACCTCGACTGCGAGCCGTACTTCGACTACGGGCGCGTCCGCGCCCGGTGGGGCTACGACGGCGAGGGCTACCACTCTGCCGTCGCCCGCGGGGACGGCATCGATTTCGAGCTGCGTCTCATGACGGACATGCGCGTCGGCTTCGAAGGGTCGCGGGCGATCGCGCGAACGCGGATGAAGGAGAAGGAGACGCTCTTCGTTGCGCTCTCCTGGTCGGACTTCTCGCCTCAGCTCGAGAACTACGAGGACGCGTACGAGCGGCTGGTGTGGACCGCTCACCACTGGCAGCACTGGCTCGACCGCGGCGAGTTCCCCGACCACCCCTGGCGCGCCCACCTGCAGCGGAGCGCGCTGACGCTGAAGGGGCTCTCCTACGCTCCCACGGGCGCGCTCGTCGCCGCGGCGACGACCTCGTTGCCCGAGACGCCGGGCGGTGAGCGCAACTGGGACTACCGGTACACGTGGATCCGCGACGCGACGTTCATGCTCTGGGCGCTCTACACGCTCGGGTTCGACTGGGAGGCGAACGACTTCTTCTACTTCATCGCCGAGCTGGCCGAGGCCGAGCAGGGCCGGCTGCAGATCATGTACGGCATCGGCGGCGAGAGCGAGCTGCCCGAGCAGACGCTCGACCATCTGTCCGGGTACGACGGCGCGCGGCCGGTCCGGATCGGCAACGCCGCCCACAAGCAGGCGCAGCACGACGTCTGGGGCGCGGTGCTCGACGCCTTCTACCTGCGCACGAAGTCGCGCGACCAGCTGCCGGACCGGATCTGGCCGATCCTCGTCAGCCAGGTCGAGACCGCGCTCGAGCACTGGCGCGAGCCCGACCACGGCCTCTGGGAGACGCGCGGCGAGCCGCACCACTTCACCTCCTCGAAGCTGATGTGCTGGACCGCGACCGACCGCGGCGCCCGCCTCGCGGAGATCCACGGCGACCTCGAGTACGCCGCCCGCTGGCAGTCGGCGGCCGACGAGATCAAGGCGGACATCCTCGCCAACGCTCTCGACGACCGCGGCGTCTTCTGCCAGCACTACGAGACGACGGCGCTCGACGCCTCGGTGCTGCTGATGCCGCTCGTCCGCTTCCTGCCGCCGACCGACGAGCGGATCCGGAAGACGGTCTTCGCCATCGCCGACGAGCTGACGGTCGACGGCCTCGTGCTCCGCTACCGCACCGACCAGACCGACGACGGGCTCAGCGGCGAAGAGGGCTCGTTCACGATCTGCTCGTTCTGGCTCGTGTCGGCGCTCGTCGAGATCGGTGAGCTGAAGCGCGCCACCGACCTGTGCGACAAGCTGCTCTCCTACGCGAGCCCGCTGCTCCTGTACGCGGAGGAGATCGACCCCCGCAGCGGGCGCCACCTCGGCAACTTCCCGCAGGCGTTCACGCACCTGGCGCTGATCAACGCCGTCATGCACGTGATCCGCGCCGAGCAGGAGCTCGAGCCGGCGCGGATTCCGCTCGAAGATCGCTTCGCCCGGGACCGGGCGTAGGCCTCGTCCTTCCCCGGGCGGCGCTGCAACGGCTGTTACCTGGAGATGCGGTCCGGCGCGCCGTACGGCCGCAGCGCGTCCGGGATCTCGCCGCCGAAGTTCTCCAGGATCGCGAGCGCCATGCGATCGACGACCGCGGTGCCGTTCAGCGTGTGCACCGGCTCGAGCCCGCGCTCGCCGCGGTAGCGGATGCCGAGCCGCCGCGCCTGGAAGTCGGTCGTGTTGGAGACGGACGCGGTCTCGCGATAGCGGCCCTGGCTCGGGAACCAGATCTCGACGTCGTAGGTCTTCGCCGCCGCACTCGAGATGTCGCCCGCCGGGAGCACGACGACGCGGTAGGGCAGCTCGAGCTCGCCCACGAGCTCCTCCGTGTTCGCGAGCAGGAACTCGTGCTCGTCCCAGGACGTCTCCGGCGTCGGTGAACGAGAACTGCTCGACCTTGTTGAACTGGTGGACGCGGATCATCCCGCGCGTGTCCTTGCCTGCGGCCCCGGCCTCGCGGCGGAAGCACGGCGAGAAGGCGACGTAGCGGAGCGGCAGCTCCCCGGCCTCGAGGATCTCGCCCGCGTGCAGGCTCGCGAGCGGGATCTCCGCCGTGCCCGCCAGGTAGAGGCCGTCCGCGGGCAGCTCGTAGACGTTCTGCTCGTCGGACGGGAACGCGCCGGTGCCGATCAGCGCGTCCTCCCGCACGAGCACCGGCGGGAGCACGCTGATGAACCCCTTCTCGGCCAGGCGGTCGAGCGCGAAGCGGTAGAGGGCGAGGGAGAGCCTGGCCGTGTCGCCGATCCAGTAGCCGAAGCGCGCGCCCGACATCCGCGCCGCCCGCTCCATGTCGAACCGGCCGATCTCGGTGTGCTCGCGCGCGCCGTTCTCGCGCGGCTCGCCGACCCGTCGCACCTCGTCGACGTCCTCCTCCGAGGACCCGTCGGGGGTGTCCTCGTGCGGGACGTTCGGCACGCGCAGGGCGAGCCGGTCGCGCTCGGCCTCGGCCGCCGCCAGCTCCTCCTCGGCGGCCTTCAGCTCCTCCTTCACGCCCTGCAGCTCCTCGAGCTGCTCCGGCGTCGGTCTTCCCTTCAGCTTCGTCCGGCTGCGCAGCTCGTCCACGCGCGGGCACGAGCTCGCGCCAGCGCTCGTCGGCGGCGAGCAGGGCGTCGAACGTCTCGGCCGCGCCCTTGCGCGCGAGCGCCGCCCGATACGTCTCGGGGTCGTTGCGGGCGGCCTTGAGGTCGATCACGCCCGTGAGTCTAGAAGCGTCTCCAGCACGGAGGCGACGCCGGCCTCGTTCGGCCCCGGGCACGTCCAGTCGGCGACCGCCTTCAGGCGCGGATGCGCGTCGGCGACCGCGATGCCGTAGCCGGCCCACTCGAGCAGCTCGACGTCGTTCTCGCCGTCGCCGAAGGCGATCGTCCGCGCCGGGTCGAAGCCGAGCAGCTCCGCCACGAAGGCCATGCCGTTGGCCCTTCGACACCTCGGGGCTGGCGAGCTCGAGGAAGATCGGCAGCGAGGTCGCGACGAAGAGCCGGTCGCGGAAGCAGCTCGCGAAAGCGCTCCGCCAGCGCCGCGATGCGCTGCTCGTCGTCGACCGCGACGAGCTTCGTCGGCGGGCGCTCGAGCCAGTCGAGAGGCGGCCGACCGCCGTCACCGGGATGTTCTGGAAGCCGGCGTAGCGCTCGGCGTAGGCGTTCAGCTCCGCGACGTACAGGTCGTCGTCGACGTAGCAGTTGACGTGCACGCCCTCGTCCTCGAACGCCACCAGCGCCTCGCGCGCGAGCTCGACCTCGATCGGCACGTGCCGGAGGAACCTCGCCGCTCGCCGGATCGGCGACGAGCGCGCCCTGGTAGCAGACGACAGGGTCCTGGATCTCCGCCTGCTCGACATACGGCCGCACCGAGCGGAACATCCGGCCGGTCACGATCACGAACGGGATGCCACGGGCGCGGACGCGGCCGATCGCCTCGATCGTGCGCGGCGAGAGGAGCGCGTCCTCGCCGATCAGCGTGCGGTCGAGATCGCACGCGACCGCCTCGACCGCGCGCGGGAAGTCGGCCGGAAGCCTCAGCCGGACGTGCTCTCGACGACGTACGCGGCGACGTCGGCGATCTGCTGCTCCGACAGCTGGTCTCCGAACGCGAGGCATCGCGCCGGCGCCGTTCGTCACCCGGTCGACCACGAGCTCCATGTCCGGCTGCGCCTCGTCGAGGTTCGGGCCGATCGAGCCGCTCGTCCCGGCCGCCTCGAGCGTGTGGCAGCTGCCGCAGCCGTTGGCCGCGAAGATCTCCTCGCCCGCGGCGGCGTCGCCCTCGAGCGTCGAGGTCGGCTCTTCCTCCGTCGTCTCCTCCGGCAACGTCCCGATGACGGTCTCGGGTGACGGCGTCACCTCTTCCTCGCCGCCGCAGGCGGCCAGGCCGACGAGCAGCAGTGCGAGAAGGGCGATCAGGGCGATCCGCCTCATCCTCGCGGAGTCTAACCAGCGGTCGAACGGGCGGCGTCACTCGCCGGCGCGCGACGCCGGGTGGCCGTTCGAGCGTAGGCAGCAGGCCCCGCGCGCGCGAGCGCGACGGCCGCGACCGCGCCCACGCCGATCACATCCGACGGGGTGTCGTTGAGGAGGAGCGAGACGGCGATCGCGGCGAGGAAGGCGTCCGTGACCGGCGAGCGGGGTCGCCGGAGCGCGACCACGGCGAGAGCGGCGAGCCCGATGATGACGACGGCGATCGAGCCCGCGCCGGCGATAGTGCGGCGGACCGAGAGCTCGACGCGGTCGGCGAGGTCGCCGGCGAGTGCTCCCGGGCCGTCGCCGACGGCGCTCGTGACGTGGCTGTTGCCGCCCGTCGCGGCGTCGATCGCGACGAGGACGAGGGCGAGAGCGACGGCGACCGCGGCGAGGCCTGCGGCGCGAGCCGGCGTCAGGCGCAACCCGCGCGAGGCGCAGCACGAGCACGGCGTAGCCGACCGCGAGCACGACGAGCCCGCCGCCGTCCGCGCCGAAGCGGTTGCCGCCGACCGTGACGAGCGCGAGCAGCGCCACCAGCGAGACCGGCCGACCCCAGGAGGGCGCCGCGCCGACGAGCGACGGCACGAGCAGCAGCGTCTCGAGCAGGTTGTTGATCCCGTAGAAGCGGCCCGACTGTGACGGCCCGAGCGGAGACAGCGCGACCGTCTCGGCGTCGAGGCCCATCGACAGGAGATACGGCGACGAGGACGGCCGTGCACGCAAGCCCGAGCGGCAGAACGAGCGGCGGCCACCCCCGCCGCGAGGGCGAGTGCGGGCTCGAGCCAGAGATTCGCCGCGAGCGCGACCAGGATCGCCCGGATCGCGAGCGGCGGTCGAGTGAAGGCGAGCGCGAGCACGACGGCCCCGAGCGCGAAGCGTGAGCGGCAGGCGCCAGCGGTCGTTTCGCTCGATCCGCCGGTCGAGCCGCTCGAGCTCGCCGACGGGATCCTCCGACGGGACCGCGCGCAGCCGGCCGGTCGCGACGTCCGCGATCGGACACGAGGCCGTCGATCCGGGTCGAGCTCGAGGTGAGGAGCCCGTCCCAGCCGAGCACGGCGATCGGGTAGCGCACGTCGTTCTCGCTCCGGCCGGGCGGCGGCAGCGAGACCAGGATCTCCGGCTCGCCGGGCTCCCCGAGCTCCAGCAGCGGCTCGCCCGCCGGGCACGCCGCCGAGCAGGTCGTGCTCGACTCGGCCGCGGAGCAGCGCAGCCAGCGCCGCCTCGCGCGTGACCGTCGGGCCGGCACCGGGGACGAGGAGACCGAGGGCGGCCTCGCCCTCGTACCGCTCGAGCTCGAACGGCGGCACGACGCGCACGCCCGCCGCGGCCGGCGCAGCGAGGACGAGGCCGAGAGCCACGATCGCGACGAGCCGGCGCACGCGTGAGAGGATCGCAGGCCGTGACGGCCGCCGACGCGCTGCCCGAGTTCCATCACCGCGAGTTCCACTCGGTCGCGGTCGACGCCTCCGCCCGAGCGGCGCACTCGCGGCGGCGAAGGAGGTCCGCCTCGACGACGTTCCGGTCGTCCGGATCCTCGCGCGGCTGCGCGGGATGCGACCCGGCACCGGGCCGCTCTGGAACGCGTTGCAGGCGAACAGGTTCCGCGAGGTGGGTGACGACACGATCGTCTCCGTCGGGAAGCCCTGGCAGCCCCGCGGCGGGATGCGCCCGCACGTCGACGACTTCGCCGCGTTCGACGAGCCTGGCTACGCGAAGATGGCGATCGACCTCCGCTTCGTCGACGGCAGGCTGACGACGGAGACGCGCGTGTTCCTGACGAGCCGCGACGCCCGCCGTCGGTTCGGCGCCTACTGGCTCGTGATCCGGCCGTTCAGCGGGCTCACCCGCCGGGTCTGGCTGCGTGCCGCAAAGAAGCGCGCGGAGACAGTAGGTTTCGACCGTGATCGACGAGCGGATCGAGGCCTACGCCGAGGCCCACACGACCCCGCCGCCGGAGCTGCTCCAGGAGCTCGCGGCGGAGACCCGCGCCACGATGCGGCTGCCGCTGATGCTCACCGGCACCGTCGAGGGGCGGCTGCTCGAGCTCCTCGTGCACGCGAGCGGCGCTCGTCGCGTGCTCGAGATCGGCACGTTCACGGGCTACTCGGCGCTCTCGATGGCGGCAGCGCTGCCCGAGGGCGGGCACATCGACACCTGCGACATCGAGCCCGCGCACGTCGAGGTCGCGGAGCGATTCATCGCGCAGAGCGAGCACGCGGACAAGATCACGGTCCACCTCGGGCCTGCCCTGGAGACGATCGCGCGGCTCGAGGGCGACTTCGACTTCGTCTTCATCGACGCCGACAAGCCGAACTACGACAACTACTACGAGGCCGTGCTGCCGCGGCTCACCCCGGGGGCCCTGATCGCGATCGACAACACGCTCTGGAGCGGCCGCGTGCTCGATCCGGAGGACGACCACTCGAAGGCGATCGCGGCCCTGAACGACAAGCTCGCGGCCGACGAGCGCGTCGTCTGCGTCCAGCTGACCGTCCGCGACGGCGTCACGCTCGTTCGCAAGCGCTAACCGCGTCCGTCGGCCCGGCCGTCTGAATGAGACGATGACGGCGACTCGGGTCGAGCTCGTGGGCGACGGCGGCCGGGCGATCTGTGCCGGCGTGGGGACTTCGAGATTCAGCTCATGACCTTCACGCCGCATCACGCGATCGAGCCGGTCGAGTTCGAGCGCGGCTACCTCATCGTCGTGCTCGACGGCGCGGTCGCGAAGACGTTCGCGCGGGCGCACTGGGCGCTCGAGCGAGACAGCCTCGCCACGCTGCCGCCCGGGTGCGGCGCACCGGAGCCGGTTCGGACGCGGCCCGACGCAGGTGCTCGCGATCCGCGCGCGCGACCTCTCGACGCCCGCGCCGACCCTGCGACTCCACCACGTGCGGGCGGCGGTCGCGACCACGCTCGCGTGCAAGCTGGCGGCGGAGCTTCAGCGCCCCCGACGCGAGCTGGCCGCTCGCGGCCGAGGGCCTGGCGCTGCAGCTGCTCGCGCATCGCGAGCCGTGTCGACGCGCCGGCGCCGCAGCGCCGCGCCTGCTGGCTCCGCGATGCCCACGAGCTCCTGCACGACCGGGCACCGCAGGCCGCCTCACTGTCCGGGCTCGCGGCGGAGGTGGGCGTGCACCCGGCCCACCTGGCCCGCTCGTTCCGGCAGCGAGTACGGCGTCACCGTCGGCGAGTACGCGCGCACGCTCAGGCTCGAGTGGGCGGCCGCGCCGCTCTGGGCGACGAAGGGCTCACGCTCGCGCAGATCTCGGTCGAGGCGGGCTACGCCGACCAGAGCCACTTCACGCGGGCTCGTTCCGCGGCTGGGCGGGCACGACGCCCGCCCGCTACCGCGAGCTGCGTCGGCGGGCGCCCGGGGCCGGTTGCTGGTCCGGCCCCGCTCACGCCGCGCTAGCTCTAGCCGCTGAACGAAGAGGCTCCCGCGGCCAGACGAAGAACGGGAAGCATCACCGGCGGTGCGTCGACGCAGTACGTCCAGCGCCGCGCCCGGCCCGCCGGCGCCGACCGTCGACGACATGTCGGGGCTGCGAGTCTGCTCCGATCGCCGTTGTCCTGCACCTGGAACCACATGTCGAGGCCGAGGAGGCTCTCGCGGTTCGTCTCCTCGATCACGCCGCCGACCCAGGCGCGGTTCCCCGCGATCGTCGCGCACGTGAGCGGGCCGGAGACGTTCAGCTCGACCCCGTCCCGCCGCTGCGTGTAGCGGTAGCTCCCGCTGGCGGACCCGTCCGTGTCGACGCGGACCTTGAACGCGAACGGGTAGACGTCGAAGTTCGAGCCGGCCGCGGTGCCGATGAGCCGTACGAGCCGCTCGCCGCCCCCGAGAAGCCCTGCGCTCCTCCGGAGGCCCCACCGACTGCGAACGCCGCAGCGAGCCGGCGAGGAGCGAACCAGGATCGTCTTGCGCACGCGAGGCCTCCTTGAGTGGTGGACGTCGCGAGCGACGCTAGCCCCGCGTCCGCACGGCGTCTTGAACGCCGATGAGGCTTGGAACGCCCGTGGCGGACACGGCTCTTCCGGACGGGCGGGGTCAGAGCTCGGTCTCTGGCACGTCTCTGGCACGTCTCTGGCACGTCTCTGGCGCGTCTCTGGCACGTCTCTGGCACCGGCCATGTCCGAAAGGGCCAGTACGGTGCGCCGGTGCGCCTGCTCGTCGCCCGCTGCGAGGTCACCTACACCGGCCGCCTGAACGCGTTCCTGCCGGAGGCGGTTCGCCTCCTGATGCTGAAGGCGGACGGCTCGGTGCTCGTCCACGCCGACTCCGGGCGGCTACAAGCCTGCGAACTGGATGTCGCCGCCGACCGTGATCGAGGAGGCACCCGATCGGATCGTCGTCCGCAAGCGGGCCGGCAAGACCGAGGACCGGCTCGAGATCAGGCTCGTCGAGATCCTGAGCGACGCCACGCACGAGCTCGACGAGGAGGTGGGGCTCGCCAAGGACGGCGTCGAGCGCGACCTCCAGGAGGCCCTCGCCGACCGCCCGGACTGGCTCGAGGAGGAGCTGCGCCTCGTGCGGCGCGAGTGGGCGACCGAGATCGGGCCGGTCGACCTCATGTGCCGGGACGGCGAGGACGGCTGGGTCGCCGTCGAGATCAAGCGCATCGGGACGATCGAAGCGGTCGAGCAGCTGACCCGCTACCTCGGCTTCATCAGGGCCGACCCGGCCAAGGAGCAGTGCCGCGGGATCCTGGCGGCGCAGCGGTTCAAGCCGCAGGCGGTCACGCTCGCCGAGTCGCGCGGGATCGCCTGCGTCGCGGTCGACCTCGAGGTGCTGCGCGGCGAGCGCGAGCCCGAGCTGACGCTGTTCGGCTAGTCGTCCGGCTCGCCGTCGTCGTACTCGAGCGCCTCGATGCGCCCGATCACGCCCAGCCCGCGCCACGCGATCTTGTTCGAGCGCGGGTACCAGGCCATGTCGTTCGGCTTCCGCGTCCCGTAGATGAGCATCGTCATGCCCCCGTCGCCGGCGCGGAACGAGTGGCTGACGCGGGTCCCGGGTGGCCGAGCGATCACGTGGCCGGGGCGGATCGGCACATCCTCGCGCTCGGCCCCGGCGCCCCAGGGCGAGGGCCAGAGCTGGAGCACTCCTTCGCCCTCGAGGATGACGAAGACCTCCTCCTCCTCGGAGTGGCAGTGCGGCACCGAGCCCCTCGCACCGGCGTCGAGGCGCTCCCAGTGGAAGCCCGCCTGGTCGGAGCGCTCTTTCGTGGCGAGGGGAGCCGTGGTCGCGCCCTGCCAGCGCTCGAGCTCGACCTCGTCGACGTTGACGATGTTCGGCGGCCTCGGCGCGGGCTCGCCGTAGGCGAGCGGCGGCGCCTCCGCCTCGCGGTCCCACGGATCGTCCGTTCGCCCCTCGACCCAGGGCCAGCCGAACCGCACGGCGCCCGAGCGAGGAAGCCAGCCGAGCTCCGTCGGGTGGATCGTCCCGAAGACGAGGTAGTCGAGCCCGTCGGGCCCGGCGACGAACGTGTGCTCGAGCTCGTCGGCGCGATGGATCACGCAGTCGCCCGGCCGGACCGCGTGGACCAGGTCGTCCTGCCACGCCAGGCCCTCGCCTCCGAGCACGAAGTAGATCTCCTCGGATGCCCCGTGCGAGTGCGGCGGCGTCGCAGCTTGCCCGGTGCGACCCGCACGCGGTTGACGCCGACGCCCTTCGTCCCGGCCGGTGCCCCGAGCCTCTGCCAGGTCGCGTCCATCTCGCCCTTCGCGCGGCGGTTGCTCTCGACGTCGTCCCAGTGTGCGAGCCCCACGCCGGAAATCTAGGGGTACACGGCCGCCTTGAGGTAGTCCCGCGGCGGGTCGGCGAAGAGAGCGCGGCGACGCCCTCCAGCCCGACGCGGTGCGTGATCAGCCGCTCCCACGGATACGCACCGCTCGCGAGGAAGGCGAGCGCGGCGCGGACGTTGCGCGGCGCGTGGTGGAACGAGCCGCGCAGCGTCAGCTCCTCGTAGTGGAGCCGGTAGGTGTCGACGCGCAGCTCGCTGCCGCGCTCGCGCCCGCCGAAGTAGACGACCGTGCCTCCGGGACGGACGAGCTCGAGCGCGCGCTGCCACGCGTCCTCCGTTCCCGCCGCCTCGATCACGACGTCGCGCTCCTCGCCGTCACCGGGCTCGGCGCCGAAGAGAGGCGCGAGCGCGCGGCGCTCGGGCCGGCCGCCGACGATCTCCGGGCGGCCGCCGGCGTCGCGCACGCAGGCGGCGAGCATGAGCCCGATCGGGCCGGCGCCGACGATCGCCACCCGGTCGCCGCTCGCGACCTCCGCCCGCTCGACGCCGCGGAGGCAGCAGGCGAGCGGCTCGATCATGCGCCGCGATCTCGGGCGCGAGGCCGCGCGGGAACCGGGAGCAGGTTCACGCTCGCGATCGTCTCCGGCACGAGCAGGAACTCGGCGTAGGCGCCGTTCAGGAGCTCGAGCGGCCCGTCGCGCTCGTCCCCGGCCGCCGAGTTCGCCGCGACGACACGGCGGCCGGTCGCGACGTCGACGCCGCAGAACTCGTGGCCGAACGGGCTCGGCAGCTCGCCGAGCAGGAGCGGATGGCCGCGGCGAAACGTCTTGAGGTCGGTGCCGTCGGTGAGCGCGACCTCGATCTGCACGAGGACGTCGCCGCGGGCCGGCTCCGGCCGCGGCACGTCCTCCAGGCGGAGGTCGCCGGGGCCGTGGAAGCGGAGCGCCTTCACGGCGTGAAGACGACCTTGAGCGCGCGGCCGCTCGCGGTAGAGCGCGAGGCCTTCGTCGAAACCGCTCGAGCGGCAGCACCGTCGGCTCCGGGACGTCGAGCTCGGGCAGGAGCGCGGCCGCCTCGCGCATGTGCCGCGGCGTCGCCGAGCGCGAGCCCACGAGCGTCAGCTCGCGGCGGTAGACGTCGTCGAGATCGATCGCGCCCGGCCGGTGCGAAGACCAGCACGCTGCCGCCCGGCGCGACCAGCTCGAGCGGCGCCGCGGGTGCGCAGAGGACCGCAGCGTCCACCGGACCGTCCGGAGCGCGCCCGGCGCGCTCGGGCCGCTCGTCCACGGCGAAGACGTCGTCGCCGCGGCGGCGCAGAACCTCGGCGAAGAGCCTGCCGACGAAGCCGTGGCCGACGACGAGCACGCGGCCGCGCGGCACGCGCTCGGCGCCGCGCAGCACGCAGGCCAGGGGCTCGACGTAGGTCGCGCGCGCGTCGTCGAGCGCCGGGCGGCACGTCGACCGGTCTCGGCCTCGCGGACGCGCGCGGCGAAGCCGCCGGGCACGATCGTCGGCGCGGCGAACTGACTCGCACGTCGACTCGTGCCCGGCTCCGGCACCGGTCGCACGCCCCGCAGCCGGCGGTGGTGCACGAGCGCGACGCGGCGGCCGTCGTCCGTCTCGGCAACGACCTCGTGGCCGAGAACCTGGCCGGCGAACTCGGGCCGCAGCTTCTCCACGTCCGACCCGCAGAGCCCGCAGGCGAGCACGCGCAGGCTCGCGCCCGTCGGGCTCGTCGACGCTCCGCGAGCTCGCGGTCGGCCGGCGGCGTCTATGGCGACGGCGAGCACTGTGCGAGAATCGACGAGGCTCGGCATGAGACGAACGCTACTCGTCGTCGGCGTCTTCCTTGCCGCAGGCGCCGTCGCGCTGCCGGCGGTGGCCGTGCGCGCGGCGACCGACCAGTCGTCGCGGCCGCTTCCCGGGCGGCCGCTACTTCGTGGTCGGCTGCGGCTTCAGCCACCGCAACAACGACGACGCGATCGCGCTCGCCGGGAAGCCCGGCGCGTCCCACAACCACACCTACGTCGGCAACCTGGCCGTCGACGCCGCGACGACGCCCGAGACGCTGCTCGGCGGCGCGACGAGCTGCGGCGACGCGGGCGACTCGTCCGCCTACTGGGTGCCGACGCTCTACGTCGGCCGCCGGCCGCTCCGGCCGCTCGTGGCCGCGATCTACTACGTGCGCCGAACCTCCGGGCCGGTGCGAGCGCTCCCCGCCGGGCTGAAGATGATCGCCGGCGACCAGCGCGCGAAGAAGCCGCAGTCGCTCGGCGTCGTCGGCTGGGCCTGCGGCGGGCTCGGAGCGACGCCGCGCTCCGCCGTCGTGCCCGGCGTGCGGCGAGGACGAGTCGCTGAGCTACCGGGTCACCTTCCCGAACTGCTGGAACGGCAAGGATCTCGACAGCGAGGACCACAAGCGGCACGTCGCCTACTCCGTCAGCGGCCGCTGCCCGGGCTCGCATCCGGTCGCGCTGCCGACGCTCCTGCTGCATCCTCCTCTACCCGTCGACGGAGTCCGGCCGCCCGCTGCAGGCCTCGGGCCGCTACGGCGCGCACGGCGACTTCATCAACGGGTGGGATCCGGAGATGCAGGCGAAGCTCGTCGAAGCCGCTGAACTGAGGCGCGCTACAATCGACCCCGCCCGGGGCTATAGCTCAGTTGGGAGAGCGCCTGGATCGCACCCAGGAGGTCGGCGGTTCGAGTCCGCCTAGCTCCATCGCAGAACACCCCGCTACGGCGGGGTTTTTGTTTTCCGATCTGAAGACGTTCCAAGGCGTGGTCAGCACTTTGGTCAGCATTCGGTTCACTGGGCGATCCCGGCGTCGGCGAGCTGGCGCAGCACGACCTCTTTCCGGTCCTCGGCCTTGCGCCAGTCGTGGGCGGAGAGCCGCCGCGTGACGGCGATGTTCGAGTGGGTGGGGCGCATGGATGGACTCAGACATGCAGGGTGGGCCGGTAGTTGAGCCTTGGGTGTGGCCGTCGAGCGTCCGGCGCTCGATCAGCTCGAGGTCGAAGTCGGCCGCACCCTGGAAGATCGGGTCCAGGCCGGTCTGACCGGTGATCACAGGGAAGAGCGTCACCTGGACGCGGTCGACCAAGCCGGCGGCCATCAGCGCCCGGTTCATCGACAGGCTGCCGTGCGAGCGCAACGGTACCTCGGACTCCTCCTTGAGCCGAGCGACGACATCGACGGCATCGCCGCTCACGACGTTCGCATCCGGCCAGTCGAGGGGTCCTTCCAGTGTGGTCGACACCACCGTTGCCGGCAGGCTCCTCATCCGTGTGACCCATGGGTCACGTACCTCGGACTCCTCGGTGCTCGAGGCCAGCATCCGTGCGAACGCCCGATACGTGTTGGCTCCGAAGATCATCCGCTGCTCCTCGCCGTACAGGGCGAGGCGGTGGTCGAGGAGCTCGGGGCCTTGCTTGCCCCAATAGCCGGTCCAGTTGCCGCCGGCGGCGCCGAAGCCGTCGAGGCTGGAAAAGACGTCGAAGGTGTAGGTAGCGGTCATCGATGCTCTCCTCGAGTGCGGTTGATCGCGTGTTCGGGATACAGACTGGAAACCGCGGCGCAACTCATCGCCCTTGGACTCCTGGAGTCCGGCCGCCCCGGATCCGGCCGCAGGGCCGTCGAGGTCGACGACTCCACGTACTGGCTGACCCGCGGCGAGGGCTACATCATCAACCGCAAGCCCACGGTCGACGCCGGCTGGGACGAGTGACCGCTTACCCCTTGTAGAGCCACAGCGGCGGGCGCCGGCGTCCGTAGTCCCTCGCGTACGCGCCGACGATGCCGGCGTCGGCGTCCAAGACGCCCGCGTTGACTAGACGACTCGCCGACCGAGCCCTCCTCTGCGCCCAGTTCGTCGGATCGTCCGTGAACTCGAGGCCGTGTTTGGCTTCGGCCAGCTTCGGCAACCGCAACTCGAAGGTCCGATCCATGTTCGCTCCTGTCGTTCCCGCGGTCGTCGAGCGCGGCCAGGGTCATCGCCCGCCCGCCGATCGTCAGGGCGAGCAGCTTGACATTCGTCGGCCAGGGCTGCTCGAGTCGGTCCGCGAGCACATCGGCGCCGGCGGCGGTGGCTACGTGCCGAGAAAGATCAGCAGCAGCACGCCGAAGAAGATCACGACCATCCAGAACGCCACCCGCACCGCCAGCCATACCAACGCGAATAGCAGCCCGAGCACGGCCACCACGAAGTCGAGCACGTCGTGAGCCTCAAGGGGAACAGGACCACGCGCCCGCTCCGAGCCGCCTACCATCTGATCGCGGCCGAGGTGCGGCTGTGCGGCGCGATGCGGGCAATCGATAACTAGACCCGGGAGACGAACATGACGACCGACTCCACTCCGACCGAACAGGCCGCTGCCGGGACGCCGGACTTGCCGCCTCAGCGCGAAGGCACGCCGCGCAAGCGCCCGGTGGTCTGGATGATCCTCGCCGGCGTCGCCATCGCCGCAGCGATCGGCCTCGGCGTCTGGGCGCTCTTGCTCAACGACGACTTGAACGACACCGAGCAGCAGCTCGAAGCTCAGAGCGCTGCGGCCGAGTCCGCTTCCACCGAGGCCGAGAGTCGCATCGCCGATGCCCGTGCGCGCATCGACGCGGCGCTCTCCGACATCGCCGGCGTCGTGGTCGTCAGCGACGAGGACGTAGCCGAGGCGGAGGAAGCCGCCGCCGAAGCCGAGCAGAGCGTGACAGAGGCCCAAGCGGCGGTTGACCAGGCGCAAAGCGAAGTCGAGCAGGCGCAAGCCGAACGCGACCTGGCCAAAGCCGAGGCAGAACAAGCGCGAGCCGAGACCGCGCAAGCCGAACTGTGCGCGGACGCCTCGCTCGCAGCCACGCAGGCGCTGGCCGAGAACGAGAACGCAGCCGACGGCTATGAGGCGGCTGCATCTAGTGCCGAGACGGCGGCGAGCGCCTGCTCGTGAGCTGAACGGGACCCGTGCGGCCGCGACCAGCGTCTCCGTAGCCGCCGTCACTCCGTCCGCGATTGCGCCTTCGCCCGAGGCAGCGGATCCGCCTTGGTTTCTCCGAGGGGCCGGCAGGAAGGAGATCAGGGGCCGAAGTCAAAGCCCCGCTCGGATGAGACCGAGGACGCTGCTACCGTTCGTGTCGTCTCTGGCGATCTCGTCGTTTGTCGTTACTCGTGAGCGGCTACGGCGGCGGCAGACCCCGGTGCAACGGCTGCGTCGCCGACTGTGGGCATCGTCACTCCCAGCGGCAACATCAGTTGCGCTGCCTATGTCGACAGCAACACAGCGACGATGCGCTGCCACATCGAGAGGACGGTTGACCCCGATCTGCCCCGCCCGGCAGGGCTCGAGGGTTGCCTACTGGACGGGGGCGGGCGCGGGGCGCGTCGGCCGCCGTGGCCCCGGCAGTCGCATCGCCCCTTGCGATGCCCTGGTCGACCCCTCACCGCAGCGGCTCGCCTACGGCACTGCATGGCGGCACGGGCCTTTCCGCTGCCTCTCGAGCCGGCTGGCGCTTCTCTGCGCGAACAGCCGGGGTCACGGGCTACTGCTCAGCCGCCAGCAGCAGCGCGTTTTCTAGCGCCGCCTGAGCCGGCTGCCTGAAGCGCTACTACGAGAATTCGGCCGCAGCGTCGAGTCGTCGTGATTCCAGCGTGGACGCAGTCCGCCGACGGACAACGGCCCGCGACGGGGCCTTCTGGTTGAGCCAACCGAAACGCTGCACCTGCAACGGATGAACCGGGATGTGCACCGGCTGCCACCTCCGGCCGGTGACGACAGCGTCGACCATCCGCCCGGCCCTGCTGGCGCTGGCAGGCGTCGAAGCAGTCGAGATCGAAGGCTCACGCATCTCTGCCGAGGCAGAGGCCCGGCTCGCTGCGGCGCTCGTCGGAGGCGCGCGGCCTAGCACGGCTGGCTGCCTAGGCTGAGATCGCCGCCGCGAAGCGGGCGTCGTCCCGGATCGCGTCGAGATCGTGGTCCCCTTGCTGCCACTCCCTCGGCTCCGCCGACGTCGCGCAGGCTCGCTCGAAGTGGTCTAGCGCCTGCTCGCGGTCACCGGCGAGCGCGTGGTAGCAAGCGAGCTGGTAGAGCATCGTTGGATGCTCGGGCCACAGCTCGAGACCGGACGAGACGATCTCGATCGCCCGCG
Source organism: uncultured Gaiellaceae bacterium (assembly GCA_963791905.1). GTDB lineage: Bacteria > Actinomycetota > Thermoleophilia > Gaiellales > Gaiellaceae > Gaiellasilicea. The sequence continues at coordinate 362,423 of CAWBTX010000004.1, forward strand.
CGTAGTCACCCGCGTTGTACGGCTCTTCGGCCCTGAACCAGAACTCGAACGGTGAGACCGGCAGCTCCCGATCGGCCGGACCGCCGATCACGAGCACGGAAGTCCCGCTCTCCGACGCGGTCGCTTGGCGCTTCGATGCGGGGTCAGGCACGAACACGAGCGTGCCGGCGGGCGCGTCGATCTCATCGCCGTCGGCTCGGAACAACGCTCGGCCGGACATGACGACGTAGAGCTCGGCGTGGCCGCCGGCTCCCGAACCGGTTTCGTCGTGCGGCTCGATCAGTTGGTCGCCGGCCGCGCGGGCGAAGTAGGCGTTGACGCCAAAGGCGCGCACATCCAGCGTGTGCCGGATCGGCTGGTACAGCCCGCCGGCGACCGCGATCGCCCCGGACTCACTCACCCGCGTCACGCGGGCGGAGCCATGCTGCTGCATGGATAGAACCTCCTGGTAGGTAGAGAGCGCCTACCAGCCTGGACGGCCGGAGCGGCGCGCAAACGAGTCTGGCTTGGACATCGGGCGTCACCTCCTCCGAGACCGAACGACGCCGCCAGCATAACGCTCGCGCGGCACCTACACTCGACTGGGATGGGCGATGAGGTCCACCTTGGGCGCATCAGCCCGGAAGACCTGAACGAGCGGTCCGCGACCGAAGCGCGGGCGGAGCAGGACGCGCTGCTCGAGGGCGTCGACAATCCCATCGAGCGGCTCAAGCTGCTGTCCGGGAACGACACCGAGATCGCGAAGTACCTCGACTCGATCGAGGTGACGAGCCCGCGGGAGCGCGAGATGCTGCACGAGATCTCGCGGACTCGTCCTCTCGCCCGCCCCGATCTGTTCCCACAGGCACACCGCAACATGGTCGAGTCGCTCGAGTCCCTGGCCCGGCACGGCTATCACGGCACGACCGCAGGTCGGAGAGCGGGCCCGCTCAAGGGCCTCGTCCGTTGGGGAGTCCGGCTCGTGGCGCGCTTCCTCGTCGTGTCGTACATCCGGAAGCTCTCGAGACAGCTCAGGAATCTCTACGGCCTGCGCGAGATCCAGGCGGCCCCCGGCAGCCCGGAGCGCTACGAGCTGCGACGCGCCCGCCTGGACTCCGAGCGTATGGTCGAGGCGCTCGAGACCAAGGAGCTCGCGCTGCCGGCATTCCTCCTCGGCGGAGCGGCGCTACCCGTTCTAGCCTCGCTCGGACGCGTCACCGGCTTGCTCGAGAGCACGGCGTGGGCGACCGCCATCGGCGTCGCGGGCATGCTCCTCGCGCTCGCCGCGTCGTGGGTGATCCTCCGTGGCGCCGCGCTCGCATCTCGCCGCATCCGGCTCGCGACGCGCGGCCCGCTCCAGGTGCTGTGGAAGTCGATCGGCTGGTGCGGCCAGCCGCCGAAGGACTCGACGCGGACGTTCGTGCTCGTCTCGGTCGGGCTGACCCTGGGCTGCTGGATCCTCGTGCCGATCCTCGTCGCGTTCGCGCTGGCCACGTAGGGTCCGGCCCGTGCGGAAGTTCTGGAACCGCCCGCTCGGGTCGAAGCTGATTCTCGTCCTGTGCGCCACGCTCCTGCTCGAGATGGCAGCGCCATGGCAGCGCATCTGCGCGATCACGAGCAGCGACGAACCCCGGATCTGCGGCTGGCGGACCGGCTACGAGGGCACCAACTACGGCCTCTACGGCGCCATTCTCGCCGCAGCGATCCTGGTCTGGGAACTGCTGCCCGTCCTGTTCCCGAGGCTGTCGATGCGCGGCTGGCCGACCGCGGTGGTGACCGCGATCCTGTCGGTCGCGCTGACCGTGTGCGTGCTCATCAAGCTGATCAAGGACAACGAGTTCCAGACGATCTGGGCCTGGATCGGCTTGTTCATCGCGCTCATGATCATGACCACGGCGCTGCTCCGCGTCCGCCACCGCTGGGGTCTTCGCCACCGACCCGAGGAGCACGAGGCGCGCCCGGCGACGCCGCCGCCCCGGGTCGAGCAGCCGCCCGCCGGCGGCTCGAGCCCGTAGCTCACGGTTCGCCCGAAGCTCGCTTCGCGGGCGTGACTGTGCTTGAATCGCCGCAGCGTCGGGAGGAAACATGTCGTTTGCCGGAAGGCTCCTGACTGCGGCACCCATTGGCCCACAGGGGACGGTGGACGCATGACCGACCTGCCGCCGAGGGCACAGCCGCCGGGGACGTCCGACGAGCTCAACGTGGGGCGTCGGGAGCACGCGATCGGATCGAAGAGCCCGGCCGGCGTCGCGCTCGCCAACGTGATTGCGGCGATGAACCGGCCCGGCGACGACGCCGAGGCCGAGTACCAGAGGTCGCTGGGCGAGCTGAGGCGACAGGCCGAGACCGTCGTCATCGAGATCGCCCGCGCGTCGAAGGACTGCGATGAAGCTGACTACCCGTCGCGGTGGGCGCTCGTGCACGTCGCCGCCGAGCTCCGGCACCCGGCCGCCCTGCCGTTCCTCCGGAACCTCGTCGAGACGCCGATTCCCCCAGAGCAGTCGAAGGACCCCCACTCCTTCTCGACCGTCGCCGAGGAGACGATTCTGCGCACGACCGCCGTGGAAGGCGTCGGCGAGCTCGCCGGGGAGCACAAGAACCGGGAGGCCCAGGAGGCGCTGTGGGAGTTCCTCAAGCAGCCGTCGCTCTCGATCCGGCGCGCGGCGGTGCAGAGCCTCTACGGCGCCGCTGGCAGCAGCAAGCGGGTGCGCGACCGCATGGCGTCACTGCTGCCGGAGAACGAGCGCTTCCTCCTCGACCTGAAGCGCGTGGACGTCACCGACGTCCCGCAGGTCAGCCGGCCTCAGCGCCATCTCAGCCAGGCCGGGCGGGAGGGGCGGGCCGAGCCGCCGCCCGCGTTCCGGCGCGAGTCGGAGGACGACGTGGACGACCAAGGTCCGGCGGGCGAGTGAGGAGCGGCTGATGGCCACCTGCACGATCCCCACGATTCCCAACAAGGACACGAGCGGCGACAACCTCTACGGCCCGCGCAGCTGCTGGCAGGCGTTCATCGACTGGGCCTGGAGCGCGCACGGCTTCCGCAACTCGTACTGGGACGACGGCTTCGGGTACGAGGATCCGTGCAACACCGACCTCCCGCTCGCACGGACGCTCAACGCGCTCTGGCTCCTCAACTACTCGGCCGACGACTACTGGAACGAGCAGTGGTCGAACAACATCCTCCACTGGGGCCGCCGCTACGTCCGCGACCAGATCGACGACCTCCGCTCCAAGTGCGGCGACGGGAGCGCGATTGCGGCGGCGTTCTCGGGCGTCTTCGTCGACGACCGCGTCGAGCTCTACCTCGGCTTCTTCTACAACAAGGACTGCCCCGGCCGGGCAGAGACGTTCGTCCACGAGTCGCGGCACATGGGCGGCAAGTCACACAACGCGAACTTCCCGGCGGGCTCGGTGTTCGGGGCGGGGAAGAGCGGCGCCGACTCCACGTGGGAGTACAACGGCGCCTGGATGTACGGGGCGCTCTACCTCTGGTGGTTCTACGCCGACGGCAGGCGCACGACGACGGCCCTCCGGGAGGCGGCGCGGCAGCGGGCGAACCTGGTCATCGACAATGCGTTCGCCACGCACCCCGGCTTCACGATCGCGTAGCTACGTTCGCCGGAGGTACGCGTCCGTCCCTGTGAGCCAGTCCTGCCGGGGCGGGCAGAAGATGTCGACGTCGAGCGTCGTCTCGAGCGCCTCCGCCTTGTGCGGGAGGTTCGAGGGGATGTGCAGTACCTCGCCGGCCGCGACGTCGACGACCTCGGTCTCGTCCTCGCCGAGCCAGAAGCGCAGGACGCCCTCGAGGATGTAGGTCAGCTGCTCGTTCTCGTGCGAGTGCTTCGGGACGATGCAACCCTGCTCGAGGTACACGTGCGCCAGCATCATCCGCTCGGTCGAGATCAAGCGGCGGGAGAGGTCCGGCTTCAGGGCCTCCTTCGGCAGGTCCTCCCAGCGGTGCAGCGTCGCGCCGTTCACAGCAGCGCCCCGAGCCGCTCGATGCCCTCGTCGATCTGCGCCTCGTCGACGAGGCTGAAGGACAGCCGCACGGTGTCCGTGCCGCGCCCGTCCGGGAAGAAGAGAACGCCGGGCACGATGCCGACGCCGCGTTCCACCGCCCGCTGCGCGAGCTCGGTGGAGTCGACGCCCGGCAGGGTCAGCCAGGAGAAGAAGCCGCCCTGAGGGCGGGTCCAGCGGGCGCTCTCCGGCAGGGAGCGCGCAAGCGCGGCGAGCGAGCGCTCGCACTTCCGCCGGTACAGCGCGCGGGACAATGTCAGCTGCTCGTCGATCCAGCCGCGGCGGAGCGACTCCTCGAGCAGCCTTTGGCCGAGCGCGCCGGCGCACTGATCGGTGGTCTGCTTGGCCGCGACGAGCTGCGCGGACACCTCGGCCGGCCCGGCGGCCCAGCCGAGCCGCACGCCGGGGAAGAACGTCTTCGAGGTCGTGCCCGCCTGCACGACGACGTCCGGGGCGAGGCTCCAGAGGCTCGGCAGCGCCTCGTCGGTGAAGCCGAGCTCCCGGTACGCGACGTCCTCGAAGATCAGGAACCCGTAGCGCCGCGCGAGCTCGACCAGCGGCTCGCGCCGCTCGGCGGCGAGGCTGACCCCGGCGGGATTCTGGTGATCGGGGATGCTGTAGACGAGCTTCGGGCGCAATCCGTCCGCGAGCCGCCGCGCCAGGTCGTCGACGTCGAGCCCGTGCTCGTCCATCGGCACGGCGACAAGCGCCGCCTCGAAGCTCCGGAACGCCTGGATCGCGCCGAGGTAGGTCGGGCCCTCGACGACGACGGTGTCGCCGGGATCGAGGAACGCCTTGCCGACGAGCTCGAGCGCCTCGATCGCGCCGCTCGTGATCAGCAGCTCGTCGTCGGCCGGACGACGGCCCTGGAGCGTCTCGAGCCGGCTCGCGAGGGCGTCCAGCGGCCCCGCGAGACCGCGGGTCGGCGCGTACTGGAACGCGCTCGCCTCGCCCGTCTCGAGGAACTCCTGGATGAGCACCGCGACGCGCTCGCGCGGGAACGTCTCGGGATCGGGGAAGCCGCCGGCGAAGGAGATCACGTCGGGCCTGCCGAGGAGCGCCAGGACGGACGCGATCCCGTCGCCGACCTCGGCCCGCGTGCGCCTCGCGGCGAGCGCGTCCCACCGCCTCGTCTCGGGCGTCACGCTCATGCCGCCCATCCTAGAGCCTGCCGCCCGCTCAGCAGTCGACGGTGCCCGGGCCGAGCGCGCCCGGCATCTCGGCCCGCAGCGAGACGTCGACCACGGTATTCGAGACGTTCGCGAAGCAGCCGAGCTGGTCGCCGCCCTCGGCGGCCTCGCAGTCGTAGACGGTCCGGCTCTCGCCCTCGATCTCCATGCTGCCGACCTCGTCGCAGTTGACGTCCCGGCCGACCTGCTCCTCGACGTCTTCCTCGATGTGGTAGATGCTCGCCCGCACCAGGAACGCGACCGCGATCGCGACGAGCCCGAGGACGAGCACCCAGCCAGGGCGCTTCACCCGCAGCATCCAGCGAGGCGGATCGTCGCGGAGCGCCAGGATCCCGAAGACGACCATGGCGAGGCCCAGCAGGCCGATCAGCGCGGCGACGAGCAGCTTCACGGCCCTCTAACTACCTGATTCGCGTGCCGGGTCCGCCACTTCGACCTGCAAGGCCGGTTGACACGCCTCGCCCGTAGTCGTAGGAAGGCGGGTGGATGGCCGAGCACGAGCTCGTGATCGAGACCCGCGATCTCTCCAAGCGCTATGGCGAGGAGATCCTCGCGGTCGACCGGCTCGCGCTCCGCGTCAGGCGGGGCGAGGTCTACGGCTTCCTCGGGCCGAACGGCGCCGGCAAGACGACGACCCTGCGCATGCTCCTCGGCCTCGTTCGGCCGACGCGCGGCAGCGCCGTCGTGCTCGGCGCCGCGCCCGGCACGCCCGAGGGGCTGGCGCGGATCGGAGCGATGATCGAGGCCGCGGCCCTGTACCCCTTTCTCTCGGCGCGCGACAACCTGCGCGTGCTCGCCCGTCACGCCCGCGTGCCGGAGGAGCGGATCGCCCCGGCCCTCGAAGAGGTCGGTCTCGGCAAGCGGGCCGGCGACCGCTTCGGGACGTACTCGCAGGGGATGAAGCAGCGGCTCGGCGTCGCCGCGGCGCTGCTCAAGGACCCCGACCTGCTGATCCTCGACGAGCCGACGAACGGCCTCGATCCGGCGGGCATGGCCGAGATGCGGGAGTTCATCCGCCGCCTCGGACAGGGGCGCCGCACCGTGCTCCTGTCGAGCCATCTCATGACCGAGGTGGAGCAGGTCTGCGACCGCGTCGGCGTGATTCGCAGCGGCCAGCTGGTGGGGGAGGGAACGGTCGACGAGCTGCTCGGCCGGGCCGGCCTGAGCGTGCGCGCGGAGCCGCTGGCGGAGGCCGAGCGCCTCACGGCGGCCATGCCTGAGGTCGAGCGTGTGTCGGTCGTGGACGGCCGGCTTCGGATCACCGCCGACCCGGCCGCAGCGCCTGCGATCAACCGCGCGCTCGTTGGCGCGGGCATCGCCGTGAGCGAGCTCGTTGCCGAGCGCGCCTCGCTCGAGGAGGTGTTCCTCGAGTTGACGCAGGGCGAGGAGGATGAGGTGTGACGGGGAGCGTCGCTGCCGAGCTCATCGTTCAGCGCAAGCGTACGAGCACCTGGATTCTGCTCGGCGTCTTCACCGCGCTCTCGGTCTTCTTCCTCTACGTCCTTCCGTACACCGACGAGCTTGCCCCGGACCTCCTGCCCGGGGGCATGGCCGGGAACGTGATCCGGATCTTCCCCGTCTTCGGCGGCGTCTTCGCGCTCATGCTCGGCGTCCTGACGATCGGCAGCGACTACGGCTGGGACACCGTGAAGACGCTCTTCACGCAGCGGCCCGGCCGCCTGGCCGTGCTGGCGGGCAAGCTGCTCGCGCTCGGCGTCGTCCTCCTCTGCTTCACGCTCACCGTCTTTGCCGGCGGCGCCATCGCAAGCCTCGTGATCGCGCTGTCCGAGGACGCCGACGTCGACTGGCCGTCGGCGTGGCTGCTCGTGCGCGCGCTCGCCGCCGGCTGGTTCATCCTCGCCGTCTGGGCGACCGTCGGGGTGATGCTGGCCGTGCTCTCGCGCGGGACGGCGCTCGCGATCGGGATCGCCATCCTCTACGCGCTCGTGATCGAAGGGCTGCTCAGCGCGCTCGCGGACTCGGTGGACGCCATCGAGCCGGTGGCCCAGATCTTCGTGCGCGCGAACGCCTACTCGATTGCGACCGCGCTCGGGGCGTCGAGGGAGCGGATCGCGGACAGCGGGCCGGGCTCCTTCACGGGGCCGTACGTCGACACAGCGCAGGCGGTGATCGTGCTCGCCGCCTACCTCGTCGTCTCCGTGGCCGTAAGCGCGGCGGTGCTACGACGGCGCGACGTCACCTGAGCCCGCGAGCCATTGAGCTCGATTCAGAATGAGCGCCATCGCCGCTCCGGCACGCTCGGCGGCGCGTGGCGGCGTCCTCGGTCGCGCCCGTATCTCATTCGATACGACCGCTCCCTGCGTCCTTGCCACGCACCACCGATCGCACCGGATCGGCGGGGCGTCATCCTGAACCGAGCTCGTCCGTCTTCGCGGCCATGATGAAGTCGTTCACGTGCAGACCCTTGATCTTATGCGTCCACCACGTGACCGTTGTCCGGCCCCACTCGGTCAGGAGCGCCGGATGGTGCCGCTCCGACTCCGCGAGTTCACCGACCCTGTCCGTGAACTCGAGCGCGGCGGCGAAGCTCTCGGCCGGGAAGGCCCGCTGCAGGCGCTTGACCCCGTCCACCTCCAGGAGCTCCCAGTCCGGCACCTGCGGATGGAGCTCCGCGATCTCCTCGTCGGTCACCCTGGGCGAGTCGCGGTTGCAGGCGACGCATCGCTGCTGGGTCAGCGGCTCCATGCCTGCAGACTAGTGCGTGCACGAGCTCACTTGAGGCTCGTGCACGCACGGTGTGCCGGCTCAGCAGCCAAAGCACTGATCAGGGTTGTTGGCGGTGATCACGGTTCTCGTCAGGCTGACCGGGAAGTCCGTGAAGAGCCCGCCGCCTTGCACGACGAATCCCGGGCTCGCGCTGAGGCTGTTGCCCAAGATCGCGCTCGCGGTCATGGTCAGCTGTGGAGGCGTCTGGGCGCCGAAGCTGCTGTTCCAGATCCCACCGCCGAGCGCGGCAGAGGGGACCCCGAACGGCAGGTCGCCGCCGGCACCGGTCGCGCGGACGCTGTTCCCGAGGACGAGCGTTCGCTCCATCGTCAGCTGCCCGGCGTTCGCAACGCCCCCGCCGAACGCGAGCGCCGCCCGACCCGCTTCGGCGAGGACGCTGTTGTGGACGATCAGGGTGTCGCGGATCGTGGCCTCGCCCGTCACCTCGACCCCGCCGCCGTCGGCCGCCGCGTCTGCTGCCGAGACGGCGCGAACGACGTTTTCGCTGACGATGCTGCGCTCGAGTAGGAACGGCCCCTCGGCGGCGATCCCGCCGGCGAAGGCAAGCGCGAGCCCGGCGACGTTGACGTTCCGCGCGGTCGCTCGATTGCCCCGCACGATCGTGTTGGTGATCGTGGTCTGGTTGGGTGGCCCGCAGAACTCGACCGGGCAGAACTGCACGAGGATCCCGCCCCCGAGGGACGCCTGCTCCACCGTCAGCGGAGCCGACGACTCGAGCTCTGCACTGTTCTCGCTGATGACGCTGTTCCTGACTGTCAGCTCGCCGAGGGTGAAGATCCCACCGGAGTTCGCGGCACCGTCGTGCGGCGAGGCCACCCGTGCGTGATTTCCGCTCACGACCGAACGCTCGAGCGTGAGCGCGGCCTGAATGTGGTTGTAGATCCCGCCCGCGGTCGCGTCCGTCGCGAGCGACGGCCGCCCTGGTGCCGAGCCTGCCTCGTTGTTCGTGACCTGCGTGTTGACGAGCGTGAGGTCGCCGAAGTTGTCGATCCCGGCCCCTTGGGCGAGCGCGAAGGTCCCGCCTGGAACCGCCGCCTCCGGCGAGGCACGGTTGCCGGTGATAACGCTGTCGGCGATCGTGACGGTTGCCCCTCGACCGAAGTTCTCGGCGATCTCGATGAAGACGCCGCCGCCGAGCGCCGCGAACGTGTCGTCGGCTCTCCTCGTGACCTCGCCGCCGGTGATTGTGACGCCCCGGATGGACACGGTCGGCGGGTCCGGCGCGAGAGCCTGCCCGATCGTGATCACCGGGCCGCCGCCCTCGATGATCGTCGCGCGAGCGCCCGCCCCCACGAGTTGGACGCTGACGTCGATCGTGACTCCGCCCGCGAACGTGCCGGGGCCGACCTTGATCGTGTCGCCGTCGTGCGCGGCGTCGACCGCAGCCTGGATCGTCGAGAAGCAGCCGGGCTTGCTGCCGACGCAGAGGTCGGCGGTCGCGGCTCCGGTCGACCCGGCTGTGAGAGCGGCCGCAGCGACGACTGCGATCAGTGTGGACGAAAGCTTCGACATAGTTCCTCCTTTCAGGTTGTCGTCGTCAGCGCACGCGGGTCCATTCGCCGGTGAAGATCGCGCTGCGCTTGCTGCACGCGTCGGCTCCGCCGGCCGACGCAAGCGTCAGCGTTTTGCCACTCACCGACCAGGAATATCCGGCCCGGGGTCCCCACGGGTCGCACCAGCCTCCTTCGGTCCCGGCTGCGAATGTCCACACCGGCGCGCCGACGGTGAGCGTCTTCGAGTCGGCGACGTAATCGCTGTTGAGGATCGGCAGCCCGATGGGGCCACGGTGCTGGACGAAACGCCCGTCGACGACCATCGTGTAGAGCCCGGCAGGGGCGGTTTCGCGGTAGAGGGCGCCCCTGTCCGCGGAGACCGCGGTCGGCACCGTACGTTGCCAGGCACCTGCCAGCCCGGCGGGAGGAGCAGGTGACGCCCGCACCTGCGCGACCACGGTCCTCGATGCGGTCTGCCGGTCCGCACCCTGCGAGGTTGCTCGGACCGTGAACTCATGGCGTCCCGGTGAGAGCCACGACGTGACGAGATAGCCGGTTCGAACGGCCTTCGTGACCTCGTCGCGGCCGTCTGCGCCGAACGCGAACGGTGTCAGGCGGTTGTCGAAGACGGGATGCCCGTCGATCAGGAACTCGACCCCGGGGAAGTTGACAGGCGCTGACGGGTAGGCGATCCACTTGATCCTGTGCGGCAGCACCCTCTTGCCGTCGAGGGTGGACCTGATCGTGAACTTCGCGGTCGGCCGCGCGACCGCGGACGGCGCGGTGAGTACGACCACCAGCGCCGTCAGCCCGAGCACGAGCGACACAGCTCTCCGTGCGCTCATCACAGCCTCCTTCGGTCGACGATGACGCCACGCTACGACCCGCGTTCGAGCCTCTCATCGGGGCCAGCCTCAGACCTGCCTTGTGGCTAGCACGGACGAATGCGTCAGTCCGTGGTAGCCGCAATGCGGTCGGCGGCGATCGGTGGGACGATTCACGCATGCGCCCCTCGGTGCTGATCGTCGATGACCACGACGGCTTCCGCTCGTCCGCGACGGCGCTACTGGAGCTCCAGGGCTTCGAGGTCGTCGGAGCCGTCGAGGACGGAGAGACGGCGCTCGACTCGGTCGAGCGGCTCCGGCCGGAAGTCGTCCTGCTCGACGTCCAGCTGCCGGGCATGGATGGGTTCGAAGTGGCTGAGCGCCTCGCCGCGAGTGCGCATGCTCCGCGTGTCGTTCTCATCTCAAGCCGGCGTCGGAGTGCCTATGACGCGCGTCTACCGGGTGCGCCGGTGGCCGGCTACCTGGGGAAGCACGAGCTGTCCGGGGCTGCACTTACGGCGCTCCTGTGATGCGCCGCATCGCGCTGGTCGCCATTGCCTGTGTCGGTGCCGCCGTCGGAGTTCTCGCGGAGCAGCATGCGTATGCCTGGCGAGACCTGGGTGGCTGGCTTCCCGATCTGCTCGCCGGCTGGACGCTGATCGGGCTCGGCATCGTCCTGCTGGCACTCCGGCGTCCGCCCGGCGCCGCCGCGCTCTTGCTGCTGGCAGGGTTCACCTGGTTCGCCTTCAACTTCGAGACAACCGGTCCCGGACGAGCTGCGTCGACTTGCCGGAGACGCGGCTTACCTCCATCGGGCGCCGCTCTTCGCCCTCGCGTTGTCGCTCCCGTCGGGCCGGCCGCGGACGAGGCTTGCCGTGGCCGGTGTCGCCGTCGCGTGGGCGTCCGTTCTCCTGACACCGATCTGGGACAACGATTGGACCGCGCTCCTCCTCGTCGGCTACTTCGTTGTCACCGCGACCCTGATCCGCTCCCGCGCGACCGGGCGGCGGAGCCGCACCATCGCGTCTCGCGGCCTGGCGGCCGTGGCGGTTCTCGGCACGGTGATCGCCGCCGACGCGGTCCGGAACATCGCCGGCGCGCCGCAGGGCGGCCTTCTCGAGGGAACCGTCTTCGGCTATGCGCTCGCCGTGGCGGCTACGGGCATCCTGCTCACCTCGGGAGCGATGCTCGCCGCGCCCGCGTCGCTCGCCGAGCGGGCGGTCGCCCTCGAGGGCACGGGCCGCACGCTGCGCGACGCTCTCCGCGACCTGCTCGGCGACCCACGGTTGGAGGTCGGGTTCGCGACCGGCTCCGCGCCGCCCGTCGACGACTTCGGCCGCGCGCTCGCGGAGCCGTCCGACGGACGGCTCGCAACGCCGGTAACGGTCGCCGGCCGGCGCGTGGCGGTCGTGATCCACGAGCCGGCCACGCTCGACGATGCGTCGACGCGGGCTGCCGTCTTCGCGGCAGTCGGTCTGGCCGCGGAGCGCGCCCGTCTGCGCGCGGAGGTCGGCCGCCAGGTGGAGGCAGTCGAGGCGTCCGGGCGGAGACTGCTGCTGGCCGAGGACGCGGAGCGGCTGCGACTCGCCGATCGGCTCGAGCGGGGGCCTGGAGCGGATCTCGCCGACGCCGAGCTGCTCGTCAGGGCGGCACGGAGCGTGCCGGCGGGCGAGGCGCTCACCGCAGCACTCGACCGCGCAGGCGAGCAGCTGGCGCTCGTGCGACCGGAACTCGACATCCAGGCGCATGGACTCGGCGGGATCGAGGGTGACGAACTCGTGCCGGAGCTCGAGCGGCTCGCTGACCGCGTGCCCCTGGCGACAGAGCTCCGCCTATCGGAGCTGAGTGTGCCGTCCGAGATCGCCTCGGCACTGTGGTTCGTCTGCTCGGAAAGTCTCACCAACGTGGCCAAGCACGCCGAGGCGCAGCACGTTCTGGTGGCGCTCTCCGCGGAGAACGGCGCCGTCCGCCTGAGCGTCCAGGACGACGGCTGCGGCGGCGCTGATCCTCGTGGCTCCGGTCTTGCCGGCCTGGCCGACCGGGTTGAGGTTCTCGGCGGTCGCTTCGTCGTGGAGGCGCCCCCCGAAGGCGGCACGCGGATCGTCGCCGAGCTACCGCTCTGAACGCCTATTCGTCCGAATGATCCCGTGCTCGTCGACATCGACGCCGAAGCTCTCGGAGGCGCTCTCGATGAACTTGCCGTTCCACTCGATCAGCGTGCACTCGTAGTCCCACGGAATCGAGCGGTCGCGGTGGCAGGGCACGAACGTGCGGCCGAGCTGCCGCTCGAGCAGGCGGGAGGTCTCGCCTGCCGACAGCTTCCCGCGCGCGCCGCAGAGGGGCGTGCAGTCGACTCGCCTCCAGGTACCTCGCCAGGCCCGCTCGAGCCAGTCGGGCTCCGTGCGCGGATCGAGGGCAGTGATCGCGAGGTCGCCGTTGCCGCTGGGCGTCCACCTGATCCCGACATAGCCGCCGCACGGCGTTCTCGGGTTCCAGTCGAGCTGGACGAACCTGTTCGGCAGGTCGAGCCGGCCGCGGCACGGAGCGCGGATCCCGCCTTGCCACTCGACGGCGAACCGGTAGGGCTCGTCGTAGAACGTGAGAGTCGTCACACCCTCGTTCTGTTCGATCTCGGCCGCGCTCGCACCCGCCGCCCGCAGCGCCGCCTCGGTGAACGCGTGTCGATAGCTGCCGTCCGGGGGCATCGATGCGTGAAAGACCGCATTCGAGACGTCGAAGCCCGGTGTGAACACGGGCTCGGCCGGAGGCCCGGCGCAGGGCTGAAGCGGCGTCTCGCTGCGGGCTGGGTGCCGCTCGATTTCCGCCAGGAGCCGCGCGGTCGCCGGGTCTCGCTTCCAGGAGTTGAGGAGTGGCGCGGTCCGGGCGCGAAACACGGATAGCGCCGACCGGGGAGCCTTCACGACGGTCCCGCCTGCTGCGCAGAACGCCTTTGCCGCCGCGCGCTCCGCGGCCAGGGCGCCGGCGGGATCAGTCAGCTCCGCGGCCGCCCCTCTGAGCGCCCTCCGCTGCTCTCCTCTCAACCGCCTCAGGGCCCGGTTCGAGGCGACGACCACGGCGAACCTGGGAAAGAGCACCACGTCGTCGGCTGTGTAGGCGAAGCGTGGGAAGGCGTCGTCGGACAGCGGGACGATCTCGGCGTCGTTGTCGAACCCGCTGAAGACGGCGGTGTCTCCCCGCTGCACGTCGAGGTCGACCGGGCGGGCCCCGAGTGCCCGCAGGACGGCGCGGGTTGTTCTGGACGAGTCGGCCCGGATCCTGGCGCCATCGAAGTCCGCCGGAACCAGCAGCGGCTTCAGGAAGCCGAACGGCCGGTAGAGCCCCTCGGGCACGAGCCCGAGGCCCGTGGCGAGATCTGCTCGAGACCCGCGCAGCCGCGCCGAGGCTAGGCTCCCCGCCACCGCCGCGGCGTGTGTCAGCGAGGTGATCAGGAACGGTGCCTGGAGCGGACGCAACGTCGTGACCCCCTGTTGCTCGAACGCGTGCGAGGGGAACAGGCCGAGTTGGACGTCGTCTCTCCGCACCGCGCGGATCGCGCTGGTCTCCACCCGGCGGATCGGGGTCGTGGGCGCCAACCTCGCCGGCCAGGAGACGACGTCGATTCGCAGCGAGCCGTGCGAGAGCGCATCGACGCGACGGGCGAAGCGCTCCGCAGCCACCGCCCCTGGCTTGCCGGGGTATTCGAGGACGGCCAGCCGCAGCGAGACGGCCCGGCTCGCTCCTGACTTGCCGGCCGGGCCGTCGCCGCCGGACACCTCGCGCATGGTCCACGCCACGGCGACGAGGGTGAGTCCGACGAGCATCGCGATGAGCAGTCGAGTTCGCGTCAGCGCCGCCTCCGAGGTTTGCGCTGTGCCCACGATCGCCGACGAGCGATGTCAGCGGCATCGTGGCGGGCACGGCAATCGTCGCAGACGAAATCCGTGTTGACCACAATCTCGACCGGCGCCGCCGGTGGGAGAATCGGGTGGTGAGCACGTCACGTGCGCTCGCGATTGCAGGCGCGGTCGTGGGAGCAGCCGGGGCCTGCTCGGCATTCTCTCGGTCGCGCTCGTCGGCGGGCTCGGAAGCAGCACGACGTACGACACGACGTACGGCGACGCGTCCGCGGCATTCGCCTTGCTCGAGGTCGCCGTGGGTGCCGGCCTGCTCCTCGTCGGCCTGGTGCTGCTCGCGCAGACGGCGACGGCAATCCTCGGGATGCTCGTGGTTGCCTGCTCGGCAGCGTGGTTTGCGCCACTTTGGGTCGGGTGGGAGGGGGGACCAGCGATCGTGCGAAACGCCGGCCTCGTCGTCGCGCCGCTGCTCCCGGCGTTCGTGCTCGGCGTCGTCGCGCTCATGCCACCACCGGCGGCAGGGTGGTGGCGCGTGGCCCTTCGCGCGTCTGTTGCGGTCGCGATCCTTGCGACGGCCGTAGTATCGGTTGCGCTCGCGCTGGTCCTCGAGCCGATTCGCGACCGCTACTGCTGGAACGACTGCACGCTCGACCCCTTCCTGGTCAGCGATGACATCGAGCTCGCGCGCCGCCTGACCGCGATCCTGCTCGCCCTCGCCGCAGCGGGTGCGGTCGTCGCTTCTCTCATCGCCGTCGTGCGGCTCGCCCGAGCCGCTCCGGTGACTGCGGCGGCGCTCCGGGCCGGCGTTCGCCGCGGTCGCACTCGCCGGCATCGCGCTCGCTGCCTATGCCGCCTCGCTGCCACTTCGAGCCGCGCGAACTTCCGGACCGTTCGGTCTACGCGGCTCTCGAAGTCGCCCGGAGCCTGTCGCTCCTCGTGCTTGCGGTTGCGCTCCGCCTGGCTCGCCGTGCGGCCGACGCTCGTCCGTGGCCGGGTCACGCGCCTCGCGGTCGATCTGGAACGGTCGGCCGCAGCAGGCGGGCTCGGCCCTTGCTTGCGCAGACGCTCGGCGATCCAGGGTTGAGGCTGGGCTACCCGGTTGGCACCGGCTCTCGGATCGTGGATGCCGACGGTCGGGCTCTCGCCTTCGACGACGCGCGGCACGTGACGACTCTCGTTGCCGGCGACGAGGTAGTCGCTCTCGTGGAGTCCGACGTGAGGAGCGTCGGCGCGCTCGAGCACGAGCTCGGCCCCGCCGTACGGCTTGCGCTGGGAAACGAGCGCCTCCGGTCGGAGTCGCTCGCGAGGCTGGAGGACGTGACCCGCTCGCGGGCTCGGATCGTCGAAACGGCAGACGCGGCCCGAAGGCGGATGGAGCGGGATCTCCATGACGGCGCCCAGCAGCGGCTGCTGGCGCTGACCTACGACCTTCGTGTCGCATTGACCATCGCCGAGCGAGCCGGCGACGACCGCGTGCTCGTACCGCTGCGCACCGGACTCGCGCGGGTCGCCGCGGCGTCGGAGGAACTCCGGGAGATCGCTCACGGGATCTTCCCGGCAGAGCTCGCGTCGTCGGGACTCGAGGCTGCCCTGGAGTCGCTTGCGGATGTCCGGCCGCTCCGCCTCGCGGTCGACCTCCCCGCCGGGCGGCGCTATCGACCCGATGTCGAGATGGCGGCGTATGCGGCGGTCGTCGACGCCGTCGACGCACAGGCGGACGGAGAAGGGATGCCGGTGCTCGTCACCATCGGCGAGCGGGACGGACGCCTGCGCTTGACCGTGGACGGCGTCGAGAGCTGGGGCGAACGGCTCGTCCTCGTCGAAGACCGGGTTCTCGCGACCGGCGGCGAGCTCACCGCCGAGACGCCGAGGCTCGAGGTCGCACTACCGGCTTGATCACAGTGGCTCGAAGGCGGGCTCCGGCGGCTGGATGACGCGCGTACCCGCGAGCCCCCAGCGGCTGTCGAAGTGCGGTGGCAGGAGACCGAGCCGCGCGAGTGCGAACGGCAGCCGCGTGGTGGCGCGCATCTCGGCGCTGTGCGCCCAGGTGCCCTCGACCCCGACGACCGGCGCGGTGGGGTTGAGCCGCCTGATCATGGTGAGGAGCCGACTCGACTGCCGGTGCGGATCGACGACGATGCGGTCGCGCCGGCTCCACCAGAGCTGCAACGGCACACACGACTCCGCGAGAGCCCGAGCGTACGTGAGTGGGCTGCGGGCCGCGTACGCCCCGGGGACGTCGTCCGGACTGCCGCCGATCTCAGTTCTGGCGAGCCCTTGCAGCACGGCGCCGAGCGAGGCGCCGAGGTTGGCACGGCAGCGGCGCCGCACTGGAGGCGCGGGAACTGCCGGTACTGGTGACCGAAGTCGGCGACGGAGTCGAAGGCGGCGGCGCCGGCCAGCAGGCGCGGGTACTTGGCGAGGAGGAGCAGCGTCTCCTGGCCGCCCATGCTGCCGCCGAGCGCGAAGACGCGCTTCGCGTCGATTGCAAGCCACGGGAGCGCGCGGCGAAGGATCTCGGGCATCCGGGCCAGATCGTCGATCTGATCGGGCGCGCCCCAGGAATGCTCGCCGAGATGGTTCCCCTGGCCGTCGGGGTCGACGACCGCGAAGCCGCCGATCCCCGGCAGGTTGCCCCAGAGCTTCAGGTTCGCGTGGCCGTCGACGCCGCGCCCGTGCGGCGAGATGACGAAGTGGGATCGTCGGGTGCCTGGCCGGCCCGTACCAGGCCGGAGGAGGACGTAGGCTGTCCGGGTGCGGCCGGGGCGCGAGCGGTAGCTGATCGGCCACACGCGCGTGTGCGATCGGTGCTCGAGCGCTGCGTCCCTGGGCTGCGGCGCGCGAAGAGGCGCTGCGATCGATGCCGTGCCGCCGACCATTCCGACAGCGACGACGAGCGTGAGAAGCGTCCGAGCCGACCTGAATCCATGCCTCCGAGGCTCGTCTGGAAGGGCTCGCGTCACATCGAGGCTGGTACCGGACCGCGCTTGTCGGTGCCACGGGACCGCGCTCCGTGCTATCCGAGGCCCGGTGTCCGCGTCGGTTCGTGCGAGCGCTTGACCGCGACGTGCGCGAACGCGGTCATACCCGTCGAGTGGTCGAACTCCCACTTCGCGACCTGCGGCCCGAGGAACGTGACCGCATTGCGCCACAGGAATGGGATGACCGGCACGATCTCGGCGGTCAGCTGCCTGTCGAGCGCGGCGTAGCAGCTGGCGCGACGGGTGCCGTCGAGCGAGCTGCACCGGGCGATCGCGTTGTCGACACTTGGGACATGCCGGACGGCGCCGCTGACGTGGAGCCTGGCCGCCTGCTTCTGCGTCAGCCCGAGGAGCGAGAGTTGAGATTGTCCTTGGGCCGGATGCTCCGCCCCCGGAAGTGCAGGTCGAAGAAGCTGGAGGGGTCGGGCCAGGGCTTCACCCACTGGATGTTGCTGAGGACAGGGTTGTTGCTGCCGGGCACGTCCGGGGCCGGCGCCGGTTGATGAACGCGATGCCGATCTTCAAGGCATTCGCCTTGACGATCGGCAGGATGCGTTGCGACGGTGCGAACGGCCCGTGCGAACCGATACGAACGCCTTTGCACGCCTTCGCGATGCACACGCCGTCCCTGGAGTCGTACTTCGACTTCGCCATCTCGGCCTTTGCACGTCGGAGGTCGCCGTGGTCGCCGGGGCTCTTGTACGGCGCGAAGCCCTCGAGCTCGTCGTCGAGGAGCCCGTCGGGGATGATATGACCGGCGATCGGCCCGGCCAGCCGGCCCCCGTACGCGTCCCGCAGGGCTGCCCGGTCGATGACCCAGCTGAGCGCCCGGCGCACGTGGGCGTCGTCGAACGGCGGCTGGGTCAGGTTCAGCGAGATCCAGAGAGACTCGCCCCACGAGTTGAGCCTGAGCCGTCCGCGCCTGGCGGCCTCCGGCGCGTACCTGCGGATGAGCACGGGCCAATAGTCAGGTTGGTAGGCGTCCTCGAGCCGCCGGCCGCGAGCCGGCGCGCGGCCTCCGCGGCCTGGGCGCTCTGCACCTGGTGCTCAGGATCGGCGACGAAGACGAAGCGGTCGGGATTCGACTCGCGCGCCGCCGTGCTGTCGGTGCTCGGGTCGTACCGCGGGTTGCGGACGAGAGTGAGCTGCGTGGGCGAGATGCCGCGAATGGGCCGGATCGCACGGCACGAGCGGATCGACATCGCGCCCGACCCGTCGATCATGTACGGGCCGGACGAGATCACGTGGGATCCGTAGTCACCGAGCCTGCCCTCGAAGCACTTGCCCACTTCCGGCGGGATCGGTGCGGCCGGGGGAAGCGCGAGCCTGTTGAGGAAGTCGCCCGTCGGTTGGTCGAGAGTGAAGGCGATGTCCCGTGCGTTCGGCGTCGAGATGCCCGAGATCGACCGAGCCCGGCCCGAGCGATATGCGTCGAACCCTCTGATGTCGCCGAAGGCAGGCGCCCACTCGGACCCGTTCCGCCTCCTGACGAGCCGCTCGACCGCGTAGCGGACGTCTGACGAGGTGATGACGCGGTTCACCGGCGGCCCGAACCGGATGCCGCGCTTGAGCGTGAACCTGTAGGTCCTGCCGCCGTTCGTCGGAGCAGGCACGCCCACGGCGAGGTCCGGCACCAGTTGCCGGCCGGCGGCCCCGGCGACGTGGTTGTAGCCCACGAGTGTGCGCAACAGGAGGTTCGAGTAGATCCCGCCCGCGGTGGTGTGGAACTCGGCGGTCGGGTCGAAGCCGTACGACCAGCCGAGTCGTCCCTGCCAGGTCGGCCAGCCGACCCGGTACGTCCCGCCCCGGAGCGACTGGGACTCGACGGCGGGGGCCGACGAGGTGGCGGCCGGCGACGCTGCGACCACCAGCGCTGCAACTGCGAGCACGCTCATCCGACTGCCGTTCATGCGAGCCTCCCCGCCAAGGATTGCGCGTCGAGCCTACGGGCGGAAGGCCTCGTCTCTCATCGTTGTCACCTCGGGACCAACACTGTGGCTGGCACGGGACCGGTCGTGCCGAGAGCGTGTCAGACTCGTGGCATGCGGGTCGTGATCGCGGACGACGTGATGCTCACGAGAGAAGGGATCGTCCGCGTGCTCGCCGGCGCGGGCGTCGAGGTGGTCGGCGAGGCCGGCGAAGTCGACGCCTTGATGCGTGGTGTCGCCACAGCCCACCCGGATTGCGCAATCGTCGACATCCGCATGCCGCCGACGCATACGGACGAGGGGATCGTCGCGGCGCAGCGGATTCGCGAGCTCCACCCGGACGTCGGCGTGCTCGTCTCTGTCGCACCACGTCGAGCCGGGCTTCGCGATGCGGCTACTGGAGGAGCATCCCGAGAGGTCCGGCTACCTGCTCAAGGATCGCGTCAGCGATCCCGCCATCCTCGTCGATGCGCTTCGTCGGCTCGCCGAGGGCGAGACGGTGGTCGACCCGACGATCGTCTCCAGGCTGTTCGCGCGCCGGCGTGAGGCCGATCCAGTCGACGAGCTGTCCGAACGCGAGCGCGAGGTGCTCGGCCTCGTCGCCGAGGGCTTGTCGAACGTCGAGATCGGCAGGCGCCTCTTCATCACCGAGCGCACGGTCGAGGCGCACGTGAAGCAGATATTCCTCAAGCTCGGCATCGACCAGAGCCCGGAGACGAACCGCCGCGTGCTCGCGGTGCTTGCCTTCCTCCGTTCGAACGGCTCGTGAGCGAGTCCGGCTTCTCGACCGCGAGAGCGCGCCCGCCGCTTAGAGTTCGGACATGACGACCGACGAGCGCCGTGCCCGCTTCAGGGCCCTCCACGCCGGCGAGCAGCTCTTCGCGATGCCGAACCCCTGGGACGTCGGCTCTGCCCGCCTGCTCGAGGCCGCCGGCTTCGAGGCGCTCGCGACGACGAGCGCCGGCTACGCGTGGTCGCTCGGCAAGCTCGATCAGACCGTCACGCGGGACGAGCTCGTGACGCACGTCGCCGCACTGGCGGCGGCGACCTCGGTGCCGTTGAACGTCGACAGCGAGCGCTGCTACCCGGACGATGCGGGCGGCGTCGCGGCGACGGTCGCGCTCCTCGCTGAGGCGGGCGCCGCCGGCTTCTCGATCGAGGACTACGACCCGGCGGCCGATCGCATCGACGACGTCGGGCAGGCAGCGCAGCGCGTCGCCGAGGCTGCGGCGGCTGCGCACGGGGTGGCGGACCCGATGGTGCTCACGGGCAGGGCGGAGAACCACATCCGCGGCGTCGACGACCTCGACGACACGATCGCGCGGCTGATCGCCTATCGCGACGCCGGCGCCGACTGCCTGTACGCGCCCGGGCTCACCGACCTCGGGCAGATCCGGACGGTGGTCGAGGCCGTGGGCGCTCCCGTCAACGTGCTCGCGCTGCCCGGCGGCCCGAGCCTCGGCGAGCTGGCGGACGCCGGCGTCCGGCGCGTCTCGACCGGCGGCCTCCTCGCCGGCGTGGCCTACGGCGCGCTCGTTGCGGCCGCCGACGAGCTCCTCACGGCCGGAACGTCGGGCTACGCCGCAGGCAGCGTGACCCGGAAGGCGCTCGAGACCGCCTTCGGTTCCCGCTAGCGCCGCCGGAAGAACGGGATGCCCAGGGTGTTCGACAGGTGCACGACCCGCAGGTTGCTCCCGTCCTGGTAGCTGATCAGGCCGAAGCCGTCCACTCCGGTCGTGATCGACGTTCCGAACTCGGGGATGACGAGCTCCTCGTCGAGGACCGACGTCGTGGACGTGGTGCAGCTCGCCTCCGAGCAGTGTGCGACCTTCAGCCGCCGCTTCGCGAGGCCGAAATCGAACTGCTGGTAGGCGATCAGGCCGTGCCCGTCCGGGCCGAGCGTGAGTGAGGTGTCGGAGACGAGGCCGGTGTCGTGCGTGGTGGCCGTGACGGCGGAGCAGGCGGTGTTCGAGCAATGGGCGACCTTCAGCTGACCGAAGCCGCCGTGCGAGTAGGAGATCAGGCCCAGCCCGTCCTTGCCGACCGTGATCGACGTGTCCAGGCCGACCTGCTGGTCGCTGTCCACGGTGGTCGTCGTCGCCGCGGTGCAGGCCGTGTTCGAGCAGTGCGCGACCTTGAGATCTCGGTTCGTCTCGTCGTGATAGCTGATCAGCCCGAGGCCGTCGGCGCCGATCGTCACCGAGCTGAACCGTCCGACGATGCCGACGCTGTCGACGGTCGTGATCGTGGCGGACGTGCAGGCGAGGTTCGAGCAGTGCGCGACCTCGAGATCGCCGGCGATGCCGTCGTGGTAGCTGATCAGCCCGAGCCCGTCAGCGCCGATCGTGATCGAGGTGCCGAAGATCCCGGTGGCGGCGCTGCCGCCGTCGACCAGGCTGGTGGTCGCGCTGCTGCAGATGACGTTCGTGCAGTGCGCGACCTCGAGGCCGATGCCGTTGGCGAAGTAGCTGATGAGCCCGAGACCGTCTGAGCCGATCGTCAGCGAGCTGTTCGTCCCGCGGGGTCCCGAGCCGACGAGCGTCGTCCTCGTCGCGGCGGTGCAGGCGGTGTTCGAGCAGTGAGCGACCTTCAAATCCTGCGTGACCTCGTTGGCATCGCGCTCTTCGAAGTAGCTGATCAGCCCGAGCCCGTCGGCACCGATCGCGATCGAGCTGTGATGGCCGACGTCGCCGGCACCTTCGAGCGTCACGCCGGCGAAGGGAGGCCGGTCGTTCCCGCCGCCAGCGGGACCTTGCGGCCCTTGTGGCCCGGCGAGGCCCGTCGGCCCGGGTGGCCCTGCAGGTCCCGGAGTACCCTGGCCCTGCTCGTTCCACGTGAGGAGCCGCTCGTTCTTCTTGCACGTCTCGCCCGTCGACGGGTCGATGACCCGGAGGGCGCCGTTCCCGTCGCCGTCCGCGTTCGCCGATCCCTTGACCTTGTAACAGGCGCTGATCACGCCGCCCGGCCCTGGAATCGCCGCTCCGGCGACGGCGGCCGCGATCACGACCAGCAGGCCGGTGCCGAACAGGACCAGCACCCAGCTGCGTCCCCGGCGCGTTGCTCGCATGTCTCTCCTCACACTCACTGCACTCTCCTTTGCTCTCAGCTCGGCGACGCCGCGATCTCCGACACCCGGTCGAAGCGCAGCGCCGACCGGCGGGCGATTTCCCGCACGGCGTCGGCCGAGGGAGCCTCGTAGAGGAAGAAGCACGTCTCCTCGTCCGGCACGAAGATCGAACGGACGTACCGCACGGCCGTTCCTTCGCGGTTGAGCTCCTCGACGGCGAGTCCGGATCAGGTCGGCTCGCCGCTCGACGCTGACGGTGTCCGTCCGCGACACGTAGAGCTCGACCATGAACTCGGCCACGTCACGACGCTATGTCGATCGAGGCGCCGCCGAAATGACGGAAAACATCGATCTTTGAGCGGCTAGGAGCTCCTGTTGTGGTTCACGAGCTCGATGTTGTGCCCGTCCGGGTCGAGCACATAGGCGCCGTAGTAGCCGCGGTGGTAGACCGGGCGCTCGCCGGGCGCGCCGTGGTCGCGGTAGCCGGCGTCGACGGCGGCGCCGTGGAAGGTGTCGACGATCTCGTTCGTGGCGGCCGGGAACGCGATGTGCACGTTCTCGGTCGGCGCGCCGGCGACGAGCGAGAAGGAGCCTCTCTCGCCGGCGAACTGGGCGCGTTCGGGCGAGTCGTGGCGGAGCCGGAGGTGTGCGTAAGGCGCGATCGTCTCGTAGAAGTGCTTCGCGCGCGCGACGTCGGCAACGCGGATCCAGAGGTGGTCGATCTTCCCGCTAGGGCGCATCGCGCCGTGGTGAACGGCCTCGACGCTGTTGCCGTCCGGATCGAGCAGGAAGGAGCCGTAGTAGTCCTCCCGATACTGCGGCCGCGGCCCTGGCTCGCCGTCGCTCGCGTAGCCGGCCGCCGTGCCCGAGCGCCAGAACTCGTCCACGTGCTCACGCGACGGCGCGGCGAAGGCGATGTGCAGCCGGCGCGTGACAGGGCTCGCGGCGGTTGCCGGCGCGAGCGAGAGGTCGTCCCACTCGTCGGAGGACGTCTGGGCGATCTCGAGCGCCCGCAGGACGATCTCGTAGAAGCGCACCGAGGCGCCCCGGTCGGACGCCCGGATCGTCACATGGTCGAACATACGACCACGTTCCCACCCGGGCGTCCGCCGGAAACCGGACTACGGCGTGATGCGCAGCACCTCGCCGACTCCGGCGCTCGTGCTCCGGTTCGTGACGTAGAAGGCGCCGTCGCGTCCGATCGCCAGGCCCACGGGGCGACTGAGCCCGCCGTGGACCACGGTGTGCGGCGGCGCTGCTTCCACCCGGACGATGCTCCCCGGACAGGTGAAGAAGGGCCCGCACGAAGCATGCTGGAGCGCGTAGAGCCTGCCGTCAGCTGCGAAGGCCATGTCAACGACCGTGGTGAGCCCCGATGCGTACGTGCTGGTCGAGCCGTTCGCATCGACACGGACGATCCGGGCGAACCCGGTGAGGAACGGGGCGCCCGTCAGTTCCGAGTAGTAGAGCGCGCCGTCGGGTCCGACGGCGACGCTCGTCGGTACGGGTTCCACGACAGGCGGCCCGATCGGTGTCGGGTTCGGCCGCGAGGCGAGGACGACGACGGCGTCACGGTCAGTCCCCGTTGACGCGGTAGACGGTGTTTGCGCCGGCATCGGCGACGATCTGGCCTCGCGCCAGCGTCGTGACGCCGAACGGGTTGGTGTCGTCGGGACCGCCGGCCGGATTCGAGGCTCCCTCGACGGCGGCGACGTCAGCGACTTCCTCCAGCCCGCCGAAGAAGTTGACCTTCCACAGCTTGCCCATCATCTCCCCGGCTGCCCCGAGCGCCGCCCGCCCGGCGGGTGCGCCTGCCGAGCCCCATCGTGAAGTAGGCGTCACCCGGGAGTCCGAACGGGGCGTTGCCGCCGAACGTGACGTCCTTCGGGCCGCCCTCCGCCTCGGCGCCGTCCGCGGGTGCCAGCGACGGCAAGCCCGAGATCCACTCGCTCTGGACACCGTTCCGAAGGCCGGCTGATCGCTGCGGTCGGCGCCGAAGCACTGCAACGTCCCGCGCCGGGTTCGTGCGGCAAGGCAGGCTGGCTGCCGCCGCGCCCTGCTTCCGCGACGTACAGGCCGCCGTCCGCGCCGAATGCGAGGCCACGGGGGTTGTCGAGCCCCGTCATCACAGGGGTCACCGTTGCTGCCTGGGTCGTACCGGCGACCAGGAGCGCCACGAGCACCCCGACCGCCGCGAAGAGTCTGGTCATACCTGTTCCTTTCATGGCAAATACGACGACGGCTAACTCGACCGTACTCCTCGGCGGCTGCGAGTGCAACACGCTCGCCCTCCCGCTGCAGAGGAGACGATCGGGTGGTGGAGCTGACGACGGCGGGATGACTTTGTCCCTCCGCGCGGTCTAGAGGCGGTGACGGGGCCCGCGCGACAGCGCTCGGCCGCGTACGTCTTGAAGACCCTCGCCAAACACGATAGAAACGACACGAGGAAAGGAGCTCTCTATGAGCGACCAGAAGGCCGCCATGCTCTTCCCTGGGCAGGGCGCTTTCTCAGGTGCGGCGCTCAAGGACGTCGCCGCCGAGTATCCGCAGATCGCACAGACGCTTGCCGAGATCGACGACCGTCGCGAAGCCGCAGCTCGGCGTGTCGCTGACGGAGACGCTCCTCGGCGAGAAGGCCCCGAACATCGAGGAGCTGATGAAGGGCTCGCCAGACGTCCTCCAGCTCGCGATCTACGCGACCTCGATCGGGCTGCACCGGATCCTGGAGGCGTACGGCTTCCGGCCCGCGGTCGTCGTCGGCCACAGCCTCGGCGAGATCTCCGCCATGGTGTGCGCGGGCGCGTTCACCGTCCGCGACGGGGCGGCGATCGTCTGCCATCGCGTGCAGGCGCTGAAGGCCCTCGGCGAAGGCAGCGGCTACATGGTCGCGCTCGGGATCGGTGCGACGCGCACGCGCCGCATGCTCGACTTGCTCGAGGTCAAGCGCGCGGCGATCGCCGTCGAGAACGAGGACCGCCAGACGGTCGTGTCGGGCGACGAGAAGGAGCTCGACGCCGTGATGGAGCTCGCGAAGGTCCTCAATGTCGCCGTCGTCCGCATCTACTCGCCCTATCCATTCCACAGCCCGGTGCTCGAGCCGATCGTGCCCGACTTCGCCGCGCGCCTGCGCGAGATCGAGGAAGGGCCGCTCACGGTCCCCGTCTACTCGCCGATCCTCGGGCGGTACTACGAGGCGAGCGACCGGCTGACCGAGCACCTGGCGGAGCACCTCACGCACCCGGTCCGGTTCGCGGCCGCGATCTGGACGCTCCACGACGAGGGCTTCAACCGGTTCGTCGAGTGCGGCGCGCTCGACACGCTGAGCGGGATCGTCAAGCGGATCCTCGCCGAGCCGTCGCCCGAGGTCATCCCGTGCCTCGTCCCGGGGCCTGCCGATCTGGAGACGCTTGCCGCGGCGATCGAGACGCTCACCGGCCGCGTCGTCGGCCCGCGCCCGATCGCGCGCGACCTCGGTGACCTGCTGCCCGCCGGCACCGACGCGGCCACGATGGGCGCCTTCTTCGCGGCCCACGGCGACCGCGTGCAGGAGTTCGTCCGCTCCGAGTTCGAGAGGTTCCGCGCCGAACACGGGATCCCGCAGGCCCCGCCGGTCGAGGCCGCGCCGGCCGCGGCTCCCGAGGTGGTCCCTGCGGCGACCGACGGCGGCAGTGGGATCAGCCGCGAGGACCTCTTCGACGAGCTGCGTGACGCTGTACGCGACGGCGCTCGAGTACCCGGAGGAGGTCTTCACGGAGGAAGTCGCCCTCGAGGCTGAGCTCGGTGTCGACTCGGTGAAGCAGGCGGAGCTGATCGCCCGGGTCGCCGAGCGCTACGACATGCCGCCGCGGCCGGAGGATTTCCGGCTCGGCGACTACAACACGCTCGGCAAGGTCACCGACTTCGTCTACAGCCAGGTCGGCGGCGCCGTGCCGAGCCTCGCGTAGCGCGCGCGATGCGAGACCTCGAAGGGAAACTCGCCCTCGTCACCGGGGGCGGCAAGGGCGTCGGCAAGGTCGTCGCCCAGGAGCTCGCCGCCCGCGGGGCGCACATCCTGCTCAACTTCTTCCACTCGCTCGAGCAGGCGAAGGAGACGAAGGCCGAGCTGGAGGCCTCCGGTGCGACGGTCGACCTCTTCCGCGCCTCGGTCGCGCAGCCGAAGCAGGTCGAGAAGATGTTCGCCGAGATCGAGGAGCGCTTCGGCTACCTCGACATCCTCGTCAACAACGCCGCGTCCGGCCGGCTGATCCCGGTCTCGGACGCCGACGAGGAGGCGTTCGCACGCTCCTTCGACACCAACGTCAAGGGCAGCTTCTGGTGCGCCCGCGCCGCGGCGCCGCTGATGGAGAAGCGAGGCGGCGGCTGCATCGTCAACGTCTCGTCGATCGGCGCCGACCTCGTGCCGGCGAACTACGTCGTCGTCGGCACGTCGAAGGCCGCGCTCGAGTCGCTGACGCGGTACCTCGCCGTCGAGTTCGCGCCGCTGAACATCCGGGTCAATACCGCGTCGTGCACGCTGATCGACGGCGACGTCGCACGCGCGTTCCCGGACTTCGAGGAGGTCATCGACGTGACGATCGCGTCGACGCCGCTCGGGCGGCTCGCGACCGCCGACGACCTGGTCGGCCTGATCATGTTCCTCACCTCCGACCAGTCGCGATTCGTGACCGGCCAGACCGTGCTCGCCGACGGCGGCATGTCGCTCGGCTCCGTGATGATGTCGCCGCGCCCGAAGGCCGCGGCCGCTTCGCCGCCGCCCGTCGCGGCGCCTGAGCCAGAGCCCGAGCCCGAGCCAGCTCTCGCGGAGGTCGATGGCGACGAGCTGGCCGTCGTCGGCATGGGCCTCGTCGTTCCCGGTGCGAACAACCCGGACGAGTTCTGGAAGGTGCTGATCGATGGCCCGAACCTGTTCCGACGCGTGCCGGAGGACCGCTGGGACTACCGCACGTTCCACTCCGAGGATCACTCGGCGGAGGACAAGACGTACTCCGCGAGCTCCGTCTTCATCACCGACTTCGAGCCCGAGCCCGGGTTGACGGACGGCCTCTCGGGCGACACCGACGGGGACGACTCGACCGCGCTCTGGCTGCGCCACGCCCTGCTGCAGGCGCTCCGCGGCGTCCACCGCCGCGAGGGCGACCGCTACAACTTCGTCGTCGGCTACACGGCCGACGGCAGCCAGCATCTCGAAGAGTCCCAGGTCGTCGCCGGGATGGCGCACCGTCTCGCCGAGGCGATGGAGCGGGCCGACCTGCCCGCCGACGAGGCCGGGAAGCTGCAGGCCGAGATCGACGAGGCGCTTCGCGAGCACTACGCGCGCGGCGCCGAGGAACCGATCCGCTACCTGCCGCACAACGTCGGCCGCCGCGCGATGGAAGGCGTCCTACCGGAGGACACCGAACTCGTGATGGTCGACACGGCCTGCTCATCCTCGCTCTACACCGTCGACATCGGCGTCAAGGGCCTGCTCACAGGCCGCCAGGACATCGCCGTCTGCGGCGGCTCGTTCAGCCTCGCGCCGCGCGGTTCGGTGCTCTTCTCGAAGCTGCACGGACTCTCGGCGAGCGGCATCCTGCGGCCGCTCGACAAGGACGCCGACGGCGTGCTCTTCTCGGACGGCGCCGGCGTCGTCGTCGTCAAGCGCCTCAAGCGTGCGCTCGAGGACGGCGACACGATCCTGGGAGTCCTGAAGGCGTTCGGCTCTTCGTCCGACGGCCGCGGGAAGGCGATCTACGCGCCGAGCTCGCAGGGACAGCGGATCGCGGTCGAGCGCGCGCACGCGGAGCTCGCCGAGCAGCCCACCGGGGTCGATTGGATCATCGCGCACGCGACCGGCACGCCCGCCGGGGACCTCGCCGAGTTCACCACGCTGCGTGAGACGTACACCGGCGAGCACCCGGTCTACGTGACGTCGAACAAGTCGCTGATCGGCCACACCGGCTGGGCGGCGGGGGCCGTCTCGGTGATCGAGGGGATCCTCGGGCTCCGAAACGGGACGATTCCGCCGCAGCACCAGTTCGACGAGCCGCCCGCCGACTTCGGCATCGAGACCACGAACCTCGCCATCCCGAAGGCGCCGATACCCTGGCCGTCCAAGGACGACGCGCCGCGCCGCGTGGCGATCTCGGGCTTCGGGTTCGGGGGCACCAACGCGCACCTCGTGCTCGAGGAGTGGCCCTCGCCGGCGAAGGCGGACGCCGGGCAAGGCGAAGCCGCCGTACGCCGGCCGGATCGCGATCGTCGGCTGGTCAGCGTGCGTCCCCGAGCTGGAGGAACGCGACGAGGTCTCCGCCTGGCTCGGCAGCGACGGCCGCGCGCCTGCACCGACCTACGGCGACTTCTATCCGATGCCGCCGTTCGAGAAGGTGCGCATGCCGCCGGCGATGATCCGGACGATCGACCGCTGCCAGCTGATGGTGATCGAGTGCGCGCACCAGCTGAAGGACCAGCTCGGGTGACTTCTGGGACGAGAGCCGCGCGCGGACCGGCGTGATCCTCGGCCATATGGGCGCCACGCGCTCGTCGACGCTGTACGCCGGGCGCACCTACCTCGACGACGTCGAGCAGGCGCTGCGCGGCCGCTCCGAGCTTGCCTCGTCGCCGCACCTCCAGCCGCTGCTGGACGGGCTGCGCGAGGAGGTTCACCGCCTGGTGCCGTCCTCGAACGAGAACTCGTTCCCGGGGATGATGCCCAACGTCGTCCCGGCCCGGATCGCGAACTACTTCGATCTCAACGGGCTCAACATGACCGTCGACACGGGCGTGTCGTCGGCACTCGCCGCGGTCCGCGTCGCGATCGGCTACCTCCGCAGCGGCGAGCTCGACATGGCGCTCGTCGGTGGCGCGAACGGCAACACGACGCCGGAGGTGCGCGCGCTCCTGGACGGCGCCGGGGCCGCCGACCTCGCCGAGGGCACGTTCATCCTCGCCCTGACGACGGAGGAGCGTGCGCTCGAGGCCGGGCTGCAGATCCATGGGTTCGTCGCCGAAGCGCCCTCGGCCGACGGCGTCACCACGGTCGACTGCGGCGCCTCCGCCGACGGCCCGCACTATCTCGGCGCCGAGGGAGCGCTCGCGCTGCTGCGCGCTCTGCACGCGGGCGGCGAGACCGTCGTCACCTGCGCCGACCCGCGGCTCGGGTCGCCGGCGACCGTCACCGTCACGGCCGGCGAGGGGGAGCAGCCCGCGCAGGCGACGATGCCCGCGCAGTTCCTCGCGCTCGACGGGCTCGAGCTCGAGCGCCAGGTCGCCTCGCTCGCGCCCTTCTCGCTGGAGAGCGTCCGGCCGCAGCTCGACTTCCTCCCGCCGAATACCGTCGTCGTCACCGACCGGTCCGAGTTGCTGGAGCCGCTCGGCGACCGCCTCGGCGAGACGCTCGTCCTCTCGACGGCGCAGGCGCTCACGCCGGAAGCCGTTGCCGAGTCGATCGCGGCCTGGGGCCTTCCTGTGGACCACATCCGCGTCGTGGCCGACCTCGGCGCATCGGCGCCCGCGCCGGCGTGCCTGTGGGAGGAGCCGAAGTCCCTCGTCGCTCTCCACGACCTCACGTTTCTGACGCTGCAAGTCGCGTTCGACCGCCTCGCCGAGGAGGGCACCTCACTTCTCGGGCTGTTCCTCGACGCGGTGCCCGACGGGGTCCTGCACCCGCTCGGCGGGCTCTTCTCGGGCCTGCTCAAGAGCTGCGCGCTCGAGCTGCCGAAGTGCCTCGTCCACGGTGTCTTCACGAGCGAGCGCGACTTCGCCGCGGGCGTACGCCAGGCCGAGACGGAGACCACCGCGAACCACTTCCTGCCGCTGACCGTCTACGACGGCGGCGTGCGCAAGACGACCTTCGTCGAGGCGATCCCCGGCAACCTCCCGGCGGACTCCGCGCCGCGGATCGACGCGTCGTCGGTCGTGCTCGCGGTCGGCGGCGCGCGCGGGATCACCGCGGAGCTGATGAAGTCCGTCGCGGAGCACTTCCGGCCGCGGTTGTACCTGCTCGCGACGACACGCCTCGACGCATACCCGCCCGAGGTGTTCGAGGCCTCCGACGAGGAGTTCGCCGGCCGGCGCGCCGAGTACATCCGCACCGAGCGCGCGGCGCACCCGGACAAGAACCCCGGGCAGCTGAACCGCGAGTTCGACCGCATGGTCGCTGCGCGCGACGCGAAGGCCAATCTCGACGAGATGTCACGGCACTGCGGAGCCGACCGCGTGACGTACGTCGCCGCGGACGTCATGGACACCGACGCGCTCGCGGCCGCGATCGATGGGATCCTGGCGGCCGAGGGCAGGATCGACCTCGTCGTCAACGCGCCGGGGATCAACCGCGCCGCGTCGATCCCGCAGAAGAGCTTCGCCGACTTCCGCGCGGTGCGCGATCTGAAGCTCCGCGCCTACCAGAACCTCAAGCGCGCGCTGCGCGA
Source organism: uncultured Gaiellaceae bacterium (assembly GCA_963791905.1). Lineage (GTDB taxonomy): Bacteria > Actinomycetota > Thermoleophilia > Gaiellales > Gaiellaceae > Gaiellasilicea. The sequence continues at coordinate 392,909 of CAWBTX010000004.1, forward strand.
GAGCCCGCCACGCATGTGGTGCAACTTCGGCTCGTTCATCGGCTTCACCGGCCAGCTCGGCGAGACCGATTACGCCTCCGCGAACGACATGCTCGCGACCGGCGCCGCCTACAGCAGCGGCCCGCTCGGCCGCGACGAGTTCACGATCGGCTGGACGCTGTGGCGCGACGTCGGCATGGGGTCGAACCCAATCATGAAGGACTTCCTCGAGAAGTCCGGGCTCTTCACGAGCATGACCACGGACGAGGGCATCCACCACTTCGTCCGCGAGCTCAACCTTTCCCGGCACGATCCGGTGGTCGTCCAGTTTGGCGACGCGGAGCGGGAGGCCGTCGAGGCGTACCGCCCCGGGTTCTTCGAGGCGTCCGCGCGCGCCCTCGCCGGGAGGGACGAGGCCGCGCAGGACGAGAGTCCCGGCTTCTACCTTGGCCGCGTCGTCCGCCGGAGCCGGGAGGAGGCGCTCTTCGAGCGCGTCTTCGACCTCGACACCGACGGGTACCTCGACGCGCACGTCGTCAACGGCTTCCCGACGCTACCGGGCACGTTCGTCACCGAGGTCGGGGCGGAGGCAGGTGCGTACCTGTTCCCGGACCTGCACGTGGTCGCGCTCGAGGACGCCCGCTTCCACCACTTCCTCCGCGTCTACGGATCGGACAAGCCGATGCCGAAGCGCGTCGAGGCAAAGGTGCTCGAGCAGGACGACGACCACGCGGTCGTGCGCGTCCGCATCCTCACCGACGTGATCGCGCCGAACGGCACCGTCCTCACCCGCGACAAGCTCCACCACGAGATCACCGCGGTGATGGCCCGCGAGTACCCGCCGGCGCCGGTCTGGGAGCCGTGGCCCGCCGACGGCGAGGTCGCGGTCCCGGATCCGTACCACCTGCCCGGCGCGCCGGTGCTCCTCACCGGCCCGCTCGTGTCGACGACCGACACGCGCTCGAACCCGCAGGGCAAACGGGCGCGGTACAGCTCGAACATCGCGCGGGACGATCCCGCGTTCTCGCGCTTCGTCGCCCCGAGCGTGCTGCTCGACGGGCTCGCGCGCGTCGCCGTGCTCGAGTTCGTCGACGGGCGCTACATCCCGCTCGCCGCACCGTCGAGCATCCGGCGGATCGACCTCTACGAGCCCGGCAACGACATCGAGCTCGCGCAGCGCCACGACGCGATCGAGCTCTACGTCACGCCGAAGCAGATGACGCTCGAGGACCCGAGCGCGCCGAACCGGTTCGTGGCGGTGCGCCCCGACGGCCGGATGGTGCTCCAGATGAAGGGCGTCGTCGGGATCATCCTCGGCTACGTCCACCACGAGACCGGCGCGTACGTCGCGCGCGAGGAGGCGGAGCGCGCGAGCACCGCGGACGCGACGGCCGCGGCCGGCGTATGACGGACGTCGCCACCGCCCCGCCCGCGGCCAAGCGCACCGCGCCGGGCCCGCGCGGCAACCTCGTGATGGGGAACCTCGCGGCGTTCCGTGAGGACGCGATCAAGATGCTGATGGAGTGCCAGCAGGAGTACGGCGACGTCGTGCGCCAGCGCCTCGGCCCGTACCTCGTGCACTCCGTAACGCATCCCGAGGGCGTGCGACACGTGCTCCAGGGCAACTACAAGAACTACTCGCGCGGGAAGTTCTACGAGAACTTCAAGCTCTTCTTCGGCGAGGGCCTGCTGACCACCGACGGCGAGTACTGGCTGCGGCACCGGCGCATGGCCCAGCCGCTCTTCCACCGCAAGGTGGTGGACGGGTGCACGGACACCGCGGCCGCGTCGATCGGCGCGATGCTCGACCGCTGGGATGCAGGGCTGGAGCGGGGCGAGCCGGTCGAGCTCGTCGGCGAGATGATGCACGTGAGCCTGAGCATCCTCGGCCGCGTCGTCTTCAACATGGACTTCAGCGGCTACTCGGACGTGATCTCGCCGTCCGTGCTCGTCGGGCTGAAGACGATGATGCCGCAGGGGAACCTCAACGACTTCGTTCCGCGCTGGGTGCCGACGCCCTACAACCGGCGGCTGTCCCACGCGCAGAACAGCCTGCGGGACGTCATGACCACGGTGATCAAGCAGCACGAGGTCGGAGGCGACGGGACGATCGACCTCATCACCCTGCTGCAGTCCGCGAAGGACACGGAGACTGGCCTCGGCCTGACCGACCAGGAGCTCCACGACGAGGTGATGACGATCTTCATGGCGGGCCACGAGACGACGGGCAACGGCATGGCCTGGGCGATCTACGCGGTCGGCGAACACCCCGAGGTGCGGGAACGCCTGGAGGCCGAGGTCGACGAGGTCCTCGGTGGGCGGCCGCCGACGCTCGACGACCTGTCGAACCTGACGTACACGAAGATGGTGGTCGACGAGGTCGCTGCGCATGTACCCGCCGATCTGGGGCTACACGCGAGACCCGATCGCCGACGACGAGATCGACGGCTACCACATCCCCGCCGGCTCGACGATCTTCCTCTCGCCGTACGTCACGCAGCGCCACCCGTCCGTGTGGGACGATCCGGAGCGGTTCGATCCGGAGCGCTTCGCGCCGGGGCGGGCCGAGAGCTACCCGCCGTTCTCGTACTTCCCGTTCGGCGGCGGCTCGCGCAAGTGCATCGGGTTCCACCTCGCGCTGCTGCAGATGCAGCTGGTGACGGCGATGGTCGCCCAGCGCTTCCGCGTGCAGAAGGTGCCGGGGCACCCGATCGAGTACGGCCGGATGGTCGCGCTGCGGCCCGTGCACGGGATCCGCGCCACGCTCCAGCCGCGGTAGGGCTGAGTGGCGAGAACGCAGGCGGTCAGCACGCCCGCCGTGCCCCGCGTCGTCTACCCCGAGGACGGCTCGGTTCAGCCCGTGCGGCGGCTCGTGTGGCATGCCGTCCCCGCGCCTCCGCTCGGCGCGCGGCGGCTCGACAGGCTCGTAGGCCGGCGGGTGCTCGTGCTCGGAGACGGCGCGGCGGCGGCCTCGATCCGCCGCCGTCTCGCGGAGCACGGGGCGGAGATCGTCGACGGCCCGCCCGCCGACGGCGTGATCGACCTCAACGTCGAAGACGGGGACGAGTGGCGCGAGCCGCTGCGGCGCACGGTCTCGGTGCTGCAGGCGCTCTACGAGGAATGGATCGGCGAGACAGACTGCTTGCGGCGCTTCTACGTCGCGGTGACGTCGCTCGGCGGCACGGTCGGCTGCGGCGACGGCGAGATCGAGCAGCCGCTCGGCGGCATCTGGGTCGGCCTGGCGAAGACGCTCCCGCGCGAGCTGCCGAACTGCAACGTGCGCGTGCTCGACCTCGCGCCGGGCGACCGCGACGACCTGGAGGAGCGCCTCCTCGACGAGCTCTACCAGTGGGGTCTCTTCGAGATCGGGTATCGCGACGGCCGCCGCCTCATGGTCGCGGGACGGGCGGAGGACGCGCCGCCGCCGCGGGTCGGCCTCGGCGAGGAGGACACGATCCTCGTCACAGGCGGCTCGCGCGGCATCGGCTTCGCGCTCGCGCGCGGGCTCGCCGGCGAGTTCGGCTGCCGCGTCGTCGTCACCGGCCGCAGCCCGCTGCCGGCGGACGAGCCGTGGCTCCGGCTCGACGAGGCGGAGTACAAGGCCTACGAGACCTCCGTTCTGAAGGCGCCGCCCGACGGGCAGACGGTCGCCGAGGCCCGTCGGGGGCTCGAGCGGCTCCGCCAGCTCCGCGAGCTGACGGCGAACCTCGAAGCCGCGCACGCCGACGGCCTGCCTATCGAGTACGCGGCCTGCGACTTCACCGACGCGGGGCAGCTGCGCGCGCTGCTCGAGTCGATCGGGCCGGGCCTGACGGGCGTCGTGCACAACGCGAGCGTGAGCGCCCCCACCCGGCTGCCGGGGAAGAGCTCGGACGCGTTCCTGGCGACCGTCGAGACGAAGGTCGGCGTCTTTCTCGACCTCTTCGAAGCGGTCTCGGACCGCCCGCTGAAGTTCTTCTGCAACGTCGGCTCGCTCGTCGGCCGCTGGGGCGGGATGATCGGCGAGATCGACTACGCGGCCGCGAATGCGGGGCTCTCGATCGCCGGCGCGTGGGCCGCCGCGCGTGCGCCGTTCCCGGTGCAGACGGTTTGCTGGCCGACCTGGGAGCGGCTCGGCGGGATGATCAAGAACTTCGACGTGACGCTCAGCTACATGTCGGCGCTCGACGTCGACGAGGGCGTGTACCGCTGGAAGCGCGAGCTTCTCGGCGCCGAATCCGGTGAGGCGGTATTCGTCGGCCGGGTCGGAAAGGCGCTCTTCCCGGCGCACGTGAAGGGCTTCCCGCCGAGCCCGGACCTGCCGAACATCGGCGAGCTCTACACGTACTTCCACTACCTCGGCGAGGCGCGGAGCTTCCGGCCGTTCCAGTCGATCGAGTCCGCGAGCACGCTGCGGGCGGACGTGGCGCCGGCGCTGCAGGACGTGCGCGTCGGCGGCGAGCCGGCGCTGCCGGTGAGCGTGCTGCTCGAGTACGCCCTTTCGGTGGGGGACTGGGTGCAGCCCGAGCCGCCGGCGCAGCTCCATTGGCGTGGACTGCGCGACCTGGAGGTGGAGCTCGAGGCGCTGGCCTGCTCGGGCGGCGGGCTCGTGCTCGTGAAGCGCGGCTCCGGTGGGTGGCGCGGCGAGGAGTGGGTGGTGGACGTCGAGCTCGAGGTCGAGCCCCGGCGTTCCCTCGCGAAGGTCGCGCTTGTCTACTCGCGCGAGCCCCCGCCGGAGGGACGCGAGGTGCCGTTCGAGGTGACGGGCGAGCGCGAGACACTCGCGCCGCGACCGCCACTCACGTGGCGGGGCTTCGTCTACCGCGCGCCGCAGTGGCGCAGGGCTGCGGACGGCGCGCTCGTCGGCCTGCGCGCGGACGGTCGAGCCGGCCGACGTCTGGGCGACCCCGTTCGTGCCGGAGGCGCGCCTCCCCGCCGCCGAGCTCGAGAGCATCCTGAGGGCGCAGCTCTCCCTCTCCCGGTCGGCGGCGGGGACGCTCCGCCTGGCCTCGCTCGAGCGCTTCGCGTCGGACGCGCCGTCCGGGGCGGTCGTCGGGGAGGACGGCGAGTGGTCGGTGCTCGACGGGGCGGCGAGAGTCGTGGTGCAGCTCGCCGGCCTCGCCTACCTGTGATGGAGCTCGGCGACTCCGAGGCCCACGTCTGGCTCGTCCCGCTCGATCTCTCGAGGGCCCGCCCGAGCCTGCTCACGCCGGACGAGCAGGAACGTGCAGGCCGCTATCGCGCAGCCGACGCGCGCGACCGGTTCGTCGCCGCCCGGGCGGCCCTGCGCGAGATCCTCGGCCGCTACACAGGGCTGCCGCCGGAGCGCCTGCGGTTCGACTACCCGTGCGCATGCGGCCGCGCCGACTGCGAGCCGTCGCAACGGAAGCCGCGCCTCGCGCCCGAGACAGTCCGCTTCAACATCTCGCACACGGACGGCCTGGCGCTCGTCGCGGTTGCTCGAGAGCGCGAGGTCGGGGTCGACGTGGAAGAGATTCGCCCGGGAATCGAGCTCGCGTCGGTCGCCCGGCACGTCCTCGGCGCGGACGAGCGCGGAAGCGCTCGCTGCGCTGCCCGAGCGTGAACGGCTCGACGCCTTCTACGGCCGCTGGACGCGGCGGGAGGCCCATGCGAAGGCGCGGGGCGACGGCCTTGCCCCGCCTGGCGAGCGCGAAGGAGAGGGCGGCCCATGGTGGCTCACCGACCTCACGCCGCCGCCGGGCTACCGCGCGGCGCTCGCCGTCGAGGGAGGCGAGTGCGCCGTGGTGACCCGCTCGTGGCCGTGACCGAGAACCCGGTCTCGCTGACGGCGTACTGGACGCTCGCCATCCGCGACCGCGACGCGCGAAGCGAGCGCCCGATTGCGGCGGACACGTTCGCGCACCGCCTCATGGACGCCCGGGCCCGGGGGATCGCAGAGCAGTTCAGCACGCTGAAGAGGCCGAACATGACGCTGCCGGTGCGGCACCGATTGATCGACGACCGCCTCGCTGCCGAGCTGGCGCGGGACCCCGAGTTGCGCGTCGTCGTGATCGGCGCCGGCTTCGACACGCGAGCGTTTCGTCTCGGCGGCGGCCGCTGGCTCGAGCTCGACGAGCCGGCGGTGATCGCGAGGAAGGACGCGGCCCTGCCGGCCGCGGAGGCCCAGAACGAGCTCGTGCGGATCCCGATCCGCTTCGGCGAGGAGTCGCTGGAGGAGAAGCTCGCACCCTACGCCGCCGAGGAGCGAATCGCCGTCGTCCTCGAAGGCATCCTGAACTACCTGGGCGAGGAGCAGACGCGCGAGCTGCTCGCTGTCCTCAAGAGGCTCTTCCCGCGGCACGTCGTGCTGGCCGACATGCTCGGCCGCAGGTTCATCGCGATCTACTCGCGCGCCCTGGTGAAGCGCCTGAGGAGCCTGGGCATCGAGTTCGCGGCGGCGTCGGAGAGCCCGGAGCCGCTCTTCCACGCCGCCGGCTACCGAACGGCGACGAGAGACTCGATCTTCCAGCGGGCGAACGAACTCGGAGCCGCAGGCGCGCTGCCGCCGTTGGCAGTCCGGTTCCTGCCGAGCCTCCGAGACGGCTACTGCGTCTGGTCGTTCGAGTACGAGCGGGAGCGTCAACGGCGTCGTCCCTGAACGAGCCAAACCCCCAACGAGTCCGCCCGAGCAGTGAGGAAAGCCACGGGCCGAGTCATCGCGGCGAGCAGGAGCGCCCGGACCCGCCCCCGCCGAGCCGCAAGCCGAGGCGTGAGCTGAGCGGTGAGGGCAGTCAGCCCGGGCAGCGGCCGAAAGAACATCGTCATCTCGGCAACACGAGCGCCGTCGTCGAGCCGAACGAGTATCGCCCCCTCCAGTGGCTGACGGCCCACACGCGCCCGGTAGAAGAGAGCGCGCGTCGCCGCACCGCCGAGATCCTCGAAGTACTCGATGTCCTCGAGCAAGTTCGAACACCACGCGCAACACGTCGGCAACGTCGTCGAACCCATCGAAGCGAGCCAGAAAGCTGATGGGCGACCGCAAACGCACGTCCGGCGCGAGCGTCTCGAGAAACGCATCCAGGTCGAGCCGTTCCCCCGCGTCGCGAAACCGCTCGCTCGTCGCCTCGGCGGCCGCGAGAGCTGCTTCCTCCTCCACGTGTCGAGTCTCCCAGATCGCGCCGGGAGGGCGTCGCGCCGGAAGGCGCGACGCCCTCGCTGATGGAGTCGCTACGGCAGGTCCGGAATGGGCTCGACGTGCATCCGCCGGCCGGCCACGGTCGAGCGGCCGCCGCCGATCGACATTGCCGCTCAGGTCGCGCACGGTGTTGATCCCGACACCCACGTAGGTCTCGCCGTCCGGCGACACGCGTCGGTTCGCGTTCACCGTGATGGAGCCGATGTGGTCACCGGCCGGGCTGAACCTGTGCATGACCATCGTCGTCGCATAGGTGCGGTTGCCGATGTACCGCCAGACGCCGTACCCCGGGCTGCGGAAGAGCGAGTCGCTGCCGCTCTCGATCATCGTCTGGTCGCTCGAGAACGTGTGCAGCGAGGTGAGCGGCGGCAGCGGGCCGCGGCTCACCGTCGCCTGCCACGTGCCGACGATCTCGTTCCGGCCGAACTGGTCGCCGAACGGCGGCCCCGGCGTACGAGCGCCCTCGCCGTCCGACGCCGAGATCGTCCCGACGCCGATGAGAGCGCCGAGCACGATCACGAGAACCGCGCCGAGCCAGAGTCTCTTGCTGTTCATCTCTACTCCTTCCTTCGTTGGTTGGCGCCGCGTCATTGCGAGCGCCCGTTGCGGAACCGCACGACGCGGCCCGCGGTCTGATCCGCCACCCAGATGTCGGTCGGCGGCCACGATCACCGCGCTCACGTGCCGGAGCTGCGGCAGCCTGAGCGGGCGGCCTGCGTGCGGCCGAACCTGGACGACGCTGCCCGTCCTCGCGAGCCAGAGCTCTGCTCCGCCCGCGAGCCTCGGGCCGTAGCCGTCGGTCCGGAGCCCGGCGACGGCGACGTGCTCTATCCGGCCGGCCTCGATCCGAACGAGCGAGGTGGCATGCGCCCGGCCGACCCAGAGAGCGCCCCCGCGCGAAGGCGAGCGAGCGGGCGCCGAGAACCGGGATCTCCTGGCGGACGCTGGACGTCGCGGGGACGATCCGGCTGACGGCGTTTCCGCCCGCCGTGACCACCCAGACACCCGTCGGCGTGGCGAGGATTCCGCCCGGCCAGAGCTCTCCCGGGTAGAAGAGGATCGTGCTCGTCACTCGCCCGGTAGTCGGGTCGACCCGGAGACGGTCGAGTCGAGCTGGTTCTGCACCCACACCGAGCCGTGGCCGACAGCGACGCCGTTCGGCAGTCCGCCGACCGGGATCTCGTTCGTGACGGTGTTCGTCTCCGGGTCGATCCGCAGCAGCCGGTCGCCGAAGACGTCGATCGCCCAGACCGCGCCGAAGCCGGCCGCGAGCCCGATCACGGCCCCGCCGGGCTCGACCCGCGCGACGACCGCGCCCGTCTCGCGGTCGAGTCGGGCAACGCCCGTCGACGCCGAGCGACACCCACACGTCGCCCGCCGCAGTGGTCAGGCTGGACGGCGATCCTCCGACGGTCGGTCGTCGAGACGGCTCGCAGCGTCGGGCCACCGCCCGGCGCCGCTGCTGCCGCCGGCGCGACGAGCGCCGCCGCGAGGAGCAGCAGTCGAATCGATCTGGTCATTGTCCGTACCTCCTGTCGCGTCGGTGTCGTCTCGGCCAACCTGCGCCGACCGCCTGAAAAGGCGCTTAAAGACCGCCAAACTGCGCCTTAATGACCGCGGTTCGTTTCCTTCTCCTGGGGCCGCTCGAGGCGCGTCGTGACGGCACCGTGCTCGACCTGGGGCCGCGCAAGCAGCGCGCGGTCCTGGCGCTTCTGCTCCTGAACGCCAACCGCGTCGTCCCGACCGAGCGGCTGATCGACGACCTCTGGGGCGAGTCGCCGCCCGAGACCGCACGCTCTGCGCTCCAGGTGTACGTCGCCGGGCTCCGCAAGGCGCTGGGGCCCGACGGGGCCGTGCTGCGGACGGCAGCGCCCGGCTACGTGCTCGACGTGCCGCCGGGGTCGCTCGACCTCGACCGCTTCAAGAGCCTGCGCGCCGAGGCTCGTGCGGCGACCGACGGCGCGCGCAAGGCCGAGCTGCTCCACGGTGCGCTGGCGCTGTGGCGGGGCGGGCCGCTCGGCGAGCTCGGCAGCGAGCCGTTCGCGCCGGCGGCCGCGGCCCAGCTCGAGCAGCTACGCCTCGGTGCGCTCGAGGAGCGGATCGACGCCGACCTTGCGCTCGGGCGTCACGCGCAGCTGATTCCCGAGCTCAACGACCTCGTTGCGGAGCACCCCTACCACGAGCCGTTTCGCGCGCAGCTGATGCGCGCGCTCTACCGCGCAGGCCGGCAGGCCGATGCGCTCGCCGCGTACCGGGCGGCGCGCGAGGACTTCATGGACGGGCTCGGGCTCGAGCCGGGGCCCGACCTGAAGGCCCTCGAGCGCGCGGTGCTCGAGCAGGACCCGGCGCTCGGCGCGCCGGCCGCGCCGCCGCAGACCGGCGAGGAACCGCCGCAACGACGGAGGCGCCTGTGGATCCTCGCCGCTGCGCTCGGCGTGCTCGCCGTCGCCGCCGTGGTCGCCGCCGTCGTCCTCCTGCGCGAGGAGTCGACCATCACGGTTCCACCGAACTCGCTCGCGGTCATCGACCCCGCGACGAACGACGTCACCGGCGTTGTGCCGGTCGGGGTGGGGCCGGGCCCGATCGCCGCCGGTGGCGGCTCGCTCTGGGTCGGGACGCTCGACAAGACGCTGCAGCGGGTCGATCCCGACGCCCTCGCGGTCGCGAAGACATTCTCTCTCGGCGCGACGCCGACCGGCGTCGCGTTCGGCGGCGACGCGGCGTGGGCCGCCCATGGCCTCACCGGACAGGTGTCGCGCGTCGATCCCCAGCTCGAAGGCGTGACGAAGACCCAGGTCGCCCAGACACGGCTGCTCTCGACGGGTGCAGTCGCGTACGGCCCGGGGGCGGTCTGGAGCGTCTTCGGCGACACGACGTTCGGCCGAATCGACCCTGCCACCGGTGACCTCGCCGAGTGGACCTATGCCCTTTCGCGGCCGGCCGCGGTCGTCGAGGGCGGCGGGTACGTCTGGGTGGCGGGCCTCGGGAACTCCACGGTGTACCGCTACGCACCTGAGACGTTCCTCGACGGACCGATCGGCCGGGCGAATATTGGAGGCCGCCCGACGGCAATCGCGTACGGTCACGGTTTCGTCTGGGTCACCAGCGAGAGCGACGACCTAGTCTTTCGCATCGACCCTGGGAACTCCGCGTTGTTCCAGATCCCCGTCGGCGACAGGCCCGTGGCCGTCGCGGTCGGTGAGGGTGCCGTGTGGGTCGCGAACGCGAGTGACGGCACCGTCTCGCGCGTCGACCCCCAGACCGGCGATGTCACGAGGATCGACGTCGGGCAGGCGCCGGCCGGCATCGCCGTCGGCAACGGCCTCGTCTGGGTGACGGTGCAGTCGCCCTAGCGCTTGAGGCAGACGGTCGTGAGCACGAGCCCGGGCCGGAGGAGGAGGCACGCGGCGCGCTTCGAGACGAGGGTGGCGTCGTACATGACATAGAGCGGCACGATCGGGGCGGCATCGCGCGAGAGCTCCAGGTCGAGGTCGCGGTAGGCCTGAGCGCGTGCCGCACCTTGGAGACGCGCCGCGTCGCGCATCCGCTCCTGATAGGCACCCTCGTCGAAGCCGGCCAGGTCCGTGCCGCCGCCGTCCCGCGCCCCGAGGAGGCGATTGATATAGCCGAAGGGGTCGACGAAGTCGGGCGTCCAGATGATCAGGGCCGCGTCCCAGGGCTCGTTCGAGTTGCCGAGCCGACCGAGGTAGGCAGAGGCCGACGCGTGCCCCGCGAGCGTCCTGAGCTCGACATCGAGCCCGATCGCCGTGAGTTGTCGGTCCACGAGCTGGCCACAGCTCCCCGCATGGGGACAGTCAGGCATGTAGAGCGCGAGCTTCCGACCGCGCAGATGCCCCGCCGCCAGCGCCTTCGCCCGCGGCACGTCGGCCTCGAGCGGATAGATCTGTCGATCCTGGTAACCCGCGACACGCGGCGGCAGGTACTGGTCCGTCAGCTGCCCCTGGGGGCCGATGAACCCGAAGCGGTCGACGGCGAGGTTCACGGCCTGGCGCAGCTCCGGATTGTCCTTGAAGAGCGGGCGTGAGGAGTTGAGCACGAACAACGCCATGCTGAGGCCCGGCTTCAGGAAGAACCGCTCTTTGTTCGACCCGTACTTGGCGAGGAGGGAGCGGGCGGGATTGAGGTGCTCCTGCGTGAGCGCGTAACCCCAGTCGGCCTTGCCGGCCTCGATCCGGTCGAGGATCTCGTCGGCAGAGTCGGCCGTGAGGTCGACGTAGTAGCCGTCGACATGGTTCGCGCGCGTGCCGCCGTAATGCCGGTTCCGCCGGATGACAACTCGCGTGCCGGGACGGTAGTCCTGGACGAAATACGGGCCGGCTCCCGGGAAGGAGCGGACGCCTTCCGGGTCCGGTTGCAGCGCAGGCGGGACAGCGCAGAAGAAGGGCATCGTCGTCCAGGCCACGAAGTCCCGCACCTCTCGCGTGAAGCGGACGGTGAGCGTGTTGCCGCTCGCGACGACACCGGAGGCGCTTTTCGCCTTGCCTGCCTTGACGTCCGCAGCGCCCTCGATCGCCTGTGTGTAGAGGTACGCCGGGGAGTCGACACCCGGGGCGAGCGTGCGGTGGATCGCTTGCGCGAACGCGGATGCCCGCACGGGCTTGCCGTCGCTGAAGCGGAGGCCCCGCCGGAGGGTGAACCTGTACGTCCTGCCGTCGGCGGACACGGTCGGTGGCGCCGCCGCCAAGTCCGGCACGATCCGGTAGCCGGCCGGAGGCGGCTTGTCGTCATATCTCATCAGCCGTCCGCACACCGTGTCGAGGAGCGCCCAGCTCTCGCGCGAGTACGCGAGCGCGGGATCGACGTGGTCGAACGAGGCCGGGCCGCTCTGGAAGCTGACGCGGAAGATGCCGCCTTCGCGCACGCCGGCGGTCGAGCCCGGCTGCACGAGCACGAGCGCGAGCAGGACGGCGGCCGTCAGTCCTCGAGGCATACCGTGGTGAGGATGAGTGCAGGGCGCCGGATGACACAGCCGACCCGCGCGGACACGAGCGTCGCCTCGTTCAGGACGTCGAGCGGGACGAGCGGTGCTGCGTCGCGAGCGAGCTGCAGGTCGAGGTCGCGATAGGCCTTCTGACGTGCCGCGCCCTGCAGGCGCGCGGCCCGGCGCATGAGGTCGAGGTAGTTCGCCTCGTCGAACCGGGCCAGATTGGTCGCACCCGGAGCGTCGCCGTCCAGTAGCTGGTTGATGTACCCGGACGGATCGACGACGTCCGGCGTCCAGAGGACGAGCGCGAGGTCCCACGGCTCGTCCGGGTTCCCGAGCCTGCCGAGGTACGCTGAGCTCGCGACGTGCTCGGGGATCGGCTTGATCTCGACCTCGAGCCCGATGGGCTCGAGTTGCTGCTTGATGCGCTGGGCCGTCGCCAATGGCAGCGAAAAGTCGGTGACGTAAAGGACGGCCTTGCCGCCTCGAGTGTTTCCCCGGGCGAGCGCCTGTGCGTGTGCCAGGTCGCCCCCGATCGAGTAGATCAGCCGGCCACGGTGGCCCGGCACGAGCTCCGGGATGTACTGATGCGTCCAGCGCCCCTGTGTCCCGCTCCCGAGCGAGGTTCGGTCGAGGGCGAAGTTGACCGCCAGCCGCAGCTTCGGGTTGTCCCGGAACAGGGGACGTGACGAGTTGAGGACGTACATCCTCACCGTGAGGCCCGGGTTGAGAAAGAACCGCTTCTCGTTGAGCCCGTACTTCTGGAAGAAGTTCGTGCCGGGCGCGAAGTGGGGTCCGACCACTGTGTACCCCCAGTCAGCCTTGCCGGACTCGGTTCGCTCGAGTAGCTCTGCGACCGAGCCGACGCTTAGATCGACGTTGAAGCCGTCGACGTGGTGTGCGCGCGTGCCGCCGTAGAAGCGGTTGCGCCGAAGGACGACGCGCTGGTTGGGTCGGTACTCAGTGACGTGATAGGGGCCGGCTCCGGGAAGAACGCGCACGCCCTCGGCGCTGGGCGGCAGCGTGGGTGGGACGGCGCAGAAGAACGGCATCGTCGTCCACGCAGCGAAGTCGCGGACCTCCTGCGTGAAGCGAACGACGAGCGTGCGGCCGTGGGCGACGACGCCTGACGGCCTGGGCGTCCGGCCGGCCTTGACGTCCGCCGCGCCCTCGATCGCCCGTGTATAGCGGTACGCGGGGGAGTCGACACCCGGTGCGAGGGTACGGCTGATCGCCTGCGCGAACGCGGCGGCCTGCACAGGCTTGCCGTCGCTGAAGCGGAAGCCCTTCCGCAGCGTGAAGGTGTGCGTCTTGCCGTCAGCCGAGACCTTCGGGAAGCCGGTCGCCACCTCGGGCACGATCCGGTAACCCGCCGGCGGCGGCTTGTCCGGGTACCTCATGAGGCGCGCGCAGGTCGTGTCGAGGAGCGTCCAGCTCTCGCGGGAGTACGCCAGGGCGGGATCGATGTGGTCGAACGCCCCCAGGCCCGACTGGAAGGTGACGCGGAAGATCCCGCCCTCGCGGACCGCGGTCGCGCCGGGCGGGACGAACAGCGCCGCGAGAACGATCGCGAACGCGAGCGGACGAAGCTTCCGAACGGCCATGCGACTCCTCGCTGTTGCGAGACAGCGTAGAACGGGCCCTACGCGTCCTACAAGGGGGCCCGAGAGGTCTGACCTTCATCGCGGACGGATCCTGTAGAGCTGGAGGGCTTCAGCTTTGCCTCTTCCATCTACCTCGGCTCGAGCCTACGATCGGCGGGGAGGCACACGTTGGAGGAGACAGAGCCGCGGCTCGCCGAGCTGCCGAGCGGGACGATCACCTTCCTGTTCACGGACATCGAGGGCTCGACGCGGCTGGAGCGTGACCTCCGCGAGGGGTACACAGAAGTCCTCTCAGAGCACCAGCGGCTACTGCGCGAGGCGTTCGGCCGATTCGGGGGCCGCGAGATCGACACGCAGGGCGACTCGTTCTTCGTCGTCTTCACACGTGCGCGCGACGCGGTGGCGGCCGCCGTGGACGTGCAGCGCTCGCTTGCGTCGCAAGCGTGGCCGGACGGACGGCACGTGCGTGTTCGGATCGGCATGCACACCGGCGAGGCCTCCCCCTCCGACGGGCGTTACGTCGGGCTCGCCGTCCACCGCGCCGCGCGCATCTCGGCCGCCGGCCACGGCGGGCAAATCCTCCTGTCCGGCTCCACGCGGGACGTCGTCGAGGACGACCTTCCGCCCGAGCAGCACCTGCGCGACCTCGGGGAGCAGCGGCTCAAGGATCTGCCGCGGTCAGAGCGCGTGTTTCAGTTGGTCGCACCGGGGCTGGCGAGCGACTTTCCTCCTCTCAAGACGCTGGAGGACGCCGGGGAGCCGTGGTGGCGAAGGGCGAGGGTGCTTGCTCCAGTCGCCGGTGTGGCGGTCGCCGTTGTCGCGGCGGGTGCGCTGCTCTTCGGCGAGCGATGACGAGGCCGGCGCGGCCGGAGTGTCGGCGAACGCACTCGGGCTGATCGATCAAGGCAACGGCAACATCGAGGGCGAGATCACCGTCGATGCGGCACCGACGGGAGTTGCGCACGGCGAGGGTGCCGTCTGGGTGACGAACGCGCACGACGGGACCGTCTCTCGGATCGATCCCGCCGGAGGCAGCGTCCGCCAGACGATCGACGTCGGCTCGAGCCCCAGCGGGATCAGCGTCGGAGCCGGCGCGGTCTGGGTGACCAACCACGATGATGCGACGGTCTCGCGGATCGACCCAGAGACAAACCGGGTCGTTGACACGCTCGACGTCGGGAATGGACCGCTCGCGGTCGCTTACGGCGAGGGCTCGGTGTGGGTCACGAACTCGGCCGATCGCGATGTGTCACGGATCCACCCTGGCAGCGGAGACATCGTGGCGACGATCGAGACGGACGCTGTCGGGCGCGGTATCGCCGTCGGCGGCGGTTCCGTCTGGATCACCGACGAGTCCTCGAGGCGCGTGATGCGCGTGGATCCGCGCGCGAACGAGGTCGCCGAGGAGATCGGCGTCGGGAGGGGGCCGACCGGGATCGCGTTCGGCGAGCGAGCAGTCTGGGTCACGAACACGATCGACGGGACGGTCTCGCGAATCGATCCCACCGAGTCGCGGGTCACGGCCACAGCCTCGGTGCCTGGAGGGCCCGGCGCGGTCGACGTTCTCGGCGGGCGGGTCTGGGTGGGCGCCGAGTTCGCCGAGCGGCTGGTACGGATCGACGCCGTCGACGCCACGGTCGTCGACGCCGTCGCGATCGGCAACCGGCCGAAGGGGCTGGTCGTCACCGCCGACGGTGTCTGGGTCGCCGTCCAAGCCTCAGGTCGCGGCCACCGCGGCGGGAGGCTGATCGTGCTGTCGGCGGAGCTCGAGACGATCGACCCGACGCTTGCATTCTCGCCCTACTCCCTGCCTGTGCTGGGCCTCGTCCACGACGGACTGACAGGCTTTCGCCGCGTTGGCGGAAGCGAAGGCACGCAGCTCGTCCCGAATCTCGCGGTGTCGATACCGGAGTCGCGCGATGGCGGGAGGACCTACTCCTTCCGCCTTCGGTCCGGGCTGCGCTATGGGGATGGGAAACCCGTGCGGCCCGAGGACTTCCGCCGTGCGCTCGAGCGCGCGTTCGAGCTGGGAAGCCCACGGCTCGAGGCCGTTGTCGGTGTGGAGCGTTGTGTGAAGGACGGTCGCTGTGACCTCTCGCGAGGTGTCGTGACGAGAGGCGACAGCATCACGTTCCATCTCAGCGAGCCCTCGCCGTTCTTCCTGCTCGACGTCGCGCGTCTGTTCCCGATCCCGCCGGGGATCCCGCGGAGGGACATCGGCACGAAGCCTGTCCCCGGGACCGGCCCGTACGCGATCGAGAGCTACGTACCCGGTCGGCAGCTCAGGCTGACTCGGAACCCGCACTTCCGCGTCTGGTCAGAGGCCGCGCGGCCTGATGGAAACGCCGAGGAGATCGTCTTCTCGATCGTGCCCGACGGTGACGACCGGGTCGTCTCGGACGTCGCCCAGGGCCGAGCGGACATTGCCCTTTTGTTCCCGACCGCGCGCACGCCCGAGGTGAAGAGGAGCCACGCAAGTCAGCTGCACCTGGTCTCGGAGCAGGCGACGGTCTACGTCTATCTCAACACGGAGCAGCCACCGTTCGACGACCCTCGCGTCCGACGCGCACTCAACTTTGCGATCGACAGGCGCCGAGTCGTCGAGCTCCGCGGCGGTGCAGGCCAGCCGACCTGCCAGGTCGTGCCCCCGACGACTCCAGGCTACGTTCGCTATTGCCCCTATACGGTCGACCCTCGCCGGTCGGGTGAATGGACGGCACCGGATTTCGCCAGGGCAAGACAGCTGATCATGGCGTCGGGAACGATCGGGCAGAAGATCACCGTCTGGACCATTCCCTACTTCGGGAGCGACGCGCGGTACGTCGTCTCGCTCCTGGACAGGCTGGGGTACCGCGCGGGATTGAAGGAGCTGGCGCCCCTCGCCTACCTCGAAGCGCTCGACGACCCGAAGACACTCGTCCAGAGCGGCATCATCGGCGAGTACGGCGTGACGGTCGCCCCCGTCGCCCTCAGATTGCTGACCTGCGATGTCTTCGACAACCTCTCAGAGTTTTGCGGCCGGGAGATCGATCGGCAGCTCCAGAGGTCGCTGGCTCTCTTCGAGACCGACGAGGGGGCGGCCGCGCGGATGTGGGCGCGAATCGACCGACAACTCGTCGATCAAGCCCCCTGGGTGCCGCTCTACACGCCGCGAACGCCGTTCTTCGTCTCGAAGCGCGTTGGGAACTGGCAGTACCACCCGTACTTCCAAGTCCTGCTCGATCAGCTCTGGGTTCGGTAGACGTAGATACGGGCCGAGCGGCTGCGCCGTAGCAGGGTCGCTGAGCACGTCGGTCGAGTCGGCGAGCTGGTCGATTGCGCCGACGAGCGGGCAGCGAGCGGAGCCATGGATCCTCGACGTGTTCGAGGCAGGCCTCGACGAAGCGGCCCGAGCCGAGGACGCGGAACGGGCGGGAGTGGAAGGGGCGCACGGTCGGGTCGACCTCGGCGGTGAGGCCGAGGGCGTTGTGCCGGCGCGCGAGCTCCTCGACCGCCTCGACGAGCGCCGCCTCGCGCGACTCGAAGTCCGGTGCAGCGAGAGCGGCGGCGAGCGCAGGGCCGACGGCGGCGTAGGCATCGAGTCGGCGGAAGGCGGTGCCGAGCCACTTGCCGTACGGCGCATAGCGGCGCTCCTGCAGGAAGGCGAGCCGCATCAGGTCGCGCACCAGGCGTGCCGTGAGCACACGCGAGCCGAGCTCGTCGTCGACCTCGGCCGTCCGCCCGACGAACGGTTCCTCCTGGTCGATCCGCCGCCACTGGCACGCGAGCAGCCACAGCCACAACTCATCCGGATACCAGCCCAGGCTCCGGCGCACGGGCTCGAGCTCGCCGAGCCCGTCGTGGAACACCTCGCCGGCGGTCACCTCGAGCAGCAGCTGCTGCGGCGCGCCGAGCCAGTCGCGGTACGTGAGCGTCTGGCGCGGGTCGAAGCCGAGCCGCTCCTCGAGCCAGGCGCCGAGCTCGACGACCTCGACGTGCTTCGTCACCGGGTAGTCGTCCCAGCCGAAGCGAACCGGCCAGCCGCGGTACTCCTCGGGCAGCTCTGTGTCGAGCTGCGCGTCTAGCGCCGCTGCGTCGTCGGCCGCGACGAAGAGCTGGAGCCGCGGCCCCCAGCCGTGGTCGGTCGATCGCGGCGTGTCGAAGCCGAGCACGTCCGAGCCCCAGCCCAGGCGGGCGGCCGAGTGGCGGACCTCGCCCACGAGCTGGGCCACGACGTCCACGTAGAAGCCGCGCGCCAGCTCGAGCCCGGGGACGAACGTGCGGCTCACTGCAACGTGCGGAGCGTGGGGTAGAGCTCGCGGTAGCGGGCGTAGCCCTCTTCGTATGCCTCCTGCCAGGCCGGATCGGGCTCGATCCGATCACGGACGCGGACGCACGCCTCGACCGCCTCGTGAGCGTCCGCAAAGACCCCCTTGGCCACGCCGCCCAGGAGCGCGGCACCGAACGCGGCGCCTTCCTCGGCCACGGTGCGCTCGAGCGGCAGCCCGAGCACGGAGGCGACGATCTTCAGCCAGAGGTCGCTGCGCGCGCCGCCGCCCGAGGCGCGGCCGACGTCGGCCTCGACGCCGAGCTCGCGCAGCAGCTCGAGCGAGTCGCGCAGGCCGTAGGCGACACCCTCGAGCACCGCCCGGACGAGCGCGCCGCGGTCGTGACGCAGGGTGAGGCCGACGAAGGCGCCACGGGCGTCGGGATCGGCGTGGGGGGTGCGCTCGCCCTGGAGGTACGGCTGGAAGAAGAGCCCCTCGGCGCCCGGCTCCCAGCGCGCCGCCTCGGGGAAGAGCTGCTCGTACGGCGGTGCGCCGATCGCCTCGTGGAACCACTGCAGCGAGCCGGCGGCCGAGAGCATGACGCCCATCGCGTGCCACGTCTGCGGCACGGCGTGGCAGAACGCGTGCAGCCGCCCGTCCGGCTCGTGCCGGTACTCCGGCAACGCGGCGAAGACGACGCCGGACGTCCCGAGGACGACCGACAGCGGCCCCGGCCGGTCGACGCCGACGCCGAGCGCTCCCGCGGCCTGGTCGCCGGCGGCGCCGATCTCGGTCGACTCGTACGCCGGCGGCAGCCACTCGCGCGGCAGCTCGAGCGCGTCGAGCACAGTGCTGCTCCAGCGCCGGTTCTCGACGTCGAAGAGGAGCGTGCCCGACGCGTCCGCGACGTCGATCGCATGCTCGCCTGTCATCCGGAGGCGCACGTAGTCCTTCGGCAGCAGCACGTGGCGGATCCGGGCGTAGATCTCGGGCTCGTGCTTGCGCAGCCAGAGGAGCTTCGGCGCGGTGAAGCCGGGCAGCGCGCGGTTCCCCGTCTTCGCGATCAGCCGGTCGCGACCCAGCAGCTCCTCGATCTCGGCGCATTCCGCCGCCGTGCGCTGGTCGTTCCAGAGGATCGCCGGCCGGAGCACCCGCTCCTGCTCGTCGAGCACGACGAGGCCGTGCATCTGGCCCGAGAGGCCGATCGACGTCGCCTCGACGGCGAGCGCCGCGTGCGCGGCCTCGGCCGCGCGCCACCAGTCCTCCGGCTCCTGCTCGGCCCAGCCGGGCCGCGGCGTCGAGAGCGCGTAGCTCCGCTCGGCGCGCGCGACGACCTGCCCGGTGCGCGAGATCGCGAGCGCCTTCACCGCGCTCGTGCCGACGTCGAGGCCGACGAGGACGCCGTCGTGGCTCATGCGCAGAAGTCGGCGGCGACGGCCGTGTAGAGGTCGGCGCAGCGCTCGAGCGACTGCCAACTCGACCCACTCGACCGCCGCATGTGCACCCTCGCCCCGCGGGCCGTAGAGCACGGTCGGGATGCCGGCCTCGGCCAGCAGCGCAGAGTCGGCCCAGAAGCTCACGCCGGCCACGTCGCCTCCGCCGGCATGCCGCCGGACCGTCTCGACAAAGGAGTCGCCCTCGGGCGCCTCGTAGGGGTCACGCGAGAACGTGGGCGTGAGCTCGGCGCCGGGGCTGCCGGCCACGAGGTCGTGCAGCTCGCGCTCGATGTCGGCCGCGGACTCGCCCGGGAGCGTCCGCCGCTCGCCCTTGAGCCGGCACTCCGCCGGGTAGCTCGAGTACTCCTGGCCGCCCTCGATCAGGGACGCATGGACCGACGCGCGGCCCGCGAGCGGATGTGCGGGGCGCTCGGCGAGCTCGCGGTCGAGCTCGTCGATCGCGACCAGGACGCGCCCCATGCGCGCGATCGCGTCGATGCCGAGGTCCGGCCGCGAGCCGTGCGCCGCTCGCCCGCGCGTGACGACCTCGAAGGCGGCGAAGCCCTTGTGGGCCACACACAGCTGCTCCTCCGTCGGCTCGGCGACGATCGCACCGTCCGCCCGCCACTCCCGGACGAGCGCTTCCGTGCCGAGGCTGCCCACCTCCTCGTCGATGACGGCCGTGACGACGACGTCGCCCCGCAGTTCGAGCTCCCGCGCCCGGCGGGCGGCGAGCATCGTCGCGGCGAGCGCGCCCTTCATGTCGTAGGCGCCGCGACCGTAGAGGCGGCCACCCTCGACACGAGCCTCGCCCGGCCGCTCCATCGCGTCGATCCCGACGGTGTCGGTGTGCGAGTTCAGGAGGAGCGTGCGTCCGCCGCCGCTGCCGCGGGCGACGCCGACGACGTTCGGCCTGCCCGGTGCGGCCTCCTCGACGCTGACGTCGAGCCCCGCGTGCTCGAGCCAGTCGGCGACGAAGCCGGCGACCTCGGCTTCGCCGCGCGCGCCGGGGATGAGGTCGGGGTTGACCGAGTCGATCGCGACGAGCGACCGGGCGAGCTCTGCGACCTCGTTCACGCCTCGGCGCCGAGCGCGGCATACACGATCTCGGAGGCCGCGACAGCGTCCTTCCGGCTCTGCGCCTCGCGCAGCGCGGCGTCGTCGATGCGGCCGGCAACGGCGTCGATGAACCGCCAGTTGAGCACGCTGCGCTTGACCGCCGCGACCGCGTCCTCGGTGTAGGGGTAGAGGTCGAAGCCGAGGCGCTCGCCGGCGTCGCCGTAGCCCGCCCGACGCAGCTCGACGGCGAGCTCGAGCGTCTCCATGAAGCGGATCGTGCCGACCATGTTGTCGTCGTCGAAGCTGCCCCAGCCGTCGTTCGCGTGCTGGTGCCCGAGCACCCCTTCGGCGGCGAGCATGGCGGCGTACTCGGCGAGCGACTCGCCGTTCATGATCAGGTGCTGCCAGTCCATGTTGACCTTGACGTTGTCGAGGCCCTGGACGCGGAGCTTGTGGATCACGTGCAGCGTCATCCCGATGTTCCGCATCAGGATCTTCATCGCGGGCTCGGAGTTCTTGTGCTCGAGGAAGATCGTCACGCCCCGGTCGCGGGCTCGCTCGGCGGCCTCGGCGAGGCTCTCGATGAACCACGCCCACGACTCGCGATACGGCGCCTGGAACGGGTAGTTGTAGCCCTCGATCCCGGGCCAGATGATGAAGTGCGCGTCGAGCTCACCGGCGAAGTCGATCGCCTCGACCGTCCTGCGCACGGCCTCGCGCCGTGTCGCCTCGTCCGGCGAGACGAGGCCTCCCTTGCCGAAGCGGGGGTCGAGGTGGAGGCCCGTCGCGACGCAGTAGATGTCGTGGCCGTCGAGCGCGCCGCGCACCTCCTCGAGGTTCTCGGGCGACAGCTCCTGCGGGTAGTGGAACTCGTAGCCGTCGATCAGGTCGCCGAGTCCTTCGACGGCCCGCCGCACCCGCACGACCGTGCTCTCGCCCGCACGTTCCGGCTGGTAGCCGCCGGGCACGAAGCGGGTCGCCATCGAGCCGAAGGCCCAGATCCCAAGTGACGTCTTCATCGCGTGTCTCCTCTCGCGGCCGACGATCTCACATGCGCACCCACGCGGCATCGCCCGCAGGCAGCGCGTCTGCGAGGTCGGGCCGGCTGGAGAGCAGGAGCTTCCCCTCCGGGAGCGGGAAGGGCTCTCCGTCGACGTTCACCGCGCAGACGACGGTCTCGCCGCCCGCCGTGCGCTCGAAGACGAGCGTCCCGGGGGCGCTCTCGCGCCACTCGAACGACCCGCCACGGAGCGCTTCGGTGTCACGCCGGATCGCGAGCCCGAGCCGGTAGAGCTGGAGGAACGAGCCCGGCGTCGAGCTCTGCGCCTCGACCGTCAACTCCACCCACTCCGCCGGGATCGGCAGCCACGGCTTCCCCGTTGTGAAGTCGAAGCCGGGTGGCCCGTTGCTCCACGGGATCGGCACGCGGCAGCCGTCTCGGCCGGCGCGGGCGCCGTTCGTCCGGAAGAAGATCGGATCCTGGCGGAGCTCGTCTGGAATCTCGACCTCGGGGAGCCCCAGCTCCTGGCCCTCGTAGATGAAGACCGCGCCCGGGAGTCCGAGCATGAGGAGCGCGGCGGCGCGCGCGCGCCGCTGTCCAATCTCACCGCCGCCGTAGCGGGTCGGCAGCCGGGTCACATCGTGGTTCTCGAGCACCCACGAGGGCGGCGCACCGACGGCGGCGAAGGCGGTGCAGGTGCGGCTGATCGTGCGGCGCAGCGACTCGGCGTTCCAACGCTCGTGCAGGAAGAGGAAGTTGAAGGCGAGCTGCAGCTCGTCTGGCCGCACGTATTGCGCGAGCTCGTCCTGGTTCTCGATCACGATCTCGGCGACGTACATCCGGTCGCCGTCGTACTCGTCCGCGAGCTCTCGCCAGCGCCGGTAGAGGTCGTGCAGCTCGGGCTGCTGGAGGCCGGTGTGCCAATCCGCGAACGGCGTTCGCACCGCCGGCTCCTGCACGTCGCGCAGGTCACGGTCCTTGAAGAGCGCCTGCGCGACGTCGATCCGAAAGCCGTCGATGCCGCGATCGAGCCAGAAACGGAGCACCTGCTCGAAGTCCCGCTGGACGACCTCGTTGTGCCAGTCGAGATCCGGCTGGGCCGACGTGAAGAGCTGGAGGTACCACTCGCCGCTCGCCTCGTCGAGCGTCCAGGCGGCGCCGCCGAAGGGCGACGTCCAGTTGTTCGGCGGCCCACCGTCGCGCCCCGGCCGGAAGATGTAGCGCGCACGATCGGGATGGCTCGGATCTGCGATCGCGTTCTTGAACCACGGATGCTCGCTCGAGGTGTGGTTCGGGACGATGTCGACGATCAGCCTCAGGTCGAGCTCGTGGGCGTCGGCGACCAGAGCGTCGAAGTCGTCGAGCGTGCCGAACTGCGGGTCGACGTCGACGTAGTTCGAGACGTCGTAGCCGTGGTCGTCGCCGGGGGAGGGATAGAACGGCGTCAGCCAGAGCCCGTCGACGCCGAGCTCCTTGAGGTACGGCAGGCGTGTACGAATGCCGGGCAGGTCGCCGATCCCGGTGCCGTCCGAGTCGGCGAAGCTGCGGACGTACACCTGGTAGAAGACCGCGCTCTGCCACCAGCTACCTCTAGACACGGGCTGCCACCGCCTCGCCGACCTGGCTCGTGTCCGCTTCGCCGCCGAGGTCGCGTGTTCTAGGCCCCTCGCGGCAGACGTCCTCGATCGCCGCCATGACGCGGGCCTGCGCATCCGCTTCGCCGACGTGCTCGAGCATCAGCGCCGCGCTCCAGATCGCCCCGATCGGGTTCGCGATCCCGCGTCCGGCTATGTCGGGCGCGGAGCCGTGCACAGGCTCGAAGATACCCGGGCCGGGTGAGCCGGGCGCGACGCTTGCGCTCGCCGCCATGCCCATTCCACCCTGCAGCTCGGCCGCGATGTCCGTCAGCACGTCGCCGAAGAGGTTCGACGCGACGACGACGTCGAGGCTGAGCGGGTCGCCGATCATCCGCGCCGCGAGCGCGTCGACGAGGACGCGCTCGTAGCAGACGTCCGGGTGCGCGGACGCGACCTGTGCGGCGACTTCGTCCCAGAGCACGTAGCCATAACGGGACGCGTTCGACTTCGTCGCGCTCGTGACGGCACCGCGGCGGCTCTCGGCGAGCCGGAAGGCGTGCTCGATCACGCGCCGCACGCCTGCCCGTGTGAAGACGCTCGTCTCGATCCC
Source organism: uncultured Gaiellaceae bacterium (assembly GCA_963791905.1). Lineage (GTDB taxonomy): Bacteria > Actinomycetota > Thermoleophilia > Gaiellales > Gaiellaceae > Gaiellasilicea. The sequence continues at coordinate 416,501 of CAWBTX010000004.1, forward strand.
GACTTCCAGCTCGAGGCCCTGGTGCGCGCGTCCGCCGATGCCCGCGTACTCGCCCTCGGTGTTCTCGCGGACGAAGAGCATGTCGACGGGAGGCGCGCCGGAGAGCGGTGAGGGGACGCCTTCGAGCAGCCGGGCAGGCCGGAGGTTCGCCCAGAGGTCGAGGCCCTGGCGCAGTGGCAAGAGCAGCCCCCAGAGCGACACGTGGTCGGGCACGGACGGGTCGCCGACTGCGCCGAGCAGGACGGCGTCGTAGTCGCGAACGACCTCGAGCGCGTCGGCGGGCATCATCGCGCCGGTCTCCTGGAAGTGGCTCGTCCCCCAGGGCAGCTCGTTCCAGGCGACGTCGACTCCCGTCGCATCGACGACCTTGCGCGCCTCCGCGATCACCTCCGGGCCGACGCCGTCGCCGGCGATGACGGCGATCCGGTGCGTCATCGGGCGAGCACCGTCAGGATCTCGTGTGGGCGGTAGGGCACGACGATCGCGTCGCCGTCCACCTCGAGCTCCTCGGCCTCGTCCTCGAGCGCGTTGGCGCGTCGGGCCGTCCGGAACGGGAGTGCGAGCCGGATGCGCGCCAAGCCCCGCGCGCCGTGCGCCTCGTAGAGCCGCAACACGATCGCATCGGAGTCCTCGGCTCGCTTGATCGTGTCGAGCACGAGGTTCGGGTCGTCCGCCGCGGCGAACGACCGACTTTGTGTTGAAACAACACTTTCTCTCCAGCGCAGCGGCATGTTGAACCGCGCCGCCTCGGCAACGACCCCGGCCTCACGCCAGCCGCCGGCGTGTGGGAGCAGCGCGTAGGCGAACTCGTGCCGGCCCATGTCGGCCTCGGGGTCCGGGCTCTTGGGGGCGCGCAGGAGGCTGATCCGCAGCTCGTTCCCGTAGCAGCTGTAGCCGTACTTGCAGTCGGTCAGGACGGCGACGCCGAACCCGTGCTCCGAGAGGTCGGCGAACCGGTGGCCCGGGACTTCGTAGCGGGCGCGGTCGTGGCTCGTCGAGTAGTGGGTCGGCCGCTCGGTGTAGCCGAACTGCATCTCGTAGGTCGCGTTCGGCGCGCGCACCGCAAGCGGGAAACAGGCCTTGAGCAGGGTTTTCTCCTCGTGCCAGTCGACCTCGGTGTGGAACTCGAGGCGCCGGGAGCCCGCGTCGAGACGAACGACCTGGCGCATCGTGCTCGCCTCGCCGAGGGCGCGCTCGAACGCGATCTCGACGCGCAACGGCGTTTCCATCACGACCGCATGGGACGTGGCCGGGGGACTGTCCCTCCTCGTCTCGAGATGGAACGGGTCGATGTCCCAGGCCTCGAATGCGACCGGCCGGTCGTCGTACAGCTCGAGCCGGTTGGCCGGCGCGGCGAGCGCCTCGCGACCGGTCGTGAGCACGACGAGGCTGAGCAGGCTGCCGTCCTCGCCGAGCTCGGCACGGAGGTGCTCGTTCTCGAGAACGAGCCCGTGGCGCGAGACATAGTGTTGTTTCAACACAAGCTCGTCGGCGGCCGGGACTCCGATCCCGTACGGGGGAGCCTCGACCACGGTGAGCTCGCCGCTCGGTGCACGCACGACCTCGCGGCGGGCGAACGGTGTCGTGTTCACGGGGCCGCCGCCGAGCGCGGCCAGCGCAGCGTCCGCGATCGCGTTCGCCCCCGCCTCGACCTCGGCCAGATCGCGCTCGGCGTCCTCGTAGACGAGCCGGATCGACGAGCCGGGGAGGATGTCGTGGAACTGCTGCAGGAGCAGGAGCTTCCACAGCCGGTCGAGCTCGGCGCGCGGGTATTCGCCTCTCGCGGCCGTGGCGAGGAACTCCGCGTCGTGGAGCGCGATCTCCGCACGCCGGTTGCCGCGCTTCGTCCGCGCCTGCGTCGTGTAGGTGCCGCGGTGGTACTCGAAGTAGAGCTCGCCGAGGATCGTCGGCCGTTCGCCCGGCTCGGCCTCGAGCGCCTCGAAGAACTCGGCCGGAGCGCGCATCGCGGTGCGGGGCAGTCCCTGGAGGTCGCGCGCGCGGAGCATCGTCTCGATCATCTCGCGCGTCGGTCCGCCGCCTCCGTCGCCGTAGCCGTAGACGAGCATCGCGGTCCGGGAGTGCTCGTGGTCCCGGTACTCACGGGCCGTCTTCCGGAGCTCGGCAACCGTGCCCGGCGCTCGTGTACGTGTCGGCGGGCGGGAAGTGCGCGAGCACCTCGCTGCCGTCGATCCCCTGCCAGACGAACGTGTGGTGCTCGGGCCGGTTGAAACGGTTCCAGGAGAGCTTCTGCGTCAGGAACCGGTCGACGCCGCCCTCGCGCATGATCTGCGGCAGCTGGCCGTTGTAGCCGAACACGTCCGGGTTCCAGAACTCGACGCAGCGGCGACCGAAGCGCTGCTCGAAGTAGCGCTGGCCGTGCAGGAACTGCCGCAGCAGCGACTCGCCGGAGGGGATGTTGCAGTCCGGCTCGATCCAGGTGCCGCCGACCGGCACCCAGCCACCCTCGCCGACTAACCCCTGGATCTCGCTCCAGAGCTCGGGCTGCGTCTCCTCGATCCAGGCGTACTGCTGCGCCTGCGAGCACGCAAAGCGGTACTCGGGATACTCGCGGAGGTAGCGCGCCTGGGTGGTGAAGGTGCGGATCGCCTTCCGGTAGGTCTCCGCGAGCGGCCAGAGCCACGCGGTGTCGAGGTGCGCGTGGCCGACGGCGACGAGGTCGAGCGCGGTCGTCGCGTTGCGGCGCTCGTAGAGGGACGCCAGGATCGCGTCGGCCTCCGGCTCGGGCCAGACGTTGCAGAAGCGATTGAGCTCGGAGCGCAGCTCGCCGGCCCAGGCCTCGTCGAGATCCGGTTCCTCGGAGACCGCGCGGAGGGTCTCGAAGTCGAGCCAGAGCCGCCAGGCCTCGGAGTCGAAGCGGCCGAGCTCGCAGCGGTGCAGCTCGAACGGCGCCTGCTGCTCGCCGAAGAGGCCGTTGCACGCGAGCTCGACCTCGAACCGAACACTCTCGCTGCCGGCCGCCTGCCCGACGAGAACGGCGTCCTGGTGGTGCGTGTTCAGTCCCTGCGCAGGGACGCCGTCGAGCCACAGCGTCGCCTCGCTCGCCGAGTCCCAGAGCAGGTCCACCCGGCTGCCGGCCCACGCCGCGGGCACCGTCGCCTCTCCGCGGAACCAGTAGGTGGCCCAGAGCGGCCCGAAGCGCTCGCCGAGCTGCGCCGGCCGGTAGTCGAGAGCCCGGGCCTCTTCGTGCGAGACCCGGCCGGCCGGGCCCGCGACCAAGAGCTCGTCGGCGGATCGGGTCTCGGGATACACCAGCCCGCGGAGGCGCTCGGAGGTCTGCGCCAGCCGGGCGCGCGTGTACTCGGGATGGCGGATCAAGCAGCAGAGGCTACTGCCGTGCAGGATGCCACCGTGAACCCGATCGCGTTCATCACCGCCAACTACGTCGCCCGCGAGACGGGCTGGGCGATGCACGGCTGGGGCCACGGCGACCGCGAGACGAACGACGCGTTCCGCCCGCTCGAGACCTACGGCGAGCGCCTCGACGAGCTCCTCGGCGGCATCCGGGAGCTCGGCTTCGACACGATCGACCTCTGGGGCGCGCACCTGCACCCGCAGTGGGCGACGGCGGAGCACGTCGCCACCGCCCAGGAGCTCCTCGCGAAGCACGGACTGCACGTCTCGTCGTTCGCCGCCTGGGTGGACGCGAGCACGGTCGAGCGGGGGTGCGAGCTCGCCACGGCGTCGGCACGGACATCCTCGGTGCGGGTGCTTCCGGCGACCTGCGCGCCCTCGTCCCGGCCCTGCGCGAGCACGGCGTCACGCTGGCGATCGAGAACCATCCCGAGAAGACGCCCGGCGACGTGCTCGAGAAGATCGACGTGGGGGAGGGGACCTTGGCCGCGACCGTGGACACCGGCTGGTGGGCGACCCAGGGCTACGACCCCGTCCGCGCGATCGAGGAGCTCGGCGAGCACGTGCGCCACGTCCACCTCAAGGACGTCCTCGCGGTCGGCGAGCCGCACGAGACGTGCCGCTGGGGCGAGGGCATCGTCGACATGCGGGCGTGCGTCCGCGCGCTCGCCGAGGCCGGGTACGCCGGCACGCTTGCGATCGAGCACGAGCCCGAGGACCACGACCCGACCGAGGAGTGCCGGGCGATGCTGATCGAGCTGCGAGAGTGGCTGCGATGAGAGTCGCGCTCGTCGGTTGCGGCAACATCGCCGCGCGCTACGCGAGGACGATCACCGCCGCGCCGCGGCTCGAGCTCGGTGGCGCGACGGACGTCGTCCCGGGTCGTGCGGCGGAGCTGGTCGGCGAGTTCGGTGGGCGCGAGTACGCCTCCCTCGACGCCCTGCTCGCGGACGACGACATCGACACCGTCGTCAACCTGACCGCGCCCCAGGCGCACGCGGAGGTCTCAGCCCGGAGCCTCGAGGCCGGTAAGCACGTCCATACGGAGAAGCCCGTCGCGCTCGCCTACGAGGAGGCGCGCAGCCTCGCGGAGCTCGCGGAGCAGCGCGGCGTCAGGCTGAGCTCCGCGCCGGCGACCCTGCTCGGCGAGGCACAGCAGACGGCGTGGAAGCACGTTCGCGACGGCGGGATCGGCACGGTGCGTGCCGTCTACGCCGAGGCGAACTGGGGCCGGATCGAGACCTGGCACCCGTCGCCGCAGGACCTCTACGACGTCGGGCCGGTCGTCGACGTCGGCATCTACCCGCTGACGATCCTGACGGCGATGTTCGGGCCGGCCCGGCGCGTCGTCGCCTACGGCACGATGCTCGAGCCTGCCCGCACGACGCTCGCCGGCGAGCGGTTCAGCCCGGCGGCGCCGGACCTCAACGTCGCGCTCGTCGAGCTCGAGTCGGGCGTCGTCGTCCGGCTCACCGCGACCTTCTGGGTGCGGTCGGCCAGGCAGCGCGGGATCGAGTTCCACGGCGAGAGCTCCTCCCTCTACCTGGCGAGCTGGATGGAGTTCGACTCCGCACTCGAGCAGTCCGCCAACGGCGACGCGCCAACGCCGGTCCCGTACCTGCGCACGCCGTACAAGGGGATCGACTGGAGCCGGGCGCTCGTCGACCTCGCCGAGGCTCTGGAGGAGGGGCGTCCGCACCGTGCGAGCGCGCACCACGCTGCGCACGTGGTCGAGGTGCTCGGCGCGATCGCCAACTCGGCCGCCGGCGCGGGTCCCGTGGAGGTGACGTCCACGTTCGACCCGCCGGCCCCGCTGAGCTGGGCGACATGAGGTCGTTCAGAGCACCCGGCCGGGTCAATCTGATCGGAGGCCACACGGACTACAACGAGGGGTACGTCCTGCCGATGGCGATCGGCCTCGGCTGTCTCGTACGGGCGACTCCGCGGTCCGACGGGATGGTGCACGTGACGTCGCTCGACCTCGGCGAGGACGTGCAGGTCGCTGCGGACGGGAGCACGGATCCTGCGGAGGTCGAGCCGGCCTGGGGGCGCTACGCGGCCGGCGTCGTGAGGGCGCTCGCCGCGCATGGGCGCGACTCGGTCGGGCTCGATGCCGTCTTGTCGTCGACGGTCCCGCTCGACGCGGGGCTCTCATCGAGCGGCGCGCTCGAGGTTGCGCTCGCGCTCGCACTCTGCGATGCGGCGGATCTCGCGCTGACGCCGATCGACCTCGCGAGGGCGTGCCAGGAGGCGGAGGCGCTCGCTACCGGAATCCAGGTCGGGATCATGGACCAGCTGACGTCACTCTCCGGGCGCCAGGGCAATGCGCTCCTGATCGACTGCCGGAGCCTCGAGATCGAGCCGATCCCGCTGCCCCCCCGCCTGACGGCGGTGATCGTGCACTCCGGCGTCACCATGAGGCTCGCCGACAGCGCCTACGCCGAGCGGCGGCGGACGTGCGAGATGGTGGCGGCCCGGCTCGGCGTGCGGGCGTTGCGTGACGCATCGGCGGAGCAGGTGGCCGACGAGCCGCGTGCCCGACATGTCGTCTCCGAGAATGCGCGCGTGCTCGAGGCGGCCCGGGCGCTCTCCGAGGGGGCGATCGACGAGCTCGGCCCGCTGCTCGCGGCGAGTCACGCGAGCCTGCGCGACGACTTCGAGGTCTCGATTCCCGAGCTGGATGCCCTCGCCGAGGAGCTTGTTGCCGCGGGTGCGCTCGGCGCGCGCATGACCGGCGAGGGCTTCGGCGGCTGCGTCGTCGGGCTGGCGAGCCGCGATATGGCCGACGCGGTCGTGGAAAAGGCGGCGGGCCGCTACTGGGCGCGCACCGGGCGCCAGCCGCGGGCGTTCGTGTGCAGGCCCGCCGACGGCGCCGGCATGGAGCGCGAGCGGACGAACGCGTGATCACGCGTGCCGAGCAGCAGGAGGCGCAGGCGTACGCGGCGCGCGAGCTAGGGGCGGCCGGGGTCGTGCTCGCGGAGGAAGAGCACGCGGCGATCGAGGTCGCCGACTTCGGGCTCTCGCGCCTGCGCGAGGTCGGCCTGCAGCTGCTCGTCTACGTGAACACCGACCGGTATTGCGCCAAGGAGCTCGTGCTCTACCCGGGCCAGACCTGCCCCGAGCACCGGCACCCGCCGTTCGACGGCGGGCCGGGCAAGGAGGAGACGTTCAGGTGCCGGCGCGGGCAGGTCACGCTGTGGGTCGACGGGAGCGGCGAGCACGAGCTGGCCCCCGGCGATCAGCTCACGGTCCCGCCCGACACGCTCCACTGGTTCCGCGCGGGGCCGGACGGCGCGGTCGTGACGGAATTCTCGAGCGCGAGCCGCGACGAGCTCGACGTCTTCACCGATCCCGCAGTGCAGCGCTCGACGGTCGTGCGCTGAGCGCGCGCTGCAGCGGCAGGGCGAGGAGGCAGACGGCCTCGCGGCCGAGGTAGTAGACCGGCAGCGTCGGCGGGGGCGGCGAGACGACGTCGAGATCGATCTCCGCGTCGAGCGCGGCCCGCACGAGCGACCGCGCGCGCGTGCGGTGCCACGACGAGGTGACGAGCGTCACGTGTGTCGCGCCGGTCTCGCGCGCCGCCGCAGCGACCGCGCGTGCGTTGCCGAGCGTCGACCGCGCGTCAGCGTCGGCGATGAGGCGCACGTCCGGGCCGGCCCAGGCAGCCTTCATCAGCTCCGCCTCCGAGTCGACGGTCGGCCCCCGCCCCCAGCCGCTCAGAAGGACTGCGGTCGCGCCGTCCGCCTCCCGCTCGGCCACACGCAGCCGCTCGGCGCAGACGGGATGCAGGCCGTCCCCGGATCGGCGCGAGTAGCCGAGCACCGCGACGAGGCGCCGCTCAGCCACGCCTGCTCCACCACCGCTTCGCGCCGACCAGCGTCGCGATCACGGTGACGACGAGGAGAAACGCCTTCTTGCCCTGAAGCTTCGACTCGCCGCCGGCGCGGGCGCGCATGTCGACGGGCACCTCCTCGACGCGGAGGCCGGCGTCGTGGAGCCGTAGCAGCGCCTGAACCTCGGGCGCGCCGGTCGTGTACGGCTCGGCGAGGAGAGGAAGGGCCTTCGCGGAGGCCGCGTAGAGCCCGCTCGTCGCGTCGTTGAACGGGCGTCCGAGCACGACGCGCATCGAGCGGCGCAGGAGGCCCGTGCCGAGTCTCCGGATGCCCTCGGGCTCGTAGCGGTACGGCTCGTAGCCGTCGCCGCTCAGGAAGCGGGATCCGACGGCGACATCGGTCGAGCCAGAGCGCACGCGCTCCAGCAGGCGCCTCAGCTCGGCGGCGGGGTGCTGGCCATCCGCGTCCACGCGCCCGCAGAAGGCGTAGCCATGCTCGAGCGCCCACTCGTAGCCCGCGGCGATGCCGGTCTGGAGCCCGCGGTTCTCGCCGAACGAGAGCACCTCGGCGCCGCCGGCACGCGCGACGTCGGCCGTGGCGTCGGTGGAGCCGTCGTCGACGACGAGGACGTCGACCTCGGGCAGCTCGCGGTGCAGCTCGTCGAGCACGGCCGGGAGGTTCTGCTCCTCGTTCCAGGCAGGGATGAAGACGAGCGTGTCGTGCGCCGGCGCCACGACGGGAGGGTAGCGCTCAGCCGACGCGATCTTGCGCCCAGGACCCGAGGATGCCGCGGAAGTGCTCCGTGAACTGCTCATGCTCGTGCGCCGGGAACGTGGACTGCACGGTCTCGACGAGCAGCCGGTCGAACTCGGGGCCTGAGACGTACTCGAACAGCGCATCCTCGAGGTGGGGGAGGTACTCGGCGCAGAACTCCGTGTACTGCTCGACCTGGAAGTACTCGTCCGCAAGGCGGCGATAGGCGGCGAGCTTCTCCTCGTAGGAGAGGTCCTCGCGGTCGCCGACCTCGAAGTAGTCGCGCGTGAACTGGTTGATCCGCATCGGCCGGCCGGTCACCGTGCAGAAGACGCTCCAGCGGACGAGGGCCAGCATCGCCCACGGGAAGTAGTAATGCAGGCTCGTGAGGGCGACGTCCGGCGAGGCGTTCGCGTAGTCGATCGGGTACGCGCGGCCGTCCTTGACGATCGTCTCGCAGGAGTTGAACTCCCAGCGGAAGAAGGCGTTGACGAGCCGGCTGATCGTCACCACCTCGTCGCCGAGCTCGGGCGACAGGAACGCGTGGTCGACCTGGTAGCGGTCGTGCATCGGCCGGTCGGGCTCGAAGTGCATGACCATCGTCTCCGCCCCGATCGAGAGGCTCCGCGCGAAGACGTCGAAGTCCTCGACGGACGCCTGCAGGTGCATCAGCCGCTCGCCCGACGCGTCGTAGACGGCGTTCAGCTCGTCCCGGTCGCGGATGCGCGTGACGCCGACCCACTGCCCGCCGTCGAACGGCTTCATGTACAGCGGGAAGCCGATCCGCTCGGCGATCTCGCCCAGGTCGAACGGGAGGTTGTAGCGCTCGGCGGTCGGCTGGAAGCGCTCATTCGCGGGCGGGTTCTTGTGCGGGATGAGCCACGTCTCCGGCACGCGCAGGCCCAGCCGCATCATCGCGCAGTACGCGGAGTGCTTCTCCATCGCCTGGAACGTGAACGGGTTGTTCAGCAGGTAGACGTCATCCATCAGCGAGATCTTCTTCAGCCACTCGCGCGGCACCGTGTACCACCAGCCCAGGCGGTCGATCACGAGCCGGTAGCGCGGGCGGTAGCGGAGGTCGAACGGCTCGTTCGTGATCCGCTCGCTCGTCAGCTCGTGCGTCTCTCCGCCGTAGGTGATCGGCCCCACCTTGCCGAGCAGGTGCTCGAAGGCCGTCGGCCAGTCCTCCTCGGTGCCGAGCAGGAGCCCTATGAGGTGAGTTCGCGCCATCTCGTTCAGCAGAAGCGAGGCAGATGATGAGCCAATTGCGCGCGCCACGAGGGCCAGTCGTGCGGGACGTCGTGACCCCAGACGTCCAGCTCGTGCCGGATCCCCTTCTCCTCGAGCAGCGCGGCGAAGCTGCGGGTGCTCTCGAGCGCGCCGGTCGTGTCCTCCCACTGGCCCTGCCCGCAGACGAGCAGGAGGCTCACGCGGCCGCGCAGCCAGTCGAGGTGCTCGCCGCCGAGGTGCGCGACGTAGTCGGCCGGATTGTTGAAGTAGACGGCGTCGCCGCGCTCGCCACTCTGCTGACCGCTGGCCACGACGGAGACGTCGTAGACGCCGCTCTGGCAGATCGCGAGCGGGAAGAGGTGCGCGTGCTTGAGCGCGAAGTTCGCCGCGTGGTAGGCGCCGAAGCTGACGCCCGTTGCGAGCATCTCGGCGCGGTCCGAATCGGACTGGACGAACGGAACGACCTGGTTGAGGATCCAGTCCTCGTAGCGCGCGTGCTGGCGCGCCCGCTCCTCGAGCGGGAGGTCGCCCCGGTACCAGCTGCCGGAGTCGAAGCTGTCGACCGCGTAGAGCTTCACGCGGCCCGCCTCGATCAGGGCTCCGATCGCGTCGACCATCCCGCGCTCCTCGTACTGCCACGCCGGCCCCTGCTGCGACGGGAAGGCGATGACGGGCCTGCCCCAATGGCCGTAGACGAGCACGCTGCCGTCGGCCTCGATCGCCGGCGACCACAGGGAGACGTGACGTCCGTTCAGCGGGTGCTCAGGCCCTCTGGAGGAGCCGCATGAGGTGGGGGTGGAGGGAGTCGCGCCACGCCACCCAGTTGTGACCGTCGCGGAAGTCCTGAAAACGGACGTCGTAGCGCTGATGGCGCAGGGCGTCGAACATGGCGAGGTTCGCGTCGAAGTTGTCCTCCACCGTCCCGCAGGCGATCGTGACCGGGATCGGGCGCTCGCCGGCGCGGGCGAGCGTGGTGCCGACGAAGCGTGAGATCCGGTCGAAGCGCGGGAACCAGCGCTCGTGGTGGTCGCGGCGGCGGAAGAAGCTGCCCGACTGGAGGAAGAGCGCGTCGAACGTGTCCGGATGGCGCCGGTGCGTGTGCAGCAGCGCGAGCGCGCCGAGGCTCGCGCCCATGCCGACCCGGAGCGGTGCGTCGCCGAGCGACGGCAGAATCTCGTCCGAGAGCGCCCGCGCGTACCGCGCAGAGGCCGAGTAGATCTCGTTCCGGTCGACCGGCGCCAGCAGGACGGCGCGCAGCGGCGGCAGGCGGCCGAGCAGCGTCACGAGCGACGAGTGCTCGGCGTACTCGGGCCCGTCGTGCGCGACGAGCAGCGGGCTGCGCTCGTTCGCATCCGGGTGCGACCAGAGCAGCGCCGGGAGCGTCGCGCGCAGGATGCGGCTCTCGATCGTCGTCGGCTCGACGTCGCCGACGAGCTCGTCCTCGAGCCAGTCTGGAGGCCGGTAGCCGGGGAGCTCGAGCACGGACTTGTCGCCCCACGGCCCCGATGCGCGCAGCGGGTTGTCGGGGTCGACCACCCACTCGGAGCGCCCGTTCCGGTGAATCAGCTCGAACTGGTATTCGAAGCGAGCGACGTCCGGCAGCGGCCACGTGAGCTCCCACGTCCGGCCGCGGCGCACGAGCTCGTACGGGAGCCCGGGCAGCGCGTGAGCGAGCCGCACCGCGGTCAGGCGCGGCCCGCGCTCACGGTAGGCGAAGCGGAGCTCGTCGCTGCGCGTCGGGGTGGTGGCCAGGGTCGCGCTCATCGCGGAAGGAGTGTGCCGATTCCGTGCCAGAAACGGAGACGAGGCTTAGCGGTGGGGTTTCGGCTCAACCATGCGTGACGTACCGGCCGCCCTTGCCGTCGGATGCGGTGGCGGTGTGGTCTTGGTGTGGTCTCGCTGGAGCGACGACCGGCCGGCCACGCAGGTCGGCCGTGCAGGACCGGCACTGGACGGGAGCGACCCAGCGGCGGCTGTACCTGGGAGGGTTTTACGAAACTAGGGGGACGGCTTGCTAGGCCGCCGTCCACTTGGCGGGCCTTCTCGTTCGTTTGGCGAAAGCGATGACCGAACGAACGATCAGACTGATTCTCGGAGTGCGTTCGCCGCAGCCTGCAGACGCTCGCTGACCTCTGCGAGTTCTCGCGCCGCGAGGTCAATGCGCTCTTGCTGGGTCTCCGTGCGTTCCGCCTGGGTGTTCGAGCGCTCCTGCTGGCTGTCGGCGCGCTCGCTAAGCGCCACGAGCCGTTTTTCCATCGCCTCAACAGTGCGAGTGAGACCGGCCAACTGGCCAGCGACGCTGGCTATGTCCGCTTCGGCCGTCATGTTGCCGAATTGTACGCCGAGGAACGCGGCGAAGGTGACGATGGCACGTGCCTGCAAGGCAGCCGGGATCGCTCATTTCTCCCCGCACGACCTGCGACACCGGTACGCCAGCATCCAAGTGAAGAGGGGCGTACCCGGCACGGACCTCGCCGCCCAGCTGGGCCACGCTCGCACGTCGATGACGCTCGACGTGTACAGCCACGTCGTCCCTCTCGCTGCTCCGGAACGGGTCGCGAGCGGCCTGGTTACCGGAGTGTGCCGATTCTGTGCCAGATGAGTCACAACCACGCCCTTTCCGGACGGTGACTGGCTGTTTCGGGCACTAGGCAGGGCCTGCGGCCGCAGCTATCCAGGCTGCTCAACACCCTTCCAAGGAGGAGCGATGAAGTCACGCTTCAGTAGGTTGACGGTGCGCGCGGTCCTACGTGCCGTCGTGCTCGGCGCGGCGGCGCTCGCCGTCGCCGCCGGCGGCGCGAGAGCCGCGTTGAGCGCCGTCGAGGACGGCGTCATCAACGCCTGCCGTCACAAGTCGGGCTACCTGCTCGTGCCGTCGGCGGGCAAGAGCTGCAAGAAGTCGGAGCAGGCGATCAGCTGGAACATCAAGGGCCCGACCGGGCCTGCGGGGCCGGCCGGACCTGCCGGGCCGGCCGGGCCTCAAGGGGCGAAGGGCGATCCCGGCGAGACGGGACCTGCGGGACCGGCCGGGCCGCCCGGTCCTCCGGGCCCTCCGGGCAGCGGCAGCCCGATCGGGTCGATCGACGCGCTGAACGGCGTCGGCTGCACGACCGTCGAGGGTGCAGCCGGTGAGGTCGTCGTCGACGTCGAGGTGGACGGCGCGATCGTCCTCACGTGCGAGGCCGACGGATCGCCGCCGCCGCCGCCTCCCCCGCCTCCGCCGCCGGGCGGTGGGCGAGCTCGTCATCAACGAGATCGACTACGACCAGGTCGGCGCGGATGCGGACGGCTTCGTCGAGATCTACAACGCCGGCACCGACGCCGCCGATCTCACGGGCCACGCGCTCGTCTTCGTCGACGGCAGCGACGGGCAGGAGTACCTTCGCAAGCCGCTGACCGGCACCCTTGCCGCCGGTGCGTACCTCGTCGTCGCAGCCGAGGCCCAGAACGGCGCCCCGGACGGCGTCGCGCTCCTGGACGGCGACAAGGATCTCCTCGACGCGCTCTCGTACGAGGGGGAGATCGCCGCGGCCACGATCGACGGCCAGACGTACGACCTCGTCGAAGGAACGGCGCTGCCCGGTTCCGTCGCCGACTCGAACACGGTCGCCGGCTCGCTCGCCCGGATCCCGAACGGGAGCGACACCGACGACGCCGCGAGCGACTGGGAGTTCACCACCACCGTCACGGCGGGAGCCGCCAACGTGGCCGGAGGCTGATGCGCCGGCCCGGCTCTAGCGGCCCCTCCGCTTCGCGAGCATTCGCGCGCGCCCCTCGGCGCCGGTCTTCGCCCAGCGCTTGCGCTGCTCGGACTGCAGGCGCTTGTCGAGCCGGCGCTCGAGGTGCGCGAGCTCGCGCTGGAGCTTGGTGTAGCTCGCCCAGCGGCCGTCGTCGAGCGTGCCGTTGTCGAGCGCCGCCTGGATGGCGCAGCCCGGCTCGGTGCGGTGGGCGCAGTCCGAGAAGCGACACTGCGCCGCCAGCTCCTCGACGTCGCCGAACGTCTCTCCGAGCCCGTCTGCCGACTCCCACAACTGAATCTCGCGCAGTCCGGGCGTGTCGAGCACGAGGCCGCCCTCCGGAAGCACGACGAGCTGCCGGAAGGACGTCGTGTGGCGGCCCTCGCCGTCGGATTCGCGGATCTCGTTGACCGCGAGGAGCTCCTCGCCGGCGAGCGTGTTGACGAGCGTCGACTTGCCGACGCCCGACGAGCCGAGCAGGGCGACGGTGGTGCCGGGCGTGAGGTAGGACTGGACGAGCTCGAGGCCGTCGCCGGAGATGCTCGAGATCGGGTGCACGGGCACGCCGTACGCCACCGCCTCGACCAGCAGCATCTGCGCGGCGACGTCGTCCGAGAGGTCGGTCTTCGTGAGCACGATCACCGGCTGGGCGCCGCTCTCCCACGCCATCGCGAGGTAACGCTCGAGCCGGCGGAGGTTGAGGTCCTCGTTCAGCGACGTGAGCAGGAAGACCGTGTCGATGTTCGCGGCCAGCACCTGCTCCTCGGCGGCGGCGAGGGTGACCTTGCGCGAGAACTTCGTCCGCCGCGGTAGGACGGCGTGGATCGTGGCCGCGCCCTCGGCCGGCCGGGCGGCGACGGCGACCCAGTCGCCGACGGCGGGAAGCTCGCCGGCGCCGAGCGGCGGCGTGCTCGAGCCTGCCGGCGACGGTCGCGCGGAGCTCGCCGTCGGCCGCGTAGAGGACGTAGGCGCCGCGGTGCTGCACGGCGACGCGCGCCGGGACGAGGCCCGCGTCGGCGTGTGGCTCGAAATCGGTTCTCAGCTGGTCCGACCAGCCGAGCGTTTCGAGTGCGTACAAGCGAGTCTCCTTGAGCAGAAGTGAGTGGGCACGCGGACGCGGGCCAACTGGCGCTGCGCCGCGGCGGCTCGGGACTCGCTGGAGGTGTGGCCGACGAGCCTCTAGAGCCGCGGAGCTCTAGTGGCGAAGGGGGCAAGCTTGGTCATTGTTCGAACCTCCTTCGTCGCCGGGTCGTGAAGAGTATGCCTGCAGGCGGTGAAGAAGTCGAACCGCCGCCGGCGACCACTTGGCGTTCCGGCAAGACTCGGGATAGAGTCCCGCCGGGCTGGCCGCTTCGGCCGTGTCCTTTCGGGGAGGGACAACTCAAGGGGAGGGAATCGGTGGCTCATCTTCGACTGCGGCTTGCCGTAGCCGCGGTATGCCTTGCCGCGCTCGCAGGCGCCGGGAACGCATTCGCCGTCGGGAACATCACGATCAGCGAGGTCTACGGCGGCGGGGGGAACTCCGGCGCGACGCTGACGAACGACTACATCGAGCTGCACAACCGCACCGCCGCCGCGATCGACGTCAGCGGCTGGTCGGTGCAGTACGCGGCGTCGACTGGCGTGAACTGGCAGAAGACCGACCTGACCGGGTCGATCGCAGCCGGTGGCTACTACCTCGTCCAGCAGGCGGCCGGGGCAGGCGGAACGACCCCCTTGCCCACGCCCGACGCCAGCGGCGGCATCGCCATGAGCGCGACGGCGGGCAAGGTCGCACTCGTTCCGAGCACGACGCTGATCGCCACCGGGACGATCTGCCCGTCGGTGCTCCTCTACCACGATCTCGTCGGCTACGGCAGCGCGACGAACTGCTCGGAAACCGCGCCGGCGGGTGGCACCGCGAACACCACGGCGGCGATCCGGAACGGGAACGGCGCCACCGACACCGACAACAACTCCGTCGACTTCACGACCGGCACTCCCGCTCCGCAGAACAGCGGCAGCGCGCCGAATCCGCCGGCACCGCCGCCGTTCCAGATCGCCGAGATCCAGGGCGCGGCGCACGTCTCGCCGAAGGTCGGGCAGCTCGTCGAGACGACCGGCATCGTCAGCGCGCTCAAGCCGGCCGTCGCGCGCGGCTTCTGGATCCAGGATCCGACGCCGGACGCGGACGAGCGCACGTCGGAGGCGATCTTCGTCTTCACGAACGCCCCGCTCACGGTCGCCCGCGGCGACAGCGTCCGCGTCGTCGGTCGAGTGACCGAGTTCCGCCCCGGCGGCACCGGCGGCACGAACAACCTCACGACCACCGAGCTCACCGCGCCCACGATCACGATCCTCTCGTCGGGCAACACCGTGCCCGCGCCGACCGTGATCGGCAGCGGCGGCCGCATGCCGCCGACAGCGGTGATCGACAACGACACCTCCGGCGACGTCGAGGTCGGGCCGACCGTCTTCGACCCGGCGCAGGACGGCATCGACTTCTACGAGAGCCTCGAGAACATGATCGTGCAGGTGAACAACGCCGCCGTCGTCGGCCCGACGAAGGACTTCGGCGAGTTCGTCTTCCTGCCGGACAACGGTTCGTGGGCGACGGGGCTCCGCACGCATCGCGGCGGGATCCTCTACCGCTACGAGGACGGGAACCCGGAGCGGCTCACCGTCGACGACGAGATCCTTCGTGACCTGATCGTCCCGCGGCCGGCGAAGGCGATGGTGGATGTGGACGTCGGCGACCGGATCACGTCGCCGATCGTCGGCCCGCTGGACTACACGTTCGCCAACTTCAAGATCCAGGCGACCTCGATGCCGGTGGCCGCGTCGAGCAACCTCCGTCCGGAGACGACGCTGCCGCGCTTCATGTCGCTCGCCGTCGCGACGTTCAACGTCGAGAACCTCGACCCCGGTGACGGCGCGACGATCGGCCGGCTGGCAACCCAGATCGTCAGCAACCTCCGCTCGCCCGACCTGATCGGGATCGAGGAGGTCCAGGACAACAACGGCGAGGTCAACAACGGCGTCGTCGACGCCTCCCAGAGCTGGAACCTGCTGATCAGCGCCATTCAGGCGGCAGGCGGGCCGACATACCAGTACCGCCAGATCGATCCGGTGAACAACCAGGACGGCGGCGCGCCGGGCGGGAACATCCGCGTCGGCTTCCTGTTCCGCACCGACCGCGGGCTGAGCTTCGTCGACCGGCCGGGCGGCACCTCGACGAGCTCGACCGCCGTCGTGGCAGGCCCGACAGGGCCGCAGCTGACGTTCAGTCCCGGCCGGATCGATCCGTCGAACGTGGCCTGGACCGCGACCCGGAAGTCCCTGGCCGGCGAGTTCATGTACCAGGGCAAGAAGCTGTTCGTGGTCGTCAACCACTTCAGCTCGAAGGGCGAGGACCAGCCGCTGTTCGGCCGGTTCCAGCCGCCTGCGCGGCTGAGCGAGGTGCGCCGGCACCAGCAGGCGCAGGTCGTGAACGACTTCGCCGACCAGCTCTTCGCACGCGATCCCAAGGCGAACGTGATCGTGCTCGGCGACATCAACGACTTCGAGTTCTCGGAGACGATCGACATCCTCGAGGGCGGCGTGATGACCACGCTCATGAAGAAGCTGCCGCCGGCGGAGCGCTACTCGTACGTGTTCGAGGGGAACTCGCAGGTGCTCGACCAGATCCTGGTCGCGAACCACCTGTTCGACCCCTTCTTCTCCCTGTACGACGTCGTGCACGTGAACGCGGAGTTCGCGAACCAGGCCTCGGACCACGACCCGCAGGTGGCCTACATCCGGGTGCCGGCGCGGTAGAGGTCAGCCTCGCTTCGCCCATCCAACAGATGACGAGCAAAGGAGAACTATGAAGAAGCTGCTCTTGCTCGCGGCGCTCGCTGTGAGTGCCGTGGCCGCGGCGCCGGCGCCCGCCGCGATCGACCAGTTCCTCCCAGGGGCTTATCAGGTGAACGTCAGATTGCTTGCGTTCAACGACTTCCACGGCCACCTCGAGGCGACGACGCCGGGCCGGATCAACGATCCGGTCACGGGCGAGAATGTTCTCGCCGGCGGCGCCGAGTACTTCGCGACGCACATGAAGAAGCTGGGCTCCGAGAACGGCGGTACGTTCGTCGTCGGAGCGGGGGACATGATCGGCGGCACGCCGCTCCTGTCCGGCCTCTTCCACGACGAGCCGACGATCGAGTTCCTCAACCTGATCGGGACGCGACAACGTCGGCGTCGGCAACCACGAGTTCGACGAGGGCCGCGCGGAACTCCTGCGCATGCAGTTCGGCAATCAGCACGGCGGGGACGGCTGCCATCCGGTGGACGGCTGCCAGGACGGCACGCCGTTCTTCGGGTCGATGTTCGGCTACCTCGCTGCGAACGTGGTCGACGAAGGCACACGCAATCCGCTCCTTCCGCCGTACGAGCTCGTGAATACGCGCGGGGGAAAGGTGGCGTTCATCGGCGAGACGCTCGAAAGCACGCCGCTCATCGTCACGCCCTCTGGCGTCGCCGGGCTCGATTTCCTCGACGAGGCCGACACGGCCAACGCCCTCGTGCCCGAGCTCAAGCGTCAGGGAGCGGAGACGATCGTCCTCCTCCTCCATCAGGGCGGGTTCCAGAGCGCACCGTTCTCGCGCGGCTTCCAGGACGTGAACGCCTGCGAGAACTTCACCGGCCCGGAGCTCGTTGACATCGTCAGCCGCCTCGATCCGGAGATCGACGTCGTCGTCAGCGCACACACGCATGCGCCGTACATCTGCACGATCGCGGGCAGGCTCGTCACGAGCGCCGCGTCGTTCGGCCGGCTGATCACCTCGATCGACATCGGGCTCGACCGGCGCACCGGCGAAATGGTCTCGGCGAGGGCGCAGAACCACGTCGTCACGCAGACGGTCCAGCCCGACGCCGCGGCGACCGCGCTGCTCGCCCGGTACAAGACGTTCGCCGATCCGATCGCGAACCGTGTCGTCGGCTCGATCTCCGGCAGCCTGATCGCGGGCCGCGACGGCGGCGACAACGCAGCCGGGGAGTCGACGATGGGCGATGTCATCGCCGATGCTCAGCTCGAGGCGACGAAGCCGTCCGACTTCGGCGCTTCGGTCGTGGCGTTCATGAATCCCGGCGGGATCCGCGGCAGCCTCCGCTACACGCGCACGGACGGTCAGCCTCAGCCCGTCACGTACGGCGAGCTCTTCACGGTGCAGCCCTTCTCGAACACGCTCGTCGTCAAGACCTGCACCGGCGCTCAGATCGACGCCCTGCTCGAGCAGCAGTTCGCGGTCAACCGGATCCTGCAGATCTCGAACAGCCTGCGGTACAGCTACAGCGCCGGTGCTGCAGTCGGCAGCAAGGTCGATCCGACGACGATCAAGATCGACGGCACGACGGTCAATCCGGCCTCCTCGTACCGCGTGACGATGAACAGCTTCCTCGCCGACGGCGGCGATGGGTTCAGCGTCTTCACGCAGTGCACGAACCAGCTGGGCGGCGAGGTCGATCTCGACGCTCTCGTCCGCTACTTCGGGGCGCATTCGCCGATTGCGCCTCCGCCGCTGAACCGCATCACGCGGCTTCCGTAGAGGCGGAAGGTGGGGGCGGCGGCGGCCGCCCCCACCGCTCTCTGTAGCGTCGGGACGTGTCCTCGGCCCGCCTACGCGACGGCGTCCGTGCGGGCATGCCACTCGCGCTCGCACCGATCCTCTTCGGCGCCTCGTTCGGCCTGCTCGCCCGCGACGCCGGCATGAGCTCGGTGGCGGCTGTGGTGATGTCGGCGACGACGTTCGCCGGGTCGGCTCAGTTCGCCGCCGCCTCGATCCTCGACTCCGGTGGCGGCGCCGCGGCGGCGATCCTCGCGGCCGTGCTCCTGAATGCTCGCTACGTGCCGATCAGTGTCTCCGTCGCCTCGATCTTCCCGGGCTCCCTGCGCAGGCGGCTCGTCGAGTCGCAGCTGATCGTGGACGAGTCGTGGGCGCTCGCCGGCCGGAGCGGCCGGTTCGAGTACGGCGTCCTCATCGGCGTGGGGCTCCTGTTCTACCTGCTCTGGGTCGGAGGAACGGCTCTCGGCACCGTCGTCGGCGATCTGCTCGATCCGAACGCGATCGGGCTCGACGCGGCCTTCGCGGCGCTCTTCCTCGCGCTGCTCGCCCCGTACCTGCGCGACCGCCGCGCGCGTGCGGCCGCCGCGCTGGCGGCCGTGATCACGTTCGTCCTGATTCCGTTCGCGCCGCCGGGCGTGCCGATCGTGGCGGCGAGCGCGGCCTGCCTCCTCGGGCTGCGGCGATGAGCGTCGCGTGGGCCGTGGTGCTGGCCGTCGGAGCGGTCACGATCCTCTTCAAGGCCGCCGGCCCGGTCTTCCTCGGCCGGCGGGCGCTGCCGCCGCGGCTGCTCGCGCTCGTGGAGGTGCTCGCTCCGGCCATGCTCGCATCCCTGGTCGTGACGCAGGCGGTCGGCGGCGACCGAGAGCTCGTCTTCGACGAGCGCCTGGTCGGCCTCGCCGCTGCCGTAGTGGCGATCCGCCTGCGGGCACCGCTGCTGGTGGTCATGGTCGCCGCGGCGGCGACCGCGGCTCTGGTACGGCTCGTCACCTAGAGCTCTTGGGCCGGCGGCCTGAGTGCGGCGAAAGGATCGGTGATCTCGAGCTGCCGGGTGCGGAAGCGGTAGAGCCCCGCCGGGCGCCCTCCCGCGCGGCCCGGATCGCGCCGGCCGCCCGCCGGCTCGAGCACGTCGCGCCGCAGGAGCACGCGCTTCAGGTTCGTCGCCGAGACCGCGTGACCGAGTGCCGCGACGTAGAGCTCGCGCAACTCGGAGATCGTGAACGCAGGCGGCGCGAGCGCGAACGCGACGTTGGTGTAGGAGAGCTTGCCGCGGAGGCGCTCGCGGCCGGCGAGCACGAGCTCGCCGTGATCGAACGCGAGCTCTGGCAGGGCGTCGACGGGGTGCCAGGAGGTGTCGGCCGGCAGCTGGGGGGCAGCGTCGGCCGGGACGAGACCCAGGTAGCCGGTCGCGAGCTCCCACGCGTCGGGGTCCCGGTCGGGGTCGCTCCACGTGCCGAGCTGCTCGGCGTGGGCGAGCTCCGCGACGTCCACCTTCTCCGCCAGGTGCCGGCGGATCGACGCGTCGAGCGTCTCGCGGAGCCCGAGCGTCCCGCCCGGGAGTGCCCAGGCGCCGGCGTACGGCTCGCGGGCGCGCTGCCAGAGCAGGACGCGGAGCTCCGCTTCCTGCACCTGCAGGACAACCGCGAGGACGGCGTGCCGGGGGGCCGGGGAGGGGTGTGTGGTAGGATCCGCCATGAGTTTTTGACTCTCAGGCTAAAACCTAGCGAAAGGCACCTCTCGATGCACCGTCATGCGCTCCGAACCGTTCTGCTCGCCCTGCTCGCAGCTCTCCTCCTCGCGCTCGCCGGCTGCGGCTCGGACGACGACGACGGGGCCGCTGCGCCGACCACGGCGGCCGAGACCGGCGCCGAGACGCCGCTGCGCGTCGGCCTCATCGTCGACAAGGGCCAGCTCGACGACAACGGCTTCAACGAGCTCGCGTTTCTCGGCCTGACGCGGGCGGAGGACGAGCTCGGGATCCAGGGACGCGTGATCGAGTCCGCCTCGGCCGCGGACTACGTCCCCAACATGACCTCGCTCGCCCGCGACGGCTACGACCTCATCATCGGCGTCGGCTTCGCCCAGGGCGACGCGCTCGGGAAGGTCGCGCAGCGATTCCCGGAGACGAACTTCGCCATCATCGACGTCGACCAGGCCGCCGTGCCCGGCAAGCCGGCGAACGTGGAGGGCCTGCTCTTCCGCGAGGAGGAGGTCGGCTACCTCGCCGGCTACCTCGCCGGGCTCACCGAGAAGCGCCGGAGCGGGCCCGACGTGATCAGCGCCGTCGGGGGCATGAAGGAGCCGCCGGTCGACCGCTTCATCGCCGGCTACAAGGCGGGGGCGCAGAAGGCCGCGCCGGGCGTGAAGATGCTGCTCGACTACTCGCAGGACTGGGACGACCAGGCCAAGTGCAAGGAGCTCGCGCTGAACCAGATCGCACGCGGCTCGGGCGTCGTGTTCCAGGTCGCCGGCGGCTGCGGTCTCGGCGCGCTCAACGCGGCCGGTGAGCGCGACCGCTGGGGGATCGGGGTGGATTCCGACCAGTCCTCGCTCGGCACCCACATCCTCACGAGTGCCAAGAAGGGTGTCGATGCCGCCGTCTTCCTCACGATCCAGTCCTTGCAGGAAGGTCAGTTCCAGGGCGGCACGAACGCGAACTTCGGCCTGCAGCAGGAGGGCGTCGGGCTCGGCACGATCAGCCCGGACGTGCCGGAGGAGGACGTCGAGCAGGTCGAGGAGATCGAGCAGCAGATCGCGAACGGCGAGATCGCGGACATCCCGACCGAGGTGAGCGCAGGCTGATCGCTCGCTGACTCGACGGCCGTCCGCGGACGGTTAACGTCCCCTCGTGACCGCGACCGCCGAAGACACCGCCGCACGCCTCCAGCAGCAGGCGCGCGACCACCTGTGGCTGCACTTCACCCGGATGGGCGGCTTCCGCGACGCCGAGGTGCCGATCATCGTGCGCGGCGAGGGCTGCTATCTCGAGGACGCGAACGGCAAGCGGTATCTCGACGCGCTCGCAGGCCTCTTCGCCGTCCAGCTCGGCTACTCGTTCGGCGACGAGATCGGCGCCGCCGCGCACGAGCAGATGAAGGAGCTGCCGTTCTACACGAACTGGTCGTACGCGCACCCGCGCGCGATCGAGCTCGCCGCCGAGCTCGCGGCGCTTGCACCGGGCGACCTGAACCGCGTCTTCTTCGTCTCCGGCGGCTCCGAGGCGGTCGAGTCGGCGTGGAAGCTCGCGCGGCAGTACCACGCGGCCCGCGGCGAGCGGCGCTGGAAGGCGATCTCGCGGCGCACCGCCTACCACGGCACGACGATGGGCGCGCTGTCGATCAACGGCATCGCGGCGCTCAGGAATCCGTTCGAGCCGCTCGTGCCCGACGTCCTCCACGTGCGCAGCACGAACCGCTACCACCGTCCGCCGGAGGAGACGGAGGCCGAGTTCACGGCCTTCCTGCTCGACGACCTCGAGGCGACCATCCTCGCGGCCGGGCCGGGCACGGTCGCGATGGTGATCATGGAGCCGGTGCAGAACGCCGGGGGCTCGTTCACGCCGCCCGCCGGCTACTTCGAGGGCGTGCGGGCGCTCTGCGACCGCTACGGGATCCTGCTCTGCGCCGACGAGGTGATCACCGGCTTCGGGCGCGTCGGCGGCTGGTTCGGGTCGGAGCGGTACGACATCCGGCCCGACCTGATCACGTGCGCGAAGGGGCTCTCGTCGGCCTACGCCGCGATCGGGGCCGTGATCGCGCGCGATGCGCTGATGGAGCCGTTCCTCGACGAGCCGGACGGCGTTCATGCACGGGATCACCTTCGGCGGGCATCCCGTGATGTCGGCGATCGCGCTCAAGAACATCGAGATCATGAAGCGCGAGCGCGTCGTCGAGCACGTCCCGGAGACGGAGGACGCCTTCCGCGCGACGCTCGCCCAGCTCCTCGACCTCCCGATCGCCGGCGACCTGCGCGGCACGGGCTTCTTCTACGCCCTCGAGCTCGTGAAGAACAAGGAGACGCGGGAGACCTTCACCGCCGACGAGTCCGAGACGCTCCTGCGCGGCTTCCTCTCCGGCGAGCTCTTCTCGCGTGGGCTGATCTGCCGCGCCGACGACCGCGGCGACCCGGTCGTCCAGATCTCCCCGCCGCTCGTGGCGGGACAGGCGGAGTTCGACGAGATCGCGGGCATCCTCGGCGACGTGCTCGAGGCCGCCGGCCGCCGCGTCGGGCTCGCGTAGCGCAGGAAGCCCCCGTCTCAAGGTGCGGTTACCCGCACGGCGGCGCCTATCCCGGAGTGAGACGCTAGGCTCGAGAGACCAGCCGAGGGAGGTTCGATGGAGAACGGCAACACGGGCGCGGTCGTCGTCGCCACGGATGTGACGCGCCGCTACGGGCAGGGTGACACCGCTGTCGACGCGCTCCGCGGCGTCTCGCTCGAGATCGCCGAGGACCGGCTGACGGCCGTGATGGGGCCGTCAGGCTCCGGCAAGTCGACGCTCATGCACATCCTCGCCGGCCTCGACAAGCCGACCTCCGGCTCCGTCTCGATCGCCGGAATCGACATCACGAAGCTCAAGGACAGCGATCTGACGAAGCTGCGTCGCAAGCACATCGGCTTCGTCTTCCAGTTCTTCAACCTGCTTCCCATGCTCACCGCCGAGGAGAACATCATGCTGCCGCTCTCGATCGCCGGCGAGAAGCCCGAGCCCGCCTTCTTCAAGGACCTGATCGCCAAGGTCGGCCTGGCCGACCGCCTGCACCATCGTCCGGCGGAGCTCTCCGGCGGCCAGCAGCAGCGCGTCGCCATCGCACGGGCGCTCGTCTCGCAGCCGACGGTGCTCTTCGCGGACGAGCCGACCGGCAACCTCGACTCCCAGACCTCGGCCGAGATCCTCGAGCTGATGCGCGAGTCCGTGGAGGCGTACGGCCAGACGATGGTGATGGTGACCCACGACGCCAACGCTGCGGCGATCGCCGACCGCGTCCTCTTCCTCGCGGACGGGCTGATCGTCAAGGACGTGCCGCGCTCGAGCCAGGGGGACATCCTCGCCGCGATGAGCGAGCTCACTCCGGAGACCTCGCCCGCAGGCGCGTCGCTGCAGCTGACGTTCGCGAGGCGTGACCCGGTTCGCACTCAAGGGGCTGCTGGGCCGCAAGCTGCGCACGGCCCTGACCGCGATCGCGATCGTCCTCGGCGTCGCGATGGTGAGCGGCACGTACGTCCTCACCGACTCGATCGACAAGGCGTTCGACTCGATCTTCACCGACGTCCGCGAGGGGTCGACGGTCGTCATCACGGGCAAGTCGGCCTTCGATCTGTCCGAGGGCAGCGGCGCGACCGCGACCGCGTTCGACGAGAGCGTGCTCGACGACGTGCGCAGCGTCGAGGGCGTCGCCCAGGCCGAGGGAGGCGTCGACAGCGAGTCGACCACGCTGATCGACCGCGACAACGACGCGATCGTCTTCGGCGGCGCGCCGAACCTCGGCTTCTCGATCGCGCAGCGGCGACTCGCCGTTCAACCCGCTGACGCTCGTGGAGGGCGACTGGCCGGGGCCGAACGAGGTGGTGATCGACGAGGACACGGCCGACAAGAAGGACTTCGAGATCGGCGACACGATCGGCGTCCAGGCCGAGGGCCCCGTCGAGCGACTCCGCATCGCGGGCCTCGTGCGCTTCGGCGACACCTCGATCGGCGGCGCCACGCTCGCCGGCTTCGACCTGCCGACGGCGCAGCGCCTGTTCGAGAAGGAGGGCGAGCTCGACGAGATCGCCGTCGCCGCCGAGCCGGACGTCGACCCGCAGCAGCTGATCGCGAACCTCGAGCGCCGTGCTGCCGCCGAACACGCAGGTGCGCACCGGCGGCCGCTCAGGCGAGCGAGGACGCGTCGGACACGAACGAGTTCATCTCCTTCCTGCAGGGCTTCCTGCTCGCCTTCGCGGGCATCGCGCTGTTCGTCGGGAGCTTCGTGATCGCGAACTCGCTCTCGATCACGATCGCGCAGCGCACCCGCGAGTTCGCGACCGTCCGGACGCTCGGCGCCTCGCGGCGCCAGGTGCTCGGCTCGATCATCATCGAGGCGCTCGTCGTCGGCGTCATCGCGTCGGTCATCGGGCTCTTCACTCGGCCTGCTCCTCGCCGAAGGGCTGTTCTGGCTCTTCGACGCCGTCGGCTTCACGCTGCCGAACAGCGGCCTGCTGTTCGAGACGCGCACGATCGTCGTCTCGCTGCTCGTCGGGATCCTCGTCACGCTCGTCGCGAGCCTGCGGCCGGCGCTCCGCGCAACGCGCGTGCCGCCGATCGCCGCCGTGCGCGAGGGCGCGACGCTGCCCGAGTCGCGCTTCGCCCGGTTCCGCACGCCCGGCTCGCTCGCCCTGACCGCGCTCGGCTTCGCCGCGCTCGCCTACGGGCTCTTCGGCAGCGGGCTGGGCACGACGCAGATCCTGATCTGGATGGGGCTCGGCGCGCTGCTGATCTTCCTCGGCGTCGCGCTCTTCGCGCCCGAAGCTCGTGCGGCCGCTCGCGGCCGCTGCTCGGCGGAGCCGGCGCGCGAGGATCGGCGGCGCGGCCGGGCCAGCTCGCACGCGACAACGCCCGCCGCAACCCGCAGCGCACCGCCTCGACGGCCGCCGCGCTCATGATCGGGCTCGCGCTCGTCACCCTCGTCGCGACGCTCGCGGCCGGGATCACGAGCACGTTCCGCGGCGCGGTCGACGACATCTTCATCGTCCGACTACGCGATCACGGCGCAGAACAACTTCTCGCCGATCCCGATCGAGGCGGCCGAGGCGGCCGCGATGGCGACGGCGTCGAGGCCGTCGCGAGCACGCGCACCGGCGAGGCGCGCGTCTTCGGCGAGCACCGAGTTCGTGACCGCCGTCGAGCCAGACGCGGACAAGGTGCTGACGCTCGAGTGGATGGAGGGGTCGCAGGCCGTCCTCGGCGAACCTGGGCGACGAACGGCGCCTTCGTCGACGACGGCTACGCCGAGGACCACGACCTGCGCGTCGGCTCGCCGATCACAGATCCAGGTCCCGTCCGGCAACGGCTCGCAGCTCGAGATCAAGGGCATCTTCGACCCGCCGGCAGGCGGCTCGCCGTTCGGCAGCGTGACCTTCTCGAGCGAGACGTTCGACCGCGAGTACGACTCGCCGCGGAACCTCTACACGTTCGTCCTGATGCAGGGCGGCGTCACCGAGGCGAACACGAGGGCGCTCGACGACTCGCTCGCCGACTTCCCGAACGCGAAGGCGCAGACGCAGCGAGGAGTTCGTCGACAACCAGATCAGCGGCGTTGAACGACGTCCTG
Organism: uncultured Gaiellaceae bacterium; assembly: GCA_963791905.1. Classification (GTDB taxonomy): domain Bacteria; phylum Actinomycetota; class Thermoleophilia; order Gaiellales; family Gaiellaceae; genus Gaiellasilicea. The sequence continues at coordinate 442,316 of CAWBTX010000004.1, forward strand.
AACATCCTCTACGTGCTGCTCGCGCTGTCGGTGATCGTCAGCCTGTTCGGGATCGTGAACACGCTCGTCCTGACCGTGTTCGAGCGGACGCGCGAGCTCGGCATGCTGCGCGCGATCGGGATGACGCGGCGCCAGGTGCGGCGCATGATCCGCCACGAGAGCGTCATCACCGCGCTGATCGGCGGCGTGCTCGGGATCGTCCTCGGCGTCGTGCTCGGCGCGCTCCTCGTCGCGCGCGTCGAGTTCATCGAGTTCTCGCTGCCGACCGAGTCAGCTCATCATCTTCGCGATCCTGACGATCGTCGTCGGCATCATCGCGGCGATCTTCCCGGCGCGGCGGGCGGCGCGGCTCGATCCCCTGGAGGCGCTTCAGTACGAGTAGGGTGTCCCGGCCGTGTCGGCCGAGGACTTCCACCGCCAGCGCATGTCGGCTCTGCCGCTGCTGCTCTTCGCCGGCATCGATCTTGTGATCGCGCTCCTGCTGCTCTTCGGAAGCGGCCTCACGTTCGGGTTCTGGGCGATCTTCGCGATCGGGATCGTGCTCGCCGCGATCGGCCTGTTCCGGTTGTACCGCACGCCGCCGGAGTAGCCGTTGCGGGTCACGGTCTGCGACGTCGGGCCGCGCGACGGGCTCCAGAACGAGCCCGAGCGGCTCGAGCCCGGCGTCCGCGCGGAGCTCGTGCGGCGGCTGGCCGCGGCGGGCCTGCCGCGCATCGAGGCCGTGAGCTTCGTGCACCCGGAGCGCGTGCCGCAGATGGCGGGCGCCGAGGAGGTCGTGTCGGCGGTCGGGCGAGGTCGACGCGGAGCTGTCCGGCCTCGTCCTCAACCCGCGCGGCTACGAGCGGCTCGCCGCGACCGCGCTCGACCGCGTCAACGTCACGCTCGCCGCCACCGAGACCTTCAATCAGCGGAACGGCAACGCGTCGCTCGCCGAGGCGACGACGCGGGTCGAGGAGATCCTGCGCGCGTCCGACCGGCCGGCGACGGCGACGATCAGCTGCTCGTTCGGCTGCCCCTTCGAGGGCGAGGTGGACGGCGGCGTCGTGCTCGACCTCGCCGAGCGGCTCGCGGCGGCGGGAGCGGGGGAGGTCGTGCTGGCGGACACGATCGGCGTCGGGACGCCGGGGCGCGTCCGCGCGCTCGTCGAGAGCTTGTGTTCCAGGAACACAAAGTCGATCGACGGCGGGTCGGTCGTCGGCGGCCACTTCCACGACACGCGGAACACCGGCGTCGCGAACGCCTGGGCCGCGCTCGAGGCCGGCGCGACGGTGCTCGACGCCTCCGTCGGCGGGCTCGGCGGCTGCCCCTTCGCGCCGAACTCCACCGGGAACGTGGCGACGGAGGACGTGCTCTATCTGCTCGAGCGCGAGGGCGTCGAGACCGGCGTCGACCTCGACGGCGTGATCGCGACGGCGCACTGGCTCGAGGGAGTGCTCGGCCGCGGGCTGCCGGGCCGTGTCTCGCGCGCGGGCGGCTTCCCCGTCGCTGTAGCGCAGCCTTACGATGGCGCGATGGGCGCCGCGGACGAAGAGGAGCTGCCGGCGTGGAGCCTTCCCGCAAACGCGCTCGACGCGATCCGGATCCCGCCGAACTGGCCGGAGCACGTCGATCGCGACTGGGCCTGGGGCGGCGCGACCGGTGCGGGCATCCGCGTCGCGATCGTCGACAGCGGGGTCGAGCGCGGGCATCCGCTCGTCGGCGACGTCCAACAGGCGGTCGCCGTCTCGGGGAGCTCCGGGGCGGACCCCGTGATCGAGCGCGGACGAGGACGGAGACACGGTCGGCCACGGCACCGCGTGCGCCGGCATCGTCCGCTCGCTCGCGCCCGAGTGCGCGCTCGTCAGCGTCCGCGTGCTCGGCGGCGGCTGGACCGGGCAGCGGCCGGCTGCTCGTCGCCGGTCTGCGCTGGGCGATCGAGCAGGGGATCGAGGTCGTCAACATGAGCCTCTCGACGACGAAACGTGAGCTCGCGGCCGTTCTCCACGAGCTCGCCGACGACGGCGTACTTCAACCGCACGCTGCTCGTCGCGGCCGCGCACAACATGCCCGTCGAGAGCTACCCGTGGCGCTTCTCGTCGGTCCTGTCGGTCGGCAGCCACGAGCTCGAAGACCCGGAGGCCTACTTCTACAACCCGACGCCGCCGGTCGAGTTCTTCGCCCGCGGGGTCGAGGTCGAGGTGCCGTGGCTCGGCGGCTCGACCGTCCGTTCGACCGGCAACAGCTTCGCGACGCCGCACATCGACCGGCATCTGCGCGCTCATCCGCTCGAAGCACCCGGAGCTGACCGCCGTTCCAGGTGAAGAGCGTGCTGTACTTGACCGCCAACAACGTCGGAGGCAACCATGGCTGAGACCGAGCTCCGCGACGCGTCGCCGCCGGTGTCCTCGCCGCCGAGACGGGGCAACGCGAGCTGCTGCAGTCGATCGTCGAGGTCGCGCGCGCGATCTTCGGCGCGCAGTGCGTCCTCGATCTTCCTGCTCGACGAGGAGGCCGACGAGCTCGTCTTCGAGGCCGTCGTCGGGCGAGGGCGCCGACACGCTGATCGGGCAGCGGATCCCGTCGGACACGGGCATCGCCGGCTGGGTCGCTCGTCTCGGGCGAGCCGCTCGTCCTCGACGGACGTCTCCAAGGATCCGCGCTTCGCGCGCGATGTCGCCGAGGCGACCGGCTACGTGCCGAGACTCGCTGATGGCGGTGCCGCTGCTGCACGGCGAGCGCGTGCTCGGCGTCCTCCAGGTGCTCGACCGGCCGCAGGACAAGCGCTTCTCGCTCTCCGAGATGGACCTGCTCGGCCTCTTCGCGCACCAGGCCGCGATCGCGCTCGACCTGCTCGGCCGCGCCCGCCGGGCCCGCGCGATCGTCGAGGGCGACTCGCGCTCGCCGTGCTGTCGCGGCTCGCCGCCACGCTCGACGCGCTGCCGCCCGAGCGTCGCGAGGCGGGGCCTGGCGCTGCTCGCGGCGCTCGAGCGCGTCCTCGGCCCGTAAACGCGAGCGAGGCGGCTCGTCGCCGCCTCGCTCCACCTGCTGACCTTCCTACATCGCTTCTGCTTGCCGTGCAGCTCGACGTCGTCGTCGGGCTCCGACATCGCCGCTGCTCGTCGGCCGCCATCGTGCCTTGCTGCGATGGAGCTCGACGTCGTCGTCGCTCTCGGTCTCGTCGCTCGGCTCGTCGGACGCCATCACGACGCTGTCTTCTCGTGCAGCCTCGACGTCCTCGTCCTCGGTCTCCGTGCTGATGCTGTCCTGCTCCGACACGGACATCTCCTTTCGGCTGGTTGATCCTGCAGGTCGTCCACCAGACGGCGCCAGAGCGCGCTTTTCTTCCCACCATCTTCCCACCGCGTAACGGAATTGCAATGCTCGCGCCGTGAGCGCACGACTTCCGAGCATCGTGCGCGAATCCGCGTCCGCGTTCTCGGCCGTCTTCTCCAACCGCTCGCTCCGCCGGCTCCAGCTCGCGAACGCCAGCTCGATCATCGGCGGCTGGGCGTACGTCGTCGCGCTCGCCGTCTTCGCGTACCGCGTCGACGGCGCCTACGCCGTCGGGCTGCTCGCGGCCGCGCGGTGGGTCTCCGGCGGGATCGCGGCGCCGCTCGCCGGCGTGATCGGCGACCGCTTCCCGCGCGTCCGCGTGATGATCGCCTCCGATCTCGTGCGGGCGCTGACGCTCGCCGCGATGGCGCTCGCCGTCTTCGCCGATGCGCCCGTCAGCCGCTGTCTACGGCCTCGCCTCGTCGCGACGCTGTCGGCGACGCCGTTCGGGCCGGCGCAGGCCGCGCTCCTGCCGCAGCTCGCGCGCTCGCCCGCCGAGCTCACCGCCGCGAACGCGAGCACGAGCGCGGTCGACAACGTCGGCTCGTTCCTCGGGCCGGCCCTGGGCGGCCTGCTCGTCGCACGTCGGCCGACGTCGAGGTCGTCTTCATCGTCTCGGCCGCTGCTCTATGCCTCGTCGGCGCTCGTCGTGGCAGCGATCCGCCACCGCGAGCAGGTCGACCGCGGCACCGAGGAGGACGAGGGTGGCGGGCTCCGGGAGGCCGCTCGCCGGCTTCAGCACGCTCGCTCGCTGAGCCGCGGCTGCGTCTCGTCGTCGGGCTCGTCGCCGCCCAGACGATCGTCGACGGCGCGCTCGACGTGCTGATCGTCCTCCTCGCGCTCGAGCTGCTCGACGTCGGCGCCGCCGGGCTCGGCTTCCTCAACTCCGCCGGCGGCGTCGGCGGCATCGCAGCCGCGTTCGTCGTCGCGGGGGTCGCGGCCCGCGGCCGTCTGGCGAGCAGCCTCGGCGTCGGCATCGTCCTCTGGGGCCTGCCGCTCGTCCTGATCGGCATCTGGCCCGAGTACGCCCTCGCCCTGGCCGCACTCGCGCTGGTCGGCGCGGGCGGGACGACGGTCGGCGATCGCGGGCGACACGCTGCTCCAGCGCGCAGCACCGCCCGAGCTGCTGGCGCGGGTCTTCGGCGCCGTCGACGGCCTCCTGCTCGTCGCGCTCGCGTTGGGCTCCGTCAGCGTCCCGTTCCTCGCCGAGGCGATCGGCGTCCGCGGCGCGCTGGTCGTCGTCGGTGCGTTCCTGCCGGTGCTCGCCCTGCTCACGTGGCGGCGTCTCGCGCGATCGACGCCGAGGCCGCCGTTCCGGCGCGGGCGCTCGAGCTCCTGCTCGGCTCGCCGATCTTCGCGCCGCTGCCGCCGCCCGCGCTCGAGGCGCTCGCCGTGCGGCTCGAGCCGCGCCGCCTCTCCGCCGGCGAGACCGTCTTTGCCCAGGGCGATCCGGGCGACGACTACTACCTCATCGACGAGGGCGAGGTCCGCGTCGAGGTGGACGGCGAGCCGGTGGCCGAGCTCGGACCGGGCGAGGGGTTCGGTGAGATCGCCCTGCTCCGGCCGGTGCCGAGAACCGCCACCGTGACTGCGCTCACCGACCTGAAGCTCTACGCGCTCGAGCGCGAGCACTTCCTCGGCGCCGTCACCGGCCACGCCGAGAGCCGCGCCGCAGCCGAGACGCTCGTCGTCGGCCGGCTCAGCCCGGCCGCGCTCTAGGCGTGCCGAAGGCGGCGAGCCCGAGCAGGAACCCGATGAGCACGAACGCCGTCGCGGCCAGCGTCGGGATCGTCACGTAGCCGAACTCCTCGATCCACTTCAGGCCGCACCCACCCGGCGCCGAGACCCGGCAGGAGGTCGCCTCCTCGACCACGCCCCGCTCGACGAGGATGTGCCAGATCGAGACGCCGAGGCCGACGATCGGCAGTGGCAGGAAGTAGCCGGCGGCCCGCCGATCGGCGAAGAACGCGGGCAGCGCGAGCAGCACGAGCGGATACATCGCGATCCGCTGGAACCAGCACAGCTCGCACGGGACAAAGTGCGCAACCTCAGACAGGAACAGGCTGCCCGTTGTGGCGATCAGAGCGATGACGAAGGCAAGCCAGAGCCCGACTCGCGAAGCGTCCCGACTGTGGCGCTCCACGGCGCGGTGACTCCGAGGAGGCGCAGCAGGCCGATGACGACGATCGCGACGATGAGCAGCTGGCCGATCACCCCGAGCACAGCCAGGGTGCTGATGCCGGCGTCGGTCAACTCGTCAGCTCGACGCCTGGGCAACCGCCTGCTCGAGGCCGGCTAGGTCGTCCGGCGAGCTGAGCTGAACGCGTTGCAGCTCCCCGCCGGTCGGCCCGACGAGGATCGTCGGTGTCGAATCGACGCCTCGCCCCTCGGCCTCGTGCGCATGGGTGGCGATGAGTCCCGACACCGCGTCGGAGTCCATGTCCTCGACGAGCCGGTCGGCGTCGAGGCCGGGAATCGAGCGCGCGGCGGCCTCCGCCGATCGACCCGCATCCCCGAGTCATGCTGCGTCTGGCGCGCCGGAGGCGCGACCGGCTGCTCGCGACGCGCGCGCTTCGTTGCACTTCCGCTCGGCACAGCGTCAGGGTAGCTCCGCGCCGTCACGCCAAAAACGGGTCTCGCCCGCCGAAAGAGTGCGGACTTCTACGGATGCCGAGCCTCAGCCTCGGTGCCTCGTGGCCTGCCACCCGGGACGCACATCGAAACGAGCCAAGCGTGCCGTCTCTGCGACCATGGGCGGCCGTGTTCGACTCGTTCGTCAACGCCGTCGGCGACTCCTCCTGGACCTACGTGGTCGTGTTCGTGGTTGCCGCGCTCGACGCGTTCTTCCCGGTCGTTCCGAGCGAGGCGACCGCGATCGCGGCCGGTGTCGTGGCCGGCGCGGGCGAGCTCAACCCGTTCGTGCTGATCCTGGCCGCGGCGCGGCGGCGCGATTCTCGGCGACAACATCTCGTTCGCGCTCGGCCACTTCCTCGGCGAGCGCAACGATCAACCGCTTCTTCAAGGGCGAGAAGTCGCAGAAACGTCTCGCCTGGGCGCAGCGCATCCTCGACGAGCGCGGCGGCTACCTGATCGTCGTCGCGCGCTTCATCCCCGGCGGCCGTACGATCACGACCTTCACCGCCGGGTTCGTCGAGACGTTCCCCTGGCGGCGCTTCCTGTTCTACGACGTGATCGCGGGCCTGATCTGGGGGACCTACACGGTGGCCCTGGGCTACTTCGGCGGCAAGACGTTCGAGGAGGAGCCGTGGAAGGGGCTCCTCCTCGCGTTCGGTATCGCCGTCGCCGTTACTGGGGCGGTGGAGCTGTATCGCCACCTGCGGGCTCGGCGCGCCGCCCACCCATGAGCCCGAGGTCGCGCAGCGCGCGGTGCAGGATGACCGCGGCCGTGACGAGTACGAACAGCGCCAGCAGGCCGTGGAGGCCGTGCACCCAGCCGCTCGCGGGATCCTCGTCTGGCGGCGAGAGGAAGATCTGCACCGTTCCGAGGACGAACAGGAAGAACGTGAAGCCGATCCAGCGCCACTGGCGCGGCCAGGCGCCGAAGGCGGTCAGGAAGACGAGCAGCTCGGCGGGGTGGATGATCAGACCGCCGACGAACCCGTGCGCGTCGAGCGCGTCCTCGCCCGCGCCGGTGACGTAGGCCGTGATCAGGTACGCCTGCACGAAGACGCCGACGACGATGATCGCGTTCAGCACGAGGTTGATCCAGAGGAAGTTTCTTCTCATGGCGCGAGCCTAAGCTGCTGGCCGGATAGCGTGCAAGCATGCGCCTCCACGTCACCGGCGCGACGGGGTACCTCGGTTCCGCGATCGTCCGGCTGCGGCCGGATGCGTCGACGGAACGAGTGGAGATCCGCGACGCGCGAGGCGGTCCGTGAGCTGCTCGAGCGTGTGCGGCCCGACGTCGTCGTCCACACCGCCTACCGCAGGACGGCCCCGACGCCTGGGAGACCACCGTCGACGGGGCCGAGAACGTCGCGCGCGCGGCTGCGGCGATCCGCGCCCGGCTCGTGCATCTCTCCACCGACGTGGTCTTCGACGGGCGGAAGGGAGCGCCGTATGTCGAAGCCGATCCGCCTGCGCCGGTGACCGGATACGGCCGCGCGAAGGCCGAGGCGGAGCGACGGGTGACGGCGGCACATCCGGCCGCGTTGCTCGTCCGCACGTCGCTGCTGTACGGCGGCCCGCATCCGTCGAAGCACGAGCTGGCGGCGCAGAACGGTGCACACGCGTTCTACACGAACGAGATTCGCTGTCCGATCCAGGTGGACGACCTGGCCGAGGCGTTGCTCGAGCTCGCCGCGAGCGACGCGGCCGGCCTTCTCCACGTCGCCGGCGCCGACGCCGTGTCGCGCGCCGAGTTCGCCGAGCTCGTGACCGGAAACGGGGTCGCGACCGCCGAGGCGCCCCCAGAGCGGCCCCTCGACTGCTCGCTCGACTCGTCTCGCGCGCAGGCCCTCCTGCGGACGCGCCTTCGTGGAGTCCGGGACGTGCTGGCATGAACCGCCTCGCGGGCGAGACGAGCCCGTATCTCCTCCAGCACGCGGACAACCCGGTCGACTGGTACCCGTGGGGCGACGAGGCGCTGACGCGCGCCGGCGACGAGGACAAGCCGATCCTCCTCTCGGTCGGCTACGCCGCCTGCCACTGGTGTCACGTGATGGAGCACGAGTCGTTCGAGGACGCGGCCACGGCTGCCGTGATGAACGAGCACTTCGTGAACGTGAAGGTCGACCGCGAGGAGCGGCCCGACCTCGACGCCGTCTACATGGAGGCCGTCGTCGCCATGACCGGTCAGGGCGGCTGGCCGATGACCGTCTTCCTGACTCCGGACGGCGAGCCGTTCTACGGCGGCACCTACTTCCCGCCCGAGCCGCGGCACGGGCTGCCGAGCTTCCGGCAGGTGCTGGAGGCGCTCGCGGATGCCTGGCGCGAGCGGCGCGCCGGACCTCACGCGGTCGGCGGCGCAGCTCGTCGAGGCGGTGCGGCACTCGAGCACGCTCCAGCCCTCGACCGACCCGCTGACGGAGAACCTGCTCGCAGCGGCGGCGCGGGGGCTCCGGCACGGCTTCGACGCGGAGTGGGGCGGCTGGGGCCGCGCGCCGAAGTTCCCGCCCGCGCCGACGATCGAGTTCCTCCTGCGCCACTACCTCCACACGGGCGACGAGCGAGCTCTTGCAGATGGCGACGAAGACCCTCGACGGCATGGCCATCGGCGGCATGTACGACCTGGTCGGCGGCGGCTTCCACCGCTACTCCGTCGACGAGCGCTGGCTCGTGCCGCACTTCGAGAAGATGCTCTACGACAACGCCCTGCTCGTGCCCGCCTATCTCCACGGGTGGCTGGTCACAGGCCGGGAGCGCTACCGCGAGATCGTCGAGGAGACCGTCGAGTACATGCGCCGCGAGCTCTGGCTCGAGGGCGGCGGCTTCGCCTCCGCGCAGGACGCGGACACGAACGGCGTCGAAGGGCCTGACCTTCACCTGGACCGAGGAGGAAGGCGTGCCCGCCGCGCTGCTCGAGCCGTTCGAGCACGGCCGCTCGGTGATCCGGGGCGAGCTCGACCCGGACCTGCGCCGCCGCCTCTTCGAGGAGCGCGAGCGCCGTCCGAAGCCGCTGCGCGACGACAAGGTGATCGCCTCGTGGAACGGCCTCGCGCTCGCGGCCCTCGCCGAGGCGGGACGGCGTCTCGAGCGCCGCGACTGGGTGGAACAGGCGCGGCTCGCTCGGCGAGTTCCTGCTGACGTCGCTCTCGGCGCCCGACGGACGGCTGCTCCGCAGCTACCGGGAGGGCCGTACGAGCGGCCCCGGATACCTCGACGACTACGCGAACGTCGCGCACGGGCTGCTCGAGCTGCACGTCGCGACCGGGGAGCTCCGCTGGCTCGAGGAGGCGAACCGGCTCGCACGGCTCGCGGTCGACCTCTTCGCCGACGAGGAGCGCGGCGGCTTCTTCCTCGCGGATCGCACCAGCGAGCAGCTCGTGGCGGCGACGAAGCCGCTCGACGACCATCCGCTTCCTTCGGGCAACTCGATGCTCGCGCACGTCCTCCTGCGGCTGGCGCCGGATCTACGGCGACGACGAGCTCGAGCGCCGCGCGGTCTCGGTCTTCCGCCTGCTGGCGCCCCGCGCTGGAGCGCGCGCCGTCTGCCTTCGGCTGGGCGCTGTGCGCGTTGCAGCCTCTGGTTCAGCCCACCGCGCGAGCTCGCGATCGTCGGCGACGTCGAGGCGCAGGTGGCGCGAGCGGCGCTCGCACCGTGGCAGCCCGAGACCGTCGTCGCGGTCGGACCGGGGGACGCAGTGCCGCTGCTGGCCGGGAAAAGCGCTGGTCGACGGCCGGACCGCGGTCTACGTCTGCGAGCGTTTCGCCTGCCAGGCGCCCGTCACCGACGCGAATTCTTTACAACTCTCGACCACTAACTTCCAGGCGCGAACGTTGTCTTAATTCCCGGGGAGAGAGTAGAGTCGGAGCCGGTCCAGCGGCCCGTATTCTTTGTCGAAGAAGGAGTCGTACATGCGCAGGGTTTCACTCGCCGTCCTGGCGTTGCTGGGTGCGCTCGTGCTTGCGATTCCCGCTGCGTTCGCGAAGGCGGACGCAACGGCGCAGGCGCCAGGCATCACGGCGAAATCGATCGTCATCGGTGGCACGTTCCCGCTGACAGGTGCGGCATCGAGCTATGCGCCGATTCCGCAGGCGATGAAGGCGTACTTCAGCTACATCAACGCCCGCCGCGGTCCCGACGGGAAGCGCGGCGTCATGGGGCGCCAGATCGTGTTCAAGTACTACGACGACGGCTACAACCCGGTCAACTCCGTCCAGCTGCAGCGCAAGCTCGTGCAGGAGGACAAGGTGTTCGCCGTCGTCGGCACGCTCGGCACGGAGGTCAACGAGGCCGTGCAGCCGTTCCTCAACGACTCGAAGGTGCCGCACGTGCTCGTCTCGACCGGCGCCAGCGAGTGGGGCACGAACTGGAAGAAGTACCCGTGGACGATCGGCTGGCAGCCCGACTACATCGCCGAGGGTCGCCTCTACGGGACCGACATCCGGCAGAACAAGCCGAACGCGAAGATCGCCATCCTGTACCAGAACGACAGCTACGGGAAGGACTATCTCGTCGGCTTCAAGGCCGCGCTCGGGACGGCCAAGGTGCGGTCGCAGATCGTCGCGCGAGGAGCCGTTCGAGGTGACGGCGACGAGCCCGCAGTCGCAGCTCGTGAAGCTGCGCAGCTCGGGCGCCGACACGCTCGTCATTCTCGTGACCCCGCGGCCGACGATCCAGACCTACGCGATCATCCGCGCGCTCGGCTGGAAGCCGGCGAACATCTACGTCAACTCCGTCTCGGCGACGGACGCGTTCATGACGACGGCGGTCGCCTCGTCGAGCGCGGACACGGTCAACGGCTCGATCAGCGCCGCGTACCTGAAGGACCCGGCGTCGCCGCAGTGGGCGAACGACGCCACGGTCAAGCAGTACCTGGCGCTGATGGCGAAGTACAACCCGCGGGCACGCACGTCCGACGGGCTGAACTTCTACGGCTTCGCCAAGGCGCACACGTTCGTCCGGGCGATGTACAAGGCCGGGGCCAACCCGACGCGCGAAGGCCTCATGAAGGCTCTCCTCAGCTTCAACGAGACGAGCCCGTTCGCGCTGCCGGGTGTCCGGTTGAAGACGTCCGCCACCGACCGCTTCATCATCTCGCACCAGCAGATGATCCGGTTCAACAACGGCAGCTGGACCCTCACGGGCAAGCTGGTCGACGGGCGGCCTCGCGGCTAGCAGCGCTCCTGTCTAGCGGTAGTCTCCGGGGCCGGCACTCGCCGGCCCCGGCGTTTTTCATGGACTTCACGCTCACCGCTGACCAGGAGCTGATTCGCGCGACCGCGCGCGAGCTCTGCGAGCGCGAGCTCGTCCCGAACGCGCGCGACTGGGACCACGCGGAGGAGCTGCCGCGCGCGCTCGTGGGCACGCTCGCGGGCGCCGGCTTCCTCGCGGCATCGCTGCCCGAGGAGCTCGGCGGCGGTGGGCTCGACGCGGTCTCGTACTGCCTGCTCTGCGAGGAGCTCGGCAGGGCCGACTCGTCCGTTCGCGGCATCGTCTCCGTCTCGAACGGGCTCTACGGGAAGACGATCGCGAAGTGGGGGAGCGACGCGCAGAAGGCGCAGCACCTGCCCGCTCTCGCGACCGGCGAGCGGCCTCGGCTGCTACGCGCTGACCGAGCCCGGCTGCGGCTCGGACGCCGCCGCTCTCGCAACGCGCGCCGAGCGGGACGGGGACCAGTGGGTGCTGTCAGGCTCGAAGGTCTTCATCACGCTGGGCTCGTGGGCGAGCACGGCGATCGTGTTCGCTCGCACCGGTGGCGAGGGACCCCGTGGCATCACGGCGTTCCTCGTGCCGACCGACGCGGACGGCTTCGCGGCGACGCCGATGAAGGGCAAGCTCGGGCTCCGGGCCCAGGACACGGCGGAGCTCACGCTCGACGGCGTCCGCGTGCCCGACTCTGCCCGGCTCGGCGACGAGGGTCAGGGGTTCAAGGTCGCGATGTCGGCGCTGGACAACGGCCGCATCTCGCTCGCCGCCGGCTGCGTCGGGATCGCGCAGGGCTGCCTCGATGCCTGCGTCGCGTACGCCGGTGAGCGACAGGCGTTCGGACGCCCGGTCGCCGGGTTCCAGCTCGTCCAGCAGCTGCTGGCGGAGATGCACGTCGAGACGGAGGCCGCCCGCCTGCTGACCTGGAAGGCCGCGGCACTCGCCGACGCGGGCGAGCCGTACACGACGGAGGCCGCCGTGGCGAAGTGGTACGCGAGCGAGGCGGCGGTGCGGGCGGCGAACGCCGCCGTCCAGGTCCTCGGCGGCTACGGCTACGTCGACGAGTACCCGGTCGCGAAATATCTGCGTGACGCGCGCGTTACGACGCTGTACGAGGGAACGAGCCAGATCCAGACGCTCATCGTCGGTCGCGCGCTGACCGGCGAGAGCGCATTCACGTAAGGAGAGACCGAATGCCCGAAGCTGTCATCGTCGCCGCCGCCCGCACGCCGATCGGGCGCGCCGCCAAGGGCTCGTTCGCCGACGTGCGTCCCGACGACCTGCTCGCGTTCGCGATCAAGGAAGCGGTCGCGCAGGTGCCGGAGCTCGACACGAACGAGATCGTGGACGTCATGGTCGGCTGCGGCTTCCCGCAGGAGAAGCAGGGCATGAATCTCGCGCGCCGTGCCGCGCTGCTCGCGGGGCTGCCGAAGAGCGTGCCGGGGACGACGGTGAACCGCTTCTGCGCGTCCTCGCTCCAGACCGCGCGCATGGCCTTCCACGCGATCAAGGCGGGCGAGGGAGATGTGTACGTCGCGGCCGGCGTCGAGTCGATCTCGCAGGTCGACGGCTATCCGAAGGACGCCGACGAGCTCCACCCGAGGCTCGTCGGCGAGGGCGCGATCGCCAACGTGTACATCCCGATGGGGATGACGGCGGAGAACGTGGCCGACCGCTACGACGTCTCGCGCGAGGACATGGACCGCTTCGCGCAGCGCTCGCAGGAGCGCGCGGTCGCCGCACAGGAGTCAGGCTTCTTCGAGCGGGAGCTCTCCCCGTACACGAAGGAGGACGGCACTGTTGTCTCGGCCGACGACGGGCCGCGGCCGTCGTCCACGCTCGAGAAGCTTGCGGAGCTGCAGCCGGCCTTCAGGCCGGACGGACGCGTCACCGCCGGCAACGCGTGCCCGCTGAACGACGGCGCCGCCGCCCTCGTGATCACCTCCGAGGAGCGGGCGACCGAGCTCGGGCTGAAGCCCCGCGCCCGCATCCTCTCGACGGCCGTCACCGGCCTCGACCCCGAGATCATGGGCGTCGGCCCGATCGAGGCGATCCGCACCGCCCTCGGCCGCGCGGGCATGACGATCGACGACGTCGACGTGATGGAGCTGAACGAGGCATTCGCGGCCCAGGTGATCCCGGTCTGCCGCGAGGTCGGAGTCGACCCCTTCGGCGAGAAGCTCAACCCGCACGGCGGCGCGATCGCCCTCGGCCACCCGTACGGCATGACCGGCGCGCGGATCATGTGCACGCTGCTCAACGACCTCGACACGCTGGACCAGACCGTCGGCCTCGAGACGATGTGCGTCGGCGGCGGCCAGGGGATGGCGATGGTCGTCGAGCGCCTGAACTAGGTGCTCTCGGCGGCCGTCTCCGCGGCGCTCGCGGCGACTGCGCGGGAGGTGGCGGCCGAATGGGGCCTCGAGCTGGGCGAGCCCTACGATTTCGCGTGCTGGTCGTACGTGGCGCCCGCCGGCGCCGACGCCGTGTTGAAGGTGACGCCGGCGGGCGACGACGAGGCAGAGGACGAGGCCGACGGGCTCGCGTTGTGGGACGGTGACGGGGCGGTGCGCCTGCTCCGGCACGACCGGGAGCGGCGGGCGCTGCTGCTCGAGCGGGCAGAGGACGACATCTCCGGGCTCGACGAGGAGGTGGCGACCCGGATCGCCGTCGAGACCGCGCTGAAGCTGTGGCGGCCCGCGGCGGAGCCGTTCCGCTGGATCGGCGACCATGTGCCGAGATGGCTCGACCGAGCCGCCGGGCACCCGCTCCTCCCGCTGGCGCGGGAGCTCTACGCGTCGCTCGAGGTCGGCCGCGAGACGCTCGTGCACGGCGACTTCCACCACCACAACATCCTCCGCTCGCCGCGCGGCGCCCTCGCGATCGACGCGAAGCCGATGCTCGGCGAGCGCGAGTACGACGTGCCGTCGTTCCTCTGGAACCCGCTCCACTACAGGATGCGCCGCGACGTGACCGAAAGGCGGCTCGCCGCGTTCGCCGCGGCCGGGCTCGACGATGAGCGGATGCGGAACTGGGGCGTGATCCGAGGGGCGTGCCTGCTCAGGGACGAGAACGAGTCCCAGGTGCTACGCGCGCTCGTCTAGGTACGGCCGCAACTGCTCCCAGAGGTGCTCCATCGTCGTCTCGCGCGCCGGATGGAGCGGGTCGTACGGGACGTAGTTGACGATGCGCACGATCCAGCCGTCGGAGCCGACGTCGAGGACGTTCAGGCACGCCGGCGCCTGCTCGAAGGCGCCGAGGTAGACGCGGGAGCCGGTAAGCGCATACGAGAGGACGATCCGGTTGACGCCGCCGTGCAGCACGGCGAGGGCGGTGTCCCATTCGCGCGCGAGCAGCCGATCGATCGCGGGGTGAACGCGGTCGAGCGCCTCGCCGAGCGACTCGCCGCCGAGGAAGCGTGCGGCCTCGTCCGTCACGCGGAGCGCACCGACGAACGCCTGCTCGAGCTCCTCGCGCGGGACCGCATCGAGCCTGCCGCCGCGCCACTCCGAGAGCTCGGACCAGCTCTCGACCTCCCGCCCGGGCGCGACGAGCTCGGCGGTCTCGACGGTCCGCGGCAGGCCGCTCGCGACGACGAGGTCGAGCTCGACCTCCGCGAGCGCCTGGCGCGCCGCCTCGGCCTGCTCGCGGCCCCTCGGAGTGAGCGACACCTGCTCGGGGTTGACCGGCCGTCCGTCCTCGTCGACGTACGACACCTCCGCGTGCCGCATCAGGTACAGGCGCCGCCTGCTCATTCCAGCCCGAGCGCCTGCCTGACCCTCGCCACGCGCTGCTCCACCGGCCCGCTCAGGGTCACGTAGGGAATCCCGCGGCGCTCCAGATCGCGCACCTGCTGGTGCTGGAACTCGTCCGCGGCCGCTCCCCGCATCTCGCGAGTGCCGTCGTCCACCCACGGGAAGTCGTTGTCGCAGAGAAACCAGGTGTAGTCGCCGACGGTGGCGTCGACGAGCTCGTGCAGGCGCGCATCTGCGGTGCCGTAGGAGCGCAGCGACCAGTGCAGCGTCGTCCAGGCGTTCGTGTCGCAGAAGAGATAGCGACGCGAGTGCCGCGCCGCCGCGTCCTCCCGCTGTCGCTGGCGCCTCGCCGTCTTCAGGTGGTCGGCGAAGGAACCCTCGAGCCCCTGCGCCTCCCAGAGCTCTCGACCGAACTCGTGCGTCCAGAGTGTGTCGAGCTCCTCGGCCAGCCGCTCGTGCGAGCGTCGACTTCCCGGTGGACTCGGTGCCGACGAAGACGACACGCTCGATCAGGGAGGAGTAGACGAGCGGATCCATCCACCCGCGGTACGCATAGAGGTCGGACCGGATGACGGTGCCCGACGTCGGGACGAGCGTGCGCGACTCGTCGACGAGGACGTGCTCGGCGCCGAGCAGCCCTGCGAAGCGCGCGTAGCCCGGCTCGCTCGAGAACACGCGGTCGAACCGGCCGAGAAACGCGACTCCCTCCGCATACAGCTCGGCGTGGGCCGGATCGTCCGTGTCCACCTCGCCCGCAAGCGGATCGGCGATGCCGAGGATGTTCTCCGCCTGCGGATAGAGCTCCCGCAGCCAGCGCAACCGAAGCTCAATCGGCATCCGCCCGGTGTCCGGCCGGGGGCTGTCGTAGACGACGATCGTCAAATCGTCCACGCGCGAGAGCGCCGTCTCGATCATCAATTGGTGGCCGCGGTGCAGCGGCAGGAACTTCCCGAAGACGAGCCCACGCTTCATCCGTCCTCGTACTTCGCGAGGTAGCGCGGGTTCGAGATCCGCAGCTTCTGCGCTACCTGCTCCTTCAGGATCGCGACCACGTCGTCGGGGACGTCGCCGGCGCGGATCCTGCGGGCGAGCTCCCAGTCCTCTTCTCTGTGCTTGTCCAAATCGGGCGGCGTCGTCGCCCAGAGCTCGCGCTCGGCGATGCCGAGGCCGTTGATCGCGACGAGCGTCCGGAACTTCAGCCGGTGGTCGTCCAGGATGGGGAGGATCTCCGCCTGCAGGAACTCGCGCACGGCCTCCGCCAGCTCCTGCGCAGTTGGTCGATCAAATTGCGGGGCGGTCATGCTGCAGACTCGATGAGGTCCAGGAGCTCGTACTCCATCTCGGCGGCGAGCCGGCCGAGCACGGCGAGCTCGACGCTCCGCTCCTGGCCGCTGAAGTGACGGCGCGACTGCGTGAGGCAGCCGACCGCCCACTTGACGTTGCCGAACACCTCCCAGACAAGGAGCTCCTCACGGGTCACCTCGATCCCGGTCAGCTCCGCGTAGCGCTCGAGGTAAAGGTCGAGGTCGGCGACGCCGCCGAGGTGCTTGTCGTCCGCGCCGAAGCGCCAGGCACGGACGAGCGGCCACGCGAGATCCTCGACCGGGTCGGAGAGGTGTGCGAACTCCCAGTCGAGGACGGCCACGAGGCCGTGCTCGTCGACGGCCACGTTGCCGATCCGCCAGTCGCCGTGCACGACTACCGGCCTGCGCCAATTTGGGTCAGCAGGGCTCGGCAGGCGTTCCTTGGCCCAGTGGAGCCCGAGCTCGATCGCGGGGTGCGGCTCGCCGACCGAGTCGAGCTCCGCGTAGAAGCGGGCGACCTTGTCAGGGGCGACGAGAAACGGCAGCCGTGACGGCGGGATCGCGTGGATCTTCGCCAGTTCCTCCGCGAGCTGGACGTCGAGCCCGGCCGGCGGGCTCTTCACGATCCGCCGCCCGATCGTCTCGCCCTTGATCCGTTGCATCACGAACGCCTCGCGGCCCTCGATCTCGCCGAGGTAGGCGATCGGCTCCGGCACCTTCACGCCCGCCTCGTGGGCTGCCCGCAGGACCTCGAACTCCTGCTCCAGCGTCAGCGTCCCCTGGTGGATCACGCCTCCAGCCGCCCGCCGAACGAGCAGCTCGCGGCCCTCCGAGTCGACGGCCCAGGCCTCCTTCGAGGCGCCGCCCGCGAGCAGTACCGCGCGCTCGACCGGAGCATCGAGCGCTGCCGCGAACGCATTCTGAAGAGCCCGGCTCACGACGAAGCCTTGAGCCGCGCGAGCACGCTCGATGGCGCGCTGCGGCGTCCTCGGTCGCGCCCGTAGCCTCCGGCTACGAACACTCCCTGCGTCCTTGCATCGCATCCGCCGAGCGCACTCGCGCGGCGAAGCGTCGTCGCGAGCCGGGCTCCCTTCACAAGAGGAGCTCGGCCATCACAGCGAGCGCTTCCTTCTGCCTCGTCTGCACGAGGAGCGTCGTGACGCCGGCCTCCCGCCAGGCCTCGAGACGCTCTGCGATCCGCTCCTTCGGGCCGACGAGGGCGATCTCGTCCACGAGCTCGTCAGGGACGGCCATGGCCGCCTCGCCCTTCATGCCCGATAGGTAGAGCTCCTGGATCTTCGCCGCGGCTTCCTCGAAGCCGTAGCGCTGCGTAAGCGAGTTGTAGAAGTTCTTCCCGCGCGCGCCCATGCCGCCGATGTACAGCGCGAGCATCGGCTTCAACACGTCCCTGCACGCCTGCACGTCGTCCTCGACGACCACGGGGCAGAGCGCCGCGATCTCGAACCCGTCCCGCGCGCCGGCGAGCGACGGCCCGTGGATCTCGCGGAAGCGGTACGGCGAGAAGAAGATCGGCAGCCAGCCGTCCGCGATCTCGACCGCGAGCGCGACGTTCTTGGGGCCGAGCGCGGCGAGGTAGATCGGCACCTCACGGCGGAGCGGCTTCAAGATCAGCTTCAGCGGCTTGCCGACCCCGGTCGCGTCCTCGCCCGAGTAGGGGATGTCGTAGTGCGGGCCGTGGTGCTCGACGGTCTCGCGTCGCAGCGCCGAGCGCACGATCTCGACGTACTCGCGCGTGCGGCCGAGCGGCTTGCCCCAGGGAACGCCGTGCCAGCCCTCGACCACCTGCGGCCCTGACGTGCCCAAGCCGAGGAGGACGCGCCCGCCGGAGAGGTGATCGAGCGTGGCGACCGTCATCGCGGTCGCGGCCGGCGTGCGCGCCGGTATCTGCATGATCGCCGTGCCGATCCCGATCCGCTCGGTCCGGGCGCCGATCCAGCTCGCGACGCTGACCGCGTCGGCGCCCCACGCCTCCGACGTCCACACCGAGTGGAAGCCGAGCCGGTCCGCCTCGACGCCGTACTCGACCGCGGACCTGGGGTCGTCGTAGCCGAGCTGGATGCCGAGCTTCATCGCCTGCCGATCCTACGAGAGCTCGGGCACCATGCCCTCGGCGCCCTCGACGCGGGGGCCAGGCACGTTCGGGAAGCGGAACGCGAGCGGCTCGCGGCCCGGCTGGCACACCCAGGCCTGGCCGGTCTCCGCGCTCCGCGCCGCCACGAGCACCGCCTGCGCGACCTGCTCGGGCTCCAGCAGGGGGAAGCCGGCCGCGTCGAGGCTCGCCTGCGCCGGCTCGGTCATCGGCGTCCGCACGATCCCAGGGCAGACGAGGTTGATCCGGACCCTCCGCTGCTCCAGCACCGGCGCCATCGAGCGCGAGTACCCGACGACCGCATGCTTCGTCAGGACGTACAGCGGGTCGGACTCCATCGGGATCAGGCCCGCGAGCGACGCGGTGACGACGAACGCGCTACCGGGACGCATCTTCGGCGCGAGCGACTGCACCCCGAAGACGACGCCGTCGACGTTGACGCCGACGATGCGGCGGTAGTCCGCGAGCGACCACTCGCTCTTGGCCAGGACGCCGGCGTTCAGGCAGACGAGGTCGGCCGGCTCGACCTCCTCCCAGGCCTCGGGGCTCGAGACGTCGAAGCCGCTGACGAGATCGAGCGCGAGGACCGACGTTCCCTCCGACTCGAGCGCGTCGACGATCGCGCGGCCGATCCCGCCCGCGGCGCCAGTGACGACGGCGGTCTCAGGGAACAAGCACGACCTTGCCGGTCGATGCCCGGGACGCGATCAGCTCGTGCGCAGCGGTCGCCTCCGCGAGCGGGAGCTCCGCGCCCACGACCGGCCGGATCGCTCCGCGGCGCCAGAGCGCGAGCAACTCCTCGACCTCGTTGTGGACGAGCTTCGGCTCGAACCCCATCAGCCGGCCGAGGTAGAAGCCTTGGATGCCGACGTTCCGGCCGACGAGCCGCGCGGGGTCGACAGGCTCCCACGCGCCGCCCGCGAAGCCGATTGCGATCGCGACGCCGAGCGGCCGCAGGCAGCCCAGACACGAGCGAAACACCGCCCCGCCGACGGGATCGAACGCGACGTCGATGTCGTCGAGCTCGCCGATCTCCTCGTAGGAGATCGGTTCGCTCCGCCCCGAGCTTCCGCGCCAGCTCGCGCTTCTCGTCGGTGCCGGCCGCGGCCGTGACCCTCGCGCCGGCGAAGGTGGCGACCTGGATCGCCGCCGTGCCGACGCCGCCGGCCGCGGCGGTCACGAGCACGCTCGTGCCCACGTGCAGCCGGACCTGGCGGGTGAACGGGATCCAGGCGGTCAGGTAGGTCGTCAGGAACGAGGCGCCCTCGGCGTAGCTGGCGCCGGGCGGGAGGTCGAAGACCCACTCGTCGTCGACCGCCACCTGCTCGGCGTAGCCGCCGCCCGTGTGCCGCACGAAGGCGAGCACGCGCCTGCCGTCGAGGTCGCCGGCGACCTCGTTGCCGAGGATCGTCGGCAGCTCCGGCGGTTGCGGGTAGCGGCCGAGCCGCATCAGGACATCGGCGAAGTTGACACCGGCCGCGCGGACCTGGACGAGGGACTGTCCCTCGGCCACGTCCGGCTCGGGCACATCCTCTACGGCGAGCGGCCCGCCGACCTCGTGTAGGACTGCCGCCTTCATCGGCCCGTGAACTGCGGCGTGCGCTTCTCGAGGAACGCCATCACGCCCTCGGCGCCGTCCTCGCTGCCGATGCAGCGGATGAAGGCCTGTGCCTCCTTGCGGAGGCCCTCGGCGAGCGGTAGGTCGCGCGTCTCGTTGGCCAGCTCCTTGATCACGGCCATCGAGTGCGGCGAGCGCTCCGCGAGCGTCCCCGCGATCGCCATCGCCGCCTCGTGCAGCTCGGCGCGCGGCACGGCGCGCTCGACGAGGCCCCAGTCGTAGGCCTGCGCGCCCGAGATCGGGTCGCCGGTGAGGTTGAGGTAGAGAGCCCGGCCGTTCCCGACGAGGCGCGGCAGCCGCTGGGTGCCGCCGCCGCCCGGGATCAGCCCGAGCTTGATCTCCGGCTGGCCGAGCTGAGCGTCGTCGGCGGCGACGCGGATGTCGCAGGCCATCGCGAGCTCGAGCCCGCCGCCGAGGCAGTAGCCGTGGATCTCGGCGATCACGGGCGTCCGCCCGGCCTCGAGCCGGATCGCAACCTTCTGGATGCCGCGGGCCGAGCCGCCTTCCTCGGCGGCCGCGAGCGCCGACTCGCGCAGCGCCGGGAACTCGGTGATGTCCGCGCCCGCCACGAACGCCTTCTCGCCGGCACCGCGGATGACGATCACCCGCGTCTCGTCGGAGGTCGTCGAGCCGGTCGTACTCCGCCTCGAGCTCCTCGAGGAGCTGCGAGGACAGCGCGTTCACGGGCGGGTGGTCGAGCGTGACGACGGCGACGGCGCCCTCGTGCTCGACCTTCACATAGTCAGCCATTCGCTCCTCCTATCTCGGTGCCATGCGAAGGCTCCGTCGAGCCGGATCACCTCGCCGTTCAGGTACTCGTTCTCGATGATGTGCTTGACCAGGGCGGCGAACTCCCCCGCCCGGCCGAGCCGCTTGGGAAACGGGATCTGCGACTCGAGGCTCTCGCGGATGTCGGGGCGCATCGGCCCGAGCATCGGCGTGTCGGACGGCCCCGGCGCGATCGTGACGACGCGGATCCCCTTCGAGGCGAGGTCGCGTGCGACCGGCAGCGTCATGCCGGCGACGCCCGCCTTCGACGCGGAGTAGGCGGCCTGGCCGATCTGCCCGTCGAAGGCCGCGTTCGACGCGGTGTTGACGATGACGCCGCGCGTCCCCTCCGCGTCGGGCTCGCCCTCGGCGATCTTCTCCGCCGCTGCCGTGATCACGTTGAACGTGCCGATCAGGTTCACCTCGACGACGCGGCGGAAGCGGTCGAGCGGGAAGCCGATCACGCGCGCGCCGCCGCCGATCCCGGCGCAGTTGACCGCGCCGTGCAGCTGCTCGCACGAGTCGACGAGCGCCCGCACGGCGTCCGCGTCGGTCACGTCGGTCTCGGGCAGGTCCGCGACGACCACCCGCGCCCCTTCGGACTCGAGCAGCCCGGCCGTCGCCTCGCCGAGGCCCGACTTTCCGCCCGTGACGAGGAAGGTCCGGCCGCGGATCTCCACTACGCCGACGTCGGCTGCTTCACGAACTGCTCGCGCAGCGCCGTCTTGCGGAACTTGCCGACCGCCGTCTTCGGGATCTCGTCGATGAACTCGAAGGAGTCGGGCAGCCAGAACTTGGCGAAGTTCGGCGCGAGGAACTCGCGCAGCTCGTCCGGCGTCGCGCTCTGGCCGTCGCGCAGGACGCAGACGGCGAGCGGGCGCTCGTCCCACTTCTCGTGCGGGACCGCGATCACGGCCGCCTCGGCGATCGCCGGATGCGCCATGAGCGCGTTCTCGAGGTCGACGGAGGAGATCCACTCGCCGCCGGACTTGATCACGTCCTTCGAGCGGTCCTTGATCATCACGTAGCCCTTCGGGTGGAACGACGCGATGTCGCCGGTCTTGAACCAGCCGTCGTCCGTCCACCGCTCGGCCTGCTCGGGCGTCTCGTAGTAGCCGGCCGCGACCCACGGGCCGCGCACCTCGAGCTCGCCCATCGCCTCGCCGTCCCAGGGGATCTCGTTCCCTGCGTCGTCGCTCGCGCGCAGCTCGACGAACGGGAGCGGCAGGCCCTGCATCGCGACAACGTCGATCTGGGTCTCCTCGTCGGCATGACGGTTCTCGCCGATGTAATCGGAGGTCGTCGCGAGCGGCGAGGTCTCCGTCATGCCCCAGCCGTGGACGACCGTCTTGCCGTGTCGCTGCCTGAAGCCGGCGATCATCGCCCGCGGCGCGGCGGAGCCGCCGACGAGCATCGAGTGCAGCTTGTCGATCTTCCAGCGGTCGGGCTCCTTGTCGAGCATGCCGAGGATGCCCATCCAGATCGTCGGCACGCCGGCCGTGATCGTCACCTCCTCCTGCTCGAAGTCCTCGAGCAGCGACTCCGGGTCGAGGAACGGGGCCGGGAAAGACGAGCTTGGCGCCGACCATGAGGCACGTGTAGGGGTAGCCCCAGGCGTTCGCGTGGAACATCGGCACCACCGGCAGGAGCGTCTCCTTCTCGGTCACGTGCAGGCCGAGCGGCGCTGCTAGCGCCTGGCCGAGCGTGTGCAGGACCGACGAGCGGTGCGAGTAGAGGACGCCCTTCGGCATCCCCGTCGTGCCGCTCGTGTAGCACATGGCCGCGGCGGCGTCCTCGTCGAGCTGCGGGTCCTCGTAGTCGTCGGGATCGGCGCCGGCGAGCAGCTCCTCGTAGGAGTCCTCGACGACGAAGACGTGCTCGATCGGCGTCCGGTCCGCGAACTGCTCCCAGAGCGGCAGCAGCGAGCGGTCGACGATCACGGCCTGGTCGCCCGCGTGCGTGGCGATGTAGGCGAGGTCGTTCGGATGCAGGCGCAGGTTGAGCGTGTGCAGCACGTAGCCCGCGCAGGGGATCCCGAGGTACGCCTCGAGGTGCTGGTAGTGGTTCCAGGCGAGCGTCGCGACGCGGGCGCCCGGCTCGAGGCCGAGCCCCTTCAGCGCCACCGAGAGCTGGCGCGCGCGGCGGCCGAAGTCGGCGAACGAGTAGCGGTGGAAGCTCCGGTCCGGGAGCCGCGTGACGATCTCCTGGTGCGGGAAGTACGTCTCCGCGCGCTTGAGGATCGTCGGCAGCGTCAGCTGGAAGTCCATCATCAAGCCCTTCACGCCTGCTCCTTTCCGAGCTCCTGCCGGATCTTCAGGTCCTCGTCCGTCACCGTGTGCCCGTCGCGCTCGACGTAGCCGTCCTTGCCGCCGACGGCGAGGATGACGAGATCGTCCTCGCCGGCGTTCGAGATCCGCCTGGGCGTCGTCGACTCGACGTGAAGGAGGCCGCCCGGGCCGAGGATGTGCTCCTCGCCGTCGACCTCCACCTTCGCCGTGCCGCTGTGGACGAAGTAGAGCTCGTCCTGGAGGTCGTGGTAGTGGTTCACGCCCGGATACCCGGGTGGATAGACGACCCCGTTGACGCCGAAGGCCGTCACGCCCAGGGCGCGGCGCACCTTGCGGAACCCGTAGCCGTCGCCGAGCTCGTCGAGGGACGAGAACGAATGCGCCATCAGGCAGCCCTCCGCGGCATGTCGGTGTAGACCCGCTCGCCCTTGAAAAGGCGCGCGTCGGGATCCCACGGGAAGAAGATCGCGTTCCGCCAGGTCATCCGCTCGCCCGTCGGCTCGTTGTCGAGCCACTTCGCCGAGTGCGTCCCGGTGACGATCGCCTCCTCGACGACGCCCTGCGGCCCGATGACGATGTTCTGCAGCTCGAAGACGATGTCCGGAAAGGCCGTCAGCAGCTCGACGTAGAAGCGGGTCGCGCCCTCGTGGCCGTGCCAGGAGACGTCGTCGGGGTAGACCGTGTAGACGCAGTCGTCCGTCAGCGTCGCCATGAGGCCTTCGAGTCGACCGGGCGTCCTCTGCCTTCGAGTGCGCCTTCCAGAGCTCTCGGATCTCGTCGACCTCCGCAGGGTCGACCTCCATGCGCATCAACTCGAGCACTTCTGCTTTCGGGACCGGCAACTGGCCTCCTCAGCCGACGGGTACGGGATCCAGCAGCGCGGCCGCCACGGCCGCACGATGCGTCGCGGCGTGGCCGCCGAAGGCGTCGATCCACTGTGCGCGCTTGTAGTAGCGGTGCAGCGGGTGCTCCCACGTGAAGCCGATGCCGCCGTGCACCTGGATCGAGCGCTCGCACGCGGCGACGGCAGTCTCGGCGCATTGGGCCTTGGCCGCGGCGACCGCGACCGGAGCGCTCTCGTCCTCCTCGGCAACGCACCACGCCGCCCAATAGGCGAGCGACCGGGCGAGCTCCGTCTCGACGTAGGTGTCCGCGAGCGGGTGGGAGACGGCCTGGTACGTGCCGATCTTCTTGCCGAACTGCTCGCGCTGCGCGACGTACTCGACGCCGAGCTCGAGCGCCTTCTGAGCGATGCCCACGGCTTCGGCCGAGAGCGCGGCGAGGAGCCGCAACCGCACGGGCTCCCACTCGCCCTCGACCTTGTAACAGTCTGTTGCTTGGAGGCGCCCGAGCGGTCTCGTCTCGTCGACCGTCGGCAGCG
Organism: uncultured Gaiellaceae bacterium; assembly: GCA_963791905.1. Classification (GTDB taxonomy): domain Bacteria; phylum Actinomycetota; class Thermoleophilia; order Gaiellales; family Gaiellaceae; genus Gaiellasilicea. Next base: position 466,683 of record CAWBTX010000004.1, read on the forward strand.
TCTCGCCCTCCGCGGCGCACGCCTCCATCTCCTCGGTCAGGACGCGGTCGGCGGCCGCCAGATCGGGTACGAGGCCGTCGACCTCGACCGACCAGGCCTTGTCGTCGACCTCCGGTAGCGCCGGGAGGACGACCGCGGTCGTCAGGAACGGGCCTGCGTACAGCGCACGGCCGGCCTCCTCGAACAGGATCGCCTCGTCGACGAACGAGAGCCCGCCGCCGCCGCGGTCCTCCGGCACCGAGACGCCGAGCCAGCCGAGCTCGCGCAGCTCGGCGAGCGGCGCCTCCGGGTTCGCCTCGAGGAACGCGCGCGCCTCGCGCCGCAGCTCCTCCTGCTCTGGTAGTGAACGCGAACTCCATCAGCGGCTCCGTGGGAGGCCGAGCACGCGCTCGGCGATGATGTTCCGCAGGATCTCGGAGGTGCCGGCCTCGATCGTGTTGCCGCGCGACCGCAGCTGCTGGTGCTGCCAGTACCCGGGCTGCTGCGAGTCCCCGTTCAGGAGCTGCGCCTCCGAGCCCAGCAGCTCGAGCGCGAGCTTCGTCACGCGCTGGTTCGCCTCCGACCACCAGAGCTTCGCGCCGGAGCCCTCCGGGCCCGGGATGCCGGTCTTCATCAGCGTCGTCAGCGAGCGGTAGTTCGTGTAGCGCACTGCCTGCAGGCCGATCCACTCGCGCGCGATCGCGTCGCGCTGCACCTCGGTCGCGCCGGTCTCCTTCGCGAGCGCCGTCAGCTTGCGGATCTGCGACTCGAGCCCGGCGGTGAGCGCGAAGCCGAGCGTGCCGCGCTCGTGCAGCAGCGTCGTCATCGCCACCTGCCAGCCGCCGCCGACCTCGCCGACGACGTTCTCCACCGGCACCTCGACGTCGGTGAAGAAGATCTCGTTGAACTCGGCCTCGCCCGTGATCTGGCGCAGCGGCCGCACCTCGACGCCCGGCGCGTGCATGTCGACGAGGAGGTAGGTGAGGCCCGCGTGGCGCTCGCTGTCCGGGTCGCTGCGCGTGACGAGGATGCACCAGTCGGCGATGTGCGCGAAGGACGACCACACCTTCTGGCCGTTGACGACGAAGCGGTCGCCCGCCGACGTGAGCTGCGCGCTCGTGCGGACGGCGGAGAGGTCGGAGCCGGCGCCCGGCTCGGAGAAGCCCTGGCACCAGATCTCCTCCGTGGAGAGGATCTTCTCGAGGTGGCGCTCCTTCTGGGCCTCGGTGCCGTGCGCGATGATCGTCGGCCCGGCCATGCCGAGCCCGATCACGCCGAGGTGCGGCGGCGCCTCCGCGCGTGCCATCTCCTCGAGGAAGATCGCCTGGTGGCTGTACGGCGCTCCCGCGCCGCCGTACTCCTTCGGCCAGGTCAGACCGGCGTAGCCTGCGTCGTAGAGGCTGCGGCTCCACTCACGGCCCGCCTCCTCGAAGCGGCCGCGGCGGGTCTCGTCGGTCAGGTTCGCCTCGATCCAGGCGCGCAGCTCCGCGCGGAACGGGGCCTCCTCGGGCGTGTCGCGAAGATCCACGCCCCGACTCTACCCCGTGAGGAACGAGGCGACCACGTCGTTGAAGCGCGCGGGCTCCTCGAGGAAGAGCAGGTGCCCGGCGCCGTCGAAGCGCTCGAAGCGGGAGTCGGGGATGCGGCGCGCGAGCTCGACGCCGTTCTCGTACGGCACGACGCGGTCGGCGTCGCCGTGCACGACGAGCGTCGGCGCGGCGATCTCCTCGACCGGCCGGTGCGTCCGGACGAAGTCCCAGCAGGCCTCGTACTGCGCGCGCCAGCACTCCGGCGGAGTCGGGTAGCGGAGGCGGTCGGCGAGCAGCTGCTCGAACTCCTCGGGGTTCGCCTCGGTCCAGCCGGGGCGGAAGGAGAGCGGCATCGTCGCGCGGGCGTACTCGGCCGGCGGCTTGTCCGCGTTCGCGAGCCACGCGGCGTTCGTCTCCGCCGGGATCTCGTGGTGGTCCGGCCCGCCCGTGGCAGTGCACGTCAGGACGAGCCGAGCGACGAGGTCCGGGTGCCGCAGGGCGAGCGTCTGCGCGATGTAGCCGCCCATCGAGAAGCCGGCGACGTGGGCGCGGCGGCCGGCGAGCGCCTCGGCGGCATCGTCGGCCATCTCCTCGATCGAGTACGGGCCGGGCGGCTTGGGCGAGCGCCCGGTGCCCCGGTTCTCGACCGCGATGCAGCGGAACCGCTGCGACCAGGCCGGGAGCTGGCGTTGCCACGACCAGATCGCGTAGCCGAGGCCCGGTGAGCAACAGCAGCGGGTGCCCTTCGCCGTGCTCCTCCGTGTAGAGCTTCACGCGACGGCGGTCCGGTCGAGCTCGCCCACCGCCCGAGCCCCGATCAGCGCGAGCGTGAGGTCGATCTCGGCCGCCAGCTGCCTGATCACGGCCTCGACGCCCGCCTGGCCGCCGACGGCGAGCCCGTAGGCGTACGGCCGGCCGAGTAGGACTGCGTCCGCGCCGAGGGCGAGCGCCTTCAGGACGTCGGCGCCGCTGCGGATGCCGCTGTCCATCAGCACCGTCGCCTCGTCGCCGAGGGCGTCGCGAACCTCGACGAGCGCGTCGAGCGCGGCGACGGAGCCGTCCACCTGGCGGCCGCCGTGGTTGGAGACGACGATCCCGTCGACGCCGTGCTCGAGCGCGATGCGCGCGTCCTCGGCGGTGAGGACGCCCTTGACGAGGATCGGCAGCTCCGTCCGGCCGCGCAGCCAGTCGAGGTCGGCCCAGGTGAGGCCGAGGTTCGAGAAGAGCGACAGCGCCCGCACCGAGGCGCCGAGCACGTCCTCCTCCGGCGGTTCGTCGAGGAGCGACCGGAACACGGGGTCGCTGAAGAACTGGGCGAGCCCCTCGCCGTGCAGGAACGGGAGGTAGCCCAGCCGCAGGTCGCGCGGACGCCAGCCGAGGGTGAGCGTGTCGAGCGTGACGACGATCGCGCCGTAGCCTGCCGCGGCCGCGCGGTCGACGAGGCTGCCGGCGATCTCGTGGTCGCTGAACCAGTAGAGCTGGTACCAGGCCGGCGTCTCGCCGAGCTCCGCGGCCACGTCCTCGAGCGACGTCGAGGCGGCGCTCGAGAGGACCATCGGCACGCCGGTCGTGGCTGCTGCTCGTGCGACCGCCCGTTCGGCGTCGGCGTGCGCGATCGAGAGGACGCCGATCGGCGCGAGCAGGAACGGCACCGGCGAGCGGAGCCCGAGCACCTCGACGGAGAGGTCGCGCTCGAGGTGCCCGCCGAGCATCCGTGGGCGCAGCCGCCGCCGCTCGAACGCCTCGAGATTCGCCCGCATCGTCGCCTCGGCTCCGGCGCCGCCGGCGATGTAGCCGAACGGCCCCGGCTCGAGCGCCTCGGCCGCCGCGGCCTCCCAGTCGGCCGCCGTCACCGGCCATTCGGCGCCGCCGCCGACGTAGATCGCGTTCTGCACCTGGCTGCCGGGCTCGATCACGTGCGAGACTCTACGTCGATGACCGAGCTTGCGATCGGGCCAGACGTCGAGGCGCGGCGCGCCGAGGTGCGCGCGTTCATGGAGGAGCACGTCTACCCGAACGAGGCGGCGCTCGCGCGCGAGGACGAGTCGTCCGACGCGCTCATCGAGGAGCTGCGCGGACGCGCGAAGGCGGCCGGGATCTGGGCGCCGCACCTGCCGCCCGAGGCCGGGGGCTCGGGCTCCGGCTTCATCGAGTACGCCCTGCTGAACGAGGAGATCGGCCGCAGCGTGTGGGCGCAGCTCGTCTTCAACTGCCAGGCGCCGGACGCGGGCAACGGCGAGATCCTGCACATGTTCGGCACCGACGACCAGAAGGAGCGCTTCCTGCGGCCGCTCGTCGAGGGAACCGCACGCTCGTTCTTCTCGATGACCGAGCCTGAGGTCTCCGGCGCCGATCCGACGGCGCTTCGCACGACCGCCGTCCTCGACGGCGACGAGTGGGTGATCAACGGGCACAAGTGGTTCTCGTCCGCCGCGGAAGGGGCGGCGTTCGGGATCGTCATGGCCGTCACCGACCCGGAGGCGCCGCCGCACCGGCGCATGAGCCAGATCATCGTCCCGGTCGAAACGCCCGGCTTCGAGCTGATCCGGCCGATCGTTGTCATGGGTCACGCCGGCCGCGGCTGGTCGACCCACTGCGAGGTGCGCTACACCGATGTCCGCGTCCCGCGCGAGAACGTGCTCGGCGAGCCCGGAGACGGCTTCCGGATCGCGCAGAAGCGGCTCGGGCCGGGCCGGATCCACCACGTCATGCGCTGGCTCGGGCAGATGCAGCGCGCGTTCGAGCTGATGTGCAGCTACGCGCTACAGCGCGAGGTCGGCGGGGGCCCGCTCGCCGAGAAGCAGACGGTGCAGAACTGGATCGCCGACTCGGCCGCCGAGATCCAGGCCTGCCGGCTGCTCACGCTCGACGCGGCGTCGAAGCTCGACGAGGGCGGACGAGGCCCGCGTGGAGGTGTCGCTGATCAAGTTCTACGCCGCGAGGGTCCTGAACGAGGTGATCGACCGCGCGATGCAGGTGCACGGCGCCCGCGGCCTCACCGACGAGACGCCGCTCGGCGTCCATGTACACGATGGCCCGCGGCGCGCGCATCTACGACGGCCCGGACGAGGTGCACCGCATGGTCGTCAGCCGGCGGATCCTGAAGGAGTTCGCCGATGGCGGCGTCTACCGCTTCGACTAGGACACGCGCCATGCTCACCGGGGAGCGCGTCCTGCTCCGGCCGATCCGCTCCGGTCGATCTGGACGCCTACTGCGAGGCGCATGTCGACATCAGCTCCCGCGGCCTGTACTTCCCGCTCGGCGTCGTCGCCGAGTCCGTCCTCCGGCAGCGGTTCGCCGAGAACGGCCTTTGGGAGCGCGAGGAGGGCACTCTCCTGATCTGGAGTCGCGACGAAGAGCTCGTCGGGCACATCGAGTTCTTCAAGCCGGTCCCCTACTGGGACGCCTTCGAGTTGTCCTACCAGCTCTACGGCGAGCAGCACGCAGGACACGGCTACACCACCGAGGCCGTGCAGCTGCTCGTCGACTACCTGTTCTGGGCGAAGAAGCAGCACCGCATCCACCTCGTCATCGTCCCGGAGAACGCGGCGAGCCGCCGCGTCGCCGAGAAGTGCGGCTTCGTGCTCGAGGGAACGGCGCGGGGCGCCTTCTTCAACGACGGCCGCAACCAGGACGTCCTGCTCTACTCGCTGCTCCGCACCGACCCGCGTCCCTGGCGCGACTAGCGCCTCAGCTCGGCCTCGATCGCGGCCTCCAGCTCCTCGGGCTTGAAGCCGTCCGGGCCACGCTCACCCTGGAACGCGACCCGGCCGTCGCGGCCGACCAGATACAGCCGGTCGGGCCAGCCGCCGTACGCGAGCGCGACCTCGTCGTCGACGTCGTCGAGCAGGGTCGGGATGCGCGTCCGCAGCCGCATGGCGCAGGCATCGGCAGCCGCGGCCCGCTCCTCGAGCGAGACGGGGTCGACGAGGGCGATGCCTTCGCCGCGGTTCTCCTCGAGCACCCAGCCGTCCTCCGGATGCGCCTCGCGGATGTAGACGATGAAGAACGCGACCTCGTCGCGATGGCGGTCGTAGAGCTCCTCCAGCTCGCCCAACTGGCGGCGGAAGGGCGGTCAGGTGTACGAGCCGAAGACGAGCGCGACCGGGCGCTCGCCCACGAAGTCGGCGAGCGCGACCCGGCCAGCGCCGTCGAGGCGAGGCAGGTCGAACGGGAAGGCGGGGTCGCCGGGCGAAAGCTCGGGCGTCATCAGCCCGCGGTAGAACGGCGAGGACATCACGTCGCCGAGCCGCAGCGGCGAGTCGGCGGGGGTCGGCGGCTCAGTCGGGGACGAGCTCACGGCGACGTTGCAGCTCCTTCGCCGGTTCCATCACCTTCCAGGCGAGACCGAGGCGGCGCATCAGGCGGATCGCGAGGCCGCCGAGGTCGAGCTCCCAGGGCCGCAGGCCGTGGAACGCGGATGACGGGAACGCGTGATGGTTGTGGTGCCAGGACTCGCCGAGCGAGATCCACGACAGCCACCAGACGTTCCGCGACTCGTCCTTGACGCGGAATCGGCGCGAGCCGACGAAGTGGCAGACCGAGTTCACCGACCAGGTGATGTGGTGGAGGAGGAAGATCCGGATCAGGCCGCCCCAGAAGAGCGCCTGGAACGCTGCGCCGAGCGTGCCGCCCCAGACCCAGCCGGCGGCGAACGGAAGCGCGAGCGAGAGGGCGACCCAGAGGCCGAACGTCCGCGAGATCAGCACCATGCCCCGGTCGGCCAGCAGGTCCTTCGCGTACTTCGTCCATTCGGCGCGGCCGACATTCCTGAAGAGCCAGCCGACGTGCGCGTGCCAGAGGCCGGCGATCTTGTCCCGCGCGCCCTCCCCGAAGCCGGCATGCGGCGAATGCGGGTCACCCTCGCGATCGGCGAAGTTGTGATGCTTGCGGTGGTCGGAGACCCACCTGATCACGGGGCCCTGTACCGCCATCGACCCGAGGACGGCGAGCCCGTACCGGATCGGCCGGAAGGTCTCGTACGACCGGTGCGTGAAGAGGCGGTGGAAGCCGATCGAGATGCCGAGGCAGGTCAGGACGTAGCCGACGACGAGGATCGCGATGTCGCGCCACGTGATCAGCTGCCCCCAGAGGAAGAAGACCGACGCCAGAAAGCCTGCAAACGGCACGGTTACGCCGACGAGGTTGAGGGTCTTCTGACCCCTGCTCATCTCCAGGAGGGCGTCGTCTGCGGTTGTCTCGGCGGTCGTCACGGGCCAGCAGAGTAACCGCTTGCCTGGCTTCGGCCGCGACCCTTAGGGTACGCCGACCCTCATGGCCCTCCTCTCCCTGCGCAACGTCACGCGGCGGTTCGGCGGCATCGTCGCGCTCGACGGTGTCTCGTTCGACGTGCAGGAGGGGCAGATCGCCGGGCTGATCGGCCCGAACGGCGCCGGCAAGACGACCGCGTTCAACGTCATCACGCGGCTCTACACGCCGAACGAGGGCGAGGTCGAGTTCGCGGGCGAGAACCTGCTCAAGGCGCCGGTGCACGGCATTGTCCGACGCGGCATCGCGCGGACGTTTCAGAACGTCGAGCTCTTCAAGACGATGACCGTGCTCGACAACGTGCTCGTCGGTGCGCACACCCGTGGCCGGCATGTCGAAGAGCAGGCCATGGACGCGATCGAGTACGTCGGCCTCGCCCGCGTCGCCGCACGACCGGCGGCGGGGCTGCCGTTCGGCACGCTCAAGCGCATCGAACTGGCCCGCGCGCTCGTCGCCCAGCCGAAGCTGCTCCTGCTGGACGAGCCTGCGGGCGGCCTCAACCACGAGGAGGTCGAGGAGCTCGGGCGCTTCATCCGGCAGATCCGCGACGACCGGAAGCTCACGATCCTGCTGGTCGAGCACCACATGAACCTCGTCATGGGCATCTCCGACCACGTGCACGTGCTCAACTTCGGCCGCATGATCGCCGACGGCCCGCCGGCCGACGTGCGCGCCGACCCGGCCGTGATCGAGGCCTACCTCGGCACCGACGAGGAACCCGTGCGGCCCGCGCCGGTCGCCGTCGCGGACCAGCCGCCGCCCCGCCAGCCCGAGGCAGAGGAGCCGGATGGCGCTGCTTGAGCTGCGGGACGTCGAGGCCCGCTACGGGCCCGTCCGGGCATTGCACGGGGTCTCACTGGCCGTCGAGGAGGGCCAGATCGTCGCCGTGCTCGGAGCGAACGGCGCCGGCAAGACGACGACGCTGCGCTCGATCTCAGGCACGGTCCGCCGGAGTCGGCGACATCACGTTCGACGGCAAGCCGCTCGGCCGGCGGGGACCCGAGTCGGTCGCCAAGCTCGGGATCGCGCACGTGCCCGAGGGGCGCGGCACGTTCGCGGAGCTGTCCGTCGAGGAGAACCTCCGCCTCGGCGCGTACACGAGGCGCGGGCCCGCTGGACGCCGAGATCGAGCGCATGTCGACGTACTTCCCGTGGATCGCGGAACGGCTCGACCAGCACGCCGGCACGCTCTCGGGCGGCGAGCAGCAGATGCTCGCGCTCGCCCGCGCGCTGATGAGCCGCCCGCGGCTCCTGCTCCTCGACGAGCCCTCGCTCGGGCTCGCCCCGCTCGTGACGCGCGAGATCTTCCGCATCGTCGTCGAGCTGAACGAGCAGGAGGGCCTCACCGTCCTCGTGGTCGAGCAGAACGCCGCGATCGCGCTCGAGGTGGCGTCACGTGCGTACGTGCTCGAGGTGGGCAAGGTTGCGGTGTCTGGGACGAGCGAGGAGCTCGCCCGGGACGAGAACGTTCGACGGAGCTACCTCGGCTACTGAGGACAGATGACCGAGTTCTTCCAACAGGTCGTCTCGGGTCTGGCAACGGGGTCGATCTACGCCGCGCTCGCGCTCGCGCTCGTGCTGATCCACCGCGCCACCGGCGTGATCAACTTCGCACAGGGCGAGATGGCGATGTTCACGACGTACATCGCCTGGACGCTGACGGCGAACCACGGTTGGAACGACTGGCTCGCCTACGTCGCGACGCTCGTCTTCGCCTTCGCTCTCGGCCTCGCGATCGAGCGCGTCGTCATCCGGCCGGTCGAGGGCGGCTCCCTGCTCACGATCGTGATCATCACGATCGGGCTCGTGCTGATCTTCAACGGCCTCGCCGCCTGGATCTGGACGGCCGAGGTGCGCTTCTTCCCGAGCCCGTTCCCGAACGAGACCGTGAACATCGGCGACGTGGCGATCTCCGTGATCGATCTCGGCACGATCGCGGTCGTCGGCGTCATGGTCGCCGCGCTCTGGGCGTTCTTCCAGTTCACGAAGATCGGCCTGGCACTGCGCGCCTCCGCGCTGAACCCGGACGCGAGCCGCCTCGTCGGCGTGCGCGTGGGGTGGATGCTCGCGATCGGTTGGGGCCTCGCGGCGATGCTCGGCGCAGTTGCCGGGATCCTCACCGCGCCGACGACGACGCTCGACCCGACGATGATGCAGGCGACGCTCATCTACGCCTTCGCCGCGGCGGTGCTGGGCGGGATCGACTCGCCGTTCGGCGCCGTCGCCGGCGGGCTCCTCCTCGGCGTCGGGCTCAACCTGCTCGGCAACTACATCGACTTCATCGGCGCCGACCTCCGCCTGCCCGCGGCGCTCCTGATCATCCTCGTCGTCCTGCTCGTGCGCCCGGCCGGGCTCTTCGGCAAGCCGATCGCGAGGCGCGTATGAGCCGTCTCGGGCTCAGCCGTCTCGGGCTCAGCCGGCTCGACGCGATCAAGATCGCGCTGTTCCTCCTCGCCGCGGTCGCGCTCATGTTCCTCCCGCGGTTCGTCAGCGACTTCCGCGCGCAGCAGTTCGCCTACGTCGGCATCTACCTGATCGCGCTGCTCGGTCTGCAAGTCCTCACCGGCTTCACCGGCCAGATCTCGCTCGGTCACGGGGCCTTCATGGCGATCGGCGGCTACACGACGGCGATCCTGATGTCGAACTCAGGACCCGCCGCTCGAGTTGCTCGGGCACCAGTTCACGAACGACGTTCGCGACCTCTGGACGATCCCTCTCGCCGGGCTCGTCGCCGGGACCATCGGCTTCCTCTTCGGCTTCCCCGCTCTCAGGCTCACCGGCCTCTACCTCGCTCTCGCGACGTTCGCGATCGCCGTCGCCACGCCGGCGATCATCAGGAAGTTCGAGGACTTCACGGGCGGCGGCGCCGGGATCAACATCTTCGAGGTCGACACGCTCACCAGGCCGACCGAGACGACCGATCCCGATCACCTTCGAGACGGTCCGGGAGCCGATCCACATGCTCGGGTTCGAGATCGCGAGCTTCAACGAGTGGCTCTACTACCTGAGCTGGACGATCGCGCTCGTGATGTTCGTGGGCGCCTGGTTCATCCTGCGCGGTCGCGACGGGCCGGGCGTTCCGCGCGATCCGCGACAGCGAGCTCGCCGCCGCCTCCTCGGGCGTCAACCTCGCGACCTACAAGACGCTCGCCTTCGGGATCAGCGCCTTCTACGCGGGCGTCTCGGGATCGCTGCTCGCGATCGCGACGACGTTCGTCAACCCGGACACGTTCCCGATCACGCTCTCGATCTTCCTGCTCGTCGGCGTCGTCGTCGGCGGGCTCGGCTCGCTCTGGCCGCTCGTCTTCGGCGCGATCTTCATCCACTTCATGCAGATCGAGTGGGCGCAGAACGCCGACAGCGCGGTGCCCGGACTTCCTGCCGATCGTCGGCGACCTCGACACGGACGTCCCCGGCGCGCCTGCGGTCGCGTTCGGCGTCGTCCTGATCCTCATCATGCTCGCCCTGCCGGGCGGGCGCCGCCGGTCTCTTCCGCCGGGTCGCGGCGATGCTGGCCACGCGCCGGGCGCGCTAAGCCGCGCGTAAGCTCACGGAGCGTGACGGCCGCGAGAGCTCCTCGCCGCGCCGCTCGAGGACTGCTGGCGGCCGCGCGGTCGCAACGCCGCGGCGACGGGCTCGTCACGTACTCGCCGAAGGTCTTCATCCCGCTGACGACGCTCTGCCGCGACGTCTGCGGCTACTGCACCTTCGCGCGGCCGCCGCGCCGCGGCGAGCGCGCGTACCTGACCGAGGACGAGGTGCTCGAGATCGCGCGCGCGGGCGCCGCGGCCGGCTGCACCGAGGCGCTCTTCACCCTCGGCGACAAGCCGGAGCTCCGCTACAAGGTCGCGCGGGAGGAGCTGCGCGCGCTCGGCTGCGAGACGACGATCGAGTACCTCGCGCGGGTCGCCCGGCTCGTGCTCGAGGAGACCGGGCTGCTGCCGCACCTGAACCCGGGAGTGATGTCGCGCGAGGAGCTCTCGCTGCTCCGGCCGGTCTCGGCGTCGATGGGGATCATGCTCGAGACGACGGCCGAGCGGCTCGCGGCGAAGGGCGGGCCGCACTGGGCCTCGCCGGACAAGCTGCCCGGCGCGGCGGCTCGAGACGATCGCGCTCGCCGGCGAGCTGCGGATCCCGTTCACGAGCGGGATCCTGATCGGGATCGGCGAGACGCGGGAGGAGCGGCTCGAGGCTCTGGCAGCGCTCGCCCGAGCTGCACGAGCGGCACGGCCACCTGCAGGAGGTGATCGTCCAGAACTTCCGCGCGAAGCCGGGCACGCGCATGGCCGACCATCCCGAGCCCGAGCTCGACGACCACCTCTGGACGATCGCCGCGGCGCGGCTGCTGCTGCCCGAGCGACGTCTCGGTGCAGGCGCCGCCGAACCTCGCCTACGACGACTTCCCGCGTCTGCTCGACGCCGGCATCGACGACTGGGGCGGCGTCTCGCCCGTCACGATCGACCACGTCAACCCGGAGGCGCCGTGGCCCGAGCGCGAACGCGCTCGCGGCGGCGACGCGGTCGCGCGGGCTCGAGCTCGCCGCCGCGGCTCCCGGTCTACCCGCGCTACCTCGACTCCGAGTGGCTCGATCCGCGCGTGCTGCCGGCCGCGCTGCGCGTCGTCCGACGCGCTCGGGCTCGCGCGCGAGGACGGCTGGCATCCCGGGCGAGCGCGGCGGGGTGCCGTTCGCGATCCAGAGGACGCGCTGCCGGTCGACACGGCGGACGGCTCGGCGAGGAGGAGCTCGTCCGCCTCTTCCGCGCCCGCGGCGAGGAGCGGCAGCGCGTCTTCGCCGCCGCCGACCGGCTGCGCCGCGAGGTGTGCGGCGACGAGGTCACCTACGTCGTCACGCGCAACATCCAGTACACGAACGTCTGCTACTTCCGCTGCGGCTTCTGCGCGTTCTCGAAGGGCCGGCTCGCGGCGAACCTGCGCGGCGCGCCGTACCTCGTCCCGCTGGAGGAGATCGTGCGCCGCGCCCGCGAGGCGTGGGAGCGCGGCGCGACCGAGGTCTGCCTCCAGGGCGGCATCCACCCGGCCTTCACCGGCGACTACTACGCGCGCGTCGTGGAGGCGATCCGCGACGCCGTGCCCGACCTCCACATCCACGCGTTCTCGGCGCTCGAGGTCTGGCAGGGGGCGGCGACGCTCGGGCTGCCCGCTCGACGAGTACCTCGCGCGGCTGCGCTCGCTCGGCCTCGGCTCGCTGCCCGGGACGGCGGCGGAGATCCTCGACGACGAGGTCCGCGAGCGTCATCTGCCCCGACAAGGTGACGACCGCGCAGTGGCTCGCGGTGCACGAGGCCGCGCACCGCGTCGGGCTGCGCTCGAACGTGACGATGATGTTCGGCCACGTCGAGTCGCCACGGCACTGGGCGCGGCACCTGCTGCGGGCGAAGGAGCAGCAGCGCCTGTCGGGCGGCTTCACCGAGTTCGTGCCGCTGCCGTTCGTCCACATGGAGGCGCCGATGTGGCTGCAGGGGCGGGCGCGCTCGGGGCCGACGTTCGGCGAGACGCTCCTCGTCCACGCGGTCGCGCGGCTCGCGCTGCACCCCGAGATCACGAACATCCAGGTCTCGTGGGTGAAGCTCGGGCCGGAAGGCGTGGCGGCGGCGCTGCGCGCGGGCGTGAACGACCTCGGCGGCACGCTCATGAACGAGTCGATCTCGCGCGCGGCCGGCTCGGAGCACGGCCAGGAGATGCCGCCGGAGGCGATGGAGGCGCTGATCCGCGCGAACGGCCGCATCCCGCGGCAGCGGACGACGCTCTACGGCGAGGTCGCCGCCCGAGCGACGCGCGGCCTCGTTCGGCGCCGCGCCGCTCGCGGAGCCGCTGAACCCGCCGGTGAAGGACGCGAGGCTGAAGGCGCCGCCGCGGCTCGTCCGGCCGGGGCTGCTCGCGCGAGCCCGCTAGCAGGGGCTGACCTTCCGCCAGCCCCTCCTAATGGCCGCGGCGCACGATCCGCGGGATCCCGGCGAGCCAGCGCGGGATCCGCCGCCGCGCGTGCCGGATCGCATCGTCGACGGCGGCGGCGGTCTCCGTCCCGTGCAGGCCTTCTCCGTGCCCGACGAGCAGGTGCTCGGCGCCGAGGCCGGCGAGCCGTCGCGGCGGGATGAGGCGGAGCGCCGGGTGGACGCCGACCGGCTCGTCGCCCGCGCGGAAGAACGGGATCGTCCCGAGCGCGTCGGCGCAGACGAGGACACGCGCGCTCCGGCCACCAGAGCGCGACCTCCTTCCAGAAGCGGTTGCGCACGACGGGCAGCACCTCGAACGGCGTGCCCGGCAGCTCCCGTGGCGACGACGTGGTGCGGCACGCCGAGCCGCGTGGCCAGCGCTGCCGCGGCGCGGTTGTGCCGGTCGAGCAGCTGGAGCACGCCGGCGGGCTCGCCGAGCGCGCGCACCGCTCCTCGACGCCCTCCGGCTCGATCGGATCGACGAGCCAGACGCGGCCGTCGACGACGAGCGCGTGCGACGCGCCTGTCGCCTCGGCGGCATTCTCGATCCAGCCGAGGCCGAACGTCGGTCTCGTCCGACGATGCGGACGCTCACGCGGCGCCGAGCTGCTCGAAGGCGCGCTCGAACGTCTCCTCCGGCTGCGCGCCGAGCACGAGCAGCCGGCGGTCGAGCAGGAAGGCGGGTACGGCGTTCGCGCCGATGGGGACGGCCTGCCGCGTCGAGGCGGCCACGCGGTCGGCGTAACGCTCGCCGTCGAGCACGTCCTCGACGTCGTCGGCGGGCAGCTCGAGCTCGGCGGCGAGCTCGCGCAGCACGTCCGGATCGCCGATGTCCGCCCTCGTGCCAGTACGCGTCCATCAGCCGGTCGTGCGTCTCCTCGTGGCGGCCGAGGTCACGCGCGAGCTCCGTCAGCCGGAGCGCGCGCTTCGAGTTCGGGACGAGGTCGGGATGCGGGTTGTAGTCGCAGCCCGCGCGCGCGAAGAAGCGCGCGCATGTGCTCGGTCATGTCCTTCGCCGTAGCGCGCGAGCAGCTGCTCGCGCGGCAGCCCTTCCGCGGGTACTCCGGGTGCAGGTCGAACGGGAGCCAGACGCACCTCGGCGCCGAACCGGCGCCGCAGCCACGCGACCGTCGGCTGGGCCGCGCGACAGAACGGTCAGATGTAGTCGCTCCAGATCGTGACGCTGCGCCGCGGCTCCGCTCGCTCATGTCTGCAGGCTAACGGCGTCCGCGAGCGTGAAACGCGCCGCGCCAGAGCGCCAGCCGACGACGGCGCCCTCGCAGCCGAGCTCACGCACGCGCCCGATGTCGTCGAGCGAAGCCGATGCCGCCGGCTGCGATCACGGGGAGGCCGGCAGGCGTTCCGCACCGCTGCGAGCAGCTCGAGATCGGGGCCGGCCAGCGAGCCGTCGCGCCGCGTGCTCGTGACGAGCAGCCGTCGGACGCCGGCGTCGCGCGCAGCGGCGCGCGAGCTCGGCGGCCGTCGAACCCGACTCGCGCAGCCCAGCCCTCGACCGCGACGCGGCCGTCGCGGACGTCGACGGCGACCACGAGCTTGTCGCCGAACCGCTCGGCTGCCTCGGTGAGCAGGCGTCGGTCGAGCGCGGCCGTGCCGACGAGGACGCGGGCGGCGCCGGCAGCGAGCGCCGCCGTCGATCGCAGCCGAGCGTTCGGTAGCCGCCGCCGACCTGCACCGGGAGGGAGACTGCGCGCGCGACGCGTTCGACGAAGATCGAGCGACGGCTCACCGGAGAACGCGCCGTCGAGGTCGACGAGATGGAGCCACGAGGCGCCCTCGGACGCGAAGCGCTCGGCCGCGGCGACGGGATCGCCGCCTTCCACCGTCACGCGGCTCGGGATCGCCCTCGGCGAGGCGACGACCCGCCCTTCGAGGACGTCGATCGCCGGATAAACGGTGAACGACTGCTCAACTCGATGTGTTAGCACGCTAGCATGCTAACATCGACGCAATGCCGGCGAAGGCCACAGCCCAGATTGCGCGCACCGGTCGAGCCCATCGTCGGGCCTCGACGAGCTGGCGGAAGCCGTCATGACCCTCCGCACGCCGGACGAGGCCCGACGCTTTCTCCGCGACCTCTGCACGCTGCCGGAGCTGGAGGCGCTCGCACATCGCTGGCGGACGGCCGAGCTGCTCGCGCAGCACGTGCCCGTACGTCGAGATCGCCCGCCGCGTGCCCGACGAGCACGGCCACCGTCACGCGGGTCGCCCAGTGGCTGAACCACGGCACGGGCGGCTACCGCCTGGCGCTCGAGCGGACGGCCGACGCGACGACGGCGGCAGCGGCGGTGAGCACGGACGGCGTTCCGCGTGCCGGCGCCGAACGGCCGGCTGACGCTGGCCGTCCCGTCCAAGGGCCGGATGGCGGAGCCGGCGCTCAGGCTCTGCGCCGACGCCGGGCTCGCCTTCGAGACGACCGAGCGTGCGCTCGTCGTGCCGTGCGCCAACGCGCCGGTCGACCTGCTGCTCGTGCGCGCGCACGACATCCCGGAGTACGTCCAGGACGGCGTCGTCCACCTCGGCATCACGGGCGCGAATCTCGTCGTCGAGGCGGAGGCGCGCGTCGAGACGCTGGCGGAGCTCGGGTTCGCCCGCTGCACGCTCGCAGGCGGCGGTGCCGGAGGATGCGCCGCAGCAGGAGCTGGCGGCGCTCGACGGGCTGCGGGTCGCGACCGCCTATCCGGTTGCGACGCGAGGCGTGTCTCGAGCGGCTCGGCGTGTCGGCGGAGCTCGTGTCCGGTCTCCGGGTCGGTCGAGGCGGCGCCGCGCCTCGGCCTCTCCGACGCCGATCGTCGATCTCGTCTCGACCGGCTCGACCGCGAGCGCGAACGGTCTGCGCCTGCTCGGCGTCGCTGCTCGACTCGCAGGCCGTGCTCGTGGCGAGCGAGGCCGCGCTCGCCGAGCACGGCGAGGCGGTCGCGACGCCTCGAGCTCATGCTCTCGGCCGTCGTCGCGGCGCGCCGCCGCCGCTACCTGATGATGAACGCGCCGGCCGCGGCGCTGCCCGCGATCCGTGCACGTGCTGCCGAGCATGGGCGCGCCGTCCGTGCTCGACTCTCGCCGCGGAAGGTGAGATCGCCGTCCACGCGGCTGTCGACGCGGACGACGTCTGGAACCTGCTCCCGCCGCTCAAGGCAGCCGGCGCGTCCTCGATCCTCGTGCTGCCGGTCGAGCGGCTCGTGCCGTGAGAGGCACCGGCCTGGAGGAGGTGCTGCCGCGGGTCGCCGAGATCGTCGGCGACGTGCGCGAGCGGGGCGATGCCGCGCTGCTCGACTGGACGGAGCGGCTGGACGGCGAGCGGCCGCGAGCTGCGCGTGCCGGCGGCTCGTCTGCAGGCGGCGCGGCTCGACGAGGACGTGCTCGCGGCGGTGCGCGAGCTGGCGCGCGCCGTGGCGGAGTTCTGCGGGCCGCAACGGCCGCCGGACATGGAGGTCGAGGCGGTTCGAGGGCGTGCGGGCGGAGCGGCGCTGGCTCCCGCTCGACTCGGTCGGGATCTACGTGCCCGGCGGCCGCGCGGCGTATCCGTCGTCGCTCGTCATGGCGGCTGTGCCGGCGCGCGTCGCGGGCGTGCGCCGGATCGCGGTCGTGACGCCGCGGCCGGCCGAAGCGACGCTGGCGGCCGCGCGCGAGCTCGGAATCGACGGAGGTCTATGCCGTCGGCGGCGCGCAGGCGATCGCCGCGCTGGCGTACGGCACCGAGACGATCGCGGCCGGTCGACAAGATCGTCGGCCCGGGGAACCGCTGGGTGACGGCCGCGAAGCTGCTCGTGTCGAGCCGGGTCGCGATCGACCTGCCCGCAGGCCCGAGCGAGGTCGTCGTGATCGCCGACTCGTCGGCGGATCCGGCTCAGTGTGCCGCCGACCTGCTCGCGCAGGCCGAGCACGGGCCGGACAGCAGTGCCGTCCTGCTGAGCCTCTCGCCGGCGCTGTCCGAGGCCGTCGGTAGCGTTGTTGACGGAAATGGCAACGTGTCTGTCGAGGACATGGCTTCGCTGGACGAGGCGCTGGCACGCTCGGAGGCGTTCGCGCCGGAGCACCTCGAGCTCTGGATCGAAGACGCCGAGCCGGCTGCCGCGACGCGTCCGCAACGCCGGCACGGTGTTCGTCCGCACGTCGGCAGTCGTCGGCGACTACGCCGCCGGCGCGACGCACGTGCTCCCGACCGGCGGTCTCGCGCGCGGTGCCGGCGGCCTCGGGCTCGAGAGCTTCCTCAAGCCCGTCCAGATCGTCCGCGCGAGCGCCGACGGGCGTGCGGCGAGCGCGCCGATCGCCGCCCCGCTCGCCCGCGCGGAAGGCCTGCCGCTGCACGCGGCCGCGCTGGAGGCTGCAGTGAACGTCCGTCCGCTGCCCGCGGGGTTCGCGGCGTACGCGTGGTCGCCGAGCTCGGCCGAGGTCGCGGCCCGCCACGGGCTGCGACCGGAGCAGGTGCTCCGCTTCGACCAGAACACGCCCCCGGTGCCGGGCGTGCCGCAGGTGCCGCTCGCGCGAGAGCTTCGCCCGGCTCAACGAGTACCCCGACGGGACGTATCGCGAGCTTCGCGAGGCCGCCGCCGGCTACTGCGGCGTCGACCGCCGAGCAGATCGTCGTCGGCGCGGGCGCCGACGATCTGATCGCGGTCTGCGCGCGGACGTACCTCGGGCCCGGCCGCACGGCCGCGATCTCACCGCCGACCTACGCGCTGTACGGGCTCGCGAGCCAGATCGAGGGCGCCGAGGTCGTTCGCGAGCCGGACGGCGCGTCGGTGATCTGGATCTGCAACCCGAACAACCCGACCGGCGAGCTGCGCGAGCAGGCGCGAGATCGCAGACGCTCGCACGCGCGCACCCCGGCGCGGCGGTCGTCGTCGACGAGGCCTACTTCGAGTACTGCGGCGAGACGAGCCGTCCCGCTGATCGCCGAGCACCCGAACGTGATCGTGCTGCGGACGCTCTCGAAGGCGTTCGGCCTCGCCTCCCTGCGCGTCGGCTACGCGGTCGCGAGCACGCCGACGGCTGCCGAGCTCGAGCTGCGCCGGGCGCCGGCGAACGTGAGCGGGCCCGTCGGCGACGATCGCGGCCGCCGCACTGCGCGATCCCCGGCTCGACGTCGAGGAGACGATCGCCGAGCGGGAGCGCGTGCGGGAGGCGCTCGTGGCCGCCGGCTACGACTGCCCGCCGAGCGCCGACGAACTTCGTCTTCGTCCGCGGCGACGAGCTCGCTCGGCGAGCGGCTCGAGGAGCAGGGGCTCGTCGTCCGGATCTTCCCGGAGGGGATCCGCGATCACGCTCCGCCGCGCCGCACGAGAACGACGTGCTGCTGGCCGCGCTCGGCGCGGCGCCCAGCACCGGCGCCGGCCCGGTCGGCGTTCGTCTCGCGGCTGACGACGGAGACCGCGGTGCGGCTCTCGCTCGACCTCGACGGCAGGCGGCGCGCGTGCGCGTCGAGACGGGCGATCGGCTTCCTCGATCACCTGCTGACCCTCGTTCGCCTTTCACGCCGGCTTCGATCTCGAGCTCGCGCGCCGGCGGCGACCTCGAGGTCGACGAGCATCACACGGTCGAGGACGTCCTCGCAGCGATCGGCGACGCGCTGGCCCGAGCGCTCGGCGAGCGGGACGGCGTCGCCCGCTACGGCTCGCGACCGTCCCGATGGACGAGGCGCGCGCGACGGCCGCGGTCGACCTCGTGCGCCGGCCGCACGCCGAGATCGCGCTGCGCTTCGGCGGCGACCGGGTCGGCGGGCTCGCGCTCACGCTGCTGCCGCACGCGCTCGAGCGGCTCGCGATGGCGGGCGGCTTCACGCTGCACGTCGAGTCGTCCGGCGTCCGACGACCACCACGTCGCCGAGGCGGCCTTCAAGGCGCTCGGACGCGCGCTCGCGAGAGGCGTGCGCGGCGGGTGACGCAGGCGTTCGCTCGACGAAGGGGCTCGCATGAGAGTCGTGCTGTGCGACTACGGCGCCGGGAACCTCCGCAGCGTGTCGGCGGCCTTCGCCCGCGCGGGCGCGACGCCGGTCGTGTCGACGGATCCGCGACGAGGTGCTCGAGGCGCCGCTCGCGGTGATCGCGGGCGTCGGTCACGTCGAGAGCGCCGCCCGCGGCCTTCGGCCGGTCGCCGCCGCGCTGCGCGCGCGCGCCGCAAGGGCGCCGCCCGACGTTCGGCATCTGTGTCGGGCTGCAGCTGCTGTTCGAGGAGAGCGAGGAGGGCGGCCGCGGGCTCGGCCTGCTGCCCGGGCCCGTGCGGAGGCTCCGCGCGCGGCGAGTGCCGCACATGGGCTGGAACACGCTCGCGCTGTCACGGGCCCGTCCGTCGTCCTCGACGGCCTCGACGGCGCCGACGTCTACTTCGCCCACAGCTATGCGCCGGAGCCGCGGACGGCGCTCGCCGTCGCCGAGGTGCGAGCACGACGGGCCGGTCGTCGCCGCCGTCGAGCATGGCGCCGTCGCCGGCGTCCAGTTCCATCCCGAGCGAAGCGGCGCCGCCGGCGCACGCGTGCTCGAGAACGTGCTGCGATGGTCAAGAAGCGCGTGATCCCGTGCCTCGACGTGGCCGGCGGGCGCGTCGTCAAGGGCGTCCGCTTCGAGTCGCTGCGCGACGTCGGCGACCCGGTCGAGCTGGCCGAGCGGTACTCCGAGCTAGGCGCCGACGAGATCGTGTTCCTCGACATCACGGCGACCGTCGAAGGGCGCGGGCCCACGCTCGAGCCTCGTCGAGCGGGCGGCCGAGTCGCTCACGGTGCCGTTCACGGTCGGCGGCGGCGATCTCGGGCCTCGAAGACGCGCGGAGCCTTCTGCGCGCCGGTGCGGACAAGATCGCCGTCAACCGGGCGGCGGTCGACGAGCCCGGAGCTGCTGTCCTCGCTCGCCGCCGAGTTCGGCGCGCAGGCGGTCGTCTGCGCGATCGACGCCCGTGCGGGCGAGGTCGTCACGCATGGTGGGCGGCGAGCCGCGCGGGCTCGCGGCGACGCGAGTGGGCGCGCCGAGGCGGTCGCGCGGCGGGCGCCGGCGAGCTGCTCGTCACGTCGATCGACGCGGACGGCACGCGCGACGGCTACGACCTGGCGCTGACGCGGAGATCGCCGACGAGGTCGAGGTGCCGGTCATCGCGTCCGGCGGCGCCGGCGAGAGCGCGCCATCTCGCGGAGGCGTTCGAGGCAGGGGCCGAGGCGGCGCTCGTCGCGTCGATCGTGCACGAGCGTCCGGAGCGGTTGCGCGAGCTGAAGCTCGAGCTCGAGGAGGCGGGATGGAACGTCCGGATCTGACGCCTGCGATCGTCCAGGACGCCGACTCCGGTCGAGTGCTGATGCTCGCGTGGATGGACGAGGAGGCGCTCCGGCGGACGCGCGAGACGTGGCGAGGCGTGGTTCTGGAGCCGCTCGCGGGGACGGCTCTGGCGCAAGGGGGAGACGTCGGGCAACACGCTCGCGGTCGAGGAGCTGCGCGACGACTGCGACGGCGATGCGCTCCTGCTGCGCGTCCGGCCGGCGGGCCCGACCTGTCACACGGGCGCGGTGTCGTGCTTCGCGCCCTGGCTCTGGCGGCGGATCAAGGAGCGCGTGCAGACGCGACCCGACAGGGTCGTACGTCGTGAGCGCTGGTCGACGATCCGCCGCGCGCCGCGCGAAAGGTGGGGGAGGAGGGCGTCGAGGCGGCGCTCGCAGGCGCGTCGGAGTCGGACGAGCGCCTTGTCGAGGAACTGGCGGACCTCTGGTTCCACTCGTATGCGCTGCTCGCGGCGCGCGGGCTCGACCCGTCCCACGTCGAGGACGAGCTACGCCGCCGTGCCATGGCCGGCTAGGGCGCCTACGACCTTCTGTTGCCCGGGCGGCGAGCACCCGGCCGCCGCGTGATGATGCGCGCTGACATTCGCAACGACATCGTCACGCATCCGACACGAATGCGTTGCACCTCCGTCACGATTTCCTCGATAGCGTTTCGGTAGGGACACCCGGGGTGCCCCTGGGGCGCGTTGGGGTCTCGAAGGCGGTGCTGCGCGAGTACTACACCTCGCGCGCGAGCAGGTCCTCGACCGTCTCGCGGCGCAGGATCAGCCGGGCGTCGCCGTCCGCGACGAGCACGGCGGCAGGGCGCGGCACGCCGTTGTAGTTCGAGCTCATCGCAAGCGTGTACGCGCCCGTCGCCGGCACCGCGAGCAGGTCGCCACGCCGCGGCTCGGGCAGCCGGACTCGCTCGATCAGGACGTCACCGGACTCGCAGTGCTTGCCGGCGACGCGTACTCGCCGCCGGCCGTCCTCGTCGGCACGGTTCGCGAGCAGCGCGGAGTAGCGCGCGCCGTAGAGCTGCGGCCGCGGGTTGTCGGACATGCCGCCGTCGATCGCGACCCACGACGCGATCGCCGGACTGCTTGATCGCGCCGACGCGATAGAGGCTGAACGCCGCCGGCCCGACGAGCGCACGGCCGGGCTCGACGATGAGGCTCGGGGCGCGGCAGGCTCGCGCGCAGCCCACTCGCGCGCGACGGCCTCGACCACCTCCCGCACGAGCTGCTCGACCGGCGGCTCGGGCTCTTCGAGCACCTGCCGGACGCCGAAGCCGCCGCCGACGTCGACCACGCGCCGGCGTCCAGCCGAGCTCATCGCGGCAGCGCGCGGCGAGCTCCGCGAGCCGCTCGATCGCGAGCACGTGTGCCCGCGCATCGGCGAGCTGCGACCCCACGTGCACGTGGAAGCCCCTCGACCGCCAGCCCGGCGGCCTGCGCGCGCGTTCGACTGCGGCGAGCGCCTGGTCCGGGTCGAGACCGAACTTCGAGCCGCGGTGGCCGGTTCGGATCGCCTCGTGCGTGTCCGCGTCGACACCCGGAGTGACGCGGATCAGCACGCGCGAGACGCCTGCCGCCGCGGCGCGCTCGGGCTCGTCGGGCGCATCGAGCACGACGAGCGCGCCGAGCTCGGCCGCGAGCCGCAGCTCCTCGTCGGACTTGTTGTTGCCGTGGACGACCAGCCGGTCGCCGCTCGAGCCCCGCCGCCCGCGCGAACGCGAGCTCGCCGAGCGTCGAGACGTCTGCGCCGAGCCCCTCCTCGGCGAGCAGCCGCAGCAGCGCCACGTTCGCGAAGGCCTTCGTCCCGTAGACGACGGTCGCGTCGCCCGCCGCGCGCCGCAGGAGGCGCGCCCGCTCGCGCAGCGTCCGCTCGCAGTAGACGACGAGCGGCGTCCCGAACCGCTCCGCCAGGGCGCTCGCCGGCACGCCTCCGACCGCGAGCTCGCCGGCCGCGATCGAGGCCGTTTCCGGGAACAGTGGTAGCATGAGGCGCAGTGAAGCAGCTTCTTCTGTAGCGCAGGGAGCGACCGCGGCGGCGCCGCGCCGAGCCTCCCGCGAGCCTCTCCAGAGCGAGAGGCTTTTTTGTACCCGGAGACCCGATGGAGCCGATACGACCCGAGCAGATCGAGAGCGAAGTGGCAGCGCGTCTGGGAGGACGAGCAGGCGTGGGTCGTGCCCGATCCCGGACGCCGGCTCCGCCGAGCGCGCAAGAGCTACGTCCTCGAGCATGCTGCCGTACCCGTCGGGCACGCTGCACCTGGGGCACATGCTCGTCTACACGATCGGCGACGTCGCGACGCACTTCAGGCGCCGCAACGGCTACCGCGTCGCTCCACCCGATGGGCTTCGACGCCTTCGGCCTCCCGGCCGAGAACGCCGCCATCCGCGAAGGAGGGCATCCGCGCGAGACCACGGAGCGGAACATCGCCGGCATCAGGCGCTCGATGCGCCGAATCGGGTGGTGGATCGACTGGTCGCGCGAGCTCTCGACCCACGAGCCCTCGTACTACCGGTGGCAGCAATGGCAGTTCCTGCGGTTCCTCGAGCGAGGGCTCGCCTACCGCAAGGGCGCGCCGTCAAGTGGTGCCCGAACGACCAGACCGTGCTCGCGAACGAGCAGGTGCTCGCCGACGGCACCTGCGAGCGCTGCGGCGCCGAGGTCGAGTCGCGGGTGATGGAGCAGTGGTTCTTCCGCATCACGGACTACGCGCAGGCGCTGCTGGACGATCTCGACGACGGTCGACGTGGCCCGAGTCGATCAAGGCCCGCCAGCGGAACTGGATCGGCCGCTCGGAGGGCGCCGAGCTCGTCTTCCGGATCGACGAGCTGGGACGAGGACGTCACCGTCTTCACGACCCGCCCGGACACGCTGTTCGGCGCGACGTTCTTCGTGCTCGCGCCGGAGCACGAGCTCGTGTGCGCGGATGCGCGTCGGACGAGGTGCAGGAGTACGTGCGGCGTGCGGCCGCGAAGAAGACCGAGGAGCGCGCTGCCGCCGACGAGAAGACCGGCGTCTTCACCGGGTCTGCACGCGATCAACCCGGTGAACGGCGAGCGGATCCCGATCTACGTCGCCGAGTACGTCCTGCCCGACTACGGCACCGGGCGCGATCATGGCCGTGCCGGCGCACGACGAGCGCGACTTCGACTTCGCGCGCGCGTTCGGCCTCCCGATCCGACAGGTCGTCGCACCGGTCGGCGGCGAGGTCGACCCGAGCGAGCCCTACGTCGAGCACACCGAGGGCGAGGTGCTCGTCAACTCCGGCGAGTTCGACGGCCTGCCCGCGGACGAGGGCGGCCGCCGGATCGTCGAGCGCCTCGAGCGGGACGGCCGCGGCCGCTTCGCGGTCAACTTCCGGCTGCGCGACTGGGGCTTCTCGCGGCAGCGGTACTGGGGCTGCCCGATCCCGGTCGTCTACTGCGACGGCCTGCGGGATCGTTCCCGTGCCGGACGAGCGAGCTACCGGTCGTCCTGCCGGACATCGAGGACTACAAGCCGAAGGGCCGGCCGCCGCTGGCGCAGGCGGAGGACTGGGTGAACACGTCCTGTCCCGCCTGCGGCGGTGCCGCCAAGCGCGAGACCGAGACGATGGACACGTTCGTCGACTCGTCCTGGTACTTCCTGCGCTACTGCGACCCGCACAACGATCGACGCGCCGTTCGATCGCGAGCTCGTCGACTACTGGAACCCGGTCGACCTCTACATCGGCGGCGTCGACCACGCCACGATGCACATGATCTACGCCCGCTTCTGGGTCAAGGTGCTGAACGACCTCGGCCTGGTCGGCTTCCGGGAGCCGTTCGCCAGCTTCTTCTCGAACGGCTGGGTCACGAGCGGCAAGACGAAGATCTCGAAGCGATCCGGCGCGGCCGCGGGGCCCGACGAGTTCGTCGAGCGGCTACGGCGCCGACGCCGTCCGCCTCTGCATCCTGTTCCTCGGCCCGGCCGACCAGGACATGGAGTGGACCGAGGAGACGGTCGAGGCAATGGCGCGCTTCGTGCGCCGGCTGTGGCGGGTCGTCAACGAGGTGGTCGAGCGCGCGCCGCACGGCGAGCCGGAGGGCGGGCCGCTCGCGCGAAAGGCGCACGAGACGATCGCAAAGGCGACCGACGACATCGGGCGGCGCTTCGCCTTCAACACAGCGATCTCCGCGGTGATGGAGCTCGTCAACGAGCTGTCGCGCGAGCCGGACGGCCCGGACGCGCGCTTCGCAGCCGAGACTGCCGTTTCTCTGCTCCAGCCGTATGCGCCGCACGTGGCGGAGGAGCTGTGGGAGCGGCTCGGCCACGAGCGCCTGTGGGAGCAGCCGTGGCCGGTCGCCGACCGTCGATGCTCGAACGCGAGACCCTCGAGGTCGTCGTGCAGGTGAACGGCAAGCTCCGTGATCGGCTCCAGGTCGCCGCCTCGCTGCCGGAGGAGGAGCTCGTCGAGCTCGCGCGCGCCTCGGAGCGCGTGCGCGCGCACTTCAACGGCGCCGAGCCGCGGAAGACGATCGTCGTTCCGGGCAAGCTCGTCAACTTCGTCGTCTAGCGCCAAGCCGCCTGAAGCGCGTGCCGTGGATTGGCACGCTTTTGGCACAGAGTCGTTACACATCCGTGACGAGTCGCCCGGGCACGCTCGAGACATGCCCACGCTCCAGCGTCTCCCGACGCCAGGCACTCGTCGGCGTCGTGGCGCTTCTGGCCGTGCTCGCGATCGCGGGCCGCACGCTTGCCGGTGCGGGTGCGTCGGCGCCGCTCGCCCGAGCTGAGCTCGTGCCCGAGACGCCTGCCGCGTCGGTGCGCCTCGTCGTGCACGTCGCCGGCGCGGTGCGACGGCCGGGTCTGTACCGGCTGAAAGAGGGCAGCAGGGTCGCCGATGCCGTCGCGCGCGCGGGCGGAGCGACGGCGAAGGCCGACACGGCCGCGGTCAATCTCGCCGCGCCGCTCGCCGACGGGATCCAGGTGCTGGTACCGAGTCGGGTCGCCGGCGTGGCGGGAGGCACCGCGGCCACGGGTGGCGGTGCGCAGGCAGCCGGTGGGCGGGTCAGCCTGAGCAGCGCCAGCCTCGCCGAGCTCGACGCGCTTCCCGGCGTCGGGCCGGTCACGGCACAGAAGATCCTCGACCACCGCGCAGCCCACGGCGGGTTCAGCTCGGTCGACGACCTGGACGCCATTCCCGGCATCGGCCCGGCGCGGCTCGAGCAGCTCCGCGAACTGGTGTCACCGTGATCCAGCGCTCATGGCCGACGCTCGTGATCGTCGCGGCCTGCGTGGGGCTGGCGCTCGCGAACGCGGCTCGTGCACCCGGCTGGGTCACTCGTGGTGGTCGTCGGCGCCGGCCTCGGAGGGGTCGTCGGCCGACCGTCGGCGCGGCCGCTGCTGCTGGCGCTTGCCGTCCTGCTTTCGGGGTGGTGGTGGGGAAGCGTCCGGCTCGACGCGTTCGACCGGAGTCTGCTCGCGCCAGAGATAGGTCGCACCGCACAAGCCGAGGTCGTCGTCACGGGCCCTGCACGCCATACCGAGTTCGCGATCCGCGTTCCTGCTGAGGTGCGCCGATTCGGCGAGCGCGCGCTGAGGGAGCGAGTGCTTCTCGAGTTGCCTGTCGGTCGCTCGCCGCCGCAGGGAGCGATCCTGAGCCTGCGGGCGAGCGCGGAGGCGCCGACGGGTGCCGCGTGCGGAGGGCGACTTCGACGAGCGAGGCTGGCTCGCCCGGCGTGGGGTCCACGTGATCCTGCGGGGAGGCGACGTGGACGCGTCGTCGGCCGCCGAGGTGGCATCGGCGGCGTCTCCGACCGTCTCCGTGAGCACCTCTCGCCGCCGTCGGTGCCGGGCTCGCCGGAGAGCGGCGCGCGGTCCTGGCCGGGATCGTGCTCGGGGAGGACGAGGGGCTGTCGGACGAGCTGCGCGACAGCTTCAAGGCGTCCGGCCTCTACCACCTGCTCGCGGTGTCCGGCCAGAACGTCGCGTTCCTCGCCGGCTTCGTGCTGCTGCTCGCCTGGCTGCTCGGGATCCCGCGCATCGTCGCGGAGGCGTCGCGCTGGGTGCGATCGCCGGCTACGTCATGGCGGTCGGCTGGCAGCCCTCGGTCGTCCGCGCCGGGGTCGCGGGTGGACTCGCATCGCTCGCCTGGCTCCTCTCGAGACCGCGTGATCGCTGGCACTTCATGGCGCTTGGAGCCGGCGTTCTGCTCGCCTGGACGCCCGCGTCGCTGCTCGAGCCGGGGTTCCAGCTGTCGTTCGCCGCCGTCGCGGCGATCTTCACTCTCGTGCCGCGCCTGGAGCGGGCGCTCGAGGGCTATCCACTACCGCCGGGGCTCCGGACCGTGCTCGCGATCTCGATCGCCTGCGGCGCCGCGACCGCGCCCATCCTCTGGTTCCAGTTCGGCGAGGTGCCGCTGTACTCGCTCGTTGCGAACGCCTTCGCGAGCGCGGCCGTCGCACCGCTCCTGGCGCTGGCGCTCGTCGGCGCGCTGCTCGAGCCGGTCGTCCCGTCGGTGGCGCTCGCGCTCGCGTGGCTCAACGGCTGGATCGCCGCGTACATCGCCGCCTGCGCGCGCTTGGTCGCGGATCTGCCCTACGCGCGGATCGGGTCGGGCGTCGCCGTGGCGGTTCTCCTCGGCGATACCCGTCGCGATTCTCCTGCTGAGGCGGCTGCCCCCATGGCGGCGGCCGCTCGCGCATGCCTGCATCGCGGCGACCGCGCCGCTTCTCCTCGCCTGGCAGCTCTGGCCGGACCCGTCACGTCCGCCGCCGACCGGCCTGCGGATCACGTTTCTCGACGTCGGACAGGGTGACGCGATCGTCCTGCAGGTCCCGCAGGGGGCGGTGCTCGTCGACCAGGGGCCTCCGGAGGCTCGCGTCGGCACGCAGTTGCGCGGGCTCGGCCTGCGCCGATTGAGCGCCGTTGTCCTGACGCATCCCCAGCGCGACCACATCGGCGGCGCCGAGGACGTGCTGCGCCGGGTGGCCGATGGAGAGCGTGTTCCATCCGGCCCTGGCCGCCTCGAGCCCGTACCAGGAGGACGCGCTCGCGCGAGCGAGCCGCTCGAGGCGTGCCCGTCGACGGTCGCCCGGGCGGGGGCGTCCTGGCGGCTCGGCCGGCTGCGGCTCCGCGCCCTCTGGCCCAACCGCCCCGGCCTTGCGAGCGAGGATCCGAACCGACTGCCGGTCGTGCTGCTCGCGACGTACGGCGAAGTCGACGTGCTGCTCACGGCGGACGCGGAGACCGATGTGACCGCGCCGCTCCTCTCGCGCCGGATCGAAGTCCTCAAGGTCGCGCACCACGGCTCCGAGGACCCGGGCCTCGAGGCGGAGCTGCGCGAGCTCCGCCCGACCGTCGCAGTCATCTCATGCGGCCGCGGCAACGACTACGGGCACCCGCGGCCGGAGACGCTCGCCGCGCTCGGCGCCGTGCCCGGACTGCGCCTCTACCGGACCGACCTCCACGGCCGGGTCGTGCTCGAGACCGACGGCCGGCGGATCGTCGTCGACACGCAGCGTCGGCCGTGAGAGGCGATCGACAGAGAGCAGCTGGCGCTCACGTTACGCTGGCGCTATGGCCGCGCAGCCCGAGCTCAGGCCGGTGTATCTCCTCACCGGTACGGATCGCCCCAAGATCGGCCGGGCCCTCCAGCGCCTCCGCGCCCGCGTCGGCGAGGACTCGGTCGAGCACCTCGCCGCGCCGCCCGCAACGGGCGACGACGCGGTCGCCGCCTGCAACTCGCTCGGCTTCTTCTCCGCCGAGGCTCGTCTGGTCGTCGTCCAGATGGTCGACAAGTGGAAGGCGGCCGACGTGAAGGCAATCACCGCGTACCTCGAGAGCCCGGCACCGGGAACGGTGCTCGCGCTCGTCGCCGAGGAGCTGAAGGCGGACGCGGCGCTCGCGAAGGCTGTCGCGAAGAGTCGGGCCAGGTTCTGGCGTTCTCGGTCGCGAAGAGGCAGCTGACGCAGTGGGTCGCCGAGCAGTTCAAGCTCGCAGGCGCCCGCGCCGAGCCCGAGGCGTGCGCCGCGCTCGTCCACCTGGTCGGCGAGGACCCGCACCGGCTCGCGAACGAGGTCGAGAAGCTCGCCACCTGGGCCGACGGCGAGCCCATCGGCGAGAGCGAGGTCGAGGCGCTCGTGGCGGCGCTCGCCGAGACCCCGACCTTCGCGCTCACCGACGCGTGGGCGCAGCGCGACGCCGCACGCACGCTGGAGGCGAGCGAGACGATCTTCGAGCGTGAAGGGAGGCCCAGGCGCGACACCGCGCCCCGGCTGGCCGGCGCGCTCGCGAATCACGTCAGCCGCGTCCGCCAATGCCAGCGACTGGCTGCCGAGGGAGTTCGCCCCCGCGATGCCGCCGGGAAGCTGCGCATGCACCCCTTCTACGCGGAGAAGGTCTTCGCGCAGGCGGGCAACTTCGCGGAGGACGAGCTCCGCGACGCGGTCGTCAGGCTCGCCGACCTCGACCTCGCCCTCAAGGGCAAGAGCCGCGTGCAGCCGGATCTCGAGCTGCAGCGCGCGCTGGTCGACCTCAGCCGAGACAGCTAGACGAGAGCGCTACGAGGACGAGCCGGCGACGAGCCGTCCGGCCCGCGCCTTTTTCCGCGCTGCCGTGTTCTTGTGCAGCGCGCCGCGCGAGGCCGCCTTGTCGATCAGACGGATCAGCTCGCGGTGCTCGGCGGCCGTTCTCTCCGCGTCGCCGTCGGCCACGGCTGCCTCGAGCCGCTTCGTGAGCGTCTTGACCGTCGAGCGGTAGCGCAGGTTCTCGTCGTGCTGGCGCTGGGACACCCGGACGCGCTTGATCTGTTGCTTGATGTTCGGCATGGGGGCGAAGAAAGGCCCGCACACGGCGGGCGCAGGGGAGCGTAGCAAAGCCCGCCGGTGGCGGGTGACGCCGTTCCTATACTCGCCGCGTGGACTCGCGAGCCAACGCGCGCAGGCTCGCATGGTCGACGGCGATGTTCTCGGCCGCCACGGGCCTCTCGCGCGTGCTCGGCCTCCTCCGCGAGATCGTGGCCGCCAACTACTTCGGCGCCAGAGGCTCGATCAACGCGTTCACCGTCGCCTTCCAGATCCCGAACCTCATCCGCGCTCTCGTGGCGGACGCGGCCGTGTCGTCTGCCTTCGTTCCGGTCTTCAGCGAGCTGCTCGAGAAGGGAGAGAGGGCGCGCGCCTGGCGGGTCGCCTCGACGGTCTTCTGGCTCATCCTGCTCGTCGTCGGCGGGCTCACCGCCGCCTTCATGCTCGCGGCGCCGTTTCTCATGCCGTTCTTGACGGACGCGTACGACGACCTCACCGTGACGCTGTCGCAGATCCTCTTCCCGATCGTCGTCCTGATGGGCCTCTTCGGGATCTTCACCGGCATCCTGAACAGCTACGGCCAGTTCACGGTCCCGGCGATCACGCCGGTCTTCTGGAACCTCGCGATCATTCTCGGCCTCGTGCTCGGTGTTCCACGCGCCGACACGGAGGACGGCAAGCTGTACGTCTACGCAGGCTCGATCGTGGTCGCGACGGTGATCCAGTTGCTCCTGCCGCTGCCGTGGATTCGAGGCCTGGACGGCCGGCTCCGCCTTGCTGTCGACCTGCGCGACCCCGCGGTGAAGCAGGTCTTCAAGCTGATGCTGCCCGTCATTCTCGGGCTCGGCCTGATCAACGTGAACGCGGTTATCGGCACGATCGTCGCTGCGAAGCTGATCGACCCGACGATCGCGCCGAATGCGATCGACAAGGCGTTCCGCATCTACATGCTGCCCCAGGGCATGTTCTCGGTGGCTGTTGCGACCGTGCTCTACCCGTCGCTCGCGCGCCTCGCGACCCGTGGCGACTTGGTCGGGTTTCGTCGCACGGTCACCTCGGGCCTCGGTCAGATCAACTTCCTGCTCCTCCCTGCCGCGGCCGTCTCGATCGTTCTCGCCGAGCCGATCGTGCGGCTCGTCTACGAACGCGGCGCGTTCGATCCTGACGAGACGACTGTCGTCGCGCAGTGCCTGGCGGCGTTCTCGATCGGGCTCGCCTTCAACGGCATGATGCTGATGCTCAACCGCGGCTTCTTCAGCCTGCAGGAGCCCTGGACTCCGACCGCGATCGCCCTTGCCGTCGTCGTCGTGAACACGGCGCTGTACTTCGTCTTCTACCCCGTCGGCGCCTGGGGAGTGCCGCTTGCGATCGCGCTTGCGAACATCGTCGGTTTCGGCATGCTCGTCGTCGCGCTGCGCCGGCGCCTCGGCCGGCTCGAGCTGGGAGGGACGGTCTCCTCCTTCGTGCGGGTTGCCGTGGCGTGCGTCGCCCTGAGCGCAGTCGCCTACGGCGTGTGGTGGACGCTCGACCGCGCGCTCGGGGACTCCTTCGCTGCGCAGGCGCTGTCGGTCGGGGCGGCACTGATCGCAGGTGGCGGGGTCTACCTCGCTGCCTGTCGCGCGCTCCGGGTGCCCGAACTGGCGACGCTACTATCGCTGCGAGACCGTTTCCGACGGGATCGCTAGCGCATGGACCAAGCAAACATCCGCAACTTCTCGATCATCGCGCACATCGACCACGGCAAGTCGACGCTCGCCGACCGCATTCTCCAGCTCACCGACACCGTCGCCGAGCGCGACATGAAGGAGCAGCTGCTCGACTCGATGGAGCTCGAGCGCGAGCGCGGGATCACGATCAAGGCGCAGGGCGTCCGTGTGCTCTGGAAGGGCCACGAGCTGAACCTGATCGACACGCCCGGCCACGTCGACTTCACGTACGAGGTCTCCCGCTCGCTCCAGGCCTGCGAAGGAGCCCTGCTCGTCGTCGACGCCGCCCAGGGCATCGAGGCGCAGACGCTCGCAAACGCCTACCTCGCGATCGAGAACGACCTGGAGATCGCTCCCGTCGTGAACAAGATCGACCTGCCGCAGGCCGATCCCGACGCGGCCGCGGCCGAGGTGGCGGACCTCGTCGGCGTCGACTCCGACGACGTGCTTCGCATCTCGGCCAAGACCGGCGAGGGCGTCGAAGCGGTGCTCGACGCGGTCGTGGAGCGGATCCCGGCCCCGAGCGGCGACCCCGCCGCGCCCCCTCGCGCACTCATCTTCGACTCGGCCTACGACCAGTACCGCGGCGTCCTCGCGTTCGTCCGCGTTGTCGACGGCCGCTTCGAGACCCGAGATCACCTCCGGGCGATGGCCCAGGGGACCCGCTTCGAGGCCGAGGAGCTCGGGTTCTTCTCGCCGGAGCGCCGGCCCGTCAAGGCGCTCGAGGCCGGCGAGGTCGGCTACGTCATCACTGGCCTCAAGGACGTCTCGAAGCTCCGCGTCGGCGACACCCTGACCAACGAGCGCCGTCCCGCCGACGAGCCGCTCCCCGGCTACAAGGACGTCAAGCCGATGGTCTTCGCGGGGCTTTTCCCGACCGATTCGGACGAGTACCCCGAGCTGCGCGACGCGCTCGAGCGGCTGAAGCTGAACGACGCCGCGCTCTTCTACGAGCCCGAGACGTCGCAGGCGCTCGGCTTCGGCTTCCGCTGCGGTTTCCTCGGGTTGCTCCACATGGAGATCGTGCGTGAGCGGCTCGAGCGCGAGTTCGACCTCGACCTGCTCGTGACCGCCCCGAACGTCGCCTACCGCGTCCGTGAGCTGCCGGGCGGAGAGTGGATCGAGGTGCACAACCCGGCCGACATGCCCCGTGAGGTCGACGCGGTCGAGGAGCCGTACATCAAGGCCTCGGTGATCGTGCCCAAGGAGTACGTCGGTGCGGTGATGGAGCTCTGCAACGAGCGCCGCGGCAAGTTCGACCACCTGGAGTACCTCTCGGAGGAGCGCGTCCATCTCACGTACGAGCTGCCGCTCGGGGAGATCGTGCTCGACTTCTACGACCAGCTCAAGTCCCGCACGCGCGGCTACGCGAGCTTCGACTACGACCTGGCGGGGTTCCGCGAGGGCTCGCTCGTCCGGGTCGACGTGCTCGTCGCCGGCGAGCCGGTGGACGCGCTGTCGCTGATCATCCACCGCGAGTTCGCCTACGAGCGTGGGAAGCTGCTCGTCGAGCGGCTGCGGAAGGAGATCCCGCGCCAGTTCTTCGACGTCCCCATCCAGGCCGCGATCGGCGCGCGCGTGATCGCCCGCGAGACCGTGAAGGCGAAGCGGAAGGATGTGCTCGCGAAGTGCTACGGCGGCGACATCTCGCGCAAGCGGAAGCTGCTCGAGAAGCAGAAGAAGGGCAAGAAGCGGATGAAGCAGGTGGGCGGGGTCGAGGTGCCGCAGGAGGCATTCCTCGCCGTCCTCAACCTCGAGAGCGACCGATGAGCCGCGCCGAGCGCAATCGGCACGAAGTTGGCACGAAGCTGTTGCACACGCGTGAAGAGATGCCGCGTAGCGTTCCGGTAGGGGATCTCGCGCCTCCCCCCAAGGGGGTTGGACCGACGCTCGCGCGCCACCTCTACGTGCACCTGCCGTTTTGCGCCCACCGGTGCGGCTACTGCGACTTCGTCACCGTTCTCGGGGGACGGGGCCAGGACGGTGCGTACGTCGACGCGCTGCTGCGCGAGCTCGAGCTCGAGCGCCATCAGCTCGCGCCGGCGCCGGAGACGATCTTCCTCGGCGGCGGCACGCCGACATTCACGGAGCCCGCGCACCTCGCGCGCCTGCTCGCTGCGCTCCCGCCGGCACGGGAGCTCACGGTCGAGGCGAACCCCGAGACGATCACGCCGTCACTCGCCGCGCTCCTCCGCGAGCACGGCGTCAGCCGCGTCTCGCTCGGCGCGCAGACCTTCCAGCCACGCCTGCTCGCGGTACTCGAGCGGCGGGCCACGCCGGAGACCGTCCGGGCGGCGTTCCACACCCTGCGAGGGGCCGGCTTCGCCAACCTCTCGCTCGACCTCATCTACGGAATCCCGGGACAGAGCCGGGCCGGCCTTGCGGCCGATCTGACGGCTGCCGTCGCACTCGGGCCCGAGCACCTGTCCTGCTATGAGCTCGAGGCGAAGGTCGGCACCCGCTTCACCCATGCGCACGGTGAGGCGCTCGCCGCCCAGGCAGAGGCGATGGAGGAGTACTTCGAGCTCGTGGTCGAGACGCTCACGACCGCGGGCTATCGCTGGTACGAGACCGCCAACTTCTGCCGCGCGGACGACGGCCGCGACCTTCGCGCCCACCACAACCTCGGCTACTGGCTCGGTCGGGACTATCTCGGCGTGGGCATCGGCGCAGTCTCCACGATCGAGGGAGTCCGCTGGCGCAACGCACCTAGCCTGCCGCGCTATATCGCAGCCCTCCAGAACGGCGAGCCGCCGGCGCGCGAGCTCGAGCTCCTCGACGACGACACGCGTGCGCGCGAGCGCGTGCTGCTCGGCCTGCGCCTCGACGAGCCGCTGCCGACGGCCGGCCTGTCCGGCGCGATCGACGGCGACGCGGTCGAGCGCCTCGAGCGGCTCGGCTTCGTTCGTGGCTCGCTCGCCGCTGGCACGCTCTCGCTGACGCCACGCGGCCGCTTCCTCGGCGGCGGTGTCACCGCCGAGCTGCTCGCGTAAAATTCCTGCAAATGGCTGAGCTGAGCGAACGCAAGCGCGACATCCTCCGGCACGTCGTGGAGGAGTACGTCGCCACCCGCGAGCCGGTCGGCTCGAAGACGCTCGTCGAGCGCTCCGGGCTGAGCTTCTCCGCCTCCACCGTTCGGAACGAGCTCGCGGAGCTCGAGGCGCTGGGGCTCCTCACGCATCCGCACACGTCGGCCGGACGCGTCCCAACGGGAGCGGGCTACCGCCTCTACGCGCAGGAGCTGCTCACGCGCGTCGAGCCGCGGCCGGCGAGGTTCCCGCTCGACCTCACGTCGATGCGGAGCGAGATCGAGGACGCACTGCAGTCGACTACGGAGATGCTCTCGCAGGTGACGCGCCTGCTCGCGCTCGTGTCCGCGCCGGGCCTCGGTACAGCGACGGTGCGGCACGTCGAGGTGCTCGTCCTCCAGCCGACGCTGGTCATGGTCGTGACGATCACCTCGACCGGCGGCGTCGCGAAGAAGCTCTTCACCTTCGAGCAGCCCGTCGACGCCGGCCTCGCCGCGTGGGCGAACGAGTACCTGAACGAGCGTCTCGTGGGCGTGCAGCTCGGGACGCACCGCCTCCGTCGCGGCATCGACGATCCGGGCCTGACCGCTCGTGAGTCGGCATTCCTCGACCAGCTGAGGCCGGCGTTCGTCGATCTGGCGGCGCCTGCGGGTCAGGCGCTCTTCGTCGGCGGAGCCGCATCGCTGCTCGACGACGTGCGCGCCGACGAGCTCGAGGCGTGCCGCCGGCTCCTCTCGGTGCTCGAGCAGCGCGCCGCCGTGCTCGAGCTCATGAGCGACTCCTTCGAGGCCCGCCGGCCGTTCGTCCGCGTCGGCCTCGACCACCCGGGGCTGCAGGACGTCGCGCTCGTCGGGGCGACGTACGGCCTTCCGACCCGCACGCTCGGAACGGTCGGGCTGCTCGGCCCGGTGCGGATGGACTACGACAAGGCCGTCCGCACGGTGCGCGCCGCCGCGTTCGAGCTCTCGCGCCTCGTCGAGAGCGCGTACGACGACTGAGCGCGTGGCTACGCTCTCCTGATGGCGACGATCGAGCGCGACCTCTACGAGCTGCTCGGCGTCGAGCGCGGCGCGAGCGAGGGCGAGATCAAGAAGGCATTCCGGCGGCTCGCGCGCGAGCTGCACCCCGACGTCTCGAAGGAGGCCGACGCTGAGGAGCGGTTCCGCGCCGTCGCGGAGGCGTACGAGGTGCTCTCGAACGCCGAGACCCGCCGGCTGTACGACCGCTACGGCCACGCAGGGCTGCGCCGGGGCGGCTTCACGCCGACCCAGTTCGACTTCGGCAACCTCGGCGACATCTTCTCGGTCTTCTTCGGCGACGACCTGTTTGGACGCGGCGCAGCGGGAGCCGCGCGCGGGGCGGACGTCGCCGCCGTCGTCGAGATCGAGCTGGCGGACGCCTTCGACGGCGTGACGCGTCGGGTCGAGGTCGAGGTCGCCGTGGTCTGCGAGCGTTGCGACGGGGACGGCGCCGAGCCCGGCACGAGCCGCGTCGGCTGCACGACCTGCGGCGGCCGTGGTCGGCTGCAGCAGGTCTCGCGGAGCGTCTTCGGCGAGTTCGTGCGCACCCAGACGTGCGGCACGTGCGGCGGCGCCGGCACCATCGTCGAGCACCCCTGCGCGGAATGTGGCGGCGCGGGGCGGCGCCTCGACACGAAGGCGCTCGAGGTGGAGATCCCACCGGGGATCCACGATGGGCAGCAGATTCGACTCCGCGGCGAGGGCCATGTGGGGGTCGGCGGTGGGCCGGCCGGCGACGCCTACGTCGAGGTGCAGGTCGCGCCGGACGAGCGCTTCGAGCGCGACGGGAATCACATCAACACGCAGGTCGACCTGACGATCGTGCAGGCGGCGCTCGGCGCGAAGGTCACGGTGCCGACGCTGGACGGCCAGGTCGACCTCGAGTTCGCGCCCGGCACGCAGCCGGGTGAGGTGCGGGTGTTGCGCGGGAAGGGCATGCCGGTGCTGCAGCGCTTCGGCCGCGGCGACCAGCGCGTGCTCGTGAACGTGAGCGTCCCGCAACGCCTGACCGACGAGCAGCGCAGGCTGCTGCAGAGCTTCGAGGAGCACTCCGACGAGGACACCTATCGACGGGACGAGGGCTTCTTCGAGCGGCTCAGAAGCGCGCTCCGCTGAGGAGCCGGTGAATCTCCTCCGACGCGTGTCGGTCACCGTCCCGCCCGCCCGGGCCGAGCAGGCGCGGGCGGTCATGCTCGAGATCTTCCCCGGCGGCTTCGAGGAGCTGGAGACCGAGGACGCGCTCGAGCTCGCGGCCTACACGAACTCCGCCGGTGAGGAGCGGCTCTGGCAGGCCTTCGGCGGCGCGGCGGTGTCGGAGGTGGAGGAGGGCTGGGAGGAGCGCTGGCGCCAGTTCCACCGGCCGGTGCGGGTCGGCTCGCTCTGGATCGGGCCGCCGTGGGAGAAGCCGGAGGCAGACGCGATCGCGGTCGTGATCGATCCGGGCCGCGCCTTCGGCACCGGTGGTCATGCGACCACCCAGCTGTGCCTGCGGCTGCTGCAGGCCGAGGAGCCCGGCAGCCTGCTCGACGTGGGCTGTGGATCGGGCGTGCTCGCGATCGCGGCGGTCAAGCTCGGGTTCGATCCCGTCGTCGCGCTGGACTTCGATCCGCAGGCGGTCGAGGCGACCGAACGCAACTCCCTCGAGAACGACGTCGTCATCGACGTCCGGCTCGCCGATCTCCGCGAGGAGTCGCTGCCGGAGGCCGACGTGGCCGTTGCGAACATCGCCACGGAGGCGGTCGTCGCGCTCGGCGGCAGGCTGCGGGCGCGCCGGGTGATCACGTCCGGCTACCTGCCGTCGGACGAGCCCGAGCTCGTGGGCTACCGGCACGAGCGGCGGGTGTCGGAGGGCGGCTGGGCGGCCGACCTCCACGTGCGTCTCTGACAGCATCTAATGTCCGTGAATGGCGCGCTTCTCGGTCGCCTTCCTCGGTTGCAAGGTTTCCCAGACTGACGCCCAGGCCGTGCGTGAGCGGCTGCTCGGCGACGGACATGCCGAAGCCGCCGGCGAGATCGCGGTCGTCAACACCTGCTGTGTCACGAACGAGGCGCTCGCGAAGTCGCGCCAGGCGGCCTCGCGCGCCGCCCGCACTCACGCCCGCGTCTTCGTTACGGGCTGCGGCGCCCGCCTCTCCGAGACCGCGTTCGCCGGCCTCCCGGCGAACGTGACGATCGTCCGCGGTCAGATCGAGGAGGCGGTCGAGGAGATCGCCGGCGACGTCGGTGCGATCGGCTGCGTCCAGGCCGACGCGCGGCTCGACCGCATCCGCGCGTTCGTCAAGATCCAGGACGGCTGCTCCTTCTCGTGCCACTTCTGCGTCATCCCGCTCGTGCGCGGCGCGACGCGGAGCCGGCCTGCCGCGGCAGTGCTCGACGAGATCCGCAGGCGCGTCGCGCAGGGCCACCGCGAGGTCGTCCTGACCGGTGTCAACCTCGGCTGCTTCCGCGACCGCGAGGCCGGCTACACACTCGCGCGCCTCATCCGAGAGGCCGGCGCGGTCGAGGGGGTCGAGCGCCTGCGCCTCTCCTCGATCGAGGTCAACCACGTCGACCACGAGCTCGTCGCGGCGCTGCGCGAGACGCCGAACGTCGGCCCGCATCTCCACGTTCCGCTCCAGTCCGGCGACGACGGCGTGCTCCGCGCGATGGGCCGCCGCTACACCGTCGATACCTACCTCCGGAAGCTGGCGCCGCTCGCAGGCTTCAATCTCACCGCCGACGTCATCGTCGGCTTCCCCGCCGAGGACGAGCCGGCCTTCGAGCGCACCGTCCAGACAGTGCGAGCCGCCGGGTTGACGAAGCTCCACGTCTTCCCGTACTCGCCGCGGCCCGGGACGAGGACGGCGGCGCAGGACGTCGTGCCACCCGAGGTCAAGAAGGAGCGAAGCGCCCGCCTGCGCGCGCTCTCCGACGAGGCGTGCCGCGCCCGGTGGCAGACGATGATCGGCGCGGAGGACGAGGTGCTGGTCGACCGGCCCGGTCGCGGGTACGGCGCCGACTACTCGCCGTGGCTCGTCGACGCGCCCGTCGGCGAGCTCGTGCGTGTGCGCGCCGGCGGGGTCACAGACGAGGGGATCCTCGCCGATGCCGCCTAGCAAGGACGACTGCCTCTTCTGCAAGCTCGCGCGCGAGGGCGACCACGTCGCCAAGGCCGACGGCTTCGCGGCGATCCGGGACATCAACCCGCAGGCCGAGACGCACCTGCTCGTCCTGCCCGAGCGGCACGTCGACACCTTCCGCGACGTCGGGGCGTTCCCTCCGGACGAGGCGAGGCGGATGCTCGAATTCGTCGCCGAGACGGCTCGACAGGTCGGTCTCGAGGATTATCGTGTGGTCGTGAACGTCGGCCCGGGCGGGGGGCAGACGATCTTCCACCTGCACTGGCACGTACTTGGTGGCAGGATCACACGTATGCCGCAGTGAAGGTTGCACAGTCGTTAAAGGCAGCAATGTGACGCTGATAGCCGAGATCAAGACACAGCTGGAAGACGCGATGCGCGAGCGCGACGACGCGCGGCGCGACACGCTGCGCCTGATCCTCTCGAGCCTGCAGGGCGCCGAGAAGGAGCTGCAGCGCGAGCTGTCCGAGGACGAGGAGCTCCAGGTGCTGCAACGGGAGCGGAAGAAGCGGGTGGAGGCCGAAGAGGCGTTCCGCGCCGCCGGCCGCGAGGAGCAGGCCGACCAGGAGGAGGCCGAGCTCGAGATCCTCGAGGAGTTCATGCCCGAGCCCCTCTCCGAGGACGAGATCGAGGACATCGTCGACCATGTCATCGCCGAGGTCGGGGCGACCAGCATGCGCGACATCGGGCGCGTGATGGCGGACGTGATGCCGCAGATCGCCGGCCGCGCGGACGGCTCCTCCGTCAGCCAGCTCGTCCGCGAGAAGCTCGCCTAACGTGACCGACCAGGTCCGGTGGTCGCGCGCCCTCGAGGCGATCGCGCGCAGCGGGCTCACCTACACCGAGAGCGCCTTCGACCGCGAGCGCTTCGAGGCCGTGCGGTCGATCGCGGCCGAGATGGCGTCGGCCGCGTCGGGGGAGGACGCGGCGGAGCTGCGGGCGCGCTTCGCCGACGAGTACGGCTATGCAACGCCGAAGGTCGACGTCCGCGGCGTGGTGCTCGACGATCGCGGTCTGCTGCTCGTGCGCGAGACGGGGGAGACTCGGTGGACGCTGCCGGGCGGCTGGGCGGATGTGGGCGAGCGGCCCAGTCAGGCCGTCGAGAAGGAGGTTCGGCAGGAGGCGGGGCTCGACGTCTCCGCGGCGCGCGTCCTTGCCGTCTACGACCGCGATTTCCGCGGGCGGACGCAGTGGCCGGCGCACGTCTACAAGCTCTACGTGCGGTGCGTCGCCGTGGGCGGACAGCCGGCCGGTGACGGGATCGAGACCGAGGAGGCCGCGTTCTTCGCCGTGGGCGAGCTGCCCCAGCTCTCGCCGAAGACGCCATCCGAGCACCTGGCGGCGGTACTGGCCCTCGCGTCCGACCCGGAGCGCGGCGCCGAGCTCGACTGACCGGCCACACGGCGGTCGACCGGCCTGCGGGGTACCTACACTCAGAGCGTGCAGGAAGTCCTGTCGGTTCCGAACGAGGTTGCCGCCGAGCTGGCCGGCGTCGGCGACGGCGTGCTCGACGCGCTCCGCGCCCGCCTCAAGTGCACGCTGCGCCTGCGCGGCAACCAGCTCACGATCGAGGGCGAGGACGGGCAGGTCGCTGCAGCCCGTGCGGTCGTGGACGAGCTCGTCGAACTGGTCGAGGCGGGCCACGAGATCGGCCCCGACACGGTGGGCGCCGTCGTCTCCGCCCTCGACCAGGCCGAGGATCTGCGCGAGGTCTTCGACGACGTCGTCTGGCGGCATCGAGGCAAGAAGATCGCGCCGAAGACGGTAACGCAGAAGCGCTACGTCGACGCGATCCGCGAGTGCACGGTCACGTTCGGGATCGGCCCTGCGGGCACGGGCAAGACGTACCTCGCGATGGCGCTCGCCGTCGCCGCGCTCGCCGACCGGCAGGTGGGGCGGATCATCCTCACGCGACCGGCGGTCGAGGCCGGCGAGCGGCTCGGCTTTCTCCCCGGCGACATGCTCGCCAAGGTCGACCCGTACCTTCGCCCGCTCTTCGACGCGCTCTACGACATGCTCGACGCCGACCGGCTGAACGCGCACATGGAGCGCGGCGTGATCGAGGTGGCGCCGCTCGCCTTCATGCGCGGCCGCACGCTGAACGACTCGTTCATCATCCTCGACGAGGCCCAGAACACGAGCCCCGAGCAGATGCAGATGTTCCTGACGCGCCTCGGCTTCGGCTCGAAGGTCGTCGTCACCGGCGACGTCACGCAGGTCGACCTCCCGCGCGACCAGGCCTCAGGCCTGATCCAGGTGCGGACCATCCTCGGCTCGATCGACGGGATCGCCTTCGTCGAGTTCTCCCACGAGGACGTGGTACGCCACAAGCTCGTGCAGCGGATCGTGGAGGCGTACAAGCACCACGCCGAGGAGACAGGCACCGCGCGACAGCGATGACAGTCGAGGTCGAGGTCGAGAACCGGAGCGGCGTCGGCGTCGACGAGGGAGCAGCCGTCGCGTTCGCGCAGCGCGTGCTCGCCGCCGAGGGCGTCGAGGCCGGCGAGCTGGGGCTCGCGTTCGTCGGGGCCGATGAGATGCGAAGCCTGAAGCGCGAGCACCTCGGCGTGGACGAGGCGACGGACGTCCTCTCGTTCCCGATCGACGGCCGCGACGACGTGCCGGACGGCGTGCCACGCGCGCTCGGCGACGTCGTCCTGTGCCCGCAGGTCGTCGCGGAGGCCTGGCAGGGACCGCTCGTCCACGGACTGCTGCACCTGCTCGGCTACGAGCACGGTCGCGAGATGGAGGCAAGGGAGGCAGTGCACCGATGAGCACGCCGAGGCGCTCGCCCTCGATCATCGAGAGCTTCAACTACGCGCTCGCAGGGATCATCCACGTGCTGCGGACGCAGCGGAACATGCGCATCCACTTCCTCGTCGCCGCGCTCGTGCTCGTCGCGGCGATCGTGTCGGGCGTCGACAAGCTGGAGCTGATCGCGCTGCTGCTCGCGATCGCGTTCGTCCTCATCGCCGAGATGGTGAACACGGCCGTGGAGGCCGCCATCGACGTGGCGACGACCTCGTTCGACCCGATGGCGAAGCTCGCGAAGGACATCGCCGCAGGCGCGGTCCTGATCGCGGCAACGGTCGCCGTCGCCGTCGGCTATCTCGTCTTCTCCGGCCAGGTCGCCGACCGCAGCTCGAGGCTGCTCGACCGAATCTCGCAGGCGCCTGCCCAGCTGACCCTTGTCGCGCTCGTGCTCACGACCCTGGTCGTGATCGCGACGAAGGCGCTCACGGGCAGCGGCACGCCGCTGCGCGGAGGCCTCCCGTCCGGGCACGCCGCGGTCGCCTTCGCGTGCTGGATGGCGACGACGCTGATCCTCGAGGGCTACGGCCACCGCTTCCTCATCTCGTCACTCGTGTTCATCATGGCCTTGCTCGTGGCGCAGACCCGCATCGAATCCGGCGTCCACTCGTCCGTCGAGGTGCTCTACGGCGGGCTGCTCGGCGCGCTCGTGACCCTCGCCGTCTTCCAGCTCACGCCGTGAGCGAGGACCTCGTCCAGCGCGCAGAGGCGGTTGCCGCAAAGGCGTACGCGCCGTACTCGAACTACCTCGTCGGGGCCGTCGTGCGCACGAACGACGGCCGCGAGTTCGAGGGCGTCAACGTCGAGAACGCCGCGTACCCCCTCGGAGTCTGCGCGGAGAAGAGCGCGATCGTGAGCGCCGTCGCGGCCGGCTACCGCCCTGGCGATCTCGCCGCGATCGGCATCACCGCCTCGCCCTGTGGCGGCTGCCGGCAGTGGCTCGTCGAGTTCCGCATTCCGCAGGTGAGCTTCCGCCGACACGACGGCTCGATCGCAACCTACGAGGCCGCCGAGCTCCTGCCCGACACGTGGGAGCTGCCCGCGTGAAGTCCGGCTTCGCCGCCGTCGCCGGCCGTCCGAATGTCGGCAAGTCGACGCTCGTGAATGCGCTCATCGGCGAGAAGGTCGCGATCACATCGCAGGTCCCGAACACAACGCGCCGCCGCATCTTCGGGGTCGCGAACGGTGACGACTACCAGCTCGTGCTCGCCGACCTGCCCGGCTTCCAGCGGCCGATGGACAAGCTCACGACGCGGATGCAGCGGACGGTCGACAGCTCCTTCGAGGACATCGACCTCGTCCTCTTCGTCCTCTCCGCACGCGACCGGATCGGCGCGGGCGACCGCTTCGTGGCGCGCCGGGTCTACGAGCTCGGTATCCCCGTCGTCGTCGCGCTGAACAAGGTCGACAACCTGAAGCCCAGCCACATCATCACGCAGATGAAGGCCGCGGCCGCGCTGGGCGACTTCCATGCGCTGCACCCCGTCTCCGCCAAGACGAAGGACGGCGTCGACGAGCTGCGGGGCGACCTCGTGCACCTCCTGCCCGACGGGCAGCCGTACTTCCCGCGCGAGGCCGCGACCGACCAGACCGACGACGAGCGCATCGCCGAGATCATTCGCGAGAAGGCGCTGCAGTTGACCCGCGACGAGGTGCCGCACTCGATCTCGGTCGAGCTCGACGAAGTGGACGAGAAGGTGCTCCGCGCGTTCGTGCTCGTCGAGACGGAGTCGCAGAAGCAGATCCTCGTCGGCAAGCGGGGCTCCATGATCCGGGAGATCGGCGTGCGGGCCCGGCCGGAGATCGAGCAGCTGCTCGGTCGGAAGATCTTCCTCGAGCTCGTCGTCAAGGTGCGGCCGAAATGGCGCCGCGACGACGCGGCGCTCGAGCGCCTGGGTCTCTGACTGCTGACAGCTGCGGGCGGCCGTGGCACGATCGCGGCACGTGGAGCCCTCGGTGGACCTTCTTGGCAGAGAGGACGAGCTCCGGTCGTTGCACGCGTTCGTCGAGGGCCCTGCCGACCAGGGCCTGACGGCGCTCGTGCTCGAGGGCGAGGCGGGGATCGGCAAGACCACGCTCTGGCGCGCGGGCGCCGAGGCCGCTCACGCGCACGGCGTCCGCGTGCTGTCCTCGCGACCCGGCGAGCTCGACCGCGGAGTCGCGTACGCCGCGCTGGGGGATCTGCTCGAGGAGGCCTTCGCCGACGTGAGCTCGGAGCTGCCCGGACCCCGCCGGCGCGCGCTCGAGGTCGCTCTGCTCGTCCGCGACCCGGAGGACGAGCCGGTGGACTTCCGGACGGTGGCCGTCGCGGTCCGCACGGCGCTCGAAGCGCTCGCCGAGCGCGGGCCGGTGCTCATCGCAATCGACGACGTCCAGTGGCTGGACGCGTCGTCTGCGAACGCACTCGCGTTCGCCCTGAGGCGTTTGCCCGAGGCGCGGAT
Organism: uncultured Gaiellaceae bacterium; assembly: GCA_963791905.1. Classification (GTDB taxonomy): domain Bacteria; phylum Actinomycetota; class Thermoleophilia; order Gaiellales; family Gaiellaceae; genus Gaiellasilicea. The sequence goes on from CAWBTX010000004.1 coordinate 509,578, forward strand.
CCGGCTGCTGCTCGCCCGTCGCATCGGGGTCGGTGGTCCCGCGTCCAGCGTCGAGCAGGCGGTCGACGACCGTCTCGAGCGCCTCTTCATCGGAGCGCTCAGCGCCGGTGCGCTCCATCGGATGCTCCAGCGGCGGCTTGGACGGGTCTTCGCCCGGCCCACGCTCCTCCGTCTCCACGAGACCTCCGGCGGGAACCCCTTCTACGCGCTCGAGCTCGCCCGCGCGCTCGGACCGGACGCCGATCCAACGCAGCCGCTGGCGGTGCCGGAGAGCCTCGAAGGTCTGGTCCGCGCACGCCTGCGCGACCTACCGCCGGAGACGACGCGATGCCCTGCTGCTCGCCTGCGTCCACGGCAAGCTGCCTGTCGGCCGGCTTGTCACGACCACGCTCGAACCGGCGTTCGCGGACGGACGTGATCGAGCTCGAGGACGGCGCGATCCGGTTCACGCACCCGCTGCTCTCCTCCGTGCTGTACCAGGCTGCTTCTCCGGCGGCCCAGAGGCATGCGCACGCGCGGGTCGTCGACTGGGTGGACGACCCCATCGCCCGTGCGCGGCACCAGGCGCTCGCGGCGGAGGGACCCGACGCCGCTCTCGCCGAGGCGCTCGAGGAGACGGCACGCTCGGCGATCGCGCACGGTGCTCCGATCGCCGCCGCGGAGCTCGCCGAGCTCGCGGTCGAAGCGACGCCGGCGGACGCGCCGGAGGATCGGCACAGGCGGGCCCTCGCGGCAGCTCGCGCTCATCTCGCAGCCGGAGAGGGTGCGCGGCCACGGGCGATCGCCCTCGAGCTCTTGGAGCGGGCGTCGCGCGGTCTTCCACGGGCAGAGGCGCTGGTGCTCCTGTCCGAGACCGAGGGTCTACAGCGCGCGGTCGGTCTGATGGAAGAGGCGCTCGTGGAGGCCGCGTCGGAGCCCGCCCTGCAGGTGCGGCTGCACCAGAGTCTCGCCGAGCACGGGCGCCTGATCCACGGCCACAGGTGGGCGGAGCGTCACGCGCGCGAGGCGGTCGAGCTCGCCGACCGGCTCGACGACGACGGCCTCCGCGCAGGCGCGCTCTCGACGCTCGCCCTCCTCCGCTTCGGGCTCGGCGACCCGAGCGCGCCCGGTGACGCGGAGCGCGCCTACCGGCTCGCCCTCACAAGCGGCGACGAGGAACAGCGGCACCAGGCACGTTGGACCCTCGGTCACGTGCTCACGTGGTCGGGCGAGACCGAGCGCGCACGCGACCTCTTCGAGTCGCAGGACCGGGAGTTGCGCGAGCGGGACGAGCGTCGTGCCGAGGAGGCGCACTGGTATCTGTCGTTGGTCGAGCTTGATGCGGGTAGGTGGGATCTCGCTCAGCGCCACGCAGAGAGCGCACGCGACGTCGGCGAGCAGTACGGCCGGACGACGCCGCAGCACATGTACCCGCTCGGGCTCGTCGCCCTTCACCGCGGCGACCTCGACGGGGCCGGGCAGTTCGCGCTGCGCGGCAGGGAGCTGGCCGAGCAGGAGACGGCCCGTCTGGGCGGCCTCGCCGGCATCCCGGGAGTCGTCGCTGCCTGGAGCGGAGACCCGGCCGCCGCCCTGGAGTCGTTCGCGGAGGCCGAGCGACACGCCGATGCGTCGGACTGGGGAGAGCCGCGTCTTCGCGATTGGCGGGGCGACTACGTCGAGGCGCTGCTCGAGCTCGGCCGGATCGACGAGGCGGTGACCGTTCTGGACGACTGGGAGTCCGCGGCCGAACGGGTCGGCCGCGAGTGGGTGCTCGCGCGCGCAGCGCGCTGTCGCGGCCTCGTCGCCGCCGCCCACGGCGACGTCGAAGGAGCCCTGCACATGCTCGACGAGGCGGTCGCGAAACACGAGGTGGCCGGCGACGCGTTCGGCCGGGCCCGTGCGCTCCTGGCTCTCGGTGTCGTCAGGCGGCGGGCGCGGCAGAAGCGGCCGGCTCGGGACGCGATCGAGGCGGCGCTCGCCGGCTTCGAGGCTCTCGGCGCCGCCGGCTGGGCCGAGAAGTCCCGTCTGGAGCTGGGCCGCGTCGGCGGCCGTACACGAGCGGACGGGCTCACGCCGGCCGAGCGCCGCGTCGCCGCCCTCGTCGCCGAGGGCCGCACGAACCGCGAGGTCGCCGCCGCCCTCTTCCTCGGCGAGCGCACCGTCGCGAGCCACCTCACGCACATCTACGCCAAGCTGGGCGTCCGCTCGCGAACTGAGCTCGCGAGCAAAGTTCAGACGTTCTGACGTTTCCGCGGCAGGTCCGCGGTTCTAGCGTCGAGGACGTGCCGAGCTTTCTCGTCGAGACATACCTAGCCCGCGGGGATGCCGGAGGGCAAACCGCGCGCGATCGGCGAGCACGCGCGGTCGCAGAGGAGCTGACGCGTGAGGGGACGCGCGTTCGCTTCGACCGATCAATTCACGTTCCCGAGGACGAGATCTGCTTCTTCATCTTCGACGCGCCGTCGAGCCGGGAGGCGACGCTCGCAGCCGAGCGGGCCACGCTCGAGCCCGTCCGCGTGGTCGGAGCAACTTCGTCCGGAGAGGAGTAGAAATGTTGAAGATCCGTATCGGCTTCGCCACCACCCTTGCTCTCGCGGTCCTCCTGGCCCTGGGGCCGACCGGGCCGTCGGCGGCGCCGACCGTAGCGCCGACGGAGAACGCCGTCATCCACTGGAGCGGCGTCGCTGCCACGTCCATCGTCGTCGGCCGTGCGCCCGCAGCCAGCGCGGTACTCGGCGGGATGGTGCACGGCGCCATGTACGACGCCGTCGCCGCCATCGAGGGTGGGCTGAAGCCGTTCGCGACCGGCGTGACCGCCCCGCCCGGCGCCTCGGCGGATGCGGCGGTGGCGCAGGCGGCGCGGGACGTCCTCGTCGCGCGCGTGCCGGCGCAGGCTGAAACCGTCAAGACCGCTTACGACGCCTATATGGCCTCGATTCCAGATGGGCCGGCGAAGGATGCCGGGAAGGCTGTCGGAACGGCGGCGGCGGCGGGAATGCTCGCGATGAGGACCGGCGACCACTTCGACGACAACGTCCCGTACGTGCAGAAGCCGGTCGGTCCCGGTGTGTTCGAACCGATCGCGCCGACGCCGCCGGTCGACCCCAAGCTGCCGTTCGTGCGGCCGTTCACGTTCGGTTCGCCCTCGGACTATCGGCCGAAGGGACCGCTGGAGCTGACCAGCAAGCGCTATGCGGAGGACGTGGCGGAGGTGCAGGCGTACGGCCGCGCGGTCAGCGCGGTGCGGACGCCGTTCCAGACGGAGACCGCGCGCTTCCACACCGAGCAGACGTTCTTCCAGTTCAACCGCACCGTGCGTGAGTTGGCGGTCGGTCGTGGCCTGGATCTGCGTGAGTCGGCGCGACTGCTGGGTTACGTCAACGTCGCCACGGCGGACACGATGATCGCGTGCTGGGAGGCGAAGTACCACTACTCCTTCTGGCGCCCGAACCACGCGATCCAGCGGGCCGACACCGACGGCAACCCGGATACATCGCCGGAGGCGGGCTGGCTGCCGCTGGTCGTCGGCAATCACCCGGAGTACCCGTCCGGCCACGCCTGCTTCACGGGTGCCGTGACCGAGTCGCTCCGCAACTACTTCGGCACCAAGCACGTGCCGCTGGTCATCTCGAGCACCGCCGTGGGTGCCGGACCGCCCCGCACCTACGAGAACCTCGACGAGCTCGTCACGGATGTCGAGAACGCCCGCGTCTGGGGCGGTCTCCACTACCGGACGACGATGACCGAGACAGCGAAGCACTTCCCGCAGATCGCCCGTGACGTCGGCAAGCAGCACTTCCTCAGGGGACGCCTGCCCAGCCGCGGCCCGCGCGACCTCGACGACTGACCAAAGGGGGGAAGGCGGGCGGGCTGCTCTCGTGCGGCCCGCCCGCCGTCAGACGTCGCCTTCGAAGGTGTCGCAGGCGGTCGGGTCGCCGCTGTCGAACCCCTTCCGGAACCACGTCTGCCGCTGCTCGGACGACCCGTGCGTCCACGACTCGGTGTCGACGCGGACGCCGGCTTGCTCCTGGATGCGGTCGTCGCCGACGGCCGCGGCCGCGGCCAGCCCCTCCTCGAGATCGCCGCTCTCGAGCAGCTGCTCCTTGTACGCGGAGTGAGCCCACACGCCGGCGAGGCAGTCGGCCTGGAGCTCGAGCCGCACCGAGAGCTCGTTCGCGTTCTCCGGGTCCTCCTGCTGCGCGCGGTTCACGTCCTCGCTCACGCCGAGCAGGTTCTGGACGTGGTGGCCCACCTCGTGGGCGAGGACGTAGGCGCGGGCGAAGTCGCCAGGGGCGCCGAAGCGCTCAGAGAGCTCGCGGAAGAACGAGAGGTCGACGTAGACCTTGCCGTCGGCCGGGCAGTAGAACGGGCCCACCGAGGACGGCGCGCTGCCGCAGCCGTTCGTCTGCACGGCTCGCTCGTAGAGGACGGTCGTCGGCTGCTGGTAGGTCTGCCCGCTCTCCGCGAAGATCCGCTGCCAGGTCTCGTCGATCTCACCCGTGACGAAGCGGACGAAGGCCTCCTGCTCGTCGTCGTCCGCAGGTGCGTTCTCGACCGCGCTGCCGCTTCCGGGCGCGGCACCGAGGCCGCCAGTGCCCGGATCGATGCCGAAGCCGCCGCCGCTGCCGCCGGGCAAACCTCCGAACACGAGGTAGGCGACGACGAGCACGATCAGCGCCAGGCCGCCACCGCCTGCCTTCCCCATCGGAATCGGGAAGGGCATGCCGCCTCCGAGGCCGCCGCCACCTCCCGCGCCGCGGCGGTCCTCGATCTGGCCCGACCCACCTCGACGCCACTTCATAGTGCCGTCCTTCCCGCCGCGGCCGGTTCTAGTCCCCGACGTACACTGACACCATGGCCCAGGCGCCAGCACTGCCGCGCGGATTCGAGCTGCCGCTCGAGCCGAGGCTGCCGCGGATCGGCGCCGTCGACGCGGTCGCGCTCGAGGAGCGCGCCGGCACGCTCGCGAAGCGCTCGATCAAGCGCGAGTCGAAGCTCCAGGCATTCGAGCTCGCCGTGCGGATGATGGACCTGACGACGCTCGAAGGCGCAGACACGCCCGGCAAGGTCGCGGCGCTCTGCTCGAAGGCGATCCGGCCCGACCCGGTCGACACCTCGGTGCCGTCCGTGGCGGCGGTATGCGTCTATCCGAACCTGGTTTCCGTCGCGAAGCAGCGCCTCGAGGGATCCGGCGTGAAGGTGGCGTCGGTCGCGACGTACTTCCCGTCGGGGCAGGCGCCGCTCGACGTCAAGGTGCAGGAGGTGCGGGAGGTCGTCGAGCTCGGCGCGGACGAGGTCGACATGGTGATCGACCGCGGCGCGTTCCTCTCCGGCCGCTACGCCAAGGTCTACGACGAGATCGTGAAGGTGAAGGAGGCGTGTGGGCCGGTCCACCTCAAGGTGATTCTCGAGACGGGCGAGCTCGGCACCTACGACAACGTCCGCCGCGCCTCGCTGCTCGCGATGGCCGCCGGCGCCGACTTCATCAAGACCTCGACCGGCAAGGTCAATCCCGCGGCGACGCTGCCCGTGACGCTGTGCATGCTCGAGGCGATCCGCGACGTCCACGAGGAGACAGGTCGCGTGGTCGGGATGAAGCCTGCGGGCGGGATTCGCACCGCGAAGCAGGCGATCCAGTACCTCGTCGTCCTCCACGAGACGCTCGGCCTGGAGTGGATGACGCCGGATCTGTTCCGCTTCGGCGCCTCGTCGCTCCTGAACGACGTACTGATGCAGATCCGCAAGCAGAAGACCGGCCGCTACCAGTCCCCCGACTACTTCACGCTCGACTGATGGCCGTCGAGCACCACAAGCCGACGACGCCCGCGCTGACCGACTGGGAGTACGCGCCGGCGCCGGAGGCGCGCGACATCGTCCGGCTCGAGGAGCGCTACGGGCTCTTCATCGGCGGCGAGCTCGTCGAGCCGCGGTCGCAGCAGTGGTTCCCGACGATCTCGCCCTCGACGGAGGAGCAGCTGGCCGAGGTCGCCCAGGCCGGCCCGGAGGACGTCGGCGCGGCGGTCGAGGCGGCCCGCGCTGCGTACGCAAACGGCTGGTCGGACCTGGCGGCGTCGGAGCGGGCGAAGTACCTCTTCCGGATCGCACGGATCATCCAGGAGCGCTCGCGCGAGCTCGCAGTGCTCGAGAGCCTCGACGGCGGCAAGCCGATCCGCGAGAGCCGCGACGTCGACCTGCCGCTGGCGGCGGCGCACTTCTTCTACTACGCCGGCTGGGCGGACAAGCTCGAGTACGCCTTCCCAAATCGCAAGCCGAAGCCGCTCGGCGTCGCCGGCCAGATCATCCCGTGGAACTTCCCGCTCCTGATGCTCGCGTGGAAGATCGCGCCGGCGCTCGCGGCCGGCAACACCGTCGTGCTGAAGCCGGCCGAGACGACGCCGCTGACGGCGCTCCTGTTCGCCGACGTGTGTCGCCAGGCGGAGCTGCCGCCCGGCGTCGTCAACATCGTCACGGGCGACGGCTCGACCGGCGCCGCGCTCGTCACGCACCCGGACGTGGACAAGATCGCGTTCACCGGCTCGACCGAGGTCGGCAAGGCGATCCAGCGCGAGCTCGCAGGCACCGGGAAGAAGCTCACGCTCGAGCTCGGCGGCAAGGCCGCCAACATCATCTTCGACGACGCCGCCCTCGACGGGGCGATCGAGGGGATCGTCAACGGCATCTACTTCAACCAGGGTCACGTGTGCTGCGCCGGTTCGCGCCTGCTCGTGCAGGAGTCGATCTACGAGCAGACGATCGCGAAGCTGAAGCGTCGTCTGCAGACGCTGCGCCTCGGCGATCCGCTCGACAAGAACACGGACATCGGCGCGATCAACTCGAAGATGCAGCTCGACAAGATCACCGAGCTCGTCGAATCGGGGAAGCAGGAGGGCGCGGAGATCTACCAGCCACCCTGCCGGCTGCCCGAGAAGGGCTACTGGTTCGTGCCGACGGTGTTCACGAACGTGGCGCAGAGCTACCGGATCGCGCAGGAGGAGATCTTCGGGCCGGTTCTGTCGGTGTTGACGTTCCGAACTCCTGAAGAGGCCGTCGAGAAGGCGAACAACACGCCGTACGGCCTCTCGGCCGGCGTGTGGACGGAGAAGGGGTCGCGCATCCTCTGGATGTCGCAGCGGCTGCGCGCCGGCGTCGTCTGGGCAAACACGTTCAACCGCTTCGATCCGGCATCGCCGTTCGGCGGCTACAAGGAGTCCGGCTTCGGGCGCGAGGGCGGCCGCCACGGCCTCGAGCCGTATCTGAGGTTCGATTGACCCGGCTCCCCGTCAAGAAGACCTACAAGCTCTTCATCGGCGGCGACTTCCCCCGCTCGGAGTCCGGTCGCACGTACGAGGCGGAGGGGCAGAACGTCGCCCGCGCCTCGCGCAAGGATGCGCGCGACGCCGTCCGGGCGGCGCGGGGCGCGCAGTCGGGCTGGGCGGCCGCGACCGCGTACAACCGCGGCCAGGTGCTCTACCGGCTCGCGGAGATGATGGAGACGCGCGCGAGCGACCTCGCCGCCGTCTGCTCCGGCAAGAAGGAGGTCGAGGCGGCGGTCGACCGTGTCGTCTGGTACGCGGGCTGGGCCGACAAGCTCGCCCAGGTGATCGGCTCCTCGAACCCCGTCGCCGGTCCGTACTTCAACTTCACGGTGCCCGAGCCGACCGGCGTCGTCGCCATCCTGGCGCCGGAGGAGCCGGCGCTCGGTGGCCTCCTCTCCCGCGTCGCGCCCGCGCTCGTCGGTGGCAACGCAATCGTCGTCCTCGCCTCGGAGTCCAAGCCGCTCGCGGCGATCGAGCTCGCGGAGGCGATCGCGACGTCCGACGTGCCCGGCGGCGTCGTCAACGTCCTCACCGGCTTCCGCGACGAGATCGCCCCGATCCTCGCCGGCCACATGGACGTGAACGCGCTCGACGTCACCGGCGCCGACGGCCTGACCCCCGAGCTCGAGCGCCTCGCCGCGGACAACGTCAAGCGCGTCGTCCACGGCACCGCCGATGAGCAGACTCCCTGGGCGATCGCGAGCTTCCTCGAGCTGAAGACAGTCTGGCACCCGGTCGGCCAGTAGCCGGCTCGCTGAACTATCGCGAGTGGGGCGAGGCGGACGCGCCCGCGCTGGTCTTCTGGCCGGGGCTTCAGATCCCGGCGCACGCGATGCTCGACGAGTACGGGCCCGTCGCTCGCCGCCGCGACCGGAATCGGAGGGTCCTGGCTGATCTCGCCGCCGGGTGGGAGACGCCGGCTGTTGCCGCCGGAGCAGTACCTGCCGTCGGCGCTCGCGAGTCCGTCGTCGCGCTCCTCGATGCTCTGAAGTTCGAACGCGCGGTATTCGTCGGCTACTCGTGGGGCGCCACGATCGGGTGCCACGTCGGAGTCCTCGCGCCGGAGAGGCTCGAGGCGCTCGTGTTGCTCGACGCCGGTTACACGGACGCGCAGGATCGGCCCGGCTTCGAGGCGCTCGACTTCGAAGCGGTGTCGGCGAGGCGTCAGCGCAGAAGCGAGGGACACGCGCTGGTCGAGCTGGGAGGAGTGCTTCGACGTTCTTCAAGCCTCGCGCCCGTGCGTGGCGGCATGAGCTCGAGCAGCGCAGCCGAGCCGGCATGCGGGAGGAGGACGGCGAGATCGTCCCGGTCGTCGGCCCGAGGCTTTCGCCGCTGCGTACTACGGAGTCATGGCGGAGCCTCCGAGCGCGACTCTGGAGCGCCTTGGCGGCCTCGACGCTGCCGATCCTGCTCATCGTCGCCTCGGACACGATCGGCACCGAGCACGGCCGCCGCGCGCTCGAACGCTTCCGGGGCGCTGTGCCTGCCGCCGACGTCGTCGAGGCCGACTCGGGCCACGACGTGCTCGCGGATGCGCCGCGGGAGACGATCGCCGCAATCTCCTCCTTCCTCTTGCGTCAGCGGTCGGTCGCGTAGATCGCCGTCCGCAGCTCGCCGTTTCGCGGCGGTGAGGCGTGGGCGTACACCGCCACCGGCCGGCCGCGCGACCAGGTGACGGCGATGTAGTCGGCGAGCATGCGGCCGAGCGTCGTCTGGGGCATCCAGTCGAACGACATCCGCCGCGCGTTCAGGCGCTGCGGAGCCGACCAGCGAACGCCGTCGGCAGAGGTGACGAGCTCGACGTCGGCGCTCGAGCCGAAGAGGGCGTAGTAGAGGATCGCCAGCCGGCCGCTCGCAGGGTCGACGCCGATCGTCGGCATGACCGCGTTGCGGCCGGAGGTCACTCGGCGCGGCGCCGCCCACGTGACACCGTCTGCCGAGCGCGCCAGTACGACGTCGTTCTCGGTGCAGGCCGGCCGGAACCTGCAGTCCTGCCAGGTCACCAGGATGCCGCCGCCCCGGTCGAGCTCCGAGGCGATCAGGGGCGGCGCACGGAAGGGCTGTGCGTTCCGCGTCTGCAGGTCGCTGACCCGCACGGGAGCGATCAGCGTCTGGCCGCCGTCGGCGGAGGAGAGCGCGACGATCGCCTGCATGGGCTGCGACCACGAGCTGATGACGAGCCGACCGTTCGGCTGCACGACCGGGATCACGCCGGTCACGTTGACCGGGTACGTCACCGGCGGCGACCAGGTCAGCCCGCCGTCGTCCGACCGCTGCAGCGCGAAGATCTCGCCGCTCGGCTGGAGATCGGTGTAGGCCAGGTAGCAGCGGCCGCGGAACGGGCTCGCGACGCCGTTGTCGCAGGTCAGCCACTGCTTGTCGAACGCCAGCTCGGCGGTCTGGGCGATCGCCGCATCGACCGGCGCACTCCAGGTGAGCCCGTCGCTCGACCGCTGGATCGTCAGGCGGGTGGCGATCCCGTTCTGGATCGCGAGCCCCGAGATCAGCCACACGCCGTGCCGCACGCTGTAGCTGACGACGGGATCGCTGGCCCGGTCGGCAGGCCCGGCGGGCACCGACGCCTTGGTCAAGCGCGGCAGCAGGCCGCGCCGCCAGGTGCGACCGCCGTCCTTCGACGTCGCGAAGCCGAGGTTCGTCGCGCCGCCGCGTTCCATCCGGCCCACCTGGAACGTGGTCACGGTCGTGGCGCCGACCGTGAAGCTGTCCGGCTCGGCCTCGGTCTCGTGTTGCGCGACCGGGTCGGTGTAGAGGTCGCGCGACAGCCGGCGGCTGACGACCTCGCAATCGCGGTCGACGCGATCCTGCGGATCCGCCACGAGGATGTCGCGGCCGGGGCCACAGGTGATCCGGTCGACGCCGCTGTCGTACTCAGCCGCGATGCGATCGTTCCCGCGGCCGGCCGAGATCGTGTCGGGGCCCGTTCGGCCCACCAGCTCATCGGCGCGCGCCGTCCCGACGATGCTCGCCACCGGCGTGGCTCCCGCGACCGTGCCTCCTGCGAGCGCGGCGACGAGCAGAAGCCCGAGGAGGCGGGGGCGCACGCGCAGGAACGTACCCGCTGCTGGTTAAGCTCGTGTTAGGCGCGGGAGTGTTAGTTTGGGCGCGCGTGGCCACCCCGAGACGTTTGAGTCAAGCCATCTCCGAGGGTGACGGGATCTCCCTGATCGTCGAGGTCGACGGTGCGGAGTCCGCGGCGGAGGCGGAGAAGGCCGGGGCCAAGGCGGTCGTGCTCGGGCTCAAGGGCGGCGATGCCCGCCCGGTGCGCGCGGCGACGACCGTCCCGCTGATCGTCTTCGGCGACGACACGCACGGCGTCGCCGACGCCTGCGTCGTTGCGATCGGTGCGCCGGCGCCTGCCGGCGAAGTCGAGCTGGTCTTCAACGTCACGAGCGACGAGGAGCTCGAGGAGGTGCTCGAGCGCCACGATCCCGAGATCCTGCTGCTCGCTCCGGGAGACGACGGGGTCGCGCCGGTGCTCGAGCTGCTCGCGGACGTCCCCGCCGGGAAGCTGGCGATCGGCGCGCTGTGGGAGCCGGCGGACGACGAGCTGGCCGAGCTCGAGCGGGCCGGCTGCGACGCCGTCCTCATCGGTGCCCGCGCTTCCGCGGCCTGACCGCCGCTGGCTCGTACCCGCCGGCCTGCTCGCGCTGGCGGCGGCGCTGCGCTTGCCGGGGCTGCGGTACGGGCTCCCGTTCCCGCTGCTGAATCCCGACGAGGAGTCGATCGTCCCGCGCGCGTGGGCGATCGGCCAGGGCGACGGCCTCGACCCCGGTTGGTACGACTATCCGAGCCTGCTGTTCTACGTGCTCGCGCCGTTCGAGGCGTTCTTCGCGGAGCCCTCGTACGGAGCCGCGCGGGCCGTCGCCGCTGCCGTCGGGATCGCGGGCGTGGCGGCGTCGTGGTGGCTCGGGCGCGCCGCCTACGGCGAGGCCGCGGGGCTCGTGGCGGGCGCCGCCTGTGCGGTCGCGACGGTGCATGTGGCGTACTCGCACATGGCGGTGACGGATGTCCTGCTGACCCTCGGCGTCACCGTGACGCTCGCACTCCTCCTCGTCGACCGGCTCGAGTGGGCCGGCCTCGCGGCCGGCCTTGCCGTCTCCGCGAAGTACCCCGCCGTCTACCTCGCCGTGCCGCTCCTCCTCGCGGGCTGGCGGCAGTGGCGCCGTCTTGCTGTCGCCGGCGGGCTCGCCGTCGCGGCCTTCGTCGTGACGAGCCCGTTCGTCGTGCTGCACGCCGGCGAGGCGTGGGACGACATCTCGCGCGTGCAGCGCCTCGCGCGCGCGGGCTGGCTCGGCTTCGAGCACGACCACCCGACCCCGATCGCGTTCCTCGACCGCCTCTGGGAGAGCCTCGGCCCCTTCCTCCTCGTCGCGCTCGCGGGCCTCGCGCTCGCGCTGGCGAACATTGTGTTCCAGGAACACAAGCTCTCTCGGACGCGGCTTGGACAAAGGGTTCAGGGGCCGGGTTCGAGACTTTGTGTTCCTGGAACACAAGCGTTCGGCCAGGCGCGCGGATCTCGTGCTCGCCTCGTTCGCCCTCGTCTACTTCGCCCAGTTGCTGGCGGTCAACGCGCACTTCGGCCGCTACGTGCTGCCGCTCGTGCCCGTGCTCGGGGCGCTTGCGGGGCGCATCCGGCCACTGGTGCCGGTGGCGCTCGTGCTCCTGCTCGTGCCACTCTTCTGGTCGGTCGGCGACGTCAGGGAGTTGACGCGGACCGACACGCGGGTCGTCGCGCACGCCTGGATCGAGGAGAACGTCCCGTCCGGCTCGCTCGTCGCGGTCGACCCGTCGACGCCGCCGGTCGCGCCGCGGCCGACGCTTCCGCTCGAGCTCCCCGGCCCCGGCCGGCCGACGGATCCCGAGCGCGATCTGGCCGTCCTGCGCGGCCGCGGCGTCGAGTACGTGCTCGTTACCGGCGCGGTCGCCGACCGGGTACTCGCGGCGGCCGAGGAGTACCCGCAGGAGGCGAGGCTCTACCGCGAGCTCGAGTCCGGCACGACGCGCGTCCTCCGCCTCGACGCTGGCGGCGACCTCGCCGGACCCTGGGTCGCGGTGTACAGGCTCTAGCCGAAGAAGGCGCGGGCCGTCTCGTACCAGTGCGCCGGCACCGTCTTCAGCTCCGCGGTCGCTTCCGACAGCGCGACGGCGACGATCGCGTCGCCGTGGAGCGCCGCCATTTGCCCGAACCCGCCCTCGTAGACGAGATCGGCCGCCTTCAGCCCGTAGCGCGTCGCGAGCACCCGGTCGCGCGGGGTCGGCGTTCCGCCGCGCTGGACGTGGCCGAGCACCGTGACCCGCGTCTCGAAGCCCGTTCGCTGCTCGATCTCGTGCGAGAGCGCATCACCGACCCCGCCCAGGACGACGTGGCCGAACTGATCCGTCTCGCGTGCCTCACCGGCCACCATGCGCCGTTCTCCGGACTCGTACGTGAGCTCGTAGCCCTCGCTGACGACGACGATCGAGAAGTCCTTACCGGCATCGTGGCGCTTCTGCACCTGCCGGCAGGCCTCCTCGACCGTGACCGGCTGCTCGGGGATCAGGATCACGTCGGCGCCGCCCGCGATGCCGCTGTGCACTGCGATCCACCCGGTGTGGCGGCCCATCACCTCGACGACCATGACGCGGTTATGCGACTCGGCCGTCGTGTGCAGCCGGTCGATCGCTTCGGTCGCGACCGTGACCGCCGTGTCGAAGCCGAACGTGTAGTCCGTCGCGTTCAGGTCGTTGTCGATCGTCTTCGGGACGCCGACCACCGGGAACGCGTGCTCCGCGTAGAGCCGCGCGGCGACGCCCAGCGTGTCCTCGCCGCCGATCGCGACCAGCGCATCGAGCCCTTCGCGCTCGAAGTTCTCGAGCACCCGCTCGACACCGCCGTCGACCTTGTAGGGGTTCGTCCGGGTCGTCCCGAGGATCGTGCCGCCGCGAGGGAGGATCCCGGAGATCTCCCGCCGGCCGAGCGGCTCGACGATCCCCTCGACGAGCCCACGCCAGCCCTCGCGCACGCCGACGACCTCCCAGCCGCGGTCGAACGATCGCCGCGACACGGCCCGGATGACCGCGTTCAGACCGGGGCAATCGCCTCCGCCCGTGAGGATGCCGATGCGCGTGGCCACGAGGCGCAGTCTGCCGCGTCGGCCGGTCGCCCGTCGCTCGTGGCGACTCTTGTGAGGTTAGTGCCCGCGTGCGACGATGAAAGGTGCTGCTCGCCGAGTGGGAAGATCCAGCCCCGCTCTCGCGTCTGGTGATGGATGCGTCCCGCCCCCGGGGCGCCAAGAGAAGGGAGTCCGGATGGAGATGACGAGCACCACCGCGACGCTCGTTGCACCCGACGACCTCGACGCCGAGCTTGCTGCAATCTCGGCGACGATCAGCCGGGCGGAGGTCGAGGAGGCACTCGGCTCCACCGAGCCGCCGGAGCTCTTCCTCGAGCTCGTCCGTCCCGGCGACGACAGGTACGAGGTCAGCGTTGCGTGGGATCGCGCGGACCTCGAGCGGCTGCTCACGCAGTCCGACGGCGACGCGATCAGGCTCATGTTCCAGCAGGCGGAGCTGGAGCGGGCGATCGACGACGTCGAGGCCCACGGGCTCAGGGACCGGGCGCTCGTGCTGACCGTGGCGGCCGCAACCGCGGCGGCGGCGGCGACGTCCGCGTCGAACGCGGCCGCGGCGTTGGATGCCTCGGGTGCCACCGGCGCACAGCCGGCGGTGACCGCCATCCACGACGAGGCCGGACTCACGGAACGCGGGATCGAAGCCACGCCCGTGCATGACGAGGCGGGTCTCACGGCCCGCGGGATCGAGTCGGTGGGCGTAGCAGCCGTGCACGACGAGGCTGGTCTCGCCGCTCGCGGGATCGAGTCGGTGGGCGTGACTGCCGTCCACGACGAGGCGGTTCACGGCCGCGGGATCGAGTCGGAGGGCGTCACGCCGTGCACGACGAGGCGTCGCTGACCGCCCGCGGTATTGCGCAGCCCGGCACGCACGACGAGGCGACCCTCGCCGCACGCGGCATCGATCCGGCTCCGGCCGTGCACGACGAGGCGACTCTCGTCCAGCGCGGGATCGTGGAGCCGGTCGCTGCGGTCCACGACGAGGCATCGCTGACGGCCCGCGGCATCGAGCCGCAGCCGACCAGCGGCGGCGACACCGCGTTCGATCTCCCGACGATGGACGCCGGAACGGCGGCGGTCACGGGAGCCGCGGTGGGCGGCGTTGCGCTGCTCATCGCTGCAGCGGCCTTCGCCCGACGCCGCGACGGCGGCGTTCAGCCGACGTAAGGAACAGACACCGAGCGGCGAGGGGACGGCGTGCGCCCTCCCCTCGCCGCAGGCGTCGGGACGGTCCGTATGCCGAAGGTGGGAATCGAACCCACACGCCCCGGAGGGCACCGGATTTTGAGTCCGGCGCGTCTACCAGTTCCGCCACTTCGGCTCGAGCGGATGGTATCCGCGGGCCTCTCGAGCTCCTGACAGGGGCTTAACGCGCGCTCAAAGTTGCCCGCGGCATCGTTTGCGCCATACTTCCCGCTTCCCGCTGCAGGTCTCGGTGTCGGCGGCTCGAATCTTCAGCGGCCAAAACGTCACTCAGGTTGAGGAGGAGGAGCGCACTTGATGTTCAGAAAGCGTGGCTTGCTAGCCATTCTCGCCCTGCTCGTTGCCGTGCTCGCGATCGCCGCGGCCGGCTGCGGGGGCGACGACGACGAAGCATCGGGCGATACGACAGAGGAATCGGGCGGCGACACGGGCGACATCGAGGCGCTGCCGTCGTCGTCGTGCACGGCGGTCGAGTACGAGGGCGAAGGTGAGCCCGACGTCCTGCTCGCCTCGGACTTCCCGCTCCAGGGCTCGTCCCGAACCCAGACGATTCAGATCGTCGAGGCGATTCGCTACCTCCTCGAGCAGCAGGATTGGAAGGCCGGCGACCACAACATCGCGTACCAGTCGTGCGACGACGCGACCGCTCAGGCAGGCAAGTGGGACTCCGGTAAGTGCTCGACGAACGCCCAGGCCTATGCCGGGAACGAGAAGGTCATCGCCGTCATCGGCACGTTCAACTCCGGGTGTGCGCAGATCGTGATCCCGGTGCTGAACAACGCGCCCGGCGGCGGCGTCGCGATGATGTCTCCGGCGAACACGTACGTCTGCATCACCGAGGGCGGGCCGGGCTGTGACAGCACCGAGCCCGACAAGTACTACCCGACCGGGTCGCGCAACTACGCGCGCGTCGTCGCGCACGATGCCTACCAGGGTGCGGCCGTGGCCGAATTCATGAAGTCGCAGGGCGTCAAGAGCGTCTTCGTCCTGAACGACAAGGAGGCGTACGGCCTCGGCGTCGCGACGAACCTCCGCAACGCAGCCGAGCACCTCGGCATCGAGATCGCCGGGTTCGCCGCCTGGGATCCGAAGACCCCGAGCTACGAGGCCCTGTTCAACCAGATCAAGGGCACCGGCGCAGACGCCGTCTTCCTCGGCGGCCTGATCGACGAGAACGGCGCCCAGGTGATCAAGGACAAGGTGGCCGTGCTCGGCCCGAACGACGGGGCAGTCAAGCTGTTCGCGCCGGACGGGTTCACGACCCAGCAGACGATCGACGAGGCCGGCGAGTCGGCCGCCGGGATGTTCCTCAGCGTCGCCGGCGTGCCCATCGACGAGTTCAAGGGCGAAGGTGCGACCTTCGCCGAGGAGTTCGAGCCGCGCCTCGGCGGCAAGCCGATCGACCCGTACGCGATCTACGGCGCGCAGGCAGCCAGGATCGTGCTCGACGCGATCGAGGCCTCCGACGGCACGCGCGCGAGCGTGATCGAGGCGATGTTCAACGCCGAGGTCACGGACGGCCTGCTCGGCAGCTTCGAGATCAACGAGAACGGCGATCCGGCGCAGGCAGGCGGCGCCGTCGTCGGCTTCACCGTCTACAGGGCGACCACCAAGCTCGAGACCGAGACGACGCTCTCGCCGAAGCCCGAGAACGTCGAGGCGGCCCGCGGGACGTAGGACCGCACGCCGCAGCGACAACTGTTCGGGGGAGGGCTGACGCCCTCCCCCGGACGTCATAGGATCGCCAGATCAACTCGACCGCCCGCACCGAGATCCTGCCGCTCGACCGGCTGCGCGCGCTCTGGCCGCGGAACCTCGTCTCCGCGATCGGGCGCATCGCCCTCGCCCTCCTCGGCGTCTGGGCGGTCGTGAACCTCGTTCAAGACCCGACCAGGTTCTTCAACATCCTCCTGATCGGGACCACGAACGGGGCCGTCTACGGACTGATCGCGCTCGGCTACACGCTCGTCTACGGCATCCTGCAGCTGATCAACTTCGCCCACGGCGACGTGTTCGCGCTAGGCGGGCTGCTCGCGAGCACGATGATCCTCACGGTCTTCGACCTCTCCACCGCAGACTCCGCAGCCGTGATCGTCCTGGGGATCGCTGCGACGCTCGCGATCGCGATGGCCTTCTCCGCCACCCTCAACGCCGGAATCGAGCTCGTCGCCTATCGCCGGCTCCGCCACGCACCGCGCCTCGCGCCGCTGATCACCGCGGTGGGCATGTCGTTCATCCTCCAGAACGTCGGGCTGATCTTCTGGGGCGTGAACTTCACGTCCGTGCCTCGCCTCGTGCCGAACTCGGTCGCGTTCTCGATCGGCGACGTCAACTTCCAGTGGAACAAGATCGCCGTGCTCCTGATCACGCTGCCGGTGCTGCTCGCCCTCACCTACCTCGTCACCTCGACGAGGCAGGGGAAGGCTATGCG
Organism: uncultured Gaiellaceae bacterium; assembly: GCA_963791905.1. Lineage (GTDB taxonomy): Bacteria > Actinomycetota > Thermoleophilia > Gaiellales > Gaiellaceae > Gaiellasilicea. The sequence continues at coordinate 526,638 of CAWBTX010000004.1, forward strand.
GGCGACTTCGCAGGATCCCGAGGCGGCGGCGATGATGGGCGTCAACGTCAACCGCACGATCTCGTTCACGTTCATCCTCGCGGGCGGGCTGGCGGGCGCGGCGGGGCTGCTCTTCCTCCTCAACTTCACGACGATCCGCTACGACCAGGGCTTTCAGCTCGGCCTGATCGCTTTCACCGCGGCGGTGCTCGGCGGCATCGGGAACATGACCGGCGCCCTCGTCGGCGGGCTCACGATCGGGTTGATCGAGGCATTCAACGAGGGCCTCGACTGGATGACGCCCGGGAGCGACTGGACGCGCTCGATGGTCTTCGGGCTCCTGATCGCAATCCTCGTCTTCCGACCCGAGGGGATCCTCGGCGAAAGGACACCGGAGGGCCAATGAGGTACCGCACTCGCGCGCATCCGAGCGCCGCTGACGACGCCTCCCGCCTGGAGCCGCTGCGCGCGCGGTGGAACCAGCTGCCGCACTGGGTGCAGGTGGGCTTTGTGCCGCTCGTGCTCGCTGTGCTCGCGTTTCTCTACCCGTACTACGCCAGCAGCCTTCCGGGCGCGTTCCCCGCCGTGGGAACGATGGTGATCATGCTCGTCTTCACGATGATGGCGGTCGGCCTGAACATCGTCGTCGGCTACGCGGGCCTGCTCGACCTCGGCTATGTCGCCTTCTATGCGGTCGGCGCGTACACCGCGGCGTGGTTCGCCTCGCTGCACTTCAGTCAGACGAGCTTCCATCTCGGCTCGGTCGGGCTCAACTCGGATGCAGTCGGCATCCACCTCTCGATCTGGCTCGTCCTTCTGATCGCCGGTGGGCTGACGGCCCTGGCGGGCATCCTGATCGGCCTGCCGACGCTCCGTCTGCGCGGCGACTACCTCGCGATCGTCACGCTCGGGTTCGGCGAGATCATCCCGCAGGTCGTCCGGAACGGCGACAGCTTCGGCGGCTTCAACTTGACGAACGGCAGCTTCGGGATCAGCCCGATCGACTCGCCGGGCTTCGGCGAGGTCGGGGAGTCGCTGGGCCTGCCCGCCAGCTTCCAGCAGTCGTTCGACCGAGCCCGGTGGTTCTACTGGGTCGCGGTGGCCCTGTTGTTGATCACGATCTTCTGCTCGGTGCGGCTGCGCGACTCGCGGCTCGGGCGCGCCTGGATCGCGATCCGCGAGGACGAGACGGCCGCGGCCGCCATGGGGATCCCGCTCATGCAGACCAAGACGTGGGCGTATGCACTCGGCGCCTTCTTCGGCGGCGTGGCCGGCGCGTACTACGCGACGTTCAAGAGCGGCGCGTTCCCGAGCGATTTCTTCTTCAACTTCTCGGTGTTCCTGCTCTGCATGGTCGTGCTCGGCGGGATGGGCTCGGTCTGGGGCGTCGTCGTCGGCGGGCTGTTCCTCGCCTATCTCGATCAGGAGGGCCTCGCGAAGCTCGGGAACTGGGTCAGCGTGAATGTCAGCGACCCGCTCTTCGACACGACGATCGACGTGCCGAAGTACAACTTCCTGGTCTACGGCCTGATCATCGTGCTGGTCATGCTGATACGCCCGACGGGGCTGATACCCGAGCGCCGCCGCCGGAAGGAGATGGCGGAGGGCGTCCACGACGAATCGCTGTATGACGTCTCTGCATGAGCGTCGGGGCCGGCCAATGAGCGCGCTCGCGGTCGAGCCTGCGCAGGACCTGCTGCTCGACGCGAAGACAGGTTCGCAAGGAGTTCGGCGGCCTCGTCGCGTCGAACGACGTCGACTTCACGATCCCGCGCGGCTCGATCGTGGCGCTGATCGGCCCGAACGGCGCCGGGAAGACGACCTTCTTCAACATGCTGACCGGCGTCTACAAGCCCACGGCGGGGACGATCCTCTTCGACGGCACCGACATCACCGGGATGCCGCCGCACAGCATCACGAGGCTCGGCATCGGGCGGACGTTCCAGAACATCCGGCTCTTCCCGCAGATGACCGCGCTCGAGAACGTGCTGGTCGGCATGCACTCGCGGATGCACGCGGGTGTGTTCGGCGCCATCTTCCGCAACCCGCGCACCCGGCGCGAGGAGCGTGACGCGGTAGAGCGCGGCCGGGAGCTGCTGCGCTACTCGGGCCTCCGTACCCGCCACGACGCCTACGCGTCGAGCCTGCCGTACGGTGACCAGCGCCGCCTCGAGGTGGCGCGCGCCCTCGGCACCGATCCGAAGCTGCTGCTCCTCGACGAGCCGACCGCCGGCATGAACCCCCAGGAGACGGCCGACTTCATCGGGTTCGTCTCCCGCCTGCGGGACGAGCGCAGCCTGACGGTGCTGCTGATCGAGCACGATATGAAGGTCGTGATGGGCGTCTCCGAACGCGTGACGGTGCTCGAATACGGCGAGAAGATCGCGGAGGGCACCCCGCAGGAGGTGCAGCGCGACGAGCGGGTGGTCGAGGCCTACCTCGGCAAGGGAGCGACCGGTGAGTGAGTCGGCGGGGAACGGACAGGGCGGGAGCGGCGCGGGCGTTGTCCTCGAGCTCAACGACGTGCACACGTATTACGGCTCGATCCACGCGCTGAAAGGCGTCTCCCTGCGCGTCCACGATGGCGAGATCGTGACCCTGATCGGGGCCAACGGCGCCGGCAAGTCGACGACGCTGCGCTCGATCAACGGCCTCAACCGGCCGCGGAACGGCCGGATCAGCTTCGCGGGGCGCGACATCACGAACGAGAAGCCGCACGACATCGTCGCGGCCGGCATCTCGCAGTCACCGGAGGGGCGGCGGCTGTTCTCGCGCATGTCCGTCTACGAGAACCTGGAGATGGGCGCCTTCCAGCGCACCGACCGCTCGTCGCTGAGCGAGGACTTCGAGCGCGTCTACGAGCTCTTCCCGCGCCTGGCGGAACGGCGTAGCCAGAAGGCCGGAACGCTCTCGGGCGGCGAGCAGCAGATGGTTGCGATCGGAAGGGCCTTGATGGCCCACCCGAAGCTGCTCCTGCTCGACGAGCCCTCGATGGGCCTCGCCCCGATCTTCGTCGAGAAGATCTTCGAGATCGTGCAGGAGATCAACGCGCAGGGAACCCCGATCCTGCTCGTCGAGCAGAACGCGTTGATGGCGCTCGACGTCGCGCGCCGCGGCTACGTGCTCGAGACGGGCCGGATCGCGCTCGAGGGGGCGGCGAAGGAGCTGCGCGACAACGAGCAGGTGCGGAAGACCTACCTCGGCGAGGGCTGACCGATGAGCGAGCCGGCGCGCACTCCGGCAGAACGCGAGGTCGTCGTCCCGCTCGCCCCGGCGCGAAGGGCGAGCACATGGGGGCTGCTCGGGGCGGTCTTCCTCTGCGGCGGAGTGCTGCTCGGCGTGGAGATGGCGGCGAGCCGCGTGCTCGCGCCCTACTTCGGCAACTCGCTCTTCGTCTGGGCGGCGATCATCGGCGTCATCCTCGGCGGGCTTGCGATCGGCTACTGGCTCGGGGGAGCGCTCGCCGACCGCTTTCCCACGCCGCTCTCGCTCGCCGCGGTCGTGGTGGGAGGCGCCGTTGCGGTGCTGGCGATCCCCCTGGTCGACCGGCCCGTGATCGAGTGGGTGCTCGCCTGGGATCCGGGGCCGCGGCTCGATCCGGTCCTCTGCGCGGTGCTCCTCTTCGGCCCGATGAGCGTGCTGCTCTCGGCTGTCGGCCCGATCGCGGTGCGCCTGCAGGTGCGGGCGCTGCCGCGGGTGGGGCGGACCGCGGGGCGGACGTTCGCGATCTCGACCGCGGGCAGCATTGCCGGCACGTTCGTCACGGCGTTCTGGCTGATTCCCGAGCTCGGCGTCGAGCAGCTCTTCGTGCTCGGCGCAGCGGCGCTCTTCGGCACGGCTGCGCTCGTGGGCGTGGCCGGTCGGCTGCCGGCCGTCGCCGCAGCCGGCCTCGTGCTCGCGCTCGTCGTCGGCGGGTACGCCGTCTCGCTCGGGTCCCAGCACATCGAGCCGCTGACGGCCACCTCGGCGCAGAACTGGTCACCGCTCTACCGGACGCGCGGCTACGGCTACGTCGACGCCCGCGATCCGAGCGCCGTCGTCGAGACCCAGGGGCTCGACGTCGTCTTCGCGGAGGACACGCGCTACCACCGGCTCGCCGTCGTCGACGACGAGACGACGCGCTACCTCCGGTTCGACAACTCGCTGCAGAGCGCGATGTACCTCCGCGACCCGTATCGGACGCGCTACCGCTACACCGACTTCTTCCATCTCGGGATCGCCTACAACCCTGACGCGCGAAACGTGCTCTTCGTTGGCCTCGGCGCCGGCTCGTCGGAGAAGCGGCTGTGGCGCGACTTCCCGCGGCTGCAGATCGAGGCGGTCGAGCTCGATCCGGTCGTGGTCGACGTCGCCTACCGCTACTTCAACGTGCCGCGGGATCCGCGCCTCAAGATCGAGGTCGGGGACGGACGCCGCTTCCTCGCCGACGACGAACGCCGCTGGGACGTGATCGTGATCGACGCGTTCTTCGCCGACGCGATCCCGGCCCATCTCGTCACGCAGGAGTTCCTCGAGCTCCTGCAGACGCGGCTCGCGCCGGGCGGCGTCGTGGTCACGAACGCGATCGGCGCGATCGAGGGCCCGGGCTCACGCCTGTTCCGCTCGATCTACAAGACGTACCGCACGGCCTTCCCCACCGTGCTGGTGCACCCGACGATTCTGGCCGGCGACCAGGGGGACGAGCAGTACCGGAACCTCATCCTGGTCGCCACAGAGAAGGCGGCGCCAGGCCGCCGCCAGCTCGCGGACCGGTGGGCGGCCCTCCGGCGCGAGACTCCGAGCGTGCCCGACCTCGAGAAGCCGATCCTCGACCGGCGCGACACCCTGATCCCGACGGCGGACGTGCCGGTGTTGACGGACGACTATGCGCCCACTGACGCGCTCCTGCTCTTGTTCCAGTAGCGCCGTTTAGGCGGCGCCGACCTCGAGCGGGAAGTAGGGCGGGCCGAGCAGGAGCCCGAGCTTCGCCCGGCCGCCGGCCCGGCCGTGGGCCATCTCGAGCGCCGGCGCGATGCCGTGCGTCGGCACGAAGCCGAGCGTCCGCGCTGCCTGGTGGTCCCGGCAGCCGGCGACGACGACCGCGCCGAGCTGGTCGAACGCCGGCCCACACGACTCCCAGTCGACGTAGGGCAGCAGAGGGTGCGGCGCCCGGCCTGACCGGTAGGCCTGGAGAGCGCGCGCGTCGCTCGCGGCGGCCCGCTCGGACGCTCTGAGCTCGAGCGCGCTCCGCCCCTCGCGGAGCTCGTGGAAGAGCGCCCGGTACGGATCCTGAGTCGTGTGCTCGAAATGGCGCGAGAGCCCGTGCAGCACGATCGCCGTGCCGCCCTCGCGGATCGGGAAGGCCTCGCGCCAGAGCCGGAGGACGAGGCCGAGGGCGATCGCGGCGACGGTGATCGGGTTGAGCCGCTCGCGCGGCTGGTGATGGTGCTCCCACGGCATGCCGATCACGAGCGCGTCCAGCGGCTCCTCGACCCGTGCCGAGCGGCGCGCGACCCCGCGGACGAGCGCTTCCGCGTGGGCGACCGAGGGCGGCCCCGCAAACGCCGCCGCGGCAGTGACCTCGCGCGCGAGCCCCTGCAGGATCCGGCGGCGCACGGCTCCGGGCAGCAGCGCGAGTCGCCGCACCGGCGACCGGACGAGGGTCTCGATCGCGCCGTCGTCGTAGGGGTAGCCGCGCAGCCGTCCCGTCAGGCGTGGCGGGTTGAGCACGAGCGAGGTTCCGAGGACCGGCACGCGGGTCGCCAAGGCCCGCTCGAGCGCGACCGCGATCTGCCAGCCGCGCGAGGCCGCCGTCTCGAGCAGCGAGTAGGCGCCGGCGCCGCGCACGACCTGCGTGCTCGCCGCGCCGACGAGCGCCCCGGGGCCGCCGTGCAGCACCGTCTCCGCCGCGGTGATGGTGAGAACGAGGTCCGTCTCGACGAGCAGCGGGTGGACGCGGAGTTCCGTGCGGCCGGACTCTCCCACCGTCACGAGCTCGTCCGACTCCGCGTCGTGGACCTCGACGCGCCCGCGAAACGCGCGGGCTGCGGCCGGCGCCAGGAGGGCCTCGAGCTCGCGGTTGCCGGCGCGCCGACCGAGGCCGCCGGCAACGAGCAGCGTTTGCCGCCGCGACGGCACGCCGAGCCGCTCGAGCTCGCCGATCGTCGCCTCGAGCGCCGCCCGGCGGGGATCGACCGGCGCTCCCGGGAGTGGAAGCGCGCGCGGCTCGACGACGAGCGTCGCCGTCCCGCCCCGGGTCGAGAGCGCCTCGAGCGGTGGGCCTGACAGCGGGAAGCGCAGGGAGTCGCGCACCGCCGCACCGACGTCTGCGATCGCCTCCTGCGGCAGCGGGGGCCGGAGCAGGAGCGCGTCGTCGGGCGCGGTGACCACCGACACCCGCGAGCCCGAGAGCATCGCGACGCGCTTCACGTAGGCGAATGGCGCACGTACCGGCGAAGCCGGAAATGCGTAGGCACGAAGCCACGGGCGAGCCAGAAACGCGACGCGAGCAGGTTCGTGACGCGCCAGTCGGTGACGATCGTCGCGTGGCCGTCGGCTCGTGCGCCGAGCGAAGGTGCCGTCGTGCGAGCGCGGAGCCGATGCCGAGGCCGCGGACGTCGCGGCTGCGTCGCGGCGACCGGGAGGTGCGCGACGCCTTGTTCGATCGCCCGGCGTGCAGCGCCACGAAGCGCCGACGACCTCCTCGCCGCGCTCGCGCGAGGTCGCCGACCGTGCCCTCCTCGGCGAGGAACTCGGCGCGCAGCCCTCGTGCAACGCCTCCCGGTTCGGGGCGGCGAGCCCGCGACAGACCGGCGACGCCACCTGGTGGTCGCGAGGAGCGGCGTCAGCGCGACGAGCGCGTCGACGTCCCGCGGCTCGGCGCCGGATCGCACGCCCGTCCGGCCAGCGACCCGGGCACCTCGCGGATGCCGGCGCGTGCTGCTGCCCGAACGAGGTGCGTAACCATGCGTCCGACCAGCCGGCGTCGATCCAGGCACGAGCGCGTAGTGCCGCGCGGCCCTCGTCGAACCAGCGGGCAGCGCGGCGGCATAGAGCGTCACGGAGATCCTCGCCTCCTCCACGGCGTGCCCGGCAGACTCGACCCAGACGTTCGGGCCCCAGATCGCGTCGTCGCGCGGCGCGCCGATCAGGAAGCCGACGACGCGGTCGCCGCGAGCGCGACCGTCCCGAGCGCCGTCACCGGCCGCCAGCGCCTCGACCTCGCCGAGGCGCGCCAGGATCCTCGTACTCGGCGGCAAGCAAGGGCTCGGCTGTCGCGGTGAGCACGGTGCCGCGCCGCCAGAGCTCCCCGGCCGCCTCGACGAACTCGCGGAAAATGGACGAACCTCGAGCCGCGCCATCGGCGCGAGACGATAGCTTGGACTCATGCCGAAGACGCTCACCGGCCAGGAACTGCAGCTCGACGACGGGCCCGCGCGCGACTCCGAGCTCTTCCTGGTCGACGGCAACAACCTCGCCTACCGCGCGTTCTTCGCGCTCCCGGAGGAGCTCGCCACGAGCGACGGCTTCCCGACGAACGCCTTGCTCGGCTTCACGAACATGCTCTTCAAGCTGCTCGCCGACTATCGCCCGAAGGGCGTCGCCGTCGCGTGGGACACGCGCGCCGTGCACCGCGCCGCCATCTCGGAGGACTACAAGCGCGACCGCCGGGCGATGCCCGACCTCCTCCGCGAGCAGTTCCCGCACTTCAGGCCGATCGTCGAGGCCTTCGGCTACCGGAACCTCGAGTTCGAGGGGTGGGAGGCGGACGACGTGATCGCCACGCTCGCGACCCGCGCCGACGAGGCCGGCGTCAAGACGACCGTCGTCTCGACCGATCGCGACGCCTTCCAGCTCGTCTCCGAGAACATCAGCCTGATGATGACGCCGCGAGGCGTCGCCGACGTCAACGTGTACACGCCCGAGCGCGTCGAGCTGCGCTACGGCGTCCGGCCGGACCAGGTGCCGGACTTCATCGGCCTCAAGGGGGACACGTCCGACAACATCCCGGGCGTCCCCGGCATCGGCGACAAGACCGCGGGGCAGCTGATCGCCCAGTACGGCTCGGTCGAGGCCGTGATCGAGCACGCGGACGAGCTCTCGCCCGCGCGCAAGAAGAACATCCTCGAGCACGCAGAACAGGCGCGGACGTCGAAGGTGCTCGCGACGATGCGGCGCGATCTCGACATCGACTGCGATCCGACCGAGCTCGTGCTGTCGCCGCCCGACCGCGGCCAGCTCAGGGAGACGTTCCGGCGCTTCGAGTTCCGCGGGCTGCTGAACCGCGTCGACGATCTCGACGAGGCGGTGCCGGCGGCCGCGCCGATGAAGGTCGAGGGAACACAGGTCGAGTGGCGCGAGGGCGAGCTGCCGGTCGCCCACGGGCGCGTCGGGCTCGCGATCTCCGACGGAAGGTTCGCGCTCGCGCAGGAGGACGGTGTCGTCGTCGGCCCGTGGGATCCCGCGCTCCTGCCCCGTCTCCGCGAGGCGGAGATCGTCGCGCACGACTACAAGTCTCTCCCGCGGCTGACGATGCAGCCCGCCGAGGACACGATGATCGCTGCCTACCTGATCGAGCCGGCGCGCTCCGAGTACGCGATCGACGACCTCTCGGCCGAGTACGGGCTCGAGGTCCTGCCCGAGCCGGCGACGGAGGAGGAGACGGCCGCCCTGATCCGGCGCGCAGAGGCGCCGCGACGGCTGGCGCCGCGCCTGCGGGAACGCGTCGCCGAGCGGGGCTCTGAGCACCTCTACGACGAGATCGAGCTGCCGTTGACCGCCGTGCTCGCCTCGATGGAGGACGCCGGCGTCAAGATCGACACGTACCGGATGGGCGAGATCACCGCCCGCCTCGTCGACCGCGTCGAGGAGCTCGAGGCGCAGGCGTACGAGCTCGCCGGGGAGGAGTTCATGCTCGGCTCGACCCAGCAGGTCGCGCGCATCCTGTTCGAGAAGCTCGAGCTGACGCCCGGCCGCAAGGGGAAGACGGGGTACTCGACCGACACGCGGGTGCTCCGCTCGATCCGGCACGAGCACCCGATCGTCGAGGTGCTCGAGGACTGGCGCGAGCTGACGAAGCTCATCAACACGTACCTCGGCCCGCTCCCGTCGCTGCTGGGCGAGGACGGCCGCCTGCACACGACCTTCAACCAGACGGTCGCGTCGACCGGACGGCTCTCGACGACGAACCCGAACCTGCAGGCGATCCCGATCCGGACGGAGCTCGGTCGCGAGATCCGCTCCGCCTTCATCGCCGACGCGGGCCAGCGGCTCGTCTCGGCCGACTACAGCCAGGTCGAGCTGCGCATCCTCGCGCACGTCTCCGGCGAGCCGGTGCTGCGGGAGGCCTTCGCGCCGCAACGAGGACATCCACACGCGCACGGCCGCGGAGGTGCTCGGGAAGGACGCGGCGACGCTGACCAAGGACGAGCGGAACGTCGCCAAGATGGTCAACTTCGGGATCATCTACGGCATCTCGTCGTTCGGGCTCTCCGAGAACCTCGAGATCCCCCGCGAGGAGGCGCAGGCCTACATCGACACCTACCTCGCGCGGTTCCCGCACGTCCAGGACTTCATCCAGCGCACGATCGAGCAGGCCGAGCGCGACGGGTACGTGACGACGCTCCTGGGCCGCCGCCGGCCGGTGCCCGAGATCCGCGCCTCGAACCGGCAGACGCGAGGCCTCGGCGAGCGGCTCGCCGTCAACTCGGTCATGCAGGGCACGGCCGCCGACGTCATCAAGGTCGCGATGATCCGGATCCACCGGCGGTTGCGCGAGGAGGGGAGGGCCGCACGCCTCGTCCTGCAGGTGCACGACGAGCTGCTGCTGGAGACGCCCGAGACCGAGACGAGCGCGGTCAAGGACCTCGTCCGCGAAGAGATGTGCAACGCCTATCCGCTCGACCCGGCGCTCGCCGTCGACGTCGGCGTCGGCGACGACTGGAACGAAGCGAAAAGCTGACACGACACCGGGCGATCCGTCCGGGCCGGGTTTGGTTTGCGAGGTCTGGACCTGGCTATACTGCGCGCTCGCCGTGGTGAACGAAACCATCGAAAAGCCTGCGCAGGCCGAAGAAGGGGTCTGGGTGACAGGCCCGGACGGAGAGCTCGTCCCCGACTACGAGTCGACCTTCCCGACGATCAACGAGGGGGAGGTCGTCCACGGGACGGTCGTCCGCGTGGACAAGGACGAGGTGCTCGTCGACATCGGTTACAAGTCGGAGGGCGTGATCCCGGTCGCCGAGCTGTCGATCCGGCGTTCGGTGAATCCTGCGGACGAGGTTTCGGTCGGCGAGGAGATCGACGCGCTCGTGATGACGAAGGAGGACGCCGAGGGGCGTCTGATCCTGTCGAAGAAGCGCGCCCGGTTCGAGCTCGCGTGGAAGAAGATCGAGGGGGCTGCAGAGTCCGGCGAGCCTGTGGTCGGCAAGGTGATCGAGGTCGTCAAGGGCGGGCTCATCCTCGACCTCGGCGTCCGTGGCTTCCTGCCCGCGTCGCTGGTCGACATCCGCCGCGTCCAGGACCTCGACGAGTTCATGGGCAAGGAGCTCCGCTGCAAGGTGATCGAGCTCAACCGCTCGCGCAACAACGTCGTCCTCTCGCGCCGGGCCGTCCTCGAGGACGAGCGCAAGGAGATGCGCCAGGCGATCCTCGACCGGCTCAACCCGGGCGACGTCGTCGACGGCCAGATCTCGAACATCGTCGACTTCGGCGCGTTCGTCGATCTCGACGGCATGGACGGCCTCATCCACATCTCCGAGCTCTCCTGGAGCCACGTCAACCATCCGTCCGAGGTGCTCGAGATCGGGCAGGACGTGAAGGTCAAGGTGCTGGACATCGATCGCGAGCGCCAGCGGATCTCGCTCGGGCTGAAGCAGACGCAGTCCGACCCGTGGCAGCAGGTGATCGAGAACTACAACGAGGGCGACGTGGTCGAGGGCCGGGTCACGAAGGTCGTCACGTTCGGCGCGTTCGTCGAGATCCTCCCCGGCGTCGAGGGCCTCGTCCACATCTCCGAGCTCGCGCAGCACCACGTCGAGAACCCGCGCGAGGTCGTCTCGCAGGGCGACGCGGTCAACGTGCTCATCCTCGAGGTCGACGCCGAGCGCCGGCGCCTCTCGCTCTCGCTGAAGCGGGTCGAGGAGGGCGCGCAGCCGCTGCCGCGGGCCGACGGCGCCGAGTCCGTGCACGTGACGCCCAAGCTCGATCTCTCCGAGGACGTCTTCCCGGCCGGCGCTGTGGCCGACGAGGTCGAGGCGGCCGATGAGGCCGTGACCGAGGCGGTCGAGGCCGACGCCGACGCTGAGCCGGTGGTTGAGGCCGAGGCCGAGACCCTCGTCGACGCTGAGGCCGAGCCGGTGGTCGAGGCTGAGCCTGTCGCGGAGGCCGAGCCTGAGCCCGTCGCGGAGGCTGAGGCCGAGCCGGTTGAGGCTGAGGCTGAGGCGGAGCCGGTGGTCGAGCCCGAGCTCGAGCCCGAGCCCGTCGCGGAGGCAGAGACCGAGCCCGTCGCGGAGGTCGAGCTCGAGGACACTGCTGCTCCCGAGTCGGATGCCGCCGCCGAGACCGAGCTCGAAGCCGAATCGACCGCCGACGCCGACGGTTCCGCCGGCGACGACGAGCCTGACCAAGCCGCCTAGCAGCCGACTCGAGCCCGGCTCTGCACCCATCGCGGTCGCCATCACCGGCGGCATCGGCGCGGGCAAGAGCGAAGCTCTCTACGCCTTCCAGAAGGCCGGTGCCGCGACCGTCTCGAGCGACGAGATCGTCCACAACCTGCTGGCGAACGACGACGAGGTGCGCGAGGCGATGGTGCGCGAGCTGGGGGAGGGGATCCTCGGCGAGGACGGAAAGATCGATCGTGGCCGGGTCGCCGACGTCGTCTTCGCCAACCGCCGGAAGCTCGACTTCCTCGAGGCGCTCCTGCACCCGCGCGTCTCGGCGGAGTACCTGCGCTGGCGCGAACAGCTCGGCCGGCTGCCGAACCCGCCCCGAGTCTGCGTCACGGAGGTGCCGCTCCTCTTCGAATCGGGCGCCGAGTCGCGGTTCGACAAGGTCGTCGTGATCACGGCGCCCGCGAAGTTGCGCGAGCAGCGGCGCCGCGTGCGCCGCGACGACCGCGAGGCGCGGCTGCTCCCCGATGCCGAGAAGGTGAAGCGCGCCGACTTCGCGTACGTGAACACCGGCTCGTTGGACGACCTCGACGCCTGGGTCCAGGGCGTGATGGCGGAGCTGACGAAGTGACGAGGCTCGGGGTTCGTCGGCCTGCTCGCGCTGGTGCTCGCCGGCGTCGGGCTCTACGTCTACGAGACGGAGCCGCGCTGGTACGAGCGCGTGCGCTACCCGCTGCGCTACGAGGAGCTCATCACGGGCCACGCGACGAACTACGACCTCGAGCCGCAGCTCCTCGCCGCCGTGATCTACCAGGAGAGCAAGTTCGATGCCGACGCGCGCTCGTCGTCGGGGGCGGTTGGCCTGATGCAGCTGCTGCCCGAGACCGGCCAGGGCATCGCCGACCGGACCGGGGGCAAGGAGTGGCGGCCCGATGATCTCCTGAACCCGGAGCTGAACATCCGCTACGGCTCCTGGTACCTCCGCCACCTGCTCGACAAGTACGGCGACGAGGAGCTCGCCCTCGCCGCCTACAACGCGGGCCAGACGAACGTCGACCGCTGGCGCGAGCAGGGTCTCGGGATCCAGTTCCCGGAGACGCAGCACTACGTCGACCGGGTCGCCGAGCTGAAGCGAGATGTACGCGCGCAGCTACGCCGACGAGCTCGGTCTCTCCTAGCGGGGCGCGACGCCCGTCTCGACGAGCGTCATCAGGACGTCCAGGTCGGGCATCGACTCCTCCGTCGCCCGTGCGAACGCGAGGCCGTTCGCGACGATGCTGAGGTACTGCGCGGTGACGTGGATCGGCACGTCGTCGCGGACCGAGCCGCGCAACCGCTCCTGTCGCTCGCCGCGCTGCGCGCGGGCCTCCGCATCGAGCCTGGCGACCTGCTCGCGAAAGCCGGCATCCGTGCGGATCCGCCCGGTCGCCTCCACGAGCACCGAGAGCCAGTCGGCGTCGGCGTGCGCGACGGCGTCGAGCAGCGCGCGGAAGCCCTCGTCCAGCCAGGTCTCGACGAAGCGGTCGGAAGATCGCTTGACGAGCGCGACGAAGAGGGCCTCCTTGCTCTCGTAGTAGTTGAAGATCGCGCCGCGCGAGAGGCCCGTCTCCTCCTCGAGACGCGCGACGGTCGCACCCTCGTAGCCGTGGCGTGCGAACGCGCGCTGTGCACCCTCGAGGATCTCCTCGCGCCTGCGCTGCTTGTGCTCCTCCGAGACCTTCGGCATCACTTCACTTTACAAAAACGTACGGACGTACTATTATCTCGCTCGCCCGAGAGGAGGTAGCCGTGCAGAAGAAGCCGCTGACAGCACTCGTCACGTCCGAGATCGTCTCGATCCTCGGCTCGCGCATGACCTACCTCGCGCTGCCCTGGTTCGTGCTCGTCACGACGGGCTCGGCGGCCAAGATGACGCTCGTTCTCGCCGCCGAGGTCCTGCCGATGGCGGTCTTCGGCATTCCGAGCGGGACGCTTGTCGAGCGGTTGGGCGCGCGGAACACGATGCTGGTCTGCGACGCGGCGCGGGCTCCGCTCCTGGCGTCGCTGCCGCTCCTGTACGCCGCCGACCTGCTGAGCTTTCCCCTCCTGCTCGTGCTGGTCTTCGTCCTCGGCTGCTTCATGGCGCCGTACTTCGCAGCCCAGCGCGTGATCCTGCCGGAGCTTGTCGGCGAGGACGAGCAGGCGATCGCCCAGGGGAACAGCGTCATCGAGGGCGGCACGGCCTTCGCCAGCCTCGCAGGCCCCGCCCTGGCCGGGATCCTGATCCCGTTCCTCGGCGCGCCGAACGTCCTCTACGTCGACGCCGCGACCTACGTCGTCTCGTTCATCCTGCTCGCCGGGTTCGTCCCGAAGACGAGGCGAATCGCCGCCGACGCGGCGCGGCGCGGGGTGCTCGCCGGGATCAGGTTCCTGCTGCGCGATCCGCTCCTCGGTCCGTTGAGCGGCACGGTGATCGTGCTCAACTTCCTCGGCTCCGGCCTCTCGGCGACCCTGCCGTACTACGCCTACGACAGCTTCTCGGGCGACGCGAAGATCGCGGGGCTGTTCTTCACGGCGTTGGGGGCCGGCGCGCTCGTCGGCAGCGTCGCCGCCGTTCTCGTGATCAAGCGCGTGCACCCGCTGAAGCTGGCCGCGTTCGGGATCGTCGCGCTGAGCCTGCCGCTGTGGCTGCTACCGCTGGGCCTGCCGGCCTGGGGCGTGATGGCCGCGCTCTTCACCGCGACGCTGTTCACGCCGCTCGTCAACGGGCCGGTGATCGGGGTCATCACGGCGCGGACGCCGTTCGAGCTGCGGCCGAAGATGATGACGGCGCTGATCTCGATCAGCACGCTGGCGACGCCGCTCGGCTTCCTCGTCGCCGGGCAGCTCCTCGAGCCGTGGGGCGTGAGCAGGGTTCTCGCCGCCGTCGCAGTCGGGATGACCGCGACCGCGCTCGTCTTCGCCGCGATCGCCCTCCGCCACCGCAACGAGCAGCTTCCCGAGACCGCGCCGGCCGCTGCCTAGGGCTGGGTGAGGTGCACCCAGAGGTTCTCGAGCAGTTGCCGCACGGGCGGGCAGAACTGGATCGAGCCGCCGAAGTCGAGCGCGCCGGCGGAAAACACCCGCGCGCCGGCCGGCGTCTCGTAGTACGTCATCTGGGCGGTGAGGCCCGGCCCGAAGACGTCCGGGATGTCCGCGACGACGTACGTGGAGGGCGGGCACTCCGGCGTCGTCGCATCGATCTCGATCCCGTAGCCGCCGATCTGATCGCCGATCGTGGAGCCGTTCCCGAGGCCTGTACCCGCGAAGAGCCATGGGACCACGTGTGCTCCGGTGACGCGGAACAGGCCCTGCCGCGTCCCGTCGTCGTTCGCCCGGTACTGCGTCCCGAGGAGGCGCACCTCCGGCCGGCCAAGGTTTCGCCAGAGCTTCACCCGGCGGATGTAGTTGCCGCGACGGGACACCCGCCAGAAGAAGTTGTTCGCGGAGAGGAAGATCAGGTTGCCGCCCAGGTCGCGGTAGCGCTCGATCACCGTGTACGCGTGGTTCGTGACGTACTCGGTGTGACCGGGGAAGATGATCAGGTCGTAGAGCCGCGCCAGCGCGTTGGCGTCGAAGCGCCCGAGATCCTCGTCCGAGAGGAAGTCCGGATTCCTGCCCGTCTGGTGCAGCCAGCGAAGGAACGCCAGGTCGTAGCGCCGGTAGCGAGGTGGCACGCCGCGGTTCATGAACGGCCGGTTCAGCCGCACCGGCGGATTCCCGCCCGCGTACCAGGTGTCGCCCCAGCCGTCGCCGTTCGAGTCCCTGAAGTTGTAGGCCTGCCAGGTGCTCGTCGGGAGGACGACTGCCACTCGGCTCGCGGCGCCGAACTTCTTCGGCCGGATGATGAACGGCGCGTATCCCCTGCGGCCGTCGGATGCGAGCAGGCGGGCGAAGTAGAGGCCGGAGGGCCATTCGCCGAGCCTGAGCGTGATGGTGCCGGTGCGATGACGCAGGTGTCCCCACGGGATGCGGCGAGGACGCGCCATCGCGACGCCCTTCATCTCGTCGGGCCGGTCGGTGTGCGACGTCTCCCCGCCTGCCCGGAAGATCTGCACCGCCAGCCGGTCGGCGTCGGCGTCGACGCGCAGGCGCGCCAGCTTCCCAGGGGCGTAGCTGCGCTTCCGGAACATCGCCTCGACACCGAGGATTCGCACCACGGGCGCGCGCGGCGCCTGAGGACTTGCGGGGCCGTGATTCGTATACACCCGTTGCCCGTCGACGGTGATCCGCATCACATAGGTGCCCGGCGCCATGCGTTTCCCCGGCTGCCAGGTGAACCGGTGCCGTCCACGCGGCAGATCGGCGCTCGCGCTCCAGAACGGCTGCAGCTGGGGCCGGCCGCCGCGAATCGCCTCGATCATCACGTTCGCGGGCCGCTCGAGATCGAAGCTGATGAACGCCTTGTCGCGGAGGTCGGAGCCCGGGCTCACGGTCGCGAGCAGTCTGCGGTCACCCTCGAAGGGCCGCTTGCTGCGCACCCCGAGGGCCTTCAACCGCGGCGGCCGTTTGCTGGAACGAAGCGGTCCACCGCGCGCGAGCTCCGGCAGGAACGCCACCCCGAGCGCTGCCAGCGCGCCGATGCGCAGCAGCGCTTGGCGGCTCAGCGATCGCGGCGGGGCGGGGTCCATGTGTGCGGGAGGGTACGTGTGTTCGCTGGAGGATTGCCGGCGCTCGCCATCCTAGAGTCATGGGCGGCCGCCGCACCGCACCGGCTCAGCTGCCGGCGCCTGTCCAGCCGGCCCGGTTGTGCACTGTGAACCTCATCGTGCGCGACGAGCTGTTGCCCCGCGAGTCGCTCGCGGTCACGACGAGGTCGTAGATGCCGTCGCGCAGCGTGCGGGTGTCGAACGGCCCGCGCGTCAGCTTGAACTGGTAGGAGCCTCGCTGAAGGTAGGAGTAGTGCGGCCTGAACACGGCCATGTTCTGGTAGGTACCGCGCGCGTAATACACCCAGAACTCGCCGTTGACGGGGACTGTCGAGGCGACGTCACGCGCGACGCGCTCGCGCAGCACGACCTTCCCGGTCCAGCGCTGGACGCGCCAGCTGATCCGGGAGGGTGTGACGGGCAGGCCGTTCCAGACCCCGGGCACCGCAACGCTCGGCAGGTCGGTCGCCTCGACGACGATGTGCAGCCGTCCGCGCAGGAAGTGCGGCAGCTCGTCGCGGCCGGTCTCCGTGCGGCGGAACGAGATCGAGCCGATCTCCGGCACCGTCACGTCCTCGTACGGCGTGAGCCGGCCGGGTGCGAGCGGATTCACGGCACGGCGGTTCTCGACCTGAGTGAGATGAACATGCTCGGCCGGGCTCTTGACGCGGCCGAGCACAGTCACGCGGGCCGTGACGCGCTGGCCGAGCTTGACACGCGCGCGGACGTGCCAGTACTCGAAAGCGCTGCCGTTGCCGGAATTGACCTCGATCCACTCGCGGTTGACGAACGACACGACGCCGTCGGCCACGGGGTAGACCGCCGTGCCGTTGGGAGCGGCGATGTCGATCCCTCGGTGGAACTGGAACGAGCCTCCGCCGGTCAGGAGGCCGGCCGTCGTCGGCGGCGCGTGGAACACGGTGCGCGGATCACCGAAGTTGCCCCGGATCGGATGAGCACGGTCGAATGGCTTGACGGGCCAGCCGTAGGAGCCTGATGCCGTGTCGGTGACTGCTGCCTGCGCCGGCGTTGTGGTCGAGATGGCGCCGATCGCCGGGAGCGAGGCCAATGCGACGAGCGCGGCGGAGAGGATGGCGCCGAGCGGTGCGCGCCGTGTGCTGCGGGTTGAGGTGGTGCGGTTGGTAGCCATGCGGCCCACCCTCGAAAGAGGCCTCAAGCGCCCTCTAACCGCGGCCTAACGGCTCACTAACGTGCCCCGATCGTGTCTTTCAAATGATCGTGAACCCTGTTACAAGATCGAAATAGATGTTGCGATTTGGCATCCTCGGGCCGCTCGAGGTCGCTCAGGGTGAGACCGTTCTCGCGCTGGGCGGCCGCAACCAGCGTGCGCTCCTGACGCTGCTGCTCCTGCGTGCCAACGAAGTCGTCGCGACCGAGCGCCTCGTGAACGAGCTGTGGGGCGAACGGCCGCCGAAGACCGCGACGACGTCCGTACAGAACACGGTCTCGCAACTCCGCAAGCTCCTCGGCCCGGGCGTGCTCCACACCCGGAGCGCCGGCTATCTGATCGAGCTCGACGGCGACCAGCTCGACCTGACACGCTTCGAGCGCCTGGTGCAGGCCGCGCACACGGTTGAGCCGACGGATCGTGGCCGGATCCTCCGTGAGGCGCTCGATCTGTGGCGAGGACCGCCACTGGCCGATTTCCAGCACGAGACGTTCGCCCAGGGCGAGATCCAGCGCCTCGAGGACCTCCGCCTCGTCGCCCTCGAGGATCGGATCACCGCCGACCTCGATCAAGGGGCGACCGGTGAGCTCGTCGCCGAGCTGAACGCGCTCGTCCGTGCGCACCCGTTGCGGGAAGGGTTGCGCGGTCAGCTGATGCTCGCGCTCTACGGAGCGGGTCGCCAGGCAGACGCGCTCGCCGCGTACCACGACGCGCGTCGCATTCTCGTCGAGGAGCTGGGCATCGAGCCGGGCCCGGAGCTGCAGTCGCTGTACGGCTCGATCCTCCGTCAGGACCGGTCGCTGCTTCCGGCCGCGCCGCGGGCGCTCGAAGACCACTACGACGAGGTTCTGCGGGCGTTCGGCGCCGGCCGCCTTGTCCCGGTGCTCGGTCCGGGAGTCTGCGGCGTCATGGGCCCCGACCTCGCCATGCTCCTCGCCGAGCGGTTCGCGCTCGAGCCCGACGGTCGCGGGTTGGCGTACATCTCGCAGGCGGTGGCTGCGCGGAACGGGATCGGCGCGCTGCACGACGAGCTCCACGACGCCCTCAACCGGGACGTCGAGCCGTCGCTCCTGCACTCGTGGCTCGCTGCGCTGCCGCCGCTGCTGCGCAGGCGCGGCCTGCCGCAGCAGCTCATCGTCACGACGGGTCTCGACACCGCGGTCGAGCGTGCGTTCGAGGCGGAGGGGGAGGACCTCGACGTCGTCGTCTATGTCGCGGCCGGCCGTGACCGCGGCAAGTTCCTCCACATCCACCCGAGCGGAGACGCGGTCGTGGTCGAGGAGCCCAACGCCTACACCGGCCTCGACCTCGCGGAGCGGAGCGTGCTCCTCAAGATCCACGGCCAGGTCGATCGCGACGCCGCTCGCGAGCGGGAGAGCTTCGCCGTGTCGGAGGACGACCACATCGACTACCTCGCCGGCCTCGAGGCGGCCGGCACCGTTCCCGTCCAGATCGCAGCCCGCCTGCGCAGGAGCCATCTGCTGTTCGTCGGCTACTCCGTCGGCGACTGGAGCCTGCGCGTGTTCCTACGGCGCGTCTGGGGCCACGACCGGCTCGCGTACCGCTCCTGGGCGGTGCAGCCGTCGGCCGAGGCGGTCGCCCGGGAGCTCTGGCACGAGCGCGGCGTCGAGGCCTACGACATCGCCCTCGACCCGTATGCGGAGGAACTCGCCCGCCTGACCACACAGCTCGCGACGGCGGACGCAGCGCTGTGACGGCCGGCCCGGCTCCGCTCGGCTTGCCCGAGAGCCCGTACAAGGGGCTCGCGCGCTTCGACGACTCCGATCTCGACGCCCAGTTCTTCTTCGGCCGCGACCGGGAGACCGAGCTCGTGGCTGCGAACCTCGTCGCGACCCGCCTGACCGTCCTCTACGGGCCGAGCGGCGTCGGCAAGAGCTCGCTGCTCAGAGCCGGGGTGGTGCGTCGGCTGCGTGCGCTCGTGCCCGCCGTTGTCGGCGCGCCGGAGGCGGAGGGGCCGCTGCCGGTTGTGGTCGACGTCGTGGCGCGACGATCCGGTGCTCGCGATCGCGATGGCCGCGGGCGCGAGGCCGCCCGCGGCCGGCGAGTCGCTCGCCGACGTCCTCGCGGAGCGCGTGGCCGAGCGCGACGGAGAGCTCTATCTCGTGCTCGACCAGATGGAGGAGTACTTCGTCTACCACGGCCGCGCCGACGGCGGGCCGCTCCGCGACGCTCTCGCAGACATCCTCGGCCGGCCGGAGCTTCGCGTGCACGTGCTGCTCGGGATCCGTGACGACGCGCTTGCAGAGCTGGACGGCTTCAAGGGTCGCGTGCCCGGCCTCTTCGGCAACGTCCTGCGCCTCGACCACCTCGACCTCGAGGCCGCGCACGCCGCGATCGTCGCGCCGCTCGTCGAGCTCGAGGCGCTCGGCGGGCCGAGGGTCGAGGCGGAGCCGGCGCTCGTCGCCGCTGTTGTCGACCAGGTCGCGTCGGGGCGGATCGAGCGGCGTCTGGCCGGGCGCGGCGTCGTGCCCGGGACAGCGAGGCGACGACGGGTCGAGGCGCCGTATCTCCAGCTCGTCATGGAGCGCGTGTGGGACGTGGAGCGCGCACGGGGGTCGGCCGTGCTGCAGGCGGCAACGCTGGCCGAGCTCGGGGGTGCCGGCAAGATCGTCCAGGATCACCTCGAGCGTGCCCTCGACGGTCTTCCCGAGGGCGACCGCGCGGTCGTCTCGCGGGTCTTCCGCCAGCTCGTGACGCCGTCCGGGACGAAGATCGCCTACGCGGTTCAGGATCTCAGCCGCTACGCCGGCGAGCCTCCGGAGCGCCTCGAGGACGTGCTCCAGAGCCTCTCGGCGGAGCGCGTGGTTCGCGCCGTGCCGGGCCGCAACGGTGGCGGAGCCCGGTACGAGATCTTCCACGACGTGCTCGGAGCGGCCGTGCTCGAGTGGGGAGCGCGCTACGAAGCCGAGCAGGCGCTCGTCGAGGAGCGTCGTGCCGCCCGCCGCCGCAATCGCCGCCTCGCGTTCATCGCCGGCTGCGCGGGCGCCGTCCTGGCGGCACTCGCTCTACTTACAGTGTATGCCTTCGACCAGCGCACCGAAGCGCAGGAGCAGGCCGAGCGCGCCACACGGGCCGCCGCGGTCGCGCAGGCTGCGACACGGAAGGCGCAGGCGAACGAGCAGAAGGCACAGGCGAATGAGCAGAAGGCGGAAACAGCACAGGCGAATGCGAGCGCCTCCGCGAAGCAGTCGCAGAAGGACGCCAAGGAGGCCGACGATGCCCGCCAGGACGCCGAGCAGCAGAAGGCCCTCGCAGAAGCGCAGACCGCCGAGGCGACCAGGCAGAAGGGCATTGCGAACGCGGCGAAAGCCGATGCGGTGCGAGAGGCGGCTGGGGCCAACGCCGCCCGCAGGGATGCTGAATCCTCCGCGCGGACGGCCACCGATGCGAAAGAGAAGGCCACGGACGCGAAGCAGAAGGCCGAGCGCGAGAAGGAGAAGGCGCAGCTGGCGACTGCAACGGCTCAGCAGGCGCAGCGGGACGCGCAGGCCGAGAGGTCCGTCGCGGAGGCGAACTCGCTGTTGAGCGTCGATCCCGAGCGGGCGCTCACGGTCGCGCTCGCCGGCGCTCGCATCCAGCGCGCGACGCGGTCACTCTTCGGCTCCGCCACGCAGCGCGACGCCGGCCTCGAGCGCGTCCTCCGCGATGGCCTGCTGGCCACCCGCGCGCGGGCGGTGCTGCCGGGCGGCGGCGGGAACGTCCCCGCGGTTGCGGTCAGCCCCGACGGCGCGCTCGTCGTCGTTCCGGCGAGCGGTGGAGAGGCGCGGATCTTCGAGCTCGCGACCGGGAAGCTGCTGCGACGAGTCGAGCACGCACCGGAGGTGAGCGCGGCGATCTTCGCGCCGGACAGCAGGTCTGTCGTGACCGGCGGTGCCGACCGCGTCGCGCGACGCTGGGACGTCGGCACCGGCGAGCTTCTGGCCGAGTACCGTCACGGGGCGCCGATTCGCGAGATCGCGTTCTCACCGGATGGCCGCTTCGTCGCGACCGCCGCCGGCGAGGCGGTGCGGATCTGGGACGCCGCACGCGGCACTGCCCTCGCGACGCGTGGCCAGTCCGTTTCCGTGACGAGTGTGTCCTTCAACCCGGCCGGGACGCTTCTGGTCGCGGTCGCGCGAGATGCCCAGCTGTACGAGGTCGGTACCTGGCAGCCGACTCACGCGCTGAATCCGGACGGTGCCATCCGGGTAGCCCGCTTTGCACCGGTGGGGCCGCTCCTCGCGACCGGCGGCCCCGAGCACCCGGCGACGATCTGGGACACGACCGACGGCTCGCGGCGGCACGTGCTGTCGAAACACGGTGCCGGCATCCGGGACGTCGCCTGGAGCCCGTCCGGCAATCTCCTCGCGACCGCGAGCACCGACAACGCCGCGCGCGTCTGGGAGGCCGAGACCGGCGACCTCTACACCTTCCTCGGCGCTCATTCGAACCACGTCACGTCGATCGCGTTCAGTCCGGATGGAACGTCGATCGCGACATCGTCACTCGACGGCTCGGCCCGAATCTGGGGCGGCAACTTCTACGCCAGGCACGCGCCGCTGTTGGGGCACAGCGGCTCCGTGAACGATGTCATCTTCGCTCCCGACGGTCGCGCGGTGATCACGGCGAGCGTTGACGGCTCGGCACGCATCTGGAAGCCCTCGGTCGATCCGCCGCTCGCACTCGTAGGCCGGCACGACGCACCGCTGCGGGCAGTCGACGTCAGCCCCGACGGCTTGCTCGTCGTGTCCGCCGACTCGAGCGGCGTGACGCGAATCGCGCGCCTACGTGGCAGGGCGATCCTCCGGTCGCTGCCACACCCGGCTGGCGTCACGGTCTACGAGGCTTCGTTCTCTCCTGACGGCGGCACGGTTCTGACGGCGGCTCAGGACGGCGTGGCGCGCCTGTGGCGTGTCAGCGACGGGACGCTCCTGCGCTCCTTCGATCACCGCGCGCCGTTGCGATCGGCGGCGTTCGACGCGGCAGGGTCGCGCATCGTGACGGCCGGCGTTGACGGAGTGGCGCGTATCTGGGACACCAACGGCAAGGCCTTACGGGAGCTGCGCCACAGAGCTGTGGTCATTGCGGCCGCGGCCTTCAGCCCCGATGGCCGATCGCTCGCGACCGCCGGCGAGGACCGGCTCGGGCGCGTGTGGCGTCTCTCCGACGGGAAGCTGCTCGGGGAGTTGACCGGGCACGAGGCAGCGCTGACGTCGATTGGCTACAGCCCGGACGGCAAGCTCCTCGTCACGGCGAGTCGCGACGGTGACGCCCGAACCTGGGACGCATTGACGCAGGATCCCGATCGCCTGCTTCGCTTCCACACGGGCATGGTCAGCGACGTCACTTTTAGCTCCGACGGGCGGTGGATCGCGACGGCCGGGCCGACGACGGTCGGCGTCTGGCAGACGGTCACCGGCCGACGGATCGACGCCGGCACGCCGGATCTCATTCTGCGCGGGCACGGGCCGGCGGTGACGGCCGTCGCGTTCGGGCCCGGCGGCCGCATCGCGAGCGCCGGCGACGACGGCACGGTCCGTACATACCTGTGCGAGCTGTGCGGCAACGCCGACGAGCTCATACGTCTTGCCGAGCGGCGGCTGGCCGGCATCGGGCGGACGCTCACCCCGGCAGAGCGGCGCCGGTACATCGGCGCGCCGTAACTACATGCCGTGCTGGTGGCGGCCGCGCTTGCACCCCTCGGGCGGCACGAGTTTCGCAGCGCAGAGGTCCGGAACCGGGGCGTGGATCGCGTAGGCGCTCTTGAGGTCGCGCGTGAACCAGACGTGCAGCATCTCGCTGCCGCCGTAGAGCCTCGTTCCGGGCGGGCACGATCCATCCGCGCGCGGCTTGGTGCCGCGCCGCTTCGGATTCGCGCACACGACGTGCCAGTGCCAGCGCGTGATGGGACCGCCGGGCGACCCTGCCTCGAGCCCTCTCGGCATGCTGAACATGAAGCCGACGAGCGAGAGGGGGTAGCCGGGCATGTCGGCGAAGATGAGCGTGTCTGGTCGGCGCGGGTCGAAGTACGCGTCGTCGCGACGGTTCTTGCGCTGCTCCGAGTGGAACCACATCACCCGGTCCTCGCCCGGCCGACGCTTCGGGCGACGGATGTCGAAGCCGTCGCGTGCAGCCTCACGCGGGTTCGTCCAGGGCCGCGCCGCACGGCGCATCTCGGCGAGGAGGCGGACGGCCTCGGCGCGCTCCACCTCGCTCGCGAGCTCGAGCGCGGGATATTGCGGCAACAGATGGGCGAGGCCGCGGAGCGCCGAGGGTGGCGCCGGCACCCGATTCTGGGCCGGGGTCATGGGCCGCAGGCCGCTCGGGGACTCGACGGTGCGTGCGAGCCGCTCCCAGACCTCCGTCAGCAGCATCCGGACGGGCAGCTGCCGCATCGACGCGCCGAGCGCGACGGTCCCGGCCGAGAAGACCTTGGCCCCCATCGGCAGCTCCCGATAGGTCATTTGCGCCGCGATCCCGGATCGCCGGGCAGCGTTCGGGAGCAACCACTGCGGGACCGGCTTGGCGCCGGCAGCCCAGCCGGGCGCTTCCCACGGCGCGATCCGCGTCAGCACCCCGTCGTGGACCTCCACGCGCCAGCGGAGGTTGCCCGAGGCCAGGAGCATCAGGTTCCCACCTCGATCACGGAAGTCGGACACGGCGTCGTACTCCTCCTGCGTGACGTACTCGTGGGAGCCCGGGAAGACGAGCAGGTCGTACGCGGCCGCCAGCTCGCGGCCGGTGGTCTCGTCAAGGTCCTCCTGCGCCAGGACATCGGCACCACGGCCTGTCCCATGCAGCCACTGGACGAAGCCGACGGCGCTCGCCCGGAAGCGAGGCGGCGCGCCGCGGTTCAGGAACGGCCGACCGAGCCGCACCTCATCGCGCTCGGGGGTCTCGAAGCTGTCGCCGGTGCCGTCGCCGTCGTCGTCGCGTTCGTTCTGCGCCTGCCACGTTCTCGTCGGCAGCACGACCGCGACGCGGCTGTCACCCAGGCGGCTCGGCGCGACGACGAACGGCGCGAACCCGACCTGACCAGGCGCGGTGAGCTGCGCGAAGTAGAGGCCGCTGGGCCAGTCGCCGACACGGACGTGGATTCGCAGGCCGGCGCGCAGCGGGGCCACCGTCCGCTCCGACGAGACGGCGGTCCCACGCATCTCGTCGGGGCTGACCGCGCGCACCCGTTCGCGACCGATCAGGAAGATCTGGAGCGAAGCGGGAGCCTCCGATCTCGTCCACACGTTCAACTCGGCGACCTCGCCCGGGCGATAGCTCTCGAAGCGGAATGCGGCTTCGATCGGGGCCAATCCCCGAAAGTCCGACGCGGGCGGATCTGCGGGTTGCGTCGCGACCGTGTGTGGGTGTCCGGTGTGATCATGGCCCGACGTCAGCGCGCTCCGCGCGGGCGACCGGGCGACCGCGAGCACGACGAACGCGGTCGCAACGAGGGCTGAGGTGGCTAGGAGCAGACGTGTCCGAGGCATGGCGGCGAGATTCGGCGCGCGACTCACCGTGCGCTCATGCCGCGCTGAGGCGGGTCACGCCCTTGCTTTGTAGATGACGGCCGTGGCGTTGGCAAGCCGCCGTCAGACGCTGCGCTGCTCGAGCTCGTTCGCCTTGCTCGTCAGCGCCGCGAAGCCTGCCTGAAGCCAGTCGTTCGCGCCCGAGGCGGCGAGCGACCACGTCAACAGTCGGCCCGTGCGGGGCGCGAGCGTGTGCGCCGAGACGAGGCCGGCCGCGGCCCACACGCCGATACAGCGCGAGCACGTGACGAGCTCGCCGACCACCTGCCTGACGCCGCCGTCGCGGACCGGTTTCTCGTCCCCTTCGTGCGCCTCCCCCTCGACGAACGGGTCGCGTACGAAGCTCAGCACCTCGTCGCTCGCGACCGTGCGCGCGGCCTTGAAGGTGGCGGCGGTAAGCACCGCGAGGTCGAGCGGCGTCAGGCGCTCCGGGCGCCTCCCGAGCAGGTGCGCGAGCGCGGCGGCGCCTGTGAGGCCGGCGCCGAACGTGCCGACGAGGGCGGCGTAGCCCGCGTACGGCGGCGCCTGGGTCCGCGTGGCCATGGGCCTTAGGCGTCTCCTGAAGAGGCACCTAAGAAACCTCGGCTGCGAGACCGGCCATTTGTACTCTGTCTGCATGGCCGACCTCAAGACATCCGCCGCCTACGAGCCCACCGGAGATCAGCCCACTGCGATCGCCGAGCTCTCGCGCTCGATTCAGGCCGGAGAGCGCTACCAGACGCTGCTCGGCGCCACCGGCACCGGCAAGACGGCCACGATGGCGTGGATCATCGAGCAGACCCAGCGGCCGGCGCTCGTGATCGCCCACAACAAGACGCTCGCCGCCCAGCTCTGCAACGAGTTCCGCGAGTTCTTCCCGCAGAACGCGGTCGAGTACTTCGTCTCCTACTACGACTACTACCAGCCCGAGGCGTACGTCCCGCAGGCCGACCTCTACATCGAGAAGGACAGCTCGCGGAACGACGACATCGACCGGCTGCGCCACGCCGCCACCTCGAACCTGCTCTCGCGGCGCGACGTCGTCATCGTCGCCTCGGTGTCGTGCATCTACGGCCTCGGGTCGCCGGAGGAGTACGAGAAGCGCGTCGTCTTCCTCACGGTCGGCGAGGAGCTCGACCGCGACGTGATGCTGCGGAAGCTGATCGACATCCAGTACGTCCGGAACGACACACTTCTCGGCCGCGGCCGCTTCCGCGTGAAGGGCGACGTGATCGAGATCCAGCCGGCGTACTCGGAGACGGCCTACCGCGTCTCGATGTTCGGCGACGAGGTGGAGCAGATCACGCACTTCGACCCGCTCACGGGCGAGGTGTACGCGAGGCTCGACACGATCACCGTCTTCCCCGCGACGCAGTACGTGACGTCCAAGCCGACAATCGAGCGCGCCTACGACGAGATCAAGCACGAGCTCGAGCAGCAGGTGGCGATGTTCGAGTCGCAGGACCGGCTGCTCGAGGCGCACCGGATCCGCCAGCGCACCGAGTACGACCTCGAGATGATGCGCGAGCTCGGCTTCTGCAACGGGATCGAGAACTACTCGCGGATCCTGGACGGTCGGCCGCCGGGGTCGGCACCGCACACGCTGCTCGACTACTTCCCCTCGGACTACGTCGTCTTCGTGGACGAGTCGCATCAGACGGTGCCGCAGATCGGCGGCATGTACGAGGGTGACCGCTCGCGGAAGCAAACGCTCGTCGATCACGGCTTCCGGCTCCCGTCGGCCCTCGACAACCGGCCGCTGCGCTTCGACGAGTTCCTCGCGAAGGTGCCGCAGCTGCTGTTCGTCTCGGCGACGCCGGGGCCTTACGAGACGCGTCATTCCAGCGTCATCGCCGAGCAGCTGATCCGGCCGACCTATCTCGTCGACCCCGAGGTCGAGCTGCGTCCGACGAAGAACCAGATCGACGACCTGCTGAACGAGATCAGACGCCGCGCCGATGCAGGCGAGCGCGTGCTCGTGACGACGCTCACGAAGAAGATGTCGGAGGACCTGACGGACTACCTGCTCGAGTCGGGCGTGCGCGCTCGCTACCTGCACTCGGAGATCGACACGCTCGAGCGCATCCAGATCATCCGGGAGCTGCGCCTCGGTGAGTACGACGTGCTGGTCGGCATCAACCTGCTCCGCGAAGGTCTCGACCTGCCGGAGGTCTCGCTCGTCGCCATCCTCGACGCCGACAAGGAGGGCTTCCTGCGCGGCAAGACCGCGCTCGTGCAGACGATCGGACGGGCGGCGCGCAACGTGAACGGCCGCGTGCTCCTGTACGCCGACAAGCTGACGGAGGCGATCAAGGGCGCGATGGACGAGACCGAGCGCCGGCGTGCGATCCAGCTCGCCTACAACGAGGAGAACGGGACGACGCCGCTCTCGATCACGAAGGGCGTCTCCGACATCGCCGAGTTCCTCCAGTTCGAGAACCCGAACGTCCCCGGCCGGAAGCGCCGCGGCGCGGCGCAGGTGGAGGGGATGTCGCGCGACGACCTCGACAAGCTCGTGATCACGCTCGAGGAGGAGATGTTCGCCGCCGCCGAGGAGCTTCGCTTCGAGTACGCGGCGAAGCTCCGCGACGAGATCAAGGAGCTGCGGCGCGAGCTGAGCGCGCTGGCCGAGGCGCCGGCGTAGAACGAGTCACGCTTGGCCCGCCGTATTCGCTACTTCGGACGGGCCCTCGAAGATGTGGAAGCAGGTCTCGCTTCTCCGGAAAGACGATCGAGCGGACGTACGTCATCGGAACGCCCTCGCGGGTCGACTGCTCGGCAGCGAGGCGCGCGCGCTCGGCGGCCGCGGCGAGCCCGTCTGGACCACGGACGGGCACGCTGAGCTCGACGACGTAGCTCCTCATGTCAGGATCAGGAACTCCGTCAGCTGCGGATGCGGCGTGAAGTCGGGATCGATGCGGATCGGGCCGCCGCCCACCAGCCAACCAGAGGCGCCGGCATACCGCCCGGTACCGCCCACGACTGTGCCGCTGATCGTGTGCAGCGCGAACGAGAAGTCGCTGTTGTAGCGGTAGATCAGCCTGGCCGCGACCACAACCGTCCCTTCTCGGAAGGAGAACGTCTGCCGTGCGGTCTCCGTCACGGTGCAGTTTTGCGGGCACTCGATGTCGCGTTTCTGGCACACAATTCTCGGCTTCGCCGAGAGTCGCTCCTCTCAGCGACCGTAGCTGCGCCACGCCGCCACCTTCCGGACACCTGAGGGTCGGGTCGAAACCCATCGGCGTGTCGACGATGCGAAAGACGATGGCCTCTGGTGTGGCCGTCGACGCCGCGGCGCTGCTGCCGAGCACAGCCGCTGCGAGCGTGACGAGTAGCAACGATCTGAACATGAGATCCCCCTTGCGTTGGCTTACGGCGACGCTAGAGAACCTCGGCGGGGATCGAAAGTGGGGAAATCCCCTCGGTTTACCGGGAGCCGAGCTCGCGCGCGAGCTGGCGCCGCGAGCGGACTCCGACCTTCGCGTAGATCCGCGTCAGGTGCTTCTCGACCGTCTTGGCGCTGATGAACAGCGAGTCGGCAACTTCGCGATTCGTGTGTCCCGCGGCGACGAGACTCGCGATCTGCTGCTCGGTCGGCGTCAGCCCGTCGGGGGCCGGTGCGCGTCCGCCGATTCGCGCGAGCTCCGCGCTCACGCGAGCTGACCACAGGGGTGCCGGGATCTGGTCGCACTGCGCCAGTGCCCGTTCGAGGGCATCGCGCGCCGGTCTCTTTCGCTTTGACCGGCGGTGCACGACTCCGAGCGCGAGCAAGCTTCGGCCAAGCTCGAGCGGGCTCTCCAGGCGAGCGTGTTCCTCGAGCGCGCGTTCGAGGGCGTCGACTGCTCCTTCGGCGTCGTGGGAGGCTGCCGCGAGGAGCCCGCGGCACCGGCCGGCAGTGGCCAGCGCCCACGGTCGGTCGAGCCGTCGTCCCTGCTGCTCGAGCTCTTCCAGCTGGAGAGCGGCCGTACCGAGCTCGCCGAGGCCGATCAATGCCTCGATTGCGTCGGCCGCGAAGCGGAACATCCCAGGCTCGCCGTAGCCGGCGTGCAGCGCGATCGTGCGAGCACGCGTGAGGTGCTTGTGAGCAGCTGCTAGGTCGCCGATCGAGAGCTCGAGGAAGCCGAGCGTCGCCAGGTGGCGCGTCGTGAGTCTGAGGTCGTCGGCCTCCTCGGCCAGAGCGAGCCCGGAGGTGGCCGCGCTTCGTGCTCCGTCAGTCCGCCCGAGGTGGGCATCGACGAGAGCGTCGAGGTAGAGAGATCGCGTCCGCAGCACCGGCTGCCCGGCACGCTGCGCGGTTTCGCGCAGCTCTCGGGCATATGTCTCTGCGAGTGGCAGGTTGCCCGCCCAGCACTCGAGCTCGCCGGCCTGGAAGAGGGCAGGTCCGAGCATTCCTTCTTCATGGCCTTGGCGCAGTTCCGTGATCAGCGCGGCGACCGCTGCACGCGCTGACGCGAAATCGTCCGAGTACTTCGCCCAGGTGACGAAGTACAGGCGGTGGTGCAGAAATGTCGGGTTGTTGGCTGCCGTTTCGTCTCGTAACGGGCTGAGAATGGCTGCAGTCGCCGTCGGATCGCCGACGCCCATCTGGAACTGGACGGTGGCGAGATCGACGCGGGTGTCGGCGGCGAGCAGCTCATCGTCGAGCTCGTCGGCGAGGGCCAACGCCTTCTGAAAGTGGTCGCGCGAGCGGGTGAGACGGCCGTGCTGCGCCGACACCAGGCCGAGATCTCGCTCGATCAGTGCCTCGAGCGTCTGATCCGGACCCACCTCGTCGCGCGCGCGCCGGAGGAGCTCGTCTGCTTGGAGCCAACCCTCGCCAAGCGCCTCTGCCCGGGCGAGATGCCGAAGGACGCGCGCTCGCGTCGGGTCGGGTGCGAGTCCGCGGGCCAGTGCTTGCAGGAGCTCGCGGGCGCGGTCGGTCTCGCCGGCGGTCAGGTTGTGGTCGGCCGCGGCGAGCGTGCGCGTGACGATCGATTCCCGGTCGTCGGGGGACGTCAGTCTGAGCGCGTCTTCGGAGAAGGCCGCGGCGGCGTCCGGCGCGCCGCGGCCGTTTGCCCGGACGGCTGCGGCGTCGAGGAGCGTCGCGACGTCCTCGTCGGGCAGGCTCGTCGCCAGCGCGAGGTGGCGCGCTCGCTCTTCCAGCTCCGAAGCTGTGCGCGCCAGTCGTCGATGAATCTCGTGCCGCTGCGCGATGGACGCGTCGGCGTAGACGACCGAGCCGACGAGCGGGTGGGCGAAGCGCAGCCGCCCGCGATCGAGTGCCAGCACACCGGCGTCGACAGCCTGCTCCAGGTGGCGTCTCGTGTTGCGTGCATCGAGAGTCGACTCGACGAGTGGGACGGTTGGGTGGGCCGCTGCGGCTACCACCAGCGACGCCTGACGCACACTCGCGGGTAAGAGCGCGAGCCGGTCGGCCAGCAGCTCGCGCAGGTTGTCTGGCACGGGCATCGGGTCGTTCGGCCGAACAGGCTCTCCACGTCGTAGAACCGCAGCTGCGAGCTCGAGCGCGAAGAACGGGTTTCCCCTCACGGCCTCCTCGAGCTGGGCGAGCGCGGGTCGCAGGAACGCGGTGCCGAGGCGGTACCGGAGCAGGCGGTCGAGTGCGTCGCTGTCCAGCGGGCCGACGAACACCTCCTCGACCGAAAGCGCACGAAGCGGTTGCGGCGGCGCCTCCGCCTGTTCGCGGCGCCGAGCCGCCGCAACGACGGCGACCGGCACCGCCGTCAGCCGCCGGAGAGCGAAGTGCAGCGCATGGGCGGACGAGGCGTCGAGCCACTGGACATCGTCGATCGCCAGCACAACCGGCTGTCGGCGGGCGAGGGCCCGGACCGCGCTGAGGAAAGCGAGCGAGACGGCACGCCGGTCTGCTGTCTCGGTGTCTTCCGTACGAAGCAGAGCGTGCTCGAGCGCGCGGCGCTGCGACGTCGGAAGCTGCGGCAGCGCCTCGTCGACGACGTCGTCGAGGAGATCGCCGAGCGCCGAGTACGCGAGCTTCGTCTCCTGCTCGCCCGGCGTGCACGAGAGCACGATGTATCCCCGAGCCCGCGCCGACCGGAGCGCCTCGACCCAGAGTGTGGTCTTGCCGATCCCGGCCTCCCCCGACAACAGGACTGCTCCCGCTCCCTCCGGGACTCGATCGAGAAATTGCTCGAGCGCCGCCAGCTCTGTATCGCGGCCGAACAGGGCGTCCGCCGGCGCTGGCATCTAGCCGCAGGGCTGGAGTCGGAAGACGTCTCCGTCGCGCTCCACGAGCCCGGGACCGGGGATGTGCGCAGCCGCCACGACGGCACCCTCGTCGGCCGCACGCCCCAGGAAGGAACGTCGAGTCTCGACGACCTGGGCAGGATCGGGCTCGGCTGCCATGACCCAGGTGGGATGCCGGACATGCAGCTCGTGGACGACGACGTCGGCGAGGTAAAGCCCTTCCGCGCCGTTCGCGCCGAGCTCGACTATGAGCTGTCCCGGGGAGTGGCCGGGCGCCGCGAGGAGCCTGACGTCAGCGGTGACGTCCACGTCGCCGTCGACGTGCTCGATCAGGCCCGCAGTCTCCAGCGGCGGTA
The DNA here is from genome assembly GCA_963791905.1 of uncultured Gaiellaceae bacterium. Lineage (GTDB taxonomy): Bacteria > Actinomycetota > Thermoleophilia > Gaiellales > Gaiellaceae > Gaiellasilicea. The sequence continues at coordinate 558,123 of CAWBTX010000004.1, forward strand.
GTTGCTCGCGGGCGACCGCGGCCGCAGCGGGTGGTATTTGCGCGAGAGCCGCTTCGTCGGTCCAGAGGTCCCATTCGGCTCGCGAGATGAGGTGCCGAGCGCTCGCGAAGCGGGGCCGGCCCTCGACGCAGAGCCCGCCGATGTGGTCGAGGTGCGCGTGTGTGATGACGACGATGTCGACGTCGTCGACCTCGACTCCCTCGTCGCTCAGCGCCTCCCCGAGACGCCCCCCACTGCCGCCGAGCGGGTGTTCATAGCCCCCGATTCCGGAGTCGACCATGATCAGGCCGGCTGAGGAGCGCACGAGCAGGCACTGGTAGGGGCTCTCGACGTGCTCGGCTCGACCGAGAGCTCGTTCGAGCTCGTGCGCGGGTGCGTTCGCGAAGACGAAGCTCGACGGTAGGCGCCCATGCCCGTCGACGATCAGGCTGCACTCCATCGATCCGAGGTGGAACCTCGTCACGCCATCAGGCTTCTACCATGAAACATCGGTCACGAGGACTCAAGCGCGAACCGATTGGAGCGTGCCGAGATGTCAGCGTGAGGCACCACGCCGGACGGCAGACGCTCGGGGGGCGAGTCGCGCTTAGGCTCGGCGCCAGGTGCCGACGAGCACGGCCGCACGCCCCGGGCATCGATCGCGCGCGGTCGAGAGGGTGAGCCTGCCGCCGGACATGTTCCACCGGTAGGTCGCCTTCTCGGTGCAGCGCCCGCCGCCCGTGACGAGGAGGTTGAGCATCGTCAGCGTGCCCGAGGCGCCCGCCGTCAGCTTGCCCGTGACCACGGCCTTCTTGCTCGAGCCGTTGAAGAGGCTCATGGCGCCGGAAGGCTTGACGTCGAACCGCCAGGGACCCGTGGCGACCTGCCCGCGACGCTTGGCGTCGGCCTCGGTGACGGTCCGCGACCAGGTGTCCACGATGGACGCCGGAGCGGCGTCTGCGCGGGCCGACCCGGCGGTCGGAAGGGCGAGTGCAGCGATCGCTGCGAGCACGAGAGCGAACCACGTCGTCGGTTTCACGGGCGAGAGGGTACACACAGAAACGGGGAGTTGGGGGCTAGTCTTTCGTCATGTGCAGAAACATCAAGACTCTTCACAACTTCGAGCCACCGGCGACCGAGGACGAGATCCGCGCGTCGGCGCTGCAGTACGTCCGCAAGCTGAGCGGGGCGACGAAGCCGTCGCGCGCGAACGAGGCCGTCTTCGAGCGTGCCGTCGAGGAGATCACCGCCGCGACACGGCGGCTGCTCGACGGCCTGCAGACGGCCGCGGCACCGCGCGACCGCGAGGTCGAGGCGGCGAAGGCCCGCAAGCGCGCCGCGGCGCGGTACGCGAGCCTGCCGACCGGTTAGCTACGCGGCTGCGGTCGCGCCCAGCTTCTCCTTGAGGTAGCGGATGTACGGCTGTGCGTCGATCGGCCCGCCGACGACGCGCTCGAGCGTCTCCTGCGGCGTGAACTTGCGGCCGAGCGCGTAGAGGTTCGTCCGCAGCCAGTCGTGCAGCTGCGTGAACTCGCCGCGCTCGAACTGGTCGTGGAGGTCCGGGATCTCCGACGAGACCTTCTCCCAGATCTGCACCGACACGATGTTCCCGAGCGAGTACGTCGGGAAGTAGCCGAGCCCGCCGCCCGACCAGTGCACGTCCTGGAGAACGCCGACGCCGGTCGTCCGGGCAGGGGATCCCGAAGTACTCCTCGAAGCGGGCCTTCCACACCTCCGGGAGCTCCTTGAGCGAGACCGTGCCGGCCATGATCTCCTGCTCGAGCTCGAAGCGCAGGATGATGTGGAGGTTGTAGGTCGCCTCGTCCGCGTCGACCCGGATGTACGACGGCCTCACCCGGTTGATCGCGCCGAAGAACCGCTCCTGCTCGACGTCGGCGAGTGCCTGCGGGAACGCCTCCTGGAGCTGTGGGTAGAAGAAGTTCCAGAACGGCCGGCTGCGCCCGACGATGTTCTCCCAGAGGCGGCTCTGCGACTCGTGCAGCGCCGACGAGACGCCGTGGCAGAGCGGCGTACGCTCGAGGCTCTGCGAGATCCCGTGCTCGTAGAGGCCGTGGCCGCACTCGTGCATCGCCGTGAACAGGGAGGTGACGTCGTCCTCCTTGTACCGCGTGGTCAGGCGGATGTCCTGGGTGCCCGAGCTGGCGGCGAACGGATGGAGCGTGAGGTCGAGCCGGAAGAACTGCGGGTCGTAGCCGAACCGCTCGATCACGCGGAGCGAGAACGCGTGCTGTGCGTCGATCGGGAACGGGCCGCTCATGAACTCCTCGTCCGGGTCGTTCGAGCCGACCTCGGCGATCAGCGGGACGAGCTCCGCCTTCAGCTCGTCGAAGACCGCGCGGACCTCGGCGGTCTTCATCCCGGGCTCGAAGTCGTCGAGCAGCACGTCGTACGGCTCGTCGTAGCCCTCGAAGCACTCGACATAGCGGTGCTTCAGCTCGATCGTCCTCTCGAGGTGGGGGAGGAACGAGGCGTAGTCGTCCTCCTCGCGGGCCTTCGCCCAGATGTCGTGGCCCTCGGCCGCGGCCATCACCATCTCGGCCGCCAGGTCCGCCGGAACGCGGCGCGCCTTCTCCCAGTCGCGGCGCGCCGTCCTGATCAGCGACGCCTCGTCGGAGTCGTAGTCGAGGCTCTGCTCGTACTGCGCGAGCTCGTCGAGCAGGCGTCCGGTCTCGTCGTCGATGAACCGGCTGTGCGCGATGCGGTCGAGCGTCGTCAGCTGCTCACTGCGAACGGGCGCGCCCCCCGGCGGCATCATCACGGTCTGATCCCAGAAGAGCACCTCCTGCGCGTGGCGGACGTCGTTGATCTCGGCCAGGCGGGTCTTCAGCTCGGCGAAGCGCTCGTTCATGGTCACTCCTCGTCAGGGCGGCGGGGTGGGTCGTTCTTGACTCTAGTCGTTGACTTCGTTTGGCACAGCTGGCCGGAGGAGACATGTCCGCGGAAGCGAACGGGCAAGCTCTCTCATCCACTGGAGGCAGATGTGGGAATCATCGCGTTCATCATTCTCGGGGCGATCGCCGGAGCGATCGCGAAGGCGGTGCTGCCCGGGGACGACCCAGGTGGCTTCATCGTCACGACGATCGTGGGCATCGCGGGCGCACTCATCGGCGGCTTCCTCGCGGCGCTGCTCTTCGACGCCGATCCGCTCGACGAGTTCTGGGACATCAGCAGCTGGCTGACCGCGATCGTCGGAGCGATCATCCTTCTCCTCATCTACCGGGCCGTTACGCGCCGGCAGGGCAAACTCGCTTAAGACGGGTCGAAGGCAAGTGGCTCAGGGCCGCGCGGGAAGCTCCGCGCGGCCGTGAGCGCCCAGCCGTCCTCGCGCCAGATGTACGTGAGCGAGCGCAGGATGCTCGGCTCGACCTCGTAGACGTGCAGCCCTCGGGCCTCGCCGCGCCGGTTCGGGCGCGGCTGGCCGAAGCCCGGCGCGATCGAGACGACGACGGCGCGCTCGCCGTGCGGCGTCGCGAGCTCGAACTCGCGGCGCTCCGCGATCGTGCTCTGGTGGATGTGGCCGGCGAGGATCAGGTCCGCGCCGGCGTCGACCAGGCGCGCCAGGACGACGTTCCGCTTCGCGACCGGCTTCTTCCGCGATCGCCAGGGAGCGCCGAGCAGGTGATGGTGGAACGCGACGATGCGCAGGGCGTCCGCCGGTGCCGCCGCGAGGAGCTCGCCGGCGCGGTCGAGCTGCTGCGGCCGCAGCCGCCCGGACTGGTGCCGCCACGGGCGCACCGAGTTCAGGCCGATCACGAGGAGCCCGTCCGAGCGGTACACGGGCTCGGTCTCCTGCCACTGCCGCTCGAACTCGAGCCAGGGCTTCGTGAAGCGCTTGGGGAACGTGTACGGGATGTCGTGGTTGCCGGGAATCGCGAGCAACGGCAGCCCGAGGCCGCGCAGGAACGCCGCCGCCTGCTCGTGCTGAGAGCGCCGGCCGCGATGGGTCAGGTCGCCGCTCGCGATCACGAGCTCCGGCCGCACGTCCTCGATCAGCCGCGCCAGCGCCTCGAGCGATTCCGGCCGGTCGTTGCGGCCGAAATGGAGATCCGAGACATGGAGGATGCGCGTCGGCACCGTGCGGGGAGACTAGGCCGTTCCTCCGAACGGGGAATGGGAACCGGGCGGCGCGGCCATTACACTTTGAGCGATGGCGGAGCAGACGCCCACCAGCGACTCCCCGGAGATCTTCGACGACCTCTACCTCGGGCTGCGGGCGGGCGGCGCGCTGCGGAAGAGGCGGCGCGGCGAGCCGCTGACGCACGAGGAGCGCGAGGCGATTGGGCGCTGGCAGCGCCTCTCGCTCGCCCGCAAGGGGATCGCGATCGGCGCCTTCTCGCTCGGGACGTTCGGCCTCGGCTTCACCCTCGGCGGCCTGATCTTCGGCCGCTGGCGCAAAGCCTGACGCTCCCTGGCCGGGCGGCTCCCGCCGGGCTGAGCCCGGCTCCGCCGCCCTCGCACGCCTGGAGCGCACGCGGCGTAGGCTTCGACCACTGATGGGTGAGCTCGGCGCGTTCCTCCTCGTCGCGGCGGTCGTGATCGCGACGCCTGGCCCGGACACCGCGCTGACGATCCGCAACACGCTCGTGGGCGGCCGTCGCGGCGGCATCTACACGGCCGGCGGCGTGGCTGCCGGCCAGGCGGTGTGGACGCTAGCCGCGAGCGCAGGCGTTGCCGCGCTGCTCGTCGCGTCCGAGCCGGCGTTCCTCGCGCTCAAGTACGCGGGCGCCGCCTACCTGATCTACCTCGGGCTCCAGGCTCTCCGCCAGGCATTCCGCCGCGGTGCGGCCCGGGAACACGCCGTCCGCGGCGGCCAAGGTCTCGCGCCCGGGGTCGCGCTCCGCCAAGGGCTCGTCAGCAACCTCGGCAACCCGAAGATGGCCGTGTTCTTCACGAGCCTGCTGCCGCAGTTCGCCTCGGGCGGTGAGGGGACGTTCGTCGAGCTCCTCGCGCTCGGGATCCTCTTCTGCTCGCTGACCTTCTGCTGGCTCGCGGCCTACGCGGCCGTCGTGGCGAGGGCGGGCGACCTCCTGCGGCGGCCGCGGATCCGGAGGACGATCGAGGCCGTCACAGGCACCGTGCTCGTGGCGCTCGGACTGCGCGTCGCGACGAGCCGCTAGCCAGTCTCTGAGTCGCGGGCCGGGAAGATGACCGCCGGCACGTCCTCGACGGCGGGATCCTTGCCGCGCACGATCACGTCGAGCAGCGTCGCGATCACGGCCGCGATCGGAATCGCGAGCAGCACGGCGAAGCCGCCGAAGAGGATCGCCACGGACGTGATCGAGAAGAGCACGAGGAGAGGGGAGAGGCCGACCGCGTCCCCGAGCACACGCGGGATCACGATGTAGTCCTCGAGCAGGCGCGCCACGAGCACGATCAGGCCGGCGGCGAGCGCCACCTGCCAGGAGTCGGTGAGCCCGACGCCGACCGCGACCGCCCCCGCCGCCAGCGGGCCGATCACGGGGACGAGCTCGACGATCCCGGCGAAGATGCCGATCAGCAACCAGTAGGGCAGGCCGATGGCCCAGAAGGCCAACGAGAGCACAGTGCCGACGATCAGGATCAACAGCCCCTGGCCGCGCACGTACGCGCCCATCTTCAGGTCGATCAGATCCCAGGTGTCCCGCACCTTCTTGCGCCGCGAGCGGGGAAGGAGCGAGCAGACCACCTCGACGGCCCGGTCGCGCTCGAAGATCCAGTAGGCCGCGCTCGCGAGGACGAAGAAGATCCCGACCAGGATCTCGAAGCCGAGGACGCCGAGCTCGAGCGCCGGGTCGACGAGCTCCGTCGCGGCCGGGAGGTCATCCAGCCGACTCTGGATCCCCTCGAGGATGTCCCGTCGCAGGCCGGTGGACTCGCTCGCCTCCTCGGCCAGCTCCGAGCGCGAGCTCGGCAGGTCCTCGATTGCGGCCGTGACCTGGTCGCGCGCGCGAGGCACCACCAGCCACAGGAGGCCGACGAGCAGCGCGATGAACGCCGCGTAGTGGATGGCGATGCCGATGCCGCGCGGGATGCCCTGCCGACGCAGCGCCTCGACGCCAGGCCGCATCGCCGCCGCGATGATGAAGGCGAGGAAGAGCAGGGCGACGATGAGCTTGATCTTCCAGAGCGCCAGCGCCAGGACGACCATGCCGCCGATCACGAGCGTCGCCACCGCGGCGCGCTTGGCGGTCTCGGTCATCGTGAAACCTCTTCCCGCCGCGCCGCCGGCGGTAACTCGGGCGGACGGCGCATCAGCCACAGCCGCCGCCCGATCACGCCGATGAAGATGAACGGGATCCCGTAGAAGATCTCCGCGAAGGCCGCCTGCACCCAAAGTGCCGTGTCGGTGCCGTCCCACGGGGTCGGCGCGATCGCGACCGGCACGAGCAGCGCGACCGGCAGCGCCCAGAACTCGCCGACGATCGCGCCGTAGGCGAGGTGCACTGCGAGCCAGACGAGGAAGAGCGCGCCGGGCGCGTCGTCCCACTCGTCGCCGACGATGAAGATCGCCGTCGCGGCGGCGACGAAAGCCACCGACACGCTGATCGTGCGAATGTTCACCGCGATGCGTTCACCGCGCCGTGAAATGTACCTGGACGAACGTATGTTCGCAGGCTAGAATAGGCGCCGACATGGCCGCCGACGAGCTGATCGTCCACGGGGCCCGCGAGCACAACCTCAAGGACATCGACGTCCGGCTGCCGCGGAACGCCCTTGTCTGCATCACGGGACTCTCGGGCTCCGGAAAGTCGTCGCTCGCGTTCGACACGATCTACGCCGAGGGCCAGCGCCGCTACGTCGAGAGCCTCTCCGCCTACGCGCGCCAGTTCCTCCAGATGATGGAGAAGCCGGACGTCGACTCGATCGACGGGCTCTCGCCGGCGATCTCGATCGACCAGAAGACGACGTCGCGCAACCCGCGCTCGACGGTCGGCACCGTCACCGAGATCTACGACTACCTGCGCCTCCTCTTCGCGCGCGTCGGCCGGCCGCACTGCCCGGTCTGCGGGCGTCCGATCGCCGGCCAGAGCCTCGACCAGATCGTCGAGCAGATCCTGGCGCTGCCCGAAGGGACGAGGTTCACGGTCAACGCGCCGGTCGTACGCGACCGCAAGGGCGAGTTCCGCGACGTCCTCGACGAGCTGCGCGCCGACGGCTTCACCCGCGTGAAGGTCGACGGCGAGGTGCGCCTGCTCGAAGAGGAGATCACCCTCGACAAGAAGTTCAAGCACTCGATCGACGTCGTCGTCGACCGGCTCGTGCTCAAGGCCGACCTCCGCCAGCGGCTGACGCAGTCGGTCGAGACCGCCGTCGCGCTCGCGGACGGGCTCATCGCCGTGGACGTCATCGACGGAGCGGAGATGTTGTTCAGCGAGAAGCTCGCGTGCCCCGAGCACGGCGTCTCGCTGCCGGAGCTGCAGCCGCGCATCTTCTCCTTCAACTCGCCGCACGGCGCCTGTCCACGCTGCACGGGCCTCGGGTCGCAGCTCGAGATCGACCCGGACCTGATCGTGCCGGACGCATCCGTCTCGATCGGCGAGGGGGCGCTCGTGCCGTGGTCGGTCGGCAACGGGGGGTTCTACGAGTCGGTCGTCCAGGCCGTCGCCGAGCGCTACGAGATCGACCTCGACACGCCGTGGAACGAGCTCACGGAGGAGCAGCAGAACCTCTTCCTGTACGGGACGAACGGTGACCGCGTCTACGTGCAGTACCGGAACCGGATGGGGCGGCGGCGCTCGTACACGATGGCCTTCGAGGGCATCATCGCCTCGCTCGAGCGGCGCTACAAGGAGACCGACTCCTCACAGCAGCGCGAGCGGATCGAGGAGTACATGAGCTTCCGGCCGTGCCCGACCTGCAAGGGCGCCCGGCTCAAGCCGGAGGTGCTCGCGGTGACGATCGGGGGCAAGTCGGTCCACGAGTTCACGCGCATGTCCGTCACGCGGGCGCTGCAGTTCCTGGACGAGCTCGACCTGACGAAGACCGAGGAGCTGATCGGCCACCGGATCGTGAAGGAGATCCGCGAGCGCCTGACCTTCCTCGACAACGTCGGCGTCGGCTACCTGCAGCTCGACCGCGCGGCCAAGACGCTCTCGGGCGGCGAGGCGCAGCGGTTGCGGCTGGCGACGCAGATCGGCTCGCAGCTGGTCGGCGTCCTGTACATCCTGGACGAGCCGTCGATCGGCCTCCACCAGCGCGACAACGACAAGCTGATCGCGACGCTGCAGCGGCTCAAGTCGCTCGGCAACAGCGTCCTCGTCGTCGAGCACGACGAGCAGATGATGCGCACCGCGGACTGGCTCGTCGACATGGGCCCGGGCGCGGGCGAGCACGGCGGCGAGGTCGTCGCGGAGGGCACGGCGGCGCAGGTGATGAAGGCGAAGCACTCGGTCACCGGCAAGTTCCTCTCCGGGGAGCGCCAGATCGCGGTGCCGCCGCGGCGCGGAGACGACCGCGGCCACTTCACCGTCCGCGGCGCCTCGATGCACAACCTGAAGGGGATCGACGTCGAGTTCCCGGTCGGCAAGTTCGTCTGCGTCACCGGCGTCTCGGGCTCCGGCAAGTCGACCCTCGTCAACGAGATCGTCTACAAGGCGCTCGCGAATCGGCTCAACAAGATGCGGATGAAGCCGGGCGATCACGAGGGCGTCGACGGCATCGAGGTGTTCGACAAGGTGATCGACATCGACCAGAAGCCGATCGGCCGCACGCCGCGCTCGAACCCGGCGACCTACATCGATCTCTTCACGCACATCCGCGAGCTGTACTCGCTGACGCCCGAGGCGAAGGTCCGCGGCTACAAGCCCGGCCGGTTCTCGTTCAACGTGCGCGGCGGCCGCTGCGAGACCTGCAAGGGCGACGGGACGATCAAGATCGAGATGCACTTCCTGCCCGACGTCTACGTGCCGTGCGAGACCTGCCACGGCCACCGCTACAACAAGGAGACGCTGGAGGTGCGCTTCAAGGGCAAGTCGATCGCGGACGTGCTCGAGATGTCGGTCGAGGAGGCGCTGACGTTCTTCGCCAAGATCCCGAAGCTGCGCCGGCGCCTGCAGACGCTGCACGACGTCGGCCTCGACTACATCAAGCTCGGCCAGCCGGCGACGACGCTGTCCGGGGGCGAGGCGCAGCGCGTCAAGCTCGCCGCCGAGCTCTGCAAGGTCGCGACGGGCCGTACGCTCTACATGCTCGACGAGCCGACGACCGGCCTCCACTTCGCCGACATCGAGAAGCTGCTCGAGGTGCTGCAGCGGCTCGTCGACGCCGGCAACACCGTGCTCGTGATCGAGCACAACCTCGACGTGATCAAGCAGGCCGACTGGATCGTCGACCTCGGCCCCGAGGGCGGCGAGGCGGGCGGCGAGCTGATCGCGGCGGGGACGCCCGAGGAGGTCGCCGACGTCGAGGGCTCGTTCACGGGCCAGTTCCTCCGCAACGTGCTCGGACGGCGCGCAGCCGTCGCGGCCTAATAAGGAGCTCGGTTCAAAATGAGCGCCATCACCGCTCTGGCGCGCTCGGCGGCGCGTGGACTGCGTCCTCGGTCGCGCCGTATCTCTTCGATACGGGCGCTCCCTGCGTCCTTGCCACACACCACCGATCGCACCAGATCGGCGGGGCGTCATTCTGAACCGAGCTCCTGACATGGACGAGCTCGCGCCTGGCCTGCGGCGCTGGTCGGCGTGGCACGACCACTGGGAGGAAGAGGTCGGCTCGGTCGCCGTCGACACCGACGACGGGCTCGTCCTGATCGACCCGATCGAGCCGCCCGCCGAGCTCCGCAAGCCCGCCCATGTGCTCGTCACGGTCTTCTGGCACGCGCGCGCGACGAAGGGGTTGCCCGGCCGCGTCTGGGCGGGATCGCGCTCGGCGAAGCCGCTGGCGAACCGCGGCATCCACGTGAGTGACGTCGCGAAGGCCGATGACACGCTGCCCGGCGGGATCCACGCGTTTCAGACGGCTCGTCCGGCCGAGCTCGTCTACTGGCTGCCCGAGCAGCGGGCGCTCGTCGTCGGCGACGTCCTGCTCGGCGCGGGTGCCAAGCCGCGCCGGACGGACGACCCGCTGCGGCTCTGCCCCGAGCGCTGGCTCGGCAAGGCGACGCACGCCGATCTCCGCGAGTCGCTGCGGCCGCTGCTCGAATTGCCCGTTCAGCGGGTGCTCGTCTCGCATGGCAAGCCCGTGCTGCGCGGCGGCAAGCGGGAGCTGGAGCGGCTGCTCTCGCGGTAGCAGGACCTCCGGGCGTGCCCACGCCGTAGTTCCTGATGTGCTCGCGCTCGTCCTTGCGATGCTCGCGCTGGCGGCGCCCTCGTCGAGCGCCCGGTACGAGCGGGCTGGACTTTCGGTCGAGGTGCCGGCCGGCTGGATCGTGGTCGAGCGCCCCTTAGGCGTCCGCCGGCAGGAGCGTGAACGGCCGCCCGTCGAGCGTTCGGAGCGCGCGGAAGTGCCGCTCGTCGAGCGTCAGCACGCGATTCGTCCCGCGGCGCGCAGCGAGGACGACGATCGAGGCGTCCGTCAGCCCGATGTCGAGGTCGGCGTAGTGCCGCAGCACTCGAACGGCCTCGCCGACGTCGTGGCGGTCGAGCTTCGCGAGCTCGTATGCTCCGTCGGCCACCTCGTCGGCAAGACTGAGCGAGAAGCTCGGTCCGAGGTTGCGCGTGAGCAGATAGTCCGTTTCGGCGAGCACGAACGGTGACAGGAGGGCGTCCCGAGCCTCGGCGAGGAGCGCCGTGCGGGCGGCCACGTGAAGTCGCTCCGATTCGTCGAGCGCAGCGATGATGCCGCTCGTGTCGAGCAGAATCAATCGCGGGCGAAGCCCTCAGCGAGAAGCTCATCGACACGTTCGGCGATGTCGCCCCGCCCGCTATTGAAGAGCGGGAGCTTCGGGAGCGGACGCTCGAGCGGCGGAACGGCGGCGTCCACCGCGGCTCTGATCACTTCAGCCTCGGAGAGGTCGCGCTCGCGCGCTGCTTGCTCCACGCGCCGCTTCAGGTCCTCCGGGAGATAGATGGTCGTCTTGACCATGCCATACACGGTACCATACGTGCGCTAGACGCAGAGCTCCGGCGTGAAGGCCTGGTGGCCGCGGCCCGGCTGGCAGCGTTGGGCCCAGCGGGCAGAGTCGATCAGCCAGGTTCCGTCCGGTCGCCGGCTCAGCGTCAGGTCGTAGCGCCGTGCGCGCACGGAGTCGTCGGCGAGACCGTCCAGCACGAGCGAGGTCGTTGCGGTGTCTCCGTTCGACGTCCCCTGATACGAGCTGCTGCCTGTCTCCATTTCCTCGCGCTGGACGAACTCCGCGGTGACGAGGGCGATGTCGCGCTCCCAGGGCTCGTCGACGCTCTCCGCGTAGGCGTTGAACTCGTCCACGGGCAGAGTCCCGTCGGCCGGCGGCGGCTCGGGGATCCCCGCCCAGCTGCCGGGCGGCGCCGTCGTCGTCGTGCCGGAGGGAACGGTCTCGGTGACGGTGACCGGCTCGGTGACCGTGACCGTCTCGGTCGCCTCGTCGTCGCCGCCGCAGGCGCCCGCCAGCAGGACGAGCAGCAGCGCGGCCGACCGGAGCATCAGAGCACGGCTTGTGTCTGCGTCACGCGGGCGACGTGCTTCTCGGCGTCGTCGAAGAGGTCGGTCTCGACGACGATCGTCGTGCGGCCGCGGTGGAGTGGTCGCGAGCGCGCGTGCACGTACCCCTCGCGGACGGCCCGGAAGAAGTTCGTCTTCGATTCGATCGTCGCCGTTCCGGCAGCCCCGTCGGGCAGGTTGAGGAAGGCGCAGAACCCGCCGGCGGCGTCGGCCAGCGCCATCAACGCGCCCCCATGGAGCATCCCGCCGGCGGTGCACAGCCGCTCCTCCCAGGCGAGCCGGGCTCGTACCTCCTCCGGCCCCGCGTCGACGACCTCGACCCCGAGGACGCCCGCGAAGGGCATCGCAGCGCGAACCTCGTCGGTCGTGGTCGTCGCGTCCATTCGCGCCCGACGATAGCGGCGATCACCCGAACGGGTATGCGCGGAACAGGCCCCGTGGTCGATGTTTCGAGCGACATGCTGCGGCGTGCCTTCACCCTTGCGGCGGCTCTGGCTGCGCTGGCCGTCGCCACCGGCTGCAGCACCGTCGAGGGTCAGCGCGCGCAAGAGCTGCTCCTGCAGGCCCAGGCGGCGGAGTCGGAGCTGCGGACGGCCGCATTCGAGGCCGGGCTCTCGTTCACGCTCTCGGGTCAGAGAGTCGAGGTGCTGCTCGAGGGTGCGGGCTCGGAGAAGGCCCAGTACGTCTCGATGAGCGCGAGCGGCCTCCCCGGAGTCGCGTTCGACGCTGCGTTCGTGCTTCGGGGCGACACGGCCTGGATCCGGATGAACGGGGCGTGGCGGCGCACGAGCGTTCCGACCGGCGTCGACCTCGGTCAGTCTGCGTCCCTCGGCTCCGCGGCGTTCCAGGAGCTGACGAAGCACGTGAAGGGAGTACGCGTATCGGAGCACGAGCTCGTCGGCGGCAAGCCCGTCACGATCATCGCCGGCGAGATCGACACCGTCGGGCTGCTCGGCTCGCTGGCGAAGCTCTCGAGCCTCGGCGACGCTGCTCCGGAAGGGCTGGAATTGCCCGACTTCGGCGAGCTCGGCGCCAAGATCGGTGACATCCACGCCATCCTGACGATCGACGAGCAGACCCATCTCCTCTCGTCCGCGCTCGTCAAGCTCGAGGTCGAGGCGGCGGGCGAGAAGCTCCAGCTCGAGCTTCGCTACCGCCTGACCGCCGCGAACGAGCCGGTGGAGATCCCGGCGCCCTCGGGCTAACCACTACCCTCATCGCATGTCCCCGGAGCGCGAGTGGTGGCTGCGCGTGCCGGCCGTCTTTCTCAGCCCGAGGTCTGTCTTTGCAGCGCTCCGCAACGACTCGGACGACGACATCGACGCGCGCTCGGAGCCCGTCCTCGCGCTCGTCCTCCTCGCCGGCATCGCCGCGGCCCTGGCCTCGCCGACGGCACGCACGCTGTACGACGACCCGGTCTACGACCGGGCTCTCGTCGCGGTGTGGGCGTTTCTTGCGGGCGGGCTGACAGCGATCGTCGGCTACTTCGTCATCGGCGGCGCGCTCCACCTGGCCGCGCGGGGCCTCGGCAGCCTCGGCACGTACCAGCGCACCCGGCACCTGCTCGGGTTCGCGGTCGCGCCGCTCGCGCTCTCGCTGCTCCTCCTCTGGCCGCTCGAGCTCGCCCTCTTCGGCGGCGACCGCTTCGGGCGAGGCGGCTCCGACGATGCGACGGCCGGTGAGTTCTTCGGCGCCCTGGAGCTCGCGTTCGGCCTCTGGTCGGCGCTGCTCCTCCTGATCGGCATCCGCACGGTCCACGGCTGGACCTGGTGGCGCTCCCTCGGCGTGGTCGCCCTGATGGCGCTGTTCCTAGCGGCGTTCTGGTACCTCGCCGCGCTCCTCTAGCGCCTCCTCGAAGAGCGCGAGCTCCTCCTCCGGCATCGCGTAGGTGTGCTGCTCCTCGGGGAAGCGGCGCTCGCGGACGTCCGCCACGTACGCGGAGACTGCCCGCTTGATCTCGGCCGACAGGTCGGCGTACTGCTTGACGAACCGCGGCGCGCGGCCCTCGTAGAGCCCGAGCAGGTCGTGCCAGACGAGGACCTGGCCGTCGCAGCCCGGGCCGGCGCCGATCCCGATTGTCGGGATCTCGAGCGCTTCGGTGATCCGCTCGGCAACCGGGGCCGGGACGGCCTCGAGCACGAGCGCGAAGACGCCCGCCGCCTCGAGCGCGAGCGCGTCCTCGTAGAGCCGCCGCGCCTTCTCGGCGGTGCGGCCCTGCGCCTTGAAGCCGCCGAGCATCGTCGCCGACTGGGGTGTCAGGCCGATGTGGCCCATGACCGGGATCCCGGCGCCGACGAGCGCCTGCACGCGCGAGAGGGTCGCTCCGGCGCCCTCGACCTTGACCGCGTCCGCGCTCGCCTCCTTGAGGAAGCGGATCGCGTTGTGCAGGGCCTCCTCGTCCGAGACCTGGAACGAGCCGAACGGCATGTCCGCGACGACGAGCGGCCGGCGCGCGCCGCGGTTGACGGCCCGCGTCAGCACGATCAGCTCAGCCATTGTCGCCGGCACCGTCGAGTCGTGGCCGAGCACGGTCATCGCGGCGGAGTCGCCGACGAGGATGATGTCGGCCCCAGCCTCGTCGGCGAGCCGTCCGGACGGCGCGTCGTAGGCGGTGATCATCGCGATCGGCTGGTGCCGCGCCTTCAGCTCGACGAGCTCGGTCAGCGGCAGCTTGCCGGGCGCCGGCGTTCCGGGGCGGGCTTGCGCGGGCGGGTGGTCATGAGGTGCGCTCCTTGTCGAGGACGACGTTGTCGATGAGTCGGACGGGGCCGATGCGGACTGCCGCGGCGAGGACCCGAGGTTCGAAGTCGGCGACCGCGATGTAGTCGACGTCGAGGCCGTCGAGCGCCTGACGGGCAGTGTCGAGATCACGTGTCGCGAGCGCCCGCGGCAGCGCGAGGGCAACGCGGCGCTGCTCGGGCGTGAGCTGGGCGTTGCGGGAGGAGAGGGCAAGGCCGTCCGGATCGCGAATCGTCGGCTGCACGCGGATCTCGAGCTCGAGGTCGAGATCGCGAACGAGCCGCCTCAGGACCGCGACCTGCTGGGCGTCCTTCTGCCCGAAGTAGGCGCGTTCGGGCCGGACGATGTTGAAGAGCTTCAGGCAGACGGTCGCCACGCCGCGGAAGTGGCCGGGCCGGTAGGCACCTTCGAGGACGCGGCCGAGCTCCTCGACCTCGACCCACGTCTGGAAGCCGGGCGGGTACATCTCGTCCGCGCTCGGGGCGAACAAGAGGTCGACGCCGGCCGCGTCGGCGAGCTCGGCGTCCGCGGCCTCGTCGCGCGGATAGCGGCTCAGGTCGGCGGCCTTGTCGAACTGGGGCCCGTTGACGAAGAGGCTCGCGACCACGCTGTCGCACTCGGCCCGGGCGGCCTCGAAGAGCGACGCGTGGCCTGCGTGCAGCCCGCCGAGCGTGGGCACGAGGCCGACGGAGCCGCCGCGTCGGGGCTCGAGCGCGCTCCGCACGTCGGCGATCGTCCGGACGATCTTCATGCGAGCGCCTTCGTCGTCTCGGCGAGCTCCGTGTACATCCCCTCGAGCTCGGGCCGCTCGCGCCGGATCGCGGCGATGTGCGCGTCGACGGTCGCCCAGTCGCCGCGCGCGATCGGGCCGGTCAGCTCGAATCCGTTCTCGATCGTGCGGCGCATCAGCGGGTCGAGTGCGTGCGGCGGCGCCCCGGCGGCCTCGAGCAGCGAGCCCGCGGCGCGTCTGAGCGTGACGAGGTAGTTCGACGCGATCGCGGCGCCGGCGTGGTAGGCATCGCGCTTCCCGTCCTCGAGGGCGAACGGCTCGAGCCCGAGCGTGCGCGCGAGCCAGAGAGCCGTGCTCGCGCGCCTCGGCGCTCTCGGCCGTCACGGCCGCGAAGGCGCCGTCGAGCTGCTCGGGGCCGCGCGCGAGCGTGAACGTCTGCAGCGGGTGCACGCCGAAGCGCCGGACGTGGGGGTCGAGCGCGGCCAGGGACGTCGCGCCGCTCACGTGGGCGATCCACGGGCCGGGCTCGAACGACCGCGCCACCTCGGCGATCGACCGGTCGGGGACGCAGAGGAGGATCAGCTCGGGATCGTCGTCGCCCACGGCGACGCCGCGCTCGGCCAGCCTCGCGGCCACCGCGCGGCCGACCCGGCCGGAACCGACGACGTGAACGCTCGTGATCATCTGATGTCGCTCCAGTTCCGGGAGTCCGGATACCGGGCATGAGTAGTGTAGCCCGGTGCGAATCGACGTCGGTGGCTGCAGGCTCTTCTTCGACGTGGAGGGCGTCAAGCTCGTCCCCGAGGGGCCGTGGATGCGCGAGCGGCCGACGGTCGTGCTCCTGCATCCCGGGCCGGGGTTCGACCACGGGCTCTTCAAGATCCAGATCGGGCCGTGGGTCGCCCAGCGCGCCCAGGCGATCTATCTCGACTTCCGCGGCGCGGGGCGCAGCGACGTGTCGAGCCCCGAGGAGCTGACGGGTCGAGCGGTGGGCGGACGACGTGCACGACTTCTGCCAGGCACTCGAGCTCGAGCGCCCGATCGTCTTCGGGCTCGGCTGGGGCTCGCGTCGTCGCGCTCGACTACGCCTCGCGCTACCCGTCTCACCCCGGCGCGCTCGTGCTCGCGGCGCCCGTGGCGCGGATCGTGCCCGAGCGCTCGATCGCGGTCTACGAGCGCCTCGGCGGCGAGACTGCGCGCGAGGCTGCCGAGCGCTTCTACGGGACGGCGGACGACGCAGCGTTCTCCGACTTCCTGCGCATCTGCTTCCCGCTGCTCTCGACTACGACCTGACGAGCGACGTGATCGTCCGCGCGAACTGGAGCCCCGAGGTGCTGATGGGGTGGATGCGGGGCGAGGGGCGCGGACGCTCGACCTGCGGGAGCAGCTGCGGGCCGTCCAGGCGCCCGCCCTCGTCGTCGCCGGCGAGGACGACGCCTGGGCGCCGCTCGAGTCGGCGCAGGAGGTGGCGGACGGCCTGGGCGGACCGACGCGTCTTCCGCAGCTTCCCGGGGGCCCGGCACTCCGTCTTCATCGACGCCCCCGCCGCGTACGAGGAGCTCGGGCGCTTTCTCGACGGGCTCGAGGCGGACGGCCACGCAGGGAACGCCCTAGCCGCGGTCGAGCGGCGCAGAGCAGGTTCGCCCGCACCACGGGCCAGTCGTCGTCGATGGACGCTGTACCACGCCGTGTCGCGGTTCTCGCCGCTGCGGACGAGCATGTGCTTGCGGTGGACGCCCTCGAACTGGGCCGGCAGCGCCTCCATCGCGCGCCGCGAGCGCTCGTTGAGCGCGTCCGTCTTCAGCTCGACGCGGCGGCAGCCGAGCCGCTCGAAGGCGTCGCCGAGCATGAGCAGCTTCGCCTCGACGTTCGCACCGGTGCCCCACGCCTCCGGCGCGAGCCACGTCCAGCCGATCTCGATGCTGCGGTGCTCGGGCCGAAGCGCGAGGAAGCGGGTGCTGCCGACGATCCTGCCGTCGGCTCGGCGCAGGGTCGCGAACGGCAGCTCGAGCCCGGCCGCGGCATTCGCGAGCGCGCCGTCGAGATAGGCGCGGAGCTCCTCACGCGTCTGCGGCTGGAGGATGCTCAGCCAGCGCCAGGTCCTCGGATCGCGCGAGGCCTCCCAGAGTCCTTGCTCGTGCTCCGGGGCGAGCGGCTCGAGCCGCACGAGCTCGCCCGTCAGAGTCCTCGCGTCCCAGTCGGCCACGGGGGTAGAATCGAGCCGTGCCGATCTACGAATACGCGTGCATGGAGTGCGAGTCGCATTTCGAGGAGCTCGTGCGGAACGAGGGGCAGGCAGTCGCGTGCCCCGACTGTGGTGCCGCGAACGTGCTCAAGCAGTTCTCGACCTTCGCGGTGGCCGGCGTGTCGTCGCAGCCGAGCTTCGGTGGCGGCGGTGGCGGCGGCTGCTGCGGCGGCTCGTGCGGCAGCTGCTGACCGTCCGGCCGCGCGCCTAGACTCCCGCTCCGTGAGCACTGCGCTCGCTGACTACCGCGACGAGACCCTCGGCTGCACGCGCTGCCCGCTCGCCGCGACTCGCACACAGGTCGTCTTCGGATCGGGGAACCCGCACGCCGAGCTGATGTTCGTCGGGCGAGGCTCCGGGCTTCCACGAGGACCAGCAGGGCGTCCCGTTCGTCGGGCAGGCCGGGAAGTTGCTCGAGCGGCTGCTCAACGGCATCGGGCTGTCCAGGACGGACGTGTACATCGCGAACGTCCTCAAGTGCCGGCCGCCGGGGAACCGCGACCCGCAGCCCGAGGAGATCGAGGCCTGCGAGTCACATCTCTTCCGGCAGATCGAGCTGATCCGCCCGACCCTCGTCGCCACCCTCGGCAACTTCGCGACGAAGCTCCTCTCGGGCAAGCCGGCCGGGATCACGCGCGTGCACGGCACCGAGCAGCAGGTCACGCTCGGCGGGAACCGCGTCACGCTCTACCCGCTCTTCCATCCCGCGGCGGCGCTCTACACGCCGTCGATGCAGGGGGTGCTGGCGGCGGACTTCGCGCGGATCCCCGAGTTGCTCGCACGGGACGACGACCGCGTCGCCGAGCCGGCGGGGGACCCCGTGGCGCTCGGAGCCGGAGGCTGTGCGTGCCGACGCCGTGCTCGCCGAGGCCGTCCAGCTCGGCCTCTTCTAGCCTCTCGTTCATGGAGATCGTCTCCGGCTCGCCGGAGGAGACGGAGGCCGTCGCCGCCTCGCTCGCGCGGGAGCTGAAGCCGGGCGACGTCGTCACGGTGTCGGGCGACCTGGGCTCCGGCAAGACCACGTTCGTTCGGGGGGCGTGCCGCGCCCTCGGCGTGACCGCGCCCGTCACGAGCCCGACCTACACGATCGGCCACCGCTACGAGGGTGATCCCGACGTCTCGCACCTCGACCTCTACCGCTTCACCGACGTCTCCGCTGCGGAGTGGGCCGATCTCGAGCCGTACTTCGAGGACGCGGTCGTCTTCGTCGAGTGGCCGGAGGCGGCCGCCGGCGGTCTCCCGGCGCCGAGGGCGACGGTGCGGCTCGAGCATGTCGACGAGAAGCACCGCCGTATCCGGCTCGACACTCTGGTAGAACGGGCCGCACGTGCTGATCCTTGCCTTCGACACCGCGACCGAGCGGACGACGAGCGCGATCGTCCGGGACGGGGAGGTGCTGGGCGAGCGCGTCTCGCGAGCCGCGACTCTGCTCGAGGACGTCGACGCACTGCTTCGGCAGGCGGGCGCACATGCCCGTGACATCGAGGCGCTCGCCGTCGGCACCGGCCCCGGCAGCTTCACCGAGCACGCGGATCGGGCTGGCGGCGGCGCGAGGCCTCGCGCTCGCGCTCGACGTCCCCGCCGCGGGCGTCTCGACGCTCGACGCGCTCGCGGCCGGCGCGCCGGGGAGCGTGCCCGTGATCGACGCGCGGCGCCAAGAGGTGTTCGTCGCCGGGACCGCGGGCGGTGCCGCCGGCGGAGCTCGAGCTCGCTCCGGGCAGCGTCTGCGTCGGCGACGGAGCGGTGCGCTACCGCGAGCGTGCTGGAGGCGGCGGGCGCCGAGGTCCCGCCCGACGACGACGAGCGGCACCTGCCGCGGGCCCGCTTCCACGCCGCGCTCGCCCGCGACTTCGGCCCGGCGGAGCTCGTCGAGCCGATCTACGTTCGCGCTCCCGACGCGGAGCGGGCTCTGAGATGAAGATCCAGCTGCGCCCGCTCGAGCTCCGCGACCTCAACGCCATCGAGGTGATCGAGCGCGAGTCGTACCCGACGCCGTGGTCGCGGTCGATGTTCGCGAGCGAGCTCGCCAAGCCCAGCTCGATCTCGCTCGGCGCCTTCTCGACCGACACCGGCGAGCTCGTGGGCTACCTGATCATCTCGCGCTACGTCGACGCGTGGCACGTGATGAACGTCGCGGTCGCCGGCGAGCACCGCCGGCAGGGGATCGCGCGGGCGATGCTCGAGCAGCTCTTCGAATACACGGCCTCGGACGAGCGCCGCGGCTACACGCTCGAGGTCCGCGTCTCCAACGAGGGCGCGATCAAGCTCTACGAACGGCTCGGTTTCGTCGCCCGCGGCGTGCGGCGCGGCTACTACACCGACAACCGCGAGGACGCATTGATCATGTGGAAGGACCCGGTGCAGCCGCGGGCCGAGAGCGCGTGATCCTCGGGATCGAGACCTCGTGCGACGAGACGGCGGCGGCGCTCGTCTCGGCGGACGGGCAGATCCGGTCGAACGTCGTCTCGTCGCAGGCTGACCTGCACGCCAAGTACGGCGGCGTCGTGCCGGAGGTCGCGTCGCGACGGCACCTCGAGCTCGTCTCGCCGGTGATCGCCGAAGCGCTGGCGGATGGGGGCGCGACGCTGGACGACGTCGAGGCCGTCGCCGTGACCCAGGGTCCCGGGCTCGTCGGCGCGCTCCTCGTCGGTCTCAGCACGGCGAAGGCCCTCGCGTGGGCCCGCAGGCTGCCTCTCGTCCCTGTCGACCACCTGCACGGCCACGTGGCCTCCCTCTACCTCGAGCCGGACCCCGTCGAGCCGCCGTTCCTCTGCCTGCTCGCAAGCGGAGGGCACACGCTCCTCCTCGACGTCGAGGACCGCTCGGGCTACCGGGTGCTCGGGACCTCGATCGACGACGCGGCCGGCGAGGCGTTCGACAAGGGCGCCCGGCTCCTCGGCCTCGGGTATCCCGGCGGCGCCGAGATCGACCGGCTCGCCCGCGAGGGCGATCCCGAGGCGTTCTCGTTCCCGGTCGCGAGGGTCGGCGGGCTCGACTTCTCGTTCTCGGGCGTCAAGACCGCGCTCCTCTACGCGACGCGCGAGCTCGGCGACGAGCTCGACGAGCGACGCGCCGACCTGGCGGCCTCGTACCAGCGCGCGATCGTGCGCGCGCTCGTCGAGCGGGCTCGCGCTGCTGCCGCACAGGCTGGGCGGGACACGATCGCGGTCGTCGGCGGCGTCGCGGCCAACTCCGAGCTCAGGGCCGCGCTCCCTGACGCCCGGTTCGCACCGCTGGCGCTCTGCACCGACAACGCGGCGATGATCGCGTCGGCGGGGCGGTTCGGCAGACGCCTTCCCTATCCTCGGTACCTTGACCTCGACGCCTATGCCTCGCGCTCCTGACCGCCGCCGGCTGCTCGCGCCGGCCGTGCTGGCGTTTACGGCGCTGCTGCTTGCGGCCGGGGGTCAGGGCGCCGAGCCACGCCCGGCCGTCGACACCGGCGCGGCCGCGTGGCGCGGCTTCGTCGACGGCGAGCGGACCGCCGTCTCCGTCGGTCAGCGCGCAATCGTCGTGCTGCGGTACGCGTCGCTCGCCGAGCGCGTCCGGCGGGCGGGAGGAAGGGCGAACGAGGCGGAGATGCGGACGTGGACCGCGGCCGCCCTCGCCGGCCAGAAGCAGATCGCCGCGCGGCTCTCGCGCGAGGGCGTGCAGATCGTCCCCGACTTCGTCTACACGCGGACGCTCAACGGCTTCGCCGCCGTGCTCGACGCGCGGGCCGTCGCGCTGCTCGAGCGTGACCGCGACGTCGTCGGCGTCTATCCCGTCCGCGTCGCCTATCCAGCGTCCACCTCGTCGCGCGTCCTGGAGACGGAGGAGTTCGCGGTCGGCGCAGGCAGGCGCGCAGTGCCGCGCATCCCGGGCTTCGACGGGGCCGGGGTCACGATCGCGCTGCTCGACACCGGTATCGACG
The DNA here is from genome assembly GCA_963791905.1 of uncultured Gaiellaceae bacterium. Classification (GTDB taxonomy): domain Bacteria; phylum Actinomycetota; class Thermoleophilia; order Gaiellales; family Gaiellaceae; genus Gaiellasilicea. The sequence continues at coordinate 579,306 of CAWBTX010000004.1, forward strand.
CGACGCACCCGTATCTCAACGGCCGGGTGCTCGAGGGCATCGACATCCTCGACCCCGAGGGCACAGGAGCCGCACGGTCCCATCCGCACGACCCGGCGCTCGTCGAACGGCACGGCACCCAGACAGCGGGGCTGCTGGTCGGCAACGGCGGCCCTGCGGGCCTGCGCGGCGCGGCCCCCGGTGCGACGCTGCTCCCGATCAGGGTCGCGGGGTGGCAGCCGAGTGCGGAAGGCGGCTTCACCGTCTACGGGCGCACCGACCAGCTGCTCGCCGGCCTCGAGCGAGCGGTCGATCCCAACGGCGACGGCAGCACCCAGGACGCCGCACGGGTCGCGCTCGTCGGGATGGCGGAGCCGTTCGCAGCCTTCGCGGACGGACCGCTCGCGCGGGCTGCGGCGGGGGCCGCGAGGCTCGACACGCTCGTCGTCGCGCCTGCGGGGAACGACGGCGTTGCCGGACCGGACTACGGCAGCATCTCGGGCCCGGGCGGCGCACCTGCCGCCCTCACCGTCGGCGCCGTGGATGCGCGTAGGCGCACCCCGACGACACGCGTCGTCGTCCGGGCGGGGCTGCGCGTGCTGCTCGACCAGGAGCTGCCGCTCGCCGGGGCGGTCGCCCCTGACGGGGACCTGACCGTGCAGCTCGTCCGCGCCCGGCGCGGAGCCTCGATCCGGCCTGCGCTCGGAGCCGCTCAGCCGTTTCTTCGACGACCGCGGCTACAGCCTCGTGGCCGGCAAGGCCGCGCTCCTCGAGCGCACCGCTGTTCCGGCGGAGACCGGACGCCGCGCCGTCCTCGCCGGCGCCCGGGCCGTCGTCGTCGACGGGACGGTGCCGGCCGGCGCGATCGGCCTTGACGAGCGCGTCGCCGTGCCGGTCGTCGGGTTGCCGTCGACGGTGGCCCGCGAGGCCCGACGGACGATCGCGCGCGGCGCCGAGGTCACCGTCTCGCTCGGCGCCCCGGGCTGGTCGGACAACCCGGACGGCCGCCGCGTCGCTCTCTTCTCGTCGCACGGGCTCGCGTTCGGCGGCGGCGTCAAGCCGGAGGTCATCGCGCCCGGCGTGGAGCTCATCACGTCCGACGTCGGCCGCAACGAGGACCAGTCGGCCCGCTACAGCACGATCAGCGGCTCCAGCGCCGCCGCGGCTCTTGCCGCCGGGATGGCCGCGGTTCTCGTGCAGGCACGGCCCGGCCTGGACGCGCATGCGCTGAAGGGCGTCCTCGTCGGCGCCGCCGCTCCGAGCGCCGGCACCTCCGTGAGCGCTCAGGGCGCCGGCACGATCGACGGGGCCGGCGCCGTCGCTACCGAGCTGGCGGCGGCTCCGGCGACGATCGGCTTCGGCGCGGCCGACCAGGCCGGCTGGCAGTCGATCCGGCGCGTGACGGTCACGAACGTCTCGACGCGCCGCCTCCGGCTCGCCGTTCAGGCCGATACCGAAGGCATCACCGGGATCGCCGTACGTGCGACGCCGCGCGAGCTGCGGATCAGGCCGGGTCGCTCTGTGCGCCTGACCGTGCGGGCCCGCGCCGCGTTCCTTCCTCGTCGGCCCGGCGCTGTCTTCGGCTCCGTGCGGCTGGTGTCCCGCGGTGGAGGCTCGACGGAGATCCCGTGGGCAGTCGCGCTGCCGGCAGGTGACGCGCCGCTCGTCTCCGACGTCAAGCTCTCGGCCGCGCGCTTCCGCCGCTCGGACCGTGCGCCCGCCGTGTTGAGCATGCGGGCCGGGAACGTCCGCCTCCGGGGCGCCCGCATGCAGCTGCAGCCGCTCTCGCGCCTCGACGTCGAGCTCTGGCGCGGCAGCCGGCGCGTGGGGCTGCTCGCCCGCCTTCGCGACGTTCTGCCCGGGAACTACGCGTTCGGCGTGACGGGTCGCGGCCCACGGGGCCGCCCGCTCCCGCGCGGCGCGTACAGGTTGCGGATCATCGCCGTTCCGCCCGACGGCCAGCGCGAGTTCGCGACCGTCGGCTTTACGCTGCGGTAGTCCGCTTTCGTTCTAGACTCCGCGCGCGGCCCGGCAACTGGGTGCCGGCGAATCGGGAGGCGAGTCATGACGACGACCGAGGCTACGGCCACGCACCTCCGGGAGGATCCGTACGAGATCGCCCGGCAGCAGCTCCGGCAGGTGGGGAAGACCTTCGCGATCGACCCCAATCTGATCAACATCCTCGAGCGGTGCAAGAAGGCGGTGGAGGTCTCGATCCCCGTCTCGATGGACGACGGGACGGTGAACGTCTACGCGGGGTACCGCGTGACCCACAACATCGCTCGCGGCCCGTCCAAGGGGGGAATCCGCTACCACCCGGCCGTCACGCGCGACGAGGTCAAGGCGCTGGCGATGTGGATGACGTGGAAGTGCGCGCTGATGGGCCTGCCGTTCGGCGGCGCGAAAGGCGGCGTCGTCGTCGATCCCAAGCGTCTCTCGCGCCGGGAGTTGGAGCGCCTGACGCGGCGCTTCACGAGCGAGATCATCAATGAGATCGGCCCGGAGAAGGACATTCCGGCGCCCGACGTCGGCACCGACGCGAGTGTCATGTCCTGGATCTTCGACACCTACTCGATGAACAAGGGCCACTCCGTGCTCGGCGTCGTCACCGGCAAGCCGCTCGCGATCGGCGGCTCGCTCGGCCGACAGGAGGCGACCGCGCGGGGAGCGCTCTACTGCATGGAGGAGGTGCTGCGCGAAGAGTCGCGCACGATCGACAGCGTTCGCGTCGCCATCCAGGGCGCCGGCAACGTCGGCGCGCACCTCGCGCGCATGCTGGTCGTCGAAGGCGCAACGGTGATCGCTATCTCCGACTCGCGCGGCGGTGTCTACAAAGCCGACGGCCTGGACGTGTCCGCCGTTCTTGCCTTCAAGGGCGAGACCGGCAGCTTCGAGGGGTTCCGCGGGGCGGACGCGATCGGGAATGAGGAGCTGCTCCTGCTGGACTGCGACATCCTCGCGCCGTGCGCCCTCGAGCAGGTGATCCACGCGGGCAACGCCGCCCAGGTGAAGGCCCGGATCATCTGCGAGGGGGCCAACGGTCCCGTCACCCCGGGCGCCGACGAGATCCTCGAGGACCGCGGGGTGCTCGTGCTCCCCGACGTGCTCGCGAACGCGGGCGGCGTCGTCGTCTCCTACTTCGAGTGGGTGCAGGGCCTCCAGGAGTACTTCTGGAAGGAGGAGGAGGTCAACGCGCGGCTGAACGACATCGTCACGCGCGCCTTCCGGGAGACCTGGGAGACCCGGGCGCAGTACTCGACGAGCATGCGGATGGCCGCGTACGGGCTCGCGGTGCGTCGGGTCTCGGAGGCGACGGTGACGCGCGGGCTCTACCCGTAAGCCGGATTGTCGTCTACTCGGCCGCCGGCTGCCGGCTCTGCGAGCGGGCCGTCGAGGTCGTGCGCGAGGTCTGCGGCGACGACTTCGAGCTCATCGCGATCGACGGCGTCCCCGAGCTCGAGGGGCGCTATCGCGAGCGCATCCCGGTCGTCGAGATCGACGGAGAGCCCGCATTCACCTACTTCGTCGAGCCGGATGCGCTGCGCGAGCGCCTCGCGGAGCGCGCCTGACGGTTCTTCGGGCGGTCTGGCGAAGACCGCTGGCATCATGTGCCCGGCTGTTACAAGGGGGAAAGGAGAAAAGTGGTTGTGGCGGAGAGGTTGACGGTTGGTGTTGCCGCGCGCCTGAGCAGGTATCTGCAGGTGCTCACGCAGGCCAAGAAGATGGGCAAGGACCGGATCTCGTCTCAGGAGATCTCGGACTACACCAACATCAATGCGACCCAGATCCGGCGCGATCTCTCCGGCTTCGGGAAGTTCGGCAAGCGCGGTGTCGGTTACAACATCGACTCGCTGCTCGGCGAGATCCGCAAGATCCTCCGGACGCAGGGGCAGCACAACATCGCGCTCGTCGGCGCCGGACGCCTCGGCCAGGCGATCGCGAGCTCGCCGATCTTCGCCGAGCACGGGATCAACATCGCCTCGGTGCTCGACACCGATCCGGACAAGACCGGCCGCTCGATCGGCAACCTGACCGTGCAGCCGTACGCCGTGCTCCCGGACGCCGTCCGGGACAACAACATCATCGTCGGCGTGATCGCCGTGCCGGCCGCGAGCGCCCAGCAGGCCGCCGACGACCTCATCGACGCCGGCGTGAAGATCATCTTCAACTACTCCGAGGCGCTCCTCGACGTGCCCAGCGACGTCGCCGTCCACGCCTCGAACCCCGCCGTCGAGCTGCTCTACGCGCTCTACTTTCACCTGACCTGAGTTTCGGCAGGGCCTGGAGCCCGGCGGACCACCCCTCGAACGAGAGGATCGGGCGCGTTTTGCGAATTCTGCTCTGGCACGGCTATCTGCTCGGCGGCACGGGCTCGAACGTGTACACACGAGCCCTCGCGCGCGAGTGGAGCCGCGCGGGCCACGACGTCACCGTCTTCTGCCAGGAGCCGCATCCCGAGCACTTCGACCTCGGCGGCGCGGACGTGGTCCGGCCGGACGTCGGCGGCCTTCTGCCGACCTTCGTCCTCGACCGCTACGAGGGGTACGACGTCAAGCTCCTGCAGGACACGACGGCGGCCGAGCGGCAGGCATGGGTCGAGGCGAATGCCGCAGCGCTGCGCAAGCGGCTCCCCGCCGACTTGGTCTTCTGCAACCACGTCCTCCTCGGCGGCGCCGTCGGCGCGGCCACCGGCGCGCGCTACGCCGTGAAGGCGCACGGGTCCGAGCTCGAGTACTCGATGCGCGCCGACCCGGAGCTGCAGGCGTGGGGGAGGGAGGTGCTGGCCGATGCCGCGGCGGTCTACGTCGGGTCGGCGCACATCCGGGAGGTGCTCGAGGACGTCGTCGGCCACGTCGACAACGTGTTCGAGGTTCCGCCGGGCGTCGACGTGGACGAGTGGCGGCCCCGGCCGCGCGAGGAGGCCCTCGCCGGGCTCATTGCGGAGGCGCGCCTCGATCCGCCGAACCCCGGCAACCGCGAGGAGCGCCGGCCGGACGAGGGCAACGCGCAGCGGCTCGCCGAGTTCCTCGCCGCCGAGGAGCCGACGGTCGTCTACTTCGGCAAGCTCCTCTACAACAAGGGCGTCCACGTCCTCCTGCAGGCGCTCGAGCAGGTCGACGCGCGGGCGGTGATCGTCGGCTTCGGCGACTACCGGCGGGAGCTCGAGGAGCTCGCGGGGCCGCGGACGCTCTTCACCGGGCCGTTCGAGCACCGCCACCTCGTCCAATTGCTTCCCCTCGCCGACGCGACGGTCGTCCCGTCGATCTTTCCGGAGGCGTTCGGCATGGTCGCCGCCGAGGCGGCCGCAGCCGGGTCGCCGCCGCTCGTGGCCCGCCACTCCGGCCTGGCCGAGATTGCTGCGGGTCTCGAGGAGGAGTACCCGCCGCACCTGCGCCACCTCGCCTCGTTCGAGACGGGCAATGCACCCGAGCTCGCGACGAAGCTCAACGAGCTGCTCGCGCTGCCGCCCGGCGACCGCGAGGTGCTCCGGGACGCGGCCCGCCGGGCAACGGTCGAGCGCTGGTCGTGGGCCGGAGTCGCCGTGCGGCTGCTGGAACCCTTCAATTACCCTGCCGCGCATGAGTGACTCGCAGCGCGTGCCCTACGACGAGCTCCTGCGCACCGCACGCGAGCGTTTCGACGACGGGTCCGACTTCACGATCGCCGTGGAGGAGGAGTTTGCGTTGCTCGACCCCCAGACGCTCGACCTCGTCAACCGCTTCGAGGAGGTCAAGGCCGCCGCGCAGGGGACGTCGCTCGAGCCGCACCTCGTCGGCGAGCTCATCGCCTCGGAGGTCGAGATCAAGACCGGGCGGGCCGAGACGTTCGCGGACATCCCGGCCGCGATCGCCGAGCGGCGCACCCAGCTGGCCGCGCTCGTCGAGCCGATGGGCCTCGCACTCGGCCCGACGGGGACGCACCCCTGGGCGCGCTGGCAGGACCAGCGGATCATCGACACGCCGCACTACCGCCGCAACGACGAGATCCTGCGCTACGTCGTCTGGCGCAACAACAGCTTCGGCCTGCACGTGCACGTCGGCATCCGCGGCGCCGATCGAGCGATCGCCGTCGTCAACGGCCTGCGGAACTTCCTGCCCGAGCTGCTCGCGCTGTCGGCGAGCTCGCCGTTCGTCGAGAACGTGAACACGGGGCTCCACTCGGCGCGCACCCAGATCTTCACCCGGTTCTTCCCACGGTGCGGCGTGCCGGACTCGCATCCGTCGTGGGACGACTACGAGCAGTACGTGCGCTTCCTCTACGAGACCGACTCGATCGACGAGAGCACCCAGCTCTGGTGGAGCGTCCGACCGCATCTGACCTTTCCGACCGTCGAGATCCGGATCTGCGACGCCCAGCCGGACGTGGGCGAGGCCCAGGCGCTCGCGGCCTTCGCCGCCGCGCTCGCGGCTCGGATTGCCCGTGCGGCCGACGAGGGCGAGCCGGTGCCCGACCAGCCGCACCGGCTGATCGAGGAGAACATGTGGCGCGCGATTCGGTACGGCCTCTCCGGTGAGCTGATCGACCTCGAGCGCGGCGAGCCGTTGCCGGCGCGAGCGCGGCTCGAGCGGCTGGTCGAGTGGATGGCGCCCGTCGCCGAGGAGATCGGCGCGGCGCCCTACCTGGCCCTGCCCGAGCAGAACGCCGCGGAGCGCCAGATCGCGCGTGCCGCCGAGGGCGCGACGCTGGAGCAGATCTACTCGGAGCAGGTCGGGGTCCCGGTTCGTGGATGACGAGCTGAAGCCGCCGAACGAGGTCACCCAGGAAGAGCTGCTCGAGGCGCTGCGCCAGCTGAAGGTCTCGGACGTGCTCGTGCAGTCACTCTCGACGATCTCGTCGCTCGCATACCACCGCCTCTCGGAGGAGCACCGCGACCTCGAGCAGGCCCGGCTCGCGATCGAGGTGCTGCGGGCACTGCAGCCCGTGCTGCGAGACGCGCTTCCGTCCGAGCTGGCGCGGGACTTCGAGGCGGTGACCACCAACCTCCAGCTCGCCTACGCGGACGCCGTCGGACCTGCGGCCTCCTGAGAGAGACACGAGCGCGGACGACAAAGCAGGCCCCTGCTTGTGATACAAACTCCCCCGCGCCGAGCACGCTCGGCGCTGACTTTGTGACGGGGTTGTACGGACGGAGGGTGGATGGACTTCTTCAATGACCACGCAGTCGCGTTCGCGCTGATCTGCGCGGGTATCGGGATCGGCTTCGGCGTCTACTTCACGGCGTGGCTGCTGCGGCAGCCGGCCGGCACGGAGCGGATGCAGGAGATCTCACGCGCCGTCCAGGAGGGCGCCGCGGCCTACCTGCGCAGGCAGTACACCACCATCGCGGCCGTGGCTGTCGTCCCGTTCCTCGTCCTCGGCTTCTACCCGGACCTTGGATGGGGGACGGCGATCGGCTTCGCGATCGGCGCCATCCTGTCGGCCGCAGCAGGCTTCATCGGCATGAACGTCGCCGTCCGCGCGAACTCCCGCACGGCCGAGGCGGCCAAGAGCGGCCTCAGGCCGGCGCTCGATGTCGCCTTCCGCGCCGGTTCGGTCACCGGACTGCTCGTCGTCGGGCTCGGGCTCTTCGGCGTCGCCGGGTACTACGGATTCCTCACCGTCGTCCTCGACAACAGCCAGGAATCGGCCATCGACGACCTGATCGGGCTTGCCTTCGGCGGCTCCCTCATCTCCGTCTTCGCCCGTCTCGGCGGCGGCATCTTCACGAAGGCGGCCGACGTCGGCGCCGACCTCGTCGGGAAGATCGAGGCCGGCATCCCTGAGGACGATCCGCGCAACCCGGCGGTGATCGCCGACAACGTGGGCGACAACGTCGGCGACTGCGCCGGCATGGCCGCCGACCTGTTCGAGACGTACGCCGTGACGGCAGTCGCGGTGATGCTGCTCGGCACCTCCTTCCCCGCCGGCAACCTGCCGCTCTACCCGCTCGCGCTCGGCGGCATCTCGATCCTCGCCTCCGTCATCGGCGTGTACTTCGCGAAGGTCGGCAAGAGCGGCTCGATCATCAACGCGCTCTACAAGAGCGTCATCGTCGCGACGGTGCTGTCCGCGATCGGCTTCATCCCGGTCACGCTCGCGTTCGACGAGGGCCGTTTCACTTTCTGGGAGCTGTACGGCTCCGCCCTGGTTGGCCTCGTCATCACGTTCGCGCTCGTCGCGATCACGGAGTTCTACACCGGCAGCCGCTGGAACCCGGTCAAGTCGATCGCGAAGGCGTCGCAAACCGGCCACGCCACGAACATCATCGAAGGGCTGGCCGTCGGCATGCGCGCGACCGCCGCGCCGGTGCTCGTGATCGCGGTCGGGATCGTCGTCGCGTACAAGATCGCCGGCCTCTACGGGATCGCCGTCGCAGTGATGGCGCAACTCTCGATGACGGGCCTCATCGTCGCGCTCGACGCGTACGGCCCCGTCACCGACAATGCCGGCGGCATCGCCGAGATGGCCGGCCTGGACGAGTCGGTGCGCGCGATCACCGACCCGCTCGACGCGGTCGGCAACACGACGAAGGCCGTGACGAAGGGCTACGCGATTGGCTCGGCGGGGCTCGCTGCGCTCGTCCTCTTCGACGAGTACACGCGCGGCCTCGTCGAGGAGGGGCTCGACGTCACCTTCAACCTGGCAGACCCGTACGTGATCGCGGGCTTGTTCATCGGCGGCATGATGCCGTTCCTCTTTGCCGCCCTCGCCATGACGGCCGTCGGCCGCGTCGGCGGCGAGGTCGTCGTCGAGGTGCGGCGGCAGTTCCGCGAGATGCCGGGGATCATGGAGGGGACGCAGCGACCGGACTACAGCAAGGCCGTCGACCTCGTCGCGGCCTCGGCGATCCGAAAGATGCTGCTACCGGCGCTGATCCCGGTCGCCATCCCGATCGCCGTCGGGATCATCAGCCCCGAGGCGCTGGGCGGCCTCCTGATCGGGACGATCGTCACCGGCCTCTTCCTCGCGATCGCGATGACGTCGGGCGGCGGAGCGTGGGACAACGCCAAGAAGTTGATCGAGGACGGCGCCTACGGTGGGAAGAACTCCGAGGCGCACCAGGCGGCGGTCACCGGCGACACCGTCGGCGACCCCTACAAGGACACCGCCGGGCCTGCGATCAACCCGATGATCAAGATCGCGAACATCGTCGCGATCCTGATCATCCCGTTGCTCATCTCGATCCACGGCTAGAGCGCCGAAAACCCACCCGTTTTCGCCTTGCGTGGCATTTGCCACGGATCTACGATGGCGCGGTTGGGGCAGGGCCGCCGGGGACGGCGGCCGCGTGAAAAACTAAGGGGAGAGATACTTAGATGAGCGTAGGCTCGTGGCGCGCGACGCGCGCACTGATCCTCCTTGTGGCGCTTTCGGTTCTCGTGGTACCGACCGCGCTCGGAGGGGCTGCCCAGTCCGCCGATGTGATCTACCAGGCGCCGGACATCGGCTCGGGCGAGATGACGAACGAGACGCCGTCGGCGTGGTTCGTCCAGACGAAGGGCTCGCTGCAGACGTTCCGCGCGCAAGCGGGCCGGGTGGGCGCCTCGTATGCAGAGCGCTTCACCTATGACCGGCTGTGGAACGGACTGTCCGTCCGGGCCTCGGCCAAGAACGTCGGACTGCTGAGCCGGCTGCCGAGCGTCCAGGCCGTCTATCCGGTCCTGACCGCGAAGATCCCGGAGACGACGACGATCAGCCCGGAACTCGCGACCGCCGTCAACATGACCGGCGCGGCCGCGGCTCAGAGCGAGCTCGGCCTGACCGGCGCCGGCGTCAAGGTCGCGGTCATGGACACCGGTACCGACTACGACCATCCCGATCTCGGCGGCTGCTTCGGCGCCGGGTGCCGGGTCGCGACCGGATTCGACTTCGTCGGCGACGATTTCAACGCCGATCCCGCCAGCCCGTCCTTCAACCCCGTGCCGACGCCGGACAACGACCCGGACGACTGCAACGGGCACGGCACGCACGTCTCCGGCATCGTCGGCGCGAAGGCCGCGTCACCCGGCGGCGCCACCGGCGTCGCTCCCGGCGTGACCTTCGGCGCCTACCGCGTGTTCGGCTGCGTGGGCTCGACGACGGCGGACATCATGCTCGCCGCGATGGAGCGCGCCCTGGACGACGGGATGCAGGTCCTCAACATGTCGATCGGCTCCGCGTTCAACACGTGGCCGCAGTACCCGACCGCCGCCGGAGCCGACGCGCTCGTCGACGCCGGCGTCATCGTCGTCGCCTCCATCGGCAACAGCGGCGCGAACGGCGTCTACTCCGCCAGCGCCCCGGGCGTCGGCAACAAGGTGATCGGGACCGCGTCGTTCGACAACAGTCACGTCAGCGCGCTCACGTTCCGGATCAACCCGGGCAACGAGCAGGTGGCGTACCTCCCGCTCGCGGACACGACGCCGGCTCCGACCAGCGGGACGACCCCCGAGGTCGCCTACGTCGGTCGCGGCTGCCCGGGCTCGGGCCTGACTCCGCCCGGGCCGGATGACCCGTATCTCGCGAACCCGAGCGGCAAGGTGGCCCTGATCGACCGCGGCGACTGCACGTTCGACGCGAAGTACCAGCGGGCCGTGACTGCCGGGGCGGTCGCAGTCGTGATCACGAACAACGTCGCCGGCATCTTCGCCGGTGGTGCGGTCATCGACCGCGGGATCCCCGGTGTCGGCATCGCACAGGCCGACGGCACCCTGCTGAAGGCGAGGATCGCGGCGGGTCCGACCACGCTCACGTGGACGAACACGCGCGTGAACGCGGTCAACCCGACCGGCGGCACCCCTTCGTCCTTCACCTCCTTCGGCCTCACAGCCGAGCTGAAGGTGAAGCCGAACATCGGCGCCCCCGGCGGTCTCATCCGCTCGACGTACCCACTCGAGAACGGTGACCAGAGCGGTTACGCGATCATCAGCGGCACGTCGATGGCGTCGCCCCACGTGGCCGGAGCGGTTGCGCTCCTGCTGCAGGCGAAGCCCGGCACCACCGCCGCGCGGGCGAAGCAGCTGTTCCAGAACAGCGCCGACCCGGTGACGCTTGCCGCGCCGAATACGGCGTTCCTGGCGCAAGTGCACCGGCAGGGTGCGGGCATGATCGACATCGACGACGCGATCAAGGCGACGGCGTCGGTCTCGCCGAGCGAGGTCGCACTCGGCGAGGGCAACGGCGGCTCGTTCGCGTTGACGATCACGAACAACGGCCCGTCGTCCGTCACGTACACGCCCGTCAACCAGAACGCCGTCGGGACTGCGGGCGCGACGAACGCTCCCGCGACCGTCGTCGGCAACCAGACCGTCACGTTCAGCGCACCGGTGACGGTCGCCGGGAACGGCGGCACGGGCACCGTCAACGTCACAGTCACGCAGCCGCTGCAGCAGGGTCGGCAGTACGGCGGCTATGTACGGCTGAACGGCAGCGACGGGTCGATCCTCCGTGTGCCGTACGCCGGCTTCAGTGGCGACTACCAGGCGATCCAGGTGCTCGTGCCGACGGCGAACAACTTCCCGCGGCTCGGGCGCGAGGTGGCGCCGGGGTTCTTCTCGCTCGTGCCGGAGGGCTCCGTGTTCACGATGAACGGGCTGGACGTGCCGAACTTCCTCGTCCACCAGGAGCATCAAGCGCGGATGCTCGAGTTCGAGCTCTGGAATGCCCGGACGGGTCGCCCGGCCGGCAGCTTCTCGCTCAGCTCGACGTTCCTCCGCCAGGAGTTCCTGCCGCGCAACAGCACGGCGACGAGCTTCTTCGCGTATGCCTTCGACGGGACGCTTCCCGTCGCGGGAACCGACTCAGGCCTCCCCGTGGCGAACGGCACATACTTCGTCAAGCTGAAGGTCCTGAAGGCACTCGGTGATCCGAGCAACCCGGCTCACACCGAGACGTGGACGTCGCCGCAGTTCAGGATTCAGCGCGGCTAGCACCACCGCCCCGAACGTGTGGCTCCGAGAGGCCGGCGGCAACGCCGGCCTCTCGCCTTTCACCGGGTGGGATCTCGACCGAAAAACCCACCCGTTGCACGTCTTGCGGAAAACCACCGCCAGCTTCTAGGATGCCGCGGTTGGGGAAGGCCGCCAGGGCCGCCTGAGAGGGCGGTCGACGAACCTACAGGGGAGAGACCACATGCGATTGCGATCGTTGAGCGTGCTCGGCATGCTCGCGGTACTCGGGGCACTGCTGCTGGCAGTGTCCGCGTCGGGTGCGCCCGGCGACACAGAACGGAAGACGTACATCGTCCAGATGCTCAAGGACCCCGTCGCCTCGTACGACGGCGGCGTCGCGGGGATCCCGGCGACGAAGCCGGACCGCGGCGAGAAGGTGGACGTGAGCTCGTCCGCGGCGCAGCGCTACATCGCGCACCTGCAGGCCGAGCACAACAACACCCTCGCGCAGGTCGGCGGGACGCAGAAGGTGTACGACTACAGCGTCTCGTACAACGGCTTCGCGGCCGACCTGACCGCGGCTCAGGCCGCGACGCTCGAGAAGGTGCCGGGCGTCATCGCCGTCACCGAGGACGCGCTGCTCCAGCCTGACACGTCCACGACGCCGAGCTTCATCGGCCTCGACAGCCCGACCGGGCTCTGGACGAGGGCGGGCGGCCCGGCGAACGCCGGCGAGAACGTCATCATCGGCGTGATCGACACAGGCGTCTGGCCGGAGCACCCGAGCTTCTCGGACAAGTCGAACACGTTCGGCTTCCCTCGGATCGTCTACAGCCAGGCTCCGTTCCGCTGGAACGGCGTCTGCCAGGCCGGCGAGGAGTTCAACGTCCGGAACTGCAACCACAAGCTGATCGGCGCGCGTTACTTCGTGAACGGCTTCGGTCTGAATCGCGTGGCGCCGTGGGACTTCATCTCGCCGCGTGACTACAACGGCCACGGCAGCCACACCACGTCGACCGCCGGTGGCAACAACGGCGTCCAGGCGACGGGTGACGCCGCTCCTCTCGGCAAGATCAGCGGCATGGCGCCGCGTGCGCGCCTCGCGATGTACAAGGTCTGCTGGGAAGAGGAAGGTTCGGACGGCGGTTGTGCCACCTCCGACAGCGTCGCCGCGATCGACCAGGCCGTCATCGACGGCGTGGACGTGCTGAACTTCTCGATCAGCGGCACGCAGACGAACTTCGTCGACCCTGTTGAGGTCGCGTTCCTGTTCGCCGCCGACGCCGGCGTCTTCGTCGCCGCCTCGGCCGGCAACGCGGGGCCGACGGCCTCCACCGTCGCGCATCCGAGCCCGTGGCTGACCACGGTCGCCGCGAGCACGCACCCCCGCGGCGGCGTCAGCACGGTCACGTTCGGCAACGGCACCTCCCAGACGGGTCAGTCCCTGGCCCTGAGCGCCGTCTCGGGCCCGTTCATCAACGCCGAGAACGCCGGCAAGGCCGGCGCAGACCCGACCGAGGTCCGGCTCTGCTTCCTCGGCACGCTCGACCCGGCGAAGGTGGCCGGCAAAATCGTGCTCTGCGACCGCGGCGTCAATGCGCGGATCGACAAGAGCCTCGAGGTGAAGAACACCGGCGGCATCGGCATGGTGATGATCAACACGTCGGACAACAGCATCAACGCCGACCTGCACTTCGTGCCGTCGATCCACATCGACCACACCAACTACACCGCGATCAAGTCCTACGCGAACAGCGCGGGCGCGACCGCATCGATCGCCAAGGGCGTGGTGACCAACAACCTGCCGGCGCCGTTCATCGCCGTGTTCTCCTCGCGTGGCCCGCTCCGCGCAGGTGACGGCGACATCCTGAAGCCGGACGTCTCTGCTCCGGGCCAGGACGTCCTCGCGGCGGTTGCTCCTCCGGGCAACCATGGCCGGTCGTTCGACATGCTCAGCGGCACGTCGATGTCGAGCCCGCACGTGGCCGGCCTCGGCGCGATGCTGACGCAACTGCATCCGGACTGGTCGCCGATGGCGCAGAAGTCGGCGCTCATGACGACCGCGTACAGCTTCCCGGGCCACTCGCACGACTGGGGTGCCGGTCATGTCGACGCCTCCAAGGCCTTCGATCCGGGCCTCGTCTACGACAGCGACATCAACGACTGGCTCAGGTTCCTCCAGGGCGTCGACTGTCACTGCCTGCCCGCGAACTTCCCGAAGATCGATCCGAGCGACCTGAACCAGGCGTCGATCGCGATCGGCCAGCTGGCCGGGAAGCAGACCGTGACGCGGCGGGTGACCAACGTCTCGAGCACGACCGAGACGTACACGATCGCGTTCTCGAACCTGACGGGCATCACGGCCACGCCCAACCCGACGAGCCTGACGCTCGCCCCGGGCGAGACGAAGTCGTTCACCGTCGAGTTCACGCGGACGTCGGCCACGCTGAACGCGTATGTGCGCGGGTTCATGACACTGACCGGCAACGCCGGCCACGTCGTGCGGAGCCCGGTCGTCCTGCGGCCGGTGCCGCTCGCGGCGCCGGTGCAGGTCAGCGGGACGGGGACGTCCGGGAGCCTGCAGGTCCCGGTCACGTTCGGCTTCGACGGTCCCTGGGCAGCCTCGGTCCGCGGCCTCATCCCGGCCGATAAGCGCGCGGGCAACGTCCCGCAGGATCCGGACAGCACGGTGCCGACCGATCCGGACACGAACGGCCCGGGTCTGACCCGGCATGACTACGTCGTCCCGGCGGGCACCACGTTCGCGCGGTTCTCGCTGTTCGACAACGAAGTCGACGGTGCGACCGACGACCTCGACCTGTACGTCTACCGCCGTAACGCCGACGGTACGAAGACGCTCGTCGGCGTGAGCGGCGGCGGGACGGCCGAGGAAGAGGTCAATCTCGTATTCACCACGCCGCCCGCGGCGACGCTGACGTACAGCGCATACGTCCACGGCTGGCAGACCGACGGGCCGGACGCGAACTACAACCTCTTCGGTTGGGTTCTCGGCTCGGCCAGCGCCGGCAACGCGACCCTGACGCCGAGCTCCGGCACGGCGGTCACAGGCGTTTCGCAGAACCTGACGCTCAACTGGAGCGGCCTGACGGCCGGCACGAAGTACCTCGGCCGGATCGCCTTCACGGGTTCCGCCGGCATGCCGTTGACGACGGTTCGCGTCGACGGCTAGCACGACCTAGCACGACGTGACGAGCGAGAGGCCGGCGGAAACGCCGGCCTCTCGTCGCTTTAAGCTGCGCCGGTGCCCAGCCGCAGACGTCGGCAGGTCGAGCTCGAGCGCGTCCTCGGGACACCGGCGCTCTTCGCCACCGCCTACGGCAACGTCGGCTCGTCGATCTATTACGCGCTCGGCCTCACCGCGGTCTTCGCGCTCGGGCTGACGCCCCTCGTCTTCGTCGTCGCCGGCGTCATCTTCGCCGCGACTGCTGCGACCTACGCCGAAGGGACGATCCGGTATCCAGAGGCGGGCGGCTCGTCCAGCTTTGCACGGCACGCGTTCGACGAGCTCGTCTCCTTCGGCGCCGCCTGGGCGCAGATGCTCGTCTACGTCGTCACGGTCGCTACGTCGGCGTTCTTCGTCCCGCACTACCTCTCGATCTTCTGGGAGCCCCTGAACTCGAATCCGTGGGACATCGTCGGCGGGGCAGTCGTCATCGTCGTGCTCGTCGTCCTCAACATCGTCGGCGTCCAGGAGGCGGCGAGGCTCTCGATCGTCCTCGCGGTGATCGACTTCGCGACGCAGCTGCTCCTCGTCGCGCTCGGCTTCGTGCTCGTCTTCAGCCCGGAGATCCTCGTCGACAACGTGCACTGGGGCGAGGCGCCGACGTGGGCGAACCTGGCGATCGCGGTGCCGGTCGCAATGCTCGCCTACACCGGCGTCGAGACCGTCTCGAACCTCGCCGAGGAGGTCCGCGACCCGGTGCGGAACGTGCCGGAGGCGTACCGGTACGTCGCAATTGCGGTCTTCGCGATCTACTTCACGCTGCCGCTCATCGCCCTTTCAGCACTGCCCGTCGTGCCGATCGACGGCGAGCTGACGACGCTGCTCGCACTTCCGCCGGAAGAAGGCGGCTATGCGAACGACCCGGTCCTCGGGGTGGTGGAGAACCTCGGCGTGGAGGGCGCGCTGCTCGACGCCCTCGAGCTCTACGTCGGCGTGCTGGCCGCCACGATCCTGTTCATCGCGACGAACGCCGGCGTGATCGGGGCCTCGCGCATCACCTACTCGATGGCGACCTACCGGCAGATCCCGGAGGTCTTCAGGCGCCTGCACCCGCGCTACAAGACGCCGTGGCTGTCGCTCGTCCTCTTCGCGGGGATCCTCCCGATCGCGGTGATCCTGCCGGGCGACGTCAACTTCGTCGGCACGCTGTACGCCTTCGGCGCGACGCTCTCGTTCACCGTTGCACACGCCTCCCTCGTTCGGCTCCGTATGCGGGACGGGACTCGCGACCTCCTCTTCCGGTCACGGCCGAATCTCCGCGTCGGCGCAATCGACTGGCCGCTGTTCGCCGTGCTCGGAGGGATCGCGACCGCGATCTCCTTCGTCGTCATCCTCGTGCAGAACCCGACGACGCGGTGGGTCGGTCTCGGCTGGCTGATCGCCGGGACGATCGGCTACACGATCTACCGCGCTCCGGTTCGTGCACGCGCCGGTGCGCGCCACCGTCAAGCTGCCGCCCGCGGTCGGGCCGGCACTGGCGCTCGAGTACCGGCGCCTGCTCGTGCCGATCGTGACGGGCCAGGCCTCCGACGACGCGTTCGACGTCGCGGCGAGCCTGGCCGCCGAGCGTGGCGCGCGGATCGCCGCTGTGCACGTGATCGAGGTGCCGCTCGACCAGCCTCTGAACGCGGAGCTCGCCGACCTTGTCGCGCAGGCCGACCGGGAGCTCGACGAGGCGCGCCGGATCGGCGAGTCCTACGGCGTCTCGGTGATCCCGCGCCTCGTGCGCGCGCGCAGCGCCGGGGCCGCAATCGTCGAGGAGGCGAGACGGCGCGGTACGGAGATCATCGTCGTCGGCTCGGGCCGGAAGGACGCGGGGCGGGTCCGGCGCGCCGTCTTCGGCGAGACCGTCGACTACGTGCTCAAGCAGGCGCCGTGTCGCGTGATGGTGGTCGCGTCGCAGGGGAAGGGGGCGGCCGCGTGACGTACTACCGCTACGCCGTGATCGTACTCGCACTGCTCTTCGTCGCGATCGGCGTCGCGCTGCTCGTGGCGACGGCCGCGGCCGGCGGCGGCGTGTTCGGCTTCCTCCTAGGCGGTCTCTTCATCGCACTCGGCGTCGGCCGCTTGACGTTGCTGAGGCGAGCGGGGCAGTAGTGGCGCGCAAGCTCCGCCTCGAGCGAGTCCTCGACGCGCCCGCGCTCTTCTCGGTCGCGTACGGCGAGATCGCGTCCTCCGTGTACTTCGCGCTCGGAATCGTCGCGGCCTACGCGCTCGGCCTGACTCCCGTCGTCCTGCTCGGCGCCGGCGTCTTCTTCCTGCTCGTCTCCCTCTCGTACGCGGAGGGGACGGCAGCGATCCCCGAGACGGGCGGAGCGGCGACCTTCGTCCGGCGTGCGTTCAACGACCTCTTCGGCTTCCTCACCGGCTGGGTGCTCTTCCTCGACTACCTGATCGTGATCGCCCTCTCCGCGATCTTCCTCCCGCACTATCTCGGGGCGGCGCTCGGCGTCGACGCGCTCCGCGACTCGCCCGGAGACGTCGTGGTGGCGGTCGTCCTGATCGCAGGCATCGCGACGGTCCGCCTCGTGCGGCGGTCGCAGCTGCACTCGGCGGCGCTCGTGATCGCGGCGCTCGACCTCGCGACGCAGCTTCTCCTCGTTGTGCTCGGCCTCGCGCTCGTCTTCTCGCCCGACGCGCTGACGACCGGGGTCGACGTCGGGATCTCGCCGAGCTGGGACGACCTCGCGTTCGCCCTGCCGCTCGCGATGCTCGCCTTCACGGGCCTCGAGACGGTCGCGAACCTCGCCGAGGAGACGCGGGAGCCGGGCCGCACGCTGCCGCGGAGCCTCTTCTCGGCGATCGGGCTGGTCGTGCTGATCACGGTCCTGATCGCGGCCGTCGGCCTGTCCGCCTTCCCGGTCGAGGGCGGCGAGACGGCCCTGGGCGAGGAGTGGCTGCTCGCGCCGCTCGTCGGCATCGTCTCCGGGCTCGGCCTGCCGTCCGGCCTCGAGGATCTCCTGCGCGTCTACGTCGGCCTCACCGGCGCGCTCGTCCTGTTCGCCGCAGCGACGACGTCGATGTCGGGCTTCACCCGACTCGCCTACTCGCTCGGCGAGCACAGGCAGCTGCCACGGGTGTTCGGGCGGCTGAACCGCAGGACGCTCGTCTCGCCGCACGCGATCCTGGCCGTGGCGACGATCTCGATCGCCCTCGTGATCGGCAGCTCCCTGGCCGACGACGACGTCGTCTTCCTCGCAAGCCTCTACTCGTTCGGCGTGCTGCTCGCGTTCGCGGCGGCGCAGATCGCGGTCATGCGCCTCCGCGTGCAGGAGCCCGACCTGCCGCGGCCGTTCCGCGCGCCGTTCGTGGCGCCGTTCCTGGGCGTGCCCGTCGCGATCTTCGTCTGGCTGATCGCGATGGTGACGCACTCCGCGGCGCGGTACGCGGGCCCCGCATGGCTCCTGGCCGGCCTCGTCATCTACGCGGTCGTGCGGCGCCGTGCCGGGCTCCGCTTCTTCGGAGGGGCGGAGCCGCCCGCCGAGCTGCCGCCGGGCGCCGACTTCCACCGCGTCCTCGTGCCGATGAAGCTTGGGCCGGTGGGAGAGGAGATGATCGCGACCGCGATCGCACTCGCGAAGGAGCGGCAGGCCTCGGTCGATGCGCTGCACGTGATGAAGATCGGGCTCGAGCACGGCCTCGACGCGGAGCTGCACGACCTCGAGGAGGCGGCCGCGGCGTCGCTCGCCGAGGCGCAGCTCTTGGGCGAGGAGAACGGGATCAACGTCAACCCGGTCACCGTCCGGTCGCGGTCGATCGGCCAGGCGATCGTCGCCGAGGCGGCGCTCAGGGGCGCCGATCTGATCGTGCTCGGCTCGTCGCCCCGCTGGCGGCGACAGTCCGCGTTCTTCTCACCGACCGTCGACTACGTGCTCCGTCACGCGCCCTGCGAGGTGCTCGTCGTTGCGTTCCCGCAGGGGGTGCTCGAGGGCTAGGCTGTTGCGGTGAAGCTCGTCGTCATCGGCAGCGGCCGGGTCGGTTCCCGCGTCGCGCGCGACTTCCAGGCGGACGGTTGGGACGTGACGGTCGTCGACGAGCAGGAGGAGGCGCTGACCCGGCTCGGCACGAACTGGGCCGGCGGCTTCGTCGTGGGCCACGGCATGGACTCCGACATCCTCCGTCGAGCCGGCGCCGACGAGGCCGACGCGGTCGTTGTGGCGACGAACGGCGACAACACGAACCTCGTCATCGGCCAGGTCGTGAAGAAGCGCTACGGGGTCGAGACGGTCGTCGTGCGCGTGCTCGATCCTGCGCGCGCCGAGTTCTACGCCGCTCGTGGGATGGAGACGGTCTGCCCGACGAAGACCGCGATCTCGGAGCTCGAGCAGCGCGTCCGCAAGGCCGCGGCGGCGATGACCGCCTGATGTATGCCATCGTTGCGGGCGGCGGCAAGGTCGGCGCGAACGTCGCCCGCTCGCTGCTGCGAGGCGGGCACGAGGTGACGCTGATCGAGCAGCGCGCGCCGCGCTTCCACCAGCTCCAGGAGGAGTTCGAGCACCAGGTGCTGCACGGCGACGCGACGGAGTTGCACGTCCTCGAGCTGGCCGGCATCGCCAGGCCGCCTGAGCTCGTCTTTGCCGTGACGGGCGACGACGAGGACAACCTGATCATCTGCCAGCTCGCGCGGGAGGGCTACAAGGTGCCCAAGGTTGTCGCACGGGTGAACGACCCACGGAACCAGGAGCACTTCGACCTGCTCGGGATCACGCAGACGGTCTGCGCGACGTCGAACATCCTCGGGCTCGTCGAGCACGAGCTGCCAGAGCACGGCATCGTGCGGCTCCTCGAGCTCCGCAAGGAGAACCTCGAGATCGTCGAGCTGCAGGTCGACCGCGACTCGCCGGCCGCGGGCAAGCGTATCGCCGGCCTGACCCTGCCCGACGGCGCCCGCCTGATCTCGATCATGCGCAACGGCCGCTCGGAGCTCGCCCACGACTCGAGCGTCCTCCGCCCGGGCGACCAGGTGCTGGCCGTCCTCGAGCCCGGCAAGGAGGACCAGCTCCGCCGGGTGCTGCTCAAGCGGTAGACGTCAGACGTTGCGCCAGTAATGGCGCGAGAGCAGGACGATGATGGGGACGATCTCGAGCCGGCCGAGCCACATCAGGCCGATCATGATCACGGTCGAGACGTCGCTGAACGGCTCGAACGAGCCCAGCGGCCCGCCGACGCCGAAGGCCGGCCCGACATTCGCCAGCATGCTCGCCGAGACGGACACCGAGTCGAGGACGCTGAGCTCGAGCCCGGTGCGGGCGGCGTCGATCGCCAGGAAGCCGGCCCCGGCGACGAAGATGCCGATGTAGAGGAGGATGAACGACGACACCGCCCGCAGCGTCCGTTCGTCGACGACCCTGCGGTTGAGCCGCACGGGCACCACGAGCTCGGGATGGAGCGTCTGGTCGATCTCGCGGCGGAGGATCTTGCCGAGGAGGAGGTGCCGGACGACCTTGACCGAGCCGGTCGTCGAGCCCGCAGAGCCGCCGACGAACATCAGCGCGACGATTGTCATCAGCGCGAGGACTGGCCAGGTGTTGTAGTCGGCGACCGAGAACCCGGTGGTCGTCATCGTCGAGACGGCCGTGAAGACGCCTTCGCGAATGGCCGCCCAGCCCGGCACGACATCCTCGGTCCAGATCTCGGCGACGAGGATCGTGGAGCCGGCGGCGAGGAGCGCAAGGTAGAGACGGAGCTCATGATCGCGCGCCGCAGCACGCGGCTCACGGCGGATGATCGCGCGGTACTGGAGAGCGAAGTTGATCCCGCCCAGGATCATGAAGACCACGATCACCCATTGCGTGACGTTCGCGAACGCCTCGAGCGACCGCGCCTTGGTCGAGAAGCCTGCCGTCGGGATGGTGGTGAGCGCGTGGGCGATCGCCTGGAACGGCGTCATCTCGTCGTCCGCGCCGCTCAGTCCGAGCCCGAGCAGGATCAGGAAGAGCGTCACGGTCAGTCCGACGTAGAGGATCCACACACGCCGCGCCGTGTCGCGGATCCTGGTGTTGAGGGTCTCGATCTCGGGGCCCGGCATCTCGTTCTCGAGCAGCTGGCGACCGCCGACGCGCAGCCGCGGCAGGACCGCGAGCGCGAGGACGATGATCCCGATCCCGCCGAGCCACTGCGTCAGCTGGCGCCAGAAGAGGAGCCCGTACGGCAGCGCCTCGACGTCGGTGAGGATGCTGCCTCCGGTCGTGCTGAAGCCGGACATGCCTTCGAAGTACGCGTCGATGGGACGGGAGAGCTGAGGCTCGCCCGAGAGGACGAACGGCAGAGCGCCGAGTGTCGCGGCGGCAAGCCACGTCAGCGAGACGACGAGGAACGCCTCACGGATCCCGAGCCGGTGATCACCGCGGGTGGCGTACCCGACGCCAAGGCCGGCGGCGGCGCCGATCGCGCCGGCGGCGAGGAACGGCCACGGTGACTCCCTGTATCCGAGCGCGATTGCCGCAGGCACGAGCGTGGCGGCGCTGAGGTAGGCGATCAGGGTGCCGACGACGTTCAGGGCGCCCTTGACATCGACCGCGAGCAACGGCGCCCGCGTCGGCCGGCGCGCCGCGACCGTGCTCACAACGCGCGCTCGACGTCCTGCACGCGGCGCGACTCGGTGAAGATGATCGCGCGGTCGCCCGGCCGCAGGACCTCGTCACCGTGCGGGAAGACGGCCTTTCCGTTGCGGACGATCGCGCCGATCAAGGCGCCTCGAATCGGCATCTCCTTGAACCTCAGGCCGACGTACTCGCTCCCGGGCCGCGTGGTGATGTCGAGCACCTCGAAGCGGTCTCCCTCGAGCATCGCGACCTGCTGGGTGCGCGGGTCGTGGGCGAAGCGCACGATCTCCTCGGCCGTCACCTGCCGAGGGTTGATGCTCACGTCGATGCCGGCTCGCTCGTAGACCTCGGCCGAGGCCGCTTCGTGGGCGATCGCGACCGTGAAGCCGACGCCGTGCACCTTCGCGAGCGTGGCCGCGTAGTGGTTCTTCAGGTCGTCGCGCATGGCGAAGATCGCCGCCTGCGCGTCCGCGATCCGCTCGCGTTCCAGGAAGTCGGTCTCGAGACCGGTGGCGTGGTAGACCCGGGCCCGGGTCAGCTCGGCGGCGACGATGCGTGCCCGCTCCAGCGACGCCTCGATCAGTCGCACTCCGATCCCTTGCTCGAGCAGCGCCCGCGCGATCGCGGTCCCGGCGCGGCCGGCGCCGAAGACGACGACGTCCCGCACCTTGCCGGTGGCGGGCTCGATCAGCTCGCCCCATGCCTGCGCCGCCTGCGGGGAGCCGATCACGACGATCCGGTCGCCCGGGAGGATCGTGTCGTCGCCGCCCGGCAGCCTGAACGTCTCGCCGCGGATGATCCCCGCGACGCGCGAGTCCGTCGGCACCGCAGCTTCGCGGAGCGGCACGCCGAGGACGCGCGGGTCGGCCGTCTCGCGGACGTCGAACTCGACGAGCTGCACCTGGCCCTCGGCGAAGACGTCCGTGAGCCTCGCCGCCGGCACGGCGATCGTCCGGGTGACGGCGTTCGCCGTCTCGACCTCCGAGGAGACGATGAAGTCGACGTCGAGCTGACCCTCGTGCCACACCTCGAGGTACTCCGGGTTGGTCGTGCGCACGATCGTCGTCACGCGGGGCGCGATCGCCTTGGCGATCATCGCGGCGACGATGTTCGATTCGTCGCGGGACGTGCAGGCGATCAGCAGGTCCCCGGCGGTCACGCCCGCATCGGCGAGAACGCGGCGGCTGGCCCCGTTCCCTTCGACGGTCGAGACGTCGTAGCGCTGCGAGATCGCGGCGAGCCGGGACTCGTCGAGATCGAGGACGACCAGCTCGTGCTCGTCGTGCAGGGCCTCGACGATCGTCGACCCCACCTGCCCGGCCCCGATGAGGAAGATCTTCACGCGCGCAGGTTACTCGGGGCGGTCCCCGTCGCCTTGGCTAGTCTGAGGCGCGTGCGCCTCCTGCTCGCCGTCCTCGGCCTGCTCGTCGTGACCGCGTGCGCGTCCGCCGCGAACGACTCCGCCGACACGACCGACTCGACCGACTCCGGCGCGTTCCGGCCGCGGGCGATCCTGACCGGCTTCGACGAGCCCGTGTTCGTCGGTGCGCCGGCCGGCGAGCGTAACCGCCTCTACGTCGTCGAGCAGGGGGGCCGGATCAAAGTCGTCGACTCGGGCAGAAGCCGCTCCGAGCCCTTCCTCGACATAGCCGACCAGGTGCTCTCCGGCGGCGAGCAGGGCCTGCTCGGGCTCGCCTTCCACCCGCAGTACGGCAAGAACCGGCGCTTCTACGTCCAGTTCACGGACAACAACGGCGGGACCCGGGTGGTCGAGTACCGTTCGAACGGCACGAAAGCAATTCCCGGCAGTGCCCGTCTGATCTTCCGAAGCAGCGACCCCTACGGCAACCACAACGGCGGCATGCTCGCCTTCGCCCCGAACGGCCGGCTCTTCTTCACGATGGGCGACGGCGGCGCAGGCGGCGACCCAGAGAACCGCTCCCAGAACCGACGCTCTCTGTTCGGGAAGCTGCTCTCGATCAACGTCGCCACGAAGGGCCTCAAGATCGAGGCGCTCGGGCTCAGGAACGCCTGGCGGTTCGCGTTCGACCCCGCCAACGGCGATCTCTACATCGGCGACGTCGGCCAGAACGCGACGGAGGAGATCTCGTACTTGCCGGCCGCGAGCAACGGGCTCGAAAACTACGGCTGGGACGTCTACGAGGGCCGGTCGAAGTTCGAGGACAAGCCGCTCGGCCCAGGCAAGCTCGTCCAGCCGATCGCGACCTACTCGCACGGCGACGGCTGCTCGGTCACCGGTGGCTACGTTTACCGGGGCTCGAACGCAGCACTACGCGGGCGCTATATCTACGGTGACTACTGCTCCGGGTACGTCTGGAGCCTGAAGGTCTCGGGCGGCAAGGCGACGACGGTTCGTCGCGAGAGCTTCCGGATCGAGTCCGTGACCTCGTTCGGCGAGGACGCCGCGGGAGAGCTCTACGGCGTCTCCCACCGCGGCACGATCTACCGCCTGACGCCTTAGCTCTTAGTAACAGACTGTTACTTGGCGCGGCGCACGCGCGGCGACTGGCCCAGGGCGGCGTAGGCGAGCGCGTTCAGGCTCTCGTTCAGGTTGCGCAGCTCGCGGGCGACTGCTGCGAAGCCCTCCGCGTTCTCCTGGTGCCGGTTCAGCCGGGCGAGCTCGTCGGCGATCCGGTCGAGCCGGGCCAGCACCGCTTCGAACTGGCGATCCGGCATCTCCTTCGCATCCATGGGGCGAGAATAGCGTCCCCGTGCGTCTCTCCTTCGAGCTCGCCCGCCGCGGCTACCGCCGCTACTCCGCGTATCCAGGCGCGACGGTCGCCGGTCTCTTCACGAACGCCGTCTTCGGCTTCCTGATCGCGTACATCCTGCTCGCGGTCTACGACGAGACGGTCTCGATCGGCGGTTATGACGTCGAGGACGCCATCGCCTACGTCTGGATCTCGCAGGGGCTCCTGTCCGTCGCAGGCCTCTTCGGCCCTGGGTGGTGGGAGCTCGCGCGGCGCGTACAGACCGGCGACGTCGCGACCGACCTCCAGCGGCCGCTCGACGTCCAGCAGGCCGCGTTCGCGGGGGACGCGGGACGCGCGTTGTACCAGCTGCTCTGGCGGGCCGTGCCTCAGTTCCTGCTCGGCGTCCTTCTCTTCGAGATCACGATCCCGAGCGAGCTCGCCCGCTGGCTCCTCTTCGCGGTCAGCGTTGTGCTCGCCGTCGCGGTGAGCTTCGGCGTCCGCTTCCTGGTGAATCTCTGCTCGTTCTGGCTGCTCGACTACCGCGGGCCGGTGATCATCGCTATCGGCGTCAATCTCGTCCTCTCGGGCGCGGTCATCCCGCTTGCCTTCTTCCCGGAGCCACTCGACACGGTGTTGCGGCTGACGCCGTTCGCCGCGATCGTGCAGGCCCCGGTCGACGTCTACGTCGGCGAGCCGCTCGGCGGGAGCGTCGCGCTCGTGCTGGCGCTGCAGGCCTCTTGGGCGCTCGCGCTTTATTCGGTTGGACAGCACGTGCTCGCGGCGGGGACGCGGAAGCTGGTGCTGCAGGGTGGTTGACCTCCTGCGGATCTACCGCCTGCTCATCGGTGCGCGCGTGCGCGCGCAGCTCGAGTACCGGCTCTCGGCGGCGCTCCAGCTCGCGGGCGTCACGATCTTGACCGCGATCGACTTCGTCGCCATCGCCGTGATCTTCGCCAACGTCCCGGAGCTCGGCGGGTGGACGGTCGCCGAGGTCGCGCTCCTCTATGCGCTCGCGACGATTGCCTTCGCCTTCACGGATCTCGCGATCGGCCACCTCGATCTCTTCCCGCAGATGATCCGAGAAGGGACGTTCGACCAGATCCTCGTCCGGCCGCTGCCCTCGCTGTTCCAGGTCATCGCCTCCGACTTCGCGATCCGGCGCGTCGGGAAGATCCTGCAGGGGATCGCCGTGCTCATCTACGCGCTCGTGGCGCTCGACATCGACTGGACGGTCGGGCGTGTGCTCGCGATCCCGCTCGCGATTGCCGCAGGCGCCGTCATCTACGGCGCCGTCTGGGTCGCACTCGCGACGATCACGTTCTGGGTCATCGACGCGATCGAGGTCGTGAACGCCTTCACCTACGGCGGCAGCTTCCTCTCGCAGTACCCGATCGGCATCTTCGCGCGCTGGCTACGCGGCCTTGTCGTCTTCGTCTTCCCGCTCGCCTTCGTCGCCTACTTTCCGGCGCTCTACGTGCTCGACAAGGAGGACGCGCTCGATCTGCCCGAGGCGCTGCAGTATCTGTCTCCGCTCGTCGCGGTGGTCGCAGTCCTCGCCGCGACCGCGATCTGGCGGAACGCCGTCCGCCACTACCGGAGTGCGGGCGGATGATCGAGGTGAACGAGTTGCAGAAGCTGTTCATCGTCCGCGCGAAGACCGGCCGGCTCCGCCGCGAACGGCGCGTCGTCGAGGCCGTCGCGGGGATCACGTTCGAGATCGAGCGCGGCTCGATGGTCGGCTACGTCGGCCCGAACGGCGCCGGGAAGTCGACGACCGTGAAGATGCTCACCGGGATCCTCGTCCCGAGCGCGGGCCGCCTCCGCGTCGTCGGGCCTCGACCCTCCGCGACAGCGCATCGAGCTCGCACGCCGCATCGGCGTGGTCTTCGGCCAGCGCTCGCAGCTGTGGTGGGACCTGCCGCTCGCGGACTCGTTCGAGCTCCTACGTCACATCTATCGCGTGCCCGAGGGGCGGCATCGCGAGAACCTCGACCGCTTCACGGAGACGCTCGGGCTGGCCGAGTTCATCGGCACGCCGGTGCGGCAGCTCTCGCTCGGGCAGCGGATGCGCGGCGAACTGACGGCTGCGCTCCTCCACGATCCGGAGATCGTCTTCCTCGACGAGCCGACGATCGGGCTCGACGTGGTCGCCAAGGCCGCGGTGCGGGAGTTCCTGGCCGAGGTGAACCGCGACCTCGGAGTCACGGTGCTCCTGACGACGCACGATCTCGCCGACATCGAGCGGCTCTGCTCCCGGCTCCTGATCATCGACCACGGTCGTCTCATCTGGGACGGCGGCCTCGACGAGCTGAAGCGCAGATACGGGCAGGAGCGGACGATGATCGTCGACCTCGAGGAGGCGGCGCCGCCGCTGGAGGTGCCGGGCGCGCGTGTGGTCCGGGTCGAGGGACCGCGCCAGTGGCTCGCGTTCCGGCGTGACGAGACGAGTGCGGCGGAGCTCACGGCCGCGGTCGCGACGCGGGCACGCCTGATCGACCTCGCCATCGAAGAGACCGACATCGAGGAGATCGTCAGGCGGATCTACGCAGCCGGAGCAGCTCCTCCCGAGTCCTGACGACGACGTCCGCCGCCGCCGGGGAAGGCTCGAGCGCGTCGACCCTGCGCGCCGCTCCGAGCTGGCGCAGCGCGACGCGCGCGAGCTCGACGGGGGCATCCGTGAAGACGACGACCTGCGCGCGGTCCGCCTGGAGGCCGCGAAGGATGTCGTTCACCTCGGCCGCCGGGCGCAGGTAGACGGGCGCGCGGTCCTCGGCGAAGCGCTCCAGGAGGGTTCGCCAGTTGCCGGCGCCGCGCGCGTCGAGCTCCTCTGCGGCGGCCTTGCGGTCCTCCGGTAGGCCGTCGACGTCGAGCACGCGTGACACGTCCTCGAGCCAGTCGCGCCAGAGCGGCCGCGTGTCGCCCAACGCATCGAGGTCGATCGCGATCCTCACCGGGTCCTCTGCTGGCCGAGCCGTCGCCATGCGAGCACGCCGACGCCGACTCCGACGGCGTCGATGAGGACGTCGAGCGGGGCGGCGCGCCGGCCCGGGACGAAGTGCTGGTGCAACTCGTCCGAGACCGCATAGATCACGCCCGCCGCGAACGCGGGCACTTCGGCCCGGAGCGCGCGCATCAGGAGTGCGCCGAGGACGGCGTACTCCGCCGCATGCGCGAGCTTCCGCAGGACGAGGTCCCAGCCGCCCAGGCCCGTGCCGAGATCGGACACCGAGGAGAACCCGAAGATGATTGCCGCCCAGACAACGACCGGAAGCCAGAGGCGGAGCGGCGTCGGCACCAGCACGATGATAGGCTCCGGCACCACACGGAGCCCGGTGAGGGAACCCGGTGCAAGTCCGGGACGGTCCCGCCGCTGTGAGGGGAAGCGCTTTCCGCGGAAACGCCACTGGCCGCGAGGCTGGGAAGGCCGCGGAGGAGGAAGCCCCGAGTCAGAAGACCTGCCCGGCTCCTCCACACCGAACCCCTCGCGGAAGGAGGATTCGTGTTTCGCAGGCTCGTCATTCTCTCGCTGCTCCTGGCAGCGGTGTTCTCGTCGTCCGCGCTCGCGGCGAACATCAAGGTGCGCGTCGAGGGCAGGACGCAGACGATCTACGGCTCCGTGCAGCCCTCGCTGCAGGCCGACAACGCCCTCCAGGCGCTCGACGTCGCCAGCACGGCAGGCGAGTTCCACTACGTGCTGACGCCCAGCTCGTTCGGCGACTACGTCAGCCAGATCGGCAAGTACGCGGCGGGCGGCACCTCCGGCTGGGTCTTCAAGGTGAACGGCGCCTCGCCGCCGGTCGGGGCCGACAAGGTCGTTCTGAAGGACGGCGACGTCGTGCTCTGGTACTGGGCCACGCTTCGGCACAGCAGGCGGGCCGCCGACGCTCGATCTCCGCCGCCTGCCGGGCAACTGCTACAGCGTCGACTCCCTGAACGACGCGGGCACGCGCGCGCGGACCGCGCGCGCGACGCTGCACGCGGACGGCAAGCGGTTCCCGGTCCGGAACGGCCGCGCCTGCATCGGCAAGCACACCGGCCTCGTCCGCGCGACCGCGGACGGCGCCGTGCGCTCGAACTCGGTGCAATGACGTGCGGCGCGTCTGCGCGCTTCTGCTCTGCCTCCTCGCCGGCTGTGGCGGAACCGGCGAGGAGGCCGGCACCGCGCAGCTCTGGGTCACTCGTGACCGGGGGATGGAGCTCGTGCTCGAGGCCGAGGTGCCGGCAGGCCAGACGCTGATGCGGGCACTGGCGTCGAAGCTCGAGATCGAGACGCGCTACGGCGGGCGGTTCCTGCAGTCGGCTGCCGGGCTCGAGGGCAGCCTCGACGAGCAGCGCGACTGGTTCTGGTTCGTGAACGGCTACGAGGGCGACCGCAGCGCCGCCGAGTACGAGCTGCGCGACGGCGACGTTGCCTGGTGGGACTACCGCTCCTGGGAGCGAGAAGGCGAGTCCCGTGTCGTCGTCGGCGCCTTCCCGGAGCCGTTCGTGCACGGCTTCGACGGCGACCTGCGGCCGGCAGCCGTCCGGTACGCGCCGGCTGAGAAGGCGCGCGCACAGGAGCTCGCGTCGGAGATCGGCGCCGACTCGGTCGAGCCGCTCGGGACGCCGGTGCCGGACGGATCGAACGTCCTCGAGGTGCGCTCCGGGCCGCCCGCGATGCGGGCCGAGCTCCTGGGCGAGACGGCCGGGGATCCCGTGCGCATCGTGATCACGGGCTCGCCCGGCGAGCCGACACGGCGGTACTCCCTGCCGTGAGCACCCGGCTCAGCCCCGGGCCGGCCGCTGCGCTCCTGGCGTCGGCGGGCTTCGCCGCGCTCCTCGCCGAACGGGTGGTCACCGCAGGAGCGATTGCCCTCCTCCTACTCGTGGTCTGCCTGCGCGCGCCCGCGGAGCGCCGCGGGGTCTACCTCTTCGGCGCCCTCGCCACCGGGCTCGGCGTGCTCGTGGTCTCGCCGTTCCTGTGGTCGAGCCCGGAGGGCGTCGTCCTGTGGGAGGGGCCGACGATTCCGGTGCTCGGCCCGCTCGACGTGACGACCGACGAGCTGTACGAGGCCGCCCTGAACGCGCTCCGGCTCACCGGGCTGGCGCTGGCGTTCTCGGCCTACGCGCTGCTCCTCGACCACGACCGGCTCGTGGCAGGTGCCGGGTTCGCCCGGCGATCCGCGCTCGCGGTGGCGCTCGCGACCCGACTCGTGCCGTCGCTCGAGCGCGACGCCGCGGGGCTCGCGGAGTCGGTGCGGGGGCGCGGTGTCGAGCTCCGCGGCGCCCGCGGTCACGCCGCGCTCCTGTCGCCGCTCGTCGCCGGCTCGCTCGAGCGGGCGACGACGCTTGCGGAGGCCATGGAGGCGCGCGGCTTCGGCCGCGGGGGCTCCACGCGTGCGCCTCGGCCCGCCTGGACCGCGTGGGACTGGCTCGCGCTCGGCGCCGCGGTGCTCGTGGTTCTGGTGGCGATCGCATGGCTCTAGCCAGCGTCTCCGAGCTCGCGTTCGCCTACCCGGGCCGCGTGCCGGCGCTCGACGACGTCTCGCTCGAGCTGGAGGAGGGCGAGGTCGTGGCCCTGCTCGGGCCGTCCGGCTCGGGCAAGTCGACCCTGCTGCGGGCGTTGTCCGGCCTCGTGCCCCACTTCCACGGCGGCACGTTCTCCGGGCGCGTCGTCGTGGCCGGCCTCGATACCCGGTTGAAGAGGCCGGCGGAGCTCGCCGGCACGGTCGCGTCGGTCTTCCAGGATCCGGAGGACCAGGTCGTGATGACCCTGGTCGAGAACGAGGTGGCCTTCGGGCTCGAGAACCTCGGCACGCCGCCGCCGGAGATCTGGCCGCGCGTCGAGCGCGCGCTCGAGTCGGTCGACGCACTCCACCTCTGGGGCCGGAAGACTGCCGAGCTGTCGGGCGGCGAGCTCCAGCGCGTCTGCCTCGCCTCGGCGCTGGCGCTCGAGCCGCAGCTCCTCCTGCTCGACGAGCCGACGTCGCAGCTCGACCCGGACGCGGCCGAGCTCTTCCTCGATGCGGTCGAGCGCCTCGGCGCGACCGTGGTGCTCTCCGAGCAGCGCGTCGGCCGCGCGCTGGCGCTCGCGACCCGCGTCGTCTTCGTCGACCGCGGCCGGATCCTCCTCGACGCGCCGGTTGCCGAGGCGGCGACTGGCTCGCCGCTAACCGACCTGTCTACACGAGCGCGAACGCTTGTGTTGTTTCAACACAAGCTCTTCCCACGCCGGCGGACGCCCTCCTCCGGTTGCGCGACGTCTCCTTCGCCTACCGCGGCCGGCCGCCGGTCCTCGAGGGCGTCGACTTCGACGTTCGCCGCGGCGAGATCGTGTGTCTCGCCGGCCCGAACGGCTCAGGGAAAACGACGCTCGCGAAGCTCGCGGCCGGGCTCCTCGAACCCGACGACGGCACAGTCGAGCGCCGTGGCCGCGTCTTCTACCTGTCCCAGGACCCGGGCCGCTACCTCATCCGCGAGACCGCGCTCGAAGAGGTTTCCCTCGCCGTTGCAGGGGATTCCGTACGCGCGCGTGCGGCGCTCGAGCGCGTTGGGCTGGGCTGGGCAACCAAGCGGCACCCGCGCGATCTGTCGAGCGGCGAACGCGAGCGACTGGCCCTCGCCGCCGTGGAGGTCGGTCAGCCCGACGTCCTCGTCCTCGACGAGCCGACGCGCGGCATCGACCCCGAGCGCAAACGCGAGCTCGGGCAACTGCTCGTGGACTACGCCGCCACGGGCCGCGCGGTACTCGTCGCGACGCACGACACCGGGCTCCCCGCCCACCGCCGCGTCGAACTTAGTGTTGAAACAACACAAGCGCCGTCTCGCGCGGAAGGGACCCCACTTGCCGTCTAGGGTCGTCGCGCTCTGCGCCGGCGCCGCGCTCGCGCTCGCCGCCTGGGCGGCGCTCGATCCCGACCGGGGCGGGATCGCGGTGCTGCTCGCTGCGCTGGCCGTCGTCGCGGCGGGGTTCGCGTGGCTCGAAGGCGGGACGATGGCAGCTCGCGACGTCACGCTGATCGCGACGCTCGGCGGGCTCGCCGCAGCCGGCCGGGTCCTCTTCGCGCCGATCCCGAGCGTGCAGCCCGTGACGGTCCTCGTCGCCGCGTCGGGTGTCGCGCTCGGGCCGAAGCGGGGCTTCGCCGTGGGCGCCCTCGCCGCCCTCGCGTCGAACTTCTTCCTCGGCCAAGGGCCGCACACGCCCTGGCAGATGCTGGCGTGGGGAGGATGCGGGTTGCTCGGCGGCCTGCTCGCTCCTCTTCTCAGAGGTCGAATCGCGTTCGCCGCCTTCACCGTGCTCCTGGGCTTCGCCTTCGGGATGCTGATGGATCTCTGGCTCTGGTACGGCTTCTACCCGCACACCGAGGCGGCGCTGCTCGCGCGGCTCGCTGCCGGCGTGCCGTTCAACATCGCCCACGCCGCCGGGAACCTCGTGCTCGCGCTCGCCGCCGGGCCTGAGCTCCGGCGTGTGCTCGAACGCTTTGAGCGGCGTTCCCGGACGGAGGTGATCTGGGCGTGACCGCGGCGGCTTCGATCGCCGCCGCGCTCGTCGTCGCGGTCACACCGACGGCGTACGTCGAATCCCAGCAGCGGGACGACGGCGGCTTCGGCGACCCGCAGATCACCGCCTGGGCGACCCTGGGCCTCGCCGCGGCGGGCACGGAACCGGAGCGACTCCGTGATGCAGCGGCGTACCTCACGCGGCATGAAAGCGAGGCGACGTCGATCACGGATCTAGCCCTCTCGGCGCTCGCCCGCAGCGCCGCCGGGGAGCGGCCCGACGCTGCGCTGACGCGGCTGCGCGCGCACACGCCCGGGAGGCTCGTGAACGTGACGGTCTGGTCGATCCTGGCACTCCGACAGGCAGGTGAGGTCGTCCCCGACCCGCTCGTCCGGTCGCTGCGAGCGGCCCAGCACGCCTCCGGAGGCTGGTCGTGGCACCGCGGCGGCGCACCGGACACGAACGACACGGCGGCGGCGCTCCAGGCCTTGCGCGCCCTCGGCGTCACCGGCCGGCCGGTCGACCGCGGCGTCGCCTTCCTCCGCCGGCATCAGAACCGGGACGGCGGCTTCGAGCTCACGGACGGACGGGGCTCCGACGCACAGTCGACCGCGTGGGCGATTCAGGCGCTCGTCGCTGCCGGCCGCCCACCGGGCGCCGCTGCCTTCCGCTATCTCGCCCGGCTCCGGCGCACCGACGGCAGCTATCGCTATTCGGCGCGCTACGCGACGACGCCGCTCTGGGTGACGGCGCAGGTGCTGCCCGCGCTCGCGCGCAAGCCGTTCCCGCTGCGGCCGAGCGGCTGACGTCAGCGCCGCGCGAGCTCGGTTCGAACGTGGTCCGGCCGGAATCCGAGCTTGCGGTTGACGGCCAGCATCGGTTCGTTGGTATCCGCGTTTCCGGCCACGATCGTGTGGATCGCGTGCTCGCGCGCCCACGCGATCGAGGCCTGCTTGCAGAGCGTCGCGAGACCTCGCCCGCGGAACGCCTCCGCCGTCGCGGTGAACTCGTTCTCCCCGAATCCTCGGTCATCGGCGGTCAGGAGCGAGTAGGAGACCGGTAGGCCGTCGACGAGCGCGACGAAGCTGCCCTCGGGGCGCAGGTCCGGTGTCTCCGCCCGGTGGGAGCCCTCGAGCGGGCTCGGGTCGGCGTCGAGGTCCGCCCAGGAGACGAGCCGAACGCCGTCCGGCGGCGTCACCGGCCGGGCCGCGGCGGCCGCGACGTCGAGCGTCGAGACGATCGTGCGCCCGGTAGGCGTGAAGCCCCGGGCGCCGGCGAAGGCGATGCCCGCGTCGCTGTCCGTCCAGCACTCCGCCGGCTCCTCGGCGTGCTCCTCCACGCGGCCCCACAGCGCGGCGCCGACGCCGCGACCGCGTGCGGCGGGGAGGACGCCGATCCAGAGCTTGCGGCCGACCACTCGCCCGAAGCCGACGAGCTCGTCCTCCTCGGCGACCCAGCAGCGCGCGTCACGACCCACCCTGAGGATCGACTCCTCGCTCTCGACCCGGAGCGGCAGCAGCTCGCGGACGAGCGCCAGAACGGCCTGCGCGTCTTCCGGTTGGAAGGGCCGGACCACGCCGAGGAGGATAGACCGCCATCGCCGCTAGCATCGGCCGGGTGGCCACGGTCGCCTCACCCGAGCAGTACCTCGCCAATCTGAACCCGCAGCAGCGGGAGGCCGTCCTGTACACGGAGGGCCCACTGCTCGTGATCGCCGGCGCCGGCTCGGGCAAGACCCGCGTGCTCACGCACCGGGTCGCCCACCTCATTTCCGCGATCGGGGTGAAGCCGAACGAGATCCTCGCGATCACGTTCACGAACAAGGCCGCCGGCGAGATGCGCGAGCGGCTCACCGCGATGCTCGGGCCGGTCGCGCGCGCGATCTGGATCCTCACCTTCCACGCCGCCTGCGGCCGGATGCTGCGGGCGGAGGCGGCTCGGCTCGGCTACCGCTCCAACTTCACGATCTACGACTCGCAGGACCAGGTCCGGCTCGTCAAGCAGTGCCTCGAGGAGCTGGAGAAGGACCCGAAGCGCTTCGTCCCGCGCGGCATCCACGCCGAGATCTCGAGGGCCAAGAACCAGCTGGTCACGCCGGCGATGTACACCGAGCGCGTCTCGTCGTTCTACGACCAGACCGTCGCGGAGGTGTACGAGCTCTACCAGCGCCGCCTGCACGCCTCGAATGCGGTCGACTTCGACGACCTGCTGATGCTCACCGTCGAGGTGCTGGAGCGCTTCCCCGAGGCCCGCACGCGCTGGCAGAAGGCGTTCCGCTACGTCCTCGTCGACGAGTACCAGGACACGAACCACGCGCAGTACCGGCTGCTGCAGCTCCTGGCCGAGAAGCACCAGAACCTCTGTGCCGTGGGCGATCCGGACCAGTCCATTTACGCGTTCCGCGGCGCCGACATCCGGAACATCCTCGAGTTCGAGCGCGACTTCCCCGACACGCGGACGATCGCGCTCGAGCAGAACTACCGCTCCACGAACGCGATCCTCGAGGCCGCCAACGCCGTCATCGCGCACAACAGCGAGCGCAAGGAGAAGCGGCTCTGGTCGGAGCTCGGCGAGGGCGACCCGGTGCGCGTGATCGAGGTCGAGGACGAGCACGCCGAGGCTCGCGTACGTCGCCGCGCAGATCGCCGGCCTGATCGACGAGGGCTACTCGGGGAACGAGATCGCGATCTTCTACCGCATGAACGCCCAGTCGCGGGTGCTGGAGCAGACGCTCCGCCTGCAGCAGATCGGCTACCAGGTGATCGGCGGGCCGCGGTTCTACGAGCGCGCGGAGATCAAGGACGCGACCGCCTACCTGCAGGTGCTCGACAACCCCTCCGACGCAGTCTCGCTCATGCGGATCGCGAACCGGCCGAAGCGGGGCATCGGCGACACGACGATCTCCCGGCTCGTGACCTACGCCGACGCGCACGGGATCTCGCTCTTCGAGGCGCTCGACCGGCCGCAGGAGGCCGGGCTCGGCACCGCCGCCGTCAAGGCGGTGCGGTCGCTCAAGAACCTGTTCGACTCCCTGCGCGCGGCCGCGCAGGAGCTCGAGGTGCCGGAGCTGCTGCAGGCGGTGCTCGACCGCTCGGGGACGCTCGAGACCTACGAGGCAGAGCGGACGATCGAGGCGCGCGGCCGCATCGAGAACCTCGAGGCCTTCGTCGACGGCACCCGGGAGTACCAGCAGAGCGCCGAGGAGCCGAGCCTGTCCGGCTTCCTGCAGGAGATCTCGCTCTACTCCGACCAGGACGCGCTCACGGGCGAGAGCAACGTCACGCTGATGACGACCCACAACGCGAAGGGGCTCGAGTTTCGCGCCGTCTTCCTCGTCGGCTGCGAGGAGGAGATCTTCCCCAGCGGCCGCTCGATCGAGGAGCAGGGGATCGAGGAGGAGCGGCGGCTCTTCTACGTCAGCCTCACCAGGGCGAAGGAGCGGCTGACGCTGACGCACGCCTCGTCGCGGCTGCTCTGGGGCCGGACGACCCACAACCTGCCGTCCCGCTTCCTTGACGAGCTGCCCGACCGGCACGTCGAGCGAGAGCGGCTGCGCGCGTCCTCCTGGCGCAACTACGGCACGCCCGCGCAGACACGCGACATCCAGCCGCAGCAGAACCTCCCGGCACTCGCGACGGGCGACTCCGTCCGCCACGGCACGCTCGGCGAGGGCGTCGTCACGCGGATCGAGGCGGGCGGCCTGGTCACGGTGCGCTTCGCGAACGACGGCAGCGAGCGGAAGCTGATGCTCGACTACGCGCCCCTGGAGAAAATCGCCTGATGGCCGTCGAGATCAGGCCGCCCGCGCCGGACGAGCTTCGCGCCGCGATGGAGGCCGCCGAGGCCGCCTTCAGCGATACGCTGAGCGACGAGGACTGGGAGCGCGAGATGAACGCCCTCCCCGCCGAACGCGCGCTGGCGGCCTACGACGACGGCCGACCGGTCGGCCTCGCGGCCGCCTACGAGTTCGGCCTGTCGATCCCGGGTGGCGAGCTGCCCTGTGCCGGCGTGACGTGGGTCGGCGTGCTCCCGTCCCATCGGCGCCGCGGGATCCTGCGCGACTTCATGCGCCGCCAGCTAGAGGACGTCCACGGCTGGGGCGAGCCGATTGCGGCTCTCTGGGCGTCGCGAGTCGCAGATCTACGGCCGCTTCGGCTACGGCCTGGCCGTGCCGTCGCTGAGCATGAAGGCCGACAAGACCCGCTTCGCGCTCCGCGACGACAACGGCCCCGACGGTGGCGTCCGGCTCGTCGACGCCGAGGAGGCGTACGAGCTCTTCCCGCCCGTGTACGACCGGATCCGCGCGACGCGCTCCGGCCTGATCTCGCGCACCGAGCACTGGTGGAAGCAGCACAAGCTCGCCGACCCGGAGAGCTGGCGGCGCGGCTCGAGCCGCAAGTTCTACGTTGCGCTCGAGCTGGACGGGTCGGTCGAGGGGTACGCGTTCTACCGCGTCAAGAGCGAGTGGGAGGAGGGCATGTCGCGCAGCGAGGTTCGCGTCGTCGAGGCCTTCGCCGGCTCCGCGCGGGCCGAGCGCGAGCTGTGGCGCTTCCTCTTCGGCATCGACCTCACGATCCGCGTGCACGGCTACTACCTCGATCCCGCCTCGTCGCTTCCCCTCAACGTCCACGACCCGCGCGCGCTCGGCCTGCGCTGGACGGACGGGCTGTGGCTCCGGCTCGTCGACGTGGAGGAGGCGCTGCGCGCCCGTTCCTACCCGGAGGCGGAGCCGATCGTGCTCGAGGTCGAGGACGAGTTCTGCCCGTGGAACGCCGGCCGCTTTCGAGCAGGTCCCGACGGCGGGAAGACGAGGAGCAAGCCGGACCTGGCGCTGGACGTCGCGGATCTCGCCTGTGCGTACCTCGGCGGATTCGACTTCAACCGGCTCGTGCACGCCGGGCGGGCCCGGGAGCTCCGCGAGGGCGCCGCCGAGCGGGCGACGCGGCTGTTCCGTACCGACCTGCCCCCGTATACGCCGGAGGAGTTCTGATGGCCTGGGAGGTGCGGCCGACGACGAGCCTGGAGGAGTTCAAGCAGGCGGTCGGGGCCATCGGCCACTTCTTCGGCGGCTGGCCGACGGACGACGAGGCCGCTGAGCGTTTCGCGCGCAACCTGCCGCTCGAGCGGATGCACGCCGCCTGGGACGGCGAGCGGATCGTCGGGGGCGCCGGGACGATCCCCTTCGAGCTCACGGTTCCGGGCGGGACGTTGCCGTGCGCCGGTGTGACCGTCGTCGGCGTCCTGCCCACACACCGGCGGCGCGGGATCCTCACGGCGATGATGCGCGAGCAGCTCGACGACGTCCGCCGCCGAGGGGAGCCTCTCGCCGCGCTGTGGGCGTCGGAGGAGACCATCTACGGCCGCTTCGGCTACGGGGTGGCGTCGCTCGGCTGCGAGGTCGAGCTGGCGCACACGCACAACCTGCTGCGGGCTCCCACCGACGGCAGCACGCGCACGCGCCTCGTCTCGCTCGAGGAAGCAAAGGAGCTCGTACCGCCGATCTACGACCGCGTGCGGCAACAGACGCCCGGCATGTTCTCGCGCAGCGCGACGTGGTGGGAGAACCGCATCCTCGCCGATCCGCCGGAGCGCCGGGAAGGCGCCGGGGAGAAGAACGCGGCCGTGCTCGAGCTCGACGGCCGCCCGGCGGGGTACGCGCTGTACCGGATGACGATGAAGTGGGATGGAGGCATCTCGATCGGCCACGCCCAGGTGATCGAGGCCATGGCCGACTCCGCTGTCGCGACGCGCGAGCTCTGGCGCCTCCTGCTCGAGCTCGACTGGGTTGCTTCGACCAAGGCCTCCCTTCTGCCGGTCGACCACCCCCTCTTCCTGCTCGTGCGCAGCCCGCGCCGGCTTCGGATGCGGGTCGGCGACGGGCTCTGGTGCCGGCTCGTCGACGTCGGCGCCGCGCTTTCGGGGCGCTCGTACGCGGCGGACGACGAGATCGTCCTCGAGGTGGCGGATGACTTCCTGCCCGACAACGCGGGCCGCTGGCGGCTCGCCGGCGGCGAGGCCTCCCGCACCGACGCCGACGCCGACCTCGCGCTGAACGTGACGGAGCTCGGCACCGTGTACCTCGGCGGCTTCACCTTCGCGGAGCTCGTGCGTGCGGGCTCGTGCAGGAGCTCAGGCCTGGCGCGGTCGAGCGGGCCGATGCGGTCTTCCGGACCGACGTCCGGCCCTGGTGTCCCGAAATCTTCTAGGGCCTCGGCCGTGACGACGCGTCGGGCGCCGGGGATGCATGGCCCTGCTACCCTCCGCCGCCGTGCGGCCTCGTCCTCGGCGCGCTCTGCGCGCATCCTCGTCACGCTCGCTCTCCCTGCGCCCGCGCACGCCGTCCCGGACGTGCCGCTGCGCATCTATCTCGAGCACCTCGAGCCGCTGGCGCTCTCCTGGCCGGCCGACGGCACCGTGACCGACGGCTTCGGTTTGCGCTGGGGCCGGCAGCACTCCGGCATCGACATCGGCATCCTGCGCGCGCCCGGCGTGCGCGCGGCCGCCGGCGGGACCGTGACCGCGACCGGCTACCTCGACGGCTACGAGGGCTACGGCAACGTCGTCGTCGTGGACGTGGGGGAGGGCTTCGAGGTGCTCTACGCGCACCTCGCCACGATCGGCGTCCGCATCGGCGACTGGCTCGACCGCGACGAGGCGATCGGGATCGCGCGGCTGTACCGGCTCCTGCACCGGCACCCACCTGCACCTCGAGCTGCGCGAGCACGGCGTCGCGATCGATCCGGCGCCGTTCATCCGCCGCGGCGAGTCAATTGTAGAAGTGCGGTAAACGAGCTTGACCGGCCGGAAATGGCCGTGCGAGCATCGCGGGCATGCCGGTCGAGCGACAGTCGGTGGGCGTGGAGCGTCTCGCGACGCTCCCTCTTCTCCGACCTGCCGCAGGAGGAGCTCGTCCGGGTCGCCGAGCTCTCAGAGTCGCTCGACGTCCCGGCGGGTGAGGCGATCGACTCGAAGGACGACTTCGCCTACGAGTTCTTCGTCATCGAGGAGGGCACTGCTGAAGTCGTCAGCGACGGCCGCAAGCTCGCCGACCTCGGGCCGGGGGACTTCTTCGGCGAGATCGGGCTGCTGATCACCGGCCGCCGCACCGCGTCAGTCGTCTCGACCTCGCCGATGCGCGTGGTCGCGATGTTCGACCCGTGCTTCAGGCGGATGGAGCGCGAGCTGCCGGAGTTCGCCGAGACGGTCCGGACCGCCTGCAAGGAGCGGCTCCCGCGCGTCTAGGCCCGTCGGCCGCCCGTTCCGACTTGGAGTACAATCGCCGCAACCGGGGCGGTTAGCTCAGTTGGGAGAGCACCAGCTCGACAAGCTGGGGGTCACTGGTTCGAGCCCAGTACCGCCCACCTCAAGAAAGCCCCGGAAACGGGGCTTTTTTCTAGTCAGGACTGCAGGAAGGCCAGCAGGTCGGCGTTGATCGTATCGGCTTGAGTGGTCGGCATGCCGTGCGGGAATCCTTTGTATGTCTTCAGCGTGCCGTTTTGCACGAGCTGGGCCGACAGCGGTCCGGAGTCGGCGTAGGGAACGATCTGGTCGTCATCGCCGTGCATCACCAGCACCGGCACCGTGATCTTTTTGAGGTCCTCGGTGAAATCCGTCTGGGAGAAGGCGACGATGCCGTCGTAGTGCGCCTTCGCGCCGCCCATCATGCCCTGGCGCCACCAGTTCTCGATGATCGCTTCCGAGGATTCCACGCCGGGCCGGTTGAAGCCATAGAAGGGGCCCGAGGGGAGGGATCGGTAGAACTCGGATCGGTTGGCGGCCAACTGGGCCTGGAGGTCGTCGAACACGCTCTTCGGCAGCCCGCCGGGGTTGGCGTCGGTCTGCACCATGAGGGGCGGCACCGCAGCGATCAATACCGCTTTCGCCAAGCGGCTTTCACCGTGTCGGGCGATGTAGTGCACGACTTCGCCGCCACCGGTGGAGTGTCCGACGTGGACGGCGTCGCGGAGATCGAGATGGGCCGTCAGCGCAGCAAGGTCGTCGGCGTAGTGGTCCATGTCGTGACCGTCGCTGGTTTGGGTGGAGCGTCCGTGCCCACGCCGGTCATGGGCGATGACGCGGTAGCCCTGCTGTAAGAAGAACAGCATTTGGGTGTCCCAGTCGTCGCCCGAAAGCGGCCAGCCATGGCTGAAAACGATCGGTTCGCCCGCGCCCCAGTCCTTGTAGAAGATCTCCGTGCCGTCGGTCGTGGTAATCGTGGGCATGCTCTATCTCCTTTGCGCCTGGCTCCGGCGCTGTCGGGAACGGATGCGCGGACAAGCTCGCTCTCCGGCACGTTGGTTCTCATCACTCGCTTCGCGCCCGGCGCCGCGAGAATCGGTGGATCCAGGCTAACCGGGGGCCAATCCTCATGCGGCGGGCCGTGCCCTCAGTTCGCGCGCGAGCCGGGCCGCTTCGCTCGGGCCGCCCGTGCTGAGGGCAGCGGCGATCCGGAGGCCGTCCTCGCCCGAGTACTCCAGACCGGAGACAGCGCCGCCAACCTCCATGATCGGCTCCTCGGCCCAACCGCCGAGGTCGACCGGCGTGAAGCCGACGTCGCGGATCAGCCCTGCGACAGCCTCCTTGGCGGCGGCGTCCTCGCCCGTCAGGAACATGGCGGCGCCCCGGGTGGCGGCCTCGGGCAGGGAGTCGGCGGCCAGCGTGTTGAATGTCCTGACCAGCCGCGCGCCGGGCATGCGCTCCTGGTTGGTCTCGGCGACGGTCTTCGGAAGCTGCTCCACGCCGTCCTCCGGCTCGCCGGTCACGAACTGGTTGGTGGTATCCATCACGATCTTGCCCGCCAGTGAGCCGGTCTGGGCGAGCAGTTCGTCGACGGCGGGCCACGGCACGGAGAAGAAGACGACCTCCGCGAACTCGACCGCCTCACGCGGCGAGCCGCTGCGCGCGAACGTATCGGCGGCGAGCTGTTCGAGCCGGTCCGGTTCGCGCGATCCGCTGAAGAACACCTCGTGCCCGGCGCGGGCGAACAGCTTTCCCGCGTTCCCGCCTACTCGCCCGGCGCCAACGATTCCGATTCTCATGAACCGCTCCTTGTCGCGTCGTTGCTCCAAAGCGTGGCGGCGTCCAAGGGGCGGCCCGGTAGGTCCTGGCGATTACCCGATAGCCGTTCGTGCGGCATGGACGCCACCGCTCGCCGCGCTCAAGGATTGGACGTTCCTGTCCGGCCTGGGTTCATGGTCCCGTGGGGGAACGGTCTGATACTCGGCTACCTGATCCCGTCCGTCGAGCCGATTCCGGGGTCGAGCCACTGATACTTCCAGGCGCAGAACCGCCGACGTGGCGGTTCTGCGCCGTGGAAATTCCTACACGAGTCCCTGGTTCTTCCACTTCCGGTAGATGTCCTGCGCCTTGCGCGCGAAGGCCGAGACGCCCTCGGCAGGGGTGGACTTGCCCTGCGCGACCTCGGCGAACATCTGCGGGATGAGGAATGTGTTGTAGATCTCGTCCATCACCGGCGTCGTGTTGCCCGGATGGCCCGGGTTCGTCGTGTACTTCTCGGCGATCGTCGTGAGGACGGTGTACTTGCCTCTCGGCTTGTGCGTGTCCTGCGCGGACATCTTGCGGATTTCCTTGAACCCGCCCTTGATCGCGCCCGTCCAGGCAGGGAAGTTGTAGTACTGGCTGCGAACGAAGTGCTCGCGGTAGCCGAGCTGCTGGTCCACGAGGTACTTCCTCGCCGCCTCCTTGTTCTTCGCGAACTTCCAGATCACGAAGACGCCCATCACGTGCTCGTTGCCCATGCGCATGTGCGGGCCGCGTGGGATCGACGAGAGCCAGGTGTCGTCCGAGAGGGCCGTGTTCCCGGAGTTCTCGGCCGAGCGCACGATCGAGATTGCGTTCAGCGCCACCGACAGCCGACCCGCGAGGAACGCCTGGTTGTTCGACGCGGCAGTCCACGCGAAGACCTCGTCGGTCATGCCGTTGCGGTAGATGTCGCGCATGACCGTCAGCGCCTCGATCGCGCCCCTCCTGTTCGAGCCTTGGCCGATGACGATCCGGTTCTCTTCGTTCTGGATGAACCCGCCGTAGCAATAGAGGAGCGACGTCAGCATCATGTTCGAGTCGATCTCGTTCGACATGCCGAGGCCGACGGGATGGCCGTCCGCCTTGAGCTTCGGGGCTCCCTTTCGAAGGTCCTCCCAGGTGTTGAGGCTGACCCCCGCTTCCTGTAGGTAGCTGCGGCGGTACTGCACCGGGTCGGGCGCGTAGTCGTCCGGGAAGCCGTAGAACTGCTTCGTCTTCGGGTTGTAGGTGCTCTTCCTCGCGACCCTCGACATCGGCCCGAGCTTCTTGCTGACCTCCTGCACGAGGTCGGTCACGGGAACGACCTGCTTCTGGAACGTCGACGGCGGCGAGATGAACCAGAACAGGTCGTGACCGCTCTGTGCCGCGACCTGCGATGCCCCTGTGCTGTAGAGCAGGGCGTTGTTGATGTGGTCGACCTTGACCTCGACGTCGTTCGCCTCGCCCCATCGCTTGACGTAGGTGTTGTCGAGCCAGGTGTCGTAGGCGGGGACGAAGTGGGCCCACTGCATGATCCTGAGCTCTCCCGCGAGCTGCTTCTTCGCGTGCTGGAGCGGGCCGTAGAACCCCAGAGCTCGGTCGGTCAGGCCGCCGAACATGCCGATGGCGAAGGCAGCGGCGGTTCCCCTCTTGAGCAGGTCACCTCGGGTCAGTTCCGAGTTCGGCCGCACGAGCTCGTCGGCTACATCTGCCACAGGTTCCTCCTTTCTCCTCGATTCTTAGCGGAACGCGCCTCCTGTAAACCCCTTGATGAAACGGTCGAGGAAGGCGTTGTAGAGAAGCGCGAGCGGGATGGCCGGAATCAGCGTCGCCGCCATCAGCGACTGCCAGAAGAAGACATCCCCCCGGATCAGGTCGTTCGGGATGCCGGCGGACACCGTCCGTTGCTCGGAGCTCGAGATGAACGTGAACGCGTAGATGAACTCGTTGACGCAGAGAGAGAAGGAGAAGATGACCACCGTCAGGATCCCTGGGAGCGAGATCGGAAAGATGATCAGGAAGAGCGCCTTCAGTCGCGACGCACCGTCGATCAGCGCCGCGTCCTCGAGCTCCTGCGGAATGGTCTTGAAGAAGCCCATCAGGAGCCACGTCGCGAAGGGCACCGTGAAGGACGGGTAGATGAGGATCAGCGACCAGAGCGAGTCCTTGAGGTCGAGCTGCGTGATGAGCCGCGAGAGCGGGAGGAAGAGCAGCGTCGGCGGGATCAAGTAGACGAGGAAGATGGCGACCCCTGCGCTCTGACCCCACCCGCCCGCCAGGCGCGCGAGCGCGTAGCCCGCCGGCATGGCCAGGAGCAGCGTGATGCCCACGACTGCTGCGCCGACGAGCGCCGTGTTCAGCAACCACGTCGGATAGTTGGTGTCCTGGAAGAGGAACGTGACGTGCTCGGTTGTCGCGTAGTTCCAGAAGTCCCAGTGGAAGCCACCCTCGAGGTCGTTGTAGAGGTACGGAGAGTGCTCCACGTTCGCGAGGTCGAGGTTCGTCTTGAACATCGTCACGAGCGCGAAGTAGAAGGGAAACGCAAGCAGGATCGCGAACGGCACGACCACTGCATAGGTCAGGCTCTTCTGGCGCCACGTCATCAGCTCACCTGCGCCCTTCGAGCGAAGAACAGCATCGCCACGCTGACGAGCACGAGCAGCGGGAACAGGAACAGCGAGATCGCTGCGCCCTCGCCGAGGGAGCCACCGTCGATGCCGATGAAGTAGGCCCAGGTAGGCAACACCTGCGTCGAGTTGAAGGGCCCGCCGCGGGTGAGGATGTAGACGACGGCGAAGTCGACCGCGGTGAACACGATCCCGAAGAGGACTGCCACGAGCGCGATCGGGAGCTGTAGCGGGATGTCGACGTACCAGAGCTTCTTCACGCCCGTCGCGCCGTCGATCCTCGCGGCGTCCTCGACCTCGTTGGGAATCGACGCACGACCCGCGATGAAGATCACGACGGCGAAGGGGAGGATCCGCCAGGCGTGCACGAGCGTGATCGCGATGAGCGCGAGATTGGGGCGGCCGAGCCACTGCAACGGCACCTGCGCGTCCTCCTCGATGTTCAGAGCGCTGAGGAGCCAGACGAGGCCGTTGTCCAGACTGAGCCTCGCCAAGGTCCAGTTGACGACGCTGTACAGGGAGTCGAGAAGCCACAGCCAGGCGATGGTCGAGAGGACGACCGGAGCGGCCCAGGGGAGCACGACGAAGAAGCGCACGATCCACTTGCCACGGAAGTCACGGACAAGGAAGTTCGAGAGGACGGCGGCACCGACGAGGACGATCGCCTGCGACGCCAGCGTGAAGATGAACGTGTTACGGAGCGCGCGGCGAAAGTTCTCGTCTTGCCAGGCGTTCGTGAAATTGTCGAAGCCGACCCAGTCGCCGCTCAGCGAGCCGCCGATGGCGTTCGTAAAGCTGAGGTAGATCGCCCAGACGAACGGAACCCCGACGACGAGCACCATGAAGAGGACGGCAGGGGCGATGAGAAGCGGCGCGAGGACACGACGGCTCTCCAAAGCAAGCCGCAAGCGGCTGGGAGCCGGCTTCGCCCGAGCAGCCTGCGCCTCCATCCGAGGAGCGGATGCTAGTAGATTGGCCGCCGGAGGTTCCACGTGGCCGAGATCGCCCTCGAGCGTCTGACGAAGGTCTATCCCGACGGCACGGAGGCCGTCACCGAACTCGATCTCGAGGTCGACGCGGGCGAGTTCGTCGTCTTCGTCGGCCCGTCCGGCTGCGGCAAGACGACGGCGCTGCGGATGGTCGCCGGTCTCGAGACGGTCACGTCAGGGAACG
This sequence comes from uncultured Gaiellaceae bacterium, assembly GCA_963791905.1. GTDB lineage: Bacteria > Actinomycetota > Thermoleophilia > Gaiellales > Gaiellaceae > Gaiellasilicea. Next base: position 623,938 of record CAWBTX010000004.1, read on the forward strand.
TGAGAATCGACGGTCAGGTCGTGAACGACCTCCCCCCGAAGGACCGTGACATCGCCATGGTCTTCCAGAACTACGCGCTGTATCCGCACATGACGGCGGCGAGGAACATGGGTTTCGCGCTCAGGATGCAGGGCGTCCCCAAGGGCGAGATCGATCGTCGCGTGCGCGAGGCGGCGCGCATCCTCGGACTGACGGACTCGTTGCAGAAGAAGCCGCGGACACTTTCGGGCGGCCAGCGCCAGCGAGTCGCCATGGGACGCGCGATCGTCCGCAACCCGCAGGCGTTCCTCATGGACGAGCCGCTCTCGAACCTCGACGCGAAACTTCGGGTCGAGATGCGTGCGGAGATCGCGCGAATCCAGAGAGACCTCGCCGTGACGACCGTCTACGTCACGCACGACCAGATCGAGGCAATGACGATGGGCGATCGCGTCGCGGTCATGCGGAACGGCTTGCTGCAGCAGGTGGACACGCCACAGGTGCTCTACGAGAGGCCGCGCAATCTGTTCGTCGCGGAGTTCATCGGCTCGCCGGCGATGAACCTCGTCGTCGCCGAGCTCGCCCGCGAGGACGGCGCGCTCTGGGCGCGCTTCGGCGAGCATCGCCTGCGCCTCGCCGAAACCACACTCACGCGCCATCCCGGCCTCGAGCGGTTCGAAGGGCGCTCGATCGCGCTGGGGATCCGGCCGGAGGACATGGAGGATGCATCGCTCACGGGCGAGGGCGCTCCGGACCGTCGGCTGTCTGTCGTCTGCGACATCCGCGAGGACATGGGCTCCGAGGTCTACGTCCACTTCAACATCGCCGCTCAGCCGCTCGCAACGAAGGAAGTGCTCGAGGCGCACGTCGTCGAGTCCACCGAGGACGCGGAGGCGAGACTCGCCGCCGAGCAGGCGCGCGGGAGCGGGGCTCGGTTCGTCGCGCGGCTCGATCGAACCACCAGCGCGAAGGAGCAGGAGAAGCTCGAGGTGGCAGTCGACGTCGAACGCCTGCACTTCTTCGACGCGGAGACCGGCCTCGCGGTGCGCGCGGCGTAGGAGGTAACGTACGTCATTATCCGTTAGAGTACGCCAATGTCCCAGATCGTCCTCTACACGGCAGGTGAAGTCGCCGAGCTCCTGCGGCTGAACCATCAGGTCGTGCAGCGGAAGCTCCAGGCAGGAGACATCCCGGGGTACCGCATCGGCCGCGAATGGCGCGTCGAGCATTCGCAGCTCATGGACTGGCTCGAGAAGCACTCCAACCGGCGCTCGTCCTCGGGCGCCGCAAAGGTGCTCCGGGCGTTCCTCGACGAGGAGGGCCGACTGCGCTCGATCCCCGTCTCGCAGGCCAAGCGGGCCGTCGTCCTCGAGTACCTCGCAGACCAGCTCGAGGCCGGCCGGACGTACGGTGAACGCGAGTTGAGCGGAGTGTTGCGGCGGTTCCACGACGACGTCGCCACGCTGCGGCGAGAGCTCGTCGGCGCCAAGCTGGTCGTGAGGACGACCGACGGCGTCTACAAGCTCGCGGCCAGGAGCGACCCAAGACGGCGGCCATGATGCGGCCGCAGCTCGTGGTGCCGCACTGCGTTCGCTCGTCGCGAACGGCACGAACCAAAAAGCGCCGGTTTGCAGGGATAAAGCGAGCCCGGGGCAAAGCGCCGCAGAGGCCGGACACTTGACGGCCGTCGGCAGGTGGGTCATGATTCCTGCTCATTCCGAGGGGTGCCGATGGTCGCTCAGACCGTACACCTGCGGCGGAATCGGTGGTCGCTTGCGCGGCCGGCACGACTCTTCGTACTTTCCGGGTTGCTGGCCTTCGCCGGCGGCCTCTGTTGGCCTGGCGCCGCTGCGGCGGCGACGCTCTCCGTCTGCCAGCAGGCGGCGCGGCCCACACGACCATCCAATCGGCTGTGACCGCAGCCGCAGCGGGCGACCGGATCGAGGTGTGCGCCGGCAACTTCACCGAGCAGGTCGTGGTGACCAAGAGCTTGACGATCGTCGGCGCCGGCGCCGCTGCAGACAAGGATCGTCCTGCCCGCCACGGCCGGACCGGGCACTAGGACGGCGTCACGATCAGCGGCAGCGGCGTCGTCGTCGACCTGAGCGGCTTCACGATCACCGGCCTCGATCGGGCGATCTGCGGCGGTCTGCTCTCCGGGGTGTTCGTCCGAGACGGCGCGAACGCGACGATTCACGACAACGTGATCACGGCCCAGCGAGCAAACCCGCTCAACGGCTGCCAGAAGGGGAGTCGGCATCCGCGTCGGCCGGGCCGCAGCGTCGCCAGACGAGCGGCACCGCGACGATCGCCAACAATGTGATCACCGACTACCAGAAGGGCGGGATCGTGGTCGACGGCCCTGGTTCGGCTGCGACGATCACGAACAACGTCGATCACGGGAGTCGGCCCAACCGATCTCGTCGCGCAGAACGGCATCCAGGTGAGCCGGCAGGCGACCGCGACAGTCTCCGGCAACACGGTGTCCGCGGAACGTTTACACGGGAACAGAAGGCGAAGTCGATCGGGATCCTGCTCTTCGACGCTCTCAGCGACGTCACCGTCTCGAACAACACGATCTCCGCCAGCGACTGGGGGATCGGGATCTCCTCGCGTCGTCCCGAGGCGGCGTGGTCGCTGTGCGCGCGAACACGATCAGGGCGGCGAACGCGGGATCATCGTCGACGGGGCCGACAGTCAACACGCTAGTCGAGTCGAACAAGACAAACGGCGCGGCGTCGGTCGGGATCGACGTCGACGAGCAACCGCGAGCGAGAACACCTTCGAGGGCAACGAGGCGAGCGGTGCCAGCGGCGACCGCAATTTCGACTGCCGCGACGCGCTCGCTTGGAAACCGCAGCAACGGCACCGCGAACATCTGGACAGACAACACCGGCGCGACCGCGACACCGGACGGGATCTGCTCTCCCGCGGCAGCGCCACCGACGCCTCCGCCGGTGGAGATCGACACGCCGGTGGTGATCGTGCTGCCGCCGAGGGACGCGAGCCCGGAGCAGCCGGCCAGCCCGCGAGCCGGAGCAGCCGGGCCAGCCGGAGCAGCCGGCGCAGCCGGTGCAGCCCGCCGGCCCAGTGGCGGAGGCCGCCGCGAACGAGATCATCACCAAGATGCAGGACGCCCAGATCAAGTCCTGCCTGATCGAGCTGCGTTCGCGCGGGCCGATTAAGCTGGTCGTCGCCCGCGGCCTTGCCCGGGCCCCTGCCGGCGGCAGAGGACAGATGGTGATCCGGGTCGGCATTCAGCCAAGGGGCGAGCAGCTCCTCTCGAAGCAGATCGGCGGGGTCGTCGTCGACGTGCGCGCTGTTTGCCGGACGGCGTCGAATGAGGTGCGTGCGGGCGTGAAGTCCGCGCGCGCGGTGCTTGCAATCGAGCGGGTGGTCACGACCCCAGGCTCGTGGGTGCCCGACCAGCCGATTCTCACCCCGGTCGGCCAGAGCTTCGTCGACGACCTGCGCAAGCGGATGGTGGCGATCGTCGGCATCCGCTGCGACGGCCACACGGCCACGTGGCCGCTGAGTCCCGCCGACCCGATGACGCTTTCCTCCGCGCGCGCCCGACTGGTCTGCGCCGAGCTGCAGCGCACCGGCGGCTTCACGGCGAATCCGTCAATCGTCCCTCACGGGCTGTCGGACCCGATCGCCACGAACGCCACCGAGGCCGGGCGGGCGGCGAACAGGCGGGTGGTGGTCACGTTCGTCCACCGGGTCTCGACGCGGACGAACAACGCCCGCTCCTGAGTGGACGAGGGCGTGGCGCGCGATCGGCTTGGTCCCGCTGACCAATCGGTAAGACCAGGTTGAGAGGCGCCTGCTAGACGCTGCGGTCTGGCCTGAAGTTTGGTTCGGTGCGCTAGGCGAAATGCCGACAAGTCGCGGCGAGCCCACATAGACGGCAACGAGACCGGGCGGCCCGTCGCACGACGCCCCTTGCCGGAGCGAGTTGAATTGCCAAGAAACGGAGGCTGGGCCTCGGCGTTTGCGTTCAGCCGAGGCCCAGCCGGGCTGTCAGTCGTCCCGTGGCGGCACGCGTCGTGGCTCCCGTGTGAAACGCGACCGATGTAGTCACGTTGTAGAAGCCCTCGGGCAACTCGATGCTGGTCAACGACCCCACCCGGGAGCCCCCCGGGAGACTGAAGCAATCGGCCGTACCGCCGATGTCGACCGACACCGCCTCATACGTCGGCGTCGCGGATATCGGCTGCTTCGTGAGCGTCGCGAACCCGGTGAGGCCGGAGCCGTCCGCGTACTCGCAGTAAGTCCGCGGTTGCGGCGCAGTTACCTGCGTTCCATCCATCGAGATCGAAATGCGCGGATAGAAGACCACCGGTCCCGGAGCCGCTCGAGAGCGCTGCCGCCTTCACCGCAACGAAGCAGGGACGCCGCGCGGCGTTGCACGTGAAGCGGAACGTCCCGCCTGTCGTGTCGGCGAGCGGCGATCCGAGCGCTGTCGAATACACGCTCCACGTCGAGGTCGAGGTCACCTCGCGTCACATCGATAGCGGCAACGCCGTACTCCGACGCCGGGGCACTCTGTCCGGGCGCGGCCAGCCGGACCGGCCGGGCCGGCGGGACCAGCCGGGCCAGCGGGACCAGCCGGGCCAGCCGGCCCCAGCGGGGCCTGCTGGCCCTTGGGCGCCCTGCGCACCTGCCGGGCCTGCTGGCCCTTGGGCGCCCTGCGCACCTGCCGGGCCTGCTGGCCCTTGGGCGCCCTGCGGGCCTGCCGGCCCTGCTCGGCCCCCTGATGTTCCACGAGATCTTCCTCGCGCCCTTCAGGCAGATCAAGAAGTTCAGGTCGCCGGATGTGGCCCTATTGCCCTTCGTGGCTGGCTCAACACACGCCGTGATGACGCCATTGCGGACGCCCGGCGCCTGGGTGTTGGTGGCTCCCGCGATCGCGGTAACCGCGGCGAACGCGACCGCTGCAGCGGCCGCCAGCAGCTTCGTCGATGGTGACCTCACCATTTCGAGCTCCTTCCCTCTCTCCGTCGAGGGCGGATGGTCCGCTCCTCGGATCGGGCTTCAACGAAGCTCGTCGGGAGGTGCTCAAGTCCTCCTCGCTCGAGCCGTTGTCACCGGCCGAGCGGTTGAGGCCGGCTGCTACCGCTCCAACCTGCCTGCTGAGGATGGACGTTCGGCGGGATCGATCAGTGTGACCCGCCTCTGCCTGGCTGCGCCGAGGGTCGTGGCGCTCCGATCCGACGGTAGCAGCTTCCGTCTGGTTCGGCCGGATCGCCTCGGAACGAGACGCTAGACTGTTGCAGTTCTCGCGCACCGTGTGGGGTGAGGTTGCTGGTGTTTCGGAGAACGCCGAGAAGACCCTGGAATGGTCGAGAGTGAGCCGCAGCATCTCCGCGTTCTGATCGCGAACGAGAGGCGCGACCGGCTCGAGCTGCTTGCGCAGGTCGTGGCAGGGCTGGGCCACGACGTGATCGCGCGCGAGATCTACGTCAAGGACGTCGGCGCCGCGACCGAGAGGGAACGGCCAGACGTGGCCCTCGTCGGGCTCGGACTAAGCTCGGAGCACGCGCTCGAACTGATTGCCGAGATCGTCCGTGAGGCCTCCTGCCCCGTGATCGCTTTGCTGTCCGCGAAGGACCCGGCATACGTGCGCGAAGCCGCGAAGCGCGGAGTGTTCGCCTACATCGTGGATGGCGATGCCGAGAACCTCCAGAGCGCGATCGACATCACCTTGCAGCGGTTCGCGGAGTATCAGAGCCTTCAGGGCGCCTTCGGCCGGCGGGCGCTCATCGAGCAAGCGAAGGGCATCCTGATGGCACAGCATGCGATCGACTCCAGCCGGGCCTTCGTGATGATGCGAGACCACTCACAGCACAACGGCCAGAAGGTGGTCGACGTCGCGCAGGCGATCGTCGACAGCCATCTCCTCCTCCTACCGCCCCGGCCTCAGCCGGCGTCGAGTCCCGAGCCGGCCTCGTAGCCGCTCGACGTTAAGGGGCGGCCGCCTGACGCTGCAATCGCCGGTTTGGTCCGATACCCTGGGGCCACTCTAAGAGCGCGTACCTGCGGTGTATCAGCACCTCTCTTACCGTTCGTGATCATTGGTAAGGAGGTGTTTTTCTATGTCTGCAGGAACCGTGAAGTGGTTCGACGACGCGAAGGGCTACGGCTTCATCGCGCCGGAGGACGGCGGCAAGGATCTGTTCGTGCATCACTCCGCCATCGCCGGCGAGGGGTTCAAGTCCCTCAGCGAGGGCGCGAAGGTCGAGTACGAGTCGCGCGAGGGCAACAAGGGCCCCGAGGCGTTCAACGTCGTCGCAACGGCGTAAGGAGGCAGTCATCGGCGAGAAAGAAGAGAAGATCGAGCTCGAGGGCGAGGTGATCGAGGCGTTCCGGAGCGGCATGTTCCGGATCGCGCTCGACAACGGCCACGAGACGCTCGGGTACACGGCCGGCAAGATGCGGCGGTACCGGATCCGGGTCTTCCCGGGCGACCGCATCAAGGTCGAGCTCTCGCCGTACGACCTCACCCGCGGGCGGATCGTCTACCGACAACGGTAGGCGGTCCGCCCTCCGGGCCTCGTCACGACCCGGCCCGCACCTGTCGACAACGCCGCTTCCCATTCGTCGTATTGAATGGAGCCGGCGGAGCGTGGGCTGCGCCGGGAACGCGACGAAAAAGGAGGGGCTGATGCCCGGACAGATGGTGCACGTGGAGATTCCGGCCGGCGACAGCGCCAAGGCGCGCGAGTTCTGGACCGGGCTCTTCGGCTGGCAGTGGCAGCAGTTCGAGGGGCCGACCGAGTACCACATGACCCAGCTCTCCGACACGACCGGCGGGGCGATCTACGCGCCCGATCCGCCCGACAAGCGCGGTGCTCGCGTCTACTTCGACGTGGACGACATCAACGCGGGCAACGCCCGCGTCAGCGAGCTCGGCGGTGAGGCCGGAGAGGCGTTGCCTGTGCCCGGCATGGGCTGGTTCTCGCTGTGCAAGGACACCGAGGGCAACGAGTTCGGGCTGTGGCAGAACGACGCGAACGCGTCGATGCCTGGCTAGGAGCGGTGTGACCGAGGAGGCCGACGCGCGTCGGCCTCCTCGCTCCTCTACGGCTTCGGCGGCGGAGAGTCCGCTCTGTCGTCCCAGCTAACCGATCGCATGGGTCGACGAATACCCGACGTCCCGGACGGTACGGATGGGCGGCGGGCCGCCGTCACACTCCTCCGTGAGCCGGAGGCTTTACGTTCACCTTACGTTCCGATGAGCAGCCGCTTGCAACCTCCGCCTTACCTGTGAGAGTCCAGTTTTCCCAGGGAGGCTCTCATGAAGTTCAAAGTCATCGTTCTGGCCCTCGCCGTCGCCGCTGCAGTTCCGGTTTCGGCTTCGGCCAAGGAGGGCGACCCGTCCGACAAAGCCAACGGCGCTCGAACGTGTGCAGCGTTGAGGCTCAGCCTCACCGAGCCGACGTTCAAGGCCACCTATGGCACGAATGCGGCTAAATCGAACGCCTTCGGCAAGTGCGTCTCGAAGTGGACGCATGCGGCGAAGGAGAACCGTCAGGAGGCGACGGCGGCTTGCACCGCGGAGCAGGCTGACCCCAACTTCGCAGCCTCGCACGGAGGCACGACGTTCGACCAGTTCTACGGCGTCGGCAAGCGTGGCGCGGCCGCGCTGCAGCACTGTGTGAAGGCGAAGCGAGAGGCGGCCTCGACCGCCGAGCAGCAGGCGACGAAGAACGCCGCCAAGCAGTGCAAGGTCGAGCGAAACCGCGACCCGGTCGCGTTCAAGGCGACGTACGGCACCAACGAGAACAAGTCCAACGCTTTCGGCAAGTGTGTCGCCAAGCTGGCCCAGGCACAGCAGGACGGCTAGAGGCGACTTCGAACCAGCCGGCCGCGGGGTCCGAGAGGTCCCCGCGGCCGTTTGCTACGTCGCGTCTAGTGCACCTCGTCCTTGGGCTCGTCCTCGGAGAGGCCCTCGATCGTGGTCGTCGGCGGCTCGGCCTGGGCGGCAGCGGCGATCTCCTCCGGGGTCGGCTCCACGTGTGGCGCCTCCTCCGCGCTCGCCGGCGCGTGGTCGTGGTCATGATCGTGGTCGTGGTCCCCGGATCCTCCGGAGAACAAGGACTTGATGCGATCCATCAGCGACATGGCGGCTCCTTTGGGGGTGGCGAAAGAGACTATGAACCGCAGCGGCGGAATTCAACCGTCCGACCGCCGCGGGCCGACCAGTCTGCGACGCCGCCGCCGAGCACGGGCCGTGCATCGAGGCCGCGGCCGGCCAGGAGGGACGCGGCGATCCCCGCCCGCGCGCCTGATTCGCAGATCGTCACGATCGGCCGTCCGGTGGGCACGTCTGCGCCACCGAGTGCGAGCAGGCGGTACGGGATGTTGCGGCTCCCGGCGATGTAGCCGCCGTCGCGCTCGTCGCGTTCCCGCACATCGATCAGGTCGGCGCCCGCCTCCAGCAGGAGCTCGAGCTCGTCCAGCGTGACGGCGTCCATGCGCTCCGCACCGCCGCCGAGGACGTAGCCGGCAAGGTCGAGACACCCGCTCGCCCGAAGGCCGCGGATCGCGCGCGCCGCCTCGTCGGTGCTCGAGGCGGAGACGACGATGCGATCGTCGGCGTCGAGGACGAAGCCCGCCTTCGTGCCGAACGAGCCGCTCTCGAGCGGGACGCTGATCGCCCCCGGGGCGTGGCCGTCGAGGAAGTCCTCGAGCGGCCGCACGTCCAGCACCTTCGCGCCGGGCTCGGCGACGGGCAGCTCGTGGACCTCGGTCGGCGCGCCCACGTACGGCCCGCGGTTGAGCTCGACAAGGCGCTGCATGTTTGGTGGCTTCGGGGTGTCGACGGCAGAGGTCTCGGCAACGAACTGGAGCAGGTCCTGGGTCTGCAGCACGGGATTGAATCGGCGTTCGAACCCGATCGTGGAGGACGGCTTCGAGCTCATGCTCTTGCCGCAGAGCGAGCCGGCGACGTGCCCGGGAAAAACCTCGACGCCGTCGGGTAGCTCGAGCAGCCGGTGCAGCGAATGGAAGAGTCCCTCGGCGCCCTCCTTCGCCCTCACGGCCAGGTCGGGCCGGCCGGTGTCGCCGACGAAGAGGGAGTCTCCCGTGAGGACGAGCCACGGCTCGTCGGCGCGCGTGCGGTCGCTGACCGCCAGGCACGTGTGCTCCGGCCGGTGCCCGGGCGTGTGGATCGCGCGCAGGACGACGGCGCCGACCTCGACCTCGGCGCCGTCCTCGAGCGGGTCGAACTCGTACTCCGGCTGCGCCTCGGGGTGGATCGAGACCGGGATGCCGTGCTCGAGCGCCAGGCGCCCGTGGCCGGAGAGATGGTCGGCATGCGTGTGCGTCTCGATCGTTCTGACGATGCGGACGCCGCGCCGCTCCGCGGTGGCGAGCAGCGGCTCGACGGCGTACGGCGGGTCGACGACGACGGCTACGGCGGCCTCCTCATCGCCGACGAGATACGACGCACAGCCGAGGTCATCGTCCAGGAACTGCTGAAAGAGCACGGCCGCCGACGCTACCAAAGCCCTCCGCTTTTGTTCCGAAAGTCACGCGCGCCGGCAGGAGTCGCCGTGCGCAGCGTTAAGGAACGGAGAAGAAACAGCAAGTTCGCGTTTGCACACGTCAAACGTGGATAGAAGCGCAAGAACGCGCGCCGGCGGAGCGCGTTGCCCACGCACGCGAGGAAAAGAAAGGACCAAATATGAGGAGTAAGACCTTCTGGCTGTTTGCCATGTTGGTCGCGAGCCTCGTCCTGGTCGCGGCCGGTTGCGGCGGCGACGACGACGAGAGCGACGCGGCCGGAACCGACACGTCGGAGGGTGGCGCCGAGGCCGCCAACCAGGTGATCACCGTGAACTGGGCGGCGGAGCCGCCGTCGCTCGACCCGGGCCTCGCGACAGACACCACCTCCTCGAACATCCTGCTCAACATCATGGATCCGCTCGTGAAGCTCGACGAGGAGACTCTCGAGCCCGTCGCGAGCGCCGCCGAGAGCTGGGAGACGAGCGACGACGGCCTCACTGTCACCTACACGCTTCGTGACGACATCGCGTGGACGAACGGCGACCCTGTCACCGCCGAAGACTTCGAATACTCGTGGAAGCGCACCGTCTCGCCCGCGCTGGGCGCTGACTACGCGTACCAGTTCTACGGCATCGTAGGTGCGCAGGAGTACAACGGCTGTGAGGGCAACAAGGCGACGTGCGACGCGCTCGCCGACAAGGTGGGCGTGAACGCCGTCGACGACACGACGCTCGAGGTCAAGCTGACCGCGCCGCAGCCGTGGTTCGTCCAGCAGACCGCCCACACCTCGTTCCTCGCGGTGCACCAGGCCACGGTCGAGCAGTTCGGCGACAGGTGGACCGAGCCTGCGAACATCGTCACGAACGGGCCGTTCACGCTCGAGGAGTGGCAGCACAACTCCCAGATCAACATCGCCAAGTGGCCCGAGTGGCGCGACGCAGACTCCGTCAAGCTGACGCGCGTCAACGGCCGCATGATCACGGACGGCACGACCTCCGTTCAGGCCTTCGAGGCCGGCGAGATCGACGTCCTCTACCAGGGCCTGCCGCCGGACGAGATCCCGCGGTTGAAGGAGACCCCCGAGTACGCCCAGTACCCGGCGCTCGGCACCTACTACTACGGGTTCAACACCAAGAACATCACCGACGTCAAGCAGCGCCAGGCGATGTCGCTCGCGATCGACCGCCAGTCGATCATCGACAACATCGCGCAGCAGGACCAGCTGCCGACGACCGGCTTCACTCCGACCGGGATGCCGGGCTTCGACGTCATCAACCCGGAGTCGCCGTGGCAGCCGCCGACGGCGGACATGGAGCAGGCGGAGCAGCTGATGAGCGAGGTCGCGAACCCGAAGACCGACATCACGATCTACATCAACGACTCGCCGGGCCACCGTGAGATCGCCGTCGCAATTCAGGCCGCCTGGAAGGAGCTCGGGATCGAGAGCACGATCAAGCAGCAGGAGTTCCAGCAGTACCTGGAATTCCTCGGCCCGCCGCCGAACGCCGACGTCGACGTTTATCGGCTCGGGTGGATCGGCGACTACGTCGACGCGATCAACTTCCTCGATCTCTGGACCTGCGAGTCGGGGAACAACAACACGAACTGGTGCAACGAGGACTACGACGCCGCCATCGAGAAGGCGAGGGACACTCCCGACAACGACGCACGCTACGAGGTGTACAACGAGGCCGAGGAGATCATGGGAGGCGAGAACGGCGAGATGCCGGTCATGCCGATCTACTGGTACACGTTCGTGAACCTCGAGCGCGAGTCGATCAAGGACACCTTCTCCGTCAACCTCCTCAATCAGACCGACCTGACGAAGGTCGTAGTCACCGAGTAGCGCGCGTTTCGCAGCGAGTGGGGCGGGGCTCTAGCGAGCCCCGCCCCCGTTCGGGAATACTCTGACCGGGTAGGAAAGAGCCGATGCTCAAGTTCATCGTCAGGCGAATCTTCTGGACGATCCCGGTGCTGCTGGTCGTGATCTTCCTGACGTTCGTGATGATGCGTCAGATCGAGGGGAACCCGTTCCGCAGGACGGAGCGGGCCGTTCCCGCAGAGGTGCAGCGGAACCTCGAGCGCAAGTTCAACCTCGACGAGCCCTGGTACATGCAGTACCTCTACTACGTCAAGGGCGTCGCGACGTTCGACCTCGGCCCGTCGCTCGTGATCCGCGGGCGCACCGTGAACGACATCGTCGCGACGCACTTCCCGACGTCGATCGAGCTCGGGGTCTACGCCTTCATCTTCGCGATCATCACCGGCATCCCGCTCGGGATGATCGCGGCGCTGAAACAGAACACGTGGGTCGACTACACGGCGATGTTCTTCTCGAACGTCTTCCACGCGATCCCGAGCTTCCTCCTGGCGACGCTCTTGATCTATTTCGTGTCACTCGAGTTCGGCCTGTTACCAACGAGCGGCTGGACGAGCTGGCAGCACAAGATCCTGCCGGCGATCGCGCTGGGCTTCGCGCCGATGGCGCTGTTCGCGCGGCTCGTGCGCGGCACGATGCTGGAGACGCTCCAGCAGGACTATGTCCGCACGGCGCGGGCGAAGGGGCTGCGCTACCGGCGCGTCGTCTCTCTCCACGTGCTGCGTAACTCGCTGATCCCGGTGATCACCGCCGCCGGGCCTCTGCTCGGGTTCATCATCACGGGCTCGTTCGTGATCGAGCTGATCTTCAACATCCCGGGCATCGGGCAGTACTTCGTGACGGCCATCAACGCGCGGGACTACTCCGTCGTGATGGGCCTGACCGTGCTGCTCTCGGTGATCATCATCTTCGCGAACCTCGTCGTCGACATCCTCTACGGCATCCTCGACCCACGCACGAGGGACGCTCGCGCCTGATGGCCACGCCCGCCGACATCCGCGAGCAAGGAGTCGCGGTCGAGCCGGGTTACGCCGGCCTGCCGTCCGCCGGCGCGCCGATCCGGCAGTCGAACCTCTGGAAGGACGCCTGGCGCCGCTATATCCGCAACAAGGCCGCCGTCGTCGCCGGCGCCTTTTTCGGCCTGATCCTCCTCTACTGCCTCATCGTCCCGATCATCTCGCCGTACGATCCCAACGAGGTCAATTTCGCGCTCGCCAATCAGCCGCCGAGCCTCGAGCACCCGTTCGGCACCGACAAGTTCGGCCGCGACCTCTTCACGCGCACAGCGATCGGCGGCCGCGTCTCGATCCTGATCGCCTTCGGGGCGACGCTGGCGATCCTCTTCATCGGCGTCGTCTACGGCGCGATCTCGGGCTTCGTCGGCGGCCGCCTCGACAACGGCATGATGCGCTTCCTCGACGCGCTCTACGGGCTCCCCTACCTGCCGTTCGCGATCATCACGCTCGCGATCATCGGCACGACGAACATCTGGACGATGGTGATCGCGCTGTCGATCGCAAGCTGGTTCACGACCGCTCGGATCGTCCGCGGCCAGGTGATCACGCTGAAGGAGAACGACTACGTGCGCGCGGCGAAGGCGGTGGGCGCGCGGTGGTACCGAGTCCTCGGCCGCCACCTGCTCCCGAACACGCTCGGCGTCCTGATCATCGCGATCTTCCTCGAGCTGCCGGCGGTAATCCTCGGCGAGGCGTTCCTCTCCTTCATCGGCCTCGGGATCAGCCCGCCCGACGCCTCGTGGGGGGCGATGGCGCAGGAAGGGCGGACCGTCTACCGCACCCATCCGACGGCGATCATCGTCCCGTCGCTCGCGATCGCGTCGCTCGTCATCTGCGCGAACTTCATCGCGGACGGCCTGCGCGACGCCCTCGACCCGCGAACGAAAGAGACGTAGATGCCGCTGCTCGAGGTCAACGATCTCCGCACGCACTTCTTCACGCGCGAGGGTGTGGTGCGCGCGGTGGACGGCGTCGACTTTGCCGTCGAGGCCGGCAAGACGCTCGGCATCGTCGGGGAGTCGGGGAGCGGTAAGTCAGTGACCGCGCTCTCGATCATGGGGCTCATTCCGAAGCCGCCGGCGGAAATCGTCTCAGGGTCGGTCATCTTCGGGGATCGGGACTTGACGAAGCTCTCCGAGAAGCAGCTCGAGGACGTTCGCGGACGTGAGATCGCGATGATCTTCCAGGATCCGATGACGTCGCTGAACCCGACGCTGACGATCGGCACCCAGATCACCGAGACGATCCGGCGCCACTACGACGTCTCGAAGGCGCAGGCGCGGAAGAAGGCGATCGAGCTGATGGAGGAGGTGCGGATCCCACGTGCGGCCGACCGGCTCACGGACTATCCACACCGCTTCTCGGGCGGGATGCGGCAGCGCGTGATGATCGCGATCGCTCTCTCGTGCGATCCGAAGCTCCTGATCGCAGACGAGCCGACGACAGCGCTCGACGTCACCGTCCAGGCCTCCGTGCTCGACCTGCTCGACGACCTCAAGGCCCGGCACGACATGGCGATGATCATCATCACCCACGACATGGGCGTCGTCGCCGAGGCGGCGGACGACATCATCGTCATGTACGCCGGTCAGGTGGTCGAGCACGCCATGACGCTCGACCTCTTCGACAACCCGGAGCATCCCTACACCGAGGCGCTCCTCGGAGCGCTGCCGCAGCTCGAGGGCGAGGGCATCCGCGAGGGCCGGCTGACCGCGATCCCCGGTCGGCCGCCGGATCTGCTCGATCCGCCGGACGCATGCCGCTTCGCGCCGCGTTGTCCGTACGCCGGCGGCGACTACTGCACCGAGCGCGAGCCCGAGCTGCGCGAGCTCCGCAAGGGCCACTGGGTTCGCTCGGCTCACCCGGCGAGCGAGCGGCTGGGCGCACGCACCCCGGAGGTGGCGCCGGCGTGAGCACGAACGGCAAGCTGCTCGAGGTGACCGACCTCCACAAGCACTTCCCGATCCGGGAGGGCCTCCTGATCGAGCGGAAGGTCGGCGAGGTGAAGGCCGTCGACGGTGTCACCTTCGACATCGCGACGGGGGAGACCGTGGGGCTCGTCGGCGAGTCCGGCTCGGGCAAGTCGACGACCGGCTACTGCGTCCTGCAGCTGATCAAGCCGACGTCGGGCTCGGTCAAGTTCGAGGGTACTGAGCTGACGAGCCTGGGCCGCGAGGACCTGCGGCGGATGCGTCGCGAGATGCAGATCGTCTTCCAGGATCCGTACTCCTCGCTCGACCCGCGCATGACGGTCGGCGACATCGTCGGCGAGCCGCTGATCGTGCACGGGATCGGCACGAAGCGCGACCGCAAGGCGCGGATCCGCGAGCTGCTCGACGTCGTCGGCTTCAACCCGACCTTCACGAACCGCTACCCGCACGAGTTCTCCGGCGGCCAGCGGCAGCGGATCGGCATCGCCCGCGCGCTCGCGCTCAGCCCGAAGCTGATCGTCTGCGACGAGCCGGTCTCGGCGCTCGACGTCTCGATCCAGGCGCAGATCCTCAACCTGCTCAAGGATCTGCAGCGCGACTTCGCCCTGACCTATCTCTTCATCGCGCACGACCTCGCGGTCGTTCGCTCGATGAGCGACCGGATCGCGGTGATGAACAAGGGGCAGCTCGTCGAGATCGGCCCGGCCGAGCAGGTCTACACGAACCCGCAGGACGACTACACGAAGGCGCTGCTGTCCGCGGTGCCGATCCCGGACCCGCGCGCGATGAAGGAGCGAAAGGCCGCGCGCAGGAAGCTGCGCCACGCCCTCGCCGAGGGCTAGGGCAACCCCAGCAGCCTCGCGATCACCATGCGCTGCACCTCGTTGGTGCCCTCGCCGATCTCGAGGATCTTCTGGTCGCGGTAGAGGCGTGAGATCGGGAACTCGTCCATGTAGCCGTAGCCGCCGTGGATCTGGAGCGACCAGTTGACGGCGCGGTTCGAGAGCTCGCCGGTGTAGAGCTTCGCCATCGCTGCCTCGCGGGCGAACGGCCGCTCCTGGTCCTTGAGCCAGGCGGCGCGCTGGACCAGCGCCCTGCCCGCCTCGATCTCGGTCGCCATGTCGGCCAGCTTGAACTGGATCGCCTGGAAGCTCGAGATCGGCTTCCCGAACTGCTCGCGCTCCTTCGCGTAGGCGTAGGCCAGGTCGTAGGCGCCCTGCGCGAGGCCGACCCCCATCGCCGCGACCGAGATCCGCCCGCCGTCGAGGATCTCCAGGAACTGCTGGAAACCCTGCCCGCGCGGGCCGAGCAGGTTCCTCTCCGGGACCGCGCAGTCGCGGAACGAGAGCTCGCGCGTGTCCGACGCGCGCCAGCCGAGCTTGTGCATCGGCGCGGAGATCTCGTAGCCGGGCGTGCCGTTCGGGACGATCAGGTTCGAGATCTCGTCCTCGCCGGTGCGCGCCGTGATCGTCACGCACGACGTGATGTCGGTGCCCGCGTTGGTGATGAACATCTTCGAGCCGTTGACGATCCACTCGCCGTCGCGAAGCTCCGCGGTCGTGCGCGCGTTGCCGGCGTCGGAGCCCGCGCCCGGCTCGGTGAGGCCGAAGGCCGCGAGCCTGCGGCCGGAGGCGAGGTCCGGGAGCCATTCGCCTTTCTGCTCCTCGGTGCCGAAGAGGAAGATCGGCATCGTCCCGAGCGAGGTGTGCGCCGCGACCGTGATCGCGACCGACGAGTCGATCCGCGTCAGCTCCTCGATCGCGATCGCGTAGGAGACGGTGTCGCCGCCCGCGCCGCCGTACTCCTCCGGGATCGGCAGGCCCATCAGCCCGAGCTCGCCGAGCTCCGCGACGAGCTCGTAGGGGAAGCGCGACTCGCGGTCGAGCTCCTCGGCGACGGGCGCCACGCGCTCGCGCGCGAACTCGCGCACGGTGTCGCGGATCAGCTCCTGCTCGGAGGTGAGGTCGAGGTCCACGAGCGCCGCCGGATGCTACCGGCCGTGTCGACCGCTACGGCAAGGGCGCACGGGGAAGCGTGGCGACGCCGAGCCGCTCGAGGATCGCGTCCGCCTCGGTGCCGGCCGTCGCGTCGCCGAGCCCGGTCTCGGCGAGCGCGCGCAAGGTCAGCGCGACGTCGTACTCCGACGCCGCCTCCCGAGCGAGCCGCAGGCTCTCCTCCAGGTGCGGCCGGGCTTCGTCGGGCCGCCGCGCCTGGTGCAACGCGTAGCCGAGGGCCCGCTCCGCCAGGATGCGGACGGCGTCTCCCGCGCTCTCGTCGGCGAGCGTCTCGGTCGCCAGCTCGATCGCCTCGCCGTAGCGGCCCTCCAGAACGTGGCACTCGGCCAGTCTCGCGCGCGCGTCGGCAACGTAGTAGTGCGCATCGATCGCGACGAAGGCGTCGATCGCCTCGGCGTAGAGCGTTCGTGCCTCGTCGAACCTGCGTGCCGCGGGCGGCGACACGGGCGAGGTTGCTCGTCGCGAGCGCCGCGCCGATCGCGTACCCGGCGGCCCGCGAGGCCCTGAGCATGTGCAGGAACGCCTCCTCGGCCCGCTCGAGGTGCCCCTGGTCCGAGGCGATCTCGCCCTCGTTGTTCGCGGCCATGCCCTCGCCGATCACGTAGCCACCGCGCTGAAGCGCCTCGCGTGCGGCGCCGTACGCGTCGAGCGCCTCCTCCCAGCGGCCGTCGTAGTAGAAGCGGATGCCGAGGTTGTTGAGCGAGTTGCCCTTGCCGCGGAAGTCCTGCAGCTCGTCGAAGATCGGGATCGCGAGCTCGCAGAAGCGAATCCCGTCGGGGTGGCCGAGGTCGTAGTTCGCGAGCAGGTAGTACGCGTGCGCCAGGCGGCCGCGGTCGTCGGACTGACGCGCCCGCTCGGCCGCGCGCTCGCCCCACGTGAGCGCGTCGCGCGAACTGTCCCAGCCGGTAGTGGACGCCTGCGATCCCCAGCTCGAGGTCGATGTGATTCCGCGTCAGCTCCGGGCTGTCGGGCAGCTCTGCGAGGCGGGAGAGCCCGAGCTCGTAGGCGGCGATTGCCTCCTGGTGCCGGCCGGCGTGCTCCTCGAGCGAGCCTCGCTTCCACGCGATGCGCGTCTCGAGGACGGCGTCGTCCGGGACGAGCGCGCCGGCGCGCTCGTAGGCGTCCGCCGCGCGTGCGTACTCGCCGAAGCGCTCGCAGACGTCCCCGAGACCCTCCGCGACCGCGGCGACGTCGGCAGGGTCGAGCTCGGGGACGGCAGCGGCCGCCTCGAGCGCGCGCTCGTACAGCTCGGCCGCGACCACGTTGGCGAAGCCGGCCTGCGCCCGTCGGCCCGCTGAGACCGAGTAGCGCCATGAACGCGCGAAGTCGTGCGCGGCATGGAAGTGGAGCGAGAGGAGCGCGGCCTCTTCGTCGGACTGTCTCCCAGCTGCCGCTCGATCGCTGCGCCGACGTGCCCGTGGATCTCGGCCCGGCGCCCGAACGAGAGGCCCTCGTACGCGGTCACCCGGACGAGGTCGTGACGGAACGCGAACCGGCCGTCGCCGCTGTCGACGAGAAACTCGCGGAGGGGCGCCGAGATCTCGAGCTCGTCCTCGGCCGCGCCGAGGCCGGCCAGGCTTTCGCCGAGCACGGTGTCGGCCACGATCTCCCGCAGCAACGGGAGCTCGAACGACGGCCCGACGACGGCGGCATACCTCAGCGCCATCCGGTCGATCGGCTCGAGCGTGTCGATCCTCGCCGTGAGCAGCCGTTCGACCGTGTCGGGGAGCGTCTCGAGCCGCTCACCGTGCCGCGCCGCCCAGACGAGCTCCCTCACGAACAGCGGGTTGCCGCCGGCCCGCTCGACGAGCCCGCTCATCGTCTCGTCCGACAGCGCCGCTTCCTCCGCGACCTCGAGCGCGAGCGCGCTGGCGGCCTCGACGCTGAGTGGCTCGAGCTCGAGGCGCGCGGCATGCTCGCCCTCGGCGGCCGGCTCGGGGTGTGGTCGTGTCGTGACGCACACGAGCCAGGGTCGAGGGGCCGGCGATGCGGTGAGGGAGCGCAGCAGGAGGCGCGAAGCGTCGTCGAGCCAGTGCCCGTCCTCGACCACGATGAGCGTCGGCATGAGCAGCACCCGCTCCAGGAAGGCGCCGATCACCTGGTGCATCCGGTCGAGGCTTCGGCCCGCATCCATGGCGTCGACCTCGGCCGTGCGAGCCACTTCGGCGTCGAACGGCACGGCGAGCAGCGGCAGCATGGGCGCGAGGTCGGGCATCGCGCCGCTGACGAACGGCGCCAGGATCTGTCCGGCCTCCGCCCGCCCGGCCGTCTCGGGGATGCCGACGAGACGCCGCAACAGCGGGCGGACGGCGGCGAACGGCTCGGCCGTCGCGTAGTGCTCGCCGGAGGCCTCGAGCTGCTGGAACCCGGCCGCGAGCACGCGAAGCTCCTGGACGAGGCGCGACTTGCCGATGCCGGGCTCGCCGACGATCTCGACGAGCCGGAGCTGCCTCAGTCGGGCGGCATTCAGTGCGTCCGACAGCTGCGCGAGCTCGGCCTCGCGGCCGAGCAGCGCGCCGATCGCTCCGGGCTGGGCTGCGGCGCGCGTGCCGGTCGGCTCGAGCACCCGCTGCGCGAGGATCGCCTGCTCCTTCCCTTTGACGAGGAGCGGCTCGACCTCCGTTCGATACTCGGTTCGTGCGTGCTCCAGGACGTCGACCGTGGTCAGCACCTCTCCGTTCTGCGCCCGGGCGGTGAGTCGCGCCGCGAGGTTGACGGCGTCACCCATGACGGCGTACGTCCGCCTCGTCTCCGCGCCGATGTCGCCTGTGAAGACGTGACCTCGGTTCACGCCGGCGCGGAGCGGCAGGCCGATGTCGGCGGCGAGGATGTCGCGAACCGCGCGGAGCATCCCCTCTTCGTCCTCGCCGGAGGTGAACGGCGCTCCGGCGGTCAGGTAGAGCTTGATCGCGCCGACGTCGATGTCGGATTCCAGCCAGGTGATCTCGTACGAGGAGCATGCGCGGTCGACCGTCTCGGCCAGGGTGTCGAGCTGCTGAGCGAGGACGACTGGGCCGTCGCGCTCGAGCAGGAGGTCCGTCTCGCCGACCTTCACGAAGGCGACAGTGACCTGGCGGTGCTCCGCCTCGCCGCTCGCGATCGCGAGGTGGTCGCGCAGGGAGACGGGGACGAAGCCGGCGAGGTCCTCGCCCGGGAGGTACGGCGGCGGCTCGATCGTGCTCGCGCCCTGATCCAGCCGGCGCAGCAGCCGCGCGCCCTCGCGCTCCTCGCCCAGCCACTCGGCCGCGACGGAGGCGGCGGTCTCGGTGCTGACGACGATCTCACCCGCGCTCGCGAGATCCTCGAGCTCGAAGACCCGTGTCGCGGCAGGCCCGGCGACGATCAGCTCGCGGTGGGGGCGGGCGGTGAGGAAGAAGTGGCAAAGGCCCGTGTGAACGCCGGCGGACATGCTGAGGCTGACCGGCCCGACCGAGCTCTCCGACGAGCCGACCGACTCGATCGTCCACTGCATGTCCGACGCCGCGCCGCAGGCGCGCTCCACGTGCCGGTCGCCGGAGAAGAGCAGCAGCAGCGCGTCGCCGCGGAACTTCAAGACGTCGCCGCCGTGGCGCTCGGCGACCGCGATCAGCTCCGCGAAGACGGAGGAGATGCGCGTGACGAGCTCCTCGGCGCCGCGGCGGCCGCGCGACGCGAGGCGCTCTGCGAGCGCCGTGAAGCCCGAGATGTCGACCGAGACCAGCGTCCCGTCGACGGCGCGCCGGCGGTCCCCCGGCTCCGCGCTCCAGGCATGCAGGAGCCGCGGCACGTACGGGGCGAGGAGCGCTCCCGGCGTGACGGTTGGCGTCGCCATGGAGCAAGATTGCGCGTTCGCGGGCCGTACAAGCAAGGCGCCGCAAAGCTCGGATGCAGCCCTCTTGAATCGCGTGTCTCGATCGTGCAAGGGTTGCCGGCGTGGGCCGGACCAGCGACCCGCCCGCAACTGCGGCGGCCAGGGCAAAGGCGGTGCTCAGGAGGATTCTTCTTCTCGGCGCGGCGTTGCTGGCCGCGCTGGCGGCGGCCTCGTACGCGTCCGCCGCGACCTTCACCGTCACGACGACGGCGGACACCGGCGCGGGCTCGCTCCGCCAGGCGATCCTCGACTCGAACGGGGCGATCGGGCCCGACACGATCGACTTCAACATCGCCGGCTCCGGTCCGCACGTGATCCAGCCTGTGACCGCCCTGCCGCAGGTGACCGACCACGTCACGATCGACGGCAGCGCGGAGCTGAGCGGACCGGCCGGCCGCTCGTCTCGATCGACGGCGGCCCGCCGCGCCGCCTGTCGCTCTACGGTCTCGAGCTCCAGGCGGCGCCGTTACCGGCAGCTCCGTGATCCGCGCGCTCGCGTTCACCCGCTGGGATCTGGCAACGGGGCCGGGCTGCGGCTCGGCGGCGTCGGCGGGCAGTGACCGTCTACGGGAGACCTGTTCGGCCTCGACGCGAGCCGGGCTCGCACTCGGCAACTACGCCGGCATCAGCGTGGAAGGCGGCAACGGGCATCGACGATCGGCGGCACGAAGCGGCGGCGAGCCCAACATGATCTCCGGCAACGTCACCGGCTGTCCCTGTCCACCTCCGCGCGAGCGCGAACGTCATCGGCAACTGGATCGGCGTCGGTCTCGACGGCAGCACACCGCTGCCGCAACGGGATTCAGGGATCCTCGTCCAGAGCACCGGCACGAACACTCGATCGGCTTCACGACGGCGGGCTCCGGGAACCGCATCGTCGGCAACAACGGCGTCGGCATCCGCGTCGTCTCCAGTGGGCGAGCGAAGATCTCGGGAACCAGATCGAGCTGAACGGCGACATCGGCATCGATCTCGGGCTCGACAACGTCACGCCGAACGATCCGGGCGACGGCGACACGGGTCCCAACGACCTCCAGAACTACCCGACTGGCCTGGCCGCCACGATCCAGGGCGGCGGGCAGCTCGGATCACCGGCACGCTGGACTCCGTCGTCGACACGACCTACGTGCTGCACTTCTACTCGAGTGAGGCGGCAGACTCCTCCGGAAACGGCGAGGGCGCGAACTTCCTCGGCTCGGTGTCGACCGGTGTCGGGCCCTTCTCCTACACGTTCACGCCGATCGTGCCGGTGGCGGCCGGGGGACTTCGTCACGGCGACGGCGACCGCCTTCACCGGCTTCACGTCGGAGTTCTCGCCGGCGGTCGCTGCGACATCCCCTCCCGGCACGACGTACGTCGTCAACTCCGCTACCGATCCCGGCGACGGCGCTTGCAACCTCGCCCATTGCTCGCTGCGCGAAGCCATGGACGCTGCGAATGCGAGTGCGGGTACCGACACGATCGCCTTCACGATCGGCAGCGGTGCCGTCACGATCTCGCCCGCCTTCCCGCTGCCGACGGTCATCGATCCAGTCGTACTGGATGCCACGACGCAGCCGGGCTACATGGGTGGCCCGCTGGTGCGGCTCAACGGTACCGGCGCGGGCGCGAGCACGATTGGCCTGGAGATCCGCGCGGGCGGCTCGACCGTCCGCGGCCTGCTCGATCACCAATTTCACACTGGACGGCATCCGTCTGCGCGACGGCAGCAGCAGCATTGTCGAGGACAACTACGTCGGCGCGTTCGTGGGCGCTGGGGTGGAGGCGGCCGGAAACGGCTCCTACGGCCTGCTCGCGTTGAGCTCGCCGGACAATGTCATCCGCCGCAACGTGATCGGCGGCAACGGCTCCGGCGTCAGGCAATCTGAGGCCGGTGTCGGCCAATACGACGACTCCGGAGGGGCCGTCGTCGAGGACAACCTGATCGGCATCGGGCCGGGCGACGAGGTGCTCGCGAACGAGATCGGAGTCACCGTTACACGATCGAATGACGTTCGCTTGGACGGCAACACGATCGCCCACAACACCGGCAACGGCGTCCTGGTCTTCGGCGCTCCGGCGCTGGGCAACCGGATCGCGGCCAACAGGATCCACAACAACGGCTTGCTCGGGATCGATCTCGGCGGCGAGGGCGTCACGCCGAACGACCCGGGCGACGGCGACTCGGCCCGAACAACCTGCAGAACTTCCCGAACCGGCCTGAGCGCCGAGCTCATTGGCGGCCAGATTCAGATCACCGGCAGGCTCGACGCCGTCTCCGGACCCAGACTGTGCGATCCAATTTACTCGAGCGCCGCGGCTCGATCCCTCCGGCAACGGCGAGGGCGGGACCTTCCTCGGCTCGCGGAAGCTCAGGTGCCGGGCACGATCTCGTTTACGGTTCGCACCCGTCCCGCGGCAGCGTACGTGGCGCGTGCGTGACGGCGACGGCGACGGACGCGGCCGACAACACCTCGGAGTTCTCATCCGCCGTCGCCGTCGAGGAAGGGGAGGGCGCCGTCTTCACCGTCAACTCCGCGGCCGAGCCCGGCGACGGCACCTGCGACGCGACCTGCACGCTGCGCGACGCGGTCGACGACGCGAACGCGGCGCCGACCGACGACGAGATCGAGTTCGCGATCGGCAGCGGGCCACAGAGGATCTCGCTGACGAGCAGGCTGCTCGTGTCGGACACCCTCGAGATCGACGGGACCTCGCAGCCGGGGTACGCCGGCGCGCCGCTGATCGAGCTCGACGGCTCCGGCGTCTCGGCCGGGCCGACCGACGGCGGCATCGAGCTCTTCGCCGGCGCGCCGGGGAGCCGGATTCGAGGGCTCGTGCTGAACGGTTTCCAGACGAACGCGATCGGCGTCTACGGCCCCGGCAACAGCATCACCGGCAACTACATCGGCACGAACGCGGCCGGGACGGCGGCGGACGGCAACAGCGGCGCAGGCATCTACCTGCAGGATGCGGCTCGGGACCACGATCGGCGGGCCGGATGCTCCCGAGCGCAACGTGATCGCGGGCAACGACGGCGACGGCGATCCGGATCGTCGGCGCGGACGGTACGTCGAACGACGTCGAGGGCAACTACATCGGGGTCAGCGCAGAAGGTGACACACCCTTGGGCAATCTCGGTGACGGGGTTCACATCAACTCGTCGCGGAACACGATCACCCACGAACCGTCATCGCGGACAACGGCCAGGGAGCGGCATCGCCGTGGCCGGCGGACTCGCGCAACACGATCACCGAGAACCAGATCCGCGACAGCCTCAGGCTCGGCATCGACCTCGCGGAACGACGGCTCACGCCTAACGACTTCGCGCCGCCGGCCGACTCGGACACCGGCCCGAACGGCCTGCAGAACTTCCCCGACATTCAGTCCGCCGTGAGCGACGGCATCGACACGACCATCTCCGGGACGATGTCGTCGGAGCCGAGCGAGCTGCACACGATCGAGCTCTTCTCGACCCCGAACTGTGACGGCTCGAGCCACGGCGAGGGGGCGACTCTCCTCGGCTCGACGACGATGACGACGAACCCAACGGGCGGCGGCCCGTGGTCGGTGGTGGCTCCCGTCGCGGTACCGGGCGGGCACTTCGTCACCGCGACGGCGACGGACTCGCTCGGCAACACGTCCGAGTTCTCGCGCTGCCTGGCCGTGCAGGCGCCGAACACTCTCGTCGTCAACCAGGACAACGACTCGGGCTCGGGCGGCTGCACTGAGGTCGACTGCACTCTCCGCGAGGCCCTCGAGGACGCAGGCTCGCTGCCCGGCCGTCAGCGGATCGTCTTCGCGATTCTGCCACCGGGTCCGAAGACGCTCGCCCTGAACAGCCGGCTGCTGGTCACCGCCCGGTGGAGATCGACGCGACGACGCAGATCGGAAACGTAGGGATGGGCATCATCCTCAACGGCTCGGGCCTCCTCCTCGATCCGAACGACGGCATCCTCGAGCTCGGGCCGGGCTCGGACGGGTCGCTCGTCCGTGGCCTCGTCGTCAACGGCTCCGAGTCGTACGGCCTGGTGGTCGCCTCGAACGGCAACACGATCGAGACCTCGTTCATCGGGACGAATGCCTTCGGCACGCTCGCGGTCCCGAATCTGAACGGGATGCTCGTGTCCGGCAACAACAACACGATCGGCGGTGAGGCCGGGGCGGCCGGGGTGGTCGGCAACCTCATCTCGGGCAACGCAGAGGCCGGACTGCAGATCACCGGCGCGAGCAACATCGTCCGTGGGAACTACATCGGGCTCAACGCAGACGGGTCCGCGGCGCTCGCGAACACGCTCCTCGGCGTCGAGGTCCTCAACGGCGACAACAACAGGATCGGAGTCGACGACCTCTCGGGCAACGGGCGTAACGTCATCTCGGGCGCCCTGGAGCTGATCTCGGTGATCGGCTCCGACAACACCCGCATCACCGGGAACTGGCTCGGCACCGACGCCACTGGAACGGACACGTCGCTGGCGCTGGCGCCGGTCGAAGCAGGCATCTCCATCAGCGGCGGTGTCAACAACCGGATCGGCCTGGCCGACGCAGGCAACGTGATCGCCGGCGCCGACGGGATCGGCGAGAGCGGTGTCGGCATCAGAGTCAGTGGCTCGAGCGCCAACAACATCGTCGAGAACAGCATCGGCACAGACCGGACGGGGGTGTTCGACCTCGGCCACTACGGCGCCGGCATCATCCTGTCGGGGACCAGCAACGCCAACCTGGTGTCCCGGAACCTGATCGGGTTCACACGCGTGCTCGACCCGCCGCTGACCGGCTCCGGGGTCGTGGTCGAGGGCGGCGTGCGGAACCGGATCACGGAGAACCGCTTCCGATCGAACGGCGGGCTCGCGATCGACCTCGGCGGCGACGGGCCGACACCAAACGACGGCGGCGCCGCCGACGACGCCGACACCGGGCCGAACGACCTCCTCAACAAGCCGGTGGTCGCGCAGGCGACTCTCGTCGGCAACACGATGACGGTGACCGGGACGATCGACTCGAACCCCAACGACAACTTCTTAATCGAGGTGTTCGTCCGCGAGGGGGCCGACGACGACCAGGATGCGAGGCGTTTCCTGGGCGCTCAGAACCTGCCGACCCCCGCCAGCGGCGAGACCCCGTTCACCGTCGACTTCATTCTCGGGCCGGGCGACGTCGATGTCGGCGACGTCGTCGTCGCGACGGCGATCGACGGCAACAACGACACGTCCGAGCTCTCGGCCGGGGTCGCCGTGACCGCCGGAGCGCCACCCGCGACGGAGTTCACCGTCAACTCCTCGGGCGACACGAGCGACGGGACCTGCAACGCGGCGCACTGCACCCTGCGCGAGGCGATCAACGCCGCCAACGCCGACCCCGGAGTCGAGACGATCCGCTTCGGGATCGGCACCGGCGCCGTCACGATCTCGCCGACCTCTGCGCTGCCGCTTGTCACGCAGCCGGTCGTCCTCGACGCGACGACGCAGCCCGGCTACAGCGGCGTTCCGCTGATCCGGCTCGACGGCGCCGGCGCCGGCGCGAGCACGCCCGGGCTCGAGATCCAGGGCGGCGGCACAACCGTCCGCGGGTTCTCGATCACGAACTTCACCTGGGACGGCGTGAAGATGGAGGACGGAGACGGCAATACCGTCGAGGACAACTGGCTGGGCGTACGGCTGAACGGAGACGGGGTTGCGGCGGCCGGTAACGGCACCTACGGCGTGCTGGCGGACTTCGGCTCCGCCGGCAACGTGATCCGCAGGAACCTGATCGGCGGCAACGGCTTCGGCACCGGCGGGCCGTTCTCCGGCATCGGCATCTGGCACACAGCAGCCGACAACATTGTCGAGGACAACGACGTCGGCTTCGGGCCCGGCCTGTTGGGCGGCGAGTCACTTCCGAATGCGATCGGCGTCATCGTCTCCGAGACCACCGGAACGCAGCTGAGCGGGAACACGATCGCCAACAGCACCGGCGCAGGCGTGTGGGTCTTCGGCTCAGCAACGTCCGGCAACACGATCACGTCGAACCTGATCCACTCGAACGGCGGGCTCGGAATCGATCTGGGTGCATTGGGCGTCACGGCGAACGACCCCTTCGACGCGGACACCGGTGCGAACGACACCCAGAACTTCCCGGTCATCACCGCCGTCGACGGCGAGGTCGTCCAGGGCACCCTCCACAGCAAGGCGCTGTTCGAGTACCGGCTCGAGTTCTTCGCAAGTGCCGACTGCGACCCCTCGGGCAACGGCGAGGGGGCACGCTTCCTCGGCGCCCTGAACGGCATCGGGACCGGCCAGACCGGAAACGCCGAGTTCAGCGCGAGCTTCCCCTCGATTGCGGTCGGTGAGTTCGTGACCGCCACGGCCACCGACCCGAACGGCAACACCTCCGAGTTCTCGAGCTGTTTCCCCGAGCCCGTCGCGGTGACGGCTGAGGTCACGATCGCGCCGCAGGCCGGCTCGGCGAGCGTGACGGCTCCGGCGCGCGTCGAGCTCGAGGACGTTCCCGCGGAGACGTTCATCGCCGCCGCGAAGTCGGCGCTCGAGCCGGCGCCGCTCGGCGCCATCCCGTTGGGTGCGATCCCCCTCGGCGCGATCCCGCTCGGCGCGATCCCGCTCGGCGCGATTGGTTTCCTCGACCCGCAGATCCGCACTCTTCTCGGCGGTATCCCGCTCTCGACCGTGCCGCTGACGCCGCCGAAGTCGTGGTCGGCGCTGCTCGAGACCACGTCGCTGAAGGGTCTCCCGTTGCAGAGCCTCTCGCTGCAGCAGGCCCTCGACGCGCTCGCGGCGCAGCCCACGGGCGTCTCCGCAGTGCCGCTCGGGGCAATCGGGCTGAAAGGGAGCGTGCTCGGCTCGCTCACGCCGGAGGCGATCGGCCTCGGCGTGGCGCCGCTCGGCGCAATCGGTATCGGCGAGAAGGGCGCCGACGAGGCCGGCGACACGAACCTCGCCGACTGGTGCGAGTGGCTCTCGGGGCCGCCGGTCAACTGCACCAACCCCGCGAGCCTCCAGACCGAGAGCGTCCTCTCGACCTCGCTCCGCGGTGCACCGCTCGGTGCGATCCCGCTCGGTGCGATCCCCTTGGGTGCGATCCCGCTCGGTGCGATCCCGTTGGGCGCGATCCCGCTCGGCGCGATCGACATCGAGTTCTCGCCGCTCGGCGCGATCCCGCTCGGCGCGATTCCGCTTGGGCGCGATCCCGCTCGGTGCGATCCCGTTGGGCGCGATCCCGCTCGGCGCGATCAACCTGCAGAGCTCGCCTCTCGGTGCGATCCCGCTCGGCGCCATCCCGCTCGGTGCGATCCCGACGATCTTCACGTGCTCTCCGAGCTGCCCGACGGGCGGCGTGCTCAGGGATCACGTCGGCCAGCTCCGGCCGACCGTGACGCTCGAGCAGCTGATGCGGGCCGTGGATCAGACAGCCGTGGGTCAGATCGCGCTTGACAACGTCACGTTCGCCGACGTCATCCTGTGGGTCGACCCGGCGACGCTCAACGGCCTCACGGTGCGGCAGTTCGTCGAGACGCTGCTGCTGATCCCCGGGAACGACGTTCACGTTCGCCGACCTGCTCGCCGCCTTCCTGGCCGAGAGCTCGCTCGGCTGGGAGCGCCTCAACCTCGAGGCGGCCGGCGTGAACACGATCGCGGCCGCAACAGGCACAGCGCGCTACGCCGTCGACATCGAGCTCACGCCGGACACGCCGGCAGGCATCGGCGCTGCGAATTCGACGGCCGTCATGGTCACGTTGCCGGAGGGCTTCGCCTACGTGGCCGGCTCCGCGGCGCTCGACGACCTGGCGACCCCGGCGCCGCCGGTCCCGGTCGGGAACCCGAGCATCGCTGGTGACGACCTGAGCTGGACGCTGCCGCTCACCGTTGGGCCCACCTTCAGGCTGACGTTCGACGCACGTCCGCGCTCGACGCTCGGACCCGCGCTGGCGTCCGTCGAGGCCGATCCCGCAGGCGGGCCGCTCGCCGCCGGTCCTGCGCCCGCCACGGTGACCGTGACCGACACGTTCGAGGCGAACAACGACCCGAGCGGGCCACTCACGGGCCTCGCGACCTCGTCCTTCTATCTGTCGTACATCACCGGCGCCGACGACGTCGACTTCTTCAGCTTCCCGGTGCCCTCCACGCCCGGAACCCGCGTCACGTTCAACCTCAGCCACCTCGAGTTCGACGCCGACCTCGTCGTCTACGGGCCGAACGGCCAGGTGCTTCGCGACGAGCGGGCCGGCACCGAGCCGCTCGACGGGCAGCCGCTCGACGACGACGGGCCGAAGCTGACGAGCGAGTCGGACGCGCTCGAGCAGCAGACGCTCTCCGACCTCGCGCTCGCAAACCTGCCGGTGCTCGGCGTCGGGACCCTCCGGGGCACCGAGGACGACGCGGTCGCGGTCGTCTCGGACGGGACGCCCGGCAACTACGTAGTGCAGGTCACCGGCTTCAACGGCGAAAGCTCGGCGGAGCCGTACATGCTGAGGGCCGAGCAGCGCGGACCGGTGGCGCTGCCTGGATGTACTCCCCGG
Source organism: uncultured Gaiellaceae bacterium (assembly GCA_963791905.1). Lineage (GTDB taxonomy): Bacteria > Actinomycetota > Thermoleophilia > Gaiellales > Gaiellaceae > Gaiellasilicea. The sequence goes on from CAWBTX010000004.1 coordinate 652,615, forward strand.
CCGTTCACGGGCACGGGCACGAACTCGACCTCGCTCACCCGCGGCACGGTGCCGGCCGTTGTCGACACGGTCTTCGTCGTCAACAAGGCGCAGTGGGAGCGCGTCAACGGCACGACGGCCGTGAACCAGGCGCTCACGGGGCTCGACGGCCAGATGGCCGGCCTGGCGACCGACGGCCACCCGAGCGCGATCCTCCAGGTCGACGCCGACCCGGACGTCCAGGCCGCCGTCACGAGCTGGAACGCGTGCCCCACGGACCTCTCGCGTGCGAACGCGGTCATGCGGGAGATCGGTCGCGCGATCGACGTCTTCCGCGCCGCGCACGTCGACGCGGGCTCGAACTCGACCGTCCAGAACATCGTCCTGCTCGGCGGCGACGAGGTGATTCCGGCGGCGCGCCTCGAGGATCGGACGACAGTGGCCAACGAGGACGGCTACGCGGAGACGTTCGCGACGGGCAGCGAGCTCTCGACGACGCTGCGCTCTGGGTACTTCCTCTCCGACGATCCGTACGGCGACGTCGATCCGATCCCGTTCTTCGACCGGCAGCTGCACATCCCGGACGTGCCGGTCGGACGGCTGCCGACCACTCCGGCCGCCGCGGTGCGCGCGGTCACCCGCTTCACCTCGTTCAACGGCCGGCTGGCGCCGGCGACGGCGGCGACGAGCGGCTACGACTTCCTCACCGACGGCGCGCTGGGCGTCGATGCCGCCCTTCGCTCGATCGCCGGCGTCGGCGGCACCAACCCGCCGGGGCTGATCGGGGAGACGTGGAACAAGTCCGCCTTCCTCTCCGGCTTTCCTGCCCGGCGGCGTCCCGCGCGGCATCTCGTCGATCAACGGCCATGCCGACCACCGAGGGGTCGAGCCGCCCGCCGGCACTGAGCTCTTCGAGATCGGCGACCTGCCGGCGCTGACCGGCGGGCCGAACGAGCCGTTTGACGAGAAGCTCGTCTTCAGCATGGGCTGCCACGCCGGCCTCTCGGTTTCCGAGGTGTTCGTCGTCTCGCCGCTGGGGACGACCGACTGGCCGCAGGCCTACACCCTGCGCGGCGGCATTTATGCCGGGAGCAGCGGCTACGCGTACGGCGACGGCAAGCTCGTCGCGTACTCGGAGGACCTCCACAAGCGCTTCGCCGAGAACCTCGGCGGCTTCGCGGCACCCGGCGACCTGTCGATCGGCGAGGCGATGGTGCTCGCGAAGCAGGACTACTTCGGCGAGCTCGGCCTCGTCGGCGTCTACGACGAGAAGGCGTCGTCGGAGTTCACGCTCTACGGGCTGCCGATGTGGCAGATCGGTGGCGCAGGCGCGGCCGCCGCGTCGGCCCCGGCCGGCGCTTCGACCCCGGCGGTGACTGCTGCCGCCGAGCCCGCTGCGGCGCCGCCCGCGGCGATCGGCATCCAGTCGGCGCCGACCGACCAGGAGCTCGTGGTCGAGCCGTCGACCGGGTTGACGGCCGAGCAGCTGACGACCGACTGGACGCCGCCGCCCGCGACGGCGGTGGAGGCACCGGGCAGAGGCTCCTTCGTGGCGGGCCTGGACGGCGTTCAGGTGACGCACTTCCGGCCGGTCGAGCCGAAGACCGTGCTCCCCGTGACGGTGCCCTCGGCCCACGGGGCGCTGATCATGGAGCTCTCTTCGTCGAGCATCACGCCGTTCGTCCCGTACTTCGCCAGGCCGATCGTCGACTCGAAAGCGCTCGAGCCGCAGCTCGACTGGGACCGGCTCGTGCATCCCGCCAAGATCCAGACGGTCACCACCTCGAAGCTCGGCACGACGAAGCGTCACAGGCTCGTGCTCGCCACCGGCCAGTTCACGGGTCCGCCTGGCGGCGGCGAGGCCGGGACGCAGAGGCTGTTCCGCCACATCCAGGCGCTCGTCTTCTCCGCGCCGTCCAACGACTACGCAAAGCCGATCCTCGGCCGGGTCAGCGCGACGAAGGTCGGCGCGAACGTCGCGTTCTCGGTGGAGACGCGCGACCAGGCCCCGAACGGCCCGAACGACGTCGTCCGCGTGCGCGTCGGCTACCTCGACCAGCCGGACGGCAGCACGACCAGAGCCTGGAAGTTCCTCGACCTCGTCAGGACGCCTTCGACCGATCGCTGGAGCGGCTCGGGGCCGCTCGTGAACGCGTCGGCCGACTTCCTGTACTTCGTCCAGTCGGTCGACCGCCCCGGCAACGTCGCCGTCTCGACGAACAAGGGCGTCTACTACGAAGAGGCGACGCCGCCGCCGCCGGTGTCCGGCGGCCTCTCGATCACCGCCCCGGCGCCTCCGGCGAGCGGCTGGTACGGCGCGCCCGTGCAAGTGACCGTGAGGCTCGGCGGCACGCCGGCGACCCCGGGCGACAACATCTTCGTGGACGTCGACGGCACCGGCTTCAACCTGTACACCGGCCCGGTCACGGTGACCGGCGACGGCCCGCACACGGTCACGGCGAAACCGCCGGTCGGCTCCGAGGTGTCGCTCACGGTGCTGATCGACACCGCGCCACCGCAGATCGTGATCGCCTCGCCGGCGAGCGGCGCCCAGATCGTCCAGGGGTCGGCCCTCACGGCGGACTACTCCTGCCTGGACGCGGGCATCGGTGTCGCGGCCTCCGGGTGCGTCGGCACAGTCGCGAACGGCGCGGCCATCAACACATCGACCGTCGGGCCGAAGACGTTCAAGGTCGACGCCACCGATCGCCTCGGCAAGACGGCGACGAGGACAATCTCCTACACCGTCGTCCGCCGGTCGATTCTCTTCGCGAGCTCCCGCACCGGCAACGGCGACATCTACGCCGTCGGTGAGGGCGGCGGCGCGGTCCGCGCCGCTCACCAGCGGGAACGCGATCGACGCCGAGCCCGCGCGCTCGCCCGACGGAGCCAAGATCGCCTTCACGAGCACCCGCGACGGCAACGTCGAGATTTACTCGATGAATGCGGACGGCACGAACACCAAGCGCCTCACGAACAACAACGCGATCGACTCCTCGCCAGCGTGGTCGCCCGACGGCACGAAGATCGTCTTCTCCTCGAACCGGACCGAGAAACAGTTCGACATCTGGGTGATGAATGCCGACGGGACTGGCCCGCAGCCGCTGACGACGAACAAGAAGGACGATCTCAGCCCGGCGTGGTCGCCGAACGGCCAGAGGATCGCTTTCTCGAGCGATCGCACAGGCGCCGGCGACATCTACGTGATGAACGCGAACGGCAGCAGCCAGACGCGGCTGACGGACGTCGGCGCCATCGAGGTTGAGCCGGACTGGTCGCCCGACGGCACGAAGCTCGCGTTCTCGACCGACGGCCACGGAAGCTCGAACTTCGAGCTGTACGTCATGAACGCAAACGGCAGCAGCAAGACGAGGCTGACCAACAGCCCCGGCCGGGACGCCTCGCCCAACTGGTCGGCGGATGGGGCGAAGATCGCCTTCTCGTCCGGCCGGGACGGGAACGTCGAGCTCTACGTGATGAACGCGAACGGCACTAGCCAGACGCGGGTGACGAACCACCCGTCGATCGACGCCACGCCCGACTGGTAGTTACGCTCCTTCCTCCGACGCACGAGCCACCCCGACCTCAAGGAGAGAACCCACTGTGGCCGCAACCGTGTCCGAGTTCTTCGACAACCTGAAGTCCGTCGACGCCGCCAAGACGGCCGGAATGCGCAACTCCTATCTCTTCGACATCGAGGGCGCCGGCCAGTGGCTCGTCAAGGTCGACGACGGCTCGGTCGACGTGACCGAGGGCGTCGGTGACGCCGACACGACGATTGCGGCGTCCGAGGAGGACTTCATGAAGATCGTCAGCGGCGAGCAGAACCCCACGTCCGCCTACATGACGGGCAAGCTCAAGATCAAGGGCGACATGGGCGCGGCGATGAAGTTGCAGAAGCTCTTCTAGGCGGCGATCGGGCGACCTCCGAGTAGGTCAGTCCGACTCGAGCTCGACGAGGAGGGCGCCGCCGGCGACGCGATCGCCCTCCGCGACGTGGACTGCCTTCACCGTGGCGTCGTAGGGCGCCGCGAGGGGCGTCTCCATCTTCATCGCCTCGAGGACGAGGAGGTGCTGCCGCGCCTCCACGCGCTGCCCAGGCGTCACGTGCACGCGAAGCACCGTGCCAGGCATCGGCGCGGACAGGGAGCTGCCGCCGCCGGCGCCCGCGTGGGCGTGGCCAGCGACGTCGACGTCCGGCGCAGCGGTCGGCGGAGCGGCGGGGAGGTTCAGCCGCCAGCCTCCTCGCCACGGCCCCTCCGGCAGCCGGAGCGGCGGCTCCGAGAGCGGGGGATGCTCGGTCAGGAACGCGGTCGTCGCCTCGCCGGCGCGGAGGACGGGGTGCCTGACGAGCCAGCGCAGGAAGGGGAGGTTCGTCGTGACGCCGGCGACCTCGGTCTCGTCCAGGGCGTCGGCGAGCCGGGCGAACGCCTCCTCCCGCGTCGGCCCGTGCGCGATCAGCTTCGCGATCATCGGGTCGTACGAGATCCCGATCTCGTCCCCGTCCTCGACGCCCGCGTCGACACGGACGCCGCGCGGGAGCCGCAGGTTCGAGATCGTCCCACTCTGCGGCAGGAACGTGCGTGGGTCCTCCGCGTAGAGGCGCACCTCGACCGCGTGACCTTGTAACAGACTGTTGCTAAGTTCGAGCGGCTCGCCGTTCGCCACGCGGATCTGCTCGCGCACGAGGTCGATGCCCGTCACGAGCTCGGTCACGGGGTGCTCGACCTGGATGCGGCCGTTCAGCTCGAGAAAGTAGAAGTCGCGGCCGTCGAGCATGAATTCCGCCGTTCCTGCCCCGACGTAGCCGATCGCGCGGGCGAACTCGACTGCCGCGGCGCCGAGCGCCGCGCGGAGCTCGGGATCGACCGCGGGCGAGGGGGCCTCCTCGAGCACCTTCTGATGGCGGCGCTGCACCGAGCAGTCGCGCTCGCCGAGCGCGAGCACGGTGCCGTGCGTGTCGGCGAGCAGCTGGATCTCGACGTGCCGTGGCCGCTCGACGTAGCGCTCATAGAAGACCGTGCCGTCGCCGAACGCCGCCTCCGCCTCCCGCCGCGCAGCCGCGGTCGCCTCGTCGAGCTCGACCGCGGTGCGAACGACGCGCATGCCGCGGCCGCCGCCGCCGGCGGCCGCCTTGACGAGGAGCGGAAAGCCGATCTCGTCCGGCTCCCCGGAGGGGAGCACCGGAACTCCGGCCGCCGAGGCCGCCTCCTTGGCGCGCAGCTTGTCGCCGCCTCGGCGCAGCGCTTCCGCCGGCGGGCCGATCCACACGAGCCCCGCCGCGGCGACCGCCGCCGCGAAGTCCGCGTTCTCGGCGAGGAAGCCGTAGCCGGGATGGATCGCGTCGGCGCCGCTCTCGGCCGCCGCACGCAGGTGCTCGGCCGGATCGAGGTAGCTCTCGATCGGAACGGTGGCGTCGGCGGAGCGGGCGTGGAGCGAGCGCTCGTCGTCCGGCGCGGCGACGGCGACGGTCGCGATCCCGAGCTCCCGGCAGGTCCGGAAGACACGGAGCGCGATCTCACCTCTGTTGGCGACGAGGACCTTGCGAATCACGCGGACGATCGTAGAGGCCGCTGCTAGCCTGCTTCGCCTCGATGTCGCGCTTCGCGGTCTTCTGCACGCTCGCGCTCGCCTTCGTCGCCCCGGCCGGCGCGGGGACGCTGTTCGTGATCGACGGTCGCGGGTGGGGTCACGGCGTGGGTATGAGCCAGTACGGCGCGCAGGGCTACGCGCTGGACGGGTGGCGCTACCCGCGCATTCTCGCCCATTACTACCGCGGCACGGACCTCCAGGTCCTGCCGGGCCGCGCCGTGCGCGTCCTCCTCCTCGAGCGCCGTCCGAGTGTCCGCATCGGCTCGGCGAAGCCCTTCCGTGTCGTCGACATGCGCGGCAAGCGCAGGATCCTGAGGCCGGGTGATCGCACGTTCTCCGTGAAGCAGCGCCGCGGGTTGAAGTTCCCGATCCGCGTCGATGCCGGTGCCTCGCCGCTCCGCGTCGACGGCAACGCCTATCGCGGCACGGTGACGCTCCACCGCGCTGGAGCGCGTCTGACCGTCGTCAACCGGCTGCCGCTCGACCGCTACCTGCGCGGCGTCGTGCCGTGGGAGATGCCGTTCTACTGGCACCGGGAGGCGCTCAAGGCGCAGGCCGTCGTCGCGCGCTCGTACGCGCTCGCGACGCTCAAGCCGACGAGCCTCTTCGACACGTACGCCGACACGCGCAGCCAGGTCTACGGCGGCATCCAGGCCGAGCGGATCCCGACCAACCGCGCGATCGCGGCGACGGCGGGCCGCGTCCTGCTCTGGCAGGGCGAGGTCGCGACGACCTTCTACCACTCCACCTCCGGCGGGCGCACGGCGCCCGTCGACCAGGTCTGGCCGAACGCCTCGCCCGTGCCGTACCTCGTCTCCGTGCCGGACCCGCACGACGGGCTCTCGAAGCACCACCGGTGGGGCCCGCTCGTCCTCCGGCCGGACGAGCTGTCGAGGACGATCAAGGTGCCCGGTGTGCGCGATCTCGTGGTCGAGCGCACGGACTCGGGCCGGGCCGCCGCCGTGGACGTCGAGAGCCGGTCCGGCGTCCGGAGGATCCCGGCGCAGGACTTCCGCCGGACCCTGGGTCTGCGCTCGACGTGGTTCGCCGTCCGCGTGCTCAGCCTCGACCCGCCGATCCGGCGGGCCCTCGCGGACCGTCCGCTGAAGCTCGCCGGCTTCGTCCGCGGCCTTCGCCGCGTGCGGCTCGAGCAGCAGGTGAACGGCGGCGCCTGGAGGGCGGTGCGCCGGGTGCGCCCGCGGGTCGACGGCCGGTTCACGGTGAGCGTCCGGCCGCGGTCGAAGACCAGCTACCGGCTCGCGACGGGCCAAGTGGCAGGCGCAACGATCACCGTGGTGCCGCGTTAAATAGCGGTTCAAACGGGTACTTACACCGTCTTCAAACGAACCCGCTACGGTCCCTGGCATGCGACGAATACTTCTCATATGCACGGCTTTTGTGGCAACTGCCGCGTTTGCGGCACCTGCCGGGGCGTCTCCGTCGGTGCACTACGGCATCCAGGACGACGCGTGGCTCCGGTGGGGAGACGGGACCGTCAAGGAGCGAATCACGGAGCTCGATGACCTCGGCGTCGATCTCGTCCGCTTCACCATCAACTGGAACCAGGTCGAGCCGCGGCGCGGCGCTCGTGACTGGAGCGGCTCGGACGAGATCCTGCGTGGCCTGCGTGACGCTCGCATTCAGGCCGTGGTCTCGATCTGGGGCTCGCCCCGTTGGGCCAACGGCGGCCGGCGGCCTCAGTGGGCGCCGAAGACCGGCGCGTCGTTCGCGGCGTTCGCCGCGGCAGCCGCGAAGCGCTACCCGTGGGTGACGAAGTGGCTGATCTGGAACGAGCCGAACCAGCGCCGCTGGTTGCAGCCGACGACGGCGAAGACGTACGTGACGAAGCTCCTGAACCCCGCCTACACGGCGATTCACCGCGCCAATCGCCGCGCGAAGGTCGCCGGCGGCGTCACGGCCCCGCGCGCCTCGAAGGGCGGCGTCTCGCCGGTGCAGTTCATCCGCGGGATGAAGGCGGCGAAGGCGCGGCTCGACACGTACGCGCATCATCCGTATCCGCTGTTCAAGGGCGAGACCCCGTCGGCCGGCGGCTGTGGCCACTGCGAGACGATCACGATGGCCACACTCGAGCGGCTGCTGCGCGAGGTGTCGCGGAACTTCGGCGCGAAGCGCATCTGGCTGACCGAGTACGGCTACCAGACGAACCCGCCTGACCGGGCGCTCGGCGTCTCGCGGGCGCTCCAGGCGCGGTACCTCGCGGAGGCCTCGTACCAGGCTCTCAAGGCGCCGCGCGTCGACATGCTGATCCACTACCTCTACCGGGACGAGCCCGAGATCGGGCGGTGGCAGAGCGGGCTGCTGACTGCGAGCGGGGCCGCAAAGCCTGCGCACCGCGCCTTCCAGCTGCCGCTCGTGCAGGCCGAGCGAAAGGGGTCGCTGGTGACGCTCTGGGGGCAGGTGCGCCCTGGTCACGGCGCGCAGCGCTACGTCCTGCAGCAGTTCCGGAACGGCGTCTGGCGGAGCGTCGGCGGCACGCGTGTGACCAGCTCGCGCGGCTTCCTCTCACGCACGGTGCGCGCGGACAGAGGCCGGGTGTTCCGCCTCATGCTGCCGAAGGAGGATCTGGCGAGCCCGACGCTCGTCGTGAACTAGGCCTGGCGCCAGGAGGGCTTGCGCCGCTCGAGAAAAGCGCGCAGGCCTTCCTGGCCCTCGTCGCTCGTCCGGCGCTCGGCGATCCGCCGTGCCGTGTCGGGCCCGTCGGGCCGCTCCAGCACGAGCCGCTTCGCGTGCCGCGCGGCCTTCGGGCCGGCGCTCGCGAGCTCGTCGAGAATCGTGGCGAGGGCCCCATCGAGGTCGTCGGCGACCTCGTGCACGAGGCCGATCCTGAGCGCAGTCGCCGCGTCGAAGCGCTCGCCGGTGACGAAGTACCGCCGGGCGGCACTCGGCCCGATCTTCGCGAGCGCGAACGGTGAGATCACCGCCGGGATGATCCCGAGCTTGACCTCGGAGAAGGCGAACACGGCGTCGGTCTGAGCCACGGCGATGTCGGAGCAGGCGACCAGACCAGCGCCGCCGCCGAAAGCGTGGCCCTGGATCCGCGCGACCACGGGCGCAGGGCAGCGGTCGATCGCCTCGAGCATTCCGCGGAGGGCGTTTGCATCCGCCACGTTCTGCTCGTAGTCCACGTCGACCGACGACCGCATCCACTCGACGTCCGCGCCGGCGCAGAAGCTGGCGCCGTCGCCGGCCAGGAGCACGGCCCGCGCCTTGCCGACGTCGACGAAGGCCTCGGCGAGCTCGGCGATCACGGCCGCGTCGAAGGCGTTCCGCGTCTCGGGTCGTGCAAGCGTGAGGCGGAGAATCTCGCCGTCCCGCTCGATTCGAAGCGCGCTCATCCTGGGCACCTTATGGTGTCGCCGTGGCTGCGAAGCGCTTCACCGTCGAGCTTCAGCGCGTCGGCAAGACGGGAACGATGTTCCGCGTCCCGTTCGACCTGAAGGAGGCATTCGGGCAGGCTCGGCCGCCCGTTCGCGTGACGATCCGCGGGCACGAGTGGCGGACGACGCCGGGCGTGTACGACGGCGTGGGGCTCGTCGTCGTCAACCGGGCCGTGAAGGCTGCGACGGGTGTGGACGCTCCCGAGCGAGTCGAGGTCGCGATGGAGCTCGACGACCAGCCTCGCGAGGTGGCGGTGCCGGACGATCTCGAGGCTGCCCTAGCCCGCGACGAGGACGCCCGTCAGACCTTCGAGCGCATGTCGTTCTCGCACCGGCGCGAGTACGTCGAGTGGATCGAGGAGGCGAAGCGGGCTGACACACGCACCCGCCGAATCGCCAAGACGGTCGAACGCGTGCGCGCGGGTCAGTCCCAACGCTGATGGCGAAGCTTCGAGGTGCGCTCGCGGCGGCCGTCACGCCGCTCCGCGACGACGGTGCGGCGCTCGACGACGACGCCTTCACGCCGTACGCGGACTTCCTCGTCGCGGGAGGCCTGAAGGGATTCTCGCGCTCGGCACGACCGGTGAGGGGCTCCTGTTCGCGCCCGAGGAACGTCGTCGCGTCGTCGAGCACTACGTGCAGGCCTCCGCGGGCCGCTTGCAGGTGGCGGCGCACTGCGGCGCACAGACGACACGCGACACGGTCGGGCTGGCGGCGCACGCGGCCGAGGCGGGCGCCGACGCCGTGGCAGTCATTGGGCCGCCGTACTTCCAGCTCGACGAGCGCGCATTGCTGGATCACTTCGTCGCCGCCGCGGCCGCGTGCGAGCCGCTTCCGTTCTATGTCTACGAGTTCGAGCGCGCGAGCGGCTACGCGGTGCCGCTGCCTGTGCTGTTCGAGCTGCGGGAGCGCGCGTCGAATCTCGTTGGCCTCAAGGTCTCCGACGCGCCGTTCGAACGCTTCAAGCCGTACCTGATCGAGGGGCTCGACGTCTTCGTCGGGCCGGAGGTGCTGATTGCCGACGGGATCGCGTTCGGGGCGGTCGGCGCGGTCTCGGCACTCGCCGCGGCGTTCCCGGAGCAGGTCGCTGCGGCGGTCCGCGAGCCCACCCAGGCTGCCTCCGTCGCGCTCGGCGAGCTGCGGGCGGCGATCGAGCTCGTCCCCAGGCATGCAGCGCTCAAGGCCGTGCTCGGGCTCAAGGGCGTGCCGGTGCGGGAGGACGTGCGGCGGCCTCTACGGCAGTTGCTCGAGAACGAGCGGACGGAGCTCGCGGCCTGGCTCGCATCGTCGTAGCCGGCGCGGGCGCGATCGGCGCGTCGATCGCGTATCACCTCGCGCTCGCGGGCGCCGACGACGTCGTGCTCGCGGATGTCGGTGAGATCGCCGGCGGTGCGACCGGAAAGGCGATGGGCGGCGTGCGGCAGCAGTTCACGACCGAGGCCGAGGTCAGGCTCGCGCAGGCGAGCGTCAGGCTCTTTCGCGAGCTGGGCGAGCCGCTCTTCGAGCAGGTCGGCTACCTCTTCCTCGCCACGACGGAGCCAGGGCTGGCGGAGCTCGAGGAGCGGCGGGCGATCCAGGCTGCGCTCGGCGTCCCGGTCGAGCACGTGGACGCCGGCTCGGTGCGAGGGCTGCGCGTGGAGGACGTCCTCGGCGCCGTCATCTGCCGGGAGGACGGCATCGCAGATCCGGCAGGTGTGACGCGGGAGCTCGTCCGGCGGGCGGCGCGCGGCGGGGTGGAGGTGCGCGAACGGGAGGACGCGCTTGCCCTCGAGGCCGACGCGCTGGTGATCGCCTGCGGCGCGCGCTCGCCCGAGGTCGCGACCGCGCGCGGCGTGGAGCTGCCCGTACGCCCGCTTGTCCGCCAGCTCGTCGACGTCGGGCCGGTTTCCGGCCTCGCGCAGGACCTGCCGATGACGGTCGAGGAGTCCGGCTTCCACTTCCGGCGCGTCGGCGCCGATCGTCTGCGGCTCGCGATGGGGGAGACGACGCTGCGCTGGGACGGGCCCGAGGTCGTCGACGACGCGCTCGTGGAGGACTGGCGCCGTCGGCTGGCTCACCGCTACCCGGATGCCCAGGACGCGCCGATCGTCCGCGCCTGGGCCGGCTTCTACGACATGACCCCGGACGCGCACCCGATCATCGGCGCCGTCGGCGACGGCCTCTACGCCGCGTGCGGCTTCTCGGGTCACGGCTTCATGCAGTCGCCGGCAGTCGGCGAGGCCGTCGCCGCGGAGCTCCTGGGCCTCACCCCGCCCTTCGACCTCTCCCCGTATCGCCTCGACCGTTTCGCCGAGGGCGCCGTCTTCCCCGAGACGCTCGTGCTCTAACGAGGATCCGCAGTGTGGTCCCGGCCGCGAGAACGCTTGTGTTGTTTCAACACAAGCTCTTCGGCCCGGCGCGCGTCTGCGGCCCGCTCGGCGGCGATTCGGACGTCGACCACGCGCGGCGAGAAGAAGGCGGCGACCGTCGCGAGCTCCGCGCGCTGTCGGTCGGCCCGCGCTCGCCGGGCTTTCCGATTCTGCGCCACGAGCAGCCGCACCAGGTGATACCCCGGACGCCGCAAACCCAGGTTGGAAGCGGCGTTCCCGACCAGACGCCACGTCTCGGCCATTGGCACGTCGTCCCGATCGACTGCGACCACGAGCTCGCGGATCCGGCGTTCGTTCGGCGAGAGCGAGAAGCGCATCTCAACAGCCTGCAGACGCCTGTGTGACGCCCGGGTGCCAACTTCGACACGAGAGCGCGTAGTCAGACCTTGTGTTGAAACAACACAAGCGCTCTTCGACCGCGCGGCTACTCGAACGCGAGCCCGAGGCGCGAAAGCTGCTCCTCGGCGTAGCGGCCTTCGACTGTCGCCTCGACGTCGAACTCCTCGACGACGTCAGGCTCCTTCCCGATCAGCTCGCGCGCGCGGCTCGGCAGCTCCTGCCGCGCGGCCTCTGCGGACTCGAAGAAGTAGACGGCGCCCCAGCGCTCGCCGGCCGGATCCGAGAGCCACGCCTTGAACCGGAGCCCCTCCACCTCCTCGAACGCGTCGACCGACTCGTCGCGCAGATAGCGCCGCAGCTCCTCGATCGTCGACTTGGAGTCGACGAGGCTCCAGAGGACGAGGCGGACGATCACGCGCTCTCGAGCGCCAGCTTGTCGACGATGTAGCGCGCGTACCACCCCGGCCAGTCCTCGTCGGGACGCCCGAGGTCCTGCTCGTACTCGGCATGGGCGGCCTCCGCCTCGCGAAGAAGCTCGGCGAGCCGCTCGGCAGTCAGGTCCATCGCTCCTCCTTGGAGTTCGGTTCAGAATGATGCCCCGCCGAGCGTGACAGAGCGGTGATGGCGTTCATTTTGAATCGAGCTCCTACATCCGAAAGATGCCGAACGTGCTCTCCGAGATCGGCGCGTTCAGCGCGGCGGAGATGCCAAGCGCGAGCACGCGCCGGGTATCGAGCGGATCGATGATGCCGTCGTCCCAGAGTCGCGCCGTGGAGTAGTACGGGTTGCCCTCCAGCTCGTACTTCTCGCGGATCTCGTCCGGATCGGCGTCGCCGACCATGGTCAGCACCGTCGCGGCCTGCTCGCCACCCATCACCGAGATGCGGGCGTTCGGCCACATCCACAGCTGCCGCGGCTCGTAGGCGCGGCCGCACATCGCGTAGTTCCCCGCGCCGAAGGATCCGCCGACGACGACCGTGAACTTCGGCACGTCGGCGCACGCGACCGCCATCACGAGCTTCGCTCCGTCGCGCGCGATCCCGCCCTCCTCGTACTCCTTGCCGACCATGAAGCCCGTGATGTTCTGGAGGAAGACGAGCGGCACACGCCGCTTGCACGCGAGCTCGATGAAGTGGGCGCCCTTCTGCGCCGACTCGGCGAACAGGACGCCCTTGTTGGCGAGGATGGCGACCGGGTTGCCTTCGATCCGGGCAAACCCGCAGACGAGCGTCTCGCCGTACAGCGCCTTGAACTCGGCGAAGCGGCTCCCGTCGACGATCCGCGCGATCACCTCCCGCGCATCGAGCTCGTGCTTGAAGTCCTCCGGGACGAGGCCGTAGAGCTCGTGCGGGTCGAGCGCCGGCGGCTCGGGCGGCGCGACCTCCCACGGCACCTCGTCTTTCCGCCGATGGAGGTTGCGGACGACCTGCCGTGCGAGGGCGAGCGCATGCTCGTCCGACGTCGCAAAGTGGTCGGCGACGCCCGAGCGGCGCGTGTGGACGTCGGCGCCGCCCAGCTCCTCGGCGGTCACCTCCTGCCCGGTTGCGGCCTTTACGAGCGGCGGGCCGCCGATGAAGATCGTGCCGGTGCCCTGGACGATGATCGTCTCGTCCGACATCGCCGGCACGTAGGCGCCGCCGGCCGTGCACGAACCCATCACCACGGCGATCTGCGGGATGCCGAGGGCCGACATGCGCGCCTGGTTGAAGAAGATCCGGCCGAAGTGGTCGCGGTCCGGGAAGACCTCCGCCTGCAGCGGCAGGAAGGCGCCGCCCGAGTCGACGAGGTAGATGCAGGGGAGCCGGTTCTGCTCGGCCACCTCCTGTGCGCGCAGATGCTTCTTGACGGTGAGCGGGAAGTAGGAGCCGCCCTTGACGGTCGCGTCGTTCGCGACGATCACGCATTCCTGCCCCTCGACCACGCCGATGCCGGTCACGAGGCCGGCAGCCGGCGCCTGGCCCTCGTACATGTCCCAGGCGGCGAGCGCGCTCAGCTCGAGGAAGGCTGAGCCGGGGTCGACCAGGCGGTCGATCCGCTCGCGAGCGGGCAGCTTCCCGCGCGAGCGATGGCGCTCGAGCGCCTTCTCGCCGCCGCCCGCCGCGACCTGAGCGGTGCGCTCGCGCAACTCGGCGACGAGCGCCTCCATCCGCCGCTCGCGGCCCGCAAAGGTGTCGTCGCGCTCGATCTGCGAGGTCAGCAGGGCCACGCGGGCAGGGTAACGGTACGGTCGGTCTGTGTTCTGCTTCGTCCACGGGCTCGGCGTCGGCCAGAGGTACTTCGATCCGCTCGCCCGGGAGTTGGGCCGGGCGCTGCTGCGTCCCGAGCTGGAGGAGCCCATGCCGATCCCCGAACTCGGGGCGCAGCTGGAGGTGGCCCTCACGGAGCCGGCCGTCGTGATCGCGAACTCGATGGGGTGCCAGGTCGCGACCGAGGTCGCGCTGCGCCGGCCCGACCTCGTGGAGGCGCTCGTGCTCGTCGGGCCGAGCACCGACCCGAGCTCGCGCAGCCTGGTCAGGCAGGCGTTCCGCCTCGCGCTCGATGCCTGGTTCGAGCCGCCGAAGCTCACCGGAATCGTCCTGGGGGAGTACGTGCGCCGCGGGCCGCGGCGGCTGATCCAGCAGGCCCGCTATGCGCTCGCGGACGCGATCGAGGAGCGGCTGCCGGAGATCGACGCGCCCTCGTTGGTCATCCGCGGCGCGCACGATCCTCTCTGCCCGGCGCAGTGGGGCCAGCAGGCCGCGGCGCTCCTGCGGACGAAGCTCGTCACGGTTGCGGGCGCCGGGCACGCGGTGCACTACTCGCACCCGAAGCAGGTCGCGTCCGAGGTGAGTCGTTTGCTCGAAGAAACGCGAGCACTGCTCGGCTGACCTCATCAGGCCGGTCGAGCATCGGCACGTGCGCGGCGCCCGCGATGAGCTCGAGGCGGGAACTGGGCATCGCGTCGAGGAACTCCTTGGCGTGGCCGGGCGGGATGAGCGGGTCACGGTCGCCCCAGAGAAGCAGGGTCGGCACACGGACGGCCGTCAGGTCGGGGCGAATGTCATCGGCGAGCAGCCTCGCTCCGGCGACGAGGACCGCCAGCGGCCCCGTGCGAATCGTGTCGTAGGCAAGGCGGGGCAAGAAGAAGGGGCCTGCCCTTACCAGCGCCGACGCGAGCGGCACGACGGAGCCGACCGCCGACCGGCCCGGAATGCCGGCCGGTGCGACGAGGACGAGCCGATCGACCGTCTCCGGGTGGCGAAGGGCGAGGCGTACGGCCAGCAGGCCGCCCAGCGAGTGGCCCACGTACGCCGCAGGGCTCAGGTCGGCGAACCGCTGCGCGATCCGGTCGACGAGGTCGTCCGGATCGTAGGCGTGCCACCGCGGAAGGTCGACGAGATGGACGGTGTGCGCGAGCGCGAGCGCCGGCGCAACGTCACGCCACCAAGCCGACGAGCCGGCCAGGCCGTGCACGAGCACGACCGGCGTTCCCGCTCCGAACGTTTGCACGCGCACGACCGGACTCTGCCCGAAGCAACCGTTTGATTCACGCACGTCTGGTAGGAACCCTGAGTCATGGACTGGTACGAGGCAGTCGAGGTCGCGGCGCGGGCGCACGGGCAGCAGCGCGACCGAAGCGACGTCTTCCAGTTGGTGCACAGCGTGTCGGTCGCCTCCGCGCTCGGCGACGGTGCGACCGACGACGAGCTCGCCACGGCAGTCCTCCACGACGTCATCGAGGACACCGATTGGACGGCGGACGATCTCCTGCGCGAGGGTGTCCCGCCCGTCGTCGTCGAAGCCGTCGAGCACGTGAGCCGAGTCGAGCCGGAGAAGGAGACCTACCGCGCCTTCGTCGACCGCGTGGCGAGGGCGGACGGCGAGTCGGGCCGGATCGCCCGGCGCGTCAAGCTCGCCGACCTGCTGACGAACCTGGAGCGCATTGGCTCCCTGCCGGAGGGTGAGAGCATGCGGCGCAAGCGGTACCTCCCGGCGCTCGAGACGATCCGGAGCGCCATGCGCGACCGCTGCGAAACCTAGCCGACGACGAAGGGCTTGCTCACGCGGAGCGTCGTCCGTCGCGGATTCATGCTCGCACGGATCCGCACCGCGAAGACGTAGCTGCCGGGGCGCAGCCGCCGGGCCGGGAAGCGCACGCGCGGCTTCCAGTTGGCACGGATCAGCCCAGCCGCCGTCGCGACCGCGGCCGGCGCGGTGTTCGCCGTCAGCCGCCGGATCGTCGTCATCGGCGCCGGCAGGCGGTAGATCGCGCCGGTGTACGTCGCCTCCTCGGCGGCCGTGACGTTGAACCCCCAGTCGCGCCGCACGCGCGGGAATGACCTCTTCGGGCTGAACGCCACCCTCGCTCCGACCACGCTGCTCGTGTGCCGCCAGACGGCCGGCTTCCGCGTGCAGCCCTTTCGGGCTCGCGCCACCGCCTTGCGCACCGACTCGAGGGCCGGTCGCGCCGTCCCGTCGGCTCGCCGGAGGCCCGACTGGAAGCGCGCCAGGTCGGGATCGTCACGCAGATACAGGAGGTAGAGAGCCGAGATGGTCCTGTCGCAGGCCGCGAGCTCGACCAGCTTCGCGTAGTTGGCAGCCTGCGCGCGCTCGCTCGTGACGGACACCGTCTCGCGGCCGAAGTAGGCGGCACGCGACGCGGCGGGCACCGCCGCCTGCCAGCCGATCTCGTCGACGCGCAGCTTCAGTCCCTGCTCCACCGTCCGTTGCCCCGTGCCGGCGAACGCGTCCCAGACGGCCTGCTTGATCCGGGCGATGTTGACCAATCCCGCCCGTGGCCAGACGTCGCCGGCGAGCGCTGAGTCGCGATCGGAGCGCGGATACGGGTGCACGCCGAGCTCGTCCATCAGCGGCAGAGCTCGCCCGCTGGCGCGATACGCGGCGCCGAGGTCGCGAAGGAAGCGAATGGGCGAGGTGGACGCGTTCGAGCGCGCGAACGCCAGGTCGTTGCCGCGGCCCGAGAGCCCGAGCCCGATCACCCGGATGCCGCGGTTCACCCGCTTGAGCGTGTCGTAGGAGCCGGCGAGCAGCTCGGCGTACGCTGCCGCCGCGGCCCCGCGGCCCGTCGAGTAGAACTGCGGCCGCCAGAAGCGCGGCTGGTTGGGCTCGTTGCCGACGACGTACTCCCGCACCTGCGGATACGTCCTGGCGAGCAGCTCGAGGAACGCGGTGTAGTCGTCGACGGCCGTCGGCGTGGCCGTCAGCGCGGTCGGGTCGAGCGCAAGCACCTGGAAGACGACCTTGACGCCCTGCGCCCGGGCGGCGGGGAGCGCCTTGTCGAGGAAGGCCTTGTCCACGATCGTCGTCGGCCGGTCGGGGTGAAACTGGACGCTGATCCGGTTCTCGGTCATGCCGAGCGCACGCAGCTGGCGGAAGTACGCGGGGCTGCCTTCGGCCCACTTGCCGGCGTCGTCGGCGATGCCGAAGCGTGCGCCGTCCGCTGCCGGCGCAGCCAGGATGCTGCCTGCGAACGCAGCCGTGACCAGCAGGCTGCGCGTCCATGTGCCTGATTTCCTCACCGTCGTGCGAAGGCGCGGAGTATCGCAGGACCTGCCGACGGCGGCGCCGCCTCGACCGTGTACGTTCAGGGCGTGGCGAGTACGGCGACCAGCCTGCGCGAGATCACGAAGGAGACGGTGCGGCAGATCACCGCTCTCGACGTCACTCCGGAGCAGCAGGGGCTCGTCGCGCCGAACTCGGTCTCTATCGCGGAGGCGTACTTCGAGCCGAAGGCCTGGTTCCGGGCGGTCTACTTCGGCGAGGAGCCGGCCGGCTTCGTGATGGTCTGGCGCGATCCCGACGAGCGCCAGTTCTACGTCTGGCGCTTCATGGTGGACGCGGGCTTCCAGGGGAAGGGCATCGGCGCTCGCGCGCTCGAACTGCTGCTGGAGGAGGCGCGCGCCGACGGCGTCGAGGAAGTGACCTTGTCGGTCGTCCCGGGCGAGCGAAGCGCGATGGCGTTCTACGAGCGATTCGGCTTCGAGGCCACGGGCGTCGTGGAGCACGGCGAGGCGCAGATGCGGCTTCGCCTCTAACGCGCGGCGACGCCCGGCCGCCGTCCTAGTTGTGAGGTGAGGAAGAGAGCTCTTCGCGACGACGTCCTGTGCTGTAGGACAGGTGTTGGGTGTCGCAGGGGAAGGAAGGCGCAGTGATGGAGGCAGCCGCGCCCCCGGCAGGGGCAAAGGGCATCGCGAAGAGCTCGAGGACGCTTCGCTGGCCGCTCGTCCCGACGCCGGTCGTCGTTGCGGTCGTGGGCCTCCTGCTCGGGTCGTGGCTCTTGCCTGCGTTGACCCAGCAGTGGGACGACCGGCAGGAGGCCGGTGAGCTGAAGGCGTCGATCGTCTCCGATATCGCCTCGGCCACCGGGCGCGCGCTCATGAGCGCCCACGGGGCCTCCACGGCGCCGGGCGGGCCATCCTCCGCGGGCGCGATCCCTGCGGCCGGAACGGAGTGGTCGATCGCCAGCCTGGAGATTCGCGCGGAGCTGCAGGCCTACTTCGGGCCCACCGCGGCCGACCACTGGGAGTTCGTGACCGGGTTCGTCACGTCGACGTTGAACATCGCGTATCGCGGCCCGGCCGGTGCAGCAGAGATCCCGGACCCGTGGAGCTCCGAAAGGAGGTCTCCTCGCCTGGAGAAGCTCGTCGGCCAGTACGTCGCCGGCGAGGATGTCCTCGACGACCTCGTCGCTGGAATCCTCACCGAAGCAGAGGGCCTCACGAGCGACCTGCTCACGACGCACGTTTGCGGCTACAGCACGACGTTGCGCGACCTCGTAAACGATCTGTTCCTTAGAGGTAGCCCTTCCTGCTGAGCCAGCGCAGCGATGCGTATCCCCAGATGGGTGGGAGGTAGAAGGTGCAGAGGCGTGAGGTGAGGGCGATGGCGAAGGCTGTGGACTCGTCGACGCCCACCGCGATGAGGCCGGCGGAGAGGCTTGCCTCTGCAGCGCCGATGCCGCCGGGGACGGGGACGAGGCCGGAGAGGACGGATGCTCCCGTGTTGATGAGGATGAGCTGCGCGAGGTTGAGGTCGACGCCGTAGGCGAGACAGATCGCGCCGAGTGCGACCGCGGACAGCAGCTCCGAGCCGATGTTCCCGCCGAAGAGCTCGAGTCGTTTCGGCGGATGCGAGCCACGGTCCAGAGGCCGCCGAGACCGCTCCGGACGCCCGGGAGAACCTTCGCCCTCACCTCCGGCACCGCCAGGACGAGGACCACTGATACGGCAATGACCACCCAGGCAGGATCGGCCTTCCCGACCTCACGCGCGATCGTGCCGAAGCCGATCTCGGCCAGCTGGGTGATGAGCAGGTAGGCCGCAAAGACCACCAGCGCGGTGAGCAGCAGGTCTCTCGGGCGAATGCGACGCATCGGCGCGATCTCCGGCGGCTCGTCCCTGCCGGTGGCTGCGGCGGCGGCGAGCCGCAGGTCCTTCAGCGTCGACTCGTGGTGACGGAGAAGATCGCGCAGGTGCGGCGTGAACGCCGCACGCTGTAGGTAGGGGAGCGCGCTGCCCACTGCGTTCACGCCGATGCCGTCGACGGCCGACCGTGTCGCGCGCTTTGGGCCGACGAGGAGCGCGGTGGCGGCGAGCAGCTCTGCGACGTCGATGTCGAGTGAAGCTTGCGGCGCACCGATGGTTGCGGCGGCGAAGTCGAGCAGGATCGGTGTGCCCCCGTCGAGGATCACGTTGCTCGCGTTCAGCCTGCCGTGGGAGATGCCCGCGGCGTGGAGAGCCGCGACGTTCGCCCACAGCCGGCTCAGCGTCTCGTCGGCCACGCGCTCCGGGACTGTGGTCTCGAACGGCTCGACGTCGGGTTGTCGCGTAACGATGAGGGCGTCGCCGTCCGGGCCGAGAGCGGCCGTGACAACCTCGGGGACCCGGGCTCCCGCCTGCGCGGCCATCACCGTTGCCAGCGCCTCGTGCTCGACCTGCGCGAGTCGGCCGATCGCGACGCTCATCGGCGGATCTCGGTAGGCGAGGGCTCGCCAGCGGCGTGCGAGCCTTTGCGTGTCCTGCGCGTCGCGCCCGAGCACCCGCGCTTTCAGCGGCTCCCCGCTGACGTCGTGCCCGAGGTACTCCGCGGCGCCTCTCCGCTGCCGCGCGGCAGGTTGCAGGTCGTCCACCTCGACTCCGAGCGAGGCCATCGCCCGACGAACGTCCTGCGTCCCCGGAATGCCCGCCGTGGTGCCCAAGACCACCCGCACGAGGGCGGCGGCGGCCAGGCCGAGGGCGAGGGCGCCGAGCGCGCTCGACGGCAAGGCAGCGTCGAGAACGATCGCGCCGAGCGCCGCCAGGACGACGAGCCACCCGCCGACGACCCGAACCGGGCGGACGAGCTCAGGCCCCGCCACCCCGACCACAGCGGCCAGATACGCCACGCGGAGCTCGGGGAACCCCCACCGCGACCAGACGTCCGCCTCGATCACGAGCCAGTCGGACTCGACGACGCGGCCCATGACGCTCCCGACCGCAGTGACGACCAGGAGGACAACGACCAGGTCGCGGGCGAGGGCCTAGCGACGGTGGACCACGACCTCGATCGCGATGACGAGGGCGAAGGCGATTGCGCCGAGGAAGGCGATCCGCCAGAACGGCTCGGCCCATCCGAGGATGGTGGTCAGCGCCTCGGCGACGGCCTCATCGGTCTCTGGAGCCGATGCCGCCAGCACGGCTGCGAGGCCGGTGATGAGTGCTCCAGCTGCCAGGAGCACCGCGTCGATCGTTCGCCGGTTCCTCCTGTGCGACCCGCCCGCGCTCAGCACGGCGGGGGTCCACGAATGCTTCGTGGTGGTGAGCTCGCTAGCCGTGGACCCGGCCACGGCCGTCATTGTGGCCTCGAACGGCTAGGCGACCAGGCGGTACATCACCGGTGGCTCACCCTGTCGCTCGAGCTTGTGCCCGTCTCGCTCCAATTCGCGCAGCCACTCGTCGGGATACTGCGAGATCCGAGACAGCTCCGAGTCGGAATGCCACTGTCCGTCCTGCAACAGCCCAACGAGTGTCAGGTACGTGAGGGGCCGAGTGTGGTTTTTCACTTCTGCTCCTTCGAGGGACGAGGCGAGACGGCTCAGAAGTGTCTCACATGCAGGGGTGAACCGCGTAAGTGATCCCGGGCCCTCGGAGGTGGTGGGACATGAGGGCCACCCGGGATCCCGGACTACTCGGCTTGCCTCGTCCTGTCAGGCCTGGCTCGGCCTCGACGCGTCCCACAGGAAGTAGACGAACAATCCGACGAGTGGGGCGATGAGGATGAAAACGACCCAGAGCAGCTTGCCGGCGAATCCGAGGTCGTGGCGGCGGACGACGCGGACGGCGACGAGCAGCCAGACGAAGATCCACATGACGAGCGCCACGGCCGCAAGCCCAGTCCCGAACGTGTACGCAAGCGTCGCCACGTCGGTCGGGAGACTACCGGGGAGAAAGCCGAGCCAGTCCGGCACCAAGAGTGGCCAACAGGGGCGGAGGGACTCGAACCCCCGACCTACGGTTTTGGAGACCGCCGCTCTACCAACTGAGCTACGCCCCTAGATCGGGGGGATTGTACTCGGCGTCCTGCGTGACCGACGACCGCGGCGAGTAACCTCGTGCCGTGCGCACCGCGCTCCGTCTCCTCGCCGCTGCGCTCGTCGCCGCACTCCTCGTCGCGTTTGGCGGCCGCGAGAGCCAGCGGCCGCCGCTGCGCGTCCTCTTCCTCGGCAACAGCCTGACGGCATGGAACGAGCTGCCGGAGATGGTCGCGGCGCTCGGGAAGGCGCGCGGCGTCCCGATCGAGTTCGAGGCGGTGACGCCCGGGGGCTACGACCTGAGCGACCACTGGAACGGCGGCCTGTCGCTCGAGCGGCTGCGTGCCCAGCGCTGGGACGTGGTCGTCCTCCAGCAGGGGCCCTCGGCGCTCCCCGAGAGCCAGGCGCAGCTCAAGGAGTGGGCTTCTCGCTGGTCCGCGGAGATCAGGGACAACGGTGCGAGGCCGGCGCTGTACCAGGTCTGGCCCGAGAACTACCGCCGCTCGGTGCTCCCGGTCGTGATCGCCTCGTACCGCAACGCGGCGTCGGCCTCGGGTGCGCTGCTGCTGCCGGCCGGCCAGGCCTGGAGCTCCGCCTGGCGCCGCAACGCGAAGCTGAAGCTGTACGGACCGGACGCCTTCCACCCGAGTGCGATGGGCACCTACCTCGCGGCGCTGGTCGTGTTCTGCGGGCTGACCGAGGCGACGCCGGTCGGGCTCCCACGCACGCTCAGGACGACGAGCGGTGAGGCTTGCGCTGTCCGCGAAGACGGCGAAGACCCTGCAGCTCGCGGCGGCCGAGGCACTCAGAGGCCGCTGAGAGGCGCGCGCGGTGCGGCAGCGGCATGCCCTGGGGCTGCTCTTCGCCTTCCTCGGGATCGTCCTCGCCTTGATCGCGCTGGCGGCCGTCGATGCCGGCCAGTGGGTGGTCGCGTTCGGCGCCGCCGTGATCGGCGGCTGGCTCCTCGTGACCGCGTTCGGCGCGCTTCGTCGGCGGCGATGAAGCAAGAGTCCGGCGGGAGGCGGCGTATTCTCTGCTCGTGGCAGTGACCGAGGAGACAACCGCGCTGTGGAAGGAGTACCGCCGCACGAAGGATCGCGCGGTCCGCGACCGCCTGATCCTGACCTACGCGCCGCTCGTGAAGTTCGTCGCCGGACGCCTCGGCAGCGGCCTTCCGGCACACGTCGACGAGGGCGATCTCGTCTCCTACGGGCTGCTGGGGCTGATCGGCGCGATCGAGCGCTTCGACCCCGACCGGGAGATCAAGTTCGAGACCTACGCGATCGCGCGGATCAAGGGCGCGATCATCGACGAGCTGCGCGCGCTCGACTGGGTGCCGCGCTCCGTGCGCGCCCGCGCTCGCGACATCGAGCGCGCGATCGCCGAGCTCGAGAAGAAGCTGCACCGAGCGCCGAGCGACGAGGAGATCGCCGAGAAGCTCGGCCTGACCGAGGAGGAGCTCGGTGACAGCCTCACGGAGATCTCGCGCTCGTCGATTGCGGCGCTCGACGAGCTGTGGACGGTGTCGGCCGGCGGCGACCAGATCGCCCTGATCGACACGATCGAGGACACGCAGGGCCCGGAGCCGCAGGCCGCGCTCGCACAGACGGAGATGAAGGAGGCGCTCGGCGAGGCGATCGCGCGCCTGCCCGAGCGGGAGAAGCTCGTCGTCACGCTGTACTACTACGAGGAGCTGACGCTGCGCGAGATCGGCGAGGTCCTCGGCGTCACCGAGTCGCGCGTCTCGCAGCTGCACACGAAGGCGATCCTGCGCCTGAAGGCCCGCCTCGGCGGCGCCGCCCGCGTGCCCTCCTGAGTCTTGCCCGCCTCTGGGCAGGGGCGTAGGCTCGCGGCGGGGATGTCTCGAAACGGAGGTTCAGCAACATGACTGCCGATGCGATCCGCTCGCTCTCGAACGCGCTCGACGGCGACGTCATCACCCCTGACGACGAGCGCTACGACGAGGCGCGCAGCCTCTTCAACGCGATGATCGACCGGCGGCCGGCCGCAATCGCGCAGTGCGCGAGCGCGGACGATGTCGTCGCCGTGCTGGAGGTCGCACGTGGGATCGACCTGCCGCTGGCGATCCGCGCGGGCGGGCACTCGGTCGCGGGAGCCTCGATGTGCGACGGCGGGCTCGTGATCGACGTCCGGCGCCTGAACGAGGTCTCGGTCGACCCTGAGGCGCGGACGGCGCGGACGGGCGCCGGCGCCACCTGGGCCCAGTTCGACGCGGCCACGCAGGCGCATGGGCTCGCGACCACGGGCGGGCGGGTCTCGACGACGGGCGTCGCAGGGCTCACGCTCGGCGGCGGCTCGGGCTGGCTCGAGCGCTCCTACGGCCTCGCCTGCGACAACCTGATCGGCGCCGAGGTCGTCACGGCGGCCGGCGAGGTCATCCGGGCGAGCGAAGCCGAGAACGCCGAGCTCTTCTGGGCGCTCCGCGGCGGCGGCGGAAACTTCGGCGTCGTCACCGCGCTCGACTACCGGCTGCATCAGGTCGGCCCGACCGTGTTCGGCGGCATCGCGGCGTACGACCCCGCCCACGGCCGCACCGTCGGCCGGGCGATCCGCGACTACCACGCGGAGGGTGCGCCCGACGCGGCCGGTCTCATGTTCGGCTACATCACCGCTCCGCCCGAGGAGTTCGTCCCGCCTGAGTGGCAGGGCAAGCTCGTCGCCGTCACCGGAGGCATGTGGAACGGCCCGATCGACGAGGGCGAGCGCGCCCTCCAGCCGCTGCGCGACGTGGCGGAGCCGATCGTCGACCTCTACGGCGAGATTCCGTACGTCGGGCTGCAATCGATGATCGACGACCCACCCGGCATGAGGAACTGGTGGACGGCCGAGTACCTCGACGACCTTCCGGACGACGCGCTCGACGCCTTCATCGCCTACTCGGAGGAGATGCCGCTGAGCTTCACGCAGTCGCTCCTACTGCCCTGGGGCGGCGAGGTCGCGCGGCGCACCGACACGCCGTTGGCGAAGCGCGAGGCGAAGTGGGTCGTGCACCCGTTTTGTGTCTGGGAGGGCGCCGATCGTGATCAAGGAGCACATCACCTGGGGTCGCGCGGGGCGCGACGTGCTCGCTCCGTGGGCGACCGGCGGCGTCTACCTCAACTTCGTCGGCGACGAGGGCGAGGAGCGCGTGCGGGCGGCGTTCGGCGACGCGTACGAGCGGCTCGCAACCGTCAAGGCCCAGTACGACCCGGACAACCTCTTCCGCGGCAACCAGAACATCCGACCGGGTACCCGCCTCATGGCCTGACGCGGCTAGGATTTCGCCTCCCGACAGCTGAGCCGAGGAGGACCTCCACGCATGCCCGCATTTGAGCCCGGAAAGATCCGCAACGTCGCCGTCGTCGGTCATCGCGGGACCGGCAAGACGTCACTCGTCGAGGCGATGCTTTACCAGGCGGGCGAGCTCAACCGCCTCGGGACGATCGACGCCGGGTCGACGGTGTCCGACTGGGACGACGACGAGCAGAGCCGCAAGATGTCGATCTCGCTCTCGCTCACCCATGCCACGTGGCAGGACCGCAAGCTGAATCTCGTCGACGTCCCGGGCGATCCCGGCTACCAGGGCGAGGCCCGGGCCGCGCTGCGTGTCGTCGAGGGGGCGCTCGTGGTCGTCAGCGGCGTGATGGGGGTCGAGGTCGGGACCGGCCGCGTGTGGAGGCGCGCGGAGGAGCTCGGGCTGGCGCGGGTCGTCTTCGTGAACATGCTCGACCGCGAGCGCGCCGACTTCTTCCGGGCGCTCGGCCAGCTCCAGGAGCAGCTGTCCGAGCGTTGCGTCGCCGTCCACCTGCCGATCGGCAGCGAGCACGACCTGACCGGGATCGTGGACGTCCTGCACATGTGTGCCTACACCAGCCCGGACGGCGGCCGCGAGGCCGATCCCAGCCCGATCCCCGACGAGCTGGCCGACCTCGTGCAGGAGTACCGCGAGAAGCTGCTCGACGAGGTCGTCCAGACGGACGAGGCGCTGATGGAGAAGTACCTCGAGGGCGAGGAGCTCGGCGTCGAGGAGGTCGCGCACGCGCTGAAGGAGGCCGTCACGAAAGGCCAGGTCTTCCCGGTCGCATGCGGGGTCGCGACGAAGAACCTCGGCACGCGCGCGCTGCTCGACCTGATCGTCGAGGGCGTGCCCTCCCCGGCCAAGATGGGCTCGATCACGCACATCGAGGGCGCGCAGACCGCCGCCTTCGTCTTCAAGACGATCGCCGATCCCTTCGCCGGCCGCATCAACCTCTTCCGCGTCCTGCAGGGCTCGGTCACGCCCGACCAGACGCTCGTGGACGCGCGCACGCACTCGAAGGAGCGCATGGGCTCACTGCTCTTCCAGCAGGGGAAGGAGCACATCGCCGCCGAGGCGTTCGGGCCCGGCGACATCGGCGCCGTCGCCAAGCTGAAAGAGGTTCAGACGGGCGATCTGCTCCTCGATCGCGAGGTCGAGACGGACGTGCCCGAGATCGGCTTCCCGGAGCCCGTCATGAGCTTTGCCGTAACACCGCGCATCAAGGGCGAGGAGGAGAAGGTCGCCACCGCGATCCGGCGGCTCGCCGAAGAGGACCCGACGCTGCGGCTTCGCCGCGATCAGCAGACCGGGGAGGAGATCCTCTCCGGGATGAGCCAGATGCACGTCGAGGTCGCGCTCGACCGGGCCAAGCGGCGTTTCGGCGTCGACGTCGAGCTCCATCCCCCGCGCGTGCCCTATCTGGAGACGATCCGGAAGGAGAGCCGCGCGCACGCCCGCTACAAGAAGCAGACCGGCGGCCGCGGCCAGTTCGGCGACTGCACGATCGTGCTCCAGCCGATGGACGGCCACGTCGGCTACGAGTTCGTCGACAAGATCGTCGGCGGCGTCATCCCGCAGGGCTTCCGGCCCGCCGTCGACAAGGGCGTGCAGGAGGCGATGGGCCACGGCGAGCTCGCCGGCGCTCCGGTGCAGGGCGTGCGCGTAACCCTCGTCGACGGCTCGTACCACAACGTCGACTCGTCGGAGATGGCGTTCAAGATCGCCGGCTCGATGGCGTTCAAGGATGCGTATCAGAAGGCCGAGCCGGTCCTGCTGGAGCCGATCATGGAGCTCGAGGTGACGGTTCCCGACGAGTCCGTGGGCGCCGTGAACGGCGACCTCAACTCGCGGCGCGGGCGGCTGCACGGCATGGAGCCCGCGGCCGGGATGACGACGATCAAGGCCGAGGTGCCGATGGCCGAGATCCTCACGTACTCGCAGTCGCTGACCTCGCTCACCGGCGGCCGCGGCGACTACTCGATGCACTTCGTCCGCTACGAGGAAGTGCCGTCGCACATCTCCCAGAAGGTGATGGAGGAGACCAAGCGCGAGCGGGAGTCTGCGGGCGCGGCGCATTGAGTCCGCGCCGGCTCGGCGTGCGCCGAGCCGGCTCGTGTTCGATCTAGATGGACTGAGGCTCGGTCGAGCCTTGCGGCGCGGCCTCTTCGGCGCGCAGCCGGCGGATCAGCTCGGTCACGTCCGCGAGCTCCTGCTCGAGGTCGCGCTGGTATTCGTCCAGCCGCTCGAGCACGTTCTCACGCGCGTAGAAGCGCGCGCCCAGCGGCGCGCGTCCGCGATGGAATCTGCGACGGTGCATGTATCTGTCACCCCCTTTCGTCGTAGCGTCGGAGGTAGAGGTCGATCCGGTCACGCGTCTCCGCGAGCGCGGCGGCCCAGCGCTCGAGGCCGGCGCGGCCTTCCGGGGTGATCTCGTAGGTGCGCTTCGCGGGGCCGGGGACGGTCTCGTCCCACTCGCTGCGGACGAGTCCCTGTTCCTCGAGGGTGCGGAGGACGCGGTAGAGGTTGCCGACGTCGACCCGGTCGTCGCCGGTCAGCTCGGGCAGGCGCTCGAGGAGGTCGTAGCCGTGCGTCGGGCGCTCTCGGAGAAGCAGCAGGAGGGCTGCCACCTGGAAGCGCTCGATCCGTCCGCCGCGCCTCCGGCGGCTGTGTCCTCGTCTGCCGTACTCGCGCATATGTCTACTACATATAGCAGCTGTGGACAAGCGGCTGTGGACAACGTCGGCACTCTGCTACGGTCGGCGGATGCGCGTCACGCGAGTTGCCGCGACCGCTACGCGGACCTGCGCCATCTGCGAACGCACCCTTCTCATGGGGGAGCACACGACCCGCTTCGCGCCTGACGCGGCCCGCTACGTGGATGTTTGCCCGCTCTGCCACGAGGTCGCCCTCGAGCACGGCTGGGTCCGCGAGGGCAGTCCCACCTCGCTCACCGTGCCGATCGACACGCGGCGCCGGCGCCGTTCGTGGTCGTCGCTCCTCGGCAGCCGTCGGGCCGAGGAGGCGCCCGTGGCGACCGAGCCGATCCTCCGGCGGCTGTCGGAATCCGAGCTCGAGGTCGTCGAGGCAGCCGACCTCTTCAACGGCAGCGCGTACCGGCGCACCATCGCCGGGATCGCGAAGAGCCTCGGACCGCCGCAGGCGTCGATCGTCCCGCTGTCCGGCGTCAGCGGCGAGATGTTGATCACGGTCGCCTGGGAGATCTCGTGGTACCAGTACCGGGTGACCCCGGAGTCGAGCCAGCCGGTCCGCCTGGCCGAGCGGGGACACGACCTGGAAGAGCTCGAGGGGCCGTTCCGGCAGTGGAACGCGCAGCTGGCCGCCGACGGCCGGCTGATCCCGGACATCGCGCGCGTCTGAGCCATGCCCACCGCCGAGACGCTCGCGCTCTTCGCGGCGGCCGCGCTCGCCCTGATCGTCGTGCCCGGCCCGGCGGTCCTCTACATCGTCGCCCAGAGCATCGATCGCGGTCGGCTGGCAGGACTCGTCTCCGCGCTCGGTGTCGCTGTGGGCGGCCTCGTGCACGTGACCGCGGCGGCGGTCGGGCTGTCGGCGCTCGTGCTCTCCTCCGCGACGGCGTTCACCGTCGTCAAGCTCGCCGGCGCCGCCTATCTGATCGGCCTCGGCCTCGTCACCCTGCTGAGGCGGCGTCCGGTGGAGGACGTCGCTTCGCCGCACGAGCGGCGGCTGCGCCGGATCTTCGCGCAGGGGATCGTCGTCAACGTGCTGAACCCGAAGACGGCGCTCTTCTTCCTCGCCTTCCTGCCCCAGTTCGTCGATCCGGAGCGCGGAGCCGTGCCGGTGCAGCTGGTCGCTCTTGGTCTCGTGTTCGTCGTGCTCGCAGTCGTGAGCGACTCCGTCTGGGCGCTCGCGGCGGGAACTGCCTCGGCAGCGCCTCCGCAGCGAGCCGCCGCTTCGGCGCCGTGCGCCGGTACGTCTCGGGCACCGTCTTCGTCGGGCTCGGCGCTCTGACCGCCGCCGCGAAGCGTCACTAGCCGGACCGTTACCAGACGGGGGTAGCGTCGGCCGAGATCCGACCTACACTCCGACGGAGATGATCTATTGCGTCATTCCGCGCGGGCTCGAGGACGAGCTGTACGAGAAGATGGTCGAGTACTACAAGGACAACCCGAACGTGACCGTCATCCTCGACCGCCGCGAGGGCGAGGATCGCCGGCGGGGCCGGGAGTACGGCGGCAAGCGCGTCATCCGTGACCGCCGCCGCGCCCGCATCCCGGGGACGTTCCCGGAGACACCCACGCCTGAGTAGACTGGCCGCCGGAATGGCGGTCGCGGGCACGAAGCAGTTCAAGAACTTCATCGGCGGCGAGTGGGTCGACGCCGTCTCCGGCGAGACGTTCGAGTCGATCGTGCCGGCGAGCGGCGAGACGCTCGGGAGCTTCCCGCGCTCGAGCGCGGAAGACGTCGACCGCGCCGTCGCCGCGGCCAAGGAGGCGTTCGAGGAGTGGCGCCTCGTCCCGGCGCCGGAGCGCGGCACGATCCTGCTCCGCTTCGCGCGGCTCCTCGAGGACGAGAAGCAGGAGCTGACGGAGTTGATGAGCCGCGAGATGGGGAAGGTGCTCGCGGAGGCCGGCGGCGACGTCCAGGAGGCGATCGACATGTCGGTCTACATGGCCGGCGAGGGCCGCCGCCTCTTCGGCCACACGACGCCGTCAGAGCTGCGGGACAAGTTCCAGATGTCCGTGCGGATGCCGATCGGCGTCGTCGGCGCGATCACGCCGTGGAACTTCCCGATCGCGATCCCGGCGTGGAAGCTGACGCCGGCGCTCGTGTGCGGCAACACCGTCGTCCTCAAGCCGGCCGAGGACACGCCGCTCCTCGCGGAGCGCTTCATCGAGCTGCTCTCGGAGGCGGGCCTGCCGGACGGCGTCGTCAACCTCGTTCACGGCTACGGGGAGGAGGCCGGCGACCGCCTCGTCCGCCATCCGGACGTGCCCGTGATCACGTTCACGGGCTCGCGCGAGACCGGGCGTGGCGGTGACGAAGGCCGCGGCGGACAACCTCAAGCACGTCCACCTCGAGCTCGGCGGCAAGAACGGGATCATCGTGCTCGACGACGCCGACCTCGACCTGGCCGTCGAGGGCATCGTCTGGTCCGCGTTCGGCACATCCGGGCAGCGCTGCACCGCGGCCAGCCGCGTGATCGTGCAGGACGGCGCCCACGACGAGCTGCAGCGCCGGCTCGTCGCGCGGGCGGAGCAGATGCGGATCGGGCCCGGCTGGGAGCAGGACACCGACCTCGGCCCGGTGATCAACCGCGAGGCGCTCGACAAGATCCACTCCTACACCGGCATCGGCACCGACGAGGGTGCCGAGCTCCTCACGGGCGGTGAGATCGCGAGCGAGGGCGACCTCGGCAAGGGCTTCTTCTACCGGCCGACGATCTTCGCCGGGGTGGAGCCGCAGATGCGGATCGCCCAGGAGGAGATCTTCGGCCCGACGACCGCCCTCATTCGCGTCAAGGACTTCGACGAGGCGATCCGGGTCGCGAACGGCATCCGCTACGGCCTCTCCAGCTCGATCTTCACCCGCGACGTGAACAAGGCGTTCCGCGCGATGCGCGACCTGGCCGCCGGGATCACGTACATCAACGCGGGCACGACCGGGGCGGAGGTCCACCTGCCCTTCGGCGGCACCAAGGACACCGGCAACGGGCACCGCGAAGCCGGCCAGGCCGCGCTCGACGTCTTCACCGAGTGGAAGTCGATCTACGTCGACTACTCCGGCCGGCTCCAGCGCGCCCAGATCGACAACATCGAGCCCGCGCCGTAGGTGGCGGTCGACGGTCCGGGAGCTGGCCGAGCCGGATCTGCCGTTCCTCCGCGAGATGCTCTGCGAGGCGCTGATGTGGCGGCCGGACAGCGAGCGCTATCCGGCCGAGTTTCTGCTCGCGCACCCGGAGGTCACCCGATACCACGAGGGCTGGGGCCGCGCCGGCGACGTGGGGTTGATCGCGCAAGATGGCGGCTCGCCGGTCGGCGCCGTCTGGTACCGGCTGTTCACCGAGGACGACCACGGCGAGGGCTACGTCGATCCCGAGACCCCCGAGCTCGCGGTGGCGGTCGTCGACGGGCGGCGCGGCCAGGGCATCGGGCAGCTGCTGCTGGAGGCCGCGGCCGCGCGGGCGCGTGCGGACGGGCTTCGCGCGTCTCTCGCTGAGCGTCGACCACGACAATCCGGGCAAGCGGCTCTACGCTCGGCTCGGCTGGCAGGAGTTCGAGCCCGATGACGGTCTCGGCCGGATGACCCTCGAGCTCTGCGCCGCGATGACGGAGCAGGCTCTTCAAGCTCGTCTGGTTCGTGCCGGAGGAGGCGCTCGACAGCGACGCGCGACGCGATCTTCGCCGCCGGCGGCGGCCGGATCGGCGACTACGAGCGCTGCTCGTGGTACACGCGCGGCACCGGGACGTTCCTCGGCGGCGAGGGCACGAACCCCGGCGGTCGGCGCGGCCGGCGAGGAGCAGCACGTGCCCGAGTTCCGGGTCGAGACGGTCGTGCCGGAGGGTCGGGTTGCCGCCGTAGTCGCCGCGCTCGAGCGGCTCACCCGTACGAGGAGGTCGCCTTCGACGTCTACCCGCTCCACACGCCGTGACGAGGAGCTTGTGTTCCAACAACACAAACTCTCCGCGCGGTGCCGGAGCCGCGCAAACCGTGCTCACGTGCGACCGCGCCCCGGCCCGAAAGCGCTTGTGTTGAAACAACACAAGCTGGTCTCCGGGAGCGGCGTGCTGAGCGCCAAGCTCTGGACGGACGGAGGCGCGCGCGGGAATCCCGGCCCGGCGGCGTACGCCTACGTGCTCGAGGCCGACGACGGCACCGTGCTCGCCGCGCACGGCGAGGCGATCGGCGTCGCGACGAACAACTTCGCCGAGTACAGCGCGCTGATCGCCGGCCTCGAGAAAGCGGTCGAGCTCGCCGTCGGCGAGCTCGAGGTGGTCTCCGACTCGGAGCTGATGGTCAAGCAGATGCGCGGCGAGTACAAGGTGAAGAACGAGGCGCTGCGCGAGCTGTCGCTGCGCGCGGCGCGGCTCGGCCGGGAGCTCGGCGACGATCGCTACACCGCCGTGCGCCGCGAGCACAACAAGCTCGCCGACCGCCTCGTGAACGAGGCGCTCGATGCCGCGGGCTGAGCCGAAGCTGCCCGCGGAACGGGCCGCTATACTGGCGCGACCTACGCGGATGTAGCTCAGTTGGCTAGAGCGTCTGCTTGCCATGCAGAAGGTCGTGGGTTCGAGTCCCATCATCCGCTCTTAAAACCCCCGTAAATCGGGGGTTTTTGTTTTGGAACAAGACAACGTGAGTCCCGGATGAGTCCCAAATGCCGGACTCGAAAGTGTGTCTCCAAAGCCGCTCGCGGGTATTTCGACCGCCTGGTCGAGCTTCTCGCTGACGAGTGTCGGTCCTGTCGCCATGCCAGGACGCCGCCAAAGCAGTTCCAGCCATCCTCCAGCGATTCATCAGCGCTGTGGACGACCCTCTCTCGGACGTTGTCTCGAGCTTGAGATCAACGAGCACCATCACACCCACGAAGGAGGATCACCATGAAGCGCATGATCGGATTGCTTCTCGCCCTGGCCGTTCTCGTAGCTGCAAGCGTCGCGGTCGTCGCTCAGGCGCGTCCCGCCGGCACGGCCTCGCCCGCCGACGGCAGGAATCACCGCAGCGCCGACGTCACGTTCACGAAATGGGGGACGAGCTTCCCTAACGACCCGTCGTTTGCCGGGGCGTCCATGGCCGGGGTGGTCGGCGGCGATGTCGGCGATGGCGACTTTGTGGGGAGGGTGATCAGGGACGACACGACGTCGAAGCCGGGCTTCTGGCTGGCGCAAGCGCTCTACGGATTCAACGGCGCCAAGCACTCCTTTGTCGCGTACAACTTCATCACGGAGGACATCGCCACAGGCACCGCAACCATCCGCGGCGTCGTCATCAGGGGATGGATGAGGGGCGCGCGAGTGACAGGGGAATACACGGCATGGGATCCGTGCCCCATCCCGACACCGGGCAACGTGTTCGGTTCATTTTGCCTCCAGGGCACACTCCACCTTCGGCTCGGACGCGACGACTGAACCCTCGCTAGAGATTCACCGCAGCCCGACAGCCAGAGCCCCGTCCCTCTCGTGAGCCGGGACTCTGGCTGTTCCGCGAAGTCCGAGGCGTGCAACACATGCAAGATGGAGGAGAATAGATCGGCGATGACCGAGTTGGTGGGGATCGCGAGCGGTGTCGAGATCGGCGGCTACCGGGTCGAGGAGGTGATCGGTCGCGGTGGCATGGGGGAGGTGTACCGCGCGCACGACGGCCGCCTCGACAGGAACGTCGCCCTCAAGATCCTCGCTCCGCGTTACGCCGACGACGACGCATTCCGCGAGCGGCTCCTCCGCGAGTCACGTCTTGCCGCAAGCCTCGATCACCCTAACGTCGTCCCGGTATACGACGCGGGCGAGGCCGACGGGCGCTTCTTCCTGGCGATGCGCTATGTCGAAGGCACCGACTTGCGTGCGGTTCTGCGAGGCGAAGGCGCGCTCTCTCCGGAACGTGCAATCGACATCGCCGCGCAGGTCGCCGGAGCGCTGGACGCTGCTCACGAGAGAGGTCTCGTCCACCGCGACGTCAAGCCCTCGAACGTCCTCATCGACGAGCGGGGGCACTGCTACCTCGCCGACTTCGGGCTGACACAGAGCGTGTCGTCGCAAGGGCAGGCGCCGGACGAATCGCTCCTCGGAACGCTCGACTACGTCGCTCCGGAGCAGATCCGCGGCGAGTGACGTCGACCGTCGGGCAGATGTGTACTCGCTCGGCTGCCTGCTTCTCGAGTGCCTCACCGGAGAAGTGCCGTTCGCCCGACCCTCGGAGGTCGCGACGCTGTACGCACACCTGGAGGACGAGCCGCCTCGGCCGAGCGAGCGGCGCCCGGAGCTCCCAGTGGACCTCGACGACGTGCTCGGCCGAGCCCTGGCCAAGGACCCCGACGAGCGCCAGCCGACATGCGCAGCCCTCGTTGCCGAGGCGCGATTCGCCCTCGGCGTCCTCGAGGCGGGGCCGAACCGGCTGCGGCTCGCGGTCGCCGCGTCTGCGTTCGTGCTCCTCGTCGCGGCGGTCGCTATGGCCGCGATCCTGCTTACGCGCGCAGCGGCGCCGGCCCAGGCCGGCGGCTCGCTGATCAGAATCGACCCACAGAGCGGCAACGTGACCGCCCGCTACCGCGTCTCGGCGCACCCCGGCGTGATCACCACGAGCTCCGGTCGCGTGTGGCTGGGCGACTTCCGCGACGGTGCCCTCTGGACGCTGGAGCCGCGCACCGGTGCGCTGAAGCGCGTCGTCTCGCTCGGCGAGCCCCGCGATCTCACCGCGCTCGGCGGCAAGATCTACGTCGCGGCAGACAGCGCGGAGATCTTCGCCGGTACGGTCACCCGCTACGACGCGGTCACCGGGGTGCGTGAGCGAAAGCTCGATCTGCTCTCCTGCACGATCGCCGGAGGAGAGGGCGTCGTCTGGTCGTGCGGGAACTCCAAGGTCAACAGGCTGAGCACGGACTCCGGAGAGCTGCGCGTTCTCCGGAGCCTGTCGCTCCCGTACCGCGAGCCGGTCTCGACCGGGACGTTTCGACTCGGGTTCCGGGACGTTGCTGTGGGGTACGGGTCGGTATGGGTGCTGGGCGACGCGCTCGACAGGCGGCTGTGGCGGCTCGATCGCGTAAGCGGCCGCGTCCTCGCAACGATCGAGCTCCCCTTCATGCCGCGGACCGTCGCGGCGGGCGAGGGAGGCGTCTGGATCAGCGCCCCGCTCGACGACCGTGTCCTGCGGATCGATCCGGAGACGAACGCGATCACGGCGGCGATTCCCACCGGCCGCGGCACGAGCGGCGTCGCCGCCGGCGCGGGCTCGGTGTGGGTGACGAGCACGCTCGACGGTACCGTGTTGCGCATCGACCCGCGCACCGGCGAGGTCGTGGACGAGGTCGACGTAGGCGGTCGGCCACGCGAGGTTGCCGTCGGGGCGGGCGGGGTCTGGGTGAGCGCCGATGCGCGCTGATCTCTGGCGGGTCGCACGTCTGCTTGCGGTCACGGCGCTCGTCGTGGCTGCTTCTGGCTGTGGAGGAGGCGAGCAACCGATCCGGATCGGTCTGCTGACCGACTGTCGCGGTTACTTCTCCGGCTACGAGGACGCGACGCTCGCCGGCGCCGAGCTACCGCTGCTCAACCGGGGCGCCCGCCTGACGAACGGGACGCCGTCCGGCGGTGTCTCCGGGGCGCGGGTTGCCGGCCGGGAAGTCGAGCTCGTCAGGGGATGCACCGAAGCGACCGAGTACACGATCCTTGTCGAGGAGGCGCGTCGGCTCGTCGAGGACGAAGGCGTCGACGCCATCGTCGGTCCATTCGCGGCAGGCGACAGTCTCATAGTCAAGGAGCTTGCGCGTCGGTATCCGGAGGTGGCGTTCGTGCCGGCGCTCTGGAGCGCTCAGGAGCTGACGCTGCGAAACCCTGTCTCGAACGTCTACCGCTTCGACACCGACCACGCGCAGGACGTTGGCGGCTTGGGCGCCTACGCCTACAACGAGCTCGGCTGGCGGACGGCTGCCGTGCTCGCCGAGGACTTTCAGCTCGGATGGCACGAGTCGGCTGCGTTCGTGGCCGAGTTCTGCTCGCTCGGGGGAAGGATCGCGAAGAGCGTGTACGCCGTGTTCGACCCCGCTGCAGCCGACCGGGTACCAACCGACGTGGACGGGGTGGCGTTGCTGATCTCCTCGGGCCTCAGCTCACCCGAGATGATCCCGAGACTCGTCCGCAGACTCGGCGGAGAGCGCGACCGCATCGTGGCGGGGATGTGGGTCATCGATGATCCTGTCATCGCGGGTGCCTTCGAGCTCGGGCCCCTCGACGGAGTCGTGGGTGCGTCGTGGATCCCTCCTGCGCAGTCGACACGCGCGATGCGCGAGTATCGACGCGCGTTCGTACACGCCTTCCCCGGCCCTCCGGGGAGAGCCGCGGAGTCGCCGGTCGTGATGGCCTTCCACGACTCGATGGAGGGCGTGCTCCGGGGCCTCGAGGACGCGGACGGTCGGCTGGGGGAAGGGCGACGCCGCCTCCACGAGGCGCTCTCTCACGTGCGGCTCGACCTGCCGACCGGCCCCGTACGCTTGGATGAGAACCGCAATTCGATTCGCCAGATCTATCTCAAGCGGATCGTGGTCGGCGACGGGGGCCGACGGGCTGACCAGCTCGTCCACGTCGTCCCGGGCGTCGAGCAGAGCTTCGGCGGGCTCCTCTCCAAGTCGCCGCCGCCCGGCCCGGGCAGCCAGCCGTGCCGGAAGGCGACCCCGCCGCCCTGGGCTAGGTGACTAGCCTCCCGGCCCGATCGTCCAGGTGAAGCGGGTCTGGCTCGAGCGGGGACCGAGACCACCGGGTCGCAAGCCGCTGCGGACGAGAAGGGTCGGATGGTGAGGTGACGCGGCGAGCGCGGCGCGAGCGTGACCGATGCCCTCGCGTCGCCACCGGTCCGTGAGCCCGACGACCACGAGTGCCGCGTCGCGCGTGGCCTCGAGGAGCGCCTCCGGCGTGGGCTCGACGAGCATCGGCTCGGCGTCGACTCCGAAGGCGCGCTGAACAGCGAGCGACGCGCTTGCGAGTAGGCGGCTCGCGTCGCCTCCGCCTGCCCCGGTCGACGCACCCGCAAGCCGCAGCGGCTTGCCGGCACCCAGCGCGAACCACGCGCCGAGCTCGACCGCCGCCCAGTCATGCTCTGCCCCAGCAAAGGGGACGACCACGGCTCGCCGCCGGCTCGCCTGTCGACGAGCACGGCGACGTCGCAGGGCGCGTCCTCGAGCAGCGCCAGCAGTCTCGTGTCCTCGAGAAGCCGGTCGGGCGCATCGACGAGGAGGAGCTCCGCTCCTTGCTCCGAGGCGAGTCGAGAGAGGTCGGCACCGGGGATGACGGAGGTGAATGCGGCAGCGCGTGCATCGACTCCTCGCGTCACGAGTCCCTCTCGCAGCGCAGCGGAGATGCGCCGAGGCGGCCCGCAAGCTCGCCTGCATTGGCGACGGTCGCAGCGAGAACGAGCTCCCGTGCGCCGCCAACACCCGGCGAGCGGCTCCGCCAGAGCGAGGAGCTGACGACAGCGGCTCGAGCTCGAGCGCGGCTACGAGCACCGTGCGCGCGCCTAGCGCAGGCTTGCGTCCGCGTGCAGGTTCGAGCTCGAGCGACGGGTCGTGTTGGAGGATTGCCCGCTCGAGCTCCTGTAGCGCCGATCCAGGCTCGATTCCCAGCTCGTCGACAAGCGTTCCGCGCGCCGTGCGGTACGCGGCGAGGGCGTCGGCCTGTCGGCCACAGCGGTAGAGGGCGAGCATCTGCAAGGCGCGGGGTCGCTCGCGGAGTGGGTACTCGGCCGCCAGCTCTTCGAGCTCGCCCACGAGCTCCGCGTGGCGTCCGCAAGCGAGATCCGCCTCGATGCGTCGCTCGAGCGCCACGAGCCGGAGCTCGTCGAGCCGGGCGGCTGCCTGCCTCAAGATTCCTTCGTCGGCGACGTCTGCCAGGGCTGGACCGCGCCAGAGCGCAAGCGACTCTCGCAGGAGCACCGCCGCGTCCTCGGCCCGCCCTCGCTCGAGGAGCTCGGTACCGTCCGACGCGAGTCGCTCGAAGCGATGGAGATCGAGCGAGTCGTGATCCACTCGCAGCAGGTACCCCGGCTCCCGGGTCTCGATCGTGTCGCGGCCGAGCTCCTTGCGGAGCTGTGACACGTATCCCTGGAGGACGTTTGCGGCTGTCTCGGGCGGGGCTTCCGCCCACACCTCGTCGATGAGCCGCGAGGTCGAGACCACCTGACCGGAGTGGAGAAGTAGGACGGCAAGCACAGCGCGAGGTCGGGAGCCGCCGAGCTTGACCGGCGTTCCCTCCGCCAGCGCCTCGAGTGGGCCGAGGACGCGGAACTCCGTGCTCACACAGGCGACCGTAACAGCCGGCCGCTTCTCGCCATCAACTGCTGGTTCAGCGGTTCTCAATGCCAAGCCGGACGCGCTCGAGTGCCGGACGGTGTCACGCTCCTCGCTACGTGCGGACCCGTCACGGCGCAGGTTTACGCGGGCCTGTCCGAGAAGACGCGTAGACGTTCGCAGAGAAGCTCACCGGTCCGGGTTCGGCACCTGAACCCGTGGCAAGAATGGCAAGGTTCGGCGTTCGCTCGGGTTCGGTCGCGTTCGCTCGATTCGACGCGAAGCCCTGCAAACAGGCGGTTTGAGCGAACGGGCGCGAACGGGAGCGAACGGCCGCTCGCACTTGCCATGCAG